>JBBRNW010000005.1:0-173942 GCA_038230015.1 Hyphomicrobiales bacterium | reverse complement strand
ATGGTCAACCACATTTGATGATTGAAATAATAAGGGATGGGAATGATCACATTATCGCCTGCAGCCGCCACCGCCATGATAGCTGCGGCAAAAGCCTGATTGCAGCCCGTGGTAATGGCCACCGAGGGCGCTTCAATGTGGCAGCCGTAATCTGCGCTGATATGGTCCGCAAAGGCCTGCCGCAGCGCTGGAATACCATAGATATCCGTATACCCACCCGTACTGGGTTCATGCGCCAGACGGGCAATTTGTGCCTGCAAGATCTCTGCTGGCGGATAGCTGGGAACCGCCTGGCACATATTCAGCAATTCGCGGTTACCAAGTGCAGGTTTTACCCAACTCATAGCCTCGGCAATAGGTGGAAATTCAACGCGGGCAATGTTTGGCGCTATTGTAACAGACATGAAGCAACCCCTTGGAAGTATCAAATGTTTCGGGCAAGAATAACTGCATGAACAGTCACACAATTGAAAGTTTGTTGCAACGCCGAAGTGCCTGGTTGAAAACAGTTCACGGTGATGAAAAACAGGCCCAAGCGCGCCGCCCGCTATTGCGAATGATTGCCGAACGCTATTCTGATTTTGAAATCGTGCGCGATTATTACTTCAAGACGACCGACGCCTACATTCGCCGAGATAACGCGGATATTGATCCCGAACCGCTTGAATATGCTGCGATGACCAACGCCTTTCGCGACCACCACTTGGTGCACCTGTGTGAACACGGCTATTGGATTTGCGATGTGGGTGCCAAACGCTTTTTGGCGGGCGGGTGGCTGGAAGAATTGGCCTGGCTGGCAGCCATGGAGGCAGGTGCCGATGAAGCAAGTTTCGGCCAAGTGCTAGGCTGGAAGGTCAAGGAATTCACCGGTGAAAACGAAATTGACCTGATCGCCAGAAAAGGCGAGAGGCTGTGCTTTGTATCTTGCAAGGCGTTTCGGTCTGAACTTAACATGCATGATAGAAAACAGCGTCACCGGCTGATGGACGCCGTTCATGAAGCTGACAATCTGGTTGACCATTTTGGCAGGGGCGGAGAGAAGGTTGCGGTGTTGGTCACCACCGATCTGTTTGACGAAATCAAGAAATCCCCGCGCTACCTGGCCTTGATGGGCAAGGCCGCCGTGCTGGATGTAACGCTGATTGCCCTCGAAGATTTGGGCTGGGATAAACTTGTGGCCGCAATGCAGCGCCTTATGACACCGGAGACAGACACATGAAAGCAATCCGATTTTCCAAAACAGGCGGACCAGATGTTCTGCAGTTCGAAGATGTGGATCTGGCAGCCCCAAGTCCTGGTGAAGTTCAGCTGCGCCATACGGCCATTGGTCTCAACTTTCTGGATACCTATCATCGCTCTGGACTCTACGCATTGCCCTTGCCAAGTTCGCTTGGCAGTGAAGCAGCAGGCGTGATCACGGCACTTGGGGCTGGGGTGAAGGGCTTTAAAACTGGTGACCGGGTGGCCTATGGCAGCGGCCCTACCGGGGCTTACAGTGAAGCCCGAAATTTTCCTGCCAACCGGTTGATTAAATTACCCAAATCCATATCAGATGAAACCGCCGCAGGCATGATGCTGAAAGGCATGACGGTGCGATATTTGCTGCGGGCAACTTACAAAGTGAAACGCGGCGACACAATCTTGTTGCACGCCGCAGCAGGTGGCGTTGGCCTCATTCTCTCGCAATGGGCCAAGGCACTGGGCGTCAAAGTCATCGGTACAGTGGGATCGGACGAAAAAATTGCCATCGCAAAGGCCCATGGCTGTGCCCATGTTATCAATTCATCCACTGAAAATGTGGTCGAGCACGTGCGTTCCATCACCAAGGGAAAAGGCGTGCCCGTTGTCTATGACGGGGTAGGGCAGGCCACCTTCATGTCATCGCTGGATTGCCTGCAACCGCGCGGCCTTCTGGTGAGTTTTGGCAATGCATCAGGTGCAGTTGCGGCGTTCAATCTGGGGCTGCTGGCAGCCAGGGGGTCACTTTATATCACCAGGCCTACGCTTTATTCTTACATCACCACAGATGAGGAATTCAAGGAAACGGCCCAAGATCTGCTGGACATTGTAAAATCTGGCAAAGTCAAAATTCCAGTCAATCAGCGCTATGCTCTAAAAGATGCAGCTAACGCACATAGAGATTTAGAAGCGAGAAAAACCACCGGAACAACAGTCTTGATACCCTAGCCGCAAGAATCTGCTGGTCTGGCCGCAAGCCCGCTCCAGCCGCCTGAACAACTCGTCTGTGTACAAAGGAAATTTGCCAGCGACGTTGCAGGAATGGCATGCGCCAGATTGATCGACTGACCATTGGTGTCGGACAATGTGCTAACCACCATGCCAATGAGCTGCCCCTTGCCATCAAACACAGGGCCGCCCGATTCGCCTTTTTGTGTGCCCATGTGCAACACCAGTGCATCGGGATAACCAAACTTGCCGTAAACCACAGGTCGACCAAAATGCTTCGACTCAAGTGCGCCAATGCGCGCGGTGTCGCCCTCACCATGGGGCTTGCCCAAGGTATAGACCAGATCGCCCTTGGCCAAACAGGCCGGAGACGCTGGCGCAACCGAGCGGCCAGAAAACCCACGAAGCTTGATTACGGCAATATCATTGGCAGGCAGAATACCAACAACAGAGCCCGAATAGATCCGCCCGTTGGCAGCCCGCGCTGAAATGGTGTTGCCTTTGGCCACGGCCACGTGCGCTGCCGTCAAAACATAGCCGTCATTGCTCACCACAAACCCGCTGCCAGAGGTGATGGCCGATTTAGCATAATCGGCCTTTGAAACTGATTGGCTGTTGTCAACTTCAGATACGGTCAGTGTGACATAGGTGGGGCCGGTGCTGGGCAGCAAATGCGCAACGGATGCGGCGGCAACCTGGCCAGCAGCACCCGCAGGTTCAGCGTTTTGATCAACCGAAATGGCCCGGCTCTCCAGGTTCACGCTATCGCCAGCAGCACACGCCGAAAGCAATGCCGCCAAACCTACGACAGAGAGAAATTTGAACATGTCCACGGAAATCTGCACCCCGAATAAGGACCAAATCACTACGGGAAGATGGCGGCAGGAACAAGGCTGAATTTAGAATTCAGGGTAGGTGTAGCCCGCCTGCCGCAAAGCCTCAAACAAAGGACCAAGATGTTTTTCGTAATTCTTCCAGCGGTAAACGGAGGAAGTGTAGATGGGTTTGCGAACCTGATCTTTGCTAAAGGTCTTCACGGTGCGCTCTTTCTCAAAAAAAGTCATGCAGTTGGGGTCCCAAGGCAAGTCGAGAAAGTCCAATACAGCGCGCACAGTCTCCTCTGGTTTGGTCACCAGGGTTTCATAACGTAAATCAAATATGTTTTGCGGGAAAATGGAGCGCCAATGCGCCATCAGCTTTTCCTTGGTGAGATAAGCCTCGGCGTAAAGATGCTGATCATAAGAATATTCATGAAACTGGTTCATGTTGTTTTGAAACGCCGATACAAAGGAATCAGCCGGGTGACGTTGGCAGTGAATGAACTTTGCTTTCGGGAAACACAGATGAGCATATCCCATGGAAAGATATTGAGTTGGTGTTTTATCCACAACCCGTTTCACGTTTGAGCCTGCAAGAACTTCAAAGAGTTTTAGGGTTTCATTGGCTCTTGCCACCAGCTCTCCGGCTGCGGCATTTTTGCTGAGGAGTTCAGCAGCATTGGGGCGCTGATAATCAGTATAAAATGCATTTTCTAATTTTTGAATGCGCTGAGTTTCTCCCGCCCCAAAAACATCTGCATGACTGGAAATAATAGTTTCAGTCAGTGTTGTTCCTGATCTTGGCATTCCTACAATAAACACTGGCTGTGTTGAAGAATGACCAAACTTTGAAGCACTGAGCAAAAGCTCCGGGGTGTAAAATCGAACCGTTTGCTCTAAGCGTGAATATCCGAAACTTTCATAGCCCTTGATTGGTTTGAGTGCACGCGACTGACTCCAAAGTTCAAACGCTCTATCATATTCTGCGTTATTTTCGTGCATTCTCCCTAGCATAAGCAATAGCTCTGCTTGCTTTTCCGTGCCGACTGTTTTGCTCTGTTGCGCAAGTCTCAATCGAGAGGCCATTTCACTGTCTGGCATATATTTGAAAAGGCCACTGCGCCCGAGCAAACTTAGCACGTCTAAGCCGTCAATGTTCTCTAACTCGGCAAAAGCGATGTCGGCCTCCGCGTTTAAACCAGTTTCAGCAAGGCATTTGGCATAATCATAGAGCAAACTGGTGCGCTGCTCCCTATTTGGATTTAGCAATAAGGCAGACTCATAATGTTTTCTGGCGTCATGACCTTTGCCAAGCGCTTGCAAAAAATCTGCCATAGCCCACTGCATCAGAACATCGTTGGGTAGTTTTACAACAGCATCGTACAACAACGGTGCGGCGAATTCATAGAGTTGAAAATCAAGATAAAGCCGGCCCAGCAAAAATACATAAGCCGCATGGTTGGGCTTCAGGCGATTTGCCTTTTCTGCATGTTCCAACGCAACATCAGATTTCTCCTGACGGACCAAGGCGCGCGCCATACAATAGTTAGCCTCGGCATCTTCCGGATATGACTGATAAAATTGTGTAGCAGCTTTAGATGCAGTGTCTTTAGATCCTCCCACAGCACGGTTCTGTGCCTGAGTTCTAAGGCTGGCATATCTGGCATCGAGCGCCATGCGGAATGCTGTGCTCATTCGGCTGTG
Source organism: Hyphomicrobiales bacterium (assembly GCA_038230015.1). GTDB lineage: Bacteria > Pseudomonadota > Alphaproteobacteria > Rhizobiales > Aestuariivirgaceae > Aestuariivirga. The sequence continues at coordinate 169,233 of JBBRNW010000005.1, read as the reverse complement.
CTGTTGATATGTTCGTAATTTGGATAGGTAAAACCAGCGTTCGCAAGCGTTTCAAACAGCGGGCCCAGATGTTTTTCATAATTTTTCCAGCGATACACAGAGGAAGTGTATATCGGTTGCCGCACCTGCCTTAAGCTTAATGTTTGAACAGTTGATTTTTGCTCGAAGAATTTCATGCAATTGGGGTCCCAGTCCAGTTCCAGAAAGTCCAGCAACTGTCGCACTACAGGTTCTGGATTTTCTACAAGTTTTTCATAATGGAGATCAAAAATCTTGTCGGGAAAAGAGGTTTTCCAATAGGCGACGTATTTCTCTTTCCCCAAAAAATAGCGGGCATAGTGGTTTTGGTTAGACGTGTAGGCATGATCCAACCGATTTTGTAACGCGGACAAATAACTGTCTGCAGGGTGTCTCACACAATGGATAAATTTTGCTTTTGGAAAACAAAGATGGATGAAGCCTGCCGCTTGATATTGCGCCACGGCCTTGTCCACCACGTGTTTTGGAAGTGGCACCACAAGTTTTTCGAGAACATCGAGATATTGTTCGGCATTGCGTACCAATTCGCCAGCATGAATGTCTCTGGCAAGTTTCTGCTCATCTCTGTTTTCAGAATAGGTTGCAAAGAAATCATATTCCAGTTTACCCATGCGCCCCAACTCTCCCACCCCGCCAGCATCTTTGTGGGCAGAAATAATTTGTTCTGCAAGCGTGGTGCCTGACCGTGGCATGCCGAAGATGAAAAGGGGCATTGCGGAACTGTGCCCAAATCCAGAATATTCCTTGATCATGGCTTTGGAATAAAAGGAGATCAAATTGTCAACCGTTCCTTCGAACGCATCGATCTTGAACACCTCTGACGTTAGGTTTTTCGCATTTTCCCAATATTCAAATGCCAGATCATAGCGTTTCGTGCGGTGATAAACAGATCCTTGCGCATGCATCAGTTTGGCTTGCGTATTCGTATCGTTAGCAGGATTTGCAATCATGTCCGTCAGCGTGATTTCAAGATCGGATAGTTCTTGGGCCTTGGCACTAACCGATTTTTGAACCATGTAATATCCCGCGTGCACAGACTTGTCCAAAAGCGTGTCGTAAATCGCCATAGCCTCGTCATCCCGGTTGATCGAGGACAGGCAATGGCCCAGTTGGTGCTTGATTTCAATTTTTCGCTCCTCGTCAAGAGGAAGGGCAAGTGCGCGAGCATAATGTTTGGCCGCGTTTTCCCCTTGGTTCATGGCCATGTACATGTCGGCAAGAGCCCATTCCAGCAAGGCTGATTGCGGAGCCTTTTTCAGGCTTTGGTAAAATAGCGGCGCGGCTTTTTCAAAAATGTCGAGTTCGAGATAAAGCCGTCCAAGAAAATAGTTTGTACCAGGATGAAAGGGCGCTGTCTCAACGGCCGTTTCCGCAAAGGGAATGGCCTCTTTGAACATTTGCTTTGCCACAAGCACCTGAGCCATCAGCAGATTGGCCTGTGCGTCCCTCGGTTGGCCGTTCAGGAAAGACCCCAGAATATTCTGCGCTTCATCAATACGATTTGTCTCAAAGCAGTGCTGTGCCTTAGACAAAAGATTTGATGGCGAAACAGGATTTCGAGGTTTGAGCACTGTTGTTATCCTATTGTTTCAAGCGTTTAAGATTTACGAAAGTAGCGGCCCTAGTTTCTAAAACAGATGATCACATTTGCAACAAAAAAAACGGCCCGCCAAAGCGGACCGTTAATCTTGAATGTTAAGCCGAAGTTAGAAGCTGAACTTTGTCACGAAATCAACACGCGTTGTTTCGAAGTCATAGAAGTTCGAACCATAATTGGAGATGTACTCACCTTCTAAACCAAGAACAAGTTGCGAAACTGGCGAGTAATAAAGACCAGCCAAAACTGCTTGTTGATCTGGGTTGGTACCCTGGCGATGCAGATAATTATAACCCAATTCCGCAGAGATTGAATCACTCAAAGTAACTGTGGCCAAAACGTTGGCCTTATAGAAATCATCACCATTAAGGTGACCGGAGCCAATACCAGCAGATGCCGAGAGCCTGAACATGTCGCTGAGTGTGAAGCCAAGACCTGCATCAATGATGTATGCATCTTCTGGTGCAGTGAAGTTGCTTGGTGCGGCCCAATAACCACCAGACACTTCACCCGAAACAGTATCGCCAGCATATTTAACTTCGCCAGACACGCCGAGGGAATTGCCTTTATAATCATTGAGGTAATCTTCAACCGCAATGGCTGCAGACATTGGACCTGATGCGTAGCTCAAGCGCATTTGGGCTGGGTCACCGCCGGGTGCACCATAACTTGCTGCGGCATTATCAGTATAATAGCAAGAGCATGCGCCATCATAGCCATAACCGTTACCAGACAATGAACCATCTAAACCCGCACCAAGTGTCAGTTCAGGCGTCATTTTCCAATAACCAAATGCGCCTGGCATACGGAAGGATGGCTTGCCATATTCAGCATAGCCGCCAGATGACCTTTTATTGCCAGTCGCGTTCAAGACGCCAGTGTTGCCGTATTGAGCACGCAGCTTCACAGTTGCGCCAACTTCACCAACAGCAGTGTCTGTCTTGCCAACAACTTTGATTTCAGCACGGGTCAAGATGTCAAGTGTATCATAGCTGCTTGTCTTGTAATTATTGTTTTGATAAACAAGCGCAGCACGTACGTAGCCCGACCACTGAATGACAGTCGAAGCTGGCATGTCGGCGGTTGGCATGATGCCGATTGTTGTTGCGGTTTTGCCGTAGTTCCTTGACTCTTTTTCATCATAGCCAGGAATTTGGATGGCAGCTTGCTTGCTGACAGTCATCAACTGGAAACCAGCTGGAACTGATGAAATAGCAGCGTTTGCTTCGAGAGCAGCGATACGGGCCTTCAGGTCGCTGAGGTCATCAGCGCGTGCGCTCATCGATACGGCTGCAAGAGCAGCTGAAGCGAGAAGAGCAATTTTTGTCATCTTCATTATGTATTCTCCCAAGAAAATTGAACGAGTCAATTGGAGTTTAAATTAGCCCCCCGGTCCCCTGCATGAAGTAGGCGGGCAATGCACGAGTCGCCGTGCACACACCGTGTTCTCGCCACTTTGGGCGTTAACGTCAACGACTAAGGCCTGTAAAATTTTAGAATTCTGCCGCCTGTGGCAGGCTTGCAACAGTTCGGTGGAGAACTTTTGCAGAAACGCTTAACGGCGCCTTAAAAATTGTGTCTAACTGGGAAAAACACACGCAGTTCATGCCAGAGAATCTATTAGCATAGCCACTTTATGTTGTGCTAACACACTCTTAACAAGGCCAAAAACGGAACGCGGCATAAGCGCCGTAAACACGCGGGGACATTACATGTATAACTGGCGACCAGCACAATGGATCAAATGGGCACCGCTCACCATCCTGCCGTTTATTGCGGGCGCATGGCTGCAAACTGATGGTGTGGTGTCTGATGTTGTAGCCCGCGCGCAAGCCGCCGCAGGGGACTGGGCCAAAGTCAAGGTGGAAGGCAGAGATGCCACCATAACAGGCCAGGTGGAAAGCCAAGAGGTTTTGGACGCCGCCAAGAAGGCGCTGGAAAACACCTATGGCATTCGCACAGTTGATCTTTCTGCAGTAAAAATTGTGGCCCCCGTGCCTTTGGCCGCCCCCACGATTGAACCTTTGACTAGTCTGTCCGGTCTGCCTGAAATCAAGGGCACATGGCCCCAAGATCTGGCGAAGACCCTGTCCGTTACGTTAAACGGCAAAACCTACGATTTGGGCAAGGATGCCGAGTTGCAATCAACGGCTGGCAACTGGGTTCTCAAACCCACCACGGCAATTCCTGACGGCGCTTATGATGTAACCGCCTCGGTGTCAGATGGCGGCAAATTGGTCACAGCGGCTGCAGCACCTGTAAAACTGGTGGTTAACACCGCGCCACCGCCAGCAGCAGTTCCTCCTGTCGTTGAGGTTCCTGTGGTAGAAGCGCCCGTGGTGGTGCCCCCCGTTGAGCCAGAAAAGCCAGCGGCAATCCCGTTGCCCACGCCAACAGCCTCAGCCATTTCAACCAACGAGGCAGCCCCCACCATCACCGGCACCTACGCCAAAGAGGCTGCCAAGCTAATGGTTGATCTGGCTGGCAAATCTTATGTTCTGGGCACTGACAAGGAATTGGAGGCAAATGCTTCGGGCATATGGACGTTGAAGCCAGCCCCGCTTGCCGATGGCAGCTACACGATAACAGCTCGCGTCGAAGATGCGGCAGGCACGGCAACCGCCTCGCTGCCACATTCTTTCACCATTGATACAGTGGCCCCTGTCGCTGCCACTCTTAATCCGCCCACCCCTGATGCGGTGTGGCCCTATGTAATCAACGGCAGTGTGCCAAGCGACGCTAAGGACTTGACGATTGCCCTCAATGGCAAAACCTATGCCATGGGCAAGGACAAGGAATTGGTAGATGACGGCAAGGGCGCATTCGCTTTTGCCCCTGTGGCTGATTTGAAGCCCGGTAAATATGGCCTTGATTTGACGGTCACTGATGCTGTCAACAACGTCACCAAAACCACGGTGCCAGATGCAATCGTGGTTCCTGAGCCGGTTGTAACGCCACCTGTTGCAGCGCTGGCCGCACCCACGGTTGAAGCTGCCACAAGCCAAACCGATATGCCAATTGTAAAAGGCACCTTTGATGCAAATTCCAAGGGCCTGACAGTCACGTTGGGCGGGCAGGTTTATGTGCTCGGCAAAGATGAAGGCCTGGTCAGCGCCACTACTGGCACTTGGACGCTGACACCTGCCAAACCCTTGAAAAACGGCACCTATGACGTGGTGACCGCTGTGGATGACGGGGCAGGGGCCATGGTAAAGGATAAAACCGTAGGAGAGCTTACAGTTGAAGTCCCACCCCCTCCGCCGCCGCCTGCTGCGCTGGACAAGCCCACAGTTGAAAATGCAGTTTCTGAAACGAACATGCCGATGGTCATGGGAACCTGGCCTGCAAAAACTGCCAAAACATTGACCGTTGCACTTGACGGCACATCATATGTCCTGGGCAAGGATGCTGAACTCACGTCTGATAGCGATGGCAGATGGATGCTTATGTCCCGCAATGCAATTCCCAATGGCACTTACAATGTTGTGGCCTATGCGGAAGGCGAAGCAGGCCAAACCGCACGTGATGCAACGCAAGGCGAATTGGTGGTCAACATGGCGGTTGCACCGCCACCTGTGCCGCCGGCACCAGTTCCCCCGGCACCCGTTGCACCTGCGCCCGCATTGTCCGTGCCAACCGTGGAAAGTTCAACTTCTGATTCTGATCATCCCTTGGTCAAGGGCACATGGCCAGCCGGCAAGGCCAACTCTCTGGTGGTGACACTTGATGGCACGTCATACAAATTGGGCACCAATTTCGAACTTCTGTCTGATGCCAGCGGAAACTGGACGCTGAAGCCGAAGCTGGCAATCGTGAACGGCACCTACGATGTGATAGCCCAGATCGCAGATGCGGCAGGCCAAACGGCTATCGACGCCACAAAAGGCGAACTGGTCGTCAATGTGGCGCCTCCGCCGCCGCCGCCGCCCGCTGCGCAAGCTTATGACTGCGTGGCCACCATGGCCAGAATCAGTGCCGTGTTTCCAGTTCGCTTTCAATTCAACAGGAATGCATTGGTTACGCCCAATGATCTTGCCACAAACCAATACGTGGCCTTGCTGAAAGATCCGCGCTGCCTCACCCTTAAAATCCAAGTTGCTGGACATGCCGATTATTTAGGCTCGGAAAAATACAATCAGGGCCTGAGTGAACGCCGCGCCCAAACTGTCATTGACACACTGGTCAAGGCAGGTGTGACGGCCGACCGTTTGACCGCGGTCGGTTACAGCAAGGACAAGCCGCTTGATCCCGCACTCACCGACAGTGCGCGCGCCAAAAATCGCCGTGTTGAATTCACGGTTTTGAACTGAGGGGAACAACCACATGAACGAGTTTTTCAATTGGCATAACAGCTGGATTTTGGTGGAACACAACTGGGTTTACTTGCTGGCAGCCTTGCTGATCGGCGCCTATGTCGGCTTCACATCATCTGTACCAGGCTCCACCAAGCGTTAGAAAAGCGAGAGAATTTCATGACACATTATCTAATCGAACTCGCCATATGGATGTTATTTGCATATTTGGTAGGCTGCCTGCTGGGTTGGATTGCACGCAGCGTCTTTGGCAGCCAATCGGTCGCTGAACCAGCGCGCGTGGCAGCGTCTGCTATGCCAGTTTATACGCCACCACCTGCGCGTCCCGCACCTGTTGCCGTGGCACCGCTTGCACCTGTCATGAAGGCGGTTCCTCTACCAACACCTTCGCCCGCAGTCGACACTGTTAAAGTTGACATTGCTAAAGTTGACACAGGTAAAATGGAACGGCCCAAAGGCATTGCGACGGCACGGGGTGGCAAGGCTGATAATCTCCAACGCATCAGTGGCATTGGCCCGAAAAACGAAGCTATTTTGCACACACTCGGCTTTTTTCACTTTGATCAGATCGCAGCCTGGACAGCATCACAAGTGTCGTGGGTCGATGATCACTTGCGCTTCAACGGCCGCATTGCCCGGGAAGAGTGGATCAAGCAGGCTGGCCTTTTGGCAGAGGGCAATGAAGCCGAATTCACCAAGCAATATGGCACGGGCGGCATTCGCAATGCCAAGGGCGAAACCCTGTCTGGAACCCGCACGCGCAAACCCTGATCAACTATCCGCAGGAATCGCCAAGCAAAGCGCTGATGGGACTGGTCTTGCACGACGCAACCGTTTCAACAGGCGACGTGCTGGACACTGCAACATCGGCAGGGGTGCCGCGCATCAGATCGGCCGTCATCGGACGCACTGATTTTGGCGAAAGCCTCGAGCGGTAAACATGCACGTTCTGCAAAACCTTTTGCACATACATGCGGGTTTCTTCAAACGGAATGCACTCCACCCAATCAATCGGGTCCACCTGTCCGCTGCGCGGATCACCATACTCTGAGACCCATTCGCGCGACCGTCTCGGCCCAGCATTATAACCAACCAACGTCAGCACATAGGACCCGCCAAAATCGTCAACCAGATCAGCCAAATGCGCTGCACCCAGTTGCACATTATAAGCAGGATCACTTTTCAAGCGTGCCACCGCATAAGGCATGCGGTATTGCCGGGCCACAATTTTTGCTGTAGCAGGCATCAGCTGCATCAAACCTTGCGCGCCAACTGAACTTCCAGCATTTGGATCAAATTCGCTCTCTTGCCGCGACAAGGCAAACACGAGCGATTTTTCCACGGGTTTTCCAACTTGCGACCAGTTGGGCAGCCCGCGCACCGGGTAAGCCCACGAATCAATATCCAGTCCGCGCTGGCTTGCAGCCTTTGCCATCCGTAACGACCAAGATGTGCCTGCAATCGTTTGCACTTCATTTGCCGCCGCGTTCAATTCATCAACAGAGTTGAACCGGTTGGCGAGTGACCACAAGAAGATGTTAAGCTGGTTTTTATTGCTCACTTGCGCAAACATGCGCATGGCCCGCACAACCTCATCATTCCTGACTTTTGCAATCGCAGCGGGAGAAGCTTGTCCACCATTGATCTCCTCTGGCGTTGTGCCAAGGCCAATCAGTTCGCGCGCCAGTTGCCCGTAATAAACCGTCGATGTTTGCGCCGCCCGTCCAAACGCAATTTTTGCCGCTGGTTTATTTCCAAGCGCCAGCTGCGTGCGCCCAATCCAATAGTTCGCACGGGCTTTGTCTGTGCGCGATGGTGCATTTTTCTGCAAAGCAACAAAATGAGTGAGAGCCAGATCAGGTTTCTTCAAATAGCGAAGCGCAATCCAACCCGCCAGAAATTCAGCCTCCACCAGATCGTCAGCATCGAGTGCCCCGTGATTGGCTGCCATTTGATAGGCCACGCCCCAAGATGCCGCATGGCGGGGGCCAACTGACCGCCGGATTAAAATCCGGCGTTCGCCCCACCACGATTTCGCATCGCGGTTGGCGGCAGGATCATTTTGAATACTGATCAAGATGGCTCTGGCCTTGTCAAATTTCTCTTGACGCCGGTAAAATCTGACCAAGGCAAATTTCACCGATAGATCATTGCGCAGTGCACTGGGTAGGGCGGCATAACGCGCCTCGGCACCAGCAGTGCCACGCAATAGCAATTGCGCAACGGTTGCTGCACTCACAAAGCCGCCACCCATGCGCTTGGCATTGCGCAACGCCGCGACACCTTCTTGAGCGTAAATCAGGCAGCGAACGCGGTTGCGGTGATCTGCTGGCGTCAACTGGCTGCCAAACTCTGAAAGAATGCGAGGTTCAAGATCAGTTCCCACTGCTGGATTATTCCACGCTGCAGCAAGCCACGCTTTACCTTTTGCAGCCTGGCCAGAAGCGTAGAGCGCTCTTGCATAAGCCAGCATGCCATAAGCTGTTTCAGGTGCCTCACCCGAAAAGTGCTGTAACGTTAATGCTGTGTCCTGATTGTTTTCAAAAAGCGATTGTTCTGCGCGCTTTTTCAAGGTTTGCGTGAGAGGCCATTTTGGGGCCGCTTGCAAAAAGGCATCAATGCGCTGATAGCCAGCCTCTGATCCGTGATCGCGCAGATACAGCAATTCAACCATCTTGATGGCAGCCTGATCGCCCGAACGACGCGCCATATCGCCCGCACCCATAAAGTCACCGGTCAACGCCGTTTTGATGGCTTCAACTGCAAGACCAGAAGGTGCAGGCATTGCGGCAACACTTGCCAGCGGCACCAAGCCAACTGCGGTTGCACAAAGCAAGCCGCGCACAAAGCTTCGGCGTGTAACGTGATTGCTCATAGACTGACTTACCAAACCTGTTAACCGACCGGCACTTGATAAAAAGCAAAATAGACGGAGTTTTGGCCTGAACAAGGCTAAAGTCTCTGTCTTGCCGTAATATCTATGCCAGACTATGTTGACGCCAGCTGAAAAGTACTCGCGTTGGGTAACTTTAGTCAGCTCATGGTTTCTAATGTCTTACCAACGAGGTTTCACGTGCAGTTTAAGGGTTCAATTCCAGCATTGATCACGCCCATGACAGGTGGTGCATTTGACGAGCAGTCTTTTCGAAAATTTGTGAATTGGCAGATCAAGGAAGGAAGCTCAGGTTTGGTCCCTGTTGGCACAACAGGCGAAAGCCCCACCTTGACACCAGACGAACACAAAGCCGTGGTGCGCATCTGCGTAACAGAAGCCAAAGGCCGCGTGCCGGTGATTGCAGGTGCAGGTTCAAACAACACCGCAGAAGCGATTGAATACACAAGACACGCCAAGGAAGCAGGTGCAGATGCTGCACTTGTCGTGGTGCCCTATTATAATCGCCCCACGCAGGATGGGATCTATGCGCATTACAAGGCAATTGCCGAAGCCGTCGACATTCCAATCTTTGTATATAATGTGCCGGGTCGAACGGTGGCCAACATCTCAGTAGAAACCTTGGCCAGACTGTCTCATAACTTCAAAAACATTATTGGCACCAAGGATGCCTCGGCAGATCTGACGCGCCCGTCGCGGCAGCGCTTAATGTCTGGGACCAAATTCATCCAACTTTCTGGCGAAGATGGAACGGCACTGGGCTTCAACGCGCATGGTGGTGTGGGGTGCATCTCGGTCACTGCCAATGTGGCTCCGCGCCTGTGTGCAGATTTGCAAGCCGCAACCCTATCGGGCGATTATGCCCAAGCCTTGCACCTGCAAGACAAGTTGATGCCGCTTCACCACGCCCTGTTTGTTGAGGCAAGCCCGGGCCCCGTGAAATACGCAGCGAGTTTGCTTGGCCTGTGTTCACCTGAAGCAAGGTTGCCGCTCGTTCCGGTCATGGACACTACAAAGTCTGCCGTGCGTGAAGCGTTGGTTCACGCTGGCTTGTTGAACTGATATGTCATCAAAAGCCGGGGGCGCAAAGGCCGCCCACAAGCAGGAAGGCATAAAGGTGGTGGCCGATAATCGCCGCGCCCGTTATGATTTTGAAATTTTGCAAAGCTTTGAGGCTGGTGTGGAGTTGAAAGGATCCGAGGTGAAATCACTTCGGGTAGGTCATGTGAACTTGGCCGAATCCTATGCTGCGATGAAGGGCACCGAGCTTTTTTTGATCAACACAAACATTCCGGAATACCGTGAAGCCAACAGGTTCAACCACGAACAAAAACGTCCGCGCAAACTTCTGCTCAACCGCAAGGAAATTGACAGGCTCTCAGTTGGCATCTTGCGCGAAGGCTTGACAATTATCCCCCTCAAACTTTTTTTTAATCCACGTGGCCGCGTCAAGGTGGATATCGCCTTGGCCAAGGGCAAGAAAAACGTTGATAAGCGTGAGACCATAAAGACAAGGGACTGGGACCGTGAAAAGGCCCGCGTGCTGCGCGACCGTGGATAAATGCAACAGCTTGTAGGACTGCGCCTGCCGAATGTAGTTTTGCGCACCAGCAACCACACCGACTACAACCCGAGTGAGAAAAAGGGCAGGGCGGTCTATTTCTGCTATCCCTATACCGGAAGACCGGGCGTTGAAAACCCACAAGGGTGGGACAACATACCGGGTGCCCATGGCTCAACACCGCAGGCATTAGGTTATAAAGTACTTCACAAGAAATTCTCAGCGTTGAAAGTTGACGTCTATGGTCTCAGTCTTCTCAGCGAGGAGTGGGTTTCTGATTTTGCTGACACACATCAATTGCCCTACCTGCTTTTGTCAGATCACAAGGCGCAGTTTTCAAATGTACTGCAACTGCCGCGCTTCCAGGCTGGCGCGTCTGAATTTTTGCACCGCATCACCCTGATTTGTCAGGCCAATGTGATTGTAAAAGTCAGTCATACAATTGAAAAACCAGAACTTGATGCGCACGAAACGCTGGGTTTGTTGGCATCATCATGATCCTGATTGCACTGGGCAGCAATATGTCTGGACCGTGGGGAACGCCCCGCGAAACTTTGATGCGCGCGCTGATAGAATTAAACACGGTCCCGCTTCGCCTCGTCAAAGTTTCAAACTTCATTGAATCCAAACCATGGGGCGAAGTGAATCAGCCAAACTTCATCAATGCCGTTGCCAAAATTGAGACAGCATTGTCTGCCGATGCCCTTATCCGCAAACTTCATGCCATTGAACACCAGGCGGGCCGCAGACGAGCCAAGCGCTGGGGGCCCCGAACACTTGATCTCGACATCATAGACTACAAAGGCGAAGTGCGGAATGTGCAAGGCAATAGTATAAAAGAGTTGCGGCTTCCCCACCCCGCGATTGCAGACCGCGATTTTGTGCTGCTGCCAATTGCAGAAATTGCGCCACGCTGGCGTCACCCTGTCTCGCAGCAATCAGCAGCCGCAATGATTCAGAAACTATATCGTTTAAACCAGAGTTAACGCCGACCCACCAACATGGCGTAAAATGTAATGGCTTTTGGCCTGGGTAATGGACATGCGTAAGACAATTATTATTAGCCTGGCTACTGCAGCAATATGGTCGAATGCCGCCCAGACGAAGGAGCTTAAATTTTCTCCCGACACTTTCACAATTCTGGGCGGCATAGACCAAACACAAATGGCCTCCTCCAGCATGCCAAATCAAATCTCAGCTGAAACCGACACTGAAGAAGTGTCCGGACCAATCCGCAGCATCATTGCGTTTGAAACCAGGCTTGAGCAAGGCTCGATTTTGGTGCGCACCAAAGAGCGAAAACTATACTTTATTCTTCCGCAGGGTCAGGCCGTCATGTACCGCGTGGGTGTGGGGCGTGAGGGTTTTCAGTGGTCAGGTGAAAACCATATCAGCCGCAAGGCGCAGTGGCCAAGCTGGACACCGCCACCCGTGATGATCAAGCGGGAAGCCGAAAAAGGTCATATCATTCCAGATTTCATGGCAGGCGGACCGCAAAATCCGCTGGGTGCAAGAGCGCTGTACATTGGCAGCACAGATTTTCGCATTCACGGCACAACACAACCCTGGAGCATAGGCCATGCCGTATCGTCCGGGTGCATTCGCATGCTCAATGAACACGTGATCGAGTTGTTTGACCGTGTGCAGGTGGGCGCAAAAGTCGTCGTTGAATAGTTGCGAAGAATTATTGCAAAGCGGCTTTGCATAAACGCACTCTTAACCAAAACAAGTCATTAATGGTGTCAGTGAGTTTTTTGTAAGTTTGTTTGTACTGGAGTAATATGATGCGTATCAGCATGCCATTTGCCTGCTTTCGTTTGACGTCGTCCAAGCTGATCATGGCTTGTGGTACGGCGGCCCTGCTGTCAGGGTGTTCCGACTCGATCGAACGCTTTTCTGCAAACTATAATAACCCGTCTGACAATGATCCGGTTTACACCGCATCTGTTCCGCAATCAAAAAAGCTCGTCAAGCCCGCTTATGCAAAGCCCAAGGCCTTGGCTTATAATGATCAAGCAATTATTCAAAGCCCCATCAAGCAGGCACCGCTCTATAAGCCTGCTGCACCAACTTATGATTATGCACAAAGTTACAAAAAACCTTACAAGCAGCCTGCTGTAAAAACCCCATCTCTGGCCTACACTGAAGAACAGTCCGCGCCGCGTTACAAAACACCACCCTATAAAGCGCCAAGTTATAATGCTGAAGAAGTGATTGCGGACAGTCAGACTGACACTGCGCCCGCTCCAGCACAAAAATTCATCTATAAAAAACCTGGCCTGAAAACTGCATCCAACACAGCCGCCACAGTTCGTGTGGGCAATGGGATGACGCTTTATTCAATTGCAAAAGCCAATGGAATGACAGTTCAGCAACTGGCCGAGGCCAATGGCATTGCGCAGCCATACACCGTTTCTAAAGGGCGTATTTTGCGCATTCCAGGTGCCACTTCGGCCCAAATGCCGCAATCGGCCGATGCCACTGTAGCGACAAAAACAACGGGCTCAACTTACAGCGTTGAAAATGGCGACACGCTTTATTCATTAGGTCGGAAATTTGGCGTTTCACCGTTCACCATTGCAAGTGCAAATGGTCTGGGCAAAGAAAAGCCGCTGTCTCTTGGACAAAAGATCAAGATTCCCGCAGGCGGAAATATGGCAGCGCTTAAATCTAAAAAGCCTGCCACCGATCAGGAAACCATCGACAGCGGTCAAGACGAGCAGGTTGCAGATGCAGCACCTGCCACAAGACCAGCGGCATTGGCATTGCCCAAAGCCCCAGCTATTGCCCAGGATGTGCCAGCAATTCCCACAGATGCCACATCGGCACTTGCCATGCGCTGGCCGGTACGTGGCAAAGTGATTTCAGAATTCGGCACCAAACCAAGTGGCTTGAAGAACGAAGGTATCAATATTTCAGTGCCGGAAGGAACAAGTGTGCGCGCTGCCGAAAGTGGCGTGGTTGCTTATGCTGGAAATGAACTGAAAGGCTATGGCAATCTGATTCTAATCCGTCATGCTGGGGGCTATGTCACAGCCTATGCACACGCAAAGTCGCTAAACGTAAAGCGTGGTGACACCGTTAAGCGCGGCGACGTGATTGCAGTTGCTGGTCAGACAGGTGCCGTGCAAAGCCCGCAACTTCATTTTGAAGTGCGCAAAGGGGCCGTGGCACTGGATCCTACAAAGTACCTCTCAGCCTCAACAGCCTCGAACTAATTCAGCCTAGCCAATCCCCTGCAAGGGTGCCCGGGCGTTATGCCCGGGTTTTCTTTTAGGAATACTTCCGCATCAAGCCTACAAGCTTGCCCTGAACTTGCACTCTGTCTGGGCCAAAAATACGGGTCTCGTAAGCCGGATTTGCGGCCTCAAGCGCAATCGACACACCCTTGCGCCGGAGCCGCTTCAATGTGGCCTCTTCCTGATCCACCAGTGCCACCACAATATCACCATTGATCGCAGTGTCACCTTTGCGGATCACCACAGTGTCACCATCAAAAATGCCTGCCTCAATCATTGAGTCGCCTTTGACCTCAAGGGCAAAATGTTCTCCACCCCCTAACATTTCAGGGGGCACCATGATGTTGGCGGTGTGATCCTGAATGGCTGAGATCGGCACACCAGCTGCAATGCGGCCCATCATGGGGATTGCCGTTGAACGCGGGAAGCCATCATTGGCCGCAGGCATCGGCTTCACCTTGCCGAGGGACCCTTCGATGACTGAGGGCGAGAAGCCCGTTTTCTTGACCAGACTTGGGGTGTGCGATTCAGGAAGCTTGATCACTTCCAGTGCACGCGCCCGGTTCGGCATGCGCTTTAAAAATCCCCGCTCTTCCAGCGCCACAATCAACCTGTGCACGCCAGACTTTGATTGTAAATCAAGCGCCATTTTCATTTCTTCAAAAGAAGGTGGAACACCTTCCTCTTTCAGACGCTCATTGATGAACAGAAGTAATTCAAGTTGTTTGCGTGTCAGCATTATAAATCCTCGCGCGTTCACAGAATCGGAACAAATCCAAAACAAGAATACATGTTTCGCCTTCGTTCCGCAAGTGTTTGCGTTATGAGCCGCTAAAAATCGAGCAAAATGATAGGAACATGCGCTCCAGCAGGTTCTGCCGGACCATGTGGAGGGCGCACAATGAGACACTGGGCATTGCGCAGTGTGAGTTGCATTGATGAATCCTGCTTGCCCGAGGCCGTGGCGATGCGGCGTCCATCAGTGCCCTCGGCCAGTGTGGCGCGAATGTAATCTTGCCGTCCGTCATTGGCTGGCAGTGCTTCACCCAAAGTCGCAACGAATTGTTCACTGGTCTCTACAATACCTTGCATTGCATCAATAAGGGGTTTCAAAAATAGACGCGCGCAGACCAAGGCGGACACCGGATTGCCAGGAAGGCCCAGCACGCGAAGCTTGCCCCGGGTCCCAAACATGAGCGGCTTTCCAGGCCGCAGTGCAATCTTCCAAAAATCAATTTTTACACCGGATTTTACCAGCGCCTCTTGAACATGATCATGATCACCAACCGATGCGCCGCCTGTTGTCACTAGAATATCTGCATCATAAGCTGTTTTGATGGCAGCCATCGTGGCCTCCAAAGTATCCGGCACAATTCCAAGATTGATGATGTCTGCCCCCCAGCTTTGCGCCATGGCGGAAAGGGCATGGCTGTTCGATGATACGATCTGATCGGCACGCGGGCGCATGCCAGGCAGCACCAGCTCATCACCCGTTGTGAGGAGAACCAGTCGCGGTTTCTTCCGTACACGGAGCATTGAAAAATTGCCGGAAGCTAGAATGCCAATATCACGCGCGTTGATTTTGCTTGCCGCTGGCACAAGAATATCGTTCTTCTTGAAATCAAGACCCTGCGGGCGAATGTTTTTGCCCTTTGCTGGATTGTCCACGATGACTAACAAATTGCCTTCAAATCTTACGTTTTCCTGAATGACAATCGTGTCGGCACCTTTCGGCAAAGGTGCACCCGTAAGAATGCGAACAGCTTCGCCATCTTTAACGTGACCATTAAAGGCATGGCCGGCCGCCGACACGCCGATCAGCTTCAACGGCTGTGCTTGGTCCGAAAACCTGAAAGCATAGCCATCCATGGCCGAGGATTGAAACGGCGGTTGATCGCGCTTGGCTTTAACATCTGATGCCTGAATGCGGCCATAGGATTTGTCCAGCCTGACACTCTCAGCTGGCAGACGTTTCGCTGTTGCCAAAATGCGGGCCAGCGCCTCGTCAACAGGGATGAGCGCCATCATTTCACTCCGCTTGAAACAACCCGGATTTGCCGCCGGATTTTTCAGTCAACCGCAAATCTGTAATGCGAACGCCGCGGTCAACTGCTTTCACCATGTCATAAAGTGTGAGACAAGCCACTGAACAGGCGGTCATCGCTTCCATTTCCACACCGGTCTTGCCTTCAACTTTTACCGTGGCTTCAACATCAATGAATGCGTCACTGAGTTTAAAATCGACGCTGACTTTGGAAATCATCAGTGGATGACAAAGCGGGATAAGCTCTGACGTTTTTTTTGCCGCCATGATTCCCGCAATGCGTGCTGTGGCCAGCACATCGCCTTTCTTGGCAGTCCCAGATGTGATGAGCAATAATGTTTCAGGCAACAACAGAACCCGTGCACGCGCCGTGGCACTGCGGCTTGTCGCGTGTTTCTCTGATACGTCAACCATATGCGCATGTCCTACGGCATCAAGATGAGTAAGCTTGCTCATCTCAACAGTATCGCTTTTGTGGCCGCCGCAACATCCTGCTGGCGCATCAAGCTTTCTCCAATCAAAAATATGTTCACACCAATTTTAGAAAGTCTGGCCAAATCAGCAGGCAGCAACAACCCGCTCTCGCCAATGATAATTCGGTTTTCTGGCACCAGAGGAGCAAGGCGCTCGGTTGTCGCCAATGAAACTTCGAATGTATGCAGATTACGATTGTTGATCCCAATCATCTGTGATTTCAATTTCAGCGCCCGTGACATTTCGGCCTCGTCGTGCACTTCGATCAAAACATCCATCCCATGCTCAAACGCCGAAAACTCCAGCTCATGGGCTAATCCATCATCGACCATCGCCATGATGATCAAGATGCAATCGGCACCCCACGCTTTAGCTTCTGCCACCTGATAAGTGTCCACCATAAAATCTTTGCGCAAAGCAGGTAGCCCGCAAGCGCCACGCGCGGCAACTATAAATTCTGGCGCACCTTGAAAAGAAGGCCCGTCAGTCAAAACCGAAAGACAAGCTGCTCCACCTGCTTCATACGCACTTGCGATAGCAGGGGGATCAAAATCTTCGCGGATCAACCCTTTTGAAGGACTGGCCTTTTTGATTTCCGCGATCAGTGCGTAATGTCCGGCACTGTTTTTGGCTAGCAGAGATTTATAAAAGCCGCGAGACGGACCCATGCTTTTTGCCTGAGCTTCCAACGCCGAGAGCGGAACGCGCTGTTTCGCAACCGCAACTTCATCACGTTTGTAACTGGCGATTTTATCAAGAATGGTTGTCATGGACAGGACCTGTGAACGACAGAAAGAAACCCCATCCGCTTGCCGCCTCTAAGGTGATTACCCATTGCTCACCTCAACCAGCTTCGCCAAAACCTGGCTTGCCGCACCCGTCATTAAACCATCCCTGGCAACAACCACACCCTCTTTGATGTTGGCAACCGTTCCTGCCACTAGAAGTGCTGCACCTGCCGTCATCAATGCCGCATCGGCAAAGGCCGATGGCTTACCCGCTAGCACCTGCCGCAAAGCTTCGGCATTGTAAAACGCATCTCCACCTTTTAAATCCTGAGCACGAGACCGCGAAAGTCCTGCCGCCTCTGGCGTCAATTCGAAATTCCTGACTTCGCCATTTTTCAGTTCCGAAATCCAGGTAGTGCCGGTTGGCACAATTTCATCCATGCCGCCTTCGCCATGGCAAATCCAGCATGCTTGTGATCCTAGATTCTTCAGAACATGGGCGAGGGGTTCCACCCAAACATTTGAAAAAACGCCAGTAACTTGGCGCTTGGCTGAAGCAGGGTTGGACAGTGGACCTAGCAAATTGTAAATGGTGCGTGTGCCCAGTTCCACCCGCGTTGGCCCCACAAATTTCATCGATGAATGATGCGCCGGTGCAAACATGAAACCCAGACCAACTTGCGCGATGCAATCTGTTATCTTTGCGGGCGGCACATCAATTTTCACACCGAGTGCGAGCAAAACATCCGCCGCACCGGATTTTGACGATAAAGCCCGGTTGCCGTGTTTGGCCACCTTTAATCCGGCACCTGCCGCAATAAATGCAGCACAGGTTGAAATATTGTATGAGCCCGACGCATCACCCCCGGTCCCAACAATATCAATTGCATCGTCTGGCGCTGTTACGCGCAACATTTTTTCGCGCATCACCTGCACGGCCCCGGTGATCTCATCCACAGTTTCACCGCGCACACGCAGCGCCATCAGAAAGCCAGCAATTTGAGATGGCGTAGCATCACCCGACATCATGATCGTGAACGCTTCGCGTGATTCCTGTTGTGAGAGAGCCTGCCCACCAGCCACCTTGGCAATGAGTGTTTTAAAATCTGCCATCATCTTGCCCCGTCCAGAAAGTTTTTCAGTACGGTATGGCCATGCTCAGAAGCTATGCTTTCCGGGTGAAACTGCACGCCGTGCACATTCAGGGTTTTGTGTTGCAAGCCCATGATCAATCCATCTGTCTCGGCCGTAATTTGCAAACAGTCTGGAAGCGTTGCGCGGTCCACCACCAAGGAGTGGTAGCGTGTGGCTTTGAAATCTTGCGGCACAGTTGCAAACACGCCTGCGCCTGTGTGTGAAACAGCAGAGGTTTTGCCGTGCATTTGCTGCGGTGCGCGCACCACGTTGCCGCCGAACGCTTCGCCAATGGCTTGCAGCCCAAGACAAACGCCAAAGAGTGGAATTTTTCCAGCAGCTTCCCGCACCAGATCGACAATGATGCCAGCATGAGAAGGCGTTCCAGGGCCCGGCGAAATCACAATTGCTGTCGGTCTGGCAGACATGACTTGCCCAATGCTGATTTTGTCGTTGCGGTGCACCATTGTTTCAGCACCGAGGTCTCCCAGAAAATGATAAAGGTTCCAGGTAAAACTATCGTAGTTATCAATCAGAATAATCATTGTGCCCGTCCGGCCCGTCCAGAAAAGCGCACGGCCTCTTCGGCTGCGCGAAACAGCGCCTTGGCCTTGTTGACGCATTCCTGCTGTTCGTTTTCAGGAACACTGTCAGCCACCACACCTGCACCAGCCTGCACGTACATCATGCCGTCCTTGAGAATTGCCGTGCGCAAGACAATGCAAGTATCCATTTCGCCATCAGCACCGAAATACCCAACGCAGCCGCCATAAATACCACGCTTGGTTAGTTCCAGATTGTCGATGATTTCCATCGCCCGCACCTTGGGGGCACCAGAGACTGTGCCTGCCGGAAAGCCAGCAACCATCGCGTCAATCATGTCATATTTTTTGTCGAGTGTGCCTTCCACGTTCGATACAATATGCATCACCTGGCTATAGTATTCGAGAATGAATTTGTCAGTGACCCGGACCGAGCCTATTTCTGCCACGCGGCCCACATCATTTCGCCCGAGATCAAGCAACATCAAATGTTCCGCAAGCTCTTTTGGGTCAGCCAACAATTCCTCTGCCAAGGCCTTGTCCTCGGTGGGGGTTGACCCGCGCCTGCGCGTTCCGGCAATCGGGCGGATCGACACTTTGCCGTCTCTCACCCGCACCAAAATCTCAGGACTGGAACCTACAACTGAAAAACTGTCAAAATTCAAAAAATACAAAAACGGTGAAGGATTCACCCGGCGCAGTGCACGGTAAAGCGCAAACGGCGGCAACGTGAACTCGGTTTCAAAGCGCTGTGACAGCACAGCCTGGAAAATGTCGCCCGCCGCAATATGGTCCTTCGCCTGCAGCACCATGGCTTTGTATTGGTCAGGAGAGGTGTTTGATTGCGCGGCCATCATCGGGGGCGCATCGGCTTCGCGCATTGTCATATCAATGGGCCGGTCAAGCGAATCCACCACCTCTGAAATCCGTTCGGTTGCCCGCGCATATGCGGCCCGCGCCGAAATGGTCGGGTCAGGATAAACCGGAGCAGTCACTGTAACTTCATCGCGCACACTGTCAAAAATCGCCATCACGGTGGGTCTGATCATCATACCATCGGGAAGACCAAGCGGATCGGGATTGGCTTCTGCTAAATCCTCCATCAAGCGCACCATATCATAGCCCAGATATCCAAAAACACCCGCCGCCATAGGGGGAAGGGCCTCCGGCAACGCAATGCGGCTTTCCTTCAGCAGCGTCCGCAAACTGGTCAGAGGATCAGTGCCAGCTTCAACAAATGGTCCGTCACTGTCGCGCAGGGCTGTGCGGTTGAGGCTTGCAAGATTGCCCACAGTTTTCCAGATCACATCTGGGTTCATGCCGATGATGGAATAACGCCCCCGAACCGCTCCGCCTTCCACTGATTCAAGCAAAAACGAATAGTTCGAATTTCGCGAGAGTTTCAGCATGGCAGAAACGGGAGTTTCTAAATCGGCAACCAGCCGCGTTGAGACGATTTGCGACTGGCCTATATCATAAGCCACCGCGAAATCCTCATATGTGGGCAAAACAATCATCGACTAGCCGCTCATGGTTCATCAAGAACGGTGCCGCTGTTCTGCTTCCACAACTCTTCATTGATAGTAACCTTGGCCGCTTTACGAAGTGAATTGACAAAACTGTCTTGCAAATCTCGCGCCAGGCCAGAACTGGCATCGGCCTGCAATTTGGAAATATCAGGCGAGGTTGCCATGATCGCAGGCAGGGTTACTTTGCTCACCTGCATGACGCGCGCTGTTTTTCCATCTCCGGCAAGCGACCACGCAAACCCCTGGTCTCCAACACCGTAAAGTGCAACGACCGCAGCACCATCAAATTCTTGCGATGTTTCATTGCGTTTCAATCCACTGGCTGTCTTAACAACCGCATTGGTTTTTCCAGCAAGGCTTTCAAGGGACGCGCCAGATTTGCCATCCGCCAAAAACGCCTTTGCCTTGCTGGCTGCCAACTCGCGAAGTTTGGCCGCAACTACATCCTTGGTCACGTCCACCTTCACAGCGTCAAAGAGCTTCAGCCCGGGCGGAGTAATCTCGCGCACTTCATACCACACATAGCCATCTCCCACTGGAAGGGCATCATCCGAATTTCCAACATCCGTTGCAAACGCAGCTTTAAGCACCTGCTCCTTGGCGGGCATGTCAACATCAGCACCTGTCTTGTCTTGGCCAGTCCCACTGACCGCCGACACAAGCTTGAACGGCAAGGCGGACGTCTCTGCGATTTTTTCAAAGGGAATTTGTTGCGAACGCGCATCTTCGACTGTCGTAAAAATTGCAGTGATTTCCTCCTTGGCCTTTTCAAGTTGCAAGCGCGTTTTAAGCTGGTTTTTGACATCGTCCAGCGTGGATTGCTTTTCAGCAGAAATGCTTGCGGCCTTCAAGATGACCGTTGCAAGATCGCCTGCAACAGGATCGCTCACAGCTCCCAAAGGAAGTTTGAACGCCGCATCGCCAATCTTGCTGTCCAGAAAATCGCCGCGCTGCCGGTCGGCCAGCGTCACGTCGCTGTCTTTCAGCTTCATATCCGATGCAATTTTCATGATGTCTTCGCCCGCACTGATCCGCACTTTGGCAGCGGCAGCAGCTTCGAGAGTTGGAAAGCTCACCTGAATAATGGTGCGCTTTTCGGGTGTAAAATAATCAACCTTGTAGCGCTCAAAACCTGCTTTAAGTTCTTCATCACTCACTTTCACGCGGTCTGCAATATCAGCAGGGTCAACTTTCATTATCGCTACTGAGCGATACTCAGGTGCAGTATAGGCCGCAGGAGCAGCCTCATATTGTTTCTTCAATTCTACATCAGTCACACTTGGCAAGTCTGTCTCATTGACGGTAAAATCGAAATACTTCACATCGCGCGTCTCTCCCCGGTATTGCGCAAGGGCAAGACTCAAGACTTTGGGCAGTTTGACAGGCGCATCAACTGTGGCGGTTATGAAGGATCGCAAGCGGCCCTGCTTTTCGGCAGACAGGAAATCAGCTTCGCTGAAATTATTCTGTTCCAGGACGCGTTTAAACAGATTCCCATCAAATTTTCCCGTCGCGTCTTGAAACAACTTGTTTTCGGAAATTGATTTCAAAACCGTATCATCGCCAAGTGCCAATCCCAGTTTCTGCGCTTGAGCATCAAGCGATGCTGTAGCAATCAGATTATCCAGCACATTTTTATCAAGTCCCATGCGCCGTGCATCATCAATGGTCAGGTTCTGGCCCGACTGTTGCGAAACATTTCTGAGGGTTCGTTGCAACGCCGCGTTATATTCGGGTTGCCTTATGGTGCGACCACCTACATGCACCAGATCCTTGGGACCAAAACCGCTCCACGACAAAATATCACCGAGAAAAGAGGTGGACACATCCTTGATGCCCCACACGCCAAAGCTCAGCACCAGAAGCGCCATCAACAATTTGGCAACCCAGGTCTTGGCCGCTCTTCTCATGAATTCCATAAATCAATCCTCTCGGGGCAGGGGGCAATCCAGAACGATTACCGCAAGCTACATCATAGGTAACCGTGTTTCTTCTCGCAAGTGCGTGAGCGCTTTGCTATTAGTCACAAACTTAAAACGATCAAGAGGATAAAATGACGTCAACTTCGATCCGCCCCATGGTTGCCGGTAACTGGAAAATGAACGGCACCACTGCCATGTTGAAAGAGCCCAGATTGCTGGCTGGAATGCTTCGCGGCGTCAAATTGAAATGCGATGTCATTGTCTGCCCGCCGGCCACGCTCATCAGGCGGGCCAAATCAGTCATGCGCGGCAGCATGATCAAATTGGGTGGCCAGGATTGCCATGCAGCTGTCAATGGCGCGCACACTGGCGATATATCCGCTGACATGCTGAAGGATGCGGGTGCAACCGCTGTAATTGTCGGCCATTCCGAACGCCGCACCAACCACAAAGAAACCGATGCGACGGTTCTGGCAAAAGCGTTGGCGGCGCAAAAATCCGGCCTGGTTGCCGTCATCTGCATTGGCGAAACCTTGGAGGAGCGCAAAGGTGGAAAAACGCTGGAGGTTCTCAGCACGCAGTTGAAAGGCTCGCTTCCCGCAGGGTGCAATGCGGCAAACACGGTGATTGCCTATGAGCCGGTCTGGGCCATTGGCACAGGGCTTACTCCCACCGTGGAAGAAATTACCGAAGCGCATGCCCACATCCGAACTGAATTATCCAAAGCCATGGGCGAAGAGGGCGCTCGCACCCGCATTTTGTATGGCGGCTCTGTTAAGCCGTCAAATGCATCCCAACTCATGGCCATCGCACACGTGAATGGCGCACTCGTGGGCGGTGCAAGTTTGAAAGCGATGGACTTCATTGGAATTATCAAGGCCTATTTGTAAATCATTGAAATGACTGAACTTCCAACACTTACAAAACGCATACTGCAAGCTCAAGTGATCGCCCCAATTTATGCTGAAATGGTGGCGCAGATTGGCGAGGCAAAGGCAGCTGAAATTCTGGACGCCGCCATCAAAAAAGCAGCCATTGCCGAGGGCGAAAGTTTTGCCGCCAAAGCTCCGGGTGGCGTCACGTCCATGGCGGATTTCATAAAACTCTACGAACTCTGGACCGCCGATGGTGCACTGGAAATGGATGTGCTGGAAGCTAACGACACCACTTTCAACTTTAACATCACCCGCTGCAAATATGCCGAAACCTACCAGGAAATGGGCTTGGGCAAAATCGGACACCTGTTGTCTTGCAACCGTGACGGGACCTTCTGCGAAGGCTATGACAAGCGCATCTCGCTGGAGCGCAAACAGACGATCATGGAAGGGGCGAGTTGTTGCACGTTTCGGTATAGGTTCGAGACTTAAACATTAGCTTTGATCGTGGTTGTGGCAACGACGGCCTCGTGGGCAAAGGCCCGCCGCCGTGGATTTGTGTCAAAACCTGAGTTGAACCGGAAGCTTGCAACACCCACCTGAAAAAGCTAAAGCCGCTTCACAAAACCAGTTGGAACCATCCCATGCAAACCATACTTCTCGTTGTTCATCTCATCATCGCTTTGTTTCTCATCGGTGTGGTTATGCTGCAACGTTCTGAAGGCGGCGCGCTTGGCATTGGCGGCGGTTCTGGCAATCTGTTTTCGTCGCGTGGTGTGGGCAACACCTTAACCCGCACGACGGCTATTTTGGCAGCCTGTTTTTTTGCAACTTCAATTGCCCTGACTATGCTCTCTACGCAAAGAACTAAAGGCTCGATTGTCAACCAGGTGCCCACTCAAACTGAGCAGGCGCCCGCTAATGGAACACCTGAGGCGCCTGCAACAGGTGGTGGCAGCTTGCTACCGAAGCTTGATACAACCAAGCCAACCGTGCCCACCAATTAATGTCATCGATGTGTGAAACACCACGTGTTTCACACTCGTCCACAGATAATCAACTAAACGCAAAGCTAATGCTTCGAATCATGACAGAGGCGAGGTAGGCTATTTTCCCATGGCGCGATTCATTTTCATAACGGGCGGCGTGGTGTCCTCTTTGGGCAAAGGTCTGGCATCAGCAGCACTCGGTGCCTTGTTGCAAGCCCGGGGTTACAAAGTCAGGTTGCGAAAACTTGACCCCTATTTGAATGTCGATCCCGGCACCATGAGTCCTTACCAGCACGGCGAAGTTTTCGTGACTGATGATGGCGCTGAGACTGATCTTGATCTTGGTCACTATGAGCGCTTCACCGGTGTTCATGCAAGCAAGGCTGACAACATCACCACGGGTAAAATCTATCAGGACATCATCACCAAAGAACGCCGCGGTGATTATCTGGGTGGCACTGTTCAGGTGATCCCGCATGTGACAGATGCCATCAAGGATTTCGTAAAGCGAGACAGTGATGGCTTTGACTTTGTGCTGGTCGAGGTGGGTGGCACAGTGGGAGATATTGAAGGGCTTCCCTTCTTCGAAGCCATCCGCCAATTCGGGCAGGAACAGCCGCGTGGGCAATGCATTTACATTCACTTGACCTTGATGCCCTATATCCCGACAGCCGGTGAACTTAAAACCAAACCGACGCAGCATTCGGTTAAGGAATTGCGCTCAATTGGCATACAGCCAGACATTCTGCTGTGCCGCGCAGACCGTGAAATTCCTGAAACAGAACGCAAGAAGATTGCACTCTTCTGCAATGTGCGTCCCACCGCCGTCATTCAAGCGCTGGATGTTGCCAGCATTTATGATGTTCCGCGCGCCTATCACACCGAAGGTCTGGATGCCGAAGTATTGGCCGCCTTTAATATCGAAAACGTAAAACCACCAAACCTTGCAGCATGGGATGAGATTACCAACCGCATCAGCCACCCTGAAGGTGAAGTGAACATTGCCGTGGTCGGCAAATACACGGGGCTGCTGGATGCCTATAAATCCTTGAAGGAAGCTTTGGTTCACGGTGGTATTGCCAACAAGGTTAAAGTCAATCTGCAATGGATTGAATCTGAAATATTCGAAAAGGAAGACCCCGCACCTTATCTGGAAGGCGTGCACGGCATTTTGGTACCCGGTGGCTTTGGCGAGCGCGGCGCGGAAGGCAAGATCAAAGCCGCAACTTTCGCCCGCGTTAAAGATGTGCCCTATTTCGGCATCTGCTTTGGCATGCAGATGGCGTGCATCGAAGCAGCGCGCAATTTGTGTCATATCGAAAACGCAAGCTCCACCGAGTTTGGCGAAACCACCGAACCTGTTGTCGGCACCATGACGGAATGGATGAAGGGCAACGAACTTGAAATCCGAAAATCAGGCGGTGATTTGGGTGGCACCATGCGCCTGGGCGCATTTGATGCCGCATTAAAGCCTGGCAGCCGTATTGCCGAAATCTATGGCGACACCCGCATTTCCGAGCGTCATCGCCACCGCTATGAGGTCAACACCGCCTACCGTACACGGCTCGAAAATGCGGGCTTGAAATTTGCCGGGCTTTCACCAGATGGATTGCTGCCTGAAACCGTGGAATATGAAAATCACCCGTGGTTTATCGGAGTGCAATATCACCCGGAACTGAAATCAAAACCCTTCGCGCCGCATCCGCTGTTTGCATCCTTCATCGCTGCTGCCGTTGTGCAAAGCCGCCTGGTGTGAGCATGAAGCTTGGCCCCATCCTTCGGGCCTTGAGTGTAGCATGTGTGCTGCTTCTGCACATTGGGTTTTCGCTGGCCTATGATGATACGGCACTGGTTACGGCTGAACGTGAAGCGTCAGGCATGCGGTCAGATCTGGAGCGGGTGCAAAGTGTAATTGCGCAGGAAAGCGTAACCGACGATCAATTGGCCGAGCAGCGTTCACGTGTTGAGCAACTGAGGTTGAGGGCAGGATCGGAAGCTGAGAAAATTGCAGCTCCCCTAGAGGATGTAAAGCAACAGCTCAATCAGCTGGGACCATCCCCGCCAGCAGGACAAACTGAAACAGCGTCCATTGCGTCCCAGCGCCTCGACTTGGGCGATGCCGTATCACGCTTTGCTGCGGCAAAAAAACAATTTGAGCTGATAGGAGTTGAGGCCGAGCAAATGTCTGGCAAAGTATCAAGCCAGCAGCGAACCCAGTTCTTCCAACGCATTTTCAAGCCTGACAAGTCTATCCTGAACCCGCAGCTTTGGCGTGACACAGTTGTGGGTTCCACATTGTTCATGTCTCGCCTCGCCAGTTTGATTGCAACGTGGTGGAGCGAGCAAGTGCCAAATGTGCAGTGGGGCGGCCTTGCCATTTTGCCTGCTGCAGCCGCCGTGGTGTGGATGCTGTTGCGGCTGTTGAATTTGAATATCAGCGGCTGGCTGCCAAGCAAGTCTGAAGACAGTGTTGTGGTTTCGCCGCTCCGGCGCCTGTGGCGCGTGGTGTTTGGTTCAGTCTGCATATTTGTTGCGGTTTCGACATTTGATATCTTGCTTATCGTGTCAGCCAATGTTGCCAACCTTGGAACACCCCGCTTCAACTTGTTGATAACGGCGGTCATCGGTGTGTTCACGTCATGCCTTTTCAACACGGGCCTCGCCTATCTGATTTGCTCACCGCGTGAACCAAGGTTGCGCCTCATTTCTGTTGATGACAGAACTGCAAGTTCGGTGCCGCTCTTTGTATTCTTCGCTTCCCTGATCCAGTCACTGGCCACGCAAGTTTCCAATCTTTCAGACCAGTTGTTGTTGCCTGTAAGTCTTGTGGCAGGGCAATCGGCATTTGCTGCTGCAGCCCTCATCGTGCTTGCCGGTGTTATGCTGCTTGTGTTGCGCAAGCAATCAAACACGCCAGTCACATCAGTTCCAGAACCTCATTACCTCACCTGGTTTATCTCTTTCATGCCGCTCTTATGGTTGCTGCTGGCGGTTGCTGTTATAGGTTTGCTGTTTGGTTACCTCGCACTGGCCTATTTTATTTCCGGCAAGATACTTGATACTGTGCTGCTGGTTGTGTCGCTGGTGCTTATCCACCATCTTATTGATGCCCTCTCCGATACACTCCAAAATCCAGCATCGAGATTGGGCAAAAAATTGCGCGGCTTCACCACGATGGGAGAGCGCGGCATATCACGCCTCGCCCTCACGTTTAGAACTGTGGCCGATATATTGGTGGTGGTCATCGGCATTCCCTGGCTGCTCGCACTGTGGACGGTGACGTGGGTTGATTTCCGGTCATTCATCAACAGTGCTGTGGTCGGATTTCGCATTGGCAATGTTACAGTGTCGCCCTTCAATCTGGTCAGTCTGATTGGCATTCTGGCGCTCGGCATCATTCTCACGCGGTTCATAACCCGGTGGCTTGATAAACGAATCCTCACCCAAACCCGCCTGAACAAGGGTGTTCAGGATTCGGTTCGCACCAGTGCAAATTATCTGGGCTATATCCTGGCTGGCGCATTTGCACTCAGCGCAGCGGGGTTTGATTTCACCAGCTTTGCACTTGTGGCAGGCGCTCTGGGCGTGGGTATCGGGTTCGGGTTGCAATCCATTGTAAATAATTTTGTCTCGGGTCTTATTCTGTTGGCGGAAAGGCCCATCCGTGTTGGCGATTGGGTTGTCATCAACGACGCTGAAGGCATCGTCAAAAAGATCAATGTCCGCGCTACCGAAATTGAAACCTTCGACAATTGCACCATCATTGTTCCCAATTCCAACTTGATCACCGGCGTGGTTCGCAACTGGACGCATAAAGACACTTTGGGAAGATTTCTCGTTTCAGTTGGCGTGGCGCATGGCTCAAATGCCGACGAGGTGCTAAAAACATTGCTTGAAATTGTAACGTCCCACGCAAAAGTGTTGCGATATCCAACACCTCTCGTGCAACTCGCGAAGTTCTCGTCCAACGCCATGGACTTTGAAGTGCGCGGCCATGTGGCTGATGTGTTTGAAGGGGCGCAAGTGGCCAGTGATTTAAGATTTACCATCTCCAAGGTGTTTCATGATAAGGGCTTTGTTATTCCGTCATTTCCGGATTTTGGACATCATAAATGATCAAGACAGACGAAGACCGCGCTAAAGATATTAGTGAAATGTTCAACGCGCTCACAGGCTTGGCTTATCTTCAAAAATTGATAAACGATGGTGACAATTCACCGATGGGTAAAACCCTGAACATGCGCGTGATTGCTGCCGAAAATGGTAAAGTTCAAATTGAGGCCATTCCGGCTGCAAAGTTTTATAACCCGATGATGCGTATTCACGGTGGCTTTACGGCAGCACTCATGGATACGGCGCTGGGCTGTGCCGTGTCTTCTACTTTGCCGGAAGGTGCGGGTGTTGGCACTGTGCAACTCAATGTAAATTTCGTGCGCAAAATTGAAATTGCCACAGGGTCATTAATTGCAACAGGAACTGTCATCCACCGCGGCCGCACAATGCTCACCTCGGAAGCAAAAGTTGTGGATCACTCAGGCGT
Source organism: Hyphomicrobiales bacterium (assembly GCA_038230015.1). Classification (GTDB taxonomy): domain Bacteria; phylum Pseudomonadota; class Alphaproteobacteria; order Rhizobiales; family Aestuariivirgaceae; genus Aestuariivirga. The sequence continues at coordinate 140,814 of JBBRNW010000005.1, read as the reverse complement.
GCTTTATGCCCACGGCTCAGGCACATTTTTAGTTTACGCAAAATGAAACCCAACGCTTCAGTGCAGGTTAAATCTGTTACATTTTCGAATGCAGCCCCGCTGTGTTTGATCGCGGGACCGTGTCAACTTGAAAGCCACGATCATGCCTTCATGATGGCTGAGAGTTTGAAAGATATCTGCACCCGTTTGGGCATTGGTCTTGTTTACAAATCCTCCTTCGACAAAGCCAACCGTACCAGCCTATCGGGCACAAGGGGTCTTGGTTTGGAGAAGTCATTGGCTGTATTCGATGATTTGAAAACCAGGCTTGGGCTTCCAGTTCTTACGGACGTGCATGAAATTGGCCAATGTGCGGAAGTTGGGCATGTGGTCGATATACTGCAAATCCCCGCTTTCTTGTGCCGTCAAACTGATCTTCTGATTGCCGCTGCAAAAACCGAAAAAGTCGTCAATGTCAAGAAAGGGCAATTTCTTGCTCCCTGGGACATGAAAAATGTGGTGGCAAAAATTACAGACTCTGGAAATTCCAATGTCCTGGTCACAGAACGTGGCGCAAGCTTCGGTTACAACACGCTGGTATCCGATATGCGTGCACTTCCGGTGCTGGCTGAAACAGGTGCGCCCGTCATTTTTGATGCCACCCATTCAGTGCAGCAACCGGGCGGGCAGGGTCATGCGTCTGGTGGAGACCGACGTATGGTGCCAGTGTTGGCGCGCGCTGCTGTCGCTGTTGGCGTTGCAGGCGTATTTATTGAAACCCATCAAGATCCAGACAACGCCCCATCCGATGGACCAAACATGGTGCCGCTAAATCAATTGGAGCAACTCCTGAAAACCTTGATGGCGCTCGACACGATCGCCAAGGCTTAATTTGAAGCGGCTTTTACTTTGCGCTCGCGCATGAAAATATAAAGGCCAGAACCAATAATCAGTGTTGCGCCGATGAGTGTTGTCAACACCGGAACATCTCCCCATATGATAAATCCAAACGAAGTAGCCCAAATCAGGGAGCTGTAGGAAAACGGAGCAACAACCGATGCGGGTGCTGCCTGAAAGGCTTTGATAATGCACAAATGGCCAAGACATCCCGCCGCACCACTGGCAACAAGCAGGGCCCATTCCTTCAATGTTGGATTGGCCCAGTGCCAGGGCAGTAGCACACTTGTAACGACGGCTCCGGCAAGTGCAGTGAACAAGAGCGTTGTTAGAGGCGATTCATTGCGCAATCTGCGTGTTGATATTTGATAAGTGGCATTGGTGAAAGCAGCACACAAAAGAAATAACGAACCTTGGTTGAGACCAGTCAGGCCGATGTCCCAAACTCTTATGACAATAAGTGCACCCGTAAATCCCAATACAATTCCCGTCCATCTGCGAATGCCCACATGCTCTCCTAAAACCAGGGTTGAAAGCAGAGTGACTACAATGGGGCTCATGAACATTATTGTGGTACCCATGGCCAATGGCACAGCGGAAATCCCGGCATTGAAAAGCCCGGTAGTGGACATCAAGAGTAAAGAACGCGCCATCTGGGCCTTGGGCGCCCGGCTCTTGGCAAGCGTTGGTAAATGTCTTCCGCACACCAATGCTGCCAGGATTGAAGCAAAGAAAAACCGGCCCCAAGTCACTTGCACCAGCGACAAGCTTTGCAGATTGAATTTCATGATCGCATCGAGGGTCACAAAACAAAACATGGTTGCCAGCATCCAGGCAATGCCGGCAGCGCGATTTTCAACTTCAGGCAAACGGATTATCCCAGCATTGGAAATTCAGGAGCATTCATAATATCGCCCTGCTGAAGGGTAACACCGCGAAACGGAGGAGAGGTAACAACGCCATCTCGCCGCGCAAAGCGAACATCGTCTCCCAGCAGGCGCAATGAAAATGCGCGGCGCTGGCTGCTGGCGCTGGTATTGGCGGGTGCCCCATGAAGAGTCTTGAAATTGAATGCAACCGCGTCGCCAGGCTCCAGGGCCCAGCCTAGAATGCTGTAATTTGTGCGATTGCCATTGATGTCCGGCACGGGCGCCAGACCGTCATTCTCATTCAGCGGAGTCTTGTTGAAACGCTCTGGCCGAAAATATTTACCCCAAGCTTGCGATCCACCCACAAATTCCAAAGTTGTTTCACGCGGTACAACGTCAAGTGGCAGCCACAAGCTTACAGTCTGGTTGCCGTCCACGCAGTAATAAGGCTGGTCTTGATGCCAAGGCGTTGCAACATCAGCGTTGGCTTCCTTGATCAATACGTGTTCGTGAAACAGCCGCACAGAGTGGCTGGCCATCAACTGCTTGCCAATTGATGCTGCATCTGAGTTAAAAATAAAATTGCGATATTCCGGAATGCGGTCCCAATTGCAATAATCGCCAAAAAACCGACCGCCGCCATTCTCGCCAGTATAGATTTTCACATCTGCACTTGGCTCTGCCATGTTGCGCGCAATTCCCGTGCGCAACAATTCCACCCACTCCTTGAACGCACCCCTGATCACACAAGCACCATCTCTATTGAAGCTTTCAAGTGTATCAGGTGTTACCTTGAAGTCAGACATGAATTTTCCCGTTCAATTGATCAGCGACATGAATGCGAATGATGTCTTCAAAGCTTGCGTCCGCTTTAAAGCCCAGGCTTAGCGCACGCGTCGCGGTAAAATTTTGCGGCCACCCGGAGACAATTTTCTGAATAGTCGCATCCGGTTCACGCCGAATGAATTTGGCCACAGCTGATCCAGCAACTTTGACCAGTGCTTCAATTTGTTCTGCAACCGTACAGGAAAGTCCAGGCATGGTGATGGCACGACGTGTACCTGCTGCTGCAGTGTCAAGTTCGGCTCCATGGACAAGCATCTGCACGGCGGCTCTGGGAGAGGCATGCCAATGGCGAACGCTATCGGCAACAGGCAGCACAGCTTCAATCCCAACGAGTGGTTCGCGGATGATGTTTGAGAAAAAACCGGAAGCCGCCTTGTTGGGCTTGCCGGGTCTGACACAAACTGTGGGCATACGCATGGCCAAGCCATCCAAAAATCCGCGTCGGCTGTAATCAGAAATCAAAAGCTCGCAGATGGCTTTCTGTGTTCCATAACTTGTCAGCGGCGCAGCCAGGAATTCATCATCTATGGCCTCCGGGAAAGGAATGCCGAACACCGCTATTGAAGAGGTGAAGATGACCTTGGGGCAATATCCATGTTCTGGTCCTTGTCCAGCTTTGCGAATGGCCTCCAGAAGATTTCGGGTTCCATCAAGATTAATGAGGTAGCCCTTGTCAAAATCAGCCTCTGCCTCGCCAGAAACGACGGCAGCGAGATGGAAAATCAAGTCAGGACGTGATTTAATGAGTGTGATTGCTTCACCGTCCTGCGCCAGGTCACCCATCAAGGTTTTAATCGGAAAATCTGAATGTGGTGGCGGCGGCGACAATACGACATCATGGCGCGTCAACTTTGTGATTTTCCGTCCCGACAACGTGCCGGTCCGCGACAGCCAATCGCACAATTGTCCACCCAGCATTCCACCAGCGCCTATGATCAGAATATGCATTTCACCCTCTTGGTTCTTGTCCAACTGCTACACACTATAACGAAACAAACAATTATAGAATCACCCAATGCCGTTTAAACAACGAAAATTGCAAGCCAGAAACATAAAAAATAATAAATTCAATAGGTTGTCGTGGTTAATACTTATTAACATTTACCCGTGCTAGTTTTGCATGTCGGGGGCGACTCGCGGTAATTAAAAGTGCAGGGCGATTGGGGATAATCATGCATCCAGCAGACGAAATAGCAAAAGCGTTATCACAGGCGCGCGGCATTCTTGCATCAGTGGTGAATTGCTTTGATCGCCCTGAGGCAAAATTCGCAACAGCATCAACTTACATTGCCGAAGCTGTTATCGCTGCAGAAGAAATCCTGGGCAAGGCAAACCTGCATCTGGCCACGCTGTTTGAAGATTACGATCTCAGCATCTCGAATGCGTCCACTGAATATGGTGTAACGGCAGACGTGACAGAAGAAGACGAAGCGGCGCCAGAGCCAGATTTACCGGAAAATTATCTCCCCGCTTCATTTGGCCTGTTTGGACGTCATCCAAGTGTCACTCATCTTGCAAACAAGCTTGAAACGATTGTCGACACCTTACCGCGCGCGCCGGAACCCTTGCGCCCCGAGCAGCTGGTGGAGCAACCCGCGCAAAGCTACGCGGAATTGCTTGAAAAACTTACAGCGATGGCCGACTCTGCTGCTTTTCATACCGGCGAAGGTGACAGCACATTGCTGCCTGTTCTCCAAAGTTTGCGAAATGACGTAATAAGGATGCGGTCGGTAGCTTAATTTTTGTAACTTTCATCTAGGTCGTCGAGAATGTTTTTCATCTCTGCAAAATGCGAATTAAACTGCTCCCGGTCACCTTCCCATTCCTGGGCAGTTTTCTCTGCAACGTCTGATGTCATGACATGCAACTTTTGGCCCGTTTGATAGGCCAGAACAAGATTGCGACACGCGCGCTCAAGATAATATGTGAGGTCAAAAGCTTCAGCTACTGTTGCAGCGCAAACGAGCACACCGTGATTGCCCATCATCATGACCGACTTGTTGCCCATAAGACGTGCAATACGGTCACCTTCTTCGTCACTGTTGGCCATGCCACCATAACTCATGTCAAAGGCAACGCGATTAAAAAACCGTGCCGTATTCTGGTCAATGGCCTTGATTTCGGGGTCAGCAAGGGAGGCAATGGCCGTTGCATAGGGAGGATGCAAATGAATGATGCATCTGGCTTGGGGCAGGGCTGCATGCAACCTGCCATGCAGGCTCCATGCTGTTAAATCGGGAGCGTTTGCAGCTAACATGGTGGTCTTGTCATCACTGTCGAGCAACAAAAGCTCGGACGCTTTGATTTTAGAAAAATGCCTCCAGCGGGGGTTCATTAAAAACTGTTTGCCATCCTTGGAAACTGCTAAACTCAAGTGATTAGCAACGGCCTCATGCCAGTTGTTATAAGCGGCAAGCCTGAAAACTGCCGCAAGATCAATGCGCATTTGTTGCTCGTCTGTGTCAGATGAAGTGCGGGCGGCCTTGAAATTTGTAATGTTTGTCATATTGCTGCTCCAATTGTCGGTTGAATCATAGACCAACACGCAACTCTCGGCAAAGCATATCAGGAGAAGAAAATTGAAATCAATCAAAGCAGCAAGTTTGGCGGGATGTTTGATGTTTCTGGTCACGCCAGCACTTGCAGGCAACGCGGCCATTGACGGTGTTTGGAAAATGGGGAACGGCAAGCTTGTTGTAAAAGTGGAACATTGTAACGGCGACAAAATTTGTGTGAAAATTGCAAATATTGCCAAGGCGTTTCACGATGACGGAACCCCGCGCCTAGATGACAACAACCCAAACCCCGCTTTGCGCAAACGCCCCGTTGTTGGCCTGCAGATTATCGACAACATGGCACCAACCGGAAGCAATACATGGAAAGGCAAACTCTATAATTCCGATGATGGAAGGACTTACACAGCTTATGCGTCGGTCAGCGGGGCAGCCTTGGAAGTCAAGGGATGTTGGGGGCCGTTTTGCAAATCCTTGAATTTTTCGAGATAACTGCACGCCGAACCACGTTTTCTGCTAGAAACTGTACCAGTGGGCGACAACAAAAATAACAGGTTCACAAATGGGAAAAATTTGCGTTGCATTAGCGTTGGGGCTCTCGACGTTCTTATTTACAATAAACACGTCATGGGCCGTTGATCCTTCACTGGATAAACTGCCGTTTGTCAAAAAAATGCAACTCGCCAAGGCGGGTGACCCAGATGCCAAGATGGCGATTGCGGAAGCTTATGAGACAGGTACTGACGCCAAGGCAGACCCGGCCAAGGCCGCTAAATGGTACCGCGAGGCTGCCTTAGTAGGAAACGTGGAAGCGCAATACAGGTTGGCAAAACTTGTAAGCAAAGGTGCGCCAGGTTTAAGCGCAGATAAGCCAACAGCTGTTAAACTTTTGCAATCCGCTGCCAAACTCGGTCATCCGGCATCGCAAAATTTGCTTGGGCAAATGTTGCAAAATGGCGATGGCCTGCCCAAGGACGAAAAAGCTGCTTTGGGCTGGTATGAAAAAGCCGCGGTTCAGAATTATTCTGTCGCTCAAAACAATCTCGGTGTGATGTACCTCAAGGGTCTTGGAACAGACCGCGATTTGAATAAAGCCTTCGCCTCATTCGAGACCGCAGCAAAAGCGAGTGATGGGTGGGCTTTGAATAATCTTGGCGGAATGTACGAGATGGGGTGGGGAATCCCTAAAGATTTGGCAAAGGCCAAGGAATATTACACACAGGCGGCAGCCAAAGGCATTGTCATGGCTGGTCAAAACCTGAAACGATTGGAGGCCTTGCCTGCTGCAGCCCCCTTGAATCCGCCGCCGACACCTTAACAAATTAATAACCAAACAATTTGACTTAAATTTTACGCAAACAGCGCAAAACACCCGGGGCTGGTATTTTTACCACAGGAGTGTGTTATGCGTTCATCATGTTCGAAGGTTGCGTTATGCTTGGCCTTCACCTTGCTGCTTTCTGCATGTTCCAGCCACCATTCGGGTTCATCAAAAAAACGCAAGCTTGATCCTTTCGCTGGCACTGGCAGTCCCTATTATAAAGGCAGAGGTGCCATTCCCTTTGCAGGTGGGCGCTATCAAGTGGGCAATCCTTATCAAGTTGCAGGAAGATGGTTCAAACCCCGCGATCAACCCGACTATGACAAAAAGGGATTGGCCTCATGGTATGGCGAGGCGTTTCACCGCCGCATGACTTCAAATGGCGAATATTTCGATATGGCAACATTCACCGCGGCCCATGCCACTCTTCCCTTGCCAAGTTATGCCAAGGTAACAAATTTGGAAAACGGCCGAACAGTTGTTGTTCGCATCAATGACCGCGGCCCCTTTGTTGATACCCGCATACTCGATGTCTCAAAGAGAGCAGCGGATGCATTGGGCTACAGGATTAAAGGAACGGCAAATGTTCGTGTGCAGCTCATCGGCCCAGCTCCCCTGCAGGACAAGGGCGGACTACAAGTAATGGCCATGAACGAGGCTCTCAGCAATGGCGCATCCCTCAATCAACTTGCCTCAATATCAACAGGCTCGGCCGTAGATACGCCGATTAGAGTTGCAACCGAAAGACCGAGAAAAAAATGGGTGGAGCCCAAGCAGAACATAGCCTACGAGCCGCCTTCGCAAATGAGTGAAACTGGATATGTGGTTCGCGTGGCTATTTTTCACGACATGAACAATGCAAATGCTGCCTACCAGCAAGTTGCAAGTTTCGGCCCCGCCCAGATTGTCAAATCCATTGGCGTGAGTGGTCCATTATACAGGGTACAAATCGGACCTCTTGATAATGAGCAAGATGCCCAATCTGCGTTGGAAACTGCATTGGCATCAGGCTATGACGACGCGCGTATTGTACCCACACAAATTACGCAAGTGTCGTCAAACTGAAACGTGTGAAGGCCATTTCATTTGCATGATCAAATGTATAGATAGCTCCCGAAGCGGAGCTAAAGTGTCAATGCGAAATCGGTTTCTAATAGTGTGTGTGGTTTTAATGGCAGGCCAGTGCAGTCCTGCTGCGGCATCTGTTTTTCTTGAAGATCTGACCTGGACCGAACTTCGCGATGCAATTGCCAATGGCGCCACAACGGTAATTATTCCTATCGGAGGAACAGAGCAAAGTGGCCCGGCTATCGCCTTGGGCAAGCACAATGCACGTGTGAAAGTTCTGGCTGAAAAAATTGCCATCAAACTGGAGCATACAATTGTGGCCCCTGTCATTGCCTATGTTCCAGAAGGACAGATTGAACCCCCAACAGCGCACATGAAATTTCCCGGCACATTGACAATTTCAGATGCCACCTTCAATCAATTGTTAAAATCAGTTGCAAAGAGCTTGCGACATGCGAATTTCAAATCGGTCATCTTCATCGGCGATCACGGTAGTTATCAAGACAATGAACGAGAAGTTGCCGCACAGCTAAATGTTGAGTGGAAAAATACTGGCATACGCGCCTATGCCGCGACTGAGTTTTATGATGTAGCACAAGGGGCATATGTGGCGGCATTGATGTCTAAAGGCTTTGCGAAAGCTGAAATTGGAACCCATGCCGCTTTGGCTGATACATCGTTGCAACTTGCGACTGAACCGAGAATGGTGCGCCAGGAAAAACTATCTGAGAATTTTAAAACTGCTGACGGTGTTTATGGCGGAAGCCCTAAAAACGCGTCCGTGGAATTGGGTCAATTGGGGGTTGACCTTATTGTGGATGCAACGGTATCGGCAATTCAGAAATTTCTCGGAAAGAAGTAGGGGCGCATTTCGTGTCAAATAAATTTTGGTCTGTTGTTATCGGCAGCATGTTCCTGTGTTTGGCTAACATGCCATCACTTTCGTGCACTGAGAACTGTGAGGCGGCGGCAACAGTATCTTTAGATGGAAACACCGTGATAGGTCCGAATGTTTACGAGCATATCGGCATTGGTCAACTTAGCCCTGTTGTAACAAGTGCACTACCCCGGGTTTATGTGCCAAATCATTCATCCAACACAGTAAGTGTGATTGATATTGCAACTCACAAAGTGGTTGATACATACCGGGTGGGGCAGGGCCCGCAGCACATCATTCCGTCTTGGGATTTGAAGACGTTATGGGTCGCCAATACCGCCAATCAGACCACCAATGGCAGCATGACCCCGATTGATCCCCTGACGGGGAAACCTGGCAAGAACATTCCTGTAGATGATCCCTACAATATGTATTTCACGCCCGATGGCAGCGCTGCAATTATTGTAGCCGAAGCTTACCGTCGGTTGGATTTTCGCGATCCTCAAACCATGCAATTGAAATCCACAATAAAAACGCCAATTTGCAATGGCCTAAACCATGCAGACTATTCAGCAGATTTGTCCTTCATGATCTTTACCTGCGAATTTGGAAAAATGAGCTTGGTCAAAATCGACATGAAGCAGATGAAGCTGGTAAGCGGTTTGGTATTTTCCCAACCGGGGATGCCTCAAGACATCAGACTCTCGCCGGATGGCAAGATTTTCTATGTTACCGACATGATGAATGATGGCGTGTTCATGGTCGATGCCGAAACATTTAAAGAAACTGGCTTTATTGCAACTGGCAAGGGCGCTCACGGTCTGACAGTCAGCCGGGACGGCAGCAGGCTTTATGTTGGAAACCGCGGCTCAAACCGCATGCCAGATAAGGCGGGCGGACCAGGCAGCGTGAGCGTGATCGATTTTGCAACTAACAAAGTAGTCGCACAATGGCCCATTCCAGGGGGCGGCAGCCCCGATATGGGCAACGTGACAGCTGATGGGAAAGAACTATGGCTCGCAGGCCGCTATGATGGTCAAGTCTATGCCATTGATACAACAACTGGTGCTGTTATTAAAATCAATGTCGGCATCGAACCGCATGGGCTTACCGTGTGGCCACAGCCTGGGCGCTTTTCTCTCGGACATACAGGGAACATGCGCTGATACGGCAGGCGTTAACCAAATCTAAACCTTAAGCTTTACATCAGCCGACCCTGCAATTAACGTTTTGTTAACTATTGCAGGGGCTGCAGATGTTAGTAAAAGCGTTAATTACTCTATTGGTCATCGGGCTTTCCACCATCTCAAGTTGGGCCCTTAATATGCAATCTTCTCCAATGAAGGTATTTGGAAAATCCCTGCCACCCATTGGTTACGTGCAATTCTGCGGGCAGGGCGAAGCCGAATGCAAATATCAGGGTCACCTCAACGCACGACTCGAATTGACACCCGAAAAGTGGGATCTTCTGAATACTGTGAATTCTTATACCAATGGCAAAATAAAACCTGAAAGCGATCAAACTCTTTATAACGTGGTTGAGAAATGGGCCTATCCGGTCACTGCTGGAGACTGCGAAGATTACGTGCTTTTGAAAAAGCGCTATCTCCAAGGCCTCGGCATTTCCGCAGATGAACTCTTGATAACTGTGCTCCTTGACGAAAAAGGAGAGGGTCACGCCGTCCTGACAGTTGTAACGACTAAAGGCGATTTCATTTTGGACAACCGCCGCAATGAAGTCTTGTCGTGGGAAGCGACGAACTACAAATTCTTGAAACGCCAGTCGCAAAAAGACCCAACGCAATGGGTGTCATTGCGCCTCCAACCAACGCAGGTCATTGTCAGTGCGAAATGACACTATTATTTGAGGAGCGCTCCTCAAATTTGTTGCAAACGTCATATGACATGCGCATAAGCAGCCAAAATCTCAACGGAGCTGCACATGACCGCCATTTTAGATATTACTGCTCGTGAAATTCTCGACAGTCGTGGCAATCCTACAATTGAAGTTGACGTTACCCTGGAAGATGGCGCTTTTGGACGCGCTGCAGTTCCGTCAGGAGCGTCAACGGGGGCTCATGAAGCCGTGGAACTTCGTGATGGCGACAAGGCGCGTTATTTGGGCAAAGGCGTTCTTAAAGCGGTAGCCGCTGTTAACGGCGACATATTTGAGACGTTGGCGGATATGGATGCCGAAGATCAAATCGCGGTTGACCGTGCCATGATCGCTTTAGATGGTACACCTAACAAGGCCCGCCTTGGTGCGAATGCTATTCTTGGCGTCTCACTTGCTGTGGCCAAAGCGGCTGCCAATTCTTGCGATTTGCCACTTTATCGTTACGTAGGCGGAACATCCGCGCGCACTTTGCCAGTGCCGATGATGAACATCATCAATGGCGGCGTGCATGCTGATAACCCAATCGACTTTCAAGAATTCATGATCATGCCGGTCGGTGCGCCAACATTCAAAGAAGCCTTGCGGATGGGTGCTGAAATTTTTCACACTCTCAAAAGTGCACTGAAAAAAGCGGGCCACAATACCAATGTAGGCGATGAGGGTGGCTTTGCACCTAATCTCCCGTCAGCTGAAGCCGCCTTGGATTTTGTGATGAAATCAATCGAGCAAGCCGGCTACAAACCAGGTGAAGACATTTTCCTCGCGACAGATTGCGCAGCGACTGAATTCTTCGAGAATGGTGCGTACGTGTACGAAGGTGAAGGAAAAACACGTTCAATAAGCGAACAGGCCGAATATCTGGCCCATCTTGCAAAAACCTATCCCATCATTTCAATTGAGGACGGACTTTCCGAAGACGATTGGGAGGGATGGAAGCAAGTGACAGAGCTGATTGGTAAAACCCATCAACTGGTTGGGGATGATTTGTTCGTCACCAACACTACCCGTTTGAAGCGTGGCATTGAAGAACATATTGCCAATTCAATTCTAGTGAAAGTCAACCAGATTGGGTCGCTGACGGAAACTCTGGAAGCCGTGGAAATGGCGCACAAGGCTGGCTACACGGCTGTGATGTCGCATCGGTCTGGTGAAACCGAGGATTCAACAATTGCAGATCTCGCAGTGGCCACAAATTGTGGCCAGATCAAAACAGGTTCATTGGCACGCTCTGATCGGTTGGCAAAGTATAATCAGTTGCTGCGAATTGAAGAAGAACTCGGAACGCAATCGATTTACGCTGGCCGTTCAATTCTCAAAAATTGAAGCTAAGCCTGTCTCAGGCTGATTGAGCAATCTGGCTCAATTTGGTTTCACGCAAGGAGCTGGACATGGCTTGTTCAGCGTCCTTGAGTTTGGGGATTAAGGCGGCCCACATTTGCGTAACCACAGGACAACTGGAATCAGGATCGGTTTGGTGCATTTTGAATACACAAGTGTCTTCAACTGCTTCATAAATATCTGCCAGAGAAACGTCATCAGCACTGCGGCTGAGTTGAAACCCACCGGAGCGCCCGGCAGTTGACATGACCAAATTGGCTTTTTCCAATTCTGACATGAGCCTGCGAATAACAACAGGATTGGTCTCAACACTACTTGCAATGGTTCCAGAGCACACAGGGCCCTTGCCTGCATGACGAGCGAGAATGCAAAGTACATGTGTTGCAACTACGAAACGGCTGCTAGCGAGCATAATATTCCTTCCCTTCCGTAGATCATCCTAAAGTAGCAGAAAATCAAGAGAGAACATGTAAATAGGTTGAAATGGTTACGAAGTGTTAACTACACCCGTCGCAAGCCATAGAAGTCATGGTCCAGTTTTTCACCAGAATAAGACGCCTAGAATTTCTTGTCGGTTGTTGCTGCGTAGCAATGCTGGTTTATTTTGGTTGGTACGCATTCCATGGCGCGCGCGGTTACCCTTACCGCGATAAGCTGGTTGCTCAACTTGCCGACGTCAGCGGAGCTGCCGACGTTCTGACAGGAAAACGTAAGACTATTGAAGACCGCGTAAGGCTCATGCGGCCTGAAAGCATTGATCCTGATCTCTTGGATGAACTCGCAAGGCGCGCGCTGTACATCGGAAAAACAAATGAAATCATCGTTAAAACACAATAATTTCTGGGTCATAAACTGAATTTCAGTTAATTTACTTTTTTGCGAGCCTTGAGAAGGCTTTAGTGCTACTTTCTCCTCGAACAGGAGACTTCTCATGGCAGTCAGATCGGCATATCTAGCGAAAAAAGGCGATAAGCCACCAAAAGCCAAATTGGATTTGAAAAATTCTGGTTTAACACCCGAAGAAGAACTGCACGCCTATCATGATATGCTGCTGATACGCCGCTTCGAGGAAAAAGCAGGTCAGCTTTATGGCATGGGATCAATTGGCGGGTTCTGCCATCTTTATATCGGTCAAGAGGCCGTGGTTGTGGGCATGCAGATGGCTGCCATTGAAGGCGACCAAGTCATTACGTCATACCGTGACCATGGCCACATGTTGGCCTGTGGAATGAACGCCAACGGCGTTATGGCCGAACTCACCGGGCGCCAGGGCGGATATTCCAAGGGCAAGGGCGGTTCCATGCACATGTTCAGCCGCGAAAAGCAATTTTATGGCGGGCATGGCATTGTGGCCGCACAAGTGCCTTTGGGGGCAGGCTTGGCATTTGCAAACAAGTACCGCGGCAATAAAAATGTCTCGATGTCATATTTTGGTGACGGTGCTGCCAATCAAGGCCAAGTTTACGAAACCTTCAACATGGCTGCAATCTGGAAACTTCCGATCATCTTTGTAATTGAAAACAATCGTTATGCCATGGGCACATCAGCCACGCGGTCAACTGCTGCAGCGGACCATTTAGGGGCGCGTGGGGAAGCATTTGGTATTCCGTCTGAGCAAGTGGACGGCATGGATGTCAGAGCCGTGAAAGATGCGGCAGATCGTGCCACCGAGCATTGCCGTTCGGGGGAGGGTCCCTATATCTTGGAAATGATGACTTATCGTTACCGCGGACATTCCATGTCTGATCCCGCAAAATACCGCACCAAGGAAGAGGTGCAGAAAATGCGGGAAGAACATGACCCTATTGAACAAGTGAAGGCCCGCCTGCTGAAAGCCAACCGGGCTACTGAAGATGATTTGAAAAAGATGGATGCCGATATCAGGGAGATCATAACTGCAGCTGCTGATTTTGCCGTGGCTGATGCGGAGCCGGATGCCAGTGAGCTTTATACTGATATTTACAAAGCGGCTTGAGGCTTCGAAATTTTTCAAATGACAACTGTTCAAAAAATTGTTGCCAGTCACGTTGAGGCCTGCCCGCAGACTGATATTTTCAAAGACCAGCACACTGAGACAGTTCGACCATTTGTGTCTCTCTGGTTAAACCTTGGCCTGTTATGGCCCGTTGATAAATCTTACGTTTAGGGGTCTGCATTCCATGCCAACCATTCTCATGCCTGCTCTTTCTCCCACCATGGAAGAAGGTAAACTGGCCAAGTGGCATAAAAAAATCGGTGACACTGTAAAGTCCGGAGATATTCTGGCCGAAATAGAAACCGACAAGGCCACCATGGAAGTTGAAGCAATTGATGAGGGGGTATTGACAGCAATCATGGTTCCTGAAGGCACCGAAGGCGTTAAAGTGAATGCGCCAATAGCCGTGATTGGCAGTGCGTCTGTTGCACCAGCGCCATCATCCGGCGCTGTCGCACCACCTTCTCCCGCGGGGGGAGAAGGAAACGTTGCTAACTCAGTTCTTCCTTCTCACCTCGCGGGAGAAGGTGCCCCTAGGGCGGATGAGAGGGCTGCTCACCACAATCTCCAAGACCCGGAAATTCCCCCGGGCACTGAAATGATTACCATGACGGTTCGTGAAGCTTTGCGCTCAGCCATGTCGGAAGAAATGCGCCGCGACAAGGACGTGTTCCTGATGGGTGAAGAAGTGGGGCAATATCAGGGGGCCTATAAAATATCCCAAGGCATGCTTGAGGAATTTGGCCCAGAGCGAGTGATTGATACGCCTATTACCGAGCATGGTTTTACAGGCATTGCCACTGGCGCTGCCTTTGCTGGTTTAAAGCCTATTCTCGAATTCATGACGTTCAATTTTGCCATGCAGGCTATTGATCACATCATCAACTCAGCTGCCAAAACCCTTTACATGTCGGGCGGGCAGATGGGTTGCCCAATTGTGTTCCGAGGGCCAAATGGGGCCGCCGCTCGCGTCGGGGCACAGCACTCACAGGATTATACCGCGTGGTATTCGCAAATTCCGGGCCTCAAAGTGATAGCGCCATACTCGGCTGCCGACGCCAAAGGCTTGATGAAAGCGGCCATTCGAGATCCTAACCCGATTATTTTTCTTGAAAATGAAATCTTGTACGGCAAATCGTTTGAAGTTCCGAATGTCGAGGATTGGGTTGTGCCCATCGGAAAGGCGCGAATTGCGCGCGTAGGTCATCATGTAACTATTGTGTCGTTCTCAATTGGTATGACTTATGCCTTGGCAGCAGCCGAAAAACTGTCGGCAGAAGGAATTGAGTGCGAAGTGGTAGACTTGCGCACCATTCGTCCTATGGATATTGAAACTGTTATATCCTCGGTCAAGAAAACAAATCGCTGTGTGTGCGTGGAAGAAGGTTTCCCACGTTTTTCTGTCACCTCCGAAATCGCTGCCGAAATCATGACGCATGCGTTTGATTATCTTGATGCCCCTGTTGCCCGCGTTGCAGGCAAAGATGTGCCTATGCCTTATGCTGCCAATCTGGAAAAACTTGCGCTGCCCAATGTCAATGATGTGGTGGCCGCTGTTAAAGGAGTTCTCTATGTCTGACGATCACCACCACCACGACCATTCCCACGAAACCCATCCCCATCAATTGCAGCCCCCCCATGAAGTGTTTCATGATGCTGGTGCGGGCGAAATAGCGCGGGCCTGGATTATTAAAGGCCAACTCAGTTTGGCCCTTCACGCCATGGCCTTTGGCAAGGCCGATGTGTGGGGGCATGTGCTGGCAGGCATGGCACAACAGGTTGCCGCCTCCATGGAAGAAATGGGCCACGGCACAACTGCATCAAATCTGGCTGAAATACGCAAATCTCTGAACGACGACCTTGCCAAAGCCGCCGCACAGAGTTCGGTTCTTTCAAACAAAGGCTAATAGCAAATGATGCAGATGAACCAAACCTATAGAATTACTTGGTGGTTGTTTTGGCGGCACAGTCTTTCATCGTTTCTTATTGGAGTCATAGTTGGGTCAATTGTTGGTTTTATAGCAGGATTTTTAATTGCGCTTGTCGGAGCGCTTATGGGGCAAACCGAGCAGGCTCACTTACTAATAAAATACGTTGTCCCTTTCCTTAGCGGAATTGCCGGGCTTGCTTCAAGTTTTTTTATAATGAGTTATTGGTTGTCGCGGATGGTTGGTCTGAACATTGGTGGCAAGACACTTACGCTAGTCGACTCCAATTGAGGTAATCACCATGCCGGTCACCATTCTTATGCCCGCCCTTTCGCCCACGATGGAGAAGGGCAAGGTTGCTAAGTGGCTCAAGAAAGTGGGTGACAAGGTAAAGTCAGGTGATGTGCTGGCCGAAATTGAAACCGACAAAGCCACAATGGAAATTGAGGCTATTGACGAAGGCATTTTGGGGAAGATAATTGTGGCTGAAGGCACCGACGATGTGCTGGTGAATGCACCGATTGCGGTGATTTTGGGCGAAGGGGAGAAGCTGAGTGATATTACAGCAGCCCCATCACCTGGCGCTAAGGCGCCACCTTCTCCCGTGAAGGGAGAAGAGAAATTGTCGGCACCAACAGTTCCTTCTCCCTCCGCAGGAGAAGATGCCCGAAGAGCGGACGAAGGGGCTGGTGTCCGATTATTCGCATCACCACTCGCTCGTCGCCTGGCAGCTCAAAAATCAATCAATTTGCAATCCATCCACGGTTCAGGCCCGTACGGAAGGATAGTTGCTAAAGACATAGAAACGTCGCAGCCAGTGCCGATGACTGGAGGCGCGCGCGGTGCGGCTGCAGCGGGGGCGGTAGCCGCACCGTTCTCAGATGACCACGTTCTTAAATTGTATGAAGCCGGGTCTTTCGATCTCATCCCGCATGATGGCATGCGGAAAACCATAGCGCGCCGCCTGACTGAAGCCAAGCAAACAGTCCCGCATTTTTATGTGACTGTTGATATCTCGCTGGAACAATTGCTGCCTCTGCGGGAGCGCCTCAACTTGCAAGCGCCAAAAGACAAAGACGGAAAGCCCGTATGGAAAGTCTCAGTCAATGATTTTGTGATCAAGGCCTTGGCCATGGCGCTGATCAAGGTGCCGGACGCAAACGTGAGCTGGACTGAATCCAACATGATCAAGCACCACCATGCCGATGTTGGTGTTGCTGTCTCCATTCCCGGCGGCTTAATTACACCAATCGTGCGCAAAGCCGAAATCAAAGGTTTGGCGCAAATTTCAATCGAAATGAAAGATTATGCCGCAAGAGCCAAAGTGCGCAAACTCAACCCTTCAGAATATACGGGCGGCTCCACATCCGTTTCCAACCTGGGCATGATGGGCGTTAAAAACTTTGCGGCCATCGTCAACCCCCCACAAGCAACGATCCTTGCTGTGGGCGCAGGCGAACGCCGACCTGTCGTGCGCGGGAATGAGATTGTGATTGAGCAGGTGATGAGTGTCACTCTGTCAACCGATCACCGCGCTGTTGATGGTGCTTTAGGTGCAGAGTTTCTGGGGGCCATTAAGATGTATCTCGAAGAACCTGGGTTGATGTTGGTGTGATGACAAAACGTAACAGTGCGTTGGCCGTTATTTTTTCATTGTGGCACTTTATCAGCGACAAAATAGTGAACGCGTTAACAGATCAACACATCACGAATGAGATCGGTCTCATTTTCAGCTGTGAATTTCGGAGTTATATGTCTGGAGCAGGATGCAAACGTGCTGCGCGTCGGCTAAAACGCGTTTCGTCGTTGTCGAGCATCTTAAGGGAAAGTATGCGCCAAGAGAAATTTAGGAAGACACCATGAAATCCATCCTCGCATTCGGTGACTCTCTCACGTGGGGCTATAACGCCGCCACCGGCATGCGTATGGACTTCGAAGATCGCTGGCCCAACGTTTTGGCGGCGGGACTCAATAACAAGGCCCGCATGATTGAAGAGGGCATGAATGGGCGCACCACGGTGTTCGATGACCCGACCACAGAAGAAAACCGCAATGGTGCGGTGGGTCTGCCGATTGCGCTTAAAACCCATCAGCCGCTGGATCTCGTCATCATCATGCTCGGCACCAATGATATCAAATATGCTAATCGCTGCCGCGCCTTTGATGCCGCCATGGGCATGGAGCGTTTAATTAATCTCACGCGAAACCACAACTGGTCAGGCACATATGTTTGTCCACCCATTCTCATCATGTCTCCACCCTCTCTGGTGCCAACAACAAATGAATGGTTCAATGATCTTTGGGGCCATGCAATCGAAGAATCGAAACTCTTCGCCCAACATTATTCACGAATTGCAACGGAACTGGATGTTCACTTTTTTGATGCGGGTTCCGTCGCAAAAGCCAGCGACCTGGATGGCGGTCATTTGGATGTGGCCAACACGAGTGCCATCGGCGATGCGCTGGTGCCGGTCGTCAACAAGATTTTGGAGTTTTAAATATGGCCGACAACAATTTTGACATTCTCATCATCGGCGCAGGGCCCGGAGGTTATGTGACGGCCATTCGCGCGGCACAACTTGGCTTCAAGGTTGCGCTGGTTGAACGTGAACATCTTGGCGGCATTTGCCTGAATTGGGGCTGCATCCCCACCAAGGCGCTTCTGCGCTCGGCTGAGATTTATACTTATATGAAGCATGCTGCTGACTATGGTTTGTCGGCTGAAAACATAAAGTATGACCCAACAAAAGTCGTTTCTCGCTCGCGTGCCATATCGGCGCGGCTCACAATGGGTGTCAACGGGTTGCTGAAGAAAAACAAAGTGCAAATCATTTGGGGTGAAGCCAAGATTTCAAAGCCAGGCGAGGTTGTTGTTTCGGATGTAAAACGTCCACCGGTGCAACCGCAAAATCCGCCACCAAAAGGCACGTTGGGCAACGGAAATTACACGGCCAAACACATCATCATCGCCACGGGTGCAAGGCCCCGCGTTTTGCCAGGCCTTGAGCATGACGGCAAACAGGTGTGGAGCTATTTCGAGGCAATGATTCCTGCAGAAATGCCAAAGTCTCTGCTGGTGGTCGGTTCCGGCGCCATTGGAATGGAGTTTGCATCATTCTATAATTCGATGGGTGTGGCTGTAACCGTGGTTGAAATCCTCGATCAAATAATGCCCGTGGAAGATGTGGAGATTTCCAAGTTTGCCCAAAAGCAATTTGAAAAGCATGGCATTAAATTCAAGCTCAGTTCAAAAGTTGCTTCTCTCAAAAAAGGAACCAGTAGTGTCACCGCAACAATTGAGCAGGGCGGCAAGAACGAAGACATCACTGTTGAACGCGTGATTGCAGCAACAGGCGTTGTTGGCAACATTGAAGATCTGGGACTGGAAGCTCTTGGGGTGAAGACTGAAAAAGGCTGCGTGCTGACTGATGCGTTCAGCCGGACCAATGTTTCAGGGCTTTACGCCATTGGCGATGTGGCAGGCCCACCTATGCTGGCGCACAAGGCGGAACATGAAGGTGTAATCTGTGTTGAGAAGATTAAGGGGTTGGATGCCCATCCCATGAAGAAAGATCAAATCCCCGGCTGCACCTATTGTCACCCGCAAGTGGCATCAGTGGGTCTCACGGAAGCCAAAGCCAAGGCGGCCGGGTTTGAGTTGAAAGTGGGACGTTTTCCATTTCTTGCCAATGGCAAGGCAATTGCTCTTGGTGAAGACCAAGGCATGATCAAAACCATATTCGATTCCAAAACAGGCCGGTTGCTGGGGGCCCATATGGTGGGAGCCGAGGTCACCGAATTGATCCAGGGTTACGTCATCGCAATGGGACTTGAATCAACTGAGCAAGAATTGATGCACACGGTGTTCCCACATCCAACCCTGTCGGAAATGATGCATGAAAGCGTGCTCGACGCCTATGGCCAAGTCATTCATATGTGATCTTGAAGAGGACTGCCGACGGGCCATATACCCCTAGAGAGAAAAGGCGAACAAAATGGATAGCAAGAATATCGTCATCGCCGTAATCATGGGCCTCATCGCAGGGTGGTTGGCAAGTTGGATAGTGGGCGGATACGGCATTGTTCAATATTTGATAAGCGGAATATTGGGTTCCTTTGTCGGCTCGTTTGTTTTAAACAAAGCAGGCATCAACCTCGGAATTCGAAATGAGATTGGGCGTGGTATAACAACGGCAACAATTGGCGCCATTATCGTGATGGTGATTGCCAAAATTTTACATTAAAAGCGGGAGACTGATATGCAAGGCATTATGGACATCGGCAGCGTGGGTTTTTGGGGCACCATTCTTATAGGCATTTTGGCCGGTTGGATTGCTGAAAAAGTAACCGGATCAAATATGGGCCTGATCATGAATTTGATAACGGGCATCATTGGCTCGTGGATTGGGTTTTACATCGCGAAAGTTGCAAACATTCAACTTGGAGAAATTTTCAATGGCTGGTTCCTTGGCAACCTTGTTGTGTCTGCAGCAGGTGCAATCGTGTTGCTTTTGGTTTTGAAACTTCTGCGCGGGCGACGCTAAAACAACATGGCCACGGTTCTCGACGCCCTTAAACCAAGACACCCGGAAAAAGCTCACCGCCCCGAAACACCGTTGCTGCGGAAACCAGAGTGGATAAGGGTAAAAGCGCCAGGTTCGGCAGTTTACGCCGAGACTCAAAAAATTGTGCGTGAGAACAATTTGGTGACAGTGTGCGAGGAGGCAGGCTGTCCCAACATCGGCGAATGCTGGTCGAAAAAACATGCCACATTTATGGTAATGGGCGATACGTGCACGAGGGCCTGTGCGTTCTGCAACGTTAAAACCGGAATACCAGATGGGTTAGATGGCAACGAACCCGCACGCGTGGCGAATGCAGTTTTTCGCATGGGACTTTCGCATTCAGTGATCACATCTGTTGACCGTGATGACTTGGCTGATGGCGGGGCAGAGCACATTGCGCAAACTGTACTGGCCATCAGAAAATTGTCACCCTCTACAACAATTGAAGTTCTGACACCTGATTTCCTGAAGAAAGACGGCGCGTTGGAGAAGGTCGTTGAGGCAATGCCAGATGTTTTTAATCACAACCTTGAAACTGTTCCCGGCCTCTACCTTAGAATTCGCCCCGGCGCGCGCTATTTTCACTCCTTGCGGTTGCTGGAACGCGTAAAGCAACTGGACCCGCAAATGTTCACCAAATCCGGCATTATGGTAGGGCTGGGTGAAACGCGCGAGCAGGTGATGCAGGTGATGGACGATATGCGCTCGGCTGGAATCGATTTCATTACGATTGGTCAATATCTGCAACCCTCACGCAAACACGCTGCCATTGATAGGTTTGTGACGCCTGAAGAATTCAAGTCATATGAGACGCTCGCTTATTCGAAGGGGTTTTTGATGGTCTCATCATCGCCACTCACGAGATCGTCTCATCATGCAGGCGATGATTTTGCCAAACTCCGTGCCGCGCGTGCAGCCGAATCGTGCCGCATATTTCAATAGCAAGAGCAGTTAATCTGACCGCCGATCAAGCTTTTGCCATCGCGGCAGATGTAAGCTCATATAAGGATTTTCTGCCCTTGCTTGAACGCTCCACTATCAGGGGCGAGCGCATCAAAACAGGGCTGATTGAGTCTTTCGCTGCGGATCTTACTGTGGGTTATTTTAAGCTTGGGGTGCGTGAAAGCTTCACCAGTCACGTAGTATGCGACAGGAAGCAAGCAACGGTCACGGCGACATCAAGTGATGGTCCCATAAAATCGTTGACAGCGATCTGGAAAATCTCTGCAAACAGCAGTGGCAAGACGGAGGTTGCAATCAGCGTAGACTACGTTCTGAGAAACATGGTGTTGCAACTCTTGGCACGTGGATTGATGGATATGGCAGCTCAAAAAATCATGCAGGCTTTTGAGGAGCGCGGACGAAACCTTTATGGCTCTGTGTGATGTGATCACGTGTCATTTCAAAAGCAAACTCAACTGCCCGCGCACGAATAGCAGATCGTGACAAAGGCCCGAATTGTTGAGCTTGTGTTACCATATTTTCCTGCGAGGCCAACGCAAACCAAACGAGACCAACCGGCTTTTCAATGCTGCCTCCGCCGGGTCCGGCTATTCCTGTAATGGCAATTGAGAAATTGGCGGCTGAATGCAACAAGGCACCACGCGCCATTGCCATTACAACTTCCTCACTAACAGCGCCAAACCGGGCTATGAGATCATCAGGCACGCCAAGTTGTTCAACTTTTGATGCGTTGGAATAAGTAACAAACCCGCGGTCAAAAACATTTGAAGATCCCGCTATGTCGGTCAGTGCGGCAGCTACCATTCCGCCCGTGCAGCTCTCGGCGATGCAAATTTTTAATCCGTAAGCGGACAACAAATCAAAAACCTGCTGCACCAAAGTCACGCTGGTAACCTGACTGTTGCAATTGCGATAGCAGCCATGCCTTCCTTCCGGCCTATCGCTCCCAAAGTTTCCGTAGTGGTTGCTTTGATTGCAATGCGGTCAGGCGTGATGTGGAGCAGAGGGCAAAGGGCCGCCTTCATTGCGGCGATATGTGGCGAAATCCGAGGAGCTTCTGCTAATATTGTGATATCAACATTCGTTATCACGCCGCCACGCGCCAAAACCAGAGATAAGGCCTTATGAAGAAATATGGACGAGGGAGCATCTTTCCATTGGTCTTCACTTGGCGGGAAATACGTGCCGATATCGCTTTCACCAATTGCTCCTAGAATTGCATCAGTCAGTGCGTGCATGGCGACATCAGCATCCGAATGACCTTTAAGCTTGTGTGTGTGGGGTATGGAAACGCCGCACAAAACCACAGCTTTACCATTTTCAAAGATATGAAAATCAATGCCTTGCCCCATGCGAATATCAGGGCGCTCACTGAAAATCTTTTGCATCATTTCCGCATTGGCGATTTCCACATCTTCACCCGTGGTCAGCTTTCTATTCTGTGGCTCGCCTGCAACGATGCGAACCTGCATGCCACAAGCTTCGGCCACTGCCGCATCATCAGTTAATCCAGAAATGTCATCACGCACCACCTTCCGGTGAGCTTCCAGAATTTCCTTAAACCCGAAACCTTGCGGTGTTTGCACAAACCACATGGAGGCCCGGTCAATCGTTTGTTTAATCACACCACCCGGAGCGAATTTCATAGTATCTGCAACAGGCAATCCTGGAATGACGGCATTGGCAAAGTTCAATTCGGAAATAACGTTGGTAATCAAGTCAGTTGAAATAAATGGCCGTGCCGCATCATGAATAATGACCTTTTGTGGGGAATATGCTGCACAGGCCTCCAATCCCAATCGGCAAGATTCCTGGCGTGAAATGCCGCCTACAACATAAGGGGGAACGTTTAGCCCCGCTGTCGCTTCCGCAAACATAGCTTCATGCCCGGCGCCGACTACAACTTGAACGTGATCAATGGCGGGATGGTTGAGAAACGATTTCAGCGTCCACCAAATAACAGGTTTCCCACCGATGAACTGGTATTGCTTTGGTTTTCCACCGCCCGCCCGCAAGCCACTTCCGCCTGCAACTATGATTGCCGCCACTGTCATGGAAATGCCTTAGAGGATTCACTTGGAAATGAGAATGTCAGATTATGTATTTCAGCTTGACGTTGTTGCAGTGCAGCGTAGTATGTTTAAAAATTAGCCGTGAAAGTATTTTGCCTAATAAATGAGCATATCCATAGGTCATATTAAAACTAAAAACGCTGTCTTTCTTGCACCCATGTCAGGGGTGACGGATGAGCCCTTTCGCACAATTGCAAATCAAGGCGGAGCTGGTCTGGTTGTTTCGGAAATGGTCGCGTCTGAAGAGCTGGTGCGCGAAAGGGTCGACATGCTGCGTCGCGCTAAGGGCTTCAACACCATCTATCCGTTTGTGATGCAACTTGCGGGGCGCGAGGCAAAATGGATGAGCGAAGGGGCTCGCGTCGCCCAAGACATGGGCGCCAACATCATTGACATCAATATGGGTTGTCCTGCGCGCCAAGTGACGGGGGGGCTTTCCGGATCGGCGCTCATGCGCAATCTTGACCACGCGCTAACATTGATTGAAGCCACAGTTGCCGCAGCACGTGTGCCTGTAACGCTGAAAATGCGCTTGGGTTGGGATGAAAACTCATTGAACGCACCCGAACTGGCTCGCCGCGCCGAATTGGCGGGTGTCGCGATGATTACGGTCCATGGCCGTACACGCTGCCAGTTCTATACTGGAAAGGCAGATTGGAAAGCCATTAGGGCTGTTAAAGATGTAATTTCTGTTCCGTTGATTGCAAACGGCGATGGGCATTCTGCCGATGACGCGAAAGCCATGATTGAAGCATCAGGTGCCGACGGCGTCATGCTGGGCCGATCAGCCTATGGGAGGCCTTGGTGGCCGGGCGCTGTGGCAGAGGCGTTGACAAAGGGATCGGGTAAACCCGAACCAACTATGGAGGAAGAATGCGCTTATATTGTGGAGCAGCATGAAGCAACACTGCTGCTTTACGGGGCAGTCCTTGGCAACCGCACCTTTCGCAAACATTTGGGCTGGACCATCAGGCGCCTGGCAGAACGAAAGCTGCTGTCAACTGCGCAAACAGAATCATTGCGTAAAAGCCTGCTGGTAGAAAAAGACAATGCTCGGGTGAGAGCTGGAATAACGTCCCTCTATGCATCGCAAATTTTGGAGGCCGCATGAACATTAGTCCTCAACCTGCCTTGCAAGCTATTATAGACAGCATTCCCAATCCACTCATCATTCTGGACGAAAGCAACCGTATTTGTCTGGTCAATGGCACAAGCGAAGATTTTTTTCAGACGAGTAAGTCCGTTCTGCTGCGTCACACCTTTGCAGACCTCATGCCGTTTTCCAGCCCAGCAATTGCTGCCGTACAACAAGTCCGTGAACTGGGTGGTGCCGTCAATGAGTACGCAATCACCGTGGGCACGCCGCGCATGGGGGGCGAACGCGTTGTGGATTTGCAAACCGCAGTCATAATTGATGATCCCCGTTTCATCATGGTCATCCTGCTGCGCCGTTCCATGGCACAGCAATTTGATATGCAACTTTCACACCAAGGTGCGGCACGTTCCGTTTCCGGCATGGCTTCCATGCTCGCTCATGAAATAAAAAATCCATTGTCTGGAATTAGGGGAGCAGCCCAGCTCCTGGAACCAAACTTAGGCGACGAAGACCGCAGTCTTGCACGTTTGATTTGTGATGAAACTGACCGTATTCGCGATCTGGTAGATCAGATGGAAGTTTTTTCAGATGAGCGCCCGTTGGAAAGGCAATCCATCAACATCCATGTGGTTCTTGACCGGGTAAAACAACTCGTCAAAGCAGGAAGCAACGCAGACATTGCCATCATCGAAGATTATGATCCTTCGCTGCCTGCCGTGAATGGGAATCATGATCAACTTGTGCAGGTGTTTTTGAATCTCGCACGAAATGCCGTTGACGCTGTTCAAACTCAAGACGACGCACGCGAGATTGTGTTCAGCACTGCTTTCAAACCGGGGATGAAGTTGACGGTGGCTGGTTCACCCGAAAAAATTTCTCTGCCACTTGAAGTTTGTATTCACGACAATGGGCAAGGGGTTCCCAATGAATTGCTGCCTCACATATTTGAACCCTTTGTCACTTCCAAACCGCAAGGGCGCGGTCTTGGGCTGGCACTGGTCGCTAAAATTGTACGCGACCATGGCGGGGTAGTCGAGTGCAAACCGAGAGAAAAAGGCACAACCTTCCGTGTGCTTCTTCCGTTTCTAAAAAATGTTGATGTGATGTCCGAACCCAAAGGTCAAAGAGCATGAGTGGAAAAACTGTGCTTTTGGTTGATGACGACAGCGCAATTCGCACTGTGTTGACACAAGCGCTGACACGCGCTGGATATTCAGTGCGTGCAACGTCTACGGCCACAAATCTCTGGCGTTGGGTGTCAGATGGTCAGGGCGATGTCGTGGTGACTGATGTTGTTCTCCCTGATGAAAATGCCTTCGATGTCATCCCTCGAATCAAGAAAATGAGACCGGCTTTGCCTATCATTGTCATGAGTGCGCAGAATACCATCATGACAGCAATCCGCTCCGCCGAACTTGGCGCTTACGATTATCTGCCCAAACCATTCGATATCAATGTGCTGGTTCACACGGTCAGTCGTGCACTCGAACAGTTGAAGAAAGCAGGGCCACCCAAGGCCAGTGAAAAGACTGAAAACTTGCCTATCATTGGCAGGTCCAGTGCCATGCAGGATATTTACCGCATGATTGCACGGCTCACACAAACTGATTTGACGGTGACAATTGTGGGAGAAAGCGGCACTGGAAAGGAACTGGTAGCCCGCGCCTTGCATGACTACAGCAAACGCAAAAAGGGAGCATTTGTTGCAGTAAACATGGCGGCAATCCCCCGTGAATTGATTGAGTCGGAATTATTTGGCCATGAAAAAGGATCTTTCACGGGTGCCAGTACGCGCATGGCTGGCCGTTTCGAACAAGCCGAAGGTGGAAGTTTATTTCTCGACGAAATCGGGGATATGCCGCTGGACGCTCAGACGCGTCTTTTGCGCGTTTTGCAGGAGGGTGAATATACCACGGTCGGCGGATCATCGCCAATCAAGACCAACGTTCGCATTATCGCTGCAACCCACCGCGATCTGAGACGATTGATCAACCAAGGACTATTTCGCGAAGATCTTTATTTTAGACTGAATGTCGTAGCATTGCGCCTTCCACCCTTGCGCGACCGCACGGAAGACATTGGCGATCTTGTTCGATATTTTCTGACAGATGGTATTAAAATTGGACTACCACCAAAGGATATATCTGCAGAGGCCATAGAAAAACTCAAGCTCTACCGATGGCCGGGAAATGTCCGTGAACTTGAAAATCTCATCAAACGTCTGATGGCAATGGAAGTGAACGATGTCATCAGCGATCTATCAGTGGAACGGGAATTGGCGGGTCATACTGGTCCAGATCTTGCCGGTGGCAATTCATTAACAGCAGAAAACTTGTCAGCCTTCATGGAGCAACATCTTGCCCAATATTTCAGCTCTTTCGGTGGCGTGTTACCTCCAGCGGGCCTTTACGAACGCATGCTGGCTGAACTGGAACCGCCGCTGTTACGCGCAAGCCTCAACGCAACCAACGGCAACCAGTTGCGGGCCGCTGACCTCTTGGGAATAAATCGCAACACTCTTCGTTCAAAAATAAAAGAGCGTAAAATCAATATGATGCGAGGGATCACCTGAGCCATGTCTTATGATTTGATGGTAGCATAAATATCACACAAACTGTTGATTTGCCGCCACAGTCCTGTGCTATCATCTGCGGATGCTGAAAAAGGTTGATATAAATATTCCGTCAAAACTAAGAGGTCTATCAGGCTGGGCGGCCTTCACCCTGGTGGTTCTGGGCACAGTTACAGGTCTCGTCACGTTTTTAACGCTGACCGGCGTTACCCCCATCCAGCCCAATGAACAGATTGTTGATGGTTTGATTTTTGCCAATACTGCGCTTGTTGTTTTGATGGGCGCAATGATTGCAGTGCAAATTTTCAATTTGTTCATGGAGCAACGCAAAGGCACACCCGGAACGGGATTGCATATTCGGTTGGTTTCAATTTTCAGCATGGTCGCGCTGATGCCGGCAATTCTAGTTGCGGTATTTGCGAGTGTGACACTGAATCGTGGTTTAGATGCTTGGTTTTCTGATCGCACCAGAGCCATTGTTGATACCGCCGCAACTGTTGCTGATGCCTATGTGCTCAATGCATCGCAAGCAACGAAAATCGACGTTGCAAATATTTCGGCTGATCTTGTTCAACAGCTGCCTGATTTTAACAATGATAGGCCCATGTTTTTGCGTCGGGTTCAACGACATGCGGCATTGCGAAATCTGGCGGCTCTTTACATCTTCAACTCAACCACAAAGGTGATTGAAGCCAACATTGTAGCGTCCGACGAGATAAAATTTATTCCTCCCACCAAGGAAATTTTAGATCAGGCAGACAAAGGCGAAATCGTACTGTTGTCACCAGCGCGCGGCAGCAGCCTGGTGCGAGCTTTGACAAAACTGCAAGGTTACCCTTCCGAATATTTGTATGCTTACCGAATCTTGTCACCCATCGTTATTGATCAACTTACCAAAACACAGGACGCAAAAGCTGAATATGACCGCCTGCTGAAGCAGCGCGTCGGGTTTCAACTCACTTTCGCGCTGGTCTATGCGTTGGTAAGTATGGTCTTTCTTCTTGCATCAATTTGGGCTGGCCTTTGGTTTTCTGATCGCTTGGTAGCGCCCATCGTCAGGTTGCTACAGGCTGCGCGCAACGTGGCGCAAGGGGACTTTAATGCAAAGGTTGAAGTCATCGACGGTCCAGGCGATTTGATCACTCTGGCACAAACCTTCAACATGATGACAGATCAGGTTCGACTGCACCGCGACCAGTTGGTTGAAACCAACGAACAACTGGATGACCGCCGCAGGTTTACAGAAGCTATGCTGTCAGGCGTGAGTGCGGGCGTTATTGGTATCGACGCCGATCACAAAATATCATTGGTCAATCGCTCTGCGCTGTCGTTGCTCCGTCAATCGGAGGGCCAATTGCTGCGCCAACCCATTGAAGGTGTGCTGCCTGAAATGGCGCATATTTATGAAACGGCTTTGCACCGGCCTTCTGGGTCGGCTGAGGGCCAAGTTGACATGGAAGTCGCCGGACAAGATTTGAGCTTTGTCGTTCGGATTACGACGGAACGATCCGATAATGTCGAACATGGTTACGTGCTGACGTTTGACGATATTACCCAGCTGGTTTCAGCCCAACGCAATTCGGCGTGGTCAGATATTGCCAGACGGATTGCCCATGAAATAAAAAACCCGCTGACACCCATTCAACTTTCCGCTGAGCGCCTCAAGCGAAAATACTTGAAAGAGATTAAAACTGACCGTGCCGTTTTCGAACAGTGTACCGATACAATCATCAGGCAGGTGGGCGATCTGGGTCGGATCGTTGATGAGTTCTCGTCATTTGCCCGCATGCCAAAAGCCATTCCGGAGCCGAACGATTTGACAATTGTTGTCAAGGAAGCAACCGTGCTCCAACGTGTGTCATCGGCAGATATCACTATAGAAACCAAAGAAAATGAACCCCATCTCATCTTTGCATTTGATCGCCGCTTGATTACTCAAGCCATCACCAATCTCGTGAAAAACGCAATTGAGGCAATCGAAGGTCGTGAAAAGCCGAAAACAAAAGGCAATATTTTAGTTGAAAGCGGTTTGGAGCAGGGCCACCCTTATTTGCGTGTCACTGATAACGGCATCGGTTTGCCACACGAGAACCGCAACCGCTTGGCTGAGCCCTACATGACGACCAGGGAAAAAGGCACAGGCCTTGGTCTCGCAATCGTAAAACGCATTATGGAAGAACACGGCGGTCGCCTGAAACTCGAAGATTCGAGCGAGGGGGAGGGCGCAATTGTCACTCTTTTCTTTGCCTCTATTGCTGAACCTGAACAAACAGAAAGTTAAACGGCAGACCCATGGTTGCAGATATACTGATAATAGATGATGAAGCGGATATCCGCATGTTGGTTGCGGGCATTCTGCAAGATGACGGCTATGAGACCAGGTTGGCTCATAATTCAGATGCAGCACTATCTGAAATTGCCCAGCGCAAACCTTCGATGATTATCTTAGACATCTGGTTGCAAGGCTCAAAGCTTGATGGCCTTGATCTGCTTGTGGAGATCAAACAACTCCATCCGACATTACCGGTGGTCATAATCTCTGGTCACGGAAATATTGAAACGGCCGTTGCTGCAATAAAGCGTGGCGCCTACGAGTATATTGAAAAGCCATTCAACGCGGATCGGTTGGTTTTAGTCGTTGGACGGGCCCTCGAAGCCTCGCGCCTTAAACGTGAAAATGAAGATTTGCGGGGCAGGGCTGGTTTAAATCAAGAGCTGGTTGGAAACTCCGCTGCCATGCGCCAGCTGCGTCAGTTGATAAAAAAAATTGCTCCCACGAACAGCCGTGTCCTTATTACAGGTCCCATGGGGTCAGGCAAAGAAATGTCAGCGCGCGCGCTGCATGAAACATCACAGCGGGGAAAGGGTGCATTCGTAGTTTTAAGTGCCGCAACAATGGCACCTGAACGGATGGAAGAGGAACTGTTCGGTATTGAGCCGGGGCATGATCGCCAGTCCAGCATTGGAGCTTTGGAAGAAGCACATGGGGGAACGCTTTACATCGATGAAATATCAGACATGCCAATGGAAACGCAGGCGAAAGTGCTCCGTGTATTGCTGGATCAGACATTTCAGCGCGTAGGCGGAGTCAAAAAAGTGAAGGTGGATGTCAGGGTTATAACGTCATCCGCACGTGACTTAGGTGCACTGATCAACGAGCAGAAATTTCGTGAAGATCTTTACCACCGTTTGGGCGTGGTGCCAGTTCGGGTCCCCGGTTTAAGCGAACGCCGCGAAGACATTCCCGAATTGTTGGAGCATTTTGCAAAATTTTATTCCATTGCTTCTGGTCAACCTCAGCGACACTTCTCTAATGATGCCATCGCATTGCTTCAAACGCGAAATTGGCCAGGAAATGTACGCGAGTTACGAAATAACGTAGAGCGTATTCTTATCCTGGCATCGGGAGACCCGCTGACTGAAATCACTCCGGAAATGATGCCAGCAGAAACCTTGTCTTCCGGACCTCAGACCAATTTCAGCGGAGAGCATTTGCTCACACTTCCTTTGCGTGAGGCACGTGAAACGTTTGAACGTGATTATATTGCCTCACAACTGTCACGATTTGGCGGAAACATCTCGCGCACTGCAAATTTCATTGGCATGGAAAGGTCGGCTTTACACAGGAAAATCAAGATGTTAGGACTTGCAACGCGAGATGATGAAACACCTTGAAGTCCTGACTTTTGCAACTTTGCTTTTCATGTTACACATGAGTCAATTCTCGAAACCAATGCCTTTATCAAAAACAACAAAAACGGAATGCAAAAATGGCACAAGAAAAACAACAAAACTTGCAAGACACTTTTCTCAACCATCTCCGTAAAGTAAAATTGCCGGTTACTGTATTTTTAGTGAACGGGGTAAAGTTACAGGGCATCATCACTTGGTTTGATAATTTCAGTCTGTTGCTCCGCCGTGATGGCGTGTCGCAACTTGTTTACAAACACGCGATCTCAACAATCATGCCCGGCGGGCCAATCACTTTGTTCGATGACGAAAGTTCCTCCGCTTGACCATCAAGAAACACGTTAAGGCAGGGGGTGGGGTAGATTTCAGCATTGAAGGGCCGCAGCTCACCAAGACGCTTGTTGTGCATGTGGAACGCAAGAAGAGGGGTGTCGGCAATGTGTTTGATCGCGATGCCCAAAGCAAGCTAGCCGAAGCAAACGGCCTTGCTGAAGCGATTGATTTGGAAATCACGGACACGTTGATCGCACCATTGGTGCTGCCCAAGCCGGCAACATATCTAGGCACTGGCAAGGTGGCTGAAATTGCAAAAATTGTGGGAGAAATTGAAGTTGAGCTTGTTGTTGTAAATGCGCAACTCTCCCCTGTGCAACAGCGCAATCTTGAAACCGCTTGGCAAGCCAAAGTGGTTGACCGAACAGGTTTGATCCTTGAAATTTTTGGACGGCGCGCTTCAACCAAAGAAGGCATTTTACAGGTTGAACTGGCGCATTTGAATTATCAAAAATCTCGCCTGGTTCGGTCTTGGACCCACTTGGAGCGTCAGCGCGGTGGCTTTGGATTTCTGGGCGGCCCGGGCGAAAGCCAACTTGAAATGGATCGGCGCTTGATCCAGGAGCGTGTTTCAAAAATTGAGAGTGAACTTGAAACCGTCGTCAAGACGCGCGATCTTCACCGCAAGGGCAGGGAACGCATTCCCTATCCCATCGTTGCACTTGTGGGCTACACCAATGCGGGTAAATCAACTCTGTTCAACAAATTGACCGACGCAAATGTGCTGGCCAAGGATTTGCTTTTTGCAACTCTTGACCCCACAATGCGCATCATCACACTGCCAAGCAGCCGTAAAATGATTCTATCCGATACTGTTGGGTTTATTTCTGAGCTACCCACAAATTTGATTGCATCATTCCGCGCCACCTTGGAAGAAGTTTTGGCTGCTGATGTTATTTTGCATGTGCGCGATGTGAGCCATGATGAAACCGATGCACAATCCCATGATGTCAAGTTGGTCTTGGAGGAGCTGGGAATTGACGAGGACCGCCAGAACCAGATTATCGAAGTCTGGAATAAATCTGACCTCTTGCCCCCCGAAGAATTAATCAGTCGGAGGGCGCAGGCTTCGCGTCGCGATGATGTGGCTTTGGTGTCGTCAGTCACAGGCGACGGCATATCTGCTCTTCTCGATGCTGTAGAAAAACGCCTCGCAAAATCGAGCTTGATGTTTGAAATTATGATTGAGCCTTCTGATGGGAAAAACATGGCCTGGTTGCACCAACGAGGCGAGGTGATGGACCGTAAGATTTATGAAGATGGGCGAACCAGATTGTCTGTCAGGTTGGATGCAGATACCGCAGGGCAGGCACAAGCAAAATTTGGGCAGGCCATGCATCCAAAGATTTAGGTGTTACCTTTTTTTTCAATCTGTTTTGCCTCATTCCAAAAGCTGTCCATCTCCTCCAGCGTAGACTGGGCAGGCGAACGACCGCGCTTTTTTAGCTCCAATTCAATATGATTAAATCGGCGGACAAATTTTTCGTTGGTGTTTCTTAAGGCTGCTTCCGGATCAATACCCATATGTCTGGCGATATTGGCCAAGGCAAAAAGCACGTCGCCAAACTCTTCTGCCTTTTTCTCTTCTGGCGCATCACGAAGCTCTGCAACCTCTTCTGCAATTTTATTATAAACAAGGTCAACAGAGGGCCAATCAAAACCCACTCTTGCGGCTTTGGATTGCAATTTCACAGCGCGGGTCAGTCCGGGCAGGGCCAAAGGAACACTGTCTAAAATGGCTTCATTGGCTTGTCCAGCCCGCTCCTTGGCCTTGTTTTCCTCCCAGAAGCCTTTTTGTACACCTCTTACGCGCTCGTTGGCATCGCCAAACACATGGGGATGGCGACGGATCATTTTTTTGACGACTGACTCAATCACGTCCTCAAACGTAAAACTTCCTTCCTCGGAAGCCATCTGCGCGTGATAGACAGCCTGCAGCAGAAGATCGCCCAACTCATCACACAGATCAGACTTCGACCCACGCGCGATTGCATCGGCAACTTCATAGGCTTCTTCAATGGTGTATGGCGCAATCGAGACAAAACTTTGCTGCAAATCCCATGGACAGCCCGTTACAGGCGTCCGCAGGGCAGTCATGATGGCCTGAAGCGTACCAATGCTGCGGCAGTCCATAGATTTTACGTCACTAGCGTCCATTCCATATCCTTCATTCGCATAATATATATTATGGAATATTTATAGTTGACGAAACGAGGTGTTGCTCAAACGAATTTAGCAAACCCGTCAAGCCTCCAGCACCAATCCATCATAAGCAGGCCTGATGTTGTCCGGCAGTTCTTTGCAAAGTGTCTCATAATCGAGATCAATATGCAGATTGGTGATGACAGCCGTCTTGGGTTTTAACTTTTCAATCCATTGCAATGTCTCAGACAATGAAAAATGGCTGGGATGAGGTGTGCGCCGCAACGCATCTACAATCCATATGTCCAAGCCACTCAGCGCAGGCAAGCTCTCATCGGGTATCCCGTTCAAATCCGGTGTGTAAGCAATATTGCCAACGCGAAAACCAAGCGCGTCAACATTGCCATGATTGACCATGAAAGGCAGGCCGCCGATCACACCGCCTGCCCCAGTAGTCTCAATTCTGGTATCGGCTCGCATCTCCATGTGCTCAACAACCGGTGGATAGTCACTTCCTGCTGGAGATTTAAAACAATAAGTAAAGCGCGATTTTAACATTGCAGCTGTTTGCTCATCGGCCCAAATGGGAATGCGCTTTCGCTGCAGCAAGAAAAATGTTCTTAATTCGTCTATCCCATGAGTGTGGTCAGCATGCTCATGCGTATACCAAACACCGTCTAAAGCCATCACGTTTGAATTCAGCATTTGCTGGCGCATGTCTGGTGAAGTATCGATCAGAACAGTGGTGCTTCCTGTTGTTGTTTTTCTTTCGAGCAAAACAGAACAGCGTTGCCTTCTGTTTTTTGGATTAGCGGGGTCACATACGCCCCAATCGCCTCCAATGCGCGGAACTCCAGCAGACGAACCGCAGCCCAATATGGTGAACCGAACGCTCACGCAAAGGCCGCCGGACGTGGAACTTTGGAAAATAAACGAAAGAAGTTATCCGATGTAACCCGTGCCATTTCATCTCTGCTCACGCCACGCACAAGCGCCAGCTGTTCGAGGGTTTTGAGTACGAAAGACGGTTCATTGGATTTACCGCGATAAGGAACTGGAGCAAGAAACGGCGCGTCCGTTTCCACCAGCAACCGCTGCGCAGGTATCGCTGTGGCAGTAACACGCAAATCTTCTGCGTTTTTATAGGTGAGAATGCCAGAAAATGAAACGTACAGGCCAAGATCAACCGCTTGTTCAGCCAGCAGTTGTTTTGATGTGAAGCAATGAAGCAAAGCTTTAAAGACCCCTTTTTTCATTTCTTGTTGTAGCACGCGAGCAGTGTCATCCTCGGCGTCGCGTGTATGAATGACCAGAGGTAAGCCTGTTTCGCGGGCGGCGGCAATATGGGTTAGAAATCCCTGCATTTGCGCGCTGCGAGATGAATATTCGTAGTGATAATCGAGACCCACTTCGCCAATGCCCACGACTTTGGTATGCCGCGCCAATTGCACAAGGTCCGCCGTTGTTACATCAAGTTCTTCATGAGCATTATGTGGGTGGGTGCCAATCGTGCAAAACACATTTTCATGGGCTTCGGCAATCTCAAGGAGCTTGGGGAAGTTTTTTACCCTGCTGCTGATCGAAAGCATCAATCCCACGCCCACGTCCTTGCAACGCTCGAGCATGGCAGGCAAATTATCCGCCAATCCTTCATAATCGAGGTGACAGTGACTATCGACAATCATTTCCATCAGGACTGTGGGGGAGCAATCCCCTCCTCCAGGTAGCGCGGGAAGATTGGGACTGGTGGTGGCAATGCAGTTCCGGACGTAAGCTGCTGCGCCAAATGGCTAAAATCGCGTGCGTCCTTTTCCACGGCCAGCAATTGAAGCAATTTGGCGGCCGAACTGGGAACATAAGGTTGAACCAAAATGCCTATCATTCGCAACACTTCGGCGGTCACGTATAGTACGGTCTCCATGCGTGCAAGGTCTGTCTTCTTCAAAGCCCACGGCTCTTGTGCAGCAAAATACCGATTGGCCTCAGCAATGGTTTTCCAAATCACATCCATGGCCTTGCTGATCGCAAAAACATCGTGCCAGGCACGAACCTCGCTCAACATGGCATTTGATTGTAACAAGATCGCCTCGTCATCAGCAGTCAAGGGACCACAAAGTGGAACTTTGGCGCCGCAATTTTTATTGATCATTGAAAGCGAGCGCTGAGCAAGATTTCCGAGGTCATTGGAAAGATCGGCATTCATGCGGCTAACGATAACCTCGTGGCTATAGCTGCCGTCATTGCCATAGGGCACTTCACGCATGAAAAAATACCTTACCGAATCCACGCCATAGCGCTGCACCAGATCAAGAGGTGCCAAGACATTGCCAGTAGATTTTGACATTTTCTCGCCCTTGTTAAACAAGAACCCATGCACAGCAATGTGTTTTGGCAAAGGGAGTTTGGCAGACATCAAGAATGCAGGCCAATAGACTGCGTGAAACCGCACAATGTCTTTACCGATCACATGCGCTGCGGCTGGCCAAAACTGCGCACGGGGACTGCCTGCATCAGGAAAACCGGTGGCTGTGATGTAGTTGGTCAGCGCGTCGACCCACACATACATCACATGCTTTGGATCGCCCGGTACGGGTATTCCCCAGTCGAATGTTGTCCGGCTGATGGACAGATCACGCAAACCACCAGTTACAAACGCCGTAATCTCATTGCGGTATTGTTCTGGCAAAATAAATTCCGGGTGCTTTGCATAATGCTCCAATAACGGTTTGGCATAATTTGAAAGCTTGAACGTGAAGTTTTCTTCTTCCACCCATTCGACCAGAGTGGATGTTGAGATGGAAAATCGTCTTCCGTCACGCTCTTCCGTTTCGTCCACATTGTAATAGGCTTCATCGCGAACTGAATACCAACCCGCATATTTCGAGAGATAAATATCACCCGCAGCTTCCATCCGTTTCCATATTTCCTGCACGGCCTTTTTGTGCCGCTCGGACGTGGTGCGAACAATATCGTCGGTCACGGCGTTCAGCTGCTCGCCCATCGTTTCAAAGAGGGCTGCTGTGCGGTCCGCCAAGGCGATCGGTGTCAAACCTTCACGCACCGCTGTTTGTTGCATTTTTTGGCCATGCTCATCCATGCCTGTAATAAACAACACATCATCCCCATCGAGACGGCGAAACCTTGCCATCACATCGGTGGCGATGCGCTCATAGGCATGGCCGATATGTGGTGCTCCATTGGCATAGGGAATAGCGGTCGATATCAAATAAGGCGTTTTGGTCATGAAACACTCAATGCCTTGGAATCACGCCACCTTCAAGGCTTCTTGCACAAGCTTCACCGCATCCATGATGGCTTGCTTTCGATCTGTGTTAAAGGCGTTAGCCACGCGAATTTTTTCAGAGATTTTAGAATAGGCTTTCGACAAGCTCAGACTGGAAGTTTCGGCGGCTCTGGTCGCAGTCCAATTTAATAACAAATCACCAAATATGTTGAAATCATCAGGTACAGCACCTTTCCCCCCGAAACGGTTACTGATCGCCAATGCCTTTCCAGGCCCATGGACAGCTAAAGCTAAAAATTCCTCAAATGCCTTTGCAGCTTCTGATTTTAGCAATGAGAGCGCCCTGCCCGGACTGCCTTCAGCAAGGCTGGAAACGACCTGCAAGTCCTCAAACATTACTTTGGGTTCTAGTGCTAAACCTTTGAGAACCAATAATGTTTCATCTGCCTGCAGCGGATCTAATGTCAACCTTGTGCAGCGAGACTTGATTGTGCGCAACAGGCGCCCTGGTAAGTTACACACCAAAAAAATCAAACACTTCGGAGGTGGTTCTTCAACCAGTTTCAACAAAGCGTTGGCTGATTCAGTATTTAAATCATCCGCTGCGTCAACCAATCCAATGCGCCATCCGCCAGACGAAGTATGGGAGAAAAATTCCAACAGTTCACGTGCGTCATCAATGGAAATTTCTGCCTTCAGCTTGCGCGGTTTGGTTTCTCCCAATTTGCGCTCCAGCACAAAAATATCAGGATGCGACCTTGCGGCAATCCACCTTGCAGTTCGTACCGGATCATTTTGTCCCAGCACGTGCCCGGCCAAATGATAGGCGAGTGTCGCCTTACCAATGCCCTTCGGCCCCGTCATAAGCCAAGCATGATGTGGCCGTCCGTTATTAAAGGCTTTAGTGAATGTGTTTGCCGCCTCGGCATGACCCACGAGCTGTTGTGTGTGTCGCGGATGCCACGCAACCTCACGAGGATCTTCATTTTCATCTGCCATGATTTAAGTGGCTCCAGATCTTATGCGATACAATTTCGGGGGCTTGCGAGGCATCTATGACTTTGCAGCGACCGGGATCATTTTCAGCAATTTTCAGGAAACCCTCACGCAGAATTTGGTGGAAATGCAGGCCTTTTCGTTCAAACCGGTCTTCTGCCTCATTTCCCCGCGATGTGGCACGCGCCAGTCCGATTGCAGGATCGAGGTCAAATATAAAGGTTATTGCGGGTCGTGTTTCGCCCACGATAGAGCGCTCAAGTTCATCCAGCAGAGAAAATTCACAATCCCCGGCATATCCTTGATAGGCGCGGGTTGAATCCATAAATCTGTCGCACAGCACTGTTTCGCCTTTAGCAAGTGCCGGCCGGATAAGCTTGACAAGGTGATTATCGCGTGCCGCATAATTCAACAATGCTTCACTTTTTGGCGACCACCGATCCGCATGACCAGTTACCAGCAAAGCCCTTAGTGTTTCTGCTTCAGTCGTCCCTCCAGGTTCGCGTGTAACGACGACTGATACGCCTTGCAACACCAGTCGGTCGGCGATGAGTTTGATTTGTGTTGACTTGCCACTGCCCTCTCCCCCTTCAAATGTGACGAACATCGCTAGACCCCAAAGAGCATAATGAATGCACTGTCCAATGCCCTTTGCCAGAGAGAGTCACTCGCAACGACATCAGCGGCAGTGACCAAGGGAACTTCCGAGACTGTTTTTCCATCAACCAAAACCCTGGCCATGCCAATCACTTGCCCCATTTTTACCGGGGCAATCAATGGACCAACGTAACTCATGCGAATGTCAGCTTTGGCTTGCTCTTGCGCTGACAAGGCGATTTGTACCCGCGCTTGCGAGACGAGATTGACCCACCGCTCCTGCCCGCCCCAAACCCGAGCGCGTGCCACCGTTTCCCCAACTTCATAAAGATCAATCGGTTTAAACTGGTTGAACCCCCAATCCAGCAACCGCTGAGCTTCAACTTTGCGGTCATTGATGGCGTTCAGTCCAGCAACCACAATAAGCAGACGCCTTCCGTTGCGCGAGGCGGTGCCAACCAGTCCATAGCCAGCTTCCTTGGTAAATCCGGTTTTCATGCCGTCAGCACCTGGATATTCTTTCAGCAACGGATTGCGGTTCTGCTGCGATATTTTGTTCCACGTAAACTCAGGTTGGCTGTAAATTTTGAAATAATCTGGATGCGTGTTGATGATGTAACTTGCGATTGTGGAAAGATCTCGAACACTCATGCGCTGCAGCGGATCAGGCAAGCCTGTCGAATTCCCAAACGAGCTGTTTGTCATGCCGAGGACTTTGGCTTTTGCGGCCATACGCTGGGTAAACGCCTGTTCCGAGCCAGCAATTCCTTCGGCCATTGCAATACAGGCATCATTGGCCGATTGAATGATCGCGCCACGCAAAAGGTTTTCTATCGAGATTTTTGAATTAAGCTCCGCATACATCGTGGACCCGCCGGCAGGAGACCCACCCCGTCGCCATGCGTTTTCACTAATTTGAAACTCCTGATCGAGTTTCAGTTCACCCTTTTTCAATGCATCAAAGACAACGGCTTGTGTCACAAGCTTGCTCATGCTGGCCGGTGGAATGGGCGTATCCGCGTCTTTTTCATAGAAAATCAAGCCAGATTTTGCGTCAATCAGGATAGCCTGTTTGGCCTGGCTTTCAAATGCTGGAACATCTTGCGCATGCAATAATTCACACGTGAGAAGAACAGCAAAAATGACGGCGATGGTGCGTTTCATGTGACAAAAAACCTGCATGCCTTGGTTTAATTTGCCGCCAAGCAAAAAGCAATCAACTCCAGTCTATGGGTTTCAAACCTTTGGCTTGCAAATAAGCATTGGCCTTTGAAAAAGGCTTCGAGCCAAAAAAACCATTATGCGCCGACAAAGGTGAGGGATGCGCTGAAGTTAACACCAAGTGCCTTGTACGGTCCACAAAGTTCGCTTTTTTCTGGGCATAATTGCCCCATAAGATGAAAATAACTGGTGTGGCCTGATCGTTTACCACGCGCACCACAGCATCTGTAAATTTTTCCCAGCCCTTGCCTTGATGCGATGCAGCTTTACCCGCCTCAACTGTCAAGACTGAATTTAAAAGCAAGACGCCTTGTTTGGCCCATCGTTCAAGGTTGCCATGCACAGCATGTTTTAAGCCAAGATCAGTATTCAGTTCTTTATAGATGTTGATCAATGAAGGAGGCAGTCGCACGTCTTCACGAACTGAGAAGCTTAATCCATGGGCCTGCCCTTGCCCGTGATAAGGATCTTGCCCCAGTATGACAATGCGGACGGTGTCGCGCGGTGTCAATTGGAGGGCTTGAAACCATTCGGAGCCTTTTGGATAGATAACTTTGCCAGCTTCCCGTTCAGCCACCAGAAAAGCCCTGAGATCAGCCATGTAAGGCGCATCAAATTCCGGCTGCAGGACGCTCAACCAACTCTCATGCAAATTCACCATGCCGCCCACGATAGTGCTATTCAAAAATATCCGCTACACTCGTGTGATGAAAATTATAACCGCGACACTTGCCGTGATATCAAGCCTGTTTCAGATGGCCAACCCGGTGGCCGCAGCCGAGAAGGTAGACCTTGCACTGGTTCTCGCGGTGGATTGTTCAGGCAGCGTCAGTTCCAAAGAATATGCCTTGCAAGTGAATGGAATTGCCAATGCCTTCCGTGATCCGGCTGTCATCGCTGCGGCAACGACTGGGCCTCATCACCGGATCGCGGTAAACCTGATGACCTGGGGGGATCCGGAAGATCAAAAATTTGTGAGCGGTTGGTACATCGTTTCATCAGTAAGCGAGGGAGCTGCTTTTGCCGATGTAGCGGCAAGCTTTGATCGGCGCATGAATGGTGGCACAGGTATAGGCATTGCCATAGCGTTTGGGCTTGCGCTTTTGAACGACGGAACATTGCAAGCATCGCGCCAAACCATTGATGTGTCTGGCGATGGTGAGGAATCATATGAGTTGCGCGAACCCCGCTTTAAGCTTGCCGATGCCCAAAAATTGCGCGAATTGTCTGGGGTAACTGTAAATGGCCTGGCCATTCAAAATGAAGACAGAAATTTAGGAGCGTACTACAGCAAATATGTGGCTGCTGGCCCTGAAAACTTCGTTGTCACCATCGATACCTACCAGCAATATGCAGATGCCATTCGCCGCAAACTGCTGTTGGAGATCAATCCAAACATGGCAAGCTTGAAGTGAATTTTATTCCCCGGCCTTGTCACTCACATGGAATTCCAGTGTCGTTTCGCCCAAAATTTGGAAGTGAAGTTTGATCAGAACTCTATCGCCTTTTACCAAAGGTGTTTTTAATCCAACAAGTTGTAAATGTTTTGCATTTACGCGCATTGGAAATGGTTTCCCTGGCTCGAGAATAAACTCCGAAACAGCCCTGTCCCCATCGCGCAATTCTACGGCCTGTGCGATGTCACAGTGAGCCCCTATCAAATTATTATTTTCGCGCCCTTCATTTATGAGTGGCACCATCGCACTTGCTTCAGAAGTTGGACTAGCTTGGATCCAGGCATGGCCAATGGCCAAACTTCCAAATCTGGTGGAATGTGCAAGTGCTGCGGTCGGCAGAAGACCGATGATAAGCAACTGTCTACGATTTATCATTTGTATCTCATGGTCATTTCATAACGTGTCATCATGATAATGTGCCCTATGGCTGGCAGCTAGTTTATGTCAGATCTAAGACTTGCGCTGGGCCTAAATTAAGGTGCGTTACCAATTTGCCGTAACGCCAACATCATGGTCACATGGGCCTCGCCCATTCCAATATTGACAATTTTATGTGGCACGTCGGCACGAAACCTGATGGCCTCGCCCATCCTCGCAATTTTTACTTCTGTGGCAGCCGTTATTTCAAGTTCGCCGCCAACGACAAACAGGTGTTCAATGGTTCCCGGCGGATGGGGTTCGGATTCCAAAACGCCGTTTGGCTTTGCATGAAAATCATACCACTGGAAAACGTCGACCAAATTCAGGGGGCCAACAATGGCCAAGCGGCACAAGCCGTCCTGGCTTTCAAGAATTGGAATTCCTGATTTGGTTTGATGTTCAAGAAACAAGGATGAACTGTCACCTCGCAACACTTCATCAACTGTTGTATCCAGCGCACGCGAAAGCCGAATTACGGTGGACAGTGTGGGATTTGTCTCATTCCGTTCAATTTGTGAGATGATTGATTTAGCAACACCTGATTGTTCAGACAATTCGCCCAATGACAGGTTATAAGCTTTTCGAAGACGTTGAATCGTTTTTCCAAGTTCAACACCAGATTCACCGTTGTTGGATGGTTTTGATTTCGGTTTTGTCCGTGTTGACATTTCTTCGTCCTTTGTTTAGAACTATCGTTCTATATAAAGAACGAAGTGTAAGATAGGTGATGTTTGCTCCGATAATTTGCGGTTTTCAATTGAAATCGTGGTGTTTG
The DNA here is from genome assembly GCA_038230015.1 of Hyphomicrobiales bacterium. GTDB lineage: Bacteria > Pseudomonadota > Alphaproteobacteria > Rhizobiales > Aestuariivirgaceae > Aestuariivirga. The sequence goes on along the minus strand of JBBRNW010000005.1, from coordinate 99,163 downwards.
GTGAAAAGAACTATCTGCGCTCAAACGAACAGAGACTAAATGATGCGGTATTTTCCTATTTTTATGGATCTGAAAGATCGAAAAGTCGTGGTCGTTGGCGGCGGGGAGGAAGCTTTACGCAAAATTCGTCTACTTTCAAAAACTGAAGCCAAAGTGCATATCATTGCGAAAACTATTCACGATGAGCTAAGTGCCAATTCACGAGTGGAGTGGGTGTCCACAAAATTTGCAGGGCATTTGCTCGACGGGGCCACCTTGGTCTATTCGGCTGATCCTGAACTCAATGCAACGGTGAGCGCTGAAGCCCAAGCGCGTGGCATCCCTGTTAATGCCGTTGATCAAGCTGACATTTCCACCTTCATCGTGCCATCAATAGTAGACCGTGATCCGGTTGTGATTGCCATTGGAACTGAGGGTACGGCCCCTGTGTTGGCCCAAGGCATTCGTGCCAAAATTGATGCCATGCTGCCGCAAAAACTGGGCGGTCTTGCAATGCGTGCGGCGGCCTTGCGTAGTCATGTGTCAAGCGTAGTTCCCCACGGCAACCGCCGCCGCTCCTTCTGGCAAAAATTCTTTTTTGGAGACGTGCGCGATGCTTTTTTCCTGAATGACAAAAAGAATTTTGCCGCCGCCTACCGAGTTGCCATTTCCGAAAACAATGCGCCAGCAATTGGCCGCGTGTCTCTGGTGGGTGCCGGGCCAGGAGACCCGGAACTGCTAACATTAAAAGCGCAGCGCAAGTTGCAAGAGGCCGATGTGATTGTCTACGATAGATTGGTTTCTGCGGGCGTTCTGGAAATGGCAAGACGCGACGCTGTACGAATTCCCGTGGGCAAAACGCCATTTGCACCCTCTCCTCAACAAAGTGAAATCAACGCGATATTGGTACGCGAAGCATTGGCAGGCAAAATTGTTGTGCGTCTCAAAGGCGGCGATCCCTATATATTTGGTCGCGGTGGCGAAGAACAATTTGCTTTGGAACAAGCCAATATTCCCGTTGATGTGGTTCCCGGCATTACGGCCGCCCTGGGGTGTGCCGCTTCAGCAAAGCTGCCGCTCACGCAACGTGGTCAAAACCGTTCTATTACGTTGCTGACAGGCCATTCCGAAACGGGTTTTGCTGAACATGATTGGGTAACATTGGCAAAACCAGGCCATGTGTTTGCGATATATATGGGGGTTAGGGCAGCGGCGGATATTTCCGCGCAGTTGTTGGCCTGTGGCATGCTTCCAAACACCAATGTTATTGTCATTGAAAATGGAACTCTCGACAATGAACGTGTGATCTCATCCACAATCGGCAATCTTGGGGAAACCTTGAAGTCAGAAGGCGTTTCCGGCCCAGCTTTGATCTATGTGGGGCTGCCTAAAATCAGACCTATAGCCGATATAACGCCCTTTCCAGTTCGATCGGACATTCAAGATGCAATATTAAGGGCCGCCTCATGAACACAACCGAGAAAGGTCAAGTTATGACTGCAAACCGCCTTCGAGATGGCATTGCTGTTTTTCTAACCCGCGCCGGTGTTTGGAGTGAAAAAATTGACGATGCAGCGTTGGTCCTGGAACCTCAGGCGGCTGCTGCCCTTGAGATGAGAGCGGCAGAAGACGTGGTTGCTACGCTGATTACGGGGCACTATCTGCTTCGTGCAGAACGCATCAATGGAAAAATCCGCGCAGTAGAAATTCGGGAACGCATGCGAACATTAGGTCCTTCAATCCGGACCGATTTGGGTAAGCAGGCAGAGGGAACAGCTGGCAATTTTACAGCTGTGGAGGCATAGAATGTATCGATACGATGAATTTGACCACAAATTTGTGGCTGAACGAACAGCTCAGTTTCGCGACCAGGCCGCCCGTCGCCTATCTGGTGAAATCACCGAAGAAGAATTTCGTCCGCTGCGATTGATGAACGGATTATATCTGCAGCTTCACGCTTATATGCTGCGGGTTGCAATTCCTTATGGCACACTCTCCGGCAAGCAAATGCGCCAGCTGGCCTATATTGCCGATAAATATGATCGTGGATATGGGCATTTCACAACGCGCCAGAACATCCAGTACAACTGGATAAAATTAGAAGACACTGCTGACATTCTGCAAGCATTGGCTGATGTTGAGATGCATGCCATTCAAACGTCAGGCAACTGCATTCGGAATGTCACAACCGATCACTGGGCCGGTGCCGCCGCCGACGAACTTGCCGATCCAAGGCCTATTGGGGAATTGATCCGGCAATGGTCAAGCTTGCATCCAGAGTTTTCTTTTCTTCCCCGCAAATTCAAAATCGCCATAACAGGTGCACCACATGATCGGGCCGCAGTAAAAGTTCATGATATTGGGCTTCGGATGCACAAGAAAAATGACGAGAAAGGCTGGGAAGTCATGGTTGGCGGAGGGCAAGGCCGCACCCCCATGATTGCAGTTACAGTCCGGGATTTTTTGCCCGAGAAAGAAGTCATTTCATATCTCGAAGCGATCATGCGCGTCTACAATCTTTATGGGCGGCGTGATAATAAATACAAGGCGCGTATAAAAATTCTAGTGCATGAACTAGGTGCTGAAAAATTCAAATCCGAAGTTGAAGCCGAATACGCTCGCCACCCTGCTCAATCAACCGCTGTCGATGCAGCTGAGCTTGCCCGTATCGAAAAATACTTTGCTGTTCCCGCCTTTGAAAAACTTTCCCGTTTTGCACCGGGCTTTGAGGAGGCAAAACGAAGTAATCCTGAATTTGCAAGTTGGGCCAAAAACAATCTGGCTGCCCATGCTGTAGCGGGTTATGCAATTGTAAACGTTTCGTTGAAACCAGAAGCTGGCATACCGGGCGATGCCACGGGCGACCAAATGCGCGTTCTCGCCCATCTTGCAGAAACCTATTCCTTTGATGAATTGCGCGTATCTCATTCCCAAAACATCGTTTTGGCGCATGTAAAACTAGATGACGTTTTTGCCGTGTGGCAGGCGTTAAAGGCATCCGACATGGCGGCTGCGAACTATGGACTGATCGGCGATATCATTGCCTGCCCCGGGCTTGATTACTGCGCGCTTGCAACGGCGCGCTCAATTCCTGTGGCTCAAGCCATCAGCCGTAAATTTGCAAATCTTACCACACAAGAACACTATGGCCCCGTGAAACTAAATATTTCTGGCTGTATCAATGCCTGCGGACACCACCACGTAGGCCACATTGGCATCTTGGGTCTTGATAAAAAGGGTGAAGAATTTTACCAAATTACACTTGGTGGTTCATCGTCTGAAAACGCTTCCATTGGCACCATCTTGGGCCCTGGATTTGCCGCCCATGAAGTTCCAGATGCAATTGAAACTATTCTCAACACTTACGTAAAATTGCGCGGTCCGGGAGAAGAATTTCTGAGCACCTATCGCCGTTTGGGCCCTGCCCCGTTTAAGGAGGCGCTCTATGCCGCTGCTTAAAAACAATGCGTTTATTCAGGATGAATGGCTAGCATTGACTGATGACGAAGCTATGCCTGAGGGCGGAAAAATCATCGTAAGTTTAGCTCGTATCATAAGGGATTGGGACCAACTGGCAAAATTTCCGGGCCTGCTTGGGATTAAATTGGCCAATACACACCGCATTGAAGAACTGGCACCTTACATGTCGCAAATTGCACTTATTGCGCTTTCATTTCCAGCGTTCACCGATGGCCGCGCCTATTCATTGGCACGAGGTTTGCGTCTTGACGGATATCGGGGCGAACTTCGCGCTGAGGGCAATTTGTTGCCGGATCAACTTCAATACATGCGTCAAACAGGTTTCGATACTTTTGTAGTTGACGATCGCTTTCCTTTGCAATCGTGGCAAGCAGCGACAAAACATATGTCCCTGGCGTATCAGCGTGGTTTGTTCCGGCCAGCAGGCGAATTGGACGTATGGTCTAAGCGCCACGAAGGATTTGAGGCATGGGAGGAGCAGCCGCATGCTGGCTAGATCCCCCGCTCTAAATAATGAAAATGACCTGCTCGAGGCTTATGCTGGTCTTGAGGGCCGTGACCTGATCCAAACGGTTGCGAAAGACTACAAGGACAGGATCGCCTTGTTATCATCATTTGGCGCAGAGTCGGCTGTTTTGCTGCATATGGTATCGGAGGTTGATCCCGCTTTACCTGTAGTTTTTTTGGATACTCTCAAACTGTTTCCTGCAACCATTTCATATCGTGACCGGTTGGTGCGCGAGTTTGGCCTGCGAGACGTGCGCGTGTTTCAGCCAAATGTAGCCGATATTGAGACCAGCGATCCCGTGGGGACATTGCACCTCTCGAACCCAGACAAATGCTGTAACATTCGCAAAACCCAACCCATGGAACAAGCCTTTCAGGGTTTTGACGTCATGATTTCAGGCCGCAAGCGTTTTCACGGGTCCACGCGGGCAGACTTGAAATTTGTATCAATCGATGGCGACAGGCTAAAAATCGAACCGCTTGCGGGCTTCACCGCTTTGGATTTGCAAACTTATATGGTGAATCATCAACTTCCATCACATCCCCTGAAATTGGCGGGCTATCATTCGATTGGCTGCGTTCCATTGACCTGCACTGCGCCGGGCGGAAGTGTTGACAATCCCCGTGCTGGGCGCTGGATGGGCAGTGACAAAATTGAATGCGGAATTCATTTTACTGCAAACGGCAAAATTATTCGTACAGAAACGCGTCCAGCAGCGGCTGCATAAGCGAGAGGTTTGGGGTGTCTGAATTTTGGTCATTCGCAATTGTAGGCCTGCTCGCCCAATTGGTAGACGGCACCTTGGGAATGGGCTTTGGCATCATCTCTTCTTCTGTTTTGCTGGCACAAGGCATTCATCCCGCCTTGGCATCGGCAAGTGTCAATGCTGCCAAGCTGCCCACCACTTTTACCGCTGCGATTTCGCATTTTGTTCACAAAAACCACACTTGGAAACTTTTGCTGGCGCTGGGCCTATTTGGTTCTCTTGGCGGAATTTTGGGCGCCATGTTGTTGACCAGCCTGAAAGGCAAAATTCTGTTTCACCTCATCAACGCTTATTTGCTGGGGGTCGGTGGCCTGATCATATACCGGGGACTGCGTGATATTGTGCCTCACGGACTGCCAAAATTTTTTGCCCACGGGGTTGGTTTTTTAGGGGGCATGGTAGAAGGCATCGGAGGCAGCTGGGGACCGATTGTTACAACTGGTCTGCTTGGCGCAGGTGTTGAATCGCGTTATGCTATTGGCTCTACGAATATAGCTGAGTTCTTCGTGAGCTTGTCGGTGTTTTTATCGTTCGTGTTTGCATTTCTGATTGGTCATTGGCAAGGCGGTGCTGATTGGCACACAGTGTTTTTGCCGGTCGCAGGGCTTGTGGTTGGCGGAATTCCCGCAGCACTTGCGGGGGGATACCTCTCAAAAATTGCACCGCGCCGTGAGCTAACTGTTGTTGTAGGTATGCTTGCCATAGCTATTGGCATGTTCAGGGTTGTGACGGGCTAGCAGGCATTTAGCCTGCCAGCGCCTGTTTCACATCTTCAATGATATCTTTGATATCTTCCAGACCAACGGACAAACGAAGCATTCCGTCAGTGATCCCCATCATGGCGCGCGCCTCAGGTCCGATATTGCGGTGCGTGGTAGATGCAGGATGGGTCATCAATGATTTTGCGTCTCCCAGATTGTTGGAAATATCTACCAGGTTTAAACGCCGCAGGATGTCAAATGCCTTTTCTTTTCCGCCTTCCACTTCAAAGGTGACCAAGGTGCCACCAAGGCTCATCTGCTTTCTTGCCAAGACATTTTGTGGATGAGTTTCGAGAAATGGATAGAGGACCCGCGACACGACCTTTGTGGCACCCAAGTGCTGCGCCACTGTTTCAGCAGATATGCTTTGCGCTTCCACGCGCAACTTCATGGTTTCCAGACCTTTCAACAAAACCCATGCGTTAAATGGTGAAAGTGATGGTCCTGTGTGACGCAGAAACGGCTTCAGCAATTCTTCTTTGAATTTTTTTGTAGACACGATGGCACCCCCAAGCACACGACCTTGGCCATCCATGTGTTTTGTACCCGAATAGACAATGACGTCCGCACCGAATTTAAGGGGCTTTTGCAAGATTGGAGTTGCAAATATATTATCAACAACAACCGTAACCCCGGCAGCCTTGCCAATGTCACACACTGCAGCAAGGTCAATAATATCAAGCGTAGGGTTTGATGGCGTTTCCAAAAAGAGACACTTCGTTTCAGGCTTGATTGCCGTTTGCCACTCTTGCAGATTGCTGCCGTCTACTAAAGTATGGGTGATTCCAAACCGAGGCAGAATCTGTGTGATCACTTGATAGCAAGATCCAAACAGGGCTTTGGAAGACACAAGGTGGTCACCCGACTTCAACTGACACGCTAAAGCGCCAAAAACTGCAGCCATCCCCGAAGCAACACCATAACAGGCCTCTCCACCATCCAACAAGGCGACCCTGTCTTCGAACATTGAAACCGTGGGATTTCCGTAGCGGCCATAAACATAGCCATCGTCTTCACCCATGAACCGCTTTTCAGCGGTTTCCGGAGAATCGTACACATAGCCTGATGTTAAAAACAGCGCTTCAGACGTTTCGCCAAACGGGGTGCGTTGCAAACCACCGCGCACCAGTTTGGTATTATCGCCCCAGTTCGGTGCGTTTTTCGGTCGCGTTGGTTTTGCCATTAACTTTGAACCCAGGGAAGATCGGCAGCTTTCCAGCCATTCACTTGGGCGCGGTGGCCAGCGGCATTCTTGTCACCTTCAAAACCTTGCGCAATATTCCAGCAATTGGTGTATCCGGCTTGCGTCAACGCATTGGCGGCAGAGGCTGACCTGGCACCTGACCGGCACAGACACAAAATCTCTGCGTCTTTGGAAAGTCCCAATGCTTCCACTTCCTCGACAAAGCGCGCGTTCACATCCATTGACGGGTAAACTTGCCAAGAGAGACGCACCAAACGCTCCACCATGGGCACACCAACAAAAGTCCACTCAGGTTGGCTGCGCACATCAATTAAAACTGAAGCGGAATTGTTCTTCAGGCGTTGGTAGGCTTCAGAAGGAGAAATATCACCTTGATACATGGTTTTGATCCAGTTTGAATTTCCGGCACCATAGCGAAAGCTTTTTACCGTCGCAAAGGAAAATGGCATCTGGACTGTGTGTATTGTCGGTTTGACGCTGTGCAATGGAGCGCAATTTGCTATAAATTCTCATCGAATAAAAACAGGTACAACAGGTCCATGTCCAAACCGATTCCAAGTCAGGCCGATGTCGTCATAATTGGTGGAGGCATTGTTGGATGTTCCATTGCCTATCATCTAACAAAAATCGGTATTACGAATGTCGTCGTGCTGGAACGAAAACAGCTTACTTCGGGCACCACATGGCATGCAGCAGGCCTTGTTGGTCAATTGCGGGCATCTCGCAATCTGACAGAGCTGGCCAAATACACAGCCGGACTTTTTGAAGGTCTGGAAAAGGAAACAGGACAAGCGACAGGCTTCAAGCAAAATGGTTCGATTTCCTTGGCTTTGACTGAGGGTCGCTTGGAAGAATTAATGCGCGGCGCCTCTATGGCCAAAAACTTTGGTCTCGACGTAAAGGTCATCACTTTAGGCGAAATCAAGGAGCGCGTGCCGCATTACAATCTGGCCGGTGTGAAGGGCGGCGTATTTTTGCCAAAAGACGGTCAAGTGAACCCCATTGATGTGACACAAGCTTTGGCGAGTGGTGCCCGCAGCCGTGGCGCGAAGATTTTTGAGAACGTTAAGGTCACGCGCATTTTAACACAGGACTTTAAGGCTACGGGTGTCGAAACATCTGAAGGCACCATTATGGCCGACAAGATCGTGATGGCAACCGGAATGTGGTCGCGTGAACTGGGACGCAGCATTGGTGTCAATATTCCGCTTCATGCCTGCGAACATTTTTATATTGTGTCCGAACCCATTGCAGAATTGCCGCGCAACATGCCTGTTGTGCGCGTGCCTGACGAGTGCACCTATTATAAGGAGGACGCTGGCAAGCTGATGGTTGGAGCATTTGAGCCAACCGCCAAACCATGGGGCGGCGGCGGCATTGACGATGAACATGCATTTGTGACGCTTCCCGAAGACATGGATCATTTTGAACCGATCTTGAATAACGCCATCCACCGTGTGCCACTGCTGGAAACCGCAGGCATACAATTATTTTTCAATGGCCCTGAAAGTTTTACCCCTGACAATCGCTATTATCTGGGCGAAGCGCCGGAAATAAAAAATTTGTTTATGGCAACGGGTTTCAATTCGATCGGCATCCAATCCTCTGGCGGAGCGGGATTGGTGCTGGCGGATTTGATTAAGAACGGGCACCCACCCATGGATGTTAATGGAATTGATATTCGGCGTATTCATCCTTTTCAATCCAATCGAAAATACGTCCATGACAGGGTGACTGAAACTCTTGGCTTGCTCTATGCCATGCACTGGCCTTATCGCCAGGCCGAAACAGGACGTGGTATAAGGCGCTCGCCGTTTTATCATCAAACTGAAAAATTAGGGGCTGTCTTTGGCGAGATAAATGGCTGGGAACGGCCAAACTGGTATGCCCGAGACGGCGTTAAACCGGCCTATGACTATTCATATGGTCGCCAGAACTGGTGGCCTTGCGCAGAATATGAAGCAAAAGCACTGATGAATGATTGTGTTTTCTTTGACCAAAGTTCATTCGCTAAATATCAGGTGGAAGGCCGAGACGCATGCGCGGTACTTAACCGCATCTGCGCCAACGACATCGATGTTGAAGCAGGTCGGATAGTCTATACCCAATGGCTGAATGAGCGTGGCGGTATTGAGGCTGATCTTACTGTTACCAGAATCGAGAAAAACAAGTTCTTGGTTGTAACGGGTGCCGTTCCGCAAACGCGCGATATGGCGTGGCTCAAACGCAACACACCAGATGGTGCGCATTGCATCGCTACGGACATAACTTCGGGACTTTCCATGCTGACAATCATGGGGCCTCGATCGCGCGCACTTCTCGAAAAACTTTGTAGTACGAGTTTTTCAAATTCTGACTTCGCATTTGGAACATCGAAAGAAATTGAAATCGGTTATGGCCGAGTTCGCGCCAGTCGCATAACATATGTCGGCGAGCTTGGTTGGGAGCTCTATATCCCATCAGAATTTGCCAGCCATATTTTAGAAACAATTTTGGCAGCGGGCGCGGAATTCAACCTGACCCCAGCTGGCATGCATACCATGAACAATGCGCGCATGGAAAAGGCCTACCGACACTGGGGGCACGATATTTCCGACGAAGAAACGCCTTTAGAGGCAGGTCTCGGTTTCACCATCGCGTGGAAAAAGTCGGGCGGCTTCATCGGACAAGAAGCTTTGGTGAAGCAGCAAGCTCTACCACATCTGCCGAAACGAATGGTGTGCATTGCACTGAATGATGATAGCCCAAGCGCACCCATGATTTATCATGAAGAGCCGATCTACAGGGACGGTGTTATTGTAGGCTCAACAACTTCTGGTGCGTGGGGACACCGCGTAAACAAATCACTTGGACTTGGATATGTAAAAGCTGAACAAGGTGTCACAAAAGACTGGATTGCAAGTGGCCATTGGGAAATTGAGCTGGCTTGGAAAAAATACCCGTCCAACGTTCAACTCGGATGTTTTTACGATCCAAAAAGTGCACGCATTAAACAATAGTCATACACTTCAGGTAAATCCCTAAATCAAATCTAGCGATAATGATTGGCGGCAAATTTAATGGACCCAAAGTAGGAGAACGCACCGCCTGAATTTGGTGAATAACCTACGTTTTTCACAAAGCGGGTGCATTATGGCTACGGTTGACCACTTCAAAAATCGTGTTGGCACGTGGAATAATCCTGAAATTACTATTAGCTTCTGGTACTTAGTTGATCCACCATCATTATTGTACTGGCTGAATTGCCTTTCGTAAGTTTGTTCTTTATTCCGAACGATTGACGTAGTAGATTGTTCCAATTGAACAAGAAGGAAAACTTCATGACACTGCAGCTTGGCGACATTGCCCCCGACTTTGAAGCTGACACCACAGAAGGCCGCATTCGCTTTCATGACTACATTGAAGGGTCATGGGCCATGATGGTGTCTCATCCGAAGGATTTCACCCCGGTCTGCACCACTGAACTTGGCGCTATGGCGACCAAAAAGCCTGAATTTGATCAGCGTGGCGTAAAAATGATCGGCATTTCGGTTGACAGCGTAGATGATCATCTGCGGTGGAAAAAAGATATCAAGGACGTGACCGGCTCTGAAGTGAGTTACCCGATGATTGGTGACAGCGATCTGACCGTGGCTAAACTTTACGGCATGATTCACCCTAATGCCTCTGGAAATGCCAAAAGCCGCACTGCTGCTGATAATTCAACTGTACGCAATGTTTTGATCATAGGTCCCGATAAGCGGATCAAACTGATCCTCACCTACCCCATGAGTACAGGGCGCAATTTTGACGAGATTTTGCGTGTCATCGATTCATTACAATTGACCGCCACCAAATCTGTGGCAACGCCTGCAAACTGGAAACAGGGCGAGGATGTTATCATTCTCGGCTCTGTTTCAGATGACGCTGCCAAGGAAAAATTCCCGCAAGGATGGAAGGCCCTCAAGCCCTATTTGCGAATGGTCAAAATTTAATCGTAACGTTCTCTCCCAAGACTTGGCCCCGGATGATCATCCGGGGCTTTTGCTTATTAATTTAACTATTTTGATACTTTTCAAGCGAAACAAAAAGTTTGATGCTGTGTGTCGCCACTCGGAGAAATTATATGCCCTTGCTCAACTCTGCCAATGCCATTCAAATCGAAACCGAAGCGTGGCGCCAGCATTTGCACCAAATTCCCGAATTGCAATATGATGTGATTGAAACAGCCAAATTCATTAGCGACAAACTGCGATCGTTTGGGTGTGATGAGGTTGCAACAGGAATTGGCCGAACGGGCGTTGTCGCCATAATCCACGGCAAAAATGGCGTTGGGGATGTAATCGGCCTTCGCGCTGATATGGACGCGCTTCCGATTGCTGAGGCAACACATCTTCCATATGCCTCCAAAACGCCAGGAAAAATGCATGCCTGCGGTCATGATGGGCATTCTGCAATGTTGCTCGGGGCTGCCAAATATCTTTCTGAAACCCGCAATTTTGCCGGTTCGGTGGCGCTGATTTTTCAACCGGCAGAAGAAGGCGGTGCTGGTGCCAAAGCCATGGTGGATGATGGCATGATGGACCGTTTCAAAATCTCTCGGGTGTTCGGCATGCACAATTTGCCGGGTTTGCCAGTGGGATCATTTGCGGCGTGCGAAGGCCCAATCATGGCAGCGGCCGATAAATTCGACATGGCAATTCGCGGGCGTGGCGGGCATGCCGCACTTCCGCATCAAACCATCGATCCATTACTTGCGGGCTCACACCTGGTTACCAGCTTACAAGGTATCGTATCACGAAATACTGATCCTCTGGCCGCGCTGGTTATTTCAGTGACCAAGTTTAACGCAGGCTCCGCCTACAATGTCATTCCGTCCATTGCTCATATCGCAGGCACTGTGCGCACACTGCAACCTGCTATGCGCGACACGGCCGAGCGCCGCATCCGAGAAATGGCAGCAGGCATCGCTTTAATGTTTGGCGTTGAAATTGACGTTCAATATCATCGCTATTATCCAGTCACAGTTAATCACACGCTTGAGACTGAATTGGCAATGCGTGTGGCGCGCAATGTGGCGGGCGATGCCAAGGTAAATGCCAAAGCCCAACCCACCATGGGTGCCGAAGATTTTTCATTCATGCTCCAAGCAAGACCTGGATCGTTTATATTCATGGGCAATGGCGAGAGTGCTGGTCTTCATCATCCGGAATATGATTTCAATGATGAAGCGATAGGTCATGGTGTCAGCTATTGGGTGCAGTTGGTGGAAACTGCACTCGTTTAACTCCACCAGTTCTTTGCTGTAAATGTGCCGGCTGCCGCCTCGATGGCGGCCGCAGTCTGAAACAGTGTCTCTTCATCAAATGGCTTTCCAATCAACTGCAGACCTAAAGGCAGGCCTTCAGCTGAAAGTCCAGCTGGCACAGCAATACCGGGAAGCCCCGCCATATTGACCGTGACCGTAAAAATATCATTCAGATACATTTGCACAGGATCAGTTATTTCGCCTGGCGCAAAGGCTGCTGAAGGTGTGGCCGGTGTCAGCACCACATCACACTTGGCCCAGGCTTCATCAAAGTCACGTTTGATCAGTGTACGGACCTTTTGAGCTTTCACGTAATACGCATCATAATAACCAGCCGACAAGACATAGGTGCCAATCAACACGCGGCGTTGAACCTCGGGGCCAAAGCCTTTGGCGCGCGTATTTTCAAACATGTCTATCAGATCATCACCCGCAACCCGCAGACCATACCGCACACCGTCATAACGCGCCAGATTTGAAGAGGCTTCAGCAGGGGCAACAATGTAATAGGCAGGCAGTGCATATTTTGTATGCGGCAGAGAAATTTCAACAATCTCTGCCCCCTGCTCTTTCAACCATTGCGCACCACGGTCCCAGACCGCATTGATTTCGACTGCCAAACCATCGGCACGATATTCTTTTGGAATGCCTACACGCAGACCTTTGAGAGATTTGCCAATCGCCTTCTCGTAATCAGGCACTGGCATATCAACCGAGGTTGTGTCTTTCAAATCCACACTCGCCATCGCGCGCAACATGATGGCCGCATCGCGGACATCGCGCGTGATGGGGCCTGCCTGATCGAGCGATGATGCAAACGCCACAACACCCCAGCGCGACACGCGGCCATAAGTTGGCTTGATACCCACAGTACCTGTAAATGCAGCGGGCTGGCGAATGGAGCCACCCGTATCGGTTGCCGTGGCTGCCGCACAAAGGTGGGCAGATACTGCCGTTGCAGAGCCGCCAGATGAGCCACCCGGCACCAGAGCCTTGTTTGAGTTATTCCGCCGCCACGGATTGGTGACACCACCATAATAACTGGTCTCGTTTGAGGACCCCATGGCAAATTCATCCATGTTCAACTTACCCAGCATCACAGCACCGGCGTTCCACAAGTTTTGTGTCACGGTCGATTCATATTCAGGTTTGAAGCCATCCAGAATGTGACTGCAGGCTTGCGTGTGAATGCCCTTGGTGGCGAACAGATCCTTGATGCCCAGCGGAATTCCTTCCAGTGCGCCGCCTTCGCCCTTCGCCAGCTTTTCGTCAGACACCTTCGCCATGGCCCGCGCCTGATCAGGCGTGTGGGCCACATAGGCGTTCAGGATGTTGGCGTTGTCGATTGCGGATAAATAAGCTTCCGTGAGTTCCACCGCTGATATCTCACGCGCTTGCAGCTTGGCTCTTGCTGCTGAAATTGTAAGTGCTGTGAGAGACATTATTCCACCACCTTCGGAACCATAAAAAAATCATCCTCACTGGCGGCAGCGTTTTGCATGATGGCTTTTGGAAAATGGCCGTCCGTCACCACGTCGGCGCGAAGGCGCATGTTAACCGCCACCACCGACGTTAGTGGTTCCACATTTTCAACATTGACTTCATTGAGTTGCTCAACAAAATCGAGAATAACGTTTAACTCGTCTGCAAGACGCGGCAAGTCCGCATTCGCCACTTTGATGCGCGCCAATCGTGCCACGCGCCTTACTGTTTTTTCGTCAACCGACATGGATATCCTCAAATTTATGTGCGCTGGATAGCACTGGGCTAGCGCACCCGCAACTTTGCTTTTTCGGTGCCGCCAGCATCAAAGTTTGTCTCGTCCAGCCACGCTTCAAACCCTGCGCGAACCGTGGGCCACTCACCATCAAGCAGTGAAAACCACGCCGTGTCGCGGTTCCGCCCCTTGATGATGTAATGTTGGCGGAAGATACCTTCAAAACTAAAACCATAACGCGCGGCTGACTTGCGCGATGGTGCATTGAGCGCATCGCATTTCCATTCCAAACGGCGCATGCCCAAATCATCAAAGCAATGGCGCATCATCAGGTAGATGGCCTCAGTGCCTTCACGGGTGCGTTGCAGCGCGGGGGAAAGCCAAATGTTGCCAATTTCAATAGAACCATTGGCAGCATCGACCCGCATAAATGCACCCATGCCGAGTGCCTCGCCTGTGGCGCGGTTCACAAAGGCATAAAACCAAGGGTCCCGCGCGGCTTGTTTTTCACGCAGCCAATTTGTAAAAACCTCTTCAGACGCAAAAGGGCCATACGGCATATAAGTCCAAAGCTTGCCTTCAGGGTCTTTGCCATCAATTGAAGCGTAAAGAGACTTTGCGTGGCGCTCCACATGCAATGGATCAAGCCTGATCCACCGCCCGGGAAGCGGGCGAAGGTCTGGCACGGAGCCGGGGGGAAGCGGATTTACAACGGGGCCAATGGGGGACTGTGTCATGCGACGTCTCTTAGGTGGAGTTATTTGCCAGACCAAGAAAAAACGCTAAGACCAGCTTTATGTCCACCCTTCTCGCAGCCGCCCTGCCCGAGCTTATGGCCTTGCCGATGACCAAACGGATGATGGCACTGGATCTTGGCGCTAAAACGATAGGTGTGGCGACCGCGGATTATACCCGGCAATTCGCTACCCCCCGCCACACGATTGCGCGCACCAAATTTACTGCGGACGCCCAAAGCCTGATCAAGTTTGCAAGTGCAGAAAACATCGGCCTTATCGTGCTGGGCCTGCCCCTCAACATGGACGGAAGCGAAGGCCCGCGCTGTCAGTCCACCAGAAGTTTCGCCAGGAATTTAGGCAAACTTTCAGACTTACCAATGATCTTCTGGGATGAGCGGCTTTCAAGCTTTGAAGCAGACCAGCAGATGATTGAAGCTGGCGTGAAATACGAAAAGCGCCAAGCCAACATCGATCACATGGCAGCAGCCGTCATCCTGCAGAATTTGCTGGATGAGTTGCGCTAGGGAGATGTCCCAACGGGGCGGGTGAGGTCACTTGCCTTCATTCTCTGACCGTCAATTTACCTCTCCTCTTGCACCCCGCTCCACTTCCCCCTATGCCACGGTTTTAATGACATCGCGCACTGCCCGCCCTCGCCTGTTTAAATCCCCGCACCTTCTGGGGATCAGCGATTTGTCTCCCCTTGAAATTCCGGCCCTGCTTGATCTGGCGGACACTTATGTTGATGTGGGTCGCGGCAATGAAAAGCGCCATGCCATCCTCACGGGCCTCACGCAGGTGAACCTGTTTTTTGAAGCGTCCACGCGCACGCAAAGCTCGTTTGAAATTGCCGGAAAACGCTTAGGCGCTGATGTGATGAACATGGCAGTGTCCACCTCGTCCATTTCCAAGGGTGAGACGGTTTTGGATACGGCAATGACCATCAACGCCATGCATCCTGATTTTTTGGTGGTGCGGCATCAATCGTCTGGCACGGTGGAATTGCTGGCCCAAAAAGTTTCTTGTGCGGTGATCAACGCGGGCGATGGTCAGCATGAACACCCCACGCAGGCGCTGCTCGATGCGCTTACTATACGACGCCATTTCGGCAAGCTGGAAGGCCTGACCGTGGCGATTTGTGGCGATGTGCTGCACTCCCGCGTGGCGCGGTCAAACATTCAGCTTTTGGGAAAAATGGGCGTTCGCGTGCGCGTGGTGGCACCTTCCACCCTGTTGCCCTCTGGCATTGAGAATTTTGGTGTAGAAGTTCACCGCAACATGAAATCTGGCCTTCAGGGTGCCGATGTGGTGATGATGCTGCGTTTGCAGCTGGAGCGCATGGCAGGGGCCTTTGTGCCTTCGCAGCGCGAATATTATCATTTTTTCGGGCTGACGGAAGAAAAGCTGGGCTATGCCAAGTCAGGTGCCATGGTCATGCACCCCGGGCCCATGAACCGCGGTGTTGAAATTGACTCGGCAGTGGCCGACGGCATTCAATCGGCCATTCGTGAACAGGTGGAAATGGGTGTCGCCGTGCGCATGGCTGTGCTAGACGCGCTGGCCCGCAATGGACCGCCCATATGAGCCAGAACCGCCGTGCTTATGTGAACGCGCATCTTATCTCGCCTGATCAGGGGCTGTACGGGCCAGGTGGCGTGCTGATTGAAAATGACAAGATTTCTGCCGTCGGCGCAACCGTGACAGCAGCCACCATTGGCGAGAGCATAGAGGTGACCGATTGCAAGGGCCAGCTTTTGGTGCCGGGCTTAATCGACATGCGCGTGTTCACCGGTGAACCAGGCAGCGAGTACCGCGAAACCTTGGCCACCGCCTCAGAAGCCGCAGCGGCAGGAGGGGTGACCACTATGATTGTGATGCCAAATACACAGCCTGCAATTGATGATGCGGCAATCGTGGATTATGTGCTGCGCCGTGCGCGTGACACTGCAAAAGTGCGTGTGGCCCCCATGGCATCCATCACCAAAGGCCTTTGCGGCGAGGTGATGACGGAAATTGGGTTGGTTCAGGCGGCAGGTGCTGTGGCCGTGACCGATGCCACCAAGGCTGTGGGCAATGCCAACATGTTTCGCCGCGCCATGATGTATGCCCGCGATTTTGATATGCTGGTAGTGCAGCATGTGGAAGAGCCCACACTCGCCTCTGGCGTGATGAATTCTGGCGAGGCTGCATCGCGCCTGGGGCTGGCTGGCACTTCGGCAATGGCCGAGGTGATCATGCTGGAGCGAGATTTGCGCATTGTGGAAATGACGGGTGCAAGATATCACGCGGGCCAGATTTCCTGTGCAGCTTCTGTTGAAGTTATGCAAATTGCCAAGGCGCGCGGGCTTCCAGTGTCTTGTGGGGTTTCGATCAATCATCTGGTGCTCAACGAAAATGACATTGGCGCTTACCGCACATTTTTCAAACTATCCCCGCCGCTGCGCGATGAAACGCACCGCCGGGCGCTGGTGGCTGGTGTGGCTGATGGCACAATTGATGTGATCGTGTCGTCCCATGACCCGCAAAGTGATGATACCAAGCGGCTGCCGTTTGCCGAAGCCGCCTTTGGCGCAATTGGGCTGGAAACCTTGCTGAGTGCGGCACTATCGCTTTATCACAATGATAACATGCCACTGGCCAGACTGGTTCAAGCATTGTCGCAAAAGCCGGCACAACTTCTGGGCTTAGAGGCCGGGCGTTTGGCAACCGGCGCACCAGCAGACTTTGCCTTGATTGATCCTCACCTGAGTTGGAAGGTCAATGCGGCAACCCTCAGTTCCCGCTCAAAAAATTCGCCATTTGAACGGCGCACACTGGAAGGCCGGGCCACCCAAACAGTGGTTGCAGGCCGCACGGTTTACACTTACGCTCCCTAAGGCGGGAGGCGGAATGGATAATTTTATTGCACTCATAATTGGCTATCTCTGCGGCTCCATTCCCTTTGGGCTGCTGCTCACACGCGCAGCGGGTCTGGGCGATGTTCGCAACATTGGGTCCGGCAATATTGGTGCAACAAACGTTCTGCGAACGGGCAACAAGGGTTTGGCGGCTCTTACGTTAATGTGTGATTTGTTAAAAGGTGTACTCCCGGTTTTGATCTTTAAATATGCAAGCGGAGACCGGGCTGCTGAGGTCGCAGGCTTTGCGGCAATGGCCGGGCATATTTTCCCGGTTTGGATCGGGTTCAAGGGGGGCAAAGGTGTGGCCACTGCATTTGGTGTTCTGTTGGCTTGGTCATGGCCCGTGGCAGGTATAGGTTTTCTGGTGTGGCTTACAGTTTTTTTAACCACGCGCATTTCGTCACAATCCGCATTGGCTGCATCTATTGCAACAGCAGTGGCGGCAAATTATTTTGGCGGAGCTGCGCTTTGGCCGCCTGTTGCACTTCTCGCAATCATCGTTTGGCTGACCCACCGAAAAAATATTCAAAGACTGATCAAGGGTGAAGAGCCCAAGATGAGTTTCACCAAGAAACCATGATCCCAAGCCGCCAACTTTCTGATGCCGAGCGCCTGAATTGGCTGCGCCTTAGTCAAAGCGAGAATGTTGGGCCTATTACGTTTCAGCAATTGCTCACGCGTTTTGGAACTGCAACACAAGCGTTGGACGCGCTGCCTGAACTGTCCTTGCGGGGCGGGCTTCGCCGGTCGCTCAAAATCTGCGCGCAAGACGTGGCTGAACATCATGTAAGCC
The DNA here is from genome assembly GCA_038230015.1 of Hyphomicrobiales bacterium. Taxonomy (GTDB): domain Bacteria; phylum Pseudomonadota; class Alphaproteobacteria; order Rhizobiales; family Aestuariivirgaceae; genus Aestuariivirga. Next base: position 81,031 of record JBBRNW010000005.1, on the reverse strand, counting down.
GTGCTGCAAAACTGGGTGCGCAATTTGTGGCCATGGGCGAACGTGGCTATCCCCCAGCCTTGATGCATATCCCCTCGGCACCCCCGCTGCTGTGCGTATCAGGCCATCTCGATTTCGCAGATCAAGATTCAGTTGGCATCGTGGGGGCCCGCAATGCGTCCGCCCTTGGCATGAAATTTACGCGCCAAATTGCCAGAGCGCTGACGGATGCCGGTTTGCTCGTGGTGTCCGGGTTGGCGCGCGGCATTGATACTGCAGCACATGAGGCGAGTGTTGATGTGCACACGGCTGCAGTGATTGCCGGCGGTATCGACAATGTTTATCCGCCCGAAAATGAGAAACTTCAACGCCAGATTGCGGAGCGTGGATTGCTTATCACTGAAATGTTGCCAGGAACCTCACCCAAGGCCGAGCATTTTCCGCGCCGCAACCGCATCATATCCGGCATGTCACGCGCCATCATTGTGGTCGAAGCGGCTTTGCGTTCAGGTTCGCTGATTACAGCACGCTTTGCTGCCGAACAAGGACGTGATGTTTTTGCAGTCCCAGGTTCGCCTCTTGACCCACGCGCCGAAGGCACCAACAAGCTGATCAAGGATGGCGCAAGTATGGTGACCTCGATTGACGATCTCATCATTACATTGGGCGAGATGCGCAGTGCGCAGCCCATGCGGTTGTTTGAGCCGGAACCAACACCCCTCGAAACGTCTGCGATTGTGAGTGGCCAACTTGACCGTGAACAGGTTTTTGGTTTGCTTTCCCCCACCGCGATTGAAACAGATGATGTAATACGTGAAAGCGGCATGTCTGCTGATCAGGTTTTGGCGGTGTTGCTGGAGCTCGAAATTGCTGGCCGCATCATGCGGCATGCAGGCGGGCGTGTATCTGCACTTTAAATGTTCACGAAAAATGTTGACGAATTTTCATATTCCTGAAATATCTTTGGCGGACTACAACCTACAGGAGAATTAAGTGAAGAAACTCGTTATGACGGCGTCACTTGCAACACTGATCACTTTAACGATGAGTCCGGACGTATTTGCAAAACCTAAAAAGCGTTCTGACTACAGTAAAGAACAGCAGGCCGCCATTTTCAAAAGGGCCTTGGCAAACTGTCGCAAACAATACGGCGAGAGACTTCACAATGTGGAGGTGAATTACACAAAGGACTCTGTCATCTGTTATATCTATTAGTCGGCTTCGTCTTCGGCAACGATCCATTTTTCCTTCAAGGCAGCAGCTTTCCAATCGTGGAAAGCTGGTGTCGCCAAAACAGCGTTCATGTAATGCTGTGTATCGTCAGTCACTTTGATCGCATACGTATCCAGGCGAGTCACCACTGGTGCAAACATGGCATCTGCAATGCCAAATTTTCCAAACAAAAACGGACCCCCCTTGCCATAGCTCTTGCGGCATTCACGCCAAAGATTTTCAAGGCGTGCGACATCTTTAAAAATCGCATCGTTCAGTGGAACTGGCTTGACGACCCGGCGCAAATTCATCGGGCAAGCACCACGTAAAGCCCGAAAACCAGAATGCATTTCCGCTGACGCGGAGCGTGCCAACGCCCGAGCCGTTTTTGATTTCGGCCACAGATTGCGGTCAGGCCATGTTTCCGCCAGATATTCCATGATGGCCATGCTATCCCAAACTGAAATGCCGTTGTGAACCAAAACTGGCACCAGACCAGCTTTTGAATAACGTTTTATTTTTTTGACGAACGCAGAATTACCAAGGGGTTGCCCAAAGGGAATAACCTTGTCTTCAAATTTTATATTGGCCATCGCCAGCGCCATGTAAGGCCGTAAAGACCAAGACGAATAATTTTTGTTGCCGACGATCAAGAGGGGAGCACTCATGTTTTCTTCTCGTAATTTTGGATGTCCCCACCGGCTTCTTTCCAAGCGGCAAAACCACCCGCTAAATTGAAGACTGGCGTTAACCCCATGGTTTGCAACGTCTCGGCAGCCAGGAGCGAGCGCCAGCCGCTGGCGCACTGAATAATAAAGGTCTTATTTTCAGCAAAAATCGGTTTGTGATAAGGGCTTTCGGGATCAACCCAAAACTCCAGCATGCCGCGCGGGGCATGGAATGAATTCGCAATGCGCCCCTCCCGCTCCAGTTCACGCAGATCACGGATGTCGACAATGACCACATTAGGATCTGACATCATACTCTTGGCTTGCTGCGCTGAAACAGAGGTAACACGAGCCTCCGCCGCCGCCATCAACGCTTTATAACCTTTCACAATTGTCTGGGCCATCACACTCTCACATTGATTCTGGCAGATAGCGCCATGTTAGAAGAGCAAGACTGGTGAGGCAAATGCCCAGTATGATGAAAACACTTGCCACATCAAAAAACGATAGGGCGATGGCAAATATAAACCCGGGAACCAGTTCAGAAAATTCGATGAAGGTTCTGTACACGGCGGCCATGCGCTGGCGTTCAAAGAAACGCACGGCCCTGAGAAACGGAATGGCACCCACACTGTCGATGCCAGATGCAAAAAGTGCGGCCACCAAAAGTAACCCAGCCGCTGCGAGGGGTGATTGCACACCCAGCAGCCCTGCCCCAACACTTGCAGCTGCAATGACGGCAAAACAAAGTGAAATGACGCTTCGCACCCCGAAGCGCTTGGCCAAGGCACCAAACGCAAATGCGAACAGCAAGAACAATTGACTGGCAGAAACCACCAAGCCACCTGCTTGTTTGCCAAGCCCGCCTTCGATCATGAGCAAAGGACCATAGGTGAAAAACGTGGCCCAGAAGCATGACCTGCCAAAGGCTATGGCCCACGCCAAGCGCAAGCGCGGCTGCTGTGCAAACCTTGCGACATTGGCCACCGGATTGAAGGATTGCAATGTGCCTGATGGCAAATTGACCTTATCGCTCAGCCGCAAATACCAGAACGCGCTTAAAGCGAGTAGCGCTGCACAAATGGCTGCCAGCTGGGGCGCAAGTGCACCATAGTTTTCATAAAGCCAAACACCTGATGCAGGCCCTATGACCCATGCGAAGGTTGATATGGCCAAGCGTATGGGTTCACTGCTTGTCAAATCGGCTTTTCGAATATGATCGAGAATGTAGAGCTGCAGCGTAACATTCATGATGGAAGCCCCGCTGTTGCGCATGATGGCACCTGCAACTTGCCCCGGCAGCGTATAAGTGGCCAGTGCCAAACTGCCTGTAATCAGCAGAACGCCACCAATGCTGTAGGCCCAGCGCCGCTTTATGCGCGCAAACAGAACTGGCAACAACAAGGTGATCATCAGCACGGTAAAGGAGATGGACGTGGCCAACACGCTTACTTTTTGAACCGATCCCAACAAATCATAAGCCTGAATACTCAGAACACTGGAATTGAATGCGCGCACCAGGGATTCCAGCAGAAACAGAAGGCCAAAGGTCATGGCACCCGCTTTGCGGGTGGGCAAAGGAATCAGTTCTGACGCATTTTGGCTCATAGCCGCATGTAGCGCCCTATCTACACCCTTGCGCAAGACAGTTGAGAAGTTAAAAGGCCCCATGGGTGAAAACCACAGCAATGATTTTGATCAAGAAAAAAAGCGTGTGGCCTCGCTCTCGTTGCTGGCCAGTGCCGGGCTTTCGGTACTCAAATTTATTGCGGCCATCATAACGGGATCATTGGGCCTGCTGTCTGAAGCCGTTCACAGCCTTGTAGATTTTGGCGCAACGGCAATCACGTGGTTTGCCATCAAATGGTCAGCCCAGCCTGCCGACGAAGAACACCATTTCGGGCACGCAAAAATTGAAAGCATAGCGGCCCTTGTGGAAACGTTGTTGCTCATCGGGATAGCAGCTTTTATTGCCTACGCTGCCGCTTTCAGGTTGCTTGGCGGCACGTCCGATGTTGAAGTGACGTGGTGGGCTTTAGCCATCATGGTGGTTTCAATTGTGGTTGATTTCAACCGATCACGGGCCTTGGCAAATACGGCCAAGGCGACAGGCAGCGAGGCCCTGGCCGCAGACGCAGCGCATTTCCAGTCGGATATGTGGGGCTCGGCCGCAGTGCTTGTAGGGCTTGTGGGTGTGTGGTTCGGCGTATGGTGGGCAGATTCGGTGGCGGCTCTTCTGGTCTCTGGTGTCATTGCGAAAATCGGCTGGAGTTTAGGGAAAAGCACCTTTGCCAGCTTGATGGACACAGTGCCGGAAGGAATGACAGCCAACATCCGAACCATAACCGAAGAAACCGACGGTGTGTTGGGTGTCAGCCTCCTGCGGGTGAAGCCAACTGGCCCGGTTTTGTTTGTAACATTAACCATAACGATCTCTCGCATGCTCCCAAGCAACAACGTGCAGGCCCTCAAAGCGAAACTTGTTGGTGCAATCAAGTCGGAATATCCCAGGGCCGACGTCATGATCAGCACAAATCCCGTGTCAATTGACACAGAAACGGCATTTGAAAAAATAACCTTGATTGCGCATCAACAAAACCTGCCCGTCCATCACCTTGCCGTTCAGAACATCGAGGGAAAATTGGCCGTAAGTTTCGATCTGGAAGTGGAAGGAACCACCACGCTCATACAGGCCCATGACAAAGCCACAAGGTTGGAGAACGCAATCCGAAATGGGCTTGGTGGTGATGTGGAAGTTGAAAGCCACATTGAACCTCTGCCACAGCGGGAATTGCAGGGAGCACCGGCAGACAGCAAAACGACGACCGCAATCAGCAGGGCATTGCAGCTTTTGGCCAAACCTCAAAAATCATTGAGCGACCTTCACAATATTCGGATCAGGACAAACGACGCCGGACTTTATGTGCACTACCATTGCCGGTTTGCGGCCAACCGAAACATAGACCAAGTTCATGCTGTGGTGGATGAAATAGAAAACGCGCTGAAGCAACAGTTCGGACGCATACAACGCGTTGTTGCCCATGCCGAACCAAAAGGCCATGAGCGTCACGACCTCTGACGGCTTATTCTGCCTTGGATGCTTCATGTATCATTTGCAAATGCTCTATTTCACCTTCCGGCAAAGTTATCTTGTTGGCAGTTGAGAATGCTTCATAGAAACACAGTTCCAGCAAGTTTCGCAACGCCAACAAATCATCATCCTTGGCCAAGTTGCGCAATTCCAAAACCATATCAGCGATGTATTGGGCCGTATCCTTTGGATCAATTTTCTTCCGCAAATTGTTTTGTTTCGCCTGACTATTCTTTAAGTTGTGTTTAATACTCGAATTTTGCATTATTTTATAACTATCCCACGCGAGCTGAACAAATCAGACTCATCCTGACTAACCATGTTGCAAGTTTAACTTGTGTGAAAATATACAGAACATATCCAGAGTTGTATTGTGGTTGTATTTTGCTAAATTTTGAGCATATGAGGTGTTTCTTGCCACGGCGACACATTCCGACTATGAGCGGGCGCGTTTAACTTGGAACCCTGAATGACCGTCGTTGTCGTAGAATCCCCATCCAAAGCCAAAACCATCAACAAATATCTAGGTCAAGACTTCACGGTTCTGGCGTCATTTGGCCATGTGCGCGATTTACCAGCCAAAGACGGATCCGTTAAACCTGATGAAGATTTTGCTATGGATTGGGAAGTTGATTCCAAATCGGCCAAGCGTCTTTCCGATATTTCAACTGCCCTCAAAGGGGCGGATCGGCTTGTGTTGGCAACCGACCCTGACCGCGAGGGGGAAGCCATTTCCTGGCATGTGCTTGAAGTTCTCAAGAAGAAAGGCGCGCTGAAAGGTAAAACTGTGCAGCGCGTGGCCTTCAACGCCATTACAAAATCTTCCGTGCTGGACGCCATGGCCAATCCGCGCGAATTGGACGTTGACCTGGTTGATGCCTATCTGGCCCGCCGCGCCTTGGATTACCTTGTGGGGTTTACTATCTCGCCCGTATTATGGCGGAAGTTACCAGGTGCCAGATCAGCAGGGCGCGTGCAATCTGTGGCGCTGCGCCTGATTTGTGACCGGGAACTGGAAATTGAGGCTTTTCGCACGCAGGAATATTGGTCGATAGACGGCACATTTGTGACCGCCAAGGGCGCCGAGTTCTCAGCATCGCTAGCAAGTGTCGACGGTAAACGCCTGGAGAAACTGCAGCTCAAGGATGAAGCGTCAGCCAAGGCCATTGAAGTGGCTGTGACAGGCGAGCGCTTTACTGTTGATGCCCTTGAAAGCAAGCCAGGCAAACGAAATCCTTATCCACCGTTTCGCACGTCAACCTTGCAGCAGGAGGCTTCACGCAAACTTGGCTTCTCCTCGTCCAAAACCATGATGCTTGCTCAAAGGCTTTACGAAGGCCTGGACATCAAGGGCGAAACAGTCGGTCTTATCACCTATATGCGCACCGACGGCATTGACATGGCACCCGAAGCAATCGCCGCCACGCGCAATGCCATTCTTAAAACCTTTGGTGAGCCTTATCTGCCGTCTGCGCCACGTAAATATACCAGCAAGGCCAAAAATGCGCAGGAAGCACACGAAGCCATCCGCCCGACCGATCCCGCCAGACTGCCAGAACAGGTCAAGGCGTTATTGGATGGCGAGCAGTTTGCACTTTATGATTTGATCTGGAAGCGCACCATTGCCAGCCAAATGGAAAGCGCTGAATTTGAGCGTACCACCGCAGATCTTGGCACGACCGGCAAAGATGGAAAACACTATTCCTTCCGGGCCAACGGATCTGTTGTGAAATTTGATGGTTTCCTGCGCGCCTACACCGAAGATCTGGACGATGAAGAGGATGAAGATGCCAAGCGCTTGCCGCCCATGTCACGCGCTGATGTGACGGGTGTCAAAAAAATTGCGGCAAACCAGCATTTCACGGAACCACCGCCACGGTATTCCGAAGCCTCTTTGATCAAAAAACTGGAGGAACTGGGCATAGGCAGGCCATCAACCTATGTGAGCATTCTGAAAACACTGGGTGATCGTGGCTATATGCGCATTGAGAAAAAGCGCCTGATCCCTGATGATAAAGGCCGTGTGGTGACAGCCTTTATGGAATCTTTCTTCAAGCGCTATGTTGAATTTGATTTCACTGCCAACTTGGAAGAGCAACTCGACAAGATTTCCGCAGGCGAAATTCCTTACAAGCAGGTATTGCGGGATTTCTGGCGCGACTTCACAGCAAACCTCGCTGATGTGAAGGATTTGCGCATCACGCAAGTTATTGATTCATTGAACGAGATTCTGGGACCACATATATTCCCGGTGCCTGCAGGCGGTGGTGAACCGCGCAAATGCCCAAATTGCGCCGACGGCCAGCTGTCCTTAAAGCTTGGGCGCTTTGGGTCCTTTGTAGGCTGCACCAATTATCCAACGTGCAACTTCACCAGGCCGCTTTCAACTAATGCAGAAAGTGCGGCAAACCATGTGCCCGCAGACGGAATTCTGCTCGGGGAAGATCCTGAAACAGGTCTTCCCGTGACCAGACGTGCGGGACGTTTTGGACCCTACGTTCAGCTTGGCCAAACCGTTGAAGGTGAAAAACCGCAGCGGGCCTCCATCCCTGCCCGCACTGATGTGAATACATTGGATTTGGAGGCAGCCCTTAAGTTGCTTTCCCTGCCGCGTGAGGTGGGCCTTCACCCAGAAACCAAAACGCCGATCACTGCAAACTTTGGCCGCTTCGGTGCCTATATTAAGCATGACGGCGTCTATGCCAATCTGGAACAGCCTGAAGATGTATTCACAATCGGCCTTAACCGTGCAGTTGACATGTTGGCAGAAAAACGCGCCAAGGGACCATCAGCGAGAGCAAAACCAACCGCACTGAAAAACTTGGGGCCTCATCCGGATGGGGATGGCAATATTGAGGTGTTCACCGGCAAGTATGGTGCCTATGTCAAGCACAACGGAACCAATGCCACATTGCAAGGCGAACAAACGCCAGATAGCATTACTCTGGAACAGGCTATTCTGCTGATTGCTGAACGCGAAGGCAAAGGTGGCCAAAAGAAAAAACCGGTGAAAAAAGCTGCAGCAAAAAAGGCACCTGTCAAGAAAGCCGCAAATAAATCGCCCGCTAAAAATGTGATCAAGAAACCAGTGAAAAAAGCACTCGTGAATGTCGAGGCGTAAGGCCCCCCTGCCCGCCCGTGATGATATTGTAAAATTCATTGCGGCCTCCGAAGGCCCGGTCGGCAAGCGGGAAATATCGCGGGCCTTTGGCATCAAGGGCAATGACAAGCTCAAACTGAAATCTCTTCTGAAAGACATGAAGGGTGAAGGCAGCATTGGTGGCAAAAAGCGCCGCATGAATGTGGTTGGAGAACTTCCGCCCGTCACCGTCATTGAAACCACAGGTATCGATGAAAGTGGCGAGGCTTATGGCCAGCCCACAGAATGGCATGACGACAAACCACCGAAACTCTTGATCGAGTCCGCAACCGGCAAAGTACCTGCAGTGGGTGACCGCTTTTTGGCCAAGATCGAACACCTCGCCGGCCATGGTCCTTATTCTCATAAAGCCAAGGTTATGCGCGTACTGTCTGATCGCGCAGGCCGGGTGCTGGCGGTGTTTCGCCTCATCAAAGGCGAGGGGGCTCGCCTTATGCCTGTCGACAAAAAATCGCGTTACGATTTGCAGGTGTTGCAGGGCGATGAAGGCGGGGCTTTGAATGGCGAGCTTGTATCTGCCGAAATCATCAAAGACCAGGGCCGCGGCATGCCCATTGCCCGCGTGCGCGAGCGCCTTGGCAACATGGACGACCCACGTAACATTTCTTTGATTGCCATTCACCAACACGGTATTCCCAACAGTTTCCCACAATCCGTGATCGAAGAAGCAGACGCTCTCAAAATCTTTACACAGGCTGGGCGCATGGATTTGCGCGATGTGCCATTGATAACGATTGATCCGCCAGATGCGCGCGACCACGATGATGCCGTGTGGGCAGAACAACAAGACGATGGGTCATTCAAGATCATCGTCGCCATTGCTGATGTGGCAACTTATGTGAAATCCGCTTCGGCGCTGGATAAGGAAGCCCGCATCAGGGGAAATTCGGTTTATTTTCCTGACCGTGTGGTGCCGATGCTGCCTGAGCGCATTTCAAATAATTTGTGTTCTCTGATCGAAAAACAAGATCGCCCAGCCTTGGCCTGTTTCATGACCATTGATAAATCTGGTCGCAAATCGTCCCACAAATTTGCGCGTGTTATTATGCGATCTGCCGCCAAGCTCTCCTATCAAGAAGCGCAAGATGCCATCGACGGTCATGCCCCGCCAAAGGCTGACGGCTTGCTGGAGCCGGTGTTGAAACCACTTTATGCAGCTTATTTCGCGATGAAAAAAGCGCAGGATAAACGAAGCCCGCTCAATCTGGATTTGCCAGAGCGCAAGATCATATTGGATGCCAAGGGCAATGTCTCCAAGGTGATCGTGCCGCAACGCCTGGATGCTCATCGATTGATTGAAGAATTCATGATTCAAGCCAATGTGGCCGCAGCCGAAGAACTGGAATCGCGAAAGACACCCCTGCTCTACCGCATTCACGAACAGCCCAGCCAAGAAAAAATCAAGTCGCTTGCACAGTTTCTTAAAACGGTAAACCGTGAATTGCCGCTGGGCCAGGTTATGAAAACCAGCCATTTCAACAAGCTGTTAAACTCCGTTATTGGAGAAGACTTTGAACAGCTCGTGCACCAGACTGTCTTGCGTACGCAAAGCCAGGCGGTCTACAAGGCGCAAAATATAGGCCATTTCGGATTAAGCTTGCGCCGCTATGCTCATTTCACGTCACCCATCAGGCGCTATGCGGATTTGATCGTGCACCGCGCGTTAATTGCCGCGCTGAATTTTGGTGCTGATGGATTATCGCAAGATGATGTGGCGCGTCTCGATGAAACGGGAGAGATGATATCAACAGCCGAACGTCGCGCCATGGTCGCAGAGCGCGAGACCACCGACCGGTTGATTGCATCGTTTCTAGCACCACAAATGGGCGCTGTTTTCAGCGCACGCATTGGTGGAGTGGTGGGAGCAGGATTGTTCGTAAATCTTGAAGAAACCGGAGCTGATGGTTTTGTGTCAGCTTCCAGCCTTGGCCGGGATTATTATGTTTATGATGAAGTGCGCCACGCGCTTGTGGGCCAGCGTACAGGCGAAACGTTCCAAATGGGGGATATTGTTCAGGTCAAGCTGGTTGAAGCTGCTCCTGTAAAAGGCGGCCTCCGGTTTGACATGGTTTCCCAAGGCAGGGCTGGAAAACCTTTAAAACTGCGCGGCGATGCCGGAAAACGCGTAAATCGACGTAAACGCTGATTGCGGCGCGTTGCCACTGGCGACAATGGAGTCGTGTGAAACCCGCACCGCTGGCGCATAGATACTGAGATGTACACGATACAACGTTCATGGGCGTCTGCCACATCGCGAGGCTTGACATGTCGCTGCCCTGCTTGCGGCGAGGGCAGGCTTTTTCGCAAGTTCCTCAAGGTAGCTGACACCTGTGAGAATTGTGGCGAAGACTTGCACCATCACCGTGCCGATGACGCCCCGCCCTATTTCACGATGATGCTGGTAGGCCACCTTGTTATTCCCTTTGTCGTCGTTGTGGAACGCCTCTGGCACCCTTTGATTTGGCTGCAACTGGCTGTGTGGTTCCCATTGACGGTGCTGTTAACGCTTTCCTTGTTGCAACCTGTCAAAGGCGCGATTGTGGGCCTGCAATGGGCGTTGCGCATGCATGGCTTTGGCGGAACGGCGGATTCACCCACTAAACCTTGACAATCCTGTTTCAATCGGGTCTATCGCGGTCCACAGACATTCGGAGTTTATTATGGCCAAAGGCAACGTTATCAAGATCAAGCTGGCATCAACAGCTGACACTGGATTTTTCTATGTCACCAAGAAGAATTCACGCACCAAGACAGAAAAATTCTCATTCATGAAATATGATCCCGTGGCGCGCAAGCACGTGGAATTCAAGGAAACCAAGATCAAGTAATTGGTTTGAGTTTTAATTCGAAAAAAAGCGTCGGTTTACCGGCGCTTTTTTTATGAATGCCGTCTTGCCGATGCGCATCGAGTCGAAGGTGCCGGTCCGGTTTGTTCGCAACGAGGAGGCCACTCAATTCGCGGGGCCGGACCGGCCAGTCCCAAGTGCAGGTGATGCGGCGGGCCTGCCCTCAAGACTGTGAGATTGAAGCCATACAGCTTCGAAAGGGTGCTGGAGGAACGGTGTACAGGTGCTGGCGAGCACACCGTTCCTCGGGAGTAAGGCCCGTTTCCTGGAGAGGAGATTTTCGGGCGCAACTGAATTCGTGTAAAAATCTATGCAATAATTTCAGCATTTTTACCAGCGCTACCTATGGTAAACAGGAGTACGGATATATTTACCATGAAAAGTTAAGGTAAACGGTGGACCAGCACTCACCAAAAAAAATGCGGTGACCCCACCTTCCAGTTTTCAAACCGCGTTGGCGATTTGAAAAACTGAATGTGCTGTCACCGCACCTTCGGTTTGGGAGACCTATTATTTCAGCAAATCAACGTCCAGGTTAGGCAATGTGAGAACTGAAGCAGCGCTCATTTCAGCGTCGCAGGTTTTAAGTGCAACAAGACCTTTGTCCAGCAGATAGCCATCTTCACCAATGGCCTGTGGAGACGTAAACTCGGTGATATATTCAAGCATGCCAGGAACTGTGCCGAGATGGTCCTTTTTCATGTAAATATAAAGAACGCGGGCACCCTTGTAGTTGCCGTTTGCAATATCTTTGTATGTTGGCAAGTCACCATCAATTGAAGCAGCCTTGATCTTGGCCGTATTTTCTTCAAGGAAAGAATAACCGAAAATGCCGAATGCCTTCGGATTTCCCTCAAGCTTCTTGATGATCAAATTGTCGTTTTCACCAGCTTCCACATAGGCACCGTCTTCACGGAAGGTTTTCCAAATGGCGTCAAAAGCTGGCACATCGGTTTGTCCAAGGGCCAAAAGGGATTCATATTCCTCTGCGCCCTTTTTCAGGATGAGTTCGGCAAAGCTGTCGCGCGTGCCGGAGGTTGGCGGTGGCCCAAGCACTTCAATCTTTTCCGCAGGAAGTGAGGGATCGATGTCGGTCCACATTTTATTTGGATTGGCAATCATTGTCTTGCCATCCTTGTCTGGAACCATTTTGGCAAGAGCTTCAAACAATTGCTTTCTGGTGAATTTCGCATCTGGACCATTGATGGAGGTTGAAATTGTCAACCCATCATAGCCAAGCCTGAATTCCACGATTTCAGTCACGCCATTGGCTTTGCAGATATCGTATTCAGCTTTTTTCATTTTACGTGATGCGTTCACGAAATCAGGGGTATCATCACCCAAGCCGGAACAAAACAGCTTAACGCCGCCGCCAGTGCCAGTTGATTCAATAACCGGGGTCTTCATGCCGGTTGACTTGGCGAAAGCTTCAGCAACAACTGTTGCGAAAGGATAAACCGTTGATGAACCCACGATGCGGATTTGATCGCGAGCAAAAGAGGGTGAGGCTGCAAGGGCAAAAAGCGACGCTGCAAGCAATAAGCGCTTCATTGTGATAATCTCCTATTGGTAAATTTGAGGAAAGGGCTGTCGTAATCTGTGCGCGAAGTCTGCGGGATTGCCCCACACACTTCGCGCCTGTAGTATTCTTTAGAAAGCGTAACGTGTTACGATGGCACCTGCGAAACCGTCGTTTGAAACAAAGCTAGGCGGCGTTCCAGCATTGGACTTGCCATCGTCAATATAATCGCCTTCAAGACCAATCAACATTTGCGCCAACGGTGCATAGTAAATTTCAGCGTGGAGCACGCGCTCAGTATGGTTGAGATCGAAAGTGCTGCCAGGTGGCACGTTGCTGATTCTCCTCCAGCCTGCGCTGAAGCCTGCTGTAATGTCGTCAGTCAGCGTAAAGCCCACCGAGCCTGAGAAGTTCAAGGTCTCGGTGTCGTTGTGAAGCCTGCCCGTTTGCACCGCAACGCTGAGTGGAATGCCTGGAATGAAGTTAAGTTCAGCACCTACGCCAGCCAACCATTTTACGTTATTTTGATCTTTTTTTAGAAGAAGGTCCGCGTCATCTTGGCCCCAATAACCACCAGCCACTTCCAAGCTGAACATCTCGCCGGTGTACAAACCCTTGCCACTTACGCCCAATGCATCGTCATCGGAGTTGGTTATTGATGGGCCACTTGAGCTTGAGGCGCCGCGGGTTGCATCGTTTGCACGGATGTTAAAGCTCAGAGGGCCGCTGGCGTAGGCAAGACCCAAGAAGCCATTATATGCGTCTCTGTCAAAAAATCCGCTGCCCGCGTTTTCAGACCGCACACGTCGGTTGCCAAATGTCCAAAGCCGTCTGGTATTTTTGTCAAAACCATTTTCCAAGCGACCCGAATTGCTCCGGCCGCCTTCAAGTTTCACAGTCGGCAGAAACTGCCAGAATGCGATCGCACCTTCATCACGCAAAGAATTTGTGACGGCGTTGGTTGTGCTTTCAGCAATCTCCCACCTTGTTTGTAGTGTGACACCCACTTCACCCAGCGAAGACTGCACGGAACCTCTTACGTTGAGTCCAATTTCGGCGTCAATGTCGCTGCTGGCATCGCGTGGCGTCCCGCCTTTCGTCGGACCACCATCTTTTTGTTCGTTAAAAATATAACCAACTTTGAGGAAGCCCGAAATCTTGACTTCGGTAAATGGCTCTTCAACAGCTGCACCCTCATCGGCAACAGCACTGTCGGCAGTCGGATTAATTGTGTATCCGCCCGGAACCTGCACAGAAACCTGCGACGTTGCTTCGCGTGTGTTCAGGCCTTCCATAAGCGATTTAAGATTGAAAAGATCGTCAGCATGGCCCGACGTTGTAAAGGCTGCCACGGCAGCTGTCGTGCAAAGAACAGTCTTCAGTAACTTGATCATTTGTTTTTCTCCCAAAACAAAAGGTTGAGTTTGAGAGCCCCCGTCCCCTCAAAGTGATAGGTGGCACTACGCAGAAATTTCCGCGCCCCGTCTCATTGCTGCCAAATTTAACAAATTGTTAACAATTGAATGACGGCTCACAGCAAAATCTATGGGCGGCAAAAAATGATGCGGACAACATTGGTCGGAGAGAATGTGTCGTGAGATTGTCACAAGTCCGTTACATCGCGCGGTGTAAAGGAGACTTGCTAGGCCAAACGGGGCGCTGGCTAGATTAATGGAGAAACCTAAATGAAAATTCGTAGTATTGCGCTTGCCGCATTCTGTCTGATGTCATTGTCGCAAGTTGCACAAGCCGGTTGCGTCATTCACTACAACCGCACAGCCTGCGCAGGTCAGGAAGCCGTATCGTATTCGAAGTGCAATGGCACCAAGGAATGCGATAAGGAAGATTCGGGCGGTGCTGCATCGCTCAAGGCTTGCGAACAAGCCGCCGCTGCAGCCTGTGTTAACACACGTCTGCAAATCACAAAATCTAAGGTCATTACTGCAAAGTACAACGGCACCGCACTCCGTGGTGGTTCAAACTTCTGTGCGTCCAACCGCCCAGACTTCAATCAGTGCTCTAAGTAATTTTAAGGCAGAAGCCGGATCCCTGTGATCCGGTTTCTTTTTTCAAACCGTGTCTTCGGTCGCAGTGCCTTGCTCGTCAGTGCTCAGCTCGTCTGGGAGATGCATTTCGAGCGGCATGATCTCGGTTCCATCCAGCGGATCTTCTTCCGGCGTAAGTTCATCGGTCACGCGTGGCACCGGCACGTCAAACCCAGGTGGAATGTTTCCGTCCAGAAGCCCCGCTGCTTTCAACTCCTGCAAGCCCGGTAAATCTGTAAGTTCGTTCAACCCAAAATGATTTAAAAATAACTCTGTAGTGCCATACGTCACTGGCCTGCCTGGCGTCTTGCGGCGACCACGCATCCGCACCCAGCCGATTTCCAACAGATTATCCAGCGTGCCTTTGGAAATCGCCACACCGCGAATGTCCTCTATTTCGGCGCGCGTCACTGGCTGATGATAAGCAACGATTGAAAGTGTCTCCAACGCCGCTTTTGTCAGGCGCTTTTGTTCAATCGCCTCTGTGCGCAAAACCATGCTCATGTCATCGGCAGTTCGGAAGGCCCATTTGCCTGCAATCTGCACCAGATTGATGCCGCGATTTGCATAGTTATCCTGCAAGTCGGCGAGCAATCCCAAGACATCTGCATCGGCAGGTAGAAAAGCTTGCAGTTTTTCAAACGCAACAGGCTCGGCAGACGCAAACAACATCGCTTCAACAACGCGCAAATTCTGGCTGCGCTCGGCATAAGGATGCAAGGTCACCACAGCAGCGCCATGGGCCGCGTCATCCGTAGGTTCCTCATTTTCATTCTCTATAGACATAGGCAGTGGATGCACGTGTTTTATCCTGTTTTCAAGCCGCACTGTTTCGTCTTCGCATGTAGAGGGGATCAAAGGGTTCCAGCTGCCGAAGTTCAATCTGGCCATCGCGTGCCAATTCCAAACTGGCTGTAAAGCTTGAGGCACGGACCGAACGCCTCGTTTCCTTCGTGGCAAGATAACGTTCCAGCCAATGATCAAAGGTGCCCCATTCATCCATCGAGCCCACCAGCCGTTCCAAGGCCTCACGGGCTTCCTTGATTGACCAAGTTGGTTGACGTTTGACAAAATAGCTTTGCCGCACAACTTTACGCTGGCGGCGATCAGAATAGGCCTTCAACAAATCGATAAGATTATCAGCATAGCGACGCTGCACATCAACCACCAGCGGCTGGGGATCTCCGCGTGCAAACACATCTGTTCCAAGCTGCGAGCGTTCCAGCAGTTTGGCTCCCGCATCCCGCATGGCTTGCAGTCTTTGCAACCTAAAGGCAAGCCTTGCCGCCATATCGAGCGGGGCCCCCTCCTCGCTTATGCCAGGCACCGGAATAAGCAACCGCGATTTGAGATAGGCCAGCCATGCCGCCATCACCAGATAATCGGCCGCCACATCCAGCCGCATTTTCTGCGCACTTTCGATAAAGGCGAGATATTGGTTGGCCAGCTCCAAAATTGATACTTGCGCTAAATCGATGCGGTGTTGGCGTGCCAGTTCAAGCAGCAAATCGAGCGGGCCTTCAAAGCCGCCCACATCCACAATCAATTCATCAAGTGGGCCTGGTGCTAAGGCGCGGGGCGGCTTGTCGCTTTCAACCCACCCATCTTGGTTATTGTTCGGTTCAGCTTCGCTCACTTCTCATGCTCCCATCCCTCTTTTGCCACGCGGCAAATGTGATTCGCTTGCCAGAGGAGTTCCCGTCCACAGCTTTAGCTGCCGAGAATAGCCTCTAAATCCCGCAGAGCGCCTTTTTTATCATAGGGTAAGGGCTTCCGCTTTGCTTTCAGTGCCTGCTTTGCCCGCCGCATTGCATTGCCCTTCAACGCCCCGGCATGGGCCGCCACGTCTTCCATTTCTGCCAAAATTCCGTTGCAATGCAAAAGCATGTCACACCCCGCTGCCTTTGCCCGCGCAGCTTTTTCTTCAAATGTGCCCCCAAGCGCCTTCATTGATAAATCATCCGTCATCAGCAACCCTGAGAAGTTCATGGTTTTGCGAATGACGTCTTTGATAATTTTGCGGGACAAGGTTGCGGGATTTTTGGCATCCAGTGCTGTGTAAACCACATGCGCTGTCATCGCCATCGGGCAATCGGAAAAAGCTGCAAATGGCACAAAATCAGTATTCTCAAGGTCAGCGCGGCTGGCTGAGACAACGGGTAAATGATGATGACTATCCACAGTTGATCGGCCATGACCAGGAATATGTTTCATGACTGGCAATATACCCCCTTCCATCAAACCAACTGTATGTAATCTAGAGAGCGAAATGACCAGATCTGCACGCAACCCATAGGCACGGTTTCCAATCACGTCATGGCTGCCCGGTTGCGGAATATCCAAAACCGGCAGGCAGCTTGAGCTTATGCCAATATCGTACAATTCTTCAGCCATCAGGCGACCGCAGCTTCTCACGGTGCGAAAGGCCAACGTGGGGCAACGTTCGTGCAACTTGCCAAATTCCGCAGCAGATGGATATTTTCGCCACTCATTGTTGGGAGGACCAATGCGCTGCACCCTTCCGCCTTCCTGATCGATAAATACAGGAGCATCCTTGCGCCCGACCGCGGCACGAAACTGTGCTGTCAAAGCCCTGATCTGATCAGGCGATTCACAATTGCGTTTGAAAAGAATGAGGCCCCATGGATTGGCTTTGGAAAAAAACTTTGTCTCTTCGGCGTCAAGTGCATGAGACGCGCAGCCGCTGATGAAGGCGGATATGGCCATGTGATCGTTCCTGTCTATTTAAATTCAGTTATTGTCGGCGTACAAGACAGTCGCGCTCGCCTGTGGAAAATAACGACTGGCAAACGCTTGTTGCAACATTAGATGACGCCATTGGCCCTATGTTCAAACGATAGCGTGTCGTTCCAGCTACCTGGGCTTCGCTGATGATTGGAGCATAGCGAGAAACTAGTGCGCCGTGTTTGGCCGTCATGTTTTTATACTCCTGCGTTGCTTCCCCCTTGGTTTTGAAAGATGCCAACTGCACAACAAAAGCGTTCGTTGTAGGCAGCGGTTGAGCAGGTTCATTGGCAGCCACTTTGGTTGGCGGCGGAAGCAGTTCAGGCTGATTTAACACCGTTGTGTCATTCGCAGCAGTTGGTGTTTGCGCAGCATCGCCTTTAAACAAATCGAACAATGATTTCCGTTTTTTGGGAACCACAGGCGGCAAAGCTACTGCTTGATTGGCAGGCTGTTGGGCAATGCTTGAACCAGCATTATCGCCATAAAGGCCACCATTGCTGTTTACCACCGGGGCAACAGAGTCTTCGGTCACTGAATTTGCCTTGGGACTTTCGATTTTAGTTGCTGGCGGCACCAATACGACGGGCTTTGACCCTAGCGATTTATCAAGCTTGCCTTGTGGGAGTTTTTTGTCCAAAGCAGGTTTTGGAGCCATAATCTTTTTTGCTGGCACTTCGGCTACCGGCGTCTGCGCTGGCGTCTCATGATTAGCCAAATCTGACGATGTGGCAAGCGGGCTAGGCTTCACAGATGTTTGGGGCGCAAGTGATACCACTTTTTCACCTGGAACAGGAACCGCCGGAATTTCAAGCTTCTGTGCCGAAGCCGCAGCTGAAGATGACTCTGCCGCCTGGCTTGCGCCGGCGGCAGGAGTTATGGTTGCATCTTGCTGATTGCCTTTGCCAGAAGGCTCGAGTGACCCTTGCTGGCCGCTATCCCCAGGTGGGGGCGGCAACGGCAACGGCGTGCCATCAGTTCCTGTGCCCGAATTTGGATCAGGTGCAGGGATAGGTTGGCTATTGTTCAAAGGTTGAATGGGCGTCACTTCGGTGGGAACAATCTGACCGCCGAGAACTTCCCTGTCGCCAACGATGCGGTCATAAATTTGCTTCTTGCTGGATGTTGCAGCTGCCCCAGACTGTGCATCAGGCACCTGGGTATCACCCGTTGCTTTCACAGGGGTATCCGGTGCCTTAACCACGGGCACTTGCTCTCCGGTGGTTGAAGCAACTGTGCTGCGCGGCTTCACATAATTATTGTAGGCCCAAACTGAGCCGAAACCAACGACCAGTGCCAAGGCCAACAATGCCATCAAAATCAGCGGGCCACGCGATCTTGGCGTGTCCTCTTCATAACCTGATTCAACCTCACGGTAAGCTTGCTGATAATCATTCGCCGTTGCACGCCGAGCTTGACGGGGTGCGGGTTGCTCAAAAATATCATCCGCATCACCTTCGCCATACTGCGGCTGGGGTGTGGGCCGCGGTGCAGGATTGGTCAATCGCGGACCGGGATTATAGCCATAATCGCCAGCTTGCGGGCCACGCTGTGGCAACTGCAAACGGGGCTGCGGAACATAACCCTGCTGCGGGCGCTGTGGCGGCGCAAAACTTGGGTTTGGATTATACTGAGGTTGCGGCGGATAACCTGTGTTCGGATCAACCGGACGATAGCCCAAATTGGGATTATAGGCTGGTTGATAGGAAGGTGGCGGCAAGGGCTGCTGCATCTGTGGCTGCTGCATCGGTGGACGCTGCTGGAAACCTGGATTTTGTGGACGGGGCGGCAACGCACCACCTCCCAGCGGAGGGCGCGGTGGTGCCATTTGCGGTGCCGCAGGCTGCGGTTGCAAGAGTGCAGGACGCGCCTGTTGCGGTGGCAACGGTTGCACACGAGGTGGAACGGGAGCGGCTTGAGGTTTCGGCTCTTCCTCAGCAAACGTAAACTTCGGCTTTGATGAAGCGGCAGGCGAGGCAACATTGATCGCCTCAGCCCGCTGACGTGCCGCCTGAACGCGCTGTTCTGCGAGTTTTTCGGCTGCGTCGCGCTGACTTTTCAGCTTGCTTGCAAGAGCATCGGTATTCATTGGCGTGGCAGGCCGTGCGGCAACTGCTGCAGGCCGCGCAACTGGTGCGCCAGCTGGCTTCGGCTGAACGCGCGGGGCCATGGGAGCAGGTTTAACGGTTGCGACCGGAGGTCTTGGGGCCACAGGAACCGCCTTGAACTCTTCAGAAATGCGCGGCATTTCCTTTGTCCCAATCCCAAGCCGTTCGCGCCAGTTGCGCTTATCGGTGCCGTTGGTTGAGTTTTGTTCCATATTTCTTCGTCCGTTTTACATTTCTTCGACGGGCCTGACGCCGAGAATTCCAAGACCGTTGCCAAGGCAACTTCGAATCACTCTCAGGAAGGCGAGCCGTGTTAAAGATATCTTAGCCTGATCTGGCAAAATAAACCTTAATTGCGGTGATTCTTTGCCCTTATTCCACAAGGAATGAAATTCCCCCGCTAACTCATAGAGATAAAAGGCAATTCTGTGCGGTTCATGAGCCAGGGCGGCAGCTTCCACCTGGCGTGGAAACTCTGAAACTTTACGAATAGCTTGTTTTTCCGCCTCATCTGTTAACAAACTGAAGTCAACGTCTGAATTGGCGCTTTCGCCAAATCCGGCTTCCACGGCATTGCGCAACACCGAGCAAATGCGCGCATGGGCATATTGCACATAAAAAACCGGGTTATCTTTTGATTGTTCGGTGACCTTGGCAAAATCAAAATCCAGTGGGGCCTCGTTTTTCCGGTACAGCATCATGAAGCGAACAACATCTGGTCCCACCTCATCGACAACTTCACGTAAGGTGACAAATTCCCCTGCCCGCTTCGACATGCGCACCGGTTCACCGTTGCGAAACAGTTTGACAAGTTGGCACAGTTTTACATCAACCTCCACTACACCTGGACCTGCCAATGCAGCCGCGAGGGCCTGCAAGCGCTTCACGTAACCACCGTGATCAGCACCTAACACGTAAATCAACTGCTTGAAACCGCGCTCGATCTTGTCAGCACTATAGGCAACATCTGAGGCAAAATAAGTGAAAGAGCCATCAGATTTCAAAAGCGGTCGATCAATGTCATCACCCAAGGCCGTTGAGCGGAACAAGGTTTGCTCGCGGTCCTCCCAATCCTCATTCACTTCGCCTTTGGGCGGCGGCAACCGACCTTCATAAACATGTCCGGCAGCTCGCAATTTTTCAATTGTGCGCATGACTGCACCGGAGGTTTGCAGCGACTTTTCCGAAGAAAAAACCTCTTGCCGAATATTAAGTGCCGCCAAATCACCCCTGATCAAATCCATCATCATTGCAATCGTCCGTTCACGGACGATTTTGAGCGCATCATCTCGGGTGAGCAGACTGGTACCAAATTCCGTTTTCAGCGCTTCCCCCACCGGTATCAGATACTCTCCAGGGTAAAGCCCAGCAGGAATTTCTGTAATCGTTTCGCCCAAGGCTTCGCGGTACCGCAGCAACGCTGATTGCGCCAGAACATCCACCTGCCCGCCCGCATCATTCATATAATATTCTTTGGTCACATCATAACCAGCAAACGTCAGCAGAGCCGCAAGCGCATCTCCAAACACGGCACCCCGGCAGTGGCCCACATGAAGGGGGCCAGTTGGATTAGCTGACACATACTCGACATTGACCTTTATCCCCGCCCCCATGCGAGACGCACCAAATTGTTCCAGTGAGGCGTGTGCAGAATGAAGAACCTGGGGCCAGAAACTGTCTTTAAGTTTGATGTTAATGAAGCCCGGTCCAGCAGCGCTGGCCAGGGCAACATCAGGATTTTGCTGCAAAATTGGCAAAATAAGATCTGCCAGCACACGAGGGCTTATACCAGCAAGTTTTGCCAGCACCATGGCCGCATTAGTTGCCACATCGCCGTGCGAGGGATCTCGCGGTGGTTCAACCGTGATGCGCGAGAGATCAAGTCCGGCAGGAACTTTGCCTGCTGCAACCAGTGTCTCGATTGCCGTCAGCACAACGCCTTGAAAATGCGCAAAAAGATTCATGAATTTTCCTGTTAAGCTGCCCGTGCCCTAACGGAAAAGTGGATCAAGGTCAAACAACCGCTTGTGCTGTTCAAGAGCGTAACGATCAGTCATGCCTGCAATGAAATCACAAACCTGTCTTGCGTAACGGGGCTGATCTGAATGCAGATGGCTGCCACGCCAATCATCTGGCAGTAGTTTGGGATCATTCATGAAGGCGTTAAACAAATCACGGATCACGCGCTGTGCCCGGTCCATGATTTCCAGAACCCGCGTGTGTCGATACATCGTCTGTGACAGAAAGCTTTGCAGAACTTTATTGTTCTCGTTCATCTGTGCGCTGAAGCTAATCAATGTTTGCTGTAAATCGCGCACGCCATCATTTGTTTTAACATGCGTCCTGGCGATATTTTTTTTGGTTTCCGCCAAAACATCTGCAATCATTTCTGATATGACGCGCCGCACAGTTTCATGAATAACCCGTGTGATTTCAAGATCAGGATAAGTTGAAAGCACTGACCCCAATGCTTGCCCAACCAGTGGAATATCTCCGAGATCGATCACATTGAAAAGTTTGGCGCGTAGCCCGTCATCAAGATCGTGCGCATTATAGGCAATATCATCGGAGATCGCCGCAACTTGCGCTTCAGCTGATGCGAAACTTGCCAAACGTAAATCATGCGCTTCCGTATATTCAATGATCGCTGCTGGAAGACCACGCTCTTTATAACTGCCAATTGCGTGACCCTGTGCGTCAACCAATGGGCCATTGTGTTTAACCAGCCCTTCAAGCGCCTCCCAAGTCAGATTAAGTCCGTCAAAAGCTGCGTAGCGGTGCTCAAGCTTTGTAACAATGCGAAGCGACTGGGCATTGTGGTCAAAACCGCCAAAGCCTTGCATCAATTTATCAAGCTCGCGCTCCCCCGCATGGCCAAAGGGCGTATGGCCCAGATCATGAGCTAGCGCCAAAGCTTCCGTTAAATCCTCATCCAGTCGCAAGGCCCGCGCCAGCGAGCGGGCAATTTGTGCAACTTCCAATGAATGCGTCAACCTGGTGCGAAAATGATCGCCCTCGTGGAAAACAAACACCTGTGTTTTTTCTTTAAGCCGCCTGAATGCGGACGAATGAATAACGCGGTCGCGGTCACGCGCAAATTCACTGCGCGGCGCACTGTCTTTCTCGGCAACCAGACGGCCTTGGCTCTTGGCGGCCACACTGGCAAACGGGGAAAGCGCAACACTCATGTATGGACCATTGACTTTTTTGTGTTAAACCACAACATCAACATGATGTCAGACAACTCCATTATCATTACCCCGCGCGCTGCCAAGCGAATCCACGATATTGCCGCCAAACAAGGTGTTGAAGCAGCCTTGCGCATAGCCGTGAATGGCGGTGGCTGTTCGGGTTTTCAATATGAATTTGCATTGGATGCTGAACGCGTTGAGGATGACAAAAGTTTCAATGTAGACGGTGCCACAGTGCTGGTTGATCCGATTTCATTGAATTATATCGCCGGCGCTACATTGGATTTCATTGACGATCTGATGGGGCAATCTTTTCGCGTGCAAAACCCGCAAGCCAAATCGTCATGCGGCTGCGGCGTCAGTTTTTCGCTCTAAAATGCAGATTGCCACATGGAATGTGAACTCCGTTAAAGCTCACCTGAATTCGGTGACCCAATGGCTGGAAGATGAAAAACCAGATGTTCTGTGCCTGCAGGAACTAAAATGTGAAGATCACGCATTTCCGACCGAGCATTTTGGAAATCTTGGATATGCAGCCTATGTCCATGGTCAGAAAACCTACAATGGCGTGGCGTTGCTGTCGCGCATTGCTGTTGAAAATATCCGCCGCGGGTTGCCGGGAGATGATTCCGATGAACAATCCCGCTTCATTATGGGCACGGCCGTTGCGGGAACTTTGTCGGTAAATATTGCATCGCTTTATCTCCCCAATGGCAACCCTGCCCCAGGGCCTAAATTTGACTACAAATTGAGCTGGATGAAACGGCTGACTGAGTTCACACAGCAGTTGCTCAAAGATGAGGAACTGCTTGTTCTGGCTGGCGATTACAACGTCATTCCCACCGCCCAAGATGTCCTGCATCCGCAAAATTGGGTGGGCGATGCGCTGTTTCGGTCAGAAACCCATGAGGCGTTTCGGGAACTGCAAAATCTGGGTCTGACAGAATCCTACCGTGCACTTCACCCTACGGCGACAGAATATAGCTTTTGGGATTATCAGGGAGGAGCCTGGCCCAAAAATAACGGGATCCGAATCGACCATCTGCTCTTATCACCGCAGGCTGCCGACAAGTTGCAGTCTGCAAAAATATTTAAACAGACCAGAGGTCATGAGCGGCCTTCTGATCATGTTCCGGTGATGATTGAAATAAACCCGTAAAAAACCCGCTGGCAAAAGCCCGCGGGTTTACTCCGAATGGAACTTACAAACTTAGTTTGTAACCGGTGTCTTAATGCCAAAGGCAGCAAAGCTTGCCTCGAATGGCTTGAATGCATTTTTTGCAACGGCAGTATACATTTCACCGAGCTTGGTAAATTCTGCAACAGTTGCTTCAAATGTTTCTTTGGCAAAGTTCTGTTGAACTTCAACTGCCTTTTCAAAGGAATTTGCAGCAACCGCCTTTTCAAACAGCGCAGCATTCTTTTCCATTGCCTTTTTTGAAAAATCAGCAACTTCGGTGGCAACAGCTTGATAACCCTTGGTCAAGGCAGCGGTCGAAGCCGTCATGGCTTCCACGCCGTCTTTGGAATAAACTTGCATATCTTCAAGTGATTTCATCATGGTCGCTCTCTCCAAAATTCGTGATTACAGTTTAGATTGTGAAAAACATATATGTGCAGTGCACCATTTAGTCAAGAAAAATATTGCATTGCACCATCGGTATTTTTCGATTATCCCGCCTCAGCGCGATAAGCTTGTTAAAGAGTTTACCCATTGGTAAGTGCGTTGACATAGATATTATAGATTAGTGTGCAGTTTCGGGACTGCGCAATGCCGTACAAGGCAACTGCCTTGAAGTCCAATTAATTGCCACAGGTGATGACATAATGTTTTCAATGAAGTTAGTCCGCTCCCTGGTAATTTTTAGCATTATGTTGAGTTGGGCAGGAGCAGCTCAAGCAAAACCACAGTTTTCGTCAATTGCCATTGATGCCCGGACGGGGGCAATTCTGTTCCAGAATGATCCTGATGGTTTGCGCCATCCTGCCTCGCTCACTAAAATGATGACACTCTATGTCTTGTTTCAGGATTTGAAATCGGGACGCATTAAACGGTCCTCCTTGCTTCGCGTATCCGCACGCGCTTCGTCCATGGCACCGTCTAAGCTCGGATTGAAGGCAGGCAGCACCATTTCTGTTGATGATGCAATTAAGGCATTGGTCACCAAATCAGCCAATGACGTAGCGGCAACAATTGGCGAAAATCTGGGCGGAACAGAATCGAATTTCGCGGCCCGCATGACGCGCGTGGCGCGCTCCATCGGCATGAACAAGTCAACTTTTTATAACGCGTCAGGTTTGCCAAACCCCAGCCAATATACAACGGCACGGGATATGGGAACTTTGGGTTTGCGCCTCATGCGCGATTTTCCGCAATATTACCCCTATTTCAGAATGCAGGCTTTCAGTTACGGCGGTAAAACAATCCGCTCGCATAACCGTCTCATTGGTCGCTTTGATGGCACTGACGGTATCAAGACGGGCTATACAGCGGCATCAGGCTTTAATCTGGTAACCTCTACACGGCGTGATGATAAACGCCTTGTGGGTGTCGTATTGGGTGCCAAATCTAGTGGCACCCGTAACACTTATATGATGGTCATGCTGCAGAAGATGTTTGCCAAAGCCAAAGCAGGAACCACGATTGCAGCATTGGCCGGATCCAGCAAAGGTGTCATCAACCCACTGGCGGGCACATCAATTCAAATCGCCACGAACGTCCCGCCAGAGCCTGTTTTGTCAAGCAACGATGACTTGGCAAAGGCGGCAGCTGCGGCCTCGGAAGGTCCGCTTGACACAACCGGCGATGAAGAAGATGCGAGCCAAACGGCCTCGACCGATGAACCAAAAGTTTTGCAAGCTGACTTGGCACCGGCAAACAACGCCGCTGCGATCACAAGTAAGCTTCCTGCCAAGCTTCCCTTTGAAGTAAAATCTGCATCGGCTCCGGCTAACAATCTTGCCGATGAACTGGCGCAAAACTGGAACATCCAGATTGGCGCTTTCCCGAATAAAAGTGACGCGCAGGCAAAACTTTCTGCCTTGCGCGACAGGCCGGTTAAAGAGCTAGAAAACAAGCCCGCCTTCACGCTTGCGATGAAAAACGGTTCAACCACACTTTACCGTGCCCGCTTTGGTGGCTTTGACGAAACTTCTGCCAAGCAGGCGTGTGCAAAAGTGTCGAGACTTGGCGTAAAGTGCGTAACGGTTTCACCGAATTCCTGAGGTTAAGCCCCCAATAGAATATCTTTGGCCTCATTGATCTTGGCGGCCAAATAATCGCTACCCCCCTTATCAGGGTGAAAATCCTTGATCAACCGTTTATGTGCCAGCCTGATTTCGTCCGAATTGGCACTGCCCTTTAAACCAAGAACTTTCAATGCTTCCTCACGGGTCATGCCGCCACGCGGACGAACCGGTGGAGGAGATGACGCCCGCGGACCAGCTGCGCCAGCCATTTTAGGCCCAAACCCGTTTGGAAACAGGGCAGACTTTCCATAAAGCCCAGCACCAAACACGAATAAACCTAGCGCCGCACTCAAATCGCCACGCAACATCAGAAGAGCGGAGAATGCAATGATGGCACCGCCAGCCAGCTTCTGCGCAAATGCAGGAACCAAGGCGGGCGGCAATTTGGCAGACTTTCTGATCAGCCAATATCCGCCAACCACAATCACAAGCGCAATTAGGAATGGCGGCATTGATTAGCGCTCATTTGCACACGTCTGCCTTCAGGAGATCAAGCTTGGTCAACGTTCCTTTGAGAGCATAAGAACCATAATCCATCAACAGATCGGTCGAAATGCCATTCTCATACATATTGAAACTTGCCTGATAAACTGGCGTTTCTGCACCATCATCATTGGCATAATAGCTGATTGAAATTGGCCAGGAAGCCAAACCCCGCAGAGGTTCAGTTTGAGGATTAGCTGCATCAACCGCAAACGATCCGGCTGCGCGCTTTTTGCCAATAAACGTGATGGCCTTGTAAATCTTATCGCCATCAGACCCGTCAAACACCAGCGACATGTCGCGGCTGCCGCCGTTGATCGCAGCATTTAACAGGCGTTCCTGATGTGTGGAGGGGAATACCGCTTCACCTGGAACGGTGAAATCAAGCGGCTTTGGCAAGGTGAATGCGCCTTTGGCTTCGCTTCCTGATTTGTCGCGCTTCACTTCAAAACGTTCTTCGGAATCCAAAGCACTATCCACAAACTGCTTTTGGCTCAGATTCATTTCCAATCCATCGCCTGATTCCCACGTGGTCAACTGGGTGTCCAGAATACGGCTTCCCTTCTCTGCTTCAACATAGCGGTTTGCGATCCGGTAGTTGACCGCATAGCCCTCACAGGAGGAACCTGTCAGCTCATAAGCCAATTTGCCGTCGATGCTTGAATACCCACTTTTGCTGTCTAGGCGCGATACTTCCAGATTATAAAGTGCGCGGTGGGAGGCCAGGCCAAGCGCGAGGCTTGATGAAGCAGTGGCAAGCAGCGCCCCACTGGTTGCGGCGCAAACGGAAAATGAAAAAAAGAGGCGCGAGATGTGTGACATATATTCCGGTTCCTGACGCATAAGATATTTGGCACAGATAGTGCGATAATGTTAGCATGAACCATGGCGAAAAAATGCCTAAATCAACGGAACTGATAAGATTGTGACAAAGAGCCCTGACCAAAAACTCGAAGCACTCAACATTATATTGCCCGCAATTGCCAAGCCTGTTGCAAATTATGGCCCTTGGGTCAGAACGGGAAATCTGGTGTTCGTTTCCGGTCAGCTGCCTTTCGTGGATGGCAAAATAACTCACAAAGGGCATCTCGGTGTTGATGTTTCAATCGAGGAAGGAAGCAAAGAAGCTGAGCGCTGTGCGTTAAACATCATGGCCTGCCTTCGCGATGCGTGTGGCGGTGATCTTTCAAAAGTGGTGCGCATTGTAAAGCTTACCGGGTTTGTGGCCAGTACGCCAAACTTTGTCGATCATCCAAAGGTAATCAATGGCGCGTCAGACCTTTTGGCTGAAATATTTGGGGAAGCAGGTCGCCATGCGAGAGCCGCTGTCGGCGTAGCATCGCTTCCGCTGGGTGCCGCTGTTGAAGTGGAAGCCATTGTGGAAATCATTTGACGTGCGCTTTACATCGCAGTTGCGGGATTTGCGGTGGCTGGTTGATCGCCCCATAACCCACCGTGGCCTTCATGCCGGATCCATAATTGAAAATACTGAAGCGGCCTTCGCAATGGCAATCAAGCATTCCTATTCAATTGAGTGTGACGTGCAGCTTACCCGTGATGGTGAGGCCGTTGTATTTCACGATGACACTGTTGACAGGCTTCTTGATGACACAGGCCCAGTCAAGGGCTTTACAGTGAAACAACTTAAAAACATGAAATTCAAGCGGTCCAAAAACCGCATGCAAACACTGGGTGAACTGCTGGATCAAGTGGCGGGCCAACAGACACTTGTCATCGAACTGAAATCTCACTGGACGAACGATTCTGCTCTCGCGTTAAGAGCACTAGATGTTCTGTCCCACTATCATGGTCCCTACGCGCTCATGTCGTTTGATCCAGATTTAATGGCGTATGTGGCTGAACATTCCCCCACAACGGTAAGGGGGATTACGGCCGACCGCGTAACAGATTCCTATTACAACGCTCTGCCGCTCGCACGGCGTTTGGAAATGCGCAGCTTCAGCCATTTGCCGCGCAGCCGACCACATTTTGTGTCATTTGATTTTAATGGGCTGCCGTTCGCGCCGGTTGCTGCAATCCGTGGCGCGGGATACCCCGTAATCAGTTGGACAATAGAGTCGGAGTCACACGCAGCTCACGCATTGCGGTATTCAGATCAGGTAACCTTTCAGAATTATCATCCGGCATGACGCTCACTCTCAACAGCATTGCTTCTCTGGCCGATATTGCGGCCACAGACTGGGATGCCTGTGCAAACTCGACAGGTGCACCCTATAACCCATTTATGTCGCATGCCTTTCTGCTGGCATTGGAAAAATCAGGCTCGGCCTCAGCCAAAACAGGCTGGGCAGCACAGCATCTTATATTGCAAGACGCTGACAAAATTCTGGGTGTGGTGCCGTGTTACTTAAAATCTCATTCCATGGGCGAATATGTTTTTGATCATGCGTGGGCTGATGCTTATGCGAGGGCGGGCGGCCAATATTATCCGAAACTGCAAACGTCAGTGCCGTTCACGCCGGCAACTGGACCCCGCCTTTTGGCGGCCTCCCCGGCGCACCGGAAGATTTTGAGTGAGGGACTGGTTTCGCTCTGCGCCGATGTCAAAGCTTCATCCGCGCACATCACTTTCGCCACCGACCTTGAGGCAGAGGAAAGCACGTGGTTGAAACGCAATGACATTCAATTTCATTGGATGAACAATTCTTACAAAAGTTTTGATGATTTTCTGGCAACCTTGTCTTCATCCAAACGCAAAAATATGCGGAAAGAGCGAAAGCAGGTTTACGATGCGGGCATTACCTTTGAACACATCACAGGCGATGCTTTGCGCGAGACGCATTGGAATGCCTTTTATCAGTTTTATCTGGATACAGGGTCTCGCAAATGGGGCCAACCCTACCTGACGCGAAAATTTTTCAAACTCATCCATGATACCATGAAGAATGATATTTTGCTGATCCTGGCCAACCGCGAAGGCAAAATGATTGCAGGTGCGCTCAACTTCATCGGGGGTGACGCGCTCTATGGTCGAAACTGGGGCTGCCTGGAAACCCACCCCTGCCTGCATTTTGAAACCTGCTATTACCAGGCCATTGATTTTGCCATTGCCCACGGCTTGAACCGTGTGGAAGCTGGCGCCCAGGGTGAGCACAAGCTGGCAAGGGGTTACGTTCCTGTGAAAACCCACAGCTTGCATTATCTGGCCCATCCAGGATTATCACGCGCCGTTGCTGATTATCTGGAACATGAGCGCCGCGCCATTAACGAAAACCAGCTGGAACTGGCAGAGCATCTGCCCTTCAAGAACGAGCAGGACTAACACTATGCCCTATGACTCCCAGAACATTTTTGCCAAAATCTTGCGCGGTGAGATCCCTGCACACAAGATTTACGAAGATGATCACACACTCGCCTTCATGGATGTGATGCCGCAGGTCGACGGCCATTGCCTGGTGATCCCTAAAACGGCATCGAGAAACCTGCTCGATGCTAACCCTACAGTTCTAGCGGCGTTGATGGCAACAACACAGAAAGTGGCGCAAGCAGCGATGACATCATTCAAGGCCGACGGGGTGCAAGTTCGTCAGTACAATGAACAGGCAGCGGGGCAAACAGTTTTCCATCTGCATTTTCATGTTATGCCAATGTATGAAGGCCAAGCATTAAAGCCTCATTCTGCTGAAATGGCGGATCACGCAGAGTTGGCAAAACACGCTGAACTCATTCGTTCAGCGTGTTGATCACTTTACTTTAGCACTCTTTTTCTTGACTGCGGGTTTCTTGACCGTTGCCACGCGCGACCGTGGTAAGGATTTGCGTTCCGGGGGCTTCGGCAATGATTTTTCTTCATCCCGGCTGAGATATTCAAACGCCAACCCGGCATCATTTTTAAGAATGCGCACCGTGCCGCCCTTGGCCAACTTGCCAAACAGCAATTCTTCGGCAAGTGGCTTTTTGATATATTCTTGAATCACACGCCCCAGAGGACGAGCGCCCATCTGCTGGTCATACCCCTTTTCGGCCAGCCAATCGGCAGCTTCTGTTGAAATTTCAATATTGACCTGACGCTCTGACAACTGAGCCTCAAGTTGCAAGATGAATTTTTCCACGACCTTGCGCACCACATCAGCAGGCAAGTGGCCAAAGCTGACAACAGCATCCAACCGGTTGCGGAATTCTGGCGAGAACAGCTTGTTGATCGCTTCCGTATCATCGCCTTCGCGCACGGTGCGGGTGAAGCCTACAGCAGCACGCGCCATGTCAGAAGCGCCAGCGTTTGTAGTCATGATCAACACAACATTGCGGAAATCAACCGACTTGCCGTTGTTGTCAGTCAGCTTACCGTGATCCATAACCTGCAGCAGAATATTGAACAGGTCGGGATGGGCTTTTTCAATTTCGTCCAGCAACAGCACACAATAAGGGTTCTGATCAACGCCGTCGGTCAAAAGTCCACCCTGGTCAAAACCCACATAGCCCGGAGGTGCGCCTATGAGACGTGAAACGGAGTGCCGTTCCATGTATTCTGACATGTCAAAGCGCAGCATCTTGACGCCCAGAACTTCAGCCAAGCGTTTTGCCACTTCGGTTTTGCCCACACCCGTGGGGCCCGAGAACAGATAATTGCCAATGGGCTTTTCTGGTTCGCGCAAACCAGCGCGCGCAAGCTTGATCGCTGATGCCAGCTGTTCAATTGCCTTATCCTGACCAAACACCATGCGCTTGAGTTCCGTTTCAAGATTTTTCAACACGGTTGAATCATCTTTGGAAACAGTCTTCGCAGGAATTCGCGCCATTGTCGCAATGGTCGCCTCGATATCTTCGAGCGTGATCAGTTTTTTGCGCTTGTCTTCCGGCAACAACATGAGTGATGCGCCAGTTTCGTCAATGACGTCGATTGCCTTATCGGGCAACTTGCGATCGGCCATATAACGTGCCGAAAGCTGAACCGAACCCTCAATGGCTTCATCAGTATATTGAACCTTGTGAAATTCTTCGTAGTAAGGCTTCAATCCCTGCATAATGGCAATTGCATCTGGAATTGAGGGCTCGTTCACATCAATTTTTTGGAACCGCCTTACAAGTGCGCGGTCCTTCTCGAAATGCTGGCGGTATTCTTTATAAGTGGTCGAACCAATGCAGCGCAACGCTCCGCCAGCCAAAGCTGGTTTCAACAGGTTGGATGCATCCATGGCACCGCCAGATGTGGCTCCGGCCCCAATGACCGTGTGAATCTCGTCAATGAACAAAATGGCACCGGGCTTGGTTTCAATCTCTTTCATCACGGCCTTGAGGCGTTCCTCAAAGTCTCCGCGGTAACGCGTGCCCGCCAGCAGCGTTCCCATATCAAGGCTGTAAACGGTGCAATCTTTCAACACTGCAGGAACCTCGCCCTTGGTGATCTTGCGCGCCAGACCCTCGGCAATCGCGGTTTTGCCAACGCCTGGTTCGCCCACAAACAGCGGATTGTTTTTGTTTCTGCGACACAGAATTTGAATGGTGCGGTTTACTTCTGCGTGACGTCCAATCAGTGGATCAATTTTTCCCTCGCCGGCCTTTTTGTTAAGATCAACACAATAGGCTTCGAGCGCACTTTCAGTTTTCTTTTTCGACCCTGAATTTCCGTTCTGAGCGGCCTCTTCACCAGCACCCTCGCCATCGCCCTGATCAGCACCACGCACCATACGGCTTTCAGACAACCCAGGCTTTTTGGCAATTCCATGCGAAATGTAATTGACCGCGTCATAACGCGTCATGTTCTGCTCTTGCAGGAAAAACGCCGCGTGACTTTCACGTTCGGCAAAAATGGCAACCAACACATTGGCACCAGTTACCTCTTCGCGGCCAGAAGATTGAACATGAATCACGGCGCGTTGGATAACCCGCTGAAAACTGGCTGTCGGTTTGGCTTCGGTTACATTTTCTGTAACCAGATTGCTGAGCTCATGATCAACATAATCCGTCAGGCTCTCTTTCAGTTCAGCAATTTCAACCCCGCACGCGCGCATGACGCTAATGGCATCTTTGTCTTCCGTAAGCGAAAGCAAAAGATGTTCAAGCGTTGCAAGCTCCTGCTTGCGACTTGCCGCGTGTGCCAAGGCACGGTGTAATGATTTTTCTAAACTGCGGGAAAATGTTGGCACTGATCCGTTCCTTTTACCAATCCAATGGCAAAGACAGTGCCAAAGGCTTAACTCAATTTGAACTATATAGGCATCTTTCTTGCGTAAGGTAGACCTTGCCGCAATAAACGCTTCATTCTTTCTCCATGGTGCATTGCAAAGGCTGGTTGTTTTGTTGCGCAAAGTCCATCACCTGCGTAACCTTGGTTTCTGCAACCTCAAACGTATAAACACCACAAACACCAACACCCTTCTGGTGCACGTGCAACATGATACGGGTGGCCTCTTCGCCAGATTTGTTGAAATAGGCTTGCAGCACATGGACGACGAACTCCATCGGTGTGTAATCGTCATTTAAAAGCAAGACTTTATAAAGCGCCGGTTTCTGCGTTTTAGGTTTTGTCTTGGTGATAACTCCGGTGTCGGAATCGTCAGATCTGCGTGTCGGGTCTTTGGCCATGGACGCAATATAAGCGAATTTTCTAAAAAGTGGAGACCCTCTGGGCGCGATATTTAGTCTTTAGCGTATGGGCCATACTTCACCCGCAATTCTGGCTGTGGTTTTATTCTGTATTACAATTGGTTAGCTGGGTTTTTTCCACATTAAAACCAAATTAACAGTCACCTTATATCGTTGAATGTGGACGAAAACCCGGGGTGCTTGATCTTTTCAAGCGCGTGTTGAAGACAGGAAAATGGTCATATGACCGATGCTGAATTGCGTAAAGTATGCCGCTGGCTTAGCGAGGGCGGCCAGCTTTTTATTGGAACCGATGATGACGGGTGCCAGAAAATCAAAATCATCCATGGCCCGCTTGGCATGTTTGTGCACCGTTATGAAATCGACGAGGATGAGCTTCTCACGTTGAAAGAACTCATTCTTCACGACATGAAGGTGGCGGCTGCTTAGATATCCAATCCGTCAGCACTCACAAATGCAGCGCGCTCGGTGATGAAGTTGAAGCGTTCTTCCGGTTTATTTCCCATCAGTTGTTCGACCACGCGGGCTGTGCTTGCCTGTGCGGCAACGTCAGTGGTGACCTTTAGCAGCAAGCGCTTGGCTGGATCCATGGTTGTTTCCTTAAGCTGATGGGCCATCATTTCGCCTAAGCCTTTAAAGCGCCCAACTTCAACTTTTCCGCGACCGCCAAAACTCTCCAGCAACTCATCCTTATGCGCATCATTGCGGGCATAAACGGTCTTGCCACCTTGCGTTAAGCGATAAAGCGGTGGGACAGCCAAGTATAAATGACCATCATCAATGACTTTTGGCAATTGCCGGTAGAAAAATGTCATGAGCAGCGAGGCAATATGGGCACCGTCAACGTCGGCATCCGTCATGATAATGATTTTGTCATAGCGCAAATCTTCTTCGCGGTACGAACTGCCCATGCCGCAGCCAATGGCCTGAACCAAATCGCCAATTTGCTGGTTAGCTGCCAATTTATCTTTGCCGGCATTGGCAACGTTCAAAATCTTACCGCGTAAAGGCAGCACGGCTTGGTTGAGCCGGTTACGCGCTTGCTTGGCGGAGCCACCAGCTGAGTCGCCTTCCACAATAAAAAGTTCAGACCCTTCGGCCAATGTTGCGGTACAATCAGCCAGTTTGCCCGGCAGACGCAATTTGCGCACGGCCGTCTTGCGGCCCACTTCCTTTTCCTGACGGCGCCGAATGCGTTCCTCGGCACGGTCGACAATCCAATCCAGAAGTTTGTCAGCCTGCGCCGGATGCCCCGTCAACCAATGGTCGAAGTGGTCGCGCACTGCGTTTTCCACAATGCGCGCAGCCTCCAGTGTTGCGAGCTTGTCTTTGGTCTGGCCCTGAAATTCCGGTTCCCGAATAAACACCGACAGCATGGCTCCCGATTGCACCATAACATCATCAGCGGTGATCACGCCTGCGCGCTTGTTATTGGCCATCTCGGCATAGGTTTTAAGCGAACGTGTCAGAGCAATCCGAAATCCTGCCTCGTGCGTGCCCCCGTCCGGTGTGGGAATGGTGTTGCAATAGGACGACATGAAACCGTCGTCCCCCCCAAACCACGCCACGGCCCATTCCACCGCACCATGGCCACCTGTTTTTTCGATTTTGCCGAAAAACAAATCATCAACCACACGGGTTATGCCGTCCAGCCGCTCGGCCAAAAAATCTTTAAGACCGCCGGGAAAATGAAACACTGCTTCGGCCGGGGTGTCCTTGTCTTTCAACTGTGCACAATCGCATTTCCAACGAATTTCCACACCGCCAAACAAATAGGATTTTGAGCGGGCCATCTTGTAAAGCCGCGCTGCAGAGAATGCCGTGTTGCCCTTTCCGAAAATTTGTGAATCGGGCAGGAATTTCACCGTTGTTCCACGCCGCCCCGACACCTTACCTAAAACCTGCAAGCCCCCATCGGGTTTGCCACGCCTAAATTCTTGCCGGTAAAGCTGGCTGCCGCGGGCCACTTCGACAATGCAATGTTCTGAGAGAGCATTGACAACAGACACCCCAACACCGTGCAAGCCGCCTGATGTTTCATAAACCTTCGAGTCAAACTTGCCGCCTGCATGTAATGTGACCATAATCACTTCTAGAGCAGATTTATCTTTGAACTTGG
Organism: Hyphomicrobiales bacterium; assembly: GCA_038230015.1. Classification (GTDB taxonomy): domain Bacteria; phylum Pseudomonadota; class Alphaproteobacteria; order Rhizobiales; family Aestuariivirgaceae; genus Aestuariivirga. The sequence continues at coordinate 46,049 of JBBRNW010000005.1, read as the reverse complement.
GATGCGGATCAACCGGAATGCCCCGCCCATTGTCGGTTACGGCCAAATACCCATCGGCAAAATATTCAACCTCAATGCGGCTGGCATGACCTGCAACAGCCTCGTCCATCGCATTGTCAATCACCTCAGCAAACAGATGATGTAAGGCTTTTTCGTCCGTGCCGCCAATATACATGCCAGGCCTGCGCCGCACCGGCTCCAAACCCTCAAGCACCTCAATGTCGGCAGCCGTATAGCTTTCTTCACCCTTGGATTTAGGCGGAGCTTTTGCAGCAGGTGTGGGCTTGGGCGCAGCTGGCAGATCGCCGAACAGATCTTCTTTCAAGGCTTTAGGCATCCAAATTCATTTCCGAATCAATTTCAAATTAGGTTGTCACCATACACGTTATCCCGTCCTTTCGACGGCATGACGCTTGTGGGGTTTACGAGTGATATATGGTAACTCCAATCCAAAGCAGGGCAAACTCATGCGACATAATTTTTTATTCACAACATTTTTGCTTCTCGCCTCCCCCGTTCACGCCGCTGAAACGCAGCTCAAAGGCCCCGAAATTTTTCTGGTCCTCAACGATAAAATTCTAACAACCGTCCAAAACGGCGAACCCGCCAATCAAATCTTTCAGAAAAGCGGTACTACGTTTTACAATGCAGGCGGCAGCCAGAGCCAAGGATCATGGAAAGTCGAAGGTGATCAATATTGTTCGGTCTGGCCGCCCAACCCCAACTGGGCCTGCTACGATGTGGCCCAAGATGGCGACAAGGTGACATTCGTTTCAAAATCGGGCAAACGCACGGAGATGTCTGTATCGAAGTAAGGATTCAAAATGGCCCCTCGCCCGAATTTTGTAAATTGGAACGGCCCTATTGTGATGATCGGGTTTGGATCCATCGGCCGGGGCACCTTGCCGCTGATCCTGCGCCATATCCGCTGCGACCGAACCAAAATAACGATTATTGATCCCGACGATGAATCAAAGCACATTGCCGACGCTGAGGGCATTACATTTCTCAAGCAGGCCCTCACCAAAACAAATTTCAAATCCATTTTGAAGCCCTTGCTAACGGAAGATGATCACCGTGCCTTCATTGTCAATTTGTCAGTTGACGTCGATAGCATGGATATCATGCGCTTGGCCCGCACAACGCGCTCGCTTTACGTGGATACTGTTATCGAACCTTGGCCAGGTTTTTACTACAACAAGAAAGTTGATAATGCCAAGCGTACCAATTACGCGCTGCGTGAAAAACTTGTGGCCCTTAAAACCAAGCTGGGCAAAGGGCCAACGGCTGTCTCTTGCTGCGGTGCAAACCCCGGCATGGTCAGCTGGTTTGTTAAACAGGCGTTGCTCAACTTGGCACGTGACACCAAACATGAAACCGAAATTCCCAAGACCCGTGACAGCTGGGCCAACCTGATGCGGAAGTTAGGCGTGAAAGGGGTGCATATTGCCGAACGCGATACGCAGCGCGCCATAGATGCCAAGCGCCTTGGCACGTTCGTTAACACATGGTCGGTGGATGGACTGATTTCCGAAGGCAAGCAGCCAGCCGAACTGGGCTGGGGCACGCATGAAAAGAAAATGCCGCCGGACGGCCATCAGCACAAAACCGGCAGCAAAGCTGCTATTTATCTGGAACGTGCCGGGGCCAACACCCGTGTGAGAACGTGGGTGCCCGACATAGGCCCGCAGTATGGCCTACTGGTCACTCACAATGAAGCGATTTCGATTGCGGATTATTATACAGTTCGCAAAGGCAACAAGGCGATTTACCGCCCCACCTGCAATTATGCCTATCACCCTTGCAACGACGCCATTTTGAGCTTGCATGAAATGTTCGGCAACGGCGGCAAGAAACAACCCAAACAACACATTCTTGAACCGCAGGAAATTGCCGACGGACAGGATAAACTGGGCGTGTTGCTCTATGGCCACAAGAAAAATGCCTATTGGTTTGGCTCTCAACTTTCCATCAATGAAGCCAGAAAGCTTGCGCCATATCAAAGTGCAACCGGCATGCAAGTTACATCTGCCGTGCTCACAGGAATGATCTGGGCCATCGAAAACCCCAACAGTGGTATCGTGGAGACCGATGAGATGGATTTTAAGCGCTGCCTGGAATTGCAATTGCCCTATCTGGGTCCAGTGGGTGGTGTTTACACCGATTGGAACCCGCTTAAAAGCATCGACGGGTTATTCGTTGAACCCATCGACAAAAAAGACCCTTGGCAATTCACAAACATTTTAGTGCGCTGAAAAACTGCGCTAGGATTGCCAGATGAAAAAGATTCGCACCCTTGTTTTATCAGCCGTTTTAGCAACTCTACTTTATGCGCCTGCAGGGGCTGAACCTAAACCGTCCATCGTTTTGTTGGGCGAACCTGCACTGCCCGCAGATTATAAAAGTCTCCCCTATGCAAACCCTGATGCACCTCAAGGGGGCACGTTAAAGCAGGCCGTATCAGGAAGCTTCGACAGCACCAATATTTTCATTGTCAAAGGCAACGCGGCGGTTGGACCCGGAACTTTTGTGTTTGAAAGCATGATGGGCCGCAATTGGGCGGAGCCTTTTGGGCTTTATGGTTTGCTTGCTGAAAGCATTGATGTTTCAGATGACAGCCAGACTTTTACGTTCAAATTGCGGCCTGAAGCAAAATTTTCAGATGGCACCGCAGTAACGTCTTCCGATGTAGTGTTTTCGTTTGAAACTTTGCGCGACCTTGGCAAGCCCAAATACAAAAACAATTATGTAAAGATCACCAAGGTGGAAACACCGGATGATCACACTATTGCTTTTCACCAAGACAAGGCTGACCGTGAATTACCAATGATCATGGGGTTGATGCCCATTCTTTCGAAAAAATATTGGGAAGGGAAAAAATTCGAAGAAAGCTCGCTTGATCCAGTGATTGGTTCTGGTCCTTATGTGTTTGAGGAAATTAAGGCTGGCGAGATGATCTCCTACAAAAAGAACCCTGATTATTGGGGCAAGAAGCTTCCCTATAATAAAGGCCTGTGGAATTTCGACACGTTTCGTTTTGATTATTATAAGGATGCCAATTCCGCCTTTGAAGCATTCAAAAAAGGCGATGCGGATATTCGCGTCGAATCAGATCCGGTGCGTTGGAACACAGGTTACAAGTTTCAAGCGGTGAATGACGGCAAAGTGCTTCTCGAATTCATGGAGCAGAGCACCCCGGCGCCGACGTCTGGCTTTGCATTTAACACGCGCCGCAAAATTTTTTCAGATGTGAGAGTACGCGAAGCCTTGGCCATGGCCTTTGATTTTGAATGGGCCAATGCAAATCTCTTTGGCGGCGCTTATAAACGCACTCTTGGATATTTCAGCGGATCGTCGCTTTCCTCGTTTGGAAAGCCAGCTGATGCTCTGGCACTTGCCATTGGTGCTGATACTCTGCGCCCGGACATGCGCGATGGCACATACAAATTGCCGGTGAGCGATGGATCAGGCCGTGACCGCAAGATTTTAAGGCAGGCGGTCAACCTGCTGGCAGAAGCGGGTTGGACCATCAAAGACCAAGGGTTGGTCAATGCGGCGGGCGAAAGTTTTTCATTCACACTGGCTATCCAAAACCCTGATCAAGAAAAAATTGCCCTTCATTATCAGCGCACGCTTCAACAAATCGGCATCAAGGTTGAAATTCGAAGTGTCGATGCGGCGCAATTTACGGTTCTGCAAAAAACCTATGACTACGACATGATCCCTGTCACTTGGTTCAATTCGCTGTCTCCTGGCAACGAGCAAACACTATATTTTGGTTCAAACGGAAAAACTGAACAAGGCACACGCAATTATCCTGGCATTGCGGACCCTGCAATCGACAAAGCGATTGACACTATGCTTCATGCCAAAACGCGAGCAGAATTCGTGTCGGCTGTTCAAGCCGAGGACCGCCTGCTGGTAGCAGGCTTTTACATCATCCCGTTTTATGACGCAGGCGGCCAATGGGTGGCGCGCTGGTCTTATATCGGTAGGCCCGACCAACAACCCTTGGCCGGGTTTGAAACTACCACATTGTGGCGCAATCCATGATCACGATTGACGTAGTCTCGGATGTTATCTGCCCTTGGTGCTTTCTGGGGAAACGCCGCTTAGACAAGGCTTTATTGTCAATTCCTGAATTGGAATGCGAAGTCACGTTTCGCCCGTTTTTCCTTGATCCCACAATTCCCAAAGAAGGTTTGGACCGCCACGCATATATGCTGGCCAAATTTGGCGCGGAACGGCTGAAAACCATTCACGATCCGCTGATTGCAGCGGGCAAGGAAGATGATGTTCCTTATGAATTTGATAAAATCACCCGAACACCCAACACGTTGGATGCACACAGGTTAATCCGCTGGGCGCTGGTGAAAGGAAATCAAGCAGCTCTCAAGGACGCGTTGTTGGTAGCTTATTGGAGCAAAGGCAAAGACGTGGGCAACCAGGCTGTTTTGGCAGACATCGCAGCGGGACTGGGTTTCCACCATGATGATGTTTTAGCTGAGCTTGCGTCTGACAAAGACAAGACAGAAGTGATGGCAGAGGTAGAGCAAGCGAGGCATATGGGCATCTCCGGTGTTCCCACTTTTATTATCAATCAGAAATATGGAATATCCGGCGCGCAAAGTGCTGAGGTGTTAGCAAATACCATCAAAGAGGTGGCTGCTGCTTGAGCAGTGCTCCTTACGCCGCCAGCTTCACCAAATTTTGCATCAGCTGCCGCGTGCCCTTCAACCTGTTGGCCGCACTGGTCCAATCGCGCGTTAACACCAGTTTCATATCTGCAGGGCGCAATTTGGCCAATGTACCCTGCCCCGCTATCCAGTTGACCAGAGCCGTGGGGTTGGCAAAAATCCCACCCCTGAAACCAATTGTCGCGCCTTTCGGCCCAGCATCCACATTAGACACATTGGCTTTGCGGCACAAAAGTTTGATTGAAACAATCTCCAACAGGTGATCAACCTCTTCGGGGCGGCGCCCAAAGCGGTCATGCAGTTCTGCCGCAAACCCGTCCAGATCCTGCTGCTCTTGAAAATCTGCAAGACGCCGGTAAAGCCCAAGCCGCACTTGCAAATCAGACACATAAGATTCTGGGATCAGCACCGAAGTGCCAATGTTGATGGTAGGCGACCAGGCACCATCAAGCAGTGCGTCATCCACACCATCCTTCATTGAGGCAACAGCATCTTCCAGCATGGATTGATAGAGTTCAAAACCCACTTCCCGAATATTGCCGTGCTGCTCTTCGCCCAAAAGATTGCCAGCACCGCGAATGTCCAAGTCATGGGACGCAAGATTGAACCCTGCCCCCAGTGAATCCAGCGACTGCAAAACTTTCAAGCGCCGCTCCGCCGTGGGTGTGAGCGCCTTTCGTGTTTGGGTTGTGAGTAACGCATAGGCGCGCTGCTTTGAACGCCCCACCCGCCCGCGTAATTGGTAAAGCTGCGCCAAGCCAAACATATCGGCCCGGTGAATGATCATGGTGTTGGCCGTAGAAATATCGAGACCAGATTCCACAATCGTTGTGGACAGCAGAACATCGAATGCACGGTCGTAAAAACCAGTCATGATGTCTTCCAGTTCTGTGGGTGCCATGCGGCCATGTGCGGTGCGGAACTTTAATTCCGGCACACTTTCGCGAAGAAATTCGGCGATCTCGTCTAAATCAGTGATGCGCGGCACCACATAGAAACTTTGCCCACCCCTAAAATGCTCGCGCAGCAGATGTTCACGCACAATAACGGGATCAAACGGCGAGATATAAGTGCGCACCGCCAAACGGTCCAAAGGAGGCGTGGTGATCAAAGACATTTCCCGCAAACCTGAAAGCGCGAGTTGCAATGTGCGCGGAATGGGCGTTGCCGTAAGCGTAAGCACATGCACATTGGCGCGCATTTCCTTCAGGCGCTCTTTATGTTTTACGCCAAAATGCTGTTCTTCATCCACGATCATCAAGCCAAGATCGCGGAATTTTACAGTCGCAGCCAGCAGCGCATGCGTGCCGATCACAATATCAACCGAGCCGTCTTCCAGACCCTTCTTAACCTCGTCAATGCCCTTGCGCCCAACCAGCCGAGAGGCTTGTGCTATGCGTAAAGGAAGGCCTTTAAAACGTTCCACGAAATTTTTGTAATGTTGCCGCGCCAGCAAGGTGGTGGGCACCATGATGGCCACTTGCTTTCCGGCATAGGCTGCAACAAATGCCGCCCGCAAAGCCACTTCCGTTTTACCAAACCCCACATCGCCGCAAATCAAGCGGTCCATCGGACGGCCCTTGCCCAAATCCTCAATCACCGCTTCTATGGCTGTCAGCTGATCTTCTGTTTCCTCATAAGGAAAGCGCGCACAGAACTCATCGAATGCCCCTTCCGGCGGCATCAAAATATCGCCGGGCTTCAGTTCCCGTGCTGCTGCGGTCTTGATCAGTTCACCTGCAATTTCACGGATGCGCTCTTTGAGTTTGGCTTTTTTCGCCTGCCACGCTCCGCCACCTAAACGATCAAGCTGAACATTATCTGATTCAGACCCATAGCGCGTGAGCAGTTCCAGATTTTCCACGGGCAGAAACAGTCTCGAATTTTCGGCATAAATCAGCAGCAAGCAATCATGCGGAGAGCCCTGCACATCAATGGTTTTTAACCCCTCAAACCGCCCAATCCCATGGTCCACATGCACCATCAGGTCGCCCGCAGAGATGGACGAGAGTTCTGTTAGGAAATCCGCAGCCTTTTTCGATTTGCGGGCTTTGCGCACCAAGCGGTCACCGAGAATATCCTGCTCGGAAATCAGCGCAAGGGCGGGCGTTTCGAAGCCCTGCTCCTGTGGCAGCACAATCATTGAAACAATGCCTACTTCGCGGCTCAAAGCCTCTGCCCAATCATTGGCAAACACCAAGGGGGCCAGTTCATGATCCCGCAAAATGGTGGCAAGCCGATCGGCCGAACCCTCACTCCAACAGGCAATCAGGGTGTGCTTTCCGCTTTTCCGCAGATTATCTGAATGCATCCGCACCGAGTCGTAAACATTACCTCCCGCTTCTGCGCGTTCAGCGGCAAAGCTGCGGCCTTGCTTTCCAGAAAATGAAATGGCCCTGCTGTCAGGATTTTCGAATTGCGACTGTTCTAGCACTGTTCGGTCAGCAATCAGTTGCTGCCATTCCTGCGCTGTCACATAGAGGCGTTCCGGCTTCAGCGGCTTATAAGGGGCAGCGCCGAAGCTCTGTTTTGACAATGCTTCACGACGTGCATCATAAAACTCAGCAACCTGCTCAGTGCGTGCATCCATCGCAGCAGATGTTGAATGCGCCACCGACAAAACAGTACCTGGCACGTAATCAAAAATTGTACCCAAGCTGCCATGAAACAAGGGTAACCAGTGCTCCATGCCTTGATAACGACGAGACGCTGTAACGCTTTCATAAAGCGGGTCGTTGATATCAATGCCGCCAAAAGCCTCCGCATAACCTGTGCGAAACAGCGCCACAGAAGCTTGTGACAGCAACACCTCATTGGCCGGATGCAGCACCAGTGATTTAAGTTGCGCAATGGACCTTTGCGATTGCGCATCAAAACTTCGAATACTTTCCAGCGCATCGCCAAAGAAATCAAGCCGCACCGGAACTGAAGCGCCCGGCGGATAGATATCAATCAAACCGCCTCGCACTGCGAAGTCACCAGGATCGACCACAGTGCCCACGCGCGCAAACCCGTTATCAATCAAAAAAGCTTGCAGCTTATCGCTGTTAATTCTTTGTCCCGGCACCGCGCTGAATGTGCCTTGCGAAATCAAGCTTTGCGGCACCACGCGCTGCAAAACCGCATTCACGGTTGTAAGCAGAATAAACGGCAATCCGGTTGGCTTTATCAAGCGGGCGAGCACTGCCAACCGCCGTGCCAAAATATCTGCCGATGGCGAAACCCGGTCATAAGGCAGGCAATCCCAGGCCGGAAAACGCAAACATTCGAGACCAGCCGCAAAAAAACCAATCTGATCATTAAGCGATGCCATATGCTGGTCATCGCGGCAAACGTGAACTAGCCCGCCAGCACCCACCGCAGCGGCAATTTCCGGCAGGACCATGGCATCCATGCCATCTGGTAACGCCGAAAGAGAAATTTGACCAGGCACCCCAAGGCGTTGTTTCAGCGTGTCAGGGAGCATCATTTTAGATGATCCGGGCGAAACGCCAAAAGCTCCAGCAACAACGGCGAACTTAAATTTTCCGGCACAGCTTCTTGGCCGGTCACCCAGGATAACAAATGTTGATCAGGCAATTCCAAAAGCACGGCAAATTCATCCAGCGTAGCATCATCCATATCAGCCAAACGCGAAGCCGCAAAACCACCGACAATGATGTCCATTTCCTTTATCCCGCGGTGGGTGGCCCGCCACAGCAGGCGCTTGCGCATAATCCCGGTTTTTTCAGATGGTGGCAACATGAGGGGCGCGTCTTAACCTTATCTTGCCTTGCACCGCAATCCATAAGCAGCGAAACTAGTCCAATGCGACCTTCCATCCTCACACCCCTGTTTGCGAGTGTCACCAGCCTGAAAGGCGTTGGCGACAAGATCAACAAGCTGTTGGTAAAACTTTTTGGCAAGGATGAACCCCGGCTGATCGACATTTTGTTTCACATTCCAACAAGTGTCATTGATCGGAGGTTCAGATGCACGATTTCGCAATTGCCCGTGCAAGGTATAGCCACACTTGAGGTTACCGTAGGTCAACACCACGCACCTCCGCGAGGTTCCAAACAACCTTACCGCATTACCACATTTGACGACACAGGCAGCATGAGCCTTGTCTATTTCACCACCTATGCCGACCACTTGGTGCGGCAATTCCCGGTTGGAGAAAAGCGCTTCATATCAGGCGACATAAGCTGGTTCAAAGCCGAAGCTAAAATGACCCATCCTGATTATGTGGTGAGTGCTGCTGATTATGAAAAAATGCCGGTGTTGGAACCCGTTTACCCACTGACTGCGGGGTTGGGTTCCAAAACCATACTGAAAGCAGCGCAAGAAACGTTGACGAGGCTTCCGGATTTGCCCGAATGGCAAGACCTCCCATGGCTAAAAAAACAAGACTGGCCAAATTTTGCCAATGCTCTCCAAACCTTACACAACCCTGCAGATCAATTGACGCTGGCGGCAGACAGCCCCCATCGAAGACGCCTGGCCTATGATGAACTGCTTGCCAATCAACTGGCACTGCTGTTGGTGCGAAATCAATTGAAGCGTGCATCTGGCAGATTAATGAGTGGCAACGCATTAAAGCGTAACCAGATTGCTAAAAATCTGCCCTATAGCCTTACCAATGCTCAACAAACCGCCATATCTGAAATCTTGCATGACATGGGGTCCAGTCACCGCATGATCAGGCTTTTGCAAGGCGACGTTGGATCTGGCAAAACCATAGTGGCCCTTATGGCGTTGGCTGCCGCGGTGGAGAGTAGCTTTCAAGGTGCCTTCATGGTTCCAACAGAAATTCTGGCGCGTCAACATGCCAGCAGCCTTGCCCAATTTGTGGGCGGCACGGGAATTAGGCTGGCCCTTCTTACAGGCCGTGAAAAGGGCCAGGCGAGGCTGGACACTTTAGAAGCACTTAAAATGGGCCAAGTGGATATTCTCATTGGCACCCATGCGTTGTTTCAGGACGGCGTGGAATTCAAAGATTTGGGATTGGTGGTGATCGATGAACAACATCGCTTTGGGGTGCACCAGCGCCTTGCCCTTCAGGGCAAATCCAGCAACACCGACGTTTTGGTGATGACTGCAACGCCTATACCGCGCACCTTGGCTCTCACAGTGTATGGGGACATGGATGTGTCCAAACTTGATGAAAAACCCGCAGGCCGGCTTCCCATAGATACGCGCGTGCTTCCAACCACACGCTTGGATGATGTGGTTTCTGGACTGCACAGAAGCTTGGTGCACGGCACGAGAGCTTATTGGGTGTGCCCTTTGGTGGAAGAAAGTGAATTTGTCGATTTGACCAATGCCACCAAACGCTTTGCATCACTTGAAGCAGCGTTTCCCGGCCGTGTAGGTTTGATCCACGGGCGTTTGAAAGGTGCGGAAAAAGACTCCGTCATGGCACATTTCAAGGCCGGACATTTATCCATCCTGGTCTCAACCACGGTCATCGAAGTAGGTGTCGATGTGCCCGAAGCCAGCATCATGATTATTGAAAATGCTGAACGTTTTGGCTTGGCCCAGCTTCACCAGTTGCGGGGCCGTGTTGGGCGCGGCAGCGTTAAATCCTCCTGCCTTCTGCTCTATCAGGATCCATTGGGTGAAACGGCAAAAGCGCGGCTTAACATCATGCGGGAAACCGAAGATGGTTTTCGCATCGCAGAAGAAGATTTGAAATTGCGCGGTGGTGGAGAAATGCTGGGGACGCAACAATCAGGCATGCCGCTGTTCCGGATTGCTGACTTGGCAATTCATGGCGATTTGCTCGCAGCTGCTCGAGATGACGCAGGTTTGATTCTCAACCGAGATGCAAAACTAAGTTCGCCGCGCGGTGAAGCCTTACGCAACTTGCTTTATCTTTTCGAACGCGATGAAGCGATCAAGCTTTTGTCTTCCGGCTGATTTTCTGGGGTGGCTTGGGCGCAGTTTGCTGCTCGCCCACTGAATTGGCGGCATCAGGGAAAACCAACCCCATGGAGATTACCAATTTCAATCCATCTTCAACGCTCATATCGAGAATCTTAACTTCAGTGTGATCGACAAAGAACATGTAGCCAGACGTGGGATTAGGAGTTGTGGACACATAGATCGAATACATCTTTCGCCCTTTAGCCAATCCGATTGTTGCACCGTCCACTTCCTTTGATACAAACGCAATCGACCACGCCCCCTTGCGTGGCCATTCAACCAGACAGACTTGTTTGAACGAGGCCCCTTTTTCAGCAAAAATTGTTTCAAAAATTTGCTTCGAACCCTTGTAAATCGAACGGACAACGGGTGTTCGGTTCAGCAACTTGTCCCACAGTCCAATCAGTGTCCGTCCGACCAGATTTGCCGCAAAAGCACCAATAATTGTAATCACCACCAGTGCGAAAATTAAACCAAGGCCTGGAATTTTAATCGGCAGATATGTATCAGGATTGTAATTGGACGGCAGCCAAGGTTTGACTATGCCATCAAAAGACCCAACGATCCAAAGTGTGGCCCAAATTGTAATCGCAGCAGGTGCCGTGATCACCAGACCTGTGAAAAAATAGCGCCTCAATCTTGACCAAAATGATGGTGGAGTCATAAGCGGAATTTTAGTCTTAGGTCTGTCAGTCATGTTCGTTGATTGCCTTAAGCCACCGCCACATGCAAGCACAGGATCTATTCGTTGGGAGTTGGGTTTTCTTCCGACCAAACTCGTGCGCGTGCTTCGGCTTCCAGTCGCGTTTCTTCGGTTGCACCAAAGCGCAACTCATTCAGCCGTTCGAATATCATCGGAAATTCATCCTGTTGAGCCGATTGGGCGGCAATCACATACCACATCAATGACCTTGTCTCATCGAACTTTACGATCTTTCCCTTTGCATATAATTCCGCCAGATAGGCCGCAGCTTCCGGGCTATGCTTTCGCACAGCAGCGTTCAACCACTTCAAGCCCTGCTGGGGGTTCTGCTTCATCCCCTCTCCCTCAATGCTCATAACGCCCAGGGCATAAAGTGCACCGGGATGGGCATAAGTGGTTGCAAGACGTAAAAATGTGCGAGCAGCCAATTGCGGATTGGCCTTAAGTTTGGCTGAGGCAATGCCTGTGCGCTGGTAATTTGCAATGCGCAATTGACTGTCAACCGTAACACGCAAGCGGTCTTTATCTTGCTCTTCCGGGTCAAAGTTTTCAGCGACCCGGTTATAATATGAAAAGGCTACGGCTTGATCCATGACGACGCCATGACCCAGACGGTACATATGGCCCAAATACCAATCTGCGATGAAGTTGCCATCTTCGGACGCCTTGTTGAAATATTCCAAGGCTTTTTCATAATTGCCGCGGTTGTAAGCCTTCTTTGCAGTCTTGAAATCATTGGTCCAAAACGGAACGATATCAATTTTTGGCATGCGCAATTTTGGTGGAGCTGGAAAATATGAAAAAAACCCGCCCGACGACTGGCTATCATCTTCCGCTGCAACACCATGTGCCAACGAAACACAACACAGGGCGGCCAAGACACATCTCATGAAAAAAGAAAAAAACGGCGAAAACTGCACCCGAAGCCGATCCTTTTTGCGTTGCGTCTCCAACTTCAACCCTACAGTCTACAATTTAAAAATCGTCTAATGACAAATGTCACTTTAGACTTGTGTAAATTCTAGGATTTAATTGCGGCAGATCGTGGTTACCAATTAGGCGCCAAGCTGGATTTGCAAAAAATGCCCAGACTGTTGTAAACCAGCAACAGATAAGATGGTAAAATTCCATGCAAGCAGAGAAATATTAACCCGCCAAGTGTGAAACACTTGAAGACGCTATTCTTCCTCGCCTTCGTTCGCCTCTTCACTGATCCGCTCCACAGACACAACTTTTTCGCCCGCCGCTGTGTCAATCACCCGAACGCCTTGCGCATTACGGCCTGTCTTGCGAATGCCCGTCACCGGGCAGCGGATCAATTGGCCGCCATCTGTGACCAGCATGATTTCATCAGTCTCATCCACAGGGAACGAGGCAATCAGCGCACCATTGCGTTCATTCACAGTCATGGCTGTAATACCTTTGCCGCCTCGATTGGTAATGCGGTAATCATAGGACGATGAACGTTTGCCATAGCCTTTGTCAGAAACTGTCAGAACAAATTGTTCGGCCGCTCCCATTGCAGCGTAACGCTCTTGCGACAGCGTGGTATCAACCGTTGTTTCCTCATCCGAAACACCCTCGTCAATCTCATCGCCAGCTACAGCGCGAGACATTTTGATATAAGCGCTTCGCTCTTCGGCGGTGGCTTCCACGTGATGTAAAATCGACATGGAAATGACCTTGTCATTGGCATCAAGTCTTATGCCGCGAACGCCCGTTGATCCCCGACTTGCAAACACGCGAACATCAGTCACAGCAAAGCGGATGGATTGGCCATGAGCCGTGGTCAGCAAAACATCGTTGTTGTCGCTGCAAATATCCACCCCTGCAATGGCATCGCCCTCCTCCAGTTTCATGGCAATCTTGCCACCGCGGTTGATGCTTTCAAATTCAGACAATTCATTGCGCCTGATATCGCCGCTTGTGGTTGCAAATACAATTTGCAATGCGGCCCATGAAGCGGGATCTTCCGGCATTGGCATAATCGTTGTGATCCGCTCTCCCAGTGCAAGCGGCAAAAGATTAATCATGGCCTTGCCGCGCGATTGCGGATTTCCGATTGGCAAGCGCCAGCATTTAAGCCGGTAAACCATGCCCTTGGACGAGAAGAATAAAATCGGCGTATGGGTGTTGGCCACAAACAGTTTGGTCACAAAATCAGCGTCGCGCACTTGCACCCCGGCGCGGCCCTTGCCACCCCTGCGCTGCGCCCGGTATGAAGACAATGGCACGCGTTTTACATAGCCTGAGTGACTTACAGTCACCACCATGTCTTCACGCTGGATCAAGTCTTCATCTTCAACCTCACCCTCATTCTCAATAATTTCAGTTTTGCGCGGTGTTGCAAAGTCGGCGCGAACTTTCAACATCTCATCCTTGATGATGGTGCGAATGGCGGCGCGTGATCCTAGAATTTCCAAATACTTCTTGATCTCAGCGGCAAGCTCAGTCAGCTCGTCGGTAATTTCTTCCAAGCCCAGTTGTGTAAGGCGAGCCAATCGTAGCTCGAGAATGGCGCGTGCCTGTTCGTCTGAAAGCTTATAGGTGCCATCCTCGTTCAATCGGTGGCGCGGATCTGCAATCAATGCGATCAAAGGCTCCAGCATGCGTGCGGGCCAATTGCGGTCAATCAGAGCGCGCCGTGCCTCAGCTGAATCCTTCGACGCCCTGATGATACGAATGACTTCATCAATATTGGCTACAGCAATGGCCAAACCCACCAACACATGGGCCCTGTCCCGCGCTTTCCGCAAAAGGAATTTTATGCGCCTTGTGACAACGTCCTCACGGAAAGCGATAAAAGCGTTAAGCAAATCGAGCAAATTAAGCTGTTCTGGTTTGCCGCCAATCAAGGCAATGTTGTTGATGCTGAACGTGGTCTGCAACTGCGAGAACCGCCACAGTTGATTGAGCACAATATCTGCTTCAGCATCACGTTTGATCTCGATGACAACCCGCATGCCTTCACGCGAACTTTCATCGCGAATGTCAGAAATGCCTTCCAGCTTCTTTTCACGCACCAATTCAGCCATGCGCTCAACCATGTTGGCCTTGTTCACCTGATACGGAATCTCAGTCACAATCAAAGCAAGCCGATCTTTCCGAATTTCTTCGACTGCAACACGGCTGCGCAAGGTTATTGTGCCGCGGCCTGTCGTAAATGCACTGCGAATGCCAGCACGGCCCAGAATTATGGCACCAGTGGGAAAATCAGGTCCTTTGATGATGGGCAATAAGTCTTCAACACTGATTTCAGAATTGTCCATGACTGCCAGTGTGGCATCAATCACTTCACCCAGATTATGAGGTGCCATGTTGGTGGCCATACCAACAGCAATGCCGCCGGCACCATTGACCAGAAGATTTGGATATTTGGCCGGGAGAACAGTGGGCTCCATGCGCTCGCCATCATAGTTAGGCATGAAGTCGACGGTATCTTGATCAATATCATCCAGCAAAGGCATCGCGGTTTTTGCTAAACGACTTTCAGTATAACGCATGGCCGCAGGCGGATCACCGTCAACAGAGCCAAAGTTGCCTTGACCATCAATCAAGGGCAATCTTAGTGAAAATTCTTGTGCCATGCGCACCAATGCATCGTAAATGGCACTGTCACCATGCGGGTGATAGCGACCCATCACGTCGCCAACTGTTGTTGCTGACTTGGTATATTTTTTATCTGGCGTGCGGCCCGCCTCATTCATGGCAAAAAGAATGCGCCGGTGCACAGGTTTCAAGCCATCACGCACGTCAGGAAGCGCACGCGACACGATAACACTCATTGCATAGCTGAGATAGCTTCCCCGCATTTCCTCTTCAATGGAAATGGGTGAAATTTCATTGGGATTGGCAGGCGGAAGGCCCGCTGTGTCGTCGTCTTTATTGGCCACTGAAAAGCTGAAACCTTTACTTGAATTGCAACATTTCAGCGCCCTTGCGGCGGCAAGAGATTCGCTGAAAAACTTGAATGAAATACTAGGCTTTTGCGCTTTCAGGAGCAATCAAACAAAACGGTTTTGAGGCCCTTAAAACGGAACCTCATCATCCAGATCGCGGTTGAAACTTGTTGGCTTGGCTGAAGAGCGCGGCCGCTCCATCGGACTGGAAGACCCAAACTCGTCGCCACCACTATAACCCGCACTCTCACCACCTCCGGGCTTGCCACCCAGCATCGTTAAGGTGCCACCGAAATTCTGTAAGACAATTTCAGTGGAATATTTGTCAGCACCATCCTTGTCCGTCCATTTGCGCGTTTGCAATTGGCCTTCAATGTAAACCGAAGAACCTTTTTTCAAATACTGCTCGGCCACCTTTGCAATGTTTTCATTGAAAATGACAACTCGGTGCCATTCGGTTTTTTCTTTCCGCTCGCCCGAGCCTTTGTCGCGCCAGCTTTCAGTGGTGGCGAGCGACAAATTCACAATGGGTTTGCCATCTTGCGTGTGACGCACTTCCGGGTCTTTTCCCAGATTACCTACCAAAATGACCTTGTTGACCGAACCTGCCATGATACTTACTCCTGTTTGGATCTTTCTTAATCCATTTCCTAAACGAGCGCACGGCCTGGCTTCATGCCGTCCACAGTTCTTGATATGTTCTTTTTCGAAGCAAAAAACAAGGCCCCAGAGAAATCCGGGGCCTCAATTTCGATATGCCATCGTCTTACGCGCGACCGAGCATCTTGACGAGCTTGCTAAAACGGTTTTCACCAGACTTGTTAGCAACTGCAACAAAGCTCTTTGGCTTTACATCATGCATCATTGCAGTGGTGTAAACGTCTGAATACGCATTAAAAATCCAATTGTTCATGTTCTTCTCCATTCATATAATCAACTTGTACTCTAGATACTCTTCGCAGTTGCAAACTACAAACGGCTTAATCTTACATGACACGTAACAAAAAGTTACGCTGACATTTAAAGATATGTGTATGCTGCAACAATGGCACGACGACTCCCCTCCCTGAATGGAATGAAGGCCTTTGAAGCTGCCGCCCGCAACGAGAGCTTCTCTGATGCGGCAGCGGAGCTATTCGTGACCCATGCCGCAATCAGCCGCCACATCAAAGAACTTGAAGAATATCTAGGCACACAGCTGTTTTTAAGAACGGGACGCGGCGTGCAGCTGACTGAACCTGGTCGAAGATTTGGCGCACTGCTCACGCCTCTGTTTGATCAACTGTCGGATGCAGCGCGCGAAGCTGCTGCGGTGGGCGATGTTCGCAGTCTGAGCGTATCTGTTGAACCAGCCATTGCATCACGCTGGCTGGTGGGCCGCCTTGGCCACTTCAACACACTGCATCCTGATATTGAACTCCGCATTGATCCCACATCCAGGCTGGTTGATTTTTATGCCGATGATGTCGATCTGGGCATACGCTATGGCTTGGGGGGTTGGAACGATGTGGAATCTGTGAAGCTTTCCGACGTTGTGGTGTTTCCAGTCTGTGAACCCAAATTGATCAAGGATGATCCATCAATCACCCCTGCAGGCTTGTCTGAATACAATTTGTTGCATGAAGACCGCAAGCAGTGGTGGGCGGAATGGCTTGCAGCGGCTGGTGTTTCAGGCGTGGAAGATTGGCGTGGCTCTACCTTTCAAAATCATTTGGCTTTGGAAGCAGCCGAAGCCGGGCAAGGCTTTGCACTGGGTGACCAAATCCTGTGCACCGACAGCTTGATGGAAGGGTGGCTTGCACGGCCGTTCAATTTTGAAATGAAAGATCATGGGGCCTATTTTGTGGTGCGCAAGAAAGGCAGCCGTGAATCAGCGCCTGCGCGCGCTTTTCGTGAATGGTTGATGGGTGAAGTTGTGGAAACAAACAGAAAATATCACCAATTCAAGGCGCAACACTTGAAGCCACTATCAAAATAAGCCACCAAGGCTCCACGATCTGGAGCGAATCTCGAATGCCTGCAAAACCCAAATATGATTGTCTGAAATGCCCGGGCTATTGCTGCTCCTACCCTGTCATTGAAGTGAAGGACCGTGATGCCTTGCGCATCGCCAACCACTTCAACTTGACACTTGAAAAAGCGGAAACGAAATTTTTCAAAGAGGCCCATGGCTACAAACGCATCATGCGCCGCAAAGCCGATACGATTTATGGCAAGATCTGCCAGTTTTTCGATACGGAAGCGCGGCGCTGCACCATTTATCACGCCCGCCCTTCAACCTGCCGTGTTTTTCCGGGCGAAGGACATTGCGGTTATTATGACTTCCTGAAGTTTGAACGCGCTGGGCAGGAAGATGAAGAATTTGTTTCAGTAACCAACCACAGCGAAAATTGATCGCCAACCTATCAACTAAAGGTGATCAACATTACATCTTATTGATTTTAACAAGTGATCACAGGGGCCTACCCTGAGGTCGCGCGGCAATCGCGTAATGAATTAAACCAGTTGAGGAAACAATTATGATCAAGACAATACTTGCAGCAGTAGCTCTCACAGTAGCTCTTTCAGGCGGGGCAGAAGCAGCCATGAAGAAGATGGACCACATGAAGAAAATGGACAAGTGCGGCAAAGGCATGATGATGATGAAGGGCAAATGCGTTGCAGATAAGATGATGAAGAAAAAGTAATATTTAGCTTTATTCTGCTAAAGCCGGAGAGCGCTATACTCTCCGGCTTTTTTTGTCTGAAACATAATGAACCCGATTTAACCTACCTTACGCCGTGTTAAATACGAAGGTGGAGCGCATTCATTTAATCTGGCGTGATGATGTTGGAATCTTAAAATATGGTTCTCATCTAACTTGCGGACCCAATTGTCAGCATGTTCCCAGCAACCCAGAAAAAAGGATCATCCCCATGTTGAAATCTATTCTCGCCGCCGCACTTCTCACCTCTGTTCTCTCATCAGGCGCAATGGCCGCTGCACCAGTAACCAAGCCCGTCATGGCTGCAAAACATGCCACAGTGTTGGTACATAAAGTATCCATGAAGAAAAAAATGGTAAAGGCCTGCAAGAAGGGCTCAAAGCTTTCCAAAGGCAAATGTGTTATCGCCAAAAAGATGTGATAACATTTTGACTTGATAAAAAACCGGCGCAGTGTTCGCCGGTTTTTTTATTGGAAAATTTAACTGAATAATTCTTAATTTACATTGCGGACTATTAAGTACCCATCTCGCTAAATGCGGCTCAACATAAGTTCATGATGCAGAGTTTAATGCATCATTTCGACCAAACGTTATGCAAGTCACCAACTTGCAGAACAAATCATAAAGTCACTTTTAATCAGGAGTTTTACCATGAACACTCGTATTTTATTGGCCAGCGTAATCGTGCTCGGCTCGTTGATTTCAGCTGCAAACGCCATGTCAGTCGTAAATGAGGACAACAAGGCCTACACCCTGAAAATCACGCCTAAGGGCGGCAAAGAAATTGACCAGGAAGTCAAGGCAAAAGCCACCGCAGAACTTCCGGAATGCAAAACAGCGTGCTCTATTATATTGGAAGGCAAAACCCATGAGTTTGATGGCAAAGTTGCTAAAGTAATGATCAAGGACGCTACATTTAAAATGTAAACTGAAAGCCCGCTGCGGCCAACTTCGGCCCAGCGGGTATTTTTTGAAAAATTGCATTATCCAACCAGTTTCCGCAGCGGCGATGTTTAGCGTCTTTTGCTTGACTTAGGCTTTGTAAGATTTGCTAAACAAAGCTCTCAGAATTTTTGATCACATTAAGGTATTGATTTCAGCATCGACAGATGTCGAATCATTTAATAAGTTGGCGTATGGCGGCCATGGTTTCCGGATCAAATTCAATTAAAAACGAAATAGAAATGCTGATGCAGCCAGGGGCCTTGCAGCTGCGTCTCATAGACATTGACGCTCAATCAAAACCTTTAAAACGTATTTTTGTTATGGGATGCGGGAGATCGGGAACGTGGCTTTTGACCGGCATTATGTCGACATTCAGTGATCTCGAAGTGATTGCAGATGAAGTGGATGCGGCCATGTTTGGGCTAATCAAAACTGAAAAGCAGACCCTCGTCTTGAAACGCAATCACCGATCTTACCAAACTGTGATAGATGTGCCGCAATCCATAAACATCGTTCACATCGTTCGTCATCCATTTGATGTGCTGACCAGCACTCATCACAGAACGCCAGTTGGGTTTCACATTCAACCTGACAGATGGTTAGGTGAAATGCGAAGCCTTCAACACCTCATGCAGACCAAAAGGCCAAATACAGTGGTCATCCGTTATGAGGATGTTGTCTCCGATCCCATGGCCATCCAATTACAATTAAGTGAGGTTCTCGGGTTGACTGTGAACGTTGCTGCCACCCAGTTCATGGAAACCTTCAAGCCTCCGGCAAAGGCTGTGGCGAGCATGCACGGTGTCAGACAAATTGATACAAAATCCGTCAACAGATGGAAAACCGATCCTCTCTATCGTGATTATCTGACTTCCATTTTACCACAACTCGGAGCTGATCTTTCCTGGATGGCTGAACAGTTTCATTATGATGTGAAACTTTAAAGTTGCTCTGGGAGTTAATTCCCGTTCGCAATTCCCATCAGAACTTTCCCTTAACAAACTGTGTGATCTCTTCCAAAAAGATATTGCCAAATTGTTGTTGCTTGGCTTCGCCCACACCATGCACTTCGCCAAAATCCCAGCGCGTCAGGGGGATGCGAACTGCCATATCAATCAAACTCTTGTCAGAAAAAATCACATAGGCCGGAACACCACGAGACTTGGCAAGCTTCATCCGCAAGGCTTTCAAGTTCACCAGCAAGGACTCTAATCGCGGGTCAAAATCTTTGGTGGGTTCAACCAACCGCTCGTGACGGATGATTTTTTTAGTTTTGCGCTCACTCGTCTGATCAAATGAAATATATCCCAAACACGCGTCACAATTGTTGCAAGGCTCGGTTGTTTCGCCAAAATACTGTAATAAAATCTGTCGACGGCAGGTGCCGGCTTGCGCAAAATTCACGAGATGTCGAAGGCGCTGGTGTTGCAGCTTGCTTTGGCGCTCGTCACCCTCCTCCTGATCAATAAACTTTCGCCGCATCACGACGTCTTGCATGCCAAAAATCATGTGTGCATCTGCAGCTTCGCCGTCTCGTCCTGCCCTTCCAATTTCCTGATAGTAAGCATCTAACGTTGACGGAAGATCGGCATGAAACACAAACCGTACATCCGGTTTATCAATCCCCATTCCAAATGCGATGGTGGCACAAATAATGACGCCCTTTTCTGCCATGAAAATTTCTTGATTTTCATTTCGAACTGAAACGGGAAGCCCGGCATGATAAGGCAATGCCTTGTAGCCTTCATCTTTCAAAGTGTCGGCCCATTTTTCAACGCTCTTGCGTGAAAGCGCATAAACAATCCCGCTTTCGTCCCTGCGATTTTTTAGAAATGCTAAAAGTTGCTTTGTGCTGTTGGTTTTGGGTTCTACAGCCAATTTAATGTTCGGGCGATCAAACCCCGACACAAACACATCCGCCTTGCCCCCGAATATTTTCGTCACCATGTCCCGTCTTGTTATTTCATCAGCGGTTGCGGTGAATGCGCCGATTGGAACACCGGGAAACACATCTTTTAAACTTTGCAACTCATCATATTCCGGCCTGAATGAAGCACCCCATTGCGAAATGCAGTGGGCCTCATCCACAGCAATCAAAGCCACATTTAACCGTCGCAAGGCACTGATCATGCGTTCAGTCATCAAACGTTCTGGTGCCAAATACAAAATAGAAACGGCACCGCCTGCCACACGCCGCCATATTTCTGCGTTCACATCATAGGAGGCAGACGAATTGATTGTTTCTGCGGCAACACCAGCAATTTTCAAAGCAGCCACTTGATCTTGCATTAAGGCCACAAGTGGCGAAACAACGATGGTAAGCCCGGTCTTGACCAATGCCGGAATTTGAAAACACAATGACTTGCCAGAGCCTGTGGGCATGACGGCCAGAACATTGCGGCCCGCCAGCAGACTGTCGACGATTGCTTCTTGTCCAGGCCGAAATGAATCATAGCCAAAAACCTCTCGAAGAATGTTATGCTTTGCCAAGAAAAGCCCTTTGTCGATCAAGAATCAGATTAACCTGATTGTTAAAGCTTAATCGGCAATCCAGACAACGGCTGTACAATAGTTCGCAGTGTCCTTGATGGCATTTGTTGCAAGTTCGATGTGTTTGCCAGAACTTGCAACGTCGTCCACAATCAACACATTGCCATCAAGCTGCTCGCTCAGCTTATAAGGCTGAAGAATTACACTCTTTTTGGGGTGCGATGCTCCCTTTGCCACTGTTGCTGGGATCAAGATATCCCGACAGGGAATTTTAAGCCCGTGGGCAACGCGCTCAGCAATCAACACCGAAAAGCTTTTCTTGCGCCCTGAACTTCCACCAGGAACGGGCACCAGTGTATTGAAAAGTTTGCCATAAACACTCTCAATCTGCCTGACCATTTCGACTGCGATAGCCTCAATGCTGATGGGCGCATCGTCGGATTTTATGGCTTGCAACGCTTTCAGCTGATAAGGCTTGATTGATTTTCGCCATTGCCTGAGAGCCAGGTAAGACGCACCATTTCGGGCAAGCAAACGTTTGCGAGAAATCAGGGTTTCAAATAGGAACTTCGATAGAGGCTCGCTGTTAAGAACAAGGGCAGTTTCCGCGAAACCGTTTTTTGAAACATCATTTGAAATCATCTCATTGAGATGCTCTTTACTTGGATGCTTGTCCGAAAAAATCTCTTTTGAAACGTTTATCAGCCGCTCGACGATGGTAATCGAATTGTCGTTTTTGAAGAAGCCAGCACTAGGGTTCCAGGCAATAAGCATAGTTCTGTGTTTAGGGGTGTCATGCACCAGATAAGCCGCCATCGAATTAAGATTCGGAATGATGTCAAATATGGGATGACCGATGATATAGGGAAATTTTTTGAACGATGGCAGCAAAATACTGGGCCGCTCTGGCGAGATTGGGGTAAACGCAAACCGCATGTCATACATGCGCGGCAAACCGAGTGAAGAGGCAAGAATCTCTACTTTGTTGATCTCATAGTTGATGCGCACGAAGCTCACACGGCTCGACCCTGTGATTGCACCAATAAGTAGGCATACCTCTTCTTTCAGTTGTTGCACAATTCTCCGTCGCCCTTGGTGCCCAGCCTAACAAACAAAATTCCGAATTAGCGTGCAAGACCCCAGCAGATTGCAACTCCAACTTTCATCAAGTTGCCTCACAATTTACAAACTAGCAAAGCTATTCTGTTTCAAACTCTAACTAATTCAATTCTAACTTAATTAACTCTGAAAGGTTCCATTCAATAATTTTTTCGTTCCGAAATGATTGCATCGATTTGATATTTTGTAGTTTTTGTCGAGCACATGACAAATCTTTTTCGTTTCCTCATTCGTTTAGTTGAGGCATAAAAATTTGATACCTAACCCCTTAGTGCTGAAATTATTTTTCAGGCACCTCCACAATCCGTTTGTACCCGTTCACTATTTGATCTAGGTGATCCATAATGTCCTATAATCGAGTCATCTCTGTTCAAGGTGCGCGTGAGCATAACCTTAAAAATATTTCGGTTGATTTGCCGCGTGACAAGTTGATCGTCTTCACAGGGCTTTCTGGATCGGGAAAGTCGTCTCTTGCCTTCGATACCATCTATGCCGAAGGCCAGCGCCGATATGTAGAATCACTCTCTGCCTACGCACGGCAATTTCTTGAAATGCAGCAGAAGCCAGATGTCGATCAGATTGATGGGCTTTCTCCGGCAATTTCAATAGAACAAAAAACCACCAGCAAAAACCCGCGCTCTACTGTTGGCACGGTCACTGAGATTTACGATTACCTGCGCTTGCTGTTTGCGCGCGTGGGAGTTCCTTATTCTCCGGCCACTGGCCTTCCCATTGAGGCGCAGACAGTCACCCAGATGGTTGACCGCACTTTGGCGCTGCCGGAAGGCACACGGCTTTATCTGCTGGCGCCTGTGGTGCGGGGCCGCAAGGGCGAATACCGCAAGGAATTCGCCGAATACCAGAAGAAAGGCTTTCAGCGCGTCAAGGTTGATGGTGAATTTTATGAGATTGATGCCGTGCCCGTGCTTGATAAGAAATTCAAACACGATGTTGACGTGGTTGTTGACCGTCTTGTCATAGGACCCGATTTGGCAACACGGTTGGCAGATTCATTTGAAACGGCTTTAAAGCTGGCTGATGGTCTTGCTATTGCAGAATTTGCCGACAAACCGCTTCCCCCGTCACAAACGAAGGAAGACAGCGCCAATAAATCTGCTAATGAAACCCACGAGCGGGTAATATTTTCACAACGCTTTGCTTGCCCGGTCTCAGGCTTCACAATTGATGAAATTGAACCGCGCATTTTTTCATTCAACAATCCCTTCGGCGCATGTCCTGCCTGCGATGGCCTGGGCACGGAGCTGAAATTTGAAACTGATATGATTGTGCCCGATCAATCATTGTCATTGCGTCAAGGTGCCATTGCCCCCTGGGCCAAAACGGGGGCCACCTCCCCCTATTATACTCAAACATTGGAAGCGCTTTCAAAACACTATAAATTCTCGATGACCACTGCGTGGAACAAGCTGACCAAGCAAGCCCGAGATGTCATTCTTAATGGCACGGGCCTGGAAGAAGTGTCGATAACTTACGATGATGGCTTGCGCTCTTACAAAACCAAAAAGGCGTTTGAAGGGGTGATTGGCAACATTGAGAGGCGTTGGCGCGAAACAGATTCAGAATGGATGCGCGAAGAATTGGCGCAATATCAATCTGATCACAAATGCCAAACCTGTCATGGCTTTCGCTTAAAGCCACAAACCCTCGCCATAAAAATCAATGGCCTGCACATTGCGCAAGTGTCCGAATTTTCGATCCGTACTGCTGATTCATGGTTTCGTGAACTCACGTCCAAGCTTACGCCCAAGCAAAATGAAATCGCCGTTCGCATTTTGAAAGAAATCCGCGACCGCCTGAAATTCCTGGTGGATGTAGGCCTCGAATATCTTTCGCTCAGCCGCGTGTCTGGCACGCTCTCAGGCGGTGAAAGCCAACGCATCCGTCTGGCAAGCCAAATCGGTTCCGGCCTTACGGGTGTTCTTTATGTGCTCGATGAGCCGTCTATCGGCTTGCACCAGCGCGATAATGAACGCCTGCTCAAAACCTTGGTGCATCTGCGCGATATCGGTAACACGGTAATTGTGGTGGAGCATGATGAGGATGCTATTCGCCAATCCGATTTCATGCTGGATATAGGCCCAGGCGCTGGCGTTAATGGCGGGCACATAGTGGCACAAGGCACGCCGGCCGATGTGATGGCAAACCCAAATTCACTTACGGGCCAATATCTCAGTGGTGTCCAACAGGTGCCTATTCCACAAAAACGCCGGAAATGGGAAAAGAACCGTTCAATTCGCATTATCGGTGCCCGCGCCAACAATCTGAAAAACGTTAACGCTGAAATTCCACTCGGAATTTTCACGTGCATCACAGGGGTATCAGGAGGCGGAAAGTCGACATTGATCGTTGATACCGTCTACCGCGCACTGGCTCGCAAACTCATGGGATCGCGTGAAGCGCCGCTTGCCCATGACAGCATCGCGGGTGTTGAACACCTTGATAAAATCATTGAGATTGACCAAACCGCAATCGGCCGTACGCCGCGCTCAAACCCCGCCACCTACACTGGGGCCTTTACTTTCATCCGTGATTGGTTTGCGGGCCTGCCAGAAGCCAAAGCGCGGGGCTATGGTCCCGGTCGCTTTTCATTCAATGTCAAAGGCGGTCGCTGCGAAACCTGTCAGGGAGACGGCGTCATCAAAATTGAAATGCATTTTCTGCCCGATGTTTATGTGACATGCGATGAATGCAAGGGCAAACGCTATAATCGCGAAACACTTGAGATCAAGTTCAAGGACAAATCGATTGCAGATGTTCTGGACATGACGGTGCAGGAAGGTGCTGATTTCTTCCGCGCCGTGCCATCAGTGCGCGATAAAATGGATACTCTTGCCCGCGTCGGCTTGGGCTATATCAAAGTAGGCCAGCAAGCCACAACTCTCAGCGGCGGCGAAGCACAACGAGTTAAGCTGGCCAAGGAGCTGGCCAAACGTGCCACAGGCCGCACATTGTATTTGCTAGACGAACCAACAACGGGGCTGCATTTTCACGACGTGAAAAAACTTCTGGAAGTGCTTCACGAACTAGTGGACCAAGGCAACACCATGGTGGTGATCGAGCACAATCTGGAGGTCATAAAAACAGCTGATTGGGTGATCGATTTGGGCCCCGAAGGCGGGGACGGCGGGGGCGAGATTGTTGCCATAGGAACACCCGAAGACGTGGCCAAAGTGGCAAAGAGCTACACCGGCCAGTATTTAAAGGGTGTTTTACGGAAGTTCAGCAGACAGGCGGCGGCGGAGTGAGCGAGACATAATTATAAATATCAAAGATCAGGTTATAAAAATTAGCCGCTAAAGCTGAACCCTACATCCTAACCTTGGCATGTATTTGCTCATCTACTGCTGGTTTTTTCCCTTGCAGATAAGCCTTTGCTGCTTCGAAGGCATAGATCAATCCTTCTGAGCCTGAATTATCCCAAAACTCCGCTTCCTGCGGGGTGACCGTAATGATGCAGAGCTCTGGATCGTCTTTGCCCTTTGGAAACCACACACGCCACGCTTCCGACCAAAGCTCTTCTACCAGGGCTTTGTCCTTTTCGTATTTTGCCGTGCCGTGAATACACATGTAAGTTGAACTGCTCTGGAACACCAAACTTACATTCTTGTTCTTCGAGATTTCATCAATTTTGGGCGATGTTATGGACGTTGCAAAACGAACCGCGCCAACTTCAGTGGTGTCTGCGATCTGCATTGGACGGACGTGCGATTTGTTGTTAGGCAAATGAGTCATTAACATCGCCGTCTTAAAATCGGTCAAAAGATCCTTGACGTGCTCTACCTTGCTAGTCGACATAAACACATTCCTTTGTAATTGCAGAGGTTGAACGCTGCAATCACCGCTTTCGTTCCAAATGCATTTATGTATTTACAATCGGCGCACCACCACAAAACCAATCAGCCCTCCAAGGGCCACTAACGCGCCACGCCAAATCCACGGCGTTTGGTTGATCATGAAGCTTTGTGCAGGGTAGGGAAAATAGCCTGAACCCTGCCCCATCCAAATGACACCCGCCAAAACGACAAGCGCACACAAAACCAACAGTCCAAGTCTAACAATTTTCATGGTTCAGTCCTTCAGATTTGGCCTATGAACTGTGACAGTGTAAAATACCCTGCCTTAATTTGCCGGTGCCAGATATTGCGGCAGACTTGGAAGGTTTCTCTCTGAAAGTCCAATGCGGGTTCGTCGCAAGTACAAGCTCCGCTTAAACCACCCATTCAACGAGATCACGATGAATATGTAAAGCCACTTGTTACAAATTTTCATTCTGCTAAAGTTTGCGCTGTAAAGGCAACAACACAGGAACTTCCTCAATGCTTAATGGCGTAATCCCCTCGTCCCAGTCAGGCAATCTTCACGCGGCTCTCAGAATCATGACTGGTCTTCTTTTCTTGTCCCATGGACTGACGAAGATCATTCATTGGCCAGCTACCGATTATTTTCCAGCTGGACAGGCACTGCCTCCCCTGATGCTGGTTGCAGGCATACTTGAACTAGTGGGTGGCGTGCTGATCGTGCTCGGTCTTTTCACCCGCCTCACAGCGTTCATTCTTGCTGGCATGATGGCGGTGGCCTATTTCATGGCACATTCGTCAAGTTCGTTTTTTCCAATTCAAAATGGCGGTGAAGCTGCAATTCTCTATTGCTTTGTATTTCTTTACCTTGCTGCGGCTGGTGCCGGTCCTTACAGTATGGATGCGTCACGCACATAAAAAGTTGCAACAACACGTGAAAGGCCGCGCAACAGCGGCCTTTTTATTGACGCTCTTTTCGCAATTTGGCCCAGAATTCGAGACGTTTTTTAACATCGCGCTCAAATCCGCGTTCAACAGGTTTATAAAAATTTTCTCTGGCCATTTCGGGCGGGAAATAGTTCTGACCTGAAAAGGCATCAGGTTCATCATGATCATATTGATAGCCTGACCCATACTCTTGATCTTTCATAAGCTTGGTAGGCGCGTTCAGGATTATCTTGGGCGGCGCAAGCGAACCTGTGTCGGCAGCACGACTCATTGCGGATTTGAAAGCAACATAAATAGCGTTGGATTTAGGTGCCGTTGCAACATAAACCACAGCTTGCGCCAAGGCCAATTCCCCTTCCGGTGAACCCAGAAAATCATAGGCATCCTTGGCCGCCAGAGCTTGCTTCAAAGCTTCAGGGTCAGCCAATCCCACATCCTCAACGGCCATGCGGACAATGCGCCGCGCCAAGAAAAGCGGGTCTTCACCCGCCGTCAACATTCGCGCGAGATAATACAGCGCCGCGTCTGGGTCAGACCCTCGAACTGACTTATGCAATGCCGAAATCAGATTATAATGTCCGTCAGCCGCCTTGTCATAGAGCGGCAACCGTTTGGCGACCACTTTACCCAACTCTTCCGGGTTCAAAATCGTACCGTCAGGAACAGCCGAAAAAATCTCTTCCACCAGGTTCAAAAAATAGCGACCATCACCATCTGCCATGCGCGCAAGAGCGACAATGCCATTTTCATCCACGGGCAATTTTCTCTTCTCGTAAATTTCTGCACGACTGATCATGGCTCGGAGCGACGGTTCCTCTAATCTGTCCAGAACCAAAACTTGCGCCCGCGACAGGAGGGCACCGTTAAGTTCGAATGAGGGATTTTCCGTCGTTGCTCCCACCAGCGTAATGGTGCCATTTTCAACGTAAGGCAAAAACGAATCCTGCTGCGATTTGTTGAAGCGGTGAATTTCATCGACAAACAAAAGTGTCGCCCGCCCTTGCTCGCGCCGCATTTTCGCTTGCTCAAAAGCTTTTTTCAAATCGGCAACACCAGAAAATATTGCCGACATCTGCTCAAAAACCAAACCGGTTTCACCAGCAAGAAGCCGCGCAATTGTGGTTTTGCCTGTGCCTGGCGGTCCCCAGAATATGATTGAGGGCACACGGCCTGAAGCCAACATGCGCGTGAGGGTGCCATGCGGGCCAACGAGATGATCCTGCCCTACAACATCGGAAAGTTTTGCAGGTCGTAGCCTGTCTGCCAAAGGACGCGGCCCTTCAGCTGTCACCCCGCCTGCATCAAACAATGAGGGCATTAGCCAAGCCGCAGATAAACTTTGCGCCCGCCCCGTTGAAACCCGATAACCCAGCGGCTGGGCGCCCGCTCAAGAATTTTGCGCAAGGTGTCAACGGTGTCTATGGCAGTACCATTTACATCCAGAATAACATCACCCTTCCGGAAAAATTGCTGTGCTGGCCCCTGCTTCACATCCAGTGCCACCACACCTTTTATGTCAGCTTGTAAATTGACCTGGTCTGCCACGGCGGGTGAAAGATTGGCCACAACCAATCCTGCCAAAGGTGTTTCGCCGCTGATCGCAGTTTCCTGGCGATTTACCGTCTCTGGCGCCGCGATCAATTTGATTGTGGTTTGGCGAGAGGTAGCACCCCGGCGATATTCAATAAGGCGTGACTCGCCCACCTGAGCTGTGGCCACCAGATAGCCAATCTCGCGGGCATTTTCCAAAGTCTTGCCGTCAACCGCAACAATCACGTCTCCCCGCTTAAGCCCCGCCAACCCAAGCGGGCTCTGCGCAAAAATTTCTACTATTAATGCACCTTCGGGACGCGCCAATCCGAGAGACTCTGCAATATCTGCTGTCACATCCTGAAATTCGGCCCCCAACCATGGCCTTACAATTTGTGTTCCAGTTTCAGCGGCTTTGATAACTGTGGCCACCATATTTGAGGGAATTGAAAATCCAATACCCACTGAACCGCCAGATTTTGAATAGATGGCACTGTTGATGCCGATCAAATCCCCCTTCATATTTACCAGTGCGCCGCCGGAATTTCCAGGATTGATGGCCGCATCTGTCTGAATAAAAAACTGGTAATTGCTGATTCCCACGCTGGTGCGTGCCAATGCGGAAATGATGCCGCTGGTTACAGTTTGCCCCACACCAAATGGATTGCCGATGGCCAAGACCAGATCACCTACTTCCAGATTATCGGAATTGGCCAAGGTCAAAGACGGCAGCTCTTCATCGGCCACATAAATTTTCAGAATAGCCAAGTCAGTTCTTTCGTCCGCCACCAGAATTTTCGCGGCAAATTCTCGCTTGTCTGCAAGTGCCACGCGAATATCGGTTCCGTTTTTGATGACGTGGTTATTTGTGACAATGATGCCTGAGGGATCCACAATCACACCAGACCCAAGTGACGATCCCACACGTGGACGGGATCTTCCGGTTTGCCCATCCATGCCAAAAAATTTCCTGAACATCGGGTCATCAAACGGACCTTGCCCTTGCGCCTGTTGCACCAGCGTTTTGGCATAAACGTTGACAACAGCTGGAGCCGTGCGTTTGACCAAGGGTGCAAACGACATTGTGATATCTTGCTGGTTCTGCGGAAGGTAGCGGTTTTCGGCCATTCCGGTAAATCCAGAAAGCGCCACCAAAACCAAAGTTAGAATAAATCGCCGCATATTCATCTCCAAATATTCTGGTCTATCTGCGATCAACTTTTGTCGACAAGATGACCGCTGTTTCAATTCCTGTAACACCAGAGATAACACCGATCCGGTCTATGATCTCATCCATATCCTCAGATGTCGAAGTTTTAACAATGGCCATCAGGTCAAACTTCCCGCTCACCGTGTGTAAGGATTGCACGGCAACGATCTTGCCCACGCTTTTGGCCACGTCCACTTGGCGCCGCGGCTCCACCGAAATCATCACCATCGCTGAAATGCCGCGCGCTGCATCATGACGAGCAAGCTTTACCGTGTAGCCTGCAATAATGCCCTGCTCTTCCAAGCGTCTGAGCCTGTCTTGTATGGTGGTGCGCGATACGCCCAATTTTCGCGCCAGCGAGGCCACAGGCTCTCTGGCATCAACGCGCAACAATGCAATCAGTTCTTCATCTTTTGGGGTCAGCATATGATCCGTCGGTATGACACGTGAGTCGTCATTATGACGGCGCGCACTTCAATTCGCAACATATTGCAGTCTTTCGCGCGTCTGAGTTCAAGGGCATTTATGAATTATCGAATCTCCTTTAAAATCGTAATTTTCGCGAATACGGATATCCCGCTTTCTTTAGGTATCATTACCAAAGCTGGAGCCCTGCCTGCGCGGAGATGACGAAAAAGGGAAACAAGTGGAGGAACTACAATGAAAAGCGCTGCCGTAAAACCAACGATCGTGAATTCTATTCCAAGCAATGCAGCAGCCGTATCTGCCCTGCTGCACCCCGAGGAACCTGTGTTCTGTTTTTCCGCCACCGCATTGGCAGCGCGCGCACACCAGTTCATCAAAAACTTTCCTGGGCTGGTCACATTCGCAGTGAAGTCTAATCCCAGCGTTGAAGTCATTCGCACTTTGGCCAAAAGCGGTATAACGGATTGGGATGTGGCCTCGGTGCATGAGATGAAGTTGGTGCGCAGCATAGCGCCCACCGCGCATTTTCATTACCATAACCCAGTGAAATCCCGCCGCGAGATTGAAGACGCCTACAAGATTTACAATTGTAAACGCTTCGTGGTGTATTGCCGCGAAGAGCTGCAAAAAATCTCGGATGTCATAGGACATGACAGCGAAGTTGAAATAGCTGTGCGCCTCGTGTTGCCGCGTGACCGGGGTTCATCTGCCCACGATTTTTCAACCAAGTTTGGTGCGCCAGAACACATTTGCGTGGACCTTTTAAAACAAGCCCATGGGCTGAGCTACCGCTGCGTGCTCACCTTTCATCCCGGTTCCCAAAGCAAGGAGCCTCAGGTTTATGTGCGCCACATTGAAGCCGCAGCGCGCATTGCCAAGCAAGCCGGCGTGCAGGTGACAACGCTGAATGTGGGCGGCGGTTTTCCAGCCAACTACATGCTGTCCACGGCACCCGAACCTGAAATCTTCTTTCGTATTATTGATGATGCCGTGGACAAATATTTTCCAACAGCTGATCGTCCAAAACTTGAATGTGAACCTGGTCGCGGAATGGTGGCCAATTGCATGTCGCTGCTGACCAAGGTGAAACTTGTTTGCACAGACGGCGATGATATTTTTATCAATGACGGGGTCTATGGCGGGCTCATGGAATATATGCAAGTCCCAGAACTGAAACCACCCATGCGAATTATCCGTGATGGTAAAGAAATTGAAACTCTATCCAAGTCGTGGAAGGTGTTCGGCCCGACATGCGACCCCTTAGATGTGCTGCCACACAGGTTAGACTTTAACGAAGATTTGCGCGAAGGCGACTATATAGAGTTCGGCACATTGGGTGCTTACGGAATTTCAACGCTGACAAAATTCAACGGCTATGGCGAACACCAGATTGTTGAAGTTGAAGATGTGTTGAGCGTGTAAAATGCAGAATAAAAAAGCAAGCCGAAGCTTGCTTTTTTAAAATCAAATTAGAAGAACACCTTAAGCGGCAACAGCTTCGGCATTTTCCGGCTTCAACGATGGACCGGAATCTTTGCCCTTGGCTGTCACATCGCGGTCAACGAACTCAATGACGGCCACGGGTGCGTTGTCGCCATGCCGAAAGCCAGCCTTCATGATGCGAATATATCCGCCATTGCGGGTTTTGTAGCGCGCGGCCAGAACATCAAACAGCTTTTTGGCTTGGGTTTCATCTTGAATTTGTGAAACAGCTTGGCGGCGTGCGTGCAACGTGCCTTGCTTGGCCAATGTGATCAGCTTTTCAACAACTGGGCGCAAATCCTTGGCCTTAGGCAAGGTTGTAACGATCTGCTCATGCTTGATCAAAGCCACAGCCATGTTCATGAACATTGCCTTGCGGTGTTCCGACGTGCGGTTGAACCGACGACCCTTAAATCCATGATGCATAGTTTAGCTCCTTGATACGACAATTTTGCCTGTCCGACAAAATTGCAAAGTCAGTTTTGTTTAGTAATGGCTTTCCATTTTCTTGGCAAGCTCATCAATATTTTCGGGTGGCCAGTTGGTCACCTCCATGCCCAGGTGCAAGCCCATTTGCGCTAGCACTTCCTTGATTTCATTCAAGCTCTTGCGGCCAAAGTTTGGTGTCCGCAACATTTCGGCTTCTGATTTCTGAATAAGATCACCAATGTAAACGATGTTGTCGTTCTTGAGGCAATTTGCCGAGCGAACCGAGAGTTCCAACTCGTCTACCTTTTTGAGCAACGCAGCATTGAACGGCAATTCCGAACGGGCTTCTTCAACCACGGCAGCCGATGGTTCGCTGAAATTGATGAACACCGAAATCTGGTCTTGCAGAATGCGAGCGGCATAAGCCACCGCATCTTCAGGTGTTACTGCACCATTGGTTTCAACTGTCATGATTAATTTATCATAGTCAAGAATTTGACCTTCACGGGTATTTTCAACGCGGAAAGATACACGACGAACAGGAGAGTAAATTGAATCAACAGGGATCAAACCAATTGGTGCATCTTCAGCACGGTTGCGCTCAGCTGGAACATAACCCTTGCCATTGTTGATCGTAAATTCCACGCGCAATTCAGCGCCTTGATCAAGTGTGCAGATCACATGATCCGGATTCAAAATTTGTACGTCGGCTGATTGTTGAATGTCACCGGCGCGAACAACGCCCGGACCTTCTTTTTTAAGTGTCAGGCGCTTTGGCCCCTCGGCGTGCATCACAAACGCAATGTCCTTGATGTTCATGATCATGTCAGTTACGTCTTCACGCACACCAGCAATCGACGAGAACTCGTGCAACACGCCGTCAATCTGAACTGAAGTCACCGCAGCACCCTGCAATGAGGACAACAGAATGCGGCGCAGCGCATTGCCCAGTGTTGTGCCAAAGCCGCGCTCTAGGGGTTCTGCGACCACTGTTGCCGAACGCTTTTTGTCTTTGCCCGATTGAATATCAATCTTGGTTGGACGAATAAGTTCTTGCCAGTTTTTTTGATTGACCTGCATATTCATGTTCCCGTCAGCCTCCGAAAGGTTTTTCGCCCTTCAAAATTCGGTTGTTTTTGGCAGCGTGATAACAAATAGACCACGCCGCAGTTAAATCGTTAGATGCGGCGCTTCTTCGGTGGGCGGCAGCCGTTGTGTGGGATTGGGGTGATGTCGCGGATCGATGTCACCTGCAAACCAGCGGCCTGCAGCGCACGAAGTGCAGATTCACGGCCAGACCCTGGGCCTGTCACTTCAACTTCAACTGTGCGCATTCCATTTTCAATGGCCGACTTTGCAACCTGTTCCCCCGCCAGCTGAGCCGCATAGGGGGTCGATTTACGCGATCCCTTAAAGCCCATTTTACCGGCAGAAGCCCAACAAATGGTGTTGCCCTGCACATCTGTGATGGTGATTGTGGTGTTGTTGAACGAAGAATTGACATGCACCATTCCAGATGACACGTTCTTTCGCTCTTTGCGGCGCGTACGCCCTGCTTCTTTAGCCATGATTGTCTAGCCTCACTTCTTCTTGCCAGCAATGGCTTTGGCCGGACCCTTACGAGTGCGGGCGTTGGTATGGGTACGCTGGCCGCGAACCGGCAAGCCTTTGCGGTGACGCAAACCACGGTAACAACCAAGGTCTGTCAAACGCTTTATGTTCATTGAAATTTCACGGCGAAGATCACCTTCCACTGTGTAATCACGGTCAATGATTTCGCGGATTGCCAAAATTTCAGCGTCCGAAAGTTCATTCACGCGCTTTGAAGCGGGAATTTTCACCTCAGCACAAATGACCTTGGAATTGACCGGTCCAATGCCGTTAATATAGCGCAGTGCGATTTCAACGCGCTTTGCAGTCGGAATGTTTACGCCAGCAATACGGGCCACAGGGTATCTCCTAATAAATTCAAAGGTTTACACCTTTAAAGAATCTTCATTTCTAATGTCTAATCTGCTTGCACCAAAGGCACAAGGCTGCGCCCAGAGAAATAATTTCCCTAAGCCAGCCAGACTTTCGACTGAGAATTGTCGTGTCCTTAGAGTGGAATCGCTATCGCGTCAACCCAAAGCATTACGAAATTCTAAGCCTTAACCCTGCTCAAAATGGCAGAAATATCTTGGGTCACGTGCCCAATATCTGCCATCCCGTCTATTACATGCAAATTCCCCTTTTGGCGGTAGTAAGCCACCAGCGGGGCAGTTTGCGTGTTATATACATGAAGTCGGTCACGCACCGTCTTCTCATTGTCATCCGCGCGGCGAACGAATTCAGTGGAGCCGCAAACATTGCAAACGCCTTCAATTTTTGGCCGTGCATATTGGTCATGGTAACCCGCACCGCATGTGGCACAGGTGAAACGCCCAACAATACGCTGAACCAGCGCATCATCATCCACTTTCATTTCTATCACGCTATCCAGTCTCTGCCCTTTGCTAGCCAATAACGCGTCCAAGGCTTCGGCTTGCGCTGGGGTGCGTGGAAAACCGTCAAACACAACACCTTGTTTTACGTCTGGCTGTTCCAGCCTCTCAGACACAATGCCAATGACAATGTCGTCCGAAACCAAGTCGCCGCGGTCCATAACCGCCTTGGCCTTCAATCCTATGTCAGTGCCAGCAGCCTTGGCCGCGCGCAACATATCACCTGTCGAGAGCTGTTTTAATCCGTGGTGTTCTTCAAGAATCTTTGCCTGTGTGCCTTTTCCGGCGCCAGGAGGACCCAGAAGTATCAAGTTCATTTCCGACCACCACGTAAATTGGCCTTTTTCATAAGTTTCTCATACTGCTGCGAAAGCAAATATCCTTGAACCTGAGATACAGTGTCAAGTGTTACACTCACGACAATCAGCAGTGATGTTCCGCCGAAATAGAATGGAATGCCGGAATAACCCACAAGCAATTCAGGAATCAGGCAGATGATCACAATGTAAATGGCGCCAATAACAGTGATGCGCGTGAGAATGTGATCAATGTATTCCGCAGTTTGCTCACCAGGACGGATGCCGAGAATGAAGCCGCCGGACTTTTTCAAATTTTCAGCTGTTTCCTTCGGATTGAACATGATCGAAGTGTAGAAAAAACAGAAGAACACGATCAGAATTCCGTAGAGCAACAAGTAGAGCGGTTTGCCGTGTCCGAGCAGTGCCGTGATCTGCTGCAACCATTCAGGGCCCTGCCCTGCCGAGAAATTTGCAACAGTCAAAGGCAACAACAACAAAGATGACGCAAAAATCGGTGGAATAACGCCAGCAGTGTTAAGCTTCAAAGGCAAATGCGAACTTTCAGCCTGCGACACACGCATTCCCACCTGCCGTTTTGGATATTGAATAAGCAATCGGCGCTGTGCGCGTTCAAAGAAGATGATAAATGCCACAATCAAAACAGCCATGATCAAAATGGCCATGATCAAGAAAGGAGACATGAGGCCTTTTCGACCAAGCTCCAGCAAAGCCGCAACACCACTTGGCAGATTGGCCACAATACCGGCAAAAATAATCAACGACGTGCCATTGCCAATACCGCGTGCCGTAATCTGCTCACCCAGCCACATCAGGAATATTGTTCCGCCTGTGAGCGTAATCACCGTACTCGCAATAAAAAACGGACCGGGGTCAATAACGATATTGCCTTGCGCAACGAGCCCTTTAGCAATACCAAAGGCTTGCAAAGCTGCAAGAAACACAGTTCCGTAGCGCGTGTATTGATTGATTTTCTTGCGCCCTGACTCGCCTTCTTTTTTAAGGGCTTCGAGATGCGGAGATACAGTCGTCATCAGCTGCATGATGATTGACGCTGAAATGTAAGGCATGATGTTGAGCGCAAAAATAGCCATACGGCCAAGCGCACCACCTGCCAATCCATTGACCCAACCCAAGATGCCAGACGCGTTGCCCGCCGCGAATTTCGCAACGGCGATGGTGTCAACTCCAGGGATCGGGATGTAAGACCCAAGGCGATAGACGATAAGCGCGCCCAAGGTAAACCAAAGGCGCTTTTTCAAATCTTCAGATTTGGTGAATGCACCGAAATTTATATTAGCCGCAAGTTGTTCAGCTGCCGATGCCATATTCTGCCCTCGTATCGTGGAGTGATCACCCTATATGGGATGCCCCACAAGAACCATCAACCGTGCGCTTTAACTTCTTCCACAGGTCTCGAAACTTTAACACTGCCACCAGCTTTTTCAACCGATGCAATCGCACCCTTGGTCGCGTAGAACACTTCAAACTTCACAGCGCTCTTCAACTCAGCATTGCCAATCAAACGAACACCTTTTTCAAGTTTGGTGATTACACCGGCAGTGTAAAGTGCTTCCGCAGTAATAGGGTTGGCTCCATCCAATTTCTTGGACTCGAGAGCAACCGCAACGCGGGCCAAATTCACTTCGTTATACTCAACCTGGTTTGGCTTGTTGAAACCACGCTTTGGCAAGCGGCGATAAATAGGCATTTGACCACCCTCGAAGCCTGGCTTTGCGCCACCCTTACGAGCTGTTTGACCCTTGCCACCACGACCGCCGGTCTTGCCGGTGCCCGAACCAAGACCACGACCAATGCGCTTGCGGTCTTTGCGAGCACCCGGATTATCGGCAATCTCATTAAGTTTCATAATTCACATTCCTTAGATTATTCGACCACGCGAACCATGTGTGCAACCTTGGCAATCATTCCGCGAAGCGCCGGCGTATCAACCAAAGTCGAACGACGGCGAATGCGGTTGAGCTTCAAACCAATCAAAGTTGCTCGCTGCTCACCGGGGCGGCGTTGCGGGCTTGCAAATTGCTCAAGTGTTACTGTTTTTTCAGGTGCTTTAGCCATCATCACGATTTCCTGTTAGTCCGACACAACTTCACTTGTGCGGTTACGCAAAATGTCGCTCACCTTCTTGCCACGGCGGCTTGCAACCGAGCGCGGAGAAGTTTGCGATTTCAAAGCTTCAAATGTTGCACGAACCATGTTGTAGGGGTTTGACGATCCGCGTGACTTCGCAACCACGTCTGACATGCCAACTGATTCAAACACAGCGCGCATCGGACCCCCGGCAATAACGCCAGTACCCGCTGGAGCCGTGCGAAGTGTAACCTTGCCTGCACCCCAACGACCATCAATATCATGGTGAAGTGTGCGGCCTTCTTTCAATGGCACACGAATGAGACCACGCTTTGCCGCTTCTGTTGCTTTGCGCACTGCCTCTGGAACTTCACGGGCCTTGCCATGTCCAAAGCCAACACGGCCCTTTTGATCACCAACAACCACCAGTGCAGCAAAACCAAAGCGCTTGCCGCCCTTCACCACCTTGGCCACACGGTTAATGTGAACCAGCTTGTCAGTGAACTCGCTGTCTTTTTCTTCGCGGTTGTCTTTGCGTTCGGAGCGTTCTTTAGCCATGTGCTAAGCCTGTGATCCTATAAAATTAAAATTGAAGTCCACCACCGCGCGCAGCATCGGCCAAAGCCTTGACACGCCCGTGATAGATATAACCGCCACGATCAAACACCACATCCTTGATGCCCGCCTTTACGGCCCGTTCGGCAATCAACTTGCCAACAGCCTCTGCCGCTGCCTTGTCTGCGCCGGTTTTTTTGGTGGAAACAAAACCCTCTTCCAACGTGGAAGCTGCTGCTAATGTAACACCCTTCACATCATCGATGATCTGGGCATAAATATTCTTGGACGAACGAAACACCGAAAGACGGGGCCGCCCATTCTCACGCTTGGCCAGTGCTTTGCGAACACGCGCCGCGCGGATTGTAAGTGCTGATGCTTTTTTTGCCATCTTCCTGATCCGTTATTTCTTCTTGCCTTCCTTGCGGAAGATTTTTTCGCCAGCGTATTTAACACCTTTGCCCTTATAAGGCTCGGGTCCGCGATATTCACGAATTTCTGCAGCAACCTGTCCAACACGTTGCTTGTCGATGCCACTGACCACGATTTCGGTGGGCTTTGGAACCTTGATTTCAATGCCTGCGGCACGTCATAGTTCACATCATGGCTGTAACCAAGATTGAGTTGCAAAACCTTTCCGTTCAACGCGGCGCGGTAACCAACACCGTTGATTTCCAACGACTTCGAAAAACCTGCAGTCACACCCTGAACCATATTCGCCACCAACGTGCGAGACAGACCCCAGGACGAACGTGCCATTTTTGTTTGATCCTTGGGATCAACCTTGATGCTGTCTTCCTGCATTTTAACCAAAACGAATTCATTGAGAATTTGTTTCAATTCACCCTTCGGGCCTTTAACACTGACCAGCTGCCCATCGATGGAGGCGGTAACGCCTGCCGGAATGGGAACTGATTTTTTTCCGATACGAGACATGGTTCTACCTCAGAATACTGTGCACAGCACTTCGCCGCCCACATTTTGGGCCCGGGCTTCCTGATCGCTCATCACACCCTTTGGGGTGGAAAGGATCGAAATACCCAAGCCGTTGAATACGGATGGAAGTGTTGCAACCGACGCATAAACACGCCGCCCTGGCTTTGACACACGAGCGATTTCCTTAATCACGGGCGCGCCGTCAAAATATTTCAATTCCACTTCGATTTCAGACTTGCCGTCTTTTTCGATCACTGCAAAGCCGCGGATGTAGCCTTCCTTGTGAAGGACTTCCAACACATGCTCACGCAGCTTCGATGTGGGAACCGAAACCTTATTTTTGCTCCGCATGTGGGCGTTGCGGATGCGGGTCAACATATCACTGATAGGATCTGTATTGCTCATGGCGCTTGCTCCTTACCAGCTCGACTTGACCATGCCGGGGATCAAACCCTGGTTGGCCATTTCACGCATGGCGATGCGCGACAGTTTGGTTTTGCGATAGAAAGAGCGCGGACGCCCCGTCAACTCGCAACGATTGCGAATGCGGTTCTTGGCCGAGTTGCGTGGCATTTCGGCCAACTTCAACGCAGCTGTGAAACGCTCTTCCATCGGCGTGTCCTTCTTCATCACAACGGCTTTCAAGCGCTTGCGCTTGGCGTCAAAGCG
Source organism: Hyphomicrobiales bacterium (assembly GCA_038230015.1). Taxonomy (GTDB): domain Bacteria; phylum Pseudomonadota; class Alphaproteobacteria; order Rhizobiales; family Aestuariivirgaceae; genus Aestuariivirga. Next base: position 6,689 of record JBBRNW010000005.1, on the reverse strand, counting down.
CTTGTTCAAGGCGCGGCGCTTGTCGTTGCGGTTAACGGAGCTCGTTTTTGCCATGGAACGTCCTCAAATCTCAATGTTCATCATTACGCAGCCGCCTGTTGGGGTTGGCGTTTGCGGAATGGGAAGTTAAACAGGTTCAAAAGTGCAAGCGCTTCTGCGTCTGTCTTGGCTGTGGTGCAAACCACAACATCAAGACCCCAGATGCGGTCAATCTTGTCGTAATCGATTTCAGGAAAAATCAAATGTTCTTTAATGCCCATGGCATAATTGCCGTTGCCGTCAAAACTGCGATCCGTCAAACCACGAAAGTCGCGCACGCGTGGCAAGGCAATCGTAACCAGGCGGTCCAGAAATTCATACATGCGTGTCTTGCGCAAAGTCACTTTGGCGCCAATCGCCAGATTTTCACGAATCTTGAATTGCGCTATGGCTTTCTTGGTCTTGGTGATGATAACTTTTTGACCGGCAATCTTTTGCAATTCACCGGCGGCAACAGTCACCAGTTTTGAATCCTGTGTCGCTTCGCCAACACCCATGTTCAAAACAATCTTCGTCACGCGTGGAACCTGCATCACATTCGTGTAGCCAAACTGTTTAATCATTTCAGGGCGCACAACGTCGACGTAATGCTTTTGCAAGCGAGCAACATAGCCTTCTGGCATGCCGGCATTCGCATCAGCAACCGGACCGGAGTCCACGTTCGCCTCTTTCTTCCTGGCCTTGGCCGGAGCCTTGACCTTTTTCTCTTCGTCAGCCATCGATCGTCGCTCCTGTGCGCTTGGCAACACGGACTTTTTTGCCGCCGTCAAGCGTCTTGTAACCTACACGCGTGGCCTTGCCGTCTTGTGGATCGAGCAAAGCGATATTTGAAATATGAATAGGCATTGTCTTGTTGATAATGCCACCTTCGGTAGCACCTTGCGCCTTTGTATGACGCTTGGCGATATTTACACCTGAAACAACAGCACGATTTTCAGCGGTGATGATTTGCAACACATCACCCTTCTTGCCTTTGTCTTTGCCGGTGAGAACGATAACTTTATCGCCCTTCTTGATTTTAAACTTAACTGGCATCACAGCACCTCCGGTGCCAAGGAAATGATTTTCATCTGGTTTTTGCCGCGCAGCTCACGTGGGACTGGTCCAAAAATACGGGTTCCCACTGGCTCGCCCTGCGCATTGATCAAAACTGCAGCATTTCGGTCAAAGCGAATAGAAGAGCCATCAGCACGGCGCAAATCCTTGGCAATGCGCACGACAATGGCCTTCATCACGGAACCCTTCTTCACGCGACCGCGTGGAATAGCTTCCTTCACCGACACGACGATGACATCGCCAACCGATGCATAACGACGCTTCGAGCCGCCGAGCACCTTGATGCATTGAACACGGCGCGCACCAGAATTATCGGCAACATCGAGATTGGTTTCTTGCTGGATCATGGTCTATCCGTCCTTACGCCTTGGCCGCATCAACTTTGCTGAGGAACGCCCAGCGCTTCAGCTTTGACAACGGACGGGTTTCTTCAATCCGCACAACTTCGCCAATCTTGGCTTCGTTCTTTTCATCATGCGCATGATATTTCTTCGACAAGCGAACCGTCTTTTTGAAAACAGGGTGCAACAAGCGGCGCTCTACTTTCACAATGATGGTCTTGTCGTTCTTGTCGCTCACAACGACACCTTGCAATACGCGTTTCGGCATATTCTCTGCTCCTACTTCGCTATCGATTTCGCTTGCGACGTTTGCGTCTTGAGGCGCGCAATGTCACGGCGAATCTGGCGGATACGTGATGTGTTTTCCAATTGTCCCGAAGCGCGTTGGAAGCGCAGGTTCAACTGCTCCTTTCGCAGTTTCAAAATTTCGTCCTTCACTTGGTCAGTGGAAAGAGCGCGAACATCTGTCATTTTCATAATATCTGCTCCCTTTCTCAAGCTTCACCAAGACGTGCCACAAAGCGTGTCTTGATTGGAAGTTTTGCTCCGGCAAGGCGCAATGATTCTTCTGCCACAGCGCGCGGAATACCATCCACTTCAAAAATCACGCGACCTGGCTTGACGCGGGCTGCCCAATATTCAGTTGATCCCTTGCCAGAACCCATGCGCACTTCGGCAGGCTTCTTTGATACCGGAACGTCTGGGAACACGCGGATCCACACCCGTCCGGCACGCTTCATGCCGCGCGCAAGCGCACGACGTGCAGCTTCAATCTGCCGAGCGGTCAAACGATCTGGCTCCAGCGCCTTCAAGCCATAGGAACCAAAGTCAAGCGTGTTGCAGCTTGTGGCCTTGCCATGAATGCGGCCTTTGTGGGCTTTGCGGTATTTTGTCTTTTTAGGTTGCAGCATGATCTATCTCTTATGCATTCGCGTTTTCACGGCGCGGTGGACGGCTGGCTGGCCCTTCCTGTGCTTCGTTCATGCGCTTGTCCTGGGCCATCGGATCATGTTCCATGATCTCGCCCTTGAATATCCAAACCTTCACACCGTTGGTGCCGTAGGCCGTGTGGGCCGTGGCAACGCCGTAGTCAATTTCAGCGCGCAAAGTGTGTAATGGAACGCGGCCTTCACGGTACCATTCAACACGCGCAATTTCAGCTCCGCCCAAACGTCCAGAGCACGTGATCTTGATGCCTTCAGCACCCAAGCGTTGCGCCGACTGCACGGCACGCTTCATGGCACGCCGAAACGCCACGCGGCGTTCAAGCTGTTGGGCAATGTTGTCTGCAACCAATGTCGCGTCAACTTCGGGCTTGCGCACTTCAACAATGTTCAAGTGAACTTCCGAGCCTGTCATATCAGCAACCTTCTTGCGAAGCTTTTCGATATCAGCGCCCTTCTTGCCGATCACAACACCCGGACGGGCCGAGTAAATCGTAACACGGCACTTCTTGTGGGGTCGTTCGATCAACACTCTCGAAACACCAGCCTGCTTCAATTCCTTGGTGAGGTAGGCACGGATTTCAACATCCTCATGCAACAGCTTGCCAAATTCACGCTTGTTGGCATACCAGCGGCTATCCCAAGTGCGGTTGATGCCGAGGCGCAAACCGATTGGATTGATTTTTTGACCCATTATGCGGCCTCTTTCACTTGGCGAACAATGATCGTGAGTTCGCTGAAATATTTCTTGATCTGACCCACCCGGCCACGCGCATCAGGCATGAAACGCTTCATCACCAAATTCTTGCCAACCCAAGCTTCCGACACCATCAAATCATTGATATCGAGGTTGTGATTGTTTTCGGCATTGGCAATGGCTGATTCCAAAGTCTTCTTCACGTCTTTTGCAATCCGGCGGCGCGAGAATGTAAGATGCGCCAAAGCGTCATGCACCTTGCGGCCGCGAATTTCAGTGGCAACTTCATTCAATTTGCGAGGGCTGATACGAATTGAACGCGTAATCGCCTTGGCTTCCGTATCGCTCAACTTACGTGGGGTTTTATCCTTGCTCATGATTATTTCGAAGCCGCCTTTTTATCACCAGCCGAGTGAGCCTTGAACGTGCGTGTTGGCGAAAATTCGCCAAGCTTGTGGCCTACCATTTCTTCCGAAATGTGCACAGGAATGAACTTGTTGCCGTTGTGCACCTGAAACGTCAGGCCCACGAATTGCGGCAAGATGGTGGAGCGACGGCTCCAGGTCTTGATCGCAGCATTGCGTTGGCCGCGCGCGGCCTCGGCCTTCTTCAAAATATACCCATCTACAAATGGGCCTTTCCAGACTGAGCGTGTCACTGGGTGCTACCTCTTACTGCGATTTCTTGCGGTCATGGCGCGAACGCACAATGAACTTCGAAGTCGATTTGTTTGAACGTGTCTTGTAACCCTTGGTTGGCTTGCCCCAGGGCGTTGCCCAATGCTTACCACCATTGGTGCGGCCGCCGTTTGGATGGTCCACCGGGTTACGCGCAATACCGCGTGAAACCGGGCGAGAGCCCTTCCACCGTGCCCGACCGGCCTTGCCTACCACTTCGTTGATGTGATCCTGGTTTGAAACCGCACCAACCGAAGCCATGCACTTTGAATCGACCATGCGGGTTTCACCCGACTTCAACTTGATAATGACGAACCCACCATCACGGCCAGCCACCATTGCATAAGTTCCTGCAGCGCGCGAAAGCGATCCGCCTGCACCGGGCTTGGTCTCAATGTTGTGCACAATTGTGCCCACTGGAACAGAACCAATCGGCATGGCATTGCCGGGCTTCACGTCAACTGACGCACCAGAAACAACGCTATCGCCAGCAGCAAGACGTTGTGGTGCCAGGATATAAGACAATGTGCCGTCTGTGTATTTGATTAGGGCAATAAAACCTGTGCGGTTTGGATCATATTCCAGACGCTCAACGACAGCTGGCATGTCATGCTTGGTGCGCTTGAAATCGATCAAGCGGTAAGCTGTCTTGTGGCCACCGCCCTTGCGGCGTGATGTGATGCGACCAGTGTTTGAACGACCACCTGCGGAGTGTGCACCCTCAACTAGAGACTTGACAGGTTTACCCTTATAGAGGTGGCTGCGGTCAACCTGAATGAGATGACGGCGACCGGCGCTCGTGGGATTAAATGTTTTCAGTGCCATGCTTTTCTACTCACAGTCCTGTTGTCACATCAAGCCGCGAACCTTCGGCCAATGTTACATATGCTTTTTTAATATCGCTCAATTTGGCAGCACGCCCCTTGAAGCGGCGCACTTTGCCCATGCGAACAAGAGTGTTCACAGATTTTACTTTAACGCCGAACAAGCCTTCAACCGCCGCCTTGATTTGCGGCTTTGTGGCCGTCAACGCAACCTTGAACACAACCGCGTTGTGAACGCTGACCATCGTTGATTTTTCAGTGATGGCCGGGCTTTTGATAATGTTGTAATAATGCTCTTTGCTCATTTGAATCTTGCCTCCAGCGCTTCCACAGCAGCCTTGGTCAAAACCAAATTCTTGCGGCGAAGAATGTCGTAAACATTGATACCCTGCACAGGCAACACATCAATGCCGATTATATTACGCGCTGCATTGGCAAAACCCTCATTCACGGTTGCGCCGTCAATAATCAGCGCATTGGTGAGACCAAGTTTTGCAAACAGCACTTTCATTTCCTTGGTCTTCGGGTTTTTAACTTCTGCCTTATCCAAAACAATAAGTTCAGATGTTTTCGCCTTGACCGACAGCGCATGGCGCAAACCAAGGGCGCGAATTTTCTTGTTCAAGCTTGTTTCGTGGCTGCGATGGCGCGGACCAAAGGCCTTGCCGCCGCCCACGAATATACCAGACTTGCGAGAACCGTGACGAGCCGTACCGCCACCTTTTTGTTTGCCAAGCTTCGCAGTTGTGCGGTTGATTTCGCCGCGCGACTTGGCTTGGTGCGTGCCCTGCTGGCGCTTGTTCAGCTGCCACTGGATGACACGGTGGATCAGGTCTTGGCGTGGGTCCAAACCGAAAATAGCATCGGAGAGTTCCACAGTGCCAGCTTTTGCGGCGTCAATTGTTGTAACATCAAGTTTCATGTGTGCCTCACTGTGCTGCTGCTGGAGCTGCGGCTGCAGCAGTAAAAGCACCAGGCTTTGGCGCAGAGTCGGGAAGCTTGCGCTTCACTGCATCACGAACCGAAACCCAACCCCCTTGCGATCCGGGCACGGAACCCTTCACCAAGATCAAACCACGTTCTTTGTCTGTCTTCACAACAATGACATTTAACGTTGTTACGGTTTCATCACCCAAATGACCGGGCATTTTCTTGTTCTTGAAAACCTTGCCTGGATCTTGGCGGTTACCTGTCGAACCAATCGAACGATGGCTGACGGATACACCGTGGGTTGCGCGCAAACCACGAAAGTTCCAGCGCTTCATACCGCCAGCAAAACCCTTGCCCTTGGATGTGCCCGTAACGTCAACAAACTGCCCTGCCACAAAGTGATCGGCCGTGACTTCAGCACCGATTGGCATGGTATGCGCCGCATCAACGCGGAATTCCTGAAGCTTGCGCTTGGGTTCCACATTGGCCACAGCGAATTGACCACGATCAGCTTTGGTGAGGCGCTTGATTTTTGGCGTGCCGGAACCAAGTTGCAAAGCGGTGTAGCCATGCTTCTCAGCCGTTTTGTGCCCGACAACAACAACGCTGTCGACTTTTAACACGGTCACCGGAACAACTGCTCCTTCTGCCGTGTAAATCCGGGTCATGCCCAGTTTTTTTGCGATGATGCCAGAACGCATCGTCTTCTCCTCAACTGCTCGTTAGAGCTTAATTTCAACATCGACGCCTGATGCGAGATCAAGCTTCATGAGTGCATCAACCGTTTGCGGCGTTGGATCAACGATATCCAACAGGCGGCGGTGGGTGCGCATTTCAAACTGCTCGCGGCTTTTCTTGTCCACGTGCGGTGAGCGGTTCACAGTAAATCTTTCAATCCGCGTTGGCAGCGGTACGGGACCACGGATTTGCGCACCGGTGCGCTTTGCCGTGTTCACAATCTCACGCGTCGAATTATCGAGAATGCGATGATCGAACGCTTTGAGACGAATGCGGATATTTTGGCGTTGCATTGTGCTGATCCTTAATCCGAGATCTTAGCGACAACGCCAGCACCCACCGTGCGGCCGCCTTCGCGGATGGCAAAGCGCAGTTTCTCTTCCATGGCGATGGGTTGAATGAGCTCAACCGTAAACGAGATGTTATCGCCCGGCATCACCATT
>JBBRNW010000004.1:0-182786 GCA_038230015.1 Hyphomicrobiales bacterium | reverse complement strand
TTCCGCAACCCCGGCCAGCGGCGTTGCCTACAATTCAACGACCGGCAGGGCCAGTTCAATCTCCAACGCCAACACCACCACGGCAAGTGGAAACATCACAGTAACATGGGCAGGCCCTGTCACCAGTGTCACCGTGCGGCATTATTCAGGTCCTGTATCTGGATCACCCGCCAACCCGACAAACCAGGTAATTGCAATTGATGACCTGTCTTTCAAAAAACAACCTGCCCTAGCCATCCGCAAATCTTCCACAGGAGGCTCAGGGCCAAACACATTCGATTTCACAGTGTCGAATTCAGGCAGCGGCACAACTACCACAAGTGTCACAACATCGGGCGCGGCAACGACTGGACCATCAATTTTTCTGAATGCCGCAAATACTGCAACCACGATTACCGAAACAGGGCCAAGCGGGTGGAGCATTGTTCCGGCCAATGCGACATGCACAGATGCAAATTCTGCATCTTCCGGTAACCCGAGCAGTTTTTCAGCAACGGTTTCAGGCTCTGTTGTTACAGTGCCTGCGGCAAACATTGCGCTTGATGCTGTTATCACCTGTGCATTTTCCAACGCCAGGTTACCAGCAATCCAGCTGGCCAAAATCTCGATCGGCACAACCGGATCTTTTGACTTCAGCGGTGATAACGGCGTTGGTTCTGATACTATCGTAACCACCAGCGCCGGAACGCCAACTTACGGCGCAGTAAGATCATTTACAAATGCTGCCACATTGACCACCATCACCGAAATAATTCCCGCAGGTTGGGTTGCAACGTCTGCCACGTGCACAGGAACATCTGCGTCCAACGTTTCGTTTACGCCAGCCACCGGTAAACTGGTCTTGAATGCAGCGGCCACAGCCTCGCCAAATTCCCTTGTGTGCACGTTTACAAATACCAAATTGCCACACCTTACACTTGTGAAAACGGTAACCAACGATAATGGCGGTACAGCATCCGTTTCAGCGTTTACTCTGACCGCTGCTGGCCCCTCGACAATTTCCGGAATTTCAGGATCACCCGCCGTTACAGACCAATTGGTTCAAATCGGCACTTATGCATTGTCTGAAACAAATCTTGTCGGATACGCTGCCGGAAGTTGGGGCTGCACCGCAGGTAGCGTGTCGGGTGCCAACCTCACGCTGGCAGCTGGCGATATTGCAACATGCACAATCAACAACGATGACATTGCACCCACGCTGACCTTGCGCAAAACCAGTCTTGGCGGCGTGGCGACGTTTGATTTTAGCGCGAACAATGGTTTTGGCACAGATGCAATTACCACAGTATCAGCGGGCACGCCTGCACCGGGCACAACAAAATCATTGCTGATGGGCAATACTGCCACTGATTTTACGGAGACCCAAACGCCAGCTTATTTTTTAAACGGAGCGCCAACCTGCACGGGTATGGGACCTGGCGGCTCAGTCACGTTGGTTGCGGGCAGTACATACCGATTAAATGCGGCGGCAACAGCGCTGGCAGCAAACATTGTTTGCACCTTTACCAACACCAAGGCCGTGCCTCAGCTGACTATTGTCAAAACGCCAAGCACCAATGGCCCGGTGGGGGCGGGAGCATCCATTATCTACACTTATAAAGTAACCAATACCGGCAATGTGCCCATGACAGCGTTAGCCGTAACAGACACCCACAATGGCAGTGGCACTTTTGTGGGTGTTGCGAGCGAAACCCTCTTGACGGACGCTGCACCCACCGGTGACTCCAGTGATGCCGCCGTGAATGGAATTTGGGACACTTTGGCACCGGGCGACGTGATCACGTTCAAGGCCACCTATACCGTGACCCAAAACGATGTGGATTTTTTGCAGTAACCCAAAAAGCTTTAGCAATAATTCAATTCGATTGATCAAATAGTCATTCCAGCACGTGCTCTTAACCACGCATTAACCAACTCCCCATAATCGTTAACTCACCAATGTGTTCAGGAAATTAACGCGGAACAACATCCAGTTGTGCGTTCTGATCGCACTGTAACTTAAAGTTGTTTGAGCCCTTCTGTCAGGACATGGGCTGGTGATTTGTGGCGTACCCGTTTTGTTGTTTTTGTTGGGGGGTTGCCTTGAATCGATTTTTCTCAATAGTGGTGAAACGCGCGTTGTTGGCTGCGCAAACGCCTGCGACCCTTGCGACCCCACTTGCAACACCCAAACAAATTCCGGGTCCACAACTATGACCCCGCATCCACAATTTTCAAATTCAAGAAAAAGACGACGGCGAAGGCGACCGCGCGCAGGGCCAGACGTTTTTTCATTTCATTTCACTTTTTTACGAATTTTTATTGGAGACTAAAATGCAACTATCTCACCCTGAAAATACCATTCTGCGATATTCGAGATTGCGAAAAGCGGGAGCCTCGTCGTTTGCCCTGGTTCTGTTTATTGCACAAGTCGCCCCGTCTTTTGCCGCCATCGACAACTCTGCTATCGTCTCAGGCACCTATGGCGCCTCGACAACCACATATGGTCCCTCAACGGCAACAGTACCTGTAAGCCCTGCCGCAGGTGCGCTGACTGTGGTAAAATCAGCCTCTGCACCTACAATTTCAGCTGGCGATGCTACCATTGTTGACGTTGGCGATACAATCACGTTCACATACACTGTAAAAAACACGGGCAACGTAACTTTGACGGCGGTGACGCCCGTTGATACAGGTCCAACCTTCAACAGCTTTGCCATGGCCGGCACCATGGGTGCCTTCAGCCCCGCACCTGTAACTTTGGCTCCAAATGCCACGCAAGTATTCACAGCCAATTACACAATCGCAAATCTTGATGCCTACCGGGCGGCGGGTGTGAACAACGGCGTATCTAACACGGCAAACGCAACCGGCAAAACACCAGCACTTGCCACGATCAACACAACTGTGCCTTCAACCGCAACCACAACAATTCCAGCTGGACCAAAGCTGTCAGTCAGCAAAGTGGCCGTACTGGACGACACAAACGGCACAGTTGCTAACCGTGCCGAAGTGGGCGAGTTTATTGCTTATACCTACACGGTGTCCAATATCGGCAACGTAGCGATGACCAACATCAACATCACGGATACGCATGAAGGAACACCTTTTGCTGCGGGCTTCATCAAAAATGAAACACTGGTAACCGCAGGTCCTATTGCGGGCACGACCGATACAACAACACCTCTTAATAACGGTGTGTGGTCAACGATCCAGCCAGGTGCAACCATCAAGTTCACCTACAACCATCTGGTCACGCAAGCCGAAGTTGACGGCGGCTAAGGCAGAATTGTCTCGCGCGGGCTTTAAAGTCCCGCGCGGGATGCTCTTTTTATGAAAATTCCGGCTCGCAATCATCGATCAAAACACAGTTCTGGGGCCCTGAAAAAGGCACTCACCCTAACGGCTGTGATTTCATGGGCGATTGCCACCCAAATCAACTCTGCACACGCAGACATTGAGAACACTGCAATAGCAAATGGTGATTACAATTCCGTTACCATTTCATCGGCTCCATCATCGGCATCGGTGCCCGTTGTAACATCCAACTTGCATATGCTGGTCACAAAAGTCGCCGACAAAACATCGAATGTCAATGCAGGCGATGTCATTACCTACACCTACACAGTAACGAATGATGGCAATGTCACGATCGCGAATTTGACGCTGACAGATGTCCAAAATGCAGCGGGCCCAGCGCCTGTTCCAGGCTCCGAACTTCTGACCGACAATGCGCCAACCGGAAATTCCAATGATGCCACAGCAAATGACGGCACGTGGGATTTGCTGGCACCGGGCGACAAGCTCACCTTCACTGCAACCTACACCGTCAAGCAATCTGACGTGGACAATCTTCAATGACAAAAATTTCAAAAATCAAAACCGAGGGCAAAATGCAAAACTTCAATGATGACAATTCGCTTGAACTGAAGGGCCGCAGTCTTTTGCAAAATTCAGCCCGCGCCATCAAGCGTGCTGAAACTACAAAATTGCGCCGTATCACAGCAGGCTCTCTCGCCATGGCTGTTGTTGCTCTGCAAGTGATGCCGGGCTTTGCCGCCATTAACAACACGGTAACGGCAACCGGGTCAGGCCCCGGCGCCTCAAGTGTATCGGGCAATGCTAACGCCAGTGTGGATGTGGCCAATGCCTTGCCCACACTCAATGTGGTGGAAACCATGGTGATCACCACTGACCTTAATGGTAACGGCAAGGCCGACCCTGGCGACATCATCACCTATTCCTACAAAGTGACCAACACCGGCAACGTCACCTTGAAAGACATTATTCCAACCGAAACGAATGACGGTGCCGGGACAACCCCCGTCATGGTCGTGCCTGCAACTTATGTGGACAACGGATCTGCAGCAGCTGGCACGATTGGTGACTCGTCGGATTCTAACACCGCTGACAACAAATGGGGGGTGCTCGGGCCAGGTGATATCATCACCTTCAAGTCAACCTACACTGTTACATCAGCTGATATCTTTGCTTTGGGCGGCGGCACGGGCACAGGCTTGAGCGGCAATCCTGAAGCCGACGGCTTCCTCGACGACAAGGTGTCAGTAACCGGCACTTATTTCAACACTGCAAGTGCAACAACAACCCCAGCCACCGATACAGACAGGACCAACACACAGCTCAACATCATCAACAATTTGAGCGTGACTAAAGTGCCAAACGTTTCCACCAACGTGGCGGCAGGCACGGTGGTGACTTATACCTATCTGGTCACCAACAATGGCAACACACCCATCACCGCTATTACGCTGTCTGATACGCATAATGGCGTCGTGAATGGCATCATTCCGGTGTTCCAGTCCTTCCCGACAAACGCAGGCGGCCAATCCACCAACAGCGGCAACACGCTGACCAAGCTGATGCCGGGAGACGTGGCCAGATACACGGCAAACTACACCGTAACGCAAGCCGATATCGACAACCGTCAATAGGACCTTCAAGACCACGATGTTGAACTGGCAACCACACCAAGGCATGAAGGCCGCACCGCAGGGCAAGCGCAAGCTTGCTGCTGCCTTGCTGGCTGGTGCACTGGCGTGGTTGACTGGTCATCCTGCGCTTGCCGTCATTTCAAACACTGTTGTTGCAACAGGTTCAATGGGGGCAACTTCGGTCACAGACTCGGCCACTGCAAATGTTGATGTGCAAGATTCTGCACCGCAAATGACCGTCGTAAAAACCGGCACACTAAATGACGGTGGCGACGGCAGCGCTGATCCTGGGGACACAATAAGCTACACCTTTACACTCACCAACACGGGCAATGTTACGCTGCAAAACATCACTCTGGTGGATATGGGAGCCAGTGTCGGAGGTTCACCCATCGCAACCCTTGCACCTGGCGTGAGCAATGCGACTGGGTTTATCGGCAGCCACGCGTTGACAGCGACTGAAATTGCAACGGGAAGCTATGTCAACTCGGTCACGGCTTCAGCGCATGCGTTAAGCGGAGAAGATATCACCGCAACTGATACCGAAACCACATCGCTTGCCGCTGTTTCTGCAATGACACTTGTAAAATCGGGTGTGCTCAACATGGGCAGCAACGGCAGGGCCGATGCGGGCGATACCATGACTTACAGCTTCAAGGTGACCAACACGGGGCCCACACCTTTGCACAACGTCAAAGTGTCTGATCCCTTGGTCAATCTGTCCAGCTTGCCCGGTCAAGACCAAATGGTGGCCATGCTGAGCGAAGAACAAGTTCCAAGCGACCCCATCACCACCGCAAGCATTGATGATGCCACACAGCACTTTGCTGCGGCAGACCAGTATGCCAACCGTCTCAACATCGAAAACGAGGCACCGCCCATTGTTGCAGGCCTTAATGTTGTGCGCCGGGTCGTCAGCATGACAGCTTCAGGCGAGCCTTTGACTGCCGGTGATAAGATCGGATTTGTCTATGCGTTGATCAACACAGGGGATGGCGCACTCACAGGAATTAGAGTTCATCAGTCTGGTGCTGTTGCATATGGTGACAAACTTGACATTTTGGCCGCCAATCAATCCGACAGTGCCGACATCATCTTCACCCGCAGTGTAACTGAAGAAGAAATTGCATCAGGAGAAATTCGTGCTCCAGCTGCTATCACCGCAAGAAACCGCACTGATTATATTGTAACAAAGCTCGACGAGATCATTCAGCTCGCAGGCATTGCAAGCTTTGATAATTTTGCTTCGGCAACCATTACACCAAATAACGTTGCCAATCTGGCCGCGGGTGCATCAACAACTTTCAATGCAACTTACACTTTGAGTCAGTCCGATGTTGATGCTGGCTTTGTCAACAACACAGCAACTGCCAGCGCACTCAATACGCTGGACCAGACATTAACGTCTGTTGCAAGTTTCAACCAAGTGCTTGTTCCAGTGCCCGGGGCTGCTGTGATCAAGACTGGTATTGTTGATTTGGGCAGCGACAATGCGGCTTCACTGGGTGACATTGTCACTTACAAATTTGCCATCACCAATACTGGCAACGTTACGCTCAATACAGTGGGCATTACCGATGGGTTTGCAGCGGTATCGGGAACACCGTTCACACCACTTGCCCCTGGCACCACCAACACGGTGGCCTTCACTGCAACCCATGCGCTGGTGCAGGCCGATCTTGATGCAGGTCAAGTTTCAAATCAGGCAACCGTAACGGCAACTTCACCAACGGGCACTGTGATCACCAGGCCGTCTGACGACAACAGCCTGACCCAGACTGATCCCACGGTTGTGTCACTTGCACCTGAACCCAAAATTGGCCTGCTCAAAACCGTATTTGCAGTCACCGATGTAAACACCAATGGTTTTACAGATAAAAACGATACCATCACTTATCACTTCTCGGTCACCAACACAGGCAATCAAACACTCACCAACATTCAGGTGACAGACCCCTTGGTGGCGATCCGCGACAGCAACGGAAATCTGCCATCACTGCCGATTGCCAGCTTGGCTCCGGGTCAGACAAACGCAACCTATTTCTCGTCCGTCTATACCATCACGCAAGCTGATGTGGATGCAGGTGAAGTGGATAACACAGCCAAGGCTGTAGGAATTGCACCCGGCAATATCGAAGTGCAGGATTTCTCTGATCCGGGTGTTCTGACGCAAGACAACCCCACCAAGCAGCCCATCGTTCAAAAGCCCATCATCACGCTCATCAAGACTGAAAAAAATATCATCGACACCAACAACAATGGCTGGACCGATGCGGGTGACGTGATCAATTATGACTTCAAGGTTGAAAACCAGGGCAACGTTACTCTCACCAATGTGAACTTGGTGGACAATCTGGCTGGGGCCACTGTGCAAGGTGCTCCGATCGCCACACTTGCACCATTCACCTTTGATGCCACACGCTTCACGGCCAAATACACCATCACACCTGCAGATGTTATCGCGGGCCGTGTGAGCAACCAGGCTACAGCAACGGGCAAACCTCCCATCGGTCAACTGGTATCTGATCTTTCAGATAACTCTGCACCCAATCTCAACAACCCGACAATTACAGCCATTCAACAACGGCCTTCAATTGCGCTGATCAAGCGGGTGAAATCCATCATTGACGGTCCAGTTCTTGGCCTGACGGATGATGGCGACACCATCGTTTACACGTTTGATGTGAAGAACACTGGCAACATGCCCCTGAACAACGTGACACTGACTGATGGTGCGTTGACTGTTGTGGGGGCACCCATAGCAAATCTTCCTGCTGGCAACACGGTGACTGACGCGTTCACTGTCAACTATCAAGTGACAGTGGCGGATATTGCCGCAGGCAACCATGCAAACATAGCGCAAATTCAGGGAACCACATCCACCAATGTAACAGTGACCGATGACTCGGACGATAACAGCTTCACTGAAAATGATCCGACCATTGTGTTCTTTGCCAGAGCGCCAAGTGTGGCCTTGGTCAAATCAGTACTCAGCACCACAGATATAAACAGCAATGGCGTATTGGATACCGGCGATGTGATCGTCTACCGCTTGAATGTCATCAACACTGGCAATGAAACTCTCAAGAACATCACTGTTGAAGACAACAATGGCATTGTCACAGGCGGCCCCCTGGCTTCACTCGCACCGAGTGCAACAGACACAACAACATTCAGCGCAACTCATGCTGTCACCGCAGCAGAATTTCTGGCCGGAAGTGTTGTCAATCAGGCAAAAGTGCATGCCAATGCCGACTCGTTGGTGGCTGAACTCACTGATCTTTCTGATGGGTTGAGCCCGACCGCTGACAACCCGACCGTGACCCCCTTGTCGGCCGTGCCCGGCATTGCGCTGATCAAAACAGTACAGTCGATAAATGACGTGAATGGCAATGGTTCAACAGATACCAACGACATCATCACTTATGCTTTCAATATCGTAAACACAGGCAATGTCGACTTGACGAATGTGGTGCTGACCGATCTGAATGCCACACTGACCGGGTCTCTCGCCGCACTGCCAAAAGGCACCAGCAACAGCACAGCATTCACTGCAACTCATACCATTACAGGTGCTGATGCACTTTCCGGTCAAGTATCCAACAGCGCTGGTGTGACGGCAAAAACACCAACGAATGCGAATGTGACCGATACATCCGACTTTGCAAATCTTACAGGTGCAAGGCCTACCGTAACGCCAGTGGTGATTGTGGTTCCCGTCTTTACAAAGACCGCCAATAAAACAGACGTAATACGCGGCGAGACTGTGACCTACACCATCACGGCATCAAATATTCCCACGGCAACTTATGTGATCACCGATATCATGCCGCCAAATTTTGGCTTTGTGTCTGGATCAGCCACTGTGAATGGTTTGCCCATCGCCGCAACGGCCAGTGGACGAAACATTGATTTCATCAATCTCACGCCAGTCTCTGGCAAAATCACCATAAAATTGAAGTTGCTGGCCTCAACCACGCTGGCAGGTGGCAAGTTTGTGAACAATGCCAATCTGATTGATGCATCAACAGGAACGGTTATTGCCAAGGCGCAAGCCACTGTCACCATCAGTATCGAACCTGTGTTTGATTGCAGTGATGTGATTGGCCGTGTCTTCGATGACCTCAATGCCAATGGCTATATGGATAACGGTGAACCAGGTCTACCCGGTGTTCGTCTGGTGACCTTGAATGGCGTGTTGATCACCACAGACAGTGAAGGCCGTTACCACGTGCCATGTGCCGCTGTGCCCGATAGCAAAATTGGTTCCAACTACCTGTTGAAGCTTGATACCCGCACCCTGCCAACAGGCTATTCCCTGACCACCGAAAATCCGCGCGATGTGCGCGTGACGAAGGGCAAGGTTGTGAAGCTGAATTTTGGCGCAACCATCGCCCATGAGGTTCAGCTAGACCTCACAGGCAAGGCTTTTGAAACGGGTACAGCCAACCTCAAAACCAAGTGGGCGCAAAGCATCGATACGTTGATTGATGTTTTGGGCAAAAAACACGCCAGCCTGAAAATCGTTTACCACAGGTCACGCGAATCTGACGAGCTTGCCGCAGAACGCGTTGCTGCAGTGAAAGAGACTGTTGATCTTGCGTGGGAAAATGCCGCTCGCGACTACGACCTCCTGATCACCTCATCTGTGGAGGCTTCGAAATGAGCAAGCATCTCGCTAAATTATGCTGCACCGTTGCATTGTCTGCCTGTGCCGTGCTGTTCAGCATGTCGAAAGCCGTATGGGCTGAAGAAAAATTACCTTTCGCGATTACCGTTGATGGTAAAACCATTGATGGAACCATCACTGATTCAACCACTCAAATTGACCAACAGCTGAATGCCGCAGACATTCAAGTGAAGTTCGACGGGTTGGGTGTGCGGCCGGTGTTGAACGTATCAACATTCCCTATCAGGGTGTCGTTCCGGCCCGGCGAAACAATCAAGTTCCTCGCCAGCCTTAATTATGGTGCTTGGGTAACCCATGCAGAAATCCGCATCAGCAACAGCACCAGTTCAAGCCCAACGCCGTTTGCCATCATTCCGGTGACTGAGCTGGGTTCAGCCGAATGGACAATGCCAGATAATGCGCCGGATCATATGGCTTATGTGCTGCGGGTTTATGATGCGGATGGCCGCTATGATGAAACGCGGATTCTGCCACTTGATAAATCGAGCAGCACTTTGCCAATTAGCCAAGCCGCGGCTAGCGCTGTTGCCCCAGGCTACGGTGAAGACCGTACGGCTGTGCGCAACATTTCGGTGTTTGGCGGCGCTGTAACCGTCTATGGCAAAAATATTCCCGAAGGCCATGAGGTTGTGGTGGCAGGAGAGCCTGTACCCGTGGATGGCAACAATGGTTTCGTAGTCCAGCGCATATTTCCGCCCGGCAATCACACCATCGACATCAGTGTGAAACAAGGTGGTGAAGGCCTCGATTTCATGCGCGATATCGCGGTGCCAGAAGATGAATGGTTCTATGTGGCCTTGGCTGATTTCACAGTGGGGCACAATTTTAATAAGAACGCCATCCAATCTACATCCAGTGATGAATTCAAAGAGGTATGGACCAGAGGCAGAGCGGCATTTTATCTGAAAGGAAAAATCAAAGGTCAATATATCCTGACCGCCGCCGCAGACACAGGTGAAGGCAGCTTGCGAGACATGTTTAAAGGTCTGGATGGCAAAGACCCGCAATCTGCCTTGAAGCGCATCGATCCCAATGCCTACTATCCCATCTATGGTGATGACTCGACGGCCATTGATGATGCGCCCACCAACGGCAAATTCTACGTGCGGCTAGAAAAAGGCCCCAGCAGCGTGATGTGGGGGAATTTCCACACCAACATCACAGGCTCGCACTTCATGCGCAGTGCCCGCACCCTTTATGGCGCAAGTGCGGTTTACCGCTCGCAAGCTGTAACCGGAGAGGGTGAAGCCAAGGTGGCGGCAGACGTTTATGCAGCCCAACCCGGCACAGTGCCTGGCCACGATGTGTTCAGGGGCACTGGCGGCTCCGCCTATTTCCTCAAGCACCGCGATTTAAAGCCCGGCACCGAAAACATCATCATTGAAACACGAAACGCAGTTACAGGCTGGGTGGTGCAGAGCAAAACGCTCACCTACCGCACAGATTACGACATCAATTATGTGCTTGGCGTGGTGACCTTGCGCGACCCGCTGAACTCCACGACAGCAAGCGGCACTGAAAACTTTGTGGTAGCTCTTTATGAATATACACCAGTGGCCACCGACAAGGATGGCTACATCACGGGGGCACGTGCGCAAACCTGGCTTGGGGATCATGTCCGGCTTGGGGTGTCCGGCACCACTGAAAAAACCCAGAACGCCAACCAGAAAATGGTGGCAGCAGACATTCATTTGCAAAAAACCAAAAACACTTTCATCGAGGGCGAAATTGCGCGCTCTGAAGGCCCGGGCTTCAGCTCCACTTACTCAGCCGATGGCGGCTTGAGTTTGCAGACCAATTCTTCAGCAGGCGTTGTGGGCAAAAAAGCTTTTGCAGGCCGCGTATCAGCCCAGGCTGACATGAGCGATCTTACCAATGGCGCCATGAAGGGCCATGTGGGCGCAACTTACGAGCGCTATAATGAAGGCTTTTCGTCGCTGGACACAGAAGCCCCAAAGGCCAAACAGAACTGGGGTGCGGAAGCCGATTTCAAGATTGGCGAGAGAGCTGCAGTTAGGTCAACTTACAGTGAAACTGATGTGAAAAACGGCGAACATAACCGCCAGGCAGATGGGCGTGTGAATGTCGCTGTTGGTGATGGCTGGAGCATTGAACCTTATGGTCGCTACACCGAAAAATCTGGCACCACCTCGGCAACCGACGAGCACGGCACGCGTGCTGATGCGGGCTCAAAACTGATTTACACTTGGGATGCCGACAAGCAGGCCTATGTGTTTGCGCAAGGCACGGTGGAACGCACCGGCACCATGGAGCGCGATAACCGTGCAGGCGTAGGTGGCAAACGAAAAATCACCGACAGGATCACCGCCTCAGGCGAAATTTCGCAAGGCACACAAGGGGTGGATGCCACAGCGTCCATCAGCTATGCGCCAACAGCAGATGACCGCTATTACCTCGGTTACAGACTAGACTCGGGGCGCGACACTTCTTCCAGCCAGCCTTATGCCTTGACGGGCAACGACCTTGGAACGGTGGTTGTCGGTGCACGCCGCAATTTTGGTGAGCAATGGTCCACGCATGGCGAAGACAATTTTGACATGTTTGGAGATCGCCGCGCCGTAACCCAGACTTACGGTGTAACTTACACGCCCACCAAAAACTGGATTCTGGATGGCGGCGTTGAAGTAGGCCGTGTCTATGATAACACCATCGATCCTTCCACGGGTCTCAAAAACAAAAATATTGATCGCCAAGCAGCCTCTCTCTCAGCCACCTATCGCTCGGAAAATGGAGTGACTGGCAGCGTGAAAGGCGAAGCGCGATATGATTACACCGACGATGGATCAAGCGAAATCATGGCCTATTTGCTGCAGGCTGGCTTTGGCGCGAAAATGTCTAAGGATTGGCGCGCCTTAGCCAACCTCGATGTTGTGGTTTCAGATGCGACAGAATCAACGCGCAGCGGGGAATATGTTGAAGGCTCATTCGGCTTTGCTTACCGCCCTGCTTCAAATGATCGCCTCAACGCACTCTTGAAATATGCTTATGTGTTCGACAATCCGGGTGGTGACCAGGTGGGGGTGGATGGCACAACGTCCAGCCCAGCCCAGCAGTCACACATCTTCTCAGCAGATGCGAGCTACGACTTTACCCAAAAACTGAATATAGGCGGCAAATACGGCTTTCGCATTGGCCAAACCAAAGACCGCACCGCAGGCTCAGAGTGGGAAAACTCATCAGCCCATCTTGCAATCCTTCGCGCTGATTATAATGTGGTGAAAGAGTGGGATGCTGTTCTGGAGGGCCGCGTTTTATGGTCGCCAGACCAAAAGACAGCTGATTATGGCTTGCTCGCCGCCGTCTACCGTCATTTCGGCGAAAATTTTAAAGTGGGTGTCGGCTACAATTTTGGCACTTTTTCAGATGACCTGCGCGACCTTACGCATGATGACCAAGGCGTCTTCCTGAATGTGATTGGCAAGTTCTAAGCTCTCAGCTATTCACTTCTCTGATATTACAGTGAGACTTTTTATGAAACTTGACAAGGTTCCGAGCATTGAAGACTTACGGCAAATTTATCAGCGCCGTGTGCCCAAAATGTTTTATGATTATTGCGACACGGGCTCTTATACCACGGGAACCTATCTCGACAATTCAGCCGCATTTGCAAAGTATAAATTGCGCCAGCGTGTGGCGGTCAACATTTCCAATCGTAATTTGGCTTCGACCATGATTGGGGAAAATGTCACAATGCCTGTGGCCTTTGCGCCCATTGGTTCAGGCGGCATGCAACACGCCGATGGTGAAATTCTCGCATGCCGTGCCGCCCAAAAGGCAGGACTTCCCTACACACTTTCCACCATGAGCATTTGTTCGATTGAAGAAGTGGCCAAAAATGTGGAAAAGCCCTTCTGGTTCCAGCTTTACGTGATGCGCGACCGGGAGTTTTCCAAAAGCCTGATTGCCCGCGCCAAGGCAGCAAAATGCTCGGCTCTTGTTCTTACACTCGACTTGCAAATCTTGGGCCAGCGCCACAAGGATGTGAAGAACGGTTTATCCTCACCCCCTAAACTCACTCTGCCCAACATTTTAAATATGATGACCAAGCCTCGCTGGTGCCTCGGCATGTTGGGGACCAAGAACCGCCAGTTTGGAAATATCGTGGGTCATGCGCAAGGGGTGGGCGATATTGCCTCACTCAATGAATGGGCCAACAATCAGTTCGATCAAACGTTGGATTGGCAATCGGTGGAGTTTATCCGTGAAAATTGGGCCGGCAAACTGATCCTCAAAGGCATCAACGATGTGGAAGATGCCATGATCGCAGCCAAGCTTGGTGCTGATGCCATTATCGTGTCAAACCACGGCGGCCGCCAGTTGGACGGCGCATCCGCCACAATCGATATGCTGGGCCCAATTGTCGATGCGGTGGGCGACAAGATTGAAGTGCATTTTGATTCAGGCATCAGAACCGGCATGGATATTATCAAAGCCTTGGCACTGGGCGCCAAAGGCGCCTATCTAGGCCGCGCTTATATCTATGGCCTTGGTGCTGCGGGTGAAGCAGGCGTTGCGCATGCAATTGAAATCATCCGCAAAGAATTGGATACCACCATGGCACTGTGTGGCGAGCGCGACGTGAAAAATCTTGGTCGCCATAATTTGATTATGCCAATGACCACACACGTGATGCCAGATTATGCCGCTGCAAAACCGCGTAAAGCCAAACGGTGAACTGGTAGCCACGCCAGAACTTGGCACCCTGATGGGCAACCGGGGTGGTAAATTCCACCGCGATGATAGAACACTTTCTAAACGCCGTTGGGCAACCACGCACTGGATTTGCTGCGAGCTGCACTGGAAAGACGCACACCACGAGCCTATGGGGCAGGGCTATACATCGCTGTTTTTTTTGGATGAGGTGACTGCTCTGGCGGCAGGTCACAGGCCTTGCTTTTTTTGCAGAAGGCCAGATGCGAAGGCATTCTTAGGTGGTCGCAAAGTTGAAGAATTCGATAGGCAGCTTCATTCAGAACGCCTCATCCTTCTGCCAGAAGGGGGAAGGTGGCGCACCGAAGGGATTACGGATGGAGACTTTCCCCAAGGCACAATGTTTGCGAAGGACAATAAATTCTACGCCCTCAAAAACAAGCTTTTGCTGCGCTGGTCATTCTCCGGATATACGGATGCAACCCCGTTCCGCCCCATGAATGTTTTGACTCCGCCCTCAATCATTGCCATTTTGCAAGCTGGCTATACACCACGCTGGCATGAGTCGGCACATCAATGGGACTGACACATGAAGCTTCTCCGTTACGGCAAACCCGGCAAAGAAAAACCAGGCATATTAGACGCTGAAGGCCGCATCCGTGATCTTTCAGCCCATGTGAGTGATTTCACCGGTGACAATCTGGCGCCAAAGGCCTTGGCGAACTTGCGCAAGATCAAGATTGAAACTCTGCCGCTGGTCAAAGGCAAGCCCCGTATTGGCGCATGCGTGGCCAACCCGCAAAAATTCATTGCCATCGGGCTCAACTATTCTGATCACGCCGCCGAGTCAGGCATGAATGTGCCGCCCGAACCTGTGGTGTTCACCAAGCAGGTCAGTTGCCTGTCTGGCCCCGATGACACAGTCACCATTCCCCCCAAATCCAAAAAATCTGATTGGGAAGTTGAACTGGGCGTCATCATCGGCACCAAAGCCAAGAACATCAAAAAGGCCGATGCGCTCAAACATGTAGCGGGCTATTGCACAATCAACGATCTGTCAGAGCGTGAATTCCAAGTCGAGCGGTCCGGCCAATGGACCAAGGGTAAATCATACGACACATTTGGACCCATTGGCCCATGGCTGGTGACCACCGATGAAATAACCGATCCGCAAAACCTGCGCCTGTGGTTGGAGCTGAACGGCAAGCGCGTTCAGGATGGTAACACATCCACAATGGTCTACGGTGTGGCCCATATCGTGGCTTATCTGTCGCAATTTTTTACGCTCATGCCGGGTGACATCATCACCACAGGAACCCCACCCGGAGTGGGCATGGGCATGAAGCCGCCCAAATATTTAAAGCCCGGTGACAAAATGAAGATCTGTGTGGAAGGTTTGGGCGAACAAAATCAAGTTGTGGTGCGTGATAAAATTTAGTTTGTGCGCACCCGGGCGCGGTGCTGCGAGATATAGTCCGACACGGCATCATCTGCACTTCGCAATGCGCCTTCAAAATATCCCTGCAGCTCTTCGCCGCTGGCCTCGCCAATGGTAGACCAGCGCAGGCCGCCCTTGTTAATCAAAAGCTCAGCGGCTTCACCTGGGCGCAATGCGCCGGAATAACTCATGGGTGCTTCATTGCGCTCCACGCCCACATAATGCGCGCGCGCTCCGTGAGCCACAACATCCAGAACACGCAGCACCCGCTCTACACGTTCAGCCGTGGCTTTGTCATTTTCAGGAATCGGGCCATTTAAAACGGTAAGCAAACCTGCCCCACCTTGGCCCGTGCTTGAAGGCCAAATCTTCTCGCCCGTATCAGTAAGAAGGATGCCCGGAAAACGATAGAGCGTATGAAAGCCTTTGTTGAATTTCATATGCAGTTTGGTGCCGCGCCCGTAAGTCACAGCGCGCGCCATTTCCAAGGCTTGCATCGAAATCCCTTCTGCCATCACTTCAATCTTGCGCAAACTATGCAAGGGAGCAGCGAAAAACAATATATGCGCGCGGTAAGTTTCAAGCCGGTCAAAGGGATTGTGCGCCTGCACCGTGATGTGTTCCCCATTGCCATCTTTGATCGCAAAAACGCGCCGTCCATATTCAATGTGAGTGTGACATGCTGCTTCCAAATGCGCAATAATTTGACCCGTGCCGCCTGGTACAGTGTAGGCTTCATCGACATTGGGAATAAGAGCAAAACTTTTATCCCCCAGATTAACATGCAAATAATCCAGCAATACATGTAAACTGAGACGCTCAAGCTTTCGGCCATATTCGCTCCAAAAGAATGATCGCATCATGGTCTTCAAAGCAATGCCTGCGCCACAGCGCTCCAAATAGTCAGCGATGCTTTCGTTTAAAAAACTCGCGTTGGCATGGCGGTTCTCATCCTTATACCAACGCGCCTGGTCAGCAGCGATTTGCTCCATGGCAGCGAGACTGGTGGTGAAGAGGAGGTGCTCCATCTCCCGCTGATCATAGCTGCAGCCATTGTAAAAATACTGCATGGCGTCAGCGCCCAAAGTCAGCCGGCGTACATATTTTATACCAAACTTGTTCATGAGACCGATGGCGAGGTGATCAGTAGAGTTGATCAAATTTGCCCCCTCATCCAATACCAAACCCAACATCGTGGTCATTTCTGGACGTGAATAAACCCGCCCGCCCGCATGGTCAGCAGCCTCCAGCACCACATAGCGAATTCCAGCTTGTCGCAGCCGATCAGCTGCATAAAGTCCTGCCGCTCCGGCGCCCACAATCAGAGCATCTGTATCTATTGGGCGAGGAATTTCATGGCGCTCCTGTTGGTGCGATCAGTCTGGCGGCAAACTCCAATGATGGTCAAGGGGGGCCACCATCACTTTCTGCCCTCGTTGTGTCACATTCCTTCACAGTCTCGTATACAGACTTGGAACTTTTGCAAAGCTTACCTATGTTGATCTCGTGCTGAAGAGGAAGGGAAATGAAAGTCTATACCAAATCTAAAGAGGCAATTGCTGCATTAACGCCTGAGCAGTTTAATGTCACCCAAAAGAGTGGCACAGAACGGCCTTGGACCGGCGAATATGTGGGCAACAAAGATGAAGGCATTTATGTAGACATTGTATCGGGAGAGCCGTTGTTTGCGTCTTCGGACAAGTTTGAATCAGGCTGCGGTTGGCCCAGCTTTACAAAACCCATTGAAGCGGCCCATGTTAATGAATTGAGCGATGTGACGCACGGCATGGTGCGCACTGAAGTGCGCTCTACGCATGGCGACAGCCATTTGGGCCATGTGTTTAACGATGGCCCGGCAGATAAAGGCGGGCTTCGATATTGTATAAACTCGGCAAGCCTTCGGTTCGTACCAAAAGACGACATGGAAGCCCAAGGTTACGGTGCTTATCTCAACCAAGTGGAGACCTTATCATGACAACACAAAAAGCAATTCTGGCCGGCGGCTGCTTCTGGGGCATGCAGGATTTGATCCGCAAGATGCCGGGCGTGGTATCAACGCGGGTGGGTTACACAGGCGGTGATGTAAAAAACGCCACCTACAGAAACCACGGCACCCACGCTGAAGGCATTGAAATAATATTTGATCCCGCAATCTTGAGTTATCGCAAGGTGCTGGAATTCTTCTTCCAGATTCATGATCCCAGCACCAAGAACCGCCAAGGCAATGACCAAGGCATGGCCTATCGTTCGGCCATTTATTACACCGATGAAGCCCAGCGCTTGGAAGCCATTAACACAATCGCCGATGTCAATGCCTGTGGCATCTGGCCAGGACGTGTGGTGACCGAGGTTGAACCTGTTGGCGATTTCTGGCTGGCCGAGCCTGAGCACCAGGATTATCTGGAGCGCATACCTCATGGTTACACGTGCCATTTTGTGCGCAAGAACTGGGTGCTGCCAAGGCGTGCAGATGCGGCGTGAGCGCTAGTTTTTGCGGCTCACACGCCACACCTTGTTGCCAACATCATCGGCAACAAGCAGTGCGCCCTTGGCATCCATTGCAACACCTACGGGTCGCCCCTGCGCTTTGTCATCCTTGCTGATAAAGCCCGTCAAAACATCAACCGGCGGGCCGGAGGGTTTTTCCTTCGTGAAGGGCACATAAATTACCTTATAGCCACTTCTTGGTTTTCGGTTCCACGAGCCATGCTGACCCACAAAGGCGCCATGAGAAAACGCTTCACCTAAATTTGCGCTGGTGTTGAAAGTCAAACCCAGCGACGCTGTGTGGGGCCCCAGCGCATAATCAGGAACAATGGCTTTGGCCACAAGTTCGGGGTTTTGTGGCGTAACCCGCACATCGACATGGGTGCCGTAATAACTAAAAGGCCAGCCATAAAAGCCCCCATCTTTCACAGAAGTCATATAATCAGGAACCAGATCACTGCCAATTTCATCACGTTCATTAACTGCAACCCACAGCGCACCATCGTCTGGCTGCCAGGCCAAGCCATTGGGATTGCGCAAGCCTGATGCGAACACTCTCATTTTTTTTGTCGCCAAATCAATTTCCAGAACAGCAGCGCGGTTCACTTCGGCTTCCATGCCGTTTTCTGCAACATTGCTGTTGGAGCCTACGGTGGCATAAAGCTTGGTGCCGTCCTTGCTGGCAATCACATCCTTGGTCCAATGGTGGTTGATGGTGCCTGCGGGTAAATCGATAATTTTTTCAGGCGCGGCTGTTATTTTCAAATCACCATCCTTGTACGGGAAGCTTACAATGGCATCGGTATTGGCTACGTAAAGCGTGCCGTTTACCAATGTCATGCCAAAAGGTGAATTCAGATTTTCGATTATGGGCTGGTTGATTTCCGCAATACCGTCACCGTCTGCGTCGCGCAGAATGGAAATCCGGTTTGCTGTAGGGGCGCCTGCCCCTGCTTTTGACATGACAATTTTCATGGCAACACCCTTGATGCCCTTGCCATCATCGGGCTTTGGGGGTGCATTGGTTTCTGTCACCAGAACATCACCATTGGGTAAAACCAGCAATGTGCGGGGGTGCTGCAAGCCGCCTGCAAATTCATTCACCGTTAAACCGGGTGCAGCAATTGGAGTTTGGCCTGCCTGCCAGCTGGCGGCTTCGGCAATGTTGACAGTTGGAATCAATGTGGGGTTAGGGGGCGGCAGTGTGGGTGTTGGGCCGGTGCCTTGCAACACGTCAAGGGTGGCACTCTCACCCCCAAATGCCATGTAACCGCCCACACCAGCGGCCACAACCACCACACCAGCCACTAGCACTTTGCCTAGAGTTCGCATTTTCCATTCCTTCACTTCAAGTTCCTGAACATAACGGAATTACCACGCCATGGTTCCAAGCTGCGGCATGACGGCAGCACTTGCGGCCCTCTAAGCTGATTGGCAAAAGCCACACATGAAAGCCCTGCGTTTTGCGATTTCGAATTTTTGAATTTCGCCAGCGCATTTGGGGCATTCAGGTTTATTGAAAATATTTACACGCTCGCCATATTTCGAGAGCGATTTTTTCACGCCGTTCACCGTGATGATGGCGTTGTTCTTAACTCCGATTTCCAGCAAGTGAACTGAATCAGTCCATAAGGCGTCAAACACCTCTCGGGTTATGCCTGTGCCCGGTGTGAGGGGGTGAACCCCTTGACGCCATAAAATCTCGCTGCGGTAAATGTTGCCAATGCCGCCAATCACCGCTTGGTCCATCAACAATTGACCAATGCTTGTTTTGCTCTTGGAAATGCGCTGCCATGCGCGCTCCGGGTCTGCATCCTTGCGCAGCACATCAGGCCCCAGCCGCTTGACAAGGGCCGCAAGCTCTGCAGGATTAAGAACTTCGCACGTGTTGGGGCCGTTGATGTCAACCACATGCGTGGGGCTCATCATGCGCACACGAACTTCGCCTTTTGGCTCTTTGGCCGGAAGTTTTGCGGTGCGGAACCGCCCAAACAAACCGAGGTGAATGTGCAAAGCTTTTTCGTTCTTGAATTGGTAGATGAGATGTTTGCCGTAAGCCTCTACTGTAGTGCAATATTCTCCATCGAGCACTGCGGCCCCTTCATGAAAACGCCCTTGCGGTGATGCCACACTGATTATTTTGCCCGCCAGCATGGGCCGCTGGTCACGCGCTGCCCGGTGAATTGTGTGGCCTTCAGGCATTCATGAAAGCTCGCTTGCAAAAAGGTCAGGCTTTTCAAATTGCTCCAGAAGGCGCGGAATTTTTTCCTTCATTGCAAAAAATCCCCTGCTCCCGTGGGGCCACGCAGTGCTGTCAAATGGCCTGCGCAATTGAACAAGCGTAATTCCCTGCTGTTTCAGGCTGGGTGTCAAACTGGCCAACAGCTCAGACACCGGCCCTACGGGTGCATAACCTGTCACAAGCGTAGTCAAGTTATGTGCGTTAGCCCAATCCACAACAGATTTTAAATCAAGCGAAGCTAGAGTGTTCTGCGGACACATGAACTTTTGGGCGGCACGCTGCACCCCCTCAGCCACCGCTGATACTGTAAAATCTTGAACCGGCTTGGCCACTGGCAAATCTGATCGCGCTGCAACCGAACTTGCCCCAGCCACTGCCGCCACGTTGACAGCGCGCAAATCCCAAGTCTCAGATTGCAAATCTTCTTCTGTCAGCAGGAGACCGATGGTTCCGCTGGAAAAATGATCAGCCGCAGCAGGAATTTTCTGCGCCGACGGCAACGCTGGCTCGTCAAGCGCCACAGCTTCCCGCGCAAGACCCGTGGGGGAGAAGCGGCCTTGGGTGTAAGTTTCAATGTTATCAGGCCGCGCCAGATAGGTTTTGCCCTTGGTATGAAGTCCACCCACCCAGCGCCACGACAACGTATTGGACGCAGGATCACCATCGATCAAATGCCGGTACATGAAATCAGCACCCAACTCCCACGGCAATCGCAATGTGAAAATCCAGATGGACGCAAACCACATGCGGGTGTGATTGTGCAAATAGCCAAATTCAATCAGCTCCGCCACCCAAGCATCGAAACATTCAATTCCACTGCGTCCAGCAACCGCAGCGTCATAAGCTTTTTGCAAGCCGCCTTGAACCTTCAATGTTTTAAGCGCGTTGCGATAGGTGCTCCAGATCACGGGGCGTGTTTCCAGATGACCTTTGAAATAGGTGCGCCAAAACACCTCTTGCACAAATTTTTCTGAGGCAGACAGTGAATGCTTGGCCAGAACGGCCTGCAAAACATCCTCCTCGGTAATCATGCGGTGGCGAATATAAGGTGAAAGCGCTGACACATTGCTGCGATTGCCCGAGCCCAGGTCCGCATTGCGCGAATTTTGGTAGTGTCGCCCTGCAGAGGGTACAAACCGGGAGAGTTTTAACACACCAGCGGCGCGTGTGGGTTCGAAATCGTGTGAAGACATGTTGAACTTACGATCATCTGGCAATTTCGGATTATGCAAGTGCAACCACAATCAAACACCCGCACACCACACACGTAACATTACGCCGTGTTTTCATGTATGTCGGATCAAGCCCAAGTTGCGTATCGATCATGTAAAGCAGGGCAAACAAGGCGGTAAAAATGAGGAACACAGCATCTGGTGAAAGAGCGATATAACTGCCCCATGCAACCAGCGCCACCACATTGCTCGACACCAATAAGTTAAGCCGCACTTGCGCCCCTGCCAAAATCTGCCCCCAGTGTACGCCTGCCATAAAGCATACAATGGTAAGTGCATAAGCAAGAAGGATGAAGGTGACGCTGCCAAAGGGGGCAACGTCTCGAATGCCAAACAGCAGCAGACCAGCACAGCCAATAAACGGAAGCAGGCCTGCATAGGGGAGATACTGGAGAGGGAGTGATTTTGACATAAAGTCTATTCGGTTTCACGCGGTGGCAAAGGCGGCAAATTAGGGACATTCAAATGCCGCTCCACTTCTATTGCAAGGCGGCGTTTAAAATTGCACGGGTAATAGAGAATGGCCATCGATGTCTCCCAAACTGTGTCTATGTTGCTTTTGAATGGTAGCTCAAATCTAAATTATCAGCCAACTTTGCCAAGCGCCTATCGCGCGTCCAAAATTTCGCACTCGCCAATTTAGCTGCAGCAAGCAAATGAACATCGAGATAGCCCGCACCGCTGCCAGCCAACTTTGCAGTTGTGATAAAGGCCAGCACTTCCGCATCCTGTGCCATAATCGCTTGCGGCAGATTATTTAAAGCAGCTAGCACGAGATGACGCTGCTTCAAATGTCCAAGTGCAATCTCACCAATAATCATGGGGTGACAAAGCACCTGGCTGCGATTCAAAAGATCGACTAATGTGTCATCGCCTTTGCGGAAATGATCAATCCAGATTGAGGTATCAACAAGAATCACTTGCCCTCGGATCTGCGCCGTGGGGGTGCCTTGGCTTTTGAATCACTGCCACCCAAGCGGGCCAGCCTAAGCGCACTTTCACGCTCAATCAAAGCCCGCAAAGCTTCCCTTACCAATGGCCCATTTTCCATTAATCCTGTCAGCTTCTGAGCCTTTAAAACCAGATCGTCATCTAAAGCGAAAGTCGTACGCATATGTTCCTCCATAGAGAGCATCAAATCTAACATCAACTGATGTCATTTTCAATGCGCTAGATTTGAGAGGTAAATTCATCCGTGCGCTCCCACCAAACTCTACCGCCACTGCACGCTTGCCATGAAGCACACAGTTCCAATAAACGGAAGCCTGCCAGAGTAGGGGAGGTCATGGTGGGGGCAGTCAAATACTGCTCACTACCAATGTCAGGTGGGATTAAGGTTGCGTGGGTAACTGCAGAAGGCCATGAGGAATGCTCCGGCTAGTTCATATTCTAGTGAAACAAATACAGAGATAATACCTTCTGAAAGCGTAACAAATTACGTATATCTTATGCTTTATGCCAAAACTTCAGAAAACGCCAATTTCACCAGCTTTACGGCTGAGCAATTATCGCAAGGGGCTGATAGTGTCTGGGTTGCGACAGGTGACATTATGGTTGCCTGGTTCTAAATCTCCAGAATTTATAAATGCTGCGGTAATCCTCCCATTTTAAATAGGACCTGAATGTAGAACTTACGCGACCAATTGCTGTTTCAGTTTCTGAGTGGGCATTATTCCGCCCAGCACATGTTGCGGCGGTCGTTGTTGTGAGTTCATAACCATTCTGCGGCGTAGTCCTGCACCTCCTTGATGGTTGCAAACTGAAGCAATGCAAGAATTAGACCGAATATATATTACGGCGGCTTCTCTATTCCATGCAATCGAGGGAGTATGCAAGTATATAAGAGAACTGCTTTTTGAAACCGATGCAGTTGAATAAAACAGCGCCGCCAGTTTGAGCTGCCCCTCAAAATCATCAAGAGATACCAACTCTCAAGCAAATTTCTGCGCCAGGCTTCCGTCCTTATAGCGCTTGGCCATCTCAGCTACAGGCAACACCTTCTTGATCTTGCTGGCCTGTCCTGCGGTATTAAATTCATTAAACCGCAGCGTACATAATTTGGTCATCGCTTCCATGGCGGGTTTTAGATATTTGCGAGGGTCGAACTCGGATGGGTCTTCGAACAGCACTTTGCGGATGGCACCTGTAAGCGCCATGCGGTTATCCGTATCGATGTTGATTTTGCGAACACCGTGTTTGATGCCACGTTGAATTTCAGAAACAGGCACGCCCCAGGTGGGCTTCATCTTGCCGCCGAACTTGTTGATGATCTCTTGCAAATCTTCCGGCACGGAAGATGACCCGTGCATCACCAAATGTGTGTTGGGCAGCTTCTTGTGAATCTCTTCAATCACATTCATCGCCAACACAGCGCCATCAGGCTTGCGGCTGAATTTGTAAGCCCCGTGTGATGTGCCCATGGCAATGGCCAGCGCGTCCACTTCAGTTTCTTTCACAAATTTTACAGCTTCATCAGGATTGGTGAGAAGCTGATCATGGCTCAGTTTGCCTTCTGCACCATGGCCATCTTCCTTGTCGCCCATGCCGGTTTCCAGTGATCCAAGAACGCCAAGCTCGCCTTCCACCGAAATGCCGCCCAAATGCGCCATACGGGTCACTTCGCGCGTCACACCCACATTATAATCCCAGTCTGCAGGCGTCTTGCCATCCAGTTTCAAGGAGCCATCCATCATCACAGAAGTAAAGCCCGCTTGAATGGCTGTCATGCAGGTGCCTGGTTCATTGCCGTGATCGAGATGCACACACACAGGAATGTTGGGGTAAATCTCAGTAACAGCATCCATCATGTGGCGCAGCATGATGTCGTTGGCATAAGAGCGTGCACCCCGCGAGGCTTGCAGAATGACTGGCGCATCAGATGCTGCCGCAGCCACCATGATGGCCAGAGCTTGCTCCATGTTATTGATGTTGAAAGCCGGAACGCCATAGTCATTTTCGGCAGCGTGATCGAGCAATTGGCGAAGGGTGATGCGGGCCATTCTGGCGTCTCCTGAGGGTGTGTGAATGTTGGCGCTCGGATAGTCGAAATCATCACAGCACACAAGTAAATTGAGGTGCGCACATCAATAAGTGTCCTATCTCTAATGGACAAACGAGGTCTCTTGGCCAAAGGCGAGATTTTAGCTATCTGTGACTGATGCCCCAATTCACCCCGCTGATTAAATCCCTTCCCGTCACCATTCCTTTTGTTGGCCCCGAAGCGCTAGCGCGAGCTTCTGGCCAGCCCATAAAGGCGCGGATGGGGGCCAATGAAAATGTGTATGGACCATCACCCAAAGTTATTGAAGCCCTGCGCCATCATGCAAGCTTTGCCTGGCAATATGGCGATCCTGAAACCTATGAATTGAAACACGCGCTGGCCAAACACTTGGGCGTGGGTGCTGAAAATATTGCGGTGGGTGAAGGCATTGATGGCTTGCACGGCCTCGCTGTGCGCATGTTTGTGGAATCGGGCACCAAAGTTATAAGTTCTCTCGGTACTTATCCCACATTTGGTGCACACGTGAAAAGTTTTGGCGGGCAATTACTGAATGTGCCTTTCGTTGAAAACCACGAAGACATTCCAGCATTGATCAGCCTTTCAAAATCTGAGCGGCCAAAACTGCTTTACGTCTGCAACCCGGATAATCCCATGGGCACGTGGTGGCCTGCCGCTGATGTGCAAAATCTGATGGATGAAATTCCTGAAGACACCTTGCTTATTCTTGACGAAGCCTATCATGAATTTGCCCCCGAAGGCACAACGCCGCATCTTGAAATCACGCGCAAGAACGTGCTGCGCTTTCGCACTTTTTCAAAAGCCTATGGCTTGGCCGGAATGCGGGTGGGTTATGCAGTTGGCCATGCGGATGTGATTGCCGGGTTTGAAAAAGTGCGCAATCATTTCGGCGTCACGCGCCTTTCCCAAGTGGCGGCCGTTGCGGCTTTGGCTGATCAAAACTGGGTGGCGTTCATCAGGTTTGAAGTGCAAAAATCCCGTGACCGTATTGCCCGGATTGCCAAACAAAATGGTTTGCAGCCCATCGCTTCTGCAACAAATTTTGTAACGATAGAATGTGGACGAGATGATGCCTATGCAAAAGCGATTGTAAGCGGATTGCTTCGGCATGGTCTGTTCATCCGCATGCCAAGTGTGGCACCCCTGAACAGCTGTATCCGCATCAGTTGTGGGAATGAAAAAGACCTCGAACTGTTGTCCGAGGCCTTGCCGAAAGTGTTAAACGCAATTGCGTGATTATTTAGCAGCCAGTTTTGCTGCAACATCTGCAACATGCTTGCCTTGAAAATGGGCGGCTTCCAAATCTTGCTTGGAAGGCTGACGTGAGCCGTCACTACCAGTGGTCATGGAGGCACCATAGGGGGAGCCGCCCTTTAGCTCATCATGGCCCATCTGCCCTTGATAAGCATAAGGTAAACCGACAACCACCATTCCATGATGCAACATTACGGTGTGAAATGAGAGAAGCGTTGCCTCCTGGCCACCATGCTGTGTTCCAGCTGAACTCATGGCAGAGCCAACCTTGCCAACCAGAGCACCCTTCATCCACAACCCGCCGCTCTGGTCGATGAAGTTTTTCATTTGCGATGTCATCATGCCAAAGCGGGTGCCAGAGCCAAAAATAATTGCATCATAATTGGCCAAATCGTCCACACTGGCAATCTCAGCCTTCTGGTCCATTTTATAGTGCATAGCCTTTGCCGTTTCAGCAGGCACCAGTTCAGGAACGCGCTTCACATGCACCGTGGCACCGGCTTGCTTGGCCCCTTCAGCAGCGGCATAAGCCATGGCTTCCATGTGGCCCCAAGCCGAATAATAGAGAACGAGAACTTTAGTCATAGTTTTTTCCTTTAGAGTGTTGCTTGTTTGAGAAGGTCGTTTAGATCGAGACGGGCCGTGAACATTTTCAATGTCCCATCCGGGTTTTTGGGCCAATCAGCCTTGGCGCGGTCCCAGTACAGTTCCACACCATTTTGATCGGGATCACGCAGGTAAAGCGCTTCTGAAACGCCGTGATCTGAGGCGCCATCCAACTGAAGGCCAGATACTGAAACGCGCTTCAAGGCATTGGCAAGATCACCACGCGTGGGATAAAGAATAGCCGTGTGGAAAAGACCCGTAGTACCGGGGGCGGGCGGGTTTCCACCTTTGCTGTCCCATGTGTTAAGGCCAATATGATGATGATAGCCGCCTGCAGAAATGAAGGCCGCCTGATCGCCATACATGGTTTGAAGTTCAAACCCCAACACGCCGCAGTAAAATCCCAGCGCGCGGGGAATATCTGCCACTTTGAGGTGAACGTGGCCAATGCCTGTCCCCGCAGGAATGATATAATTCTGTTTTTCGGTCATTGTACTACTGTAACGATTGTTGTTACGGTATCTAGGCGGTGCGCTTCAGCACTTCAAGGATTAATTGAAACTGTGTAAGCGTGAAGACACCGGAGAATGCCATGATTTTTGATGCGCCAAAAAACCTGACGATTGTTGACCATCCCCTTGTGTTGCACAAGCTTACCCTGATGCGTGACAAAACCACGCCAACGGCCGTGTTCAGGCAACTGCTCCGGGAGATCAGCCTGCTGATGTGCTATGAGGTGTCGCGTGATTTGCCTATGACAATGCAGCACATCGAAACACCGGTGGCCCCCATGGAAGCCCCGGTGATCAAGGGAAAAAAGCTGGTGATCGTGTCTGTGCTGCGTGCCGGCAATGGGCTGCTTGAGGGCATGCTGGATCTTATCCCATCGGCGCGTGTGGGCCATATTGGCCTTTACCGTGACCCTGTTACGTTGCAGCCGGTGCAATATTATATGAAAGTTCCAGAAGATATTGCCGAACGGCGTACCATTGTGGTGGACCCCATGTTGGCCACCGGCAATTCGGTAGCCGCCGCAGCAAGCCGCCTGAAAGAAAAAGGAGCAAAAGATTTGCGCCTTGTAACGCTGCTGGCGGCGCCGCAAGGCATCACGCGATTTCATCAAGAACACCCCGATGTGCCGATTTTCACGGCAGCCCTTGATTCTCATCTCAATGAACACGGCTACATCGTTCCAGGCCTTGGCGATGCGGGGGACCGCATGTTTGGAACCAAATAAACCTCTCATTAATCATGGGCCGCATTAACAAGAATCTTAAAACTTCCAGCAAGGTTTGAAAGGCTAGGGTCAACCCCACACGTTTAGGGTTGATGCGTATGAGTGCTGTTACAAGAGTTAAACCGTTTACGCGGGCCGATGGTTCGCCACGGCGTGTGCTCTATGCCGAAGACCAGACCACATCACGCATTGTCACCACCGCCATGCTCAAACACATGGGCTTTGAAGTGGATGCGGTGGAAGATGGCGAGTTGGCCGTGCAATGCGCCAGAACGGAAACCTACGATGTGATCTTGCTCGATATTGAAATGCCAGTGATGGATGGTGTCACAGCGGCGCGCTCTATTCGTGCGGAACTCAAACACTGTAATGACACGCCCATCTTTGCACTGTCGGCATTTTTGGCGGATTCAACCGAAGCTTCGATCTGGCGCGACGCTTTTGACACTGCGCTGCCAAAGCCTGCAAATTCCAACGAATTGCTGAAAGCCATGACCAAGGCCATGGGATTGAAAGACCGCAACCTGGCAGTTCTGGCAGCCAATGATCAGTCCGCAACAGCCCAAGCGGCGAGCATGATCACGTCATTGCGTCAGACATTGACGCCGGGCAGTTGGCAGCGCTTGCAAACCACGGCTGCAACTGAAATGCGTCAGCTGGTTTTGGTTATGGGAGCGGCAATCGAAGCCAAGGACGTTCAAACTGAGAATAAATGCCGCGAAAGTATTATGGGCTTGGCTCAGAGTTTTGAAGCCTGCACTGTTGCAGAAATGATGGGCCCCAACCAAGAAGCCCCGACCAGTGTGAACCTGATGGCGCTGTTACACACCATCGACATGTGGCAAATCCAATAAAATATAAGTCAGCGTGTTTGTGTGACTGCAGGAACCGTTTCCTGCTTTTCCAAAGCCTTCAGCATGTGCAGAAATTCGGACAATTCTGGGCTTAAGCGTTTTTGTTGCTTCGTCGTTTCAATTTTAGTCATAATGGCATCCCTCGGTTGGGTAACTCTAAAGCATTGAACCTAAGAAAACCCTAAACCGTGGCCACTGAATGAACGCAGAACCAGCCAATCATGTGGCGTTCATGTGGCAAAATCCAACGTGACAGAAATTTAAGCATCACTTTCTTGCTCGGGGCACATTTTTTTGATGACCTTGACGGAATAAGGCTTAAGGTTTCCTCGTAACATCCGAGCGTGAATTTCCATCTCAAAATCAGGGGTTTTTAAAAATGAAGTCGAAATTATCATTCGCCACTTTGATCGCAACTGCTGCAATTGTAGCGGCCACCGGGTTGGCCTATGCCGCGTTAAGCGGTGATGATGCCATCAAGGCCCGCCAAGCCAACATGAAAGCAAATGTGAAGGGCATGGGCGTCATGGTGCCCATGGTCAAAGGTGAAAAGCCTTATGATGCCGCCGCCGTGGCCGCAGTGCTGGACGAGATGGAAAAGTCGGGTGCAAATTGGAAGGAATTCTGGCCAGAAGATTCCAAAACCAGCACAACTTTGAAACCGCGTGCAGCTGAAGCTGTGTGGAGTGATCCTAAAGGCTTAGAGGCTGCGAGTAATACTTATTATGCAGCCTTCACCGCATTGAAAGCCACCAAGGACGAAGCAAGTTTCAAGGCCGCATTTCCAGCTTTGGGCAAGGGCTGCGGGGGCTGCCATGAGAAATTCCGCAGTGCAGAATAAAATCTGAATATAAACGGACAAAGTTGAGAGTTTTTTCAAAACGCAATTCTGGAGGCCTGGCACTTTTGGCAGCTGCAGCCTTTGCTGTTTTCTGGGTGGCCAGTTCTCCCCGTCCTCTCGCTACCGCAGAGGCCCACACGGCCAATATCGAGAATGGCAAAAAACTTTACAATATTGGCGGGTGCATCTCCTGCCATGGGGCAAGTGCCGACCTGAAAAATGTGAGCGCCGATAGTCCTGCTGGAGGCAAACCACTCAAAACGCCAATAGGCATTATCTATGCTCCCAATTTAACACCTGATGCCGAAACTGGCTTGAAATATTGGACGGAGGTTGATTTTGTAAATGCGATGCAAAAGGGACTTGCGCCAAATGGCGAACACTTGATCCCTGCCTTCCCTTACACATCTTATACCCACATGACCCAAGGTGATGTGCTGGACATCAAAGCATATCTGCAAACTTTTGCAGCCGTCAAAAACGAAGTTCCACCCAATGAAGTCATTCTGCAGCCAATTTTGCGCCGGGGCTTGGGCATCTGGAAGTGGATTGGTTTGAATGAAACCAAATGGCAACCAGATGCCGCACAAACCGCAAGCTGGAACCGCGGCAGCTATCTGGTCACGGGTCCTGGTCATTGCAGTGAATGCCACACGCCGCGCACGTTCACGATGAGCAGTAACACAGCGCTCATGTTTCAAGGTGGGCCGCACCCTGAAGGCAAAGGCATCGTGCCTAATATCAGGGGCCTGATTGAGCGCAAACGTTATAAGGATGCCGCCGATCTGGTTATGGCTTTCCAGAATGGAGAAGAATTGGGCTACGATAAAATGGCGTCAGGCGGCATGGGCGAGGTGCGCAAGCATATTTCCTTGCTGCCAGAAGACGATATTAAAGCGATTGCAGAGTATATCACCAGCTTGCAGTAAAGTGGGAAATATGCTATATCCCACCCAGTTCAAATCCCACTAAGGTGAAAAATGTCCCAAACTCCCATCACCGTTCGCCCAGATTCAAAGGGCCGCATTGCTTTAGGTAAATTTGTAAAAAATGTATCCAGTTTTCGTGTGTATGTTGAAGCCGATGGACGGTTGATCCTTGAGCCATTTGCAGAAATTCCATTGCGAGAGCGCTGGATCCACGAAAACCCAGAAGTCATGGCATCAATCGATCGTGGCCTTGCAGATATAGCGGCAGGTCGTGTTGTTTCACGCGGCAGTTTCAAAAAATATGTAGACGTGAACTCATGAAATGAGTTTCACAATCGTATTATCCGTTGAGGCTGACGAGCAACTGGTAACACTTGAAAACCAACCCCACCTAATCAAGCGCCTTAAGGCAGTGAATAAATCGCTGGGGTTGCTGGAAGCGAATCCTCGTCACCCAAGCCTGAAGTCTCATAAATATTCGAGCAAGCAGGGAATCAACGGCGAAGACATCTTCGAAGCCTATGCCGAAAACAACACGCCTGGTGCTTACGCATCTTCTGGTATTACGGCCCGGGCAAAGACATCATTACGATTGTCGCTATAACACCGCACCCTTAATTGAGATGCAATGAACATTAAGCAGAATGCCTTGGCAGATTTGCCCAAATAAAAAAACGCGGCTCCTTTTGGGACCGCGTTTTACAATAATCCGTGAACGGATGATTATTCGCTCTGTGCATTCTCGGCGGCTGGTGCCGCTTCAGCTTGCTTGGCGCTCAAGTCTTCGCCCGTTGCTTGATCAACCTGTTTCATCGAAAGGCGCACTTTTCCGCGGTTGTCGAAGCCCAATAGCTTCACTTTCACAGTGTCACCTTCCTTCACCACGTCAGACACTTTGTTCACACGGTGCAGAGCTAACTCTGACACATGAACAAGGCCGTCCTTGGCGCCGAAGAAGTTGATGAACGCGCCGAAATCGACAACCTTCACAACCTTGCCATCATAAATCATGCCCACTTCAGCTTCTGACGTAATGGACTTGATCCACTTCACAGCTGCAGCAATCGCTTCGCCTGAAGAGGAGGCAACCTTGATGGTGCCATCGTCTTGAATATCGATCTTGGCACCGGTTTTCTCCACGATTTCGCGAATAACCTTGCCGCCAGTGCCGATCACTTCACGGATTTTGTCAGTTGGAATTTTGAAGGTTTCAATGCGCGGGGCATGTTCGCCAAGGCCTGGCCGGGCTTTTTCCAAAGCTTCGGCCATTTTCTCCAAGATATGCAAGCGGCCATCCTTGGCCTGAAACAAAGCAACCTTCATGATCTCTTCGGTGATGCCGGTGATCTTGATGTCCATTTGCAGCGCAGTCACACCGTTGGCAGTGCCTGCAACCTTGAAATCCATATCGCCCAGATGATCTTCATCACCCAGAATATCTGACAGAACTGCAAAGCGCTCACCTTCCTTGATCAGACCCATAGCGATGCCCGCGACAGGAGACTTCAAAGGCACACCCGCATCCATCAGCGCAAGCGAAGCGCCGCAAACTGACGCCATGGAGGACGAACCGTTGGATTCGGTGATTTCTGAGACCACACGCATGGTGTAAGGAAATTCATCAGCTGATGGCAACATCGGGTGAATGGCGCGCCATGCTAATTTGCCGTGGCCAATTTCGCGGCGACCAGTAGCGCCCATACGACCCACTTCACCCACCGAATAGGGAGGGAAGTTATAGTGCAGCATGAATTTCGCTTTGAACATGCCGTCCAAGCTGTCCACATATTGCTCATCTTCGCCTGTGCCCAGTGTTGTCACAACGAGCGCTTGCGTTTCACCGCGGGTGAACAAGGCCGAACCGTGGGTGCGTGGAAGCACCGAAGCTTCAGCCAGAATGGCACGAACCGTCTTGGTGTCGCGGCCATCAATACGAAGGCCAGTGTCCAAGATGGCATTGCGGACTACATCCTTTTCAAGATGCTTGAACGCATCTGCCACTTTTTGAGAAGATGGCGCTTTTGCATCTTCTGCATCCACCATCGATTCCATGATCTTGTCTTTGACCTTGGCCACAGCATCCTGGCGATCTTCTTTTTTGACAATCGCATAAGCTGCGCGAACGCCTTTTTCGCCGGCCTTCTTCACAGCTTTGTACAGTTTTTCTTCATCTGGCGGTGTGAAGTCACGAGCCGCACGTGAAGAACGCTCAGCCAAACGGATGATGGCATCAATCACAGGCTGGAACCCTGCATGGCCAAACATCACGGCGGCCAACATTTTCTCTTCGGAGAGTTCCTTGGCTTCCGATTCAACCATCAGTACCGCATCGTTTGTGCCAGCAACAACCAAATCAAGATCAGATGTCTTCATTTGTTCTTGTGTCGGGTTCAAAACAAACTCGCCATCAATCACGCCGACGCGGGCCGCACCAACAGGGCCCATGAAAGGAATGCCAGACAAGGTCAGTGCCGCAGAGCAGGCAACCATCGCCACCATGTCTGAATCATTTTCCATGTCATAAGACAGCACGGTTGCCACAACTTGCGTTTCAACACGGAAGCCTTCTGGAAACAACGGACGGATAGGACGGTCAATCAAACGGGACACAAGCGTTTCTTTTTCGGAGGGTCTGCCCTCACGCTTGAAATAACCACCGGGAATTTTGCCTGCGGCATAGGTTTTTTCCTGGTAATTTACAGTGAGCGGAAAAAAGTCAATTCCAGGCTTTTCCGTGCGGGCGGCAACGGCGGTGCCCAGAACAGTTGTTTCGCCGTAAGTGACAAGGATAGCAGCATCAGCTTGGCGGGCAATGCGCCCGGTTTCAATGCGGAGCGTTCGGCCAGCCCATTGGATTTCTTCTACATCAATATTAAACATCTAAAT
Organism: Hyphomicrobiales bacterium; assembly: GCA_038230015.1. Taxonomy (GTDB): domain Bacteria; phylum Pseudomonadota; class Alphaproteobacteria; order Rhizobiales; family Aestuariivirgaceae; genus Aestuariivirga. The sequence goes on along the minus strand of JBBRNW010000004.1, from coordinate 149,469 downwards.
TTTCCTTTTCGGTTCGTGCTGCTTTTGCGCAGCCCCCAAGAACCGACATGGATTTAGCCCTATTGCTCAATCCAATTTTGCGGGGTCGAAAAAGCTTTGGCCCATGGCCAATGCCCTAGATTAAAATCATCCGTCATTCCCGCGCAGGCGGGAACCCAACTCAAACGCAACTTAAAATGAATCAAATTTGGATTCCCGCCTGCGCGGGAATGACAAGATGGAGGAGCGATGATGTACTCCAACCGACATATTATCGGCGGATTTCCAAGCGCTTGATCAGTGTTTGATAGCGCGCTTCATCTTTGCTCTTCAAATAATCGAGCAAACTTCTGCGCGCGGCCACCAATTTCAAAAGTCCACGGCGGGAATGATTATCCTTTTTGTGAGTCTTGAAATGTTCGGTCAAATAATTGATGCGGGTTGTGAAAATGGCAACCTGTACTTCAGGTGAACCAGTATCGCCAGCCTTGGTCGCATAGTCTTTAACGAGAGCGGTTTTGCCCTCAGCAGTCATGGTCATGTCTAATCTCCGAGCATCGGTTATAAGTTGAACAAACGTTTGGTTTTGAGTGAACCTTGTTTGATTTCGCAAATCCCAAGGGGTCTGCCATCATGGTTCACCAGAACAGCGTCGCAATTGATGGGAGCGTTCGCTCCGCTTAGCAAAACCTGTTGGCCTTGCCGCAATTTTGCAGCGTCCTGATCTAAAACGGCCAGTGCCGGGATGCCGTCCAGCACGGTCGAAATAGACTGAATTGCGCCTTGAAGGGCGCTTTCATGGTTGGGTCTATGGCGCATTTCCTCCAAGCTTTCCAGCGAAATCATGTCTTTTTCCAAGAAAGGACCAACTTGAGTGCGTCGCAACAGACTAAGGTGGCCAAGACAGCCCAGCGCCCGGCCCATGTCCCGGGCCAAAGCCCTTATATAAGTCCCCTTGCCACACACCGTTTCGAAATCGGCGCGCTCAGGAGAGGATGAATCAAGCAGTCGCAGCTCCTCAATCATGACTTTGCGCGGCGTCATTTCCGGTTTTTCACCAGCCCGTGCCAAATCATAGGCCCGCTCACCCTCAATTTTGAGGGCCGAATAAATGGGTGGGATTTGGGTAATTTCACCTGTGAAGGTCTTTAGTATTGACTCGATGCTAACTAATGTAGGCCTGAGGCCAGATCGCGCCGTAATTTTACCTTCCAGATCATCGGTAGATGTCTCAGCTCCCCACGTCACACTAAAGCGATAAGTCTTTAGCCCATCCATTGCCCACTGCACGGTTTTGGTGGCCTCACCCAAGGCAATGGGAAGTAACCCTGTGGCCAGCGGATCTAACGTTCCGCCATGGCCTGCTTTCTCCGCATCAAAAAGCCAGCGAATTTTCCCAACCGCCTGTGTGGATGACATGTTTAAGGGCTTGTCAAACACAACCCAGCCATGAATGGGTTTTCCACGTTTTTTCAATCGTCTTTCTCAATGTCACGCTTTACAGCTGGCTTGCGCAGAATCGTGTCAATTTTTACGGCATAATCTAATGATGTATCGATTCGAAACCGAATGTCCGGTGTATATTTCATCGCCATTCTTGGCGTCAACAACATGCGGATATATTTGCGGTTGCGGTTTAGAGCTTCAAGAAGCTGCTCATCTTGCCCCACAATCAAAGTGCGCACAAAGGCTGTGGCAATTTTCAAATCGGGCGAAATCCTCACTTCCACGATACTGGCGGTCAGCTTGTCCAACTCCGGATCATTGGTTTCGCCGCGCAGCAAATTTCTGCCAGAGCATGGCGGATAAGTTCGCCAGCGCGCAGCATGCGTTGGGAAGGGGCAGCAGAATGAGCCATTAAAGATCGTCCAATTTCTTGTAAGCGGCCAATCTTTCATCAAGACTGCCAGTGTTCAATTCAAGCAGGTGATTATCATAATCGTGGAAATAAAGCGATTGTCCTTCACCAACGATCCGGTGTCGAGGCTCGCGTATTTCGAGGTCCAACGCCTCAATGGCGGTTCTGGCTTTCACAAGTGGCCTTCGATCAAACTGTTTGGCCTAACACATCAACATCACTCAATTTTAAAGCGTCAACACGCATTTTTAGTTTCAACGTATTCAAAAACGCTGTTTTAATCGGCGTATTTATAAATGCCTGTGATGGGATAAAATAACAGTACAATCCAAACCGAATTATCAAACCGCCATTTAATTTTGCCACCTGGTCAATGGTTGAATAATTCCAAAATATGGACTGTTGCGTGCTTTCAAAGGTCAAACCCGTTGAATTTGTTTTAAGAATGACGTCTCGAGCTGGCACCAGGCTTTTGATATTTTGACCATATTCCCACTTCCTGACAAGGGATACAAAATACAATATTCCAATGACAAAAAAAGAAGGCAAAAACACAAATAACCAAGCAAGCCCAACGTCCAGTGGAGTGCCGTCAAACAGTACAGCGGGACGAAAGTGTAAAATAATCCAATAGACGATGACGCCAAAAAATATCCAAAACAAAAACCCAGCCACCTGCCAATGAAAAGGCCATTTCCTCTTTTGGGTGAGGAGTTTAGAAGCCCAACTCATGCCCAACATTTGCTGTGCATAATTCGTTTCAAACCGGGCTACAATTTCTTCATCAGAACCTGCCATGTGCGCCCAACGCCTTAAGCCAACGTGCGTTGCACCTTCTCAACCCTGAAACATTCGATCACATCGCCAGCGCGCATGTCTTCGTAATTGGCAAACGCCATGCCGCATTCTTGGCCGCTTTGCACTTCTTTGACTTCGTCCTTGAAGCGCTTCAAGGTTGAAAGCTCGCCGTCATGCACTACCACGTTATCGCGAATAAGCCGCACTTTGGCGCCGCGTTGCACATTGCCTTCTGTGACCATACAGCCGGCAACTTTGCCCACCTTGGTGATGTTGAACACCTCCAGGATTTTTGCATTGCCCAGGAATGTTTCGCGCATTTCAGGGGCCAATTTGCCGCCCATCGCCGCCTTGATATCATCCACAAGGTCGTAGATGATATTGTAGTAGCGAATTTCGATGCCTTGCTTTTGTGCAGCATCACGCGCTTGCCCATTGGCGCGCACGTTAAAGCCCAGCACCACAGCACCAGAAGCGGCAGCCAGGTTGATATCACTTTCCGAAATACCACCCACGGCATAATGCACTACGCGGCTTCGGATTTCTTCATTGCCGATTTTATCAAGTGCCTGCACAATCGCTTCGGCAGACCCTTGCACATCGGCCTTCACCAACACGGGAAATTCCGCACGCCCAGATTGGCTCAGCTGGCTCATCATCTGTTCCAATGATGACCGCACCATGCCAGTGCCACGCGTTTCGCGGCGCTTTCTCTCACGGTAATCAGTGATTTCGCGGGCCCGTGCTTCGTTTTCAACAACGTCAAACCTGTCGCCTGCCTCTGGTGCAGAATTCAATCCAAGAACTTCAACAGGGGCCGAAGGACCAGCCTCTTTCACCTGCTTGCCCTTGTCGTCAACCAAAGCGCGAACCCGTCCCCACGCAGAACCTGCCACAAACAGATCACCCAGCTTCAGTGTTCCGCGCTGTACCAGAACAGTGGCAACCGGCCCGCGGCCCTTGTCCAGCTGTGCTTCAACCACCAGACCGGAAGCTTCCCGGTTGGGGTTTGCTTTAAGATTGAGAACTTCAGCCTGCAGCAAAATTGCATCCAGCAGCTTGTCCAAATTCGTGCCCTTTTGGGCCGAAACTTCAACATCCATGGTGTCACCACCCATGCTTTCCACAACAATTTCATGTTGCAGCAAATCAGTGCGCACTCTGGTGGGATTGGCTGATTGTTTATCGATTTTATTGATCGCCACAATGATGGGAACACCGGCAGACCGCGCATGCGAAATCGCTTCCACTGTTTGCGGCATCACGCCGTCGTCGGCTGCAACCACCAGAACCACAATATCAGTGGCCTTCGCACCCCGCGCCCGCATGGAGGTGAAGGCTTCATGACCCGGCGTGTCGATGAACGTCACCAACCCGTTGTCGGTTTTCACCTGGTAGGCACCAATATGCTGGGTAATGCCGCCCGCTTCGCCTGTCACCACATTAGTTTTGCGAATGGCGTCCAGCAGCGATGTTTTACCATGGTCCACGTGGCCCATGATGGTGACCACCGGCGGACGCGCAAGCTGCGAGCCTTCGATGTCGTCATCAGCACCCAAGCTGTCAACCACGTCGCCTTCAGAAACGCGGCGCACTTTATGGCCCATTTCTTCGGCGATAATCTGCGCCGTATCAGCATCGATCAAATCATTGATCGTGTGCATCTGGCCCTGCTTCATCAACATCTTGATAATATCAACCGCCCGCTCGGCCATGCGGTTTGACAATTCCTGGATGGTGATCACATCAGGAATAATGATTTCGCGGGTCATTTTCTCGGTGGGCTTGGTAAACCCCTGCGCTTGCTTTTTCAGCCGCTCCGTACGGCGCTTGAAGGCCGCAACCGAGCGAACGCGGTCGCCTTCTTCTTCCGAGCCAACAGTAGCCAGGGTAAGCTTGCCACGGCGTTTGTCAGCCTCGGCCTTGGTGCGTGTGGGTGCAGGAATCTTGACTTCGCGCTTAATCACGCCGCCAAAACTGCGCGGTGCCGCCTTGGAACGAACTTCCCCTTCATCCTCATTGACAGAACGTAATGTAGCACTTGATGGTGCTGTGGATTTTGGGGCCAGCTTTTTGACAGCTTCTTCAGCTTTGCGTTTGCCGTCCTCATCGGCTTTATGGCGCGCTTCGTCTTCGGCCTTGCGTTTGGCAGCAGCGGTTCGGTCAATCGCGTCGCGCTCATCTTGCGCCTTGCGCAAAACGGCATCTTCTTCCGAGCGTTTGCGCTCTTCGGCTTCTCTGATTTTGGAACCAGCCAAAGCCCGTTCACGCGCTTCGCGCTCATCAGCTGAAAGGGTCCGCAGCACAACGCCGGGCTTTGCAGCAGGCGGCGGTGTTACAGGGCGTTGCGTTTGAGCGTCAGCAATGCGCGGCGTGGATTGAAATTTCGATTTGTCTTCTGATGCCGCAGGTCGGTCGTCACCAAAGCGCTTGCGCTTGGTCTCAACAACAACAGTTTTCGTGCGGCCATGGGCAAAATTCTGCTTCACCTTCGAAAGGTCAATCGAAGGGCGTTTCAGGCTTAAAGTGTTTCCGCCGGTGCGCGGTGCACTTGCTTTTTCGTTGCTGTCGCTAATATCACTCATGCTATCGTCTGAATTCCTAATCCTGTAACGCTTAAACTCTCGTACTGCGCGATCTTGCGCGTATAATCCAGCAGTTTTTCCGCCAAACCGCCATTTGTCACGGCAGCATGTATCACATTTAAACCGCCAAATGCCATATTCAACTCGTCGGCCCGAAAATGTTCAAAAATTACGACATTTGTAGCACATTTCCGGTCCAGTTTCTGTCGCCCGTCAACTGAGCCATCGCTGGCATGAAACAGCATCCGAACATTGCCGCGTGTTAATGCGTCTTCCACTTTCATATATCCACTCAACCCCAAACCGGCTTTCCGTGTGAGGGAAAGTGCTGACAGCGCATTCTTTCGCAACAGGTCGCCAACATTGTCGGCAAGGTCCGTATTGGCATCAGCCTCAGCCCCAAACCCTTTTGAAAACAGACGACGTTTGAGCGCCTCGTTCAGAATTTTGCGGTCAAGCGACACCCAAACCCCGCGCCCGGGAAGCTTGCGCTTCAAATCTGGCACCACTACCCCCGCGGGGGAAAGCGCAAACCGAATAAGCTCGCCCTCAGGTTTTACAACCCGGGTCACAATGCACATCCGGTCAACCAAGTCTGCGTCCTGCTCTAAGTCGCTCAGCCTGCCACCTCTTCAGGTGCGGCAACTTCTGGCTCGGCTTCAATCCAGCCAAGTTGGACGCGCGCGGCCATGATCAGGTTTTGGGCATCGGTTACTGAAATGTCCTGACCTGTAAAGGCCCCTGCATGTTTGGTTGTTGTGCCGTCCTTGCGCTCGCTCCACCCGGTCAAATCATCAGTGGCGCAATCTGCCAAGTCTTCAACGGTTTTAATTCCCGCCTCACCCAAGGCCACAATCAATGTGGGGTTTAACCCTTCCATTGCAAGAAGATCATCAGAAACACCAAGTGCTATGCGCTTGTCTTCCAATTCCTGGGTTTGCTTGCCCAGATAATCCTTGGCACGTTGTTGCAGTTCTTCGGCAGTTTGCTCATCCAGACCATCAATCGAGGCAATCTCATTGAGGTCGACATAAGCCACCTCTTCAACTGTATCAAAGCCTTCTGACGCCAGAAGTTGGGCCAGGGTTTCATCAACATCCAAAGCATCAACAAAGCGTGTGGTGCGGGTTGCAAATTCTTTCTGGCGGCGTTCAGATTCCTCAGCCTCGGTCATGATATCAATGTCCCAACCGGTCAGCTGCGAGGCAAGCCTTACATTTTGCCCACGCCTGCCGATTGCCAATGACAGTTGCTCATCTGGCACCACAACCTCAATGCGCTCGGCATCCTCGTCCAGAACCACCTTGGCAACTTCGGCAGGGGCCAATGCATTGACCACGAAAGTGGCCACATCTTGCGACCATTGGATAATATCAATCTTTTCGCCTTGCAGCTCGTTTACAACGGCTTGCACGCGAGAACCCCGCATCCCCACGCAAGCTCCAACTGGGTCAATCGAGCTGTCTTTCGAGCGAACAGCAATCTTGGCCCGGCTTGAAGGGTCGCGTGCCACGGAAACAACTTCCACAATTCCATCATAAATTTCAGGAACTTCCTGGCCAAACAGCTTGGCCATGAATTGCGGGTGGGTGCGTGACAGAAAAATCTGGGGCCCACGTTGTTCACTGCGCACATCATAAACATATGCGCGAACGCGGTCACCGGGGCGAATGGTTTCGCGCGGCAAGGCCTCATCACGGCGGATGATGGCTTCACCCCTCCCAAGATCAACAATCACATTGCCATATTCAACCCGCTTCACAAGGCCAGATACAATTTCGCCAATCCGGTCCTTGAATTCATTGAACATGCGCACACGCTCGGCATCGCGCACTTTTTGCACAATCACCTGTTTGGCCGATTGTGCAGCAATGCGGCCAAACTCAATGGGCGGCAAAGGCTCGGCAATATAGTCGCCAATCTGTGCGGCAGGGTTTTTCTTCGCGGCCTTAACCAGCGTGATTTGTGTTGCGTCATTGTCGATCACGTCAACAACCTGCAGCAACCGGTTCAGCCGTGTTTCGCCCGTTTTAGGGTCAATCTCGGCGCGAATTTCATTTTCTTGGCCATAGCGCGCCTTCGCCGCACGCGTAATGGCATCTTCCATGGCTTCTAAAACCACTGATTTATCAATGGTTTTTTCGCGCGCCACAGCATCGGCAATTTGCAACAGCTCCAGGCGGTTGGCTGAAATCGGTGTATTAGCCATGGTCATCTTCCTCTTTCACTTCAGTAATATGGTCTTCGTCAATTTCCGCACCATCACCCACACTGTCTTGGGCCGTGTCCGGCAAGCGGGCTTTGGCATCGGCAATCAGGTCATCAGTCAGCACAAGGCTGGCCTCAGCAATATCGGCAAACGGCAATCCCACCAGCAATGGCTCCTTGCCACCTTCTGGGTTTTCAATAAACAATCGCACTTCACCTTCGTGAAAACCCTCAAGCTCACCTTTGAAGCGCTTGCGGCCAGCCATGGGCACAGCCATTTCAATTTTTACGGTGTGCCCCGCCCACGCTTCAAAATCTCCGGCGCGCACCAAAGGGCGATCAATGCCGGGCGATGAAACCTCGAGCATATATTTGGCTGAAACAATATCCGCCACATCCATCATGGGCGAAAAGTCCCGGCTGAACTTCTCGCAATCCCCAATTGAAAATGTGCCATCAGGCCGTTCGCCCATAATCTGCACGGTGTTGCCAAACATTTTCACCCGCACCAGCCGATATCCCATGGCCACAAGCACAGGCTCCGCCATCGCCGCAATGCGCGCTGCAGGGCCCGTTTCTCGTGATAATCGTGCGTCTGTCATCCTCTGAATCCCAAACAAAAAAAGCGGGCCCCTCGCGGGACCCACTCTCATTTTCAGCAAACGCTGCTATGTGAGTGAATTTCGTGAGAGGCTTCTAATCGGTTTCAACCGCGTTCACAAGCAGAAAATAGGGCAACCTTGCCCCCATCATTCTCATGCCCTAGAAGCCTCGCAAAAGACGTGAGATTTCAAATGAGCGCTGACTCCAAAAAAACCTTCAAGCCCAAAGCCCGCGTGGCCAAGGGGTTTCGTGATATCGAGGCCGATGAAATTCGCGGCACCCGCGAAATGCTGGCCACCATCCAGAGGGTTTACGAATCTTATGGGTTTGAACCCATCGAGCAGCCCTTTGTTGAATACACCGATGCGCTAGGCAAATTTCTGCCCGATCAAGACAGGCCGAATGCGGGGGTGTTTTCGTTTCAGGATGAAGACGAACAATGGTTGAGCCTGCGTTATGATTTAACAGCACCACTTGCAAGGTATTACGCTGAGAACAATCAAAAACTGCCAACACCCTTCCGCAGCTACCGCCAAGGCTGGGTGTTCCGCAACGAAAAGCCGGGGCCTGGAAGATTTAGACAGTTCATGCAGTTTGATGCCGACACAGTTGGAAGCTCCAGCCCCGCAGCCGATGCCGAAGTCTGCATGATGGCGGCAGATACAATGGAGGCGCTGGGGATTAAGCGACAAAGTTTTGTCATCAATGTGAATAGTCGTAAGATTTTAGATAATGCGATGGATGCCGTAAAGATTGATCCAGATAAGAGATTGAATACGCTGCGGGCGCTCGACAAATTTGATCGATTGGGAGAACGCGGCGTCGTAGCATTGTTGGGTATGGATGGACGCAAAGACGAAAGTGGTGACCACACTAAAGGCGCAGGACTCGACGGTGTACAAATTGATTTTCTGATGGGTTTGTTTTTTTTAACGAGCAGCAAATTTGTTCCAGGAATTCCAGAGGCGAATTTAACCGTTGCTGAGCGGGCAGATCAACCTCACGGTTTCGGAAAATCTGGCGATATCGGAATTTCGAACATTCAGACTTGTCTGCAAATGATATCGTTTGCAGATGACAAAGGAATGTCTAGCGAGGGATTGAAAGAGCTCTTAGAAATTTCAAAAATAATCGACGCAGCAGGATACGGCCCAGGTAGAATTAGAATTTCGCCAAGTGTAATTCGTGGCCTAGAATATTATACTGGCCCCGTATTCGAATGTGAATTGCTCATGGAAACCAAGGACGAGAAGGGCAATCCCGTGCGCTTCGGCTCGGTAGGCGGCGGTGGGCGGTATGATGATTTGGTGGCGCGGTTTACGGGCCAGCAAGTTCCAGCCACGGGTTTTTCCATCGGTGTGTCCAGGCTCTATGCGGCGCTTAAATTAGTTGGAAAAGCGCAAGAGTCTAAAACGATTGCTCCGGTGATTGTCACCGTGATGGATAAAGACCGGCAGAGTGATTATTATAAATTTGTGCAAGTCCTGCGCCAAGCTGGCATTCGCGCTGAAATGTATATCGGCACATCAAACTTTCAAAAGCAGATGAAATATGCCGATAAGCGTGGCAGCCCTCTGGTCATCATTCAAGGTGCCGATGAGAAAGCCAAAGGCGAAGTGATGATTAAGGATTTACGATTAGGCACGCAATTGGCGGCAGGCATTGAATCACGCGAAGAATATGCCAGCCAGAGATTGGCGCAATTTTCAGTGCCCGAAGCCGACATGGTTGACGCTGTGAAGAAGGCACTAGCCTAGGTGGCTGGCAAGTCTCCTACCGAACGTCTTGCTCTTGAACGCCAGAACGCCGCCATCATGGCGGTGTTTGAGCGTGCAGGCTTTGACCAGATCGCACCCGACATCATACAGCCTGCTGATATTTTTCTGGAACGCTCTGGTGAAGATATCCGCGCCCGCACCTTTGTGTTTAACGATCCTGAGGGTCATGAACTGTGCTTGCGGCCCGATCTCACAGTGCCCGCTTGCCGCTATCATTTGAGCCATGCACAACACATCACTGCAGAGGCAAAATATTGCTACCTCGGCCCTGCGTTTCGCTTTCCAGATGAAAAATTATCGCCGCAGGAATTCAATCAGGCTGGGCTTGAATGGTTTGGCGCAAGCGATATGGCTTCTGAAGCGCGCATTTTGAAATTGGCCATCTCGGCGTTGGAAGCAGCAGGGGCCACAGCTTTAAAAGTGACCCTTGGCGACGTTGGCTTATTCAATGCGTTGCTCAATGATACGGCCATGCCGGAACGCTGGCGCAGAAGGTTGCGCCATCAATTCTGGCGACCGCATGCCTTTCAAAATTTATTGTCCATTTTTGCAAGTGGTCCGCTGCAAAAGCGCACCAGCATTTCGCCAATCATTGATACTTACCCAGAAGGAAATTGGCATGATCATCCCACATTTGCATTGCAAGGTACGCGCACGCTGGATGAAATCTCATCGCGCCTTGCAGAAAAATTTGCCGATCGTTCAGAAGCACCAATTCAACGCCAAGCCATTGACCATTATCTCGGCATAGAAGGTGCCGCCATTGCTGTGCCCACACTGTTAAAAGCGGTTGCTGGCGGCCATCAATATGCCGCCGCTTGCGCAGGCTTTGAACGGCGTCTTGAGCTTTGTGAAGATGCAGGCCTCAATCCGCGCCGCTTTAAATTCTCCGCCATTTTTGGCCGCGAGCTGGAGTATTATACCGGTTTCGTTTTCCAGATTGAAGCCGACACCAAGGAAGGTCCAGTCGCCATTGCAGGCGGTGGGCGCTATGACGATTTGTTGTCAGATCTGGGTGCGCCGGAAAAAGTGCCAGCCGTCGGCTGCGCCATCCACACTGAACGCTTGCAGGCCGTTTTGGCATGAGCACGCTCACCATTGCCATCCCGTCCAAAGGCCGCCTGATGGAAGCGGCCAATTCCATGTTTGAAAACGCAGGCCTCAAGATTGAGCGTTTGGGCACTGAACGGGGCTACCGTGGAAAACTAATTGGCCTTGATGATGTGGACATCACATTTCTTTCGGCCTCAGAAATAGCGTCAAACTTAAAGGACGGCAAAGTTGATGCCGGTATTACCGGCGAGGATTTGCTGCGCGAAGCCATGCCCAATCCTGAAATTGTTCTTCGCCTTGGTTTTGGCGCTGCAACTGTTGTGGTTGCCGTGCCAGATTGTTGGCTTGACGTGGCTGTGATGGCAGACCTCGACGATGTGGCCGAACAGTTTTACCAATCGCACGGGCGCAGATTGCGCGTGGCCACAAAATATCTGAATCTCACCCGTCGCTTTTTTGCTGAAAAAGGCGTGACAGGCTACCGGATTGTTGAAAGCCTGGGTGCCACCGAAGGCGCACCCGCAGCGGGCACGGCAGAACTGATTGTAGATATCACAACGTCGGGTGCAACTCTCAAAGCCAATGCTCTAAAGGTTTTGGATGACGGTCTTATTTTGCAATCGACTGCTGTTTTGGCCATTGCCGAAAAAACAGGCATCGACCCAAGAATAAATCAATTGGCTGGTGTTATAAGATCAAGAATAAGCTAGATTTTTCTGCAAAATTGCGCAGCAGAAATTGCAATTTCAACTTTTAACATCTATAGCTTTTTTTCAGAATGTGCACTGGGGGCAGTGCAGCGCCAATTGTGGCTAAGGCCTGGTTGGACTGACAAGATCTGTGCTTGCGCGGAGACGGTATCGCCCCCGGTCCGGTTCTGCTGCATTTTCGTGCGGGTCTGTTGTCGCCAGAACCTGAGCAGGGGGCCTGCAGGAGACTGCAGGCTCCCTGTGATTGCCTTCTTCGCCATGAATTTGCTTTGCCATGAATTTGACGAACCTGCTGAATAACGCTCCACTGCACTTCAATCGATTCGACAGGAGATGTTATGCGACCGAAAGTTTTGGCCACTGTACTGGCCGTGATGATGGCACCAACAACAACGGCGCTGGCTGCAAGTTGTGGCAACACGGCACAAGGTTTTTCAGGCTTTCTGTCTGATGTCAAAAAACAAGCCGCCGCTCAGGGCATTTCAGGCCAAGCGCTGGCACAACTGGACAGCGTGCAATATGACCCTTCGATCATCAAACGTGACCGGGCCCAAAACGTGTTCGCGCAAAGTTTTCTGCAATTTTCAGGTCGCATGGCGTCAGACTCCCGCACCACGCGTGGCCGCGAGATCATTTTAAAATACAAGAATATCTTTGACCAGGTGCAGCAGCAATATGGTGTGCCAGCCTCTGTGATAACGGCATTCTGGGCGCTCGAAACGGATTTCGGTGCTGATATCGGAAAGTCACCCACAATTCAGGCCTTGGTCACGCTAGGCTGGGATTGCCGCCGCCCGGAAAAATTTCGTCCGCAAATCATTCCTGCTCTTATGTTGGTTCAGAACGGCGACCTTTCGCCAGAAGAGCTGCGCGGCGCCTGGGCTGGCGAAATTGGGCAAACCCAATTCATGGCCTATGATTATAACGAAAGTGCTGTGGATTTTGATGGTGACGGAAAACGCAATCTCAGAGATTCAATTCCGGACGTGATTGCCTCAACCGCCAATCTTTTGAAAAAAAGCGGGTGGGTTGCAGGCCAGCCTTGGTTGCAAGAAGTCAAAGTGCCAGCCGAACTGCCGTGGGACCAAGCAGACCTTGCAATCTCACTGCCGCGTGCGCAATGGGCCAAATGGGGTGTAACTGCTGCGGGCGGTAAAGCATTGAAGGCCGACAAGGTAACGGCAGCATTGTTGCTTCCCATGGGCAAAGATGGTCCGGCGTTTTTGGCTTACGGCAATTTTACGAAAGCCTACCTGAAATGGAATGAAAGCCTGATTTATTCTACAACGGCGGCCTATCTTGCAACCCGCATCGCGGGTGCGCCAAAGGCAAGCCCCGGCCGTGCAACCGTCACACCACTTGAATATAAGCAGATTGTGGCGTTGCAGAACCAGCTGGCCGAGATGGGGTATGATGTGGGAAAATCCGATGGTAAAATTGGCGCTGGCACAAGAGCTGCCGTAAAGGCAGAGCAAATCAAAGCAGGATTGCCAGCGGATTCCTATCCGACCACAGAGTTGCTTTCGGCACTCGGGGTCAATTAAGACATCAATCTTCAGTCATTCATGCCGCAACGCTTCGATGGGGTCGAGCCTTGCGGCATTGCGCGCGGGAAAAAATCCAAACACCAGCCCGATCAAACCTGAAATTGTAAAAGCCATCAGCATCACTCTCGGGTCTGGCGTAAAAGGCACGTCCAAAAATACGGTTGCAAGTCCTGCCAATCCCAAACCTAACAGCACACCCAAAAACCCACCAAATAGACACAGCACAATGGCTTCCACCAAAAACTGTGTCAGCACTTGGCTGGCTAGTGCGCCGATTGCCAAACGGATGCCAATTTCGCGGGTGCGCTCAGTCACCGATACGAGCATGATGTTCATGATCCCGATGCCGCCCACCAAAAGGCTCACGGCGGCAACAGCGCCTAAAAGCCCGGTCATGATTGTGGTGGTGGACGACATCATGGCGGCAATCTGGGTCATGTCCCGCACTGAAAAATCTTCCACTGCACTTTTTCCCATATGCCGCGTTTCCCGCAAGATTTCAGTGATCGCATCTTGTGCAGGCTTAACATCAGCGGGTGAATTTGCTGAAACTGCAATGCTGGCAATTTTTGTATTGCCTGCAATGCGGCGCTGAAACGTGCGAAGCGGCATGATGATTGTATTGTCCTGGTCCGATCCAAAAGCAGATTGACCCTTAGACCCCAGCACCCCCACAACAGTGCAAGGCATGCTGTCAATTCTAATGGTCTGGCCCAGCGGCTCCACACCCGCCATCACTGTGCTGACAACTGTCGTTCCCACCACGCAAACATTATTTGCCGCCCGCACGTCATTTTCCGTAAAAGTGCCTCCCGCCTTGAAACTCCAGTCTTGCGCGATGAAATAGGCCTCATCAGTTCCTGTCACGGTCACATCAGAACTGGTGGCATCAAAAACCACAGTGCTTTGTTTGTTGGCAGAAGGCGCAATGGCGCGCACATTTCTGACACCTTTGCGCAGCGCGTCCACGTCGCGCTCGTTGAAACTGCGCGCATCATTTCCACCGGGCGGGCCTGGGCCTTGCCCCCCCGGCCTGACAATCAGCATGTTGCTGCCCAGCTTTGCAATGTCGGCTGAAATTTTTTGCGTGGCCCCGCTGCCAATGGTCATCAAGGCAATCACTGCACCTACGCCAATCACAATACCCAGAAGTGTGAGGACTGATCTGAGCAAATTGCGCCGCACTGATCGCATGGCAAGCTTGACTGATTCCCATAACATCAGGCAAAAACCTTTGCGTGGTCTTGTGCTACGTGCCCATCGGCAAATGTTATAACGCGCGTGGCATATTCGGCCATGTCAGCTTCATGCGTGACCATGATGATGGTAATGCCGCGCTCGCGGTTCAGCGTCTGCAAAAGCCGCATGATGTCATGGCTGCGTTCTGAATCAAGATTGCCCGTTGGTTCATCAGCCAGCAAAACCAGGGGATCAGTCACAATGGCTCTGGCAATGGCCACGCGCTGCTGTTGCCCGCCTGAAAGTTCACCAGGCGTATGGCTCTCTCTGCCATTGAGGCCCACTGCCAGCAAAGCTGCCAGGGCCTGTTTATGCCGCGTGGCCCGCGAAAGGCCACGATAGACAAGTGGCAGTTCCACATTTTCAAGTGCGGTTGTGCGGGCTAGCAAATTAAAACCTTGAAACACAAACCCCAGATAATTGCGGCGCAGCAATGCGCGCCCGTCGCGGCTGAGATTGGTCACATTCACGCCATTAAACAGATAGGCACCATGGGTCGGGCGGTCGAGGCAGCCAAGAATATTCATCGCCGTGGATTTGCCAGAACCCGATGCGCCCATGATGGCAACAAAACTGCCCGCATCAATGTCAAGATTGAGGGAGGCAAGCGCTTTCACTCTCGCATCACCAACACCGTAATCGCGGGAAATCTCGCGCAAGCTGATCATGCTGGATCTTGCTAACATGAGGCGCTAACCATCAGTGGAAACAGCGGTGATAACATTATCCCCCGCCTGCAACTGATCACTGGTCACTTCTGTCGATTTGCCATCGCTCACACCTGTTTTGACTTTCACCTCAACAGGCACGCCCGCCCTCAGCACCCAAAGACCGCGTGCGCCGGATGTGTCAACAACCGACTTGGCAGGTTTATCAGAGCGTGGAAAACGGGGCATGAAAAGTTGCGTGATCGAAAATCCCTTGCTCGGTTTTTGCACGGGCGGCGCATAGCGCAAAGCTTCATTGGGAACTGTCAGCGCATTTTTCACATTGTTGATCACAATGCGTGCTGTCGTGGTCATGCCGGGCCGCAAAGCCAAATCATCATTGCGCGCCGAAAGAATGGTTTTATAAGTTACAACGCCATCCGTTTTATCGGGTGAAAACGATAACCTCTCCACCTTTGCAGCAAAATCTCGTGCTCGGTAGGCATCAACCGTAAAACTCGCATCCTGACCCACTACAACAGAACCGATGTCGGCCTCATCAACGGCAGCTTCGATTTGAATTTGGGCAAGATCATCCGCCAAGGTAAAAAGCACTGGCGCCTGAAGCGAAGCTGCAACAGTTTGGCCCACTTTGATATTGGTTTTTAAAACAATTCCATCAATTGGCGAAATGATGTTGGATTTTGCCAGGTCTTTATCAACAATTGCCAGATCGGCTTGTGAGGCCTGTATGTCGGCTTGCGCCACAGCAATGGCAGCAAAGGCGCGCTGCTCGGCTGCATCTGCTGCTTCAATGTCCTGGTCTGTCGAAAGCCCCGAAGCCCGCAAACGTTTCTGCCGCAGATAGGCAAGTTCACTTTGTTTGACCGTGGTTTGTGCGTCCAGCATCCGCGCTTGTGAAGCCTGCAATTGTGCGGCGGCCCGGTCTCGTTGAGCCCGCAACCGTTCCACATCAAGACTGGCCAGCACCTCGCCTTTTTTCACACGTGCATTATCAGCAACGCTGACTGACTTTACGATGCCAGATTGTTCGCTGCCCACGTCCACCTGCGTGATCGGTTGCACAGTTCCGGTAGCAGTAATCGTGACAGTCAGGTTTTGGGTTGTCACAGGCTGAGTGATGTAAGTGATTTTAGGTGAAGCTGTTGCAGTCACATAATACCAATATCCCAATCCTAAAATGGCAAGTACCGCAAGACCAAGCCAAAGCGCCCGCTTTAAGCCGCGCTGCTGCTTTGCAGCCTGGCTGATGCCCAAGGCTGTTTCAATCTCTTCAGAGCTTGGCAAACTGAACTGGTTCATGGCTTTCACTATATGGAGAGAAGACGAAAAAAGAAAAGCATTCCGTCGCAGGCCAGCTTTAAACCTGAAGGCTTTTCAACGACGGGGCTGTGCATAAAGGTGCTGACAGCTTTTTGTCAGCAGATCATGCATAAGGCCGCATGACCTACGCACAGAATCTATGGCTGTATTTTGCACTCTTGTTTGGCATTATCATCGTGCCGGGCATGGACATGTTTTTTGTCATTGCAAACTCTCTGGCAGGCGGCAGGGCCCGCGGGCTTGCCGCCACAACCGGCGTCATGCTGGGTGGCGTTTTCCATACGGTGTTTGGCGCATTTTTTGTCGGCGTGCTGACCAAGCTTGCCCCGCAAATATTTTCGGCAATTCTACTCGCCGGTGCAGCTTACATGCTGTGGATAGGGTACAGTTTGCTCCATAGCGCCATTACTGTTGACGATCTGGGAAACACCAGTGCCAGATCAATGCGCTCAGCTTTTGTGCAGGGTTTCCTCACCTGCATCTTAAACCCCAAGGCCTATGTTTTCGTGCTGGCAGTTTATCCTGTCTTCCTGCAGCAGCGCTTTGGGCCGGTGTGGTCACAAGCTTTGGTCATGGGCGTTTTGACGGCCCTAACCCAGCTTGGAGTTTATGGCGGTCTCGCCCTTGCCGCAGCTAAAAGCCGGCTGCTTCTCATGTCCAGCACACAACTCACTATCTCGATTGGAAAGAGTGCCGGTGCCTTGTTCATTTTGGTGGCCATATTCACCATTTGGCACGCTTTAAGGGGCTAACTGGCCTTTTACAGCCCGTTAACCATAGTTAATACTTTACTAACGACCTGTTCCATTGCAGGATTATTGCTGCGGTAGTGTTGTTGGTGGAGTCAATCATGAGTAGAGTTTCAATTTTAAGGCGTGGCGTGATTGCCACGGCATTTGGCGTGTTTGCATTTGCAAATGGAGCGTTAGCCGCAGAGATTTTGAGTTGCCGCAGTGTTGCCGAAGCTGCCGCAGACGAATGGGCGAATGGTCGCATTTATCCTGTTGACGCAGCTGAAGTTGGCACATCTGATCAAGTGACGGTTATTGCCTACGGGAAAAAATATGTTGTACCTCGTCATATCAAGAATAACGGCATTGTGTTTCCCACCGAACTTGGCAATTTGGCAACCAACCGAAATGAAGTTTACACCGAAGAATTGGCGCGCTGCCAGTATCGCAACAAACTCGCCATCACAATCGACGGACAGTAATTGCGTCTGGCTGGGTGAAATGGCCGCCTCTGGTCATTTCACTTTTTGCCAAGTTTCTGGTAATGCTATGTCAGCACACCGGAGCGCCGCACATGAACAAGCCAATTTCGCCCACAAGCTGGGAACCTTCACCCAACAATCTTGAACCATTTTGGATGGGCTATACCCCAAACCGGGCATTTAAGCAGCGCCCGCGCATGATCGCACGCGCCAAAGACATGCATTATTACGATATGACAGGCCGGCCCATTCTGGATGGAAGCGCTGGCCTGTGGTGCACCAATGCGGGCCATTGCCGCGAGCCCATAGTAGCAGCCATTCAGAAATCAGCCGCAGAACTCGATTTTGCACCCACATTTCAATATGGCCACCCGAAAGTATTTGAACTTGCGTCGCGCCTTGCCACCATGGCGCCGGGTGATTTGAATTATGCGTTCTTTTGTAACTCCGGTTCGGAGGCTGCAGACACAGCCTTGAAAATAGCAATTGCCTATCAGCGGTCCATTGGCCAAGCCAGCCGCACACGGCTGATCGGGCGTGAACGCGGCTATCATGGCGTAAACTTTGGCGGCATTTCGGTGGGCGGCATGGTGGCCAATCGCAAAATGTTTGGCTCACTGCTGGCAGGCGTTGACCATCTGCCCCACACTTACAACCGCAAGGAACAGGCCTTCACGCGCGGCGAACCAACTTGGGGCGCGCACTTGGCAGAAGAACTAGAGCGTCTCGTCACCCTTCACGATGCTTCGACAATTGCCGCGGTGATTGTGGAACCTATGGCAGGATCCACTGGCGTATTGCCGCCCCCAAAGGGCTATCTCAAAAAGCTGCGAGAAATTTGCACCAAGCACGGCATCATGCTGATTTTTGATGAAGTGATTACCGGTTTTGGACGGCTGGGATCGGCCTTTGCAGCCGAACGCTTCGGCGTCATTCCCGACATGATCACATTTGCCAAAGGTGTCACATCAGGAACTGTGCCCATGGGGGGTGTGATGGTGCGCCAGGGGATTTACGATGCATTTGCCAATGCACAAGATCACGTCATTGAGCTTTTCCATGGTTACACTTACACAGGCCACCCGATTGCGGCGGCAGCGGCCTTGGCCACCATTGACCTTTACCGCGATGAGCAATTGTTTGAGCGTGCGGCTTCTCTTGAAACCAAATGGGCCGATGCCGCTTTCACGTTGCAAGGTCACCCCTTGGTGGAAGACATTCGCACCATCGGTTTGGTGGGGGCAATTGACATGAAACCTGTTGAGGGCAAGCCTGGACTTCGCGCTTATAAAGCCATGGAAAACGCGTTTCACGACCACGGCTTCCTGCTGCGCATTACGGGAGATACCATTGCCCTGTCACCCCCGTTGGTAATCAGCGAAGATCAAATTGATGAAATCTTTACCGACAAGATTCCCAAAGTGCTGGCATCAGTCGCTAACCTTTAAATCGAAATGATGTGCGTTGCGTGACATCCGGGATTCACATCGACCCTCAGACCAACTAGGCTTGCCCAAAGGTGATTCGGCTTAACCCGAGGGGTTCTATGAAGGCAAGGGATCTGGCTATCGTTGTAATCATGTGTCTGTGCCTGGCACTGGCCATTGGCAGCGGATTTTATGTGATCGGCGGTGGACCTGCAGCAGTGTTTGCCACTGTTTTAGCAATATTCGCGTTGGTTGTGAGCCAGATTGTTGTGTTCGGCGCACACGCCATCAACTCCAACGCCACACAGGAAAAATTCAGAACCATTCAATCCGCCATCAACACGCGCGAAAATGAAGATGCCGACATGCGCCGCAAAACTGAATTTGTACTGTCTCAAATTTCGGATTTGCGTGGTGAAGCCACACGCCATGCCACGCTTGTTTCGCAAGGTTTTGCTGATTTAAAAAATTCCTATGCGGAATTGTCGCAAGACTTGAAAAGCAACGTCCAACGCAATCATTTGGCCCCGCCACCAATCGTAAACCCGCTGGATGCTTTTCGCCAACCTGTGCTGAGACCTATTTTGCCGGAGCCAAAACAAACCTCACCAGAACCACCATTACCGTTTGTCGATCAACTTCTTGTAGCACTTGAGCCAATTGTGGATTTGCACAGTGGCCGCACCGCGCATTACCGCATTCACCTTGGCATGAAATCTGAAAACGGAACTGAGATCAGCCATGAGGCATTGCTGCAACAGGCAGACCGCATGGGGCTTCGGACCCAGCTTGATATTTTTGTGGCCCGTGAGGCGGCCTTGCTGCTGCGCAGGCTGCGCCAGCGTGATGCCCAGCTGATCATGTTCATGCCAATTGGTGCTGCCACCCTGGCCTCGCCAGAGGCTCTCAAACAAATAATGGATGACCGCAAAGCTGAAGCAGACATTGCAACAGGCCTGGCCTTTGAGCTGTCGCATGCTGTGCTGGCGGGGCTGACCGATCAGGCACTTGAAGGCTTGGCCACCATGGCGCGCCAAGGCATTCTGCTGGCGCTGTCGAATGCGTCCTTGTCCGGTCTCGATTTAAACGCGCTGGCAACTTTGAATGTGCGCTATGTAGGAGTTGATATGGGCGCACTGGGCGAGTTGGGCAAACCAACGGCTTCGGTGATAGGCTTTGCCCAAGCGGCGAGGGCATCGCGCGTCAATCTTGTAGTGACCGGTGTCACCAATCCGGAAGTCATAGCCAGTTTGCCCCAAGTCTCAAGATTAGCCGCCGGACCCTGCTTTGCGCCGCCGCGCCGCGTGAAGCGCGAAATGGCGCAGCAGGTCAATCAAAGCTATAACGCTGCGGCATAACACAATGAAAAAACTGTCTGCACTTTACCCCGTGTGGTTTTGTGATATTTGGGGTGTGGTGCATGATGGCATGAAGCCGTTTTCCTCCACATGCGCCACCTTGGCAAAGCACCGCAAACAGGGCGGTGTGGTCATTCTCGTCACCAATTCGCCGCGCATATCGCAAGGTGTTGAAAAACAACTGCAGCAAATTGGTGTCGATCATGATGCTTATGATACCGTTGTTACATCAGGTGATGTGACCCGCACTTTGATGATGCAACACGGCGGCGGCAAATTGTTTCATCTTGGCCCCAAGCGTGATACTTCGATATTCAGTGGTCTCGATATCAAGCAGGTGGATTTGCCTGAAGCAACAGCAGTGCTGTGCACGGGTTTGTTTGATGAGACGAAAGAGACACCAGGGGATTATCTGGAATTGCTCACTGACATAAAAAATCGAAACCTGCCTTTCATTTGCGCCAACCCTGATAAGATGGTGCGTATCGGCAAAGAGCTGGTCTATTGCGCGGGTGCACTTGCCGAAGAATTTTCAAAACTGTGCGGCCTTGTATTGATGGCCGGAAAACCCTTCAAACCAATTTATGATCTTGCACTTCACACCGCCATAAAATTGCAGGGCAGCACTTTGAGCAAGGACCAGATTCTCGCCATTGGCGATGGGCCCGAAACTGACATCAAGGGGGCTGCCGATTTTGGACTTTCTTGTGTGCTTATTACGGGCGGCGTAAATTCCGGCGATGACGTGCGCAGCGCAGTTGAAATAGCTGTGCCGAATGCCCGCATTCTGGCTGACATGCCGGAACTGGACTGGGTTTAACTTTATAGTGTAGACGAGCCCAAATGTTGGTGATCAATCCTGAGGAAAAGCTTCCAGAAGCCATGCGCGGCAGCGTTGTGGCGATTGGTAATTTTGATGGCCTGCACCGTGGGCATCAGCAATTGCTCTCAATCGCCAAGGGTGTTGCGGCTGAACAGAAAAAAAATTGGGGAATTTTGACATTTGAACCCCATCCCCGCAGTTATTTTCGCCCACAGGAACCGGTCTTTCGGTTAACCCCGCCTGCGCTGAAACTCAAGTTGGCCAAAGCCATGGGTGCGGCCTTTGTGGTTTGCATTGCATTTGATGAGAACCTAGCAACTACGCCACCAGAATTATTCATCACAACCAATCTCATAAATGAACTTGGCCTCTCCCATATTGTGACTGGTTATGATTTTCATTTCGGCAAGGGCCGCAAAGGCGGGCCTGAACTTTTGCGTGAACATGGCGCCATCCACAATTTCGGCGTGACTGTTGTTGATCAGGTGACTGATGATGGCGATTCCAATGCACCTTTCTCATCAAGCTCCATCCGGTCATCGCTACGCCGGGGCAATGTCAGAAGTGCCGCGCAAGAGTTGGGCTATGACTGGATGGTGATGGGTGAGGTGGTGCACGGCGACAAACGGGGCCGAACGATTGGCTTTCCCACTGCAAATATTATTCTGGAACCTGGTGCTGAACCTTACCGCGGCATTTACGCAGTGACAGTACGTGATGCGGCAGATGCCAGCGCACACTTGTGGCAGGGTGCCGCCTATTTTGGCGACCGCCCGACTTTCAATACCAACCGCACGTTTTTGGAAACATTTTTGCTTGATCAGGACATTGATCTTTACGGTCGCACTTTAATAGTGAGTTTTGTGGATTTGGTGCGGGGTGACAAAACATTTAAATCGGTTGAAGAACTGGTTGCACAAATGACATTGGATTGCGCGAATGTCAGACAGATCTTGTCAAATTACAAACCATCCGACTTTCCCCTCGCCCAAATGCAAGTGGCGGGAGAAATCTAATCAACGTGCGCTGCCAGGCCAATCAAGTTCCATTATCTTTTAAAACAAAATTGCCCTTGCCGTCTGTCAACTAATCCTTATTCATCCTGCGTTGGATCAAGCAACCTGTGAAGATGCACAATAAAATACCGCATCTGCGCATTGTCGATTGTCTCTCGCGCCTTTCCAAGCCACGCCAAGTGCGCTGCTGCATAGTTGGGGTAAAACCCAACCACATCCAATCCAGCCAAATCCTTGAACTTTATATCTGACACATCGCTTAACTCACCACCGAAAACCAAATGAATGAGTTGTTCAGTCGACGGCATTCTTGGCGCGCTCATAATGTTTCCAATCTTTTCATCACGGCGTGATGGCGCACCGGGCCTGCGGCCACCATGCCATTTTGCCAGGTCTGCGGCCCATTATAAATCATCGGCTGACCCGCAATGTTCGTCAATTTAGCGCCAGCCTCTTGAACCAGCAAATCGCCCGCTGCCAAATCCCAATCATTCTTGTTGCCAATAGACATGGCAATATCAGCCTGCCCTGACGCCACATAAGCCAAACGCAACAGCAGCGGAATTTGCGGCACATCTTTACCCATCACGTCCGGGCCTAAAGCCTTTACGGATTTGCCCGTGCCCAACAGTTCAGCGCCCTTCAGGTTTTCTCCATCACGTGGAACCATGCGTGTGTGATTGAGCCATGCGCCCGCACCCTTGGCCGCAAAATAGAATTGATCTTTCATGGGCCGGTATAGCGCGGACAAAATGGGCCGGCCATTTTCAATCAAGGCCGCCCCAATGCACCACCCGTCGGTCTTGGCCACAAATGACCATGTGCCATCAATGGGGTCAACAATCCAAACCCGCTCGCACGCCAGACGGCGCGGATCGTCCGGTGATTCTTCTGAGAGCCAGCCATAATGCGGTCGCGGCTTTTGCAGGAGATCATGCAGCAGTTCGTTCACTGCAAGATCTGCCTCCGTCACCACCGAGCCATCAGACTTTGGCCAATTGCGCACATTTTTTTGTAAAAGCTCAAGGCCCAGTGCGCCAGCTTCCTTTACAGCCGAACACAACAGGTCAAGATCATCTTGTGGCGTTTGTGGAAGATCAACGGCCAGCAATGGTCATTCCTTCAATCAAACAAGATGGCGCATTGGTCGAGCCCTTGAAAATCAAATCATTGGCCGGAATAAGCGAGGCAAACATCTCGCGCAAATTACCAGCCACTGTAATTTCACTGACGGGATAAGCAATCTCACCATTTTCAAACCAGAAGCCGGAAGCCCCGCGGCTATAATCTCCGGTCGCAGAGTTGATGCTGCTTCCAATAAAATCAGTGATGAGCAATCCTGTGCCGACAGCCTTTATCATCGCTTCGGGTGTGTCGGTACCAGGTTCCATATGCACATTCGACGTGGAAGCAGAGGGCGGCGAAGCCAAACCCCGCGATCCACTGCCAGTGGGTGCCAAGCCCAGTTGCCGCGCCGAGCGCAAATCCAAAACCCAGCTGGTAAGAACACCTTTGTCAATAAAGGCATGGCGTTTTGTAGCAAGCCCTTCGCCATCAAAGCTGCGTGAAGATGGCCCACGTGCGCGCAACGGATCATCAACAATTGTGATGTTGGACTTGAAAATCGCCTTGTCCATTTCGGTTTTCAGAAAGCTTACCCCACGCGCAATAGCCCCGCCATTGATTGCACCCAGCATATGTCCAATCAGACTTGAAGCCACCCGCCGGTCAAATATTACGGGCACTGATTGTGACTGCAGCTTGCGCGGGTTCATGCGCCGGACTGTGCGCTCAGCTGCAGTGCGCCCGATTTTTTCTGCGGTTTCAAGATCGCTGAAATGATTGGCTGATGTGCCATCATAATCGCGCTCCATGGCCGTTCCTTCACCCGCAATCACCGAAGCACTCAATCCAAATCCGGTGCGCCGGAAGCTGCGTGAAAAGCCATTGGATGCAACCAAGGCAATATAGCGATCAGATGCCGAAGCGCCTGCGCCATTGCTTTTGCTAACACCCGGAACAGCCAACGCCACTGACTCAGCCTCCAGCGCCATGGCTTGCAGTTGTGCAGCAGAGGCATAATCAGCTGAAACCAAATCAAGATCGACAGTGCCCTTGGCCAATTGCTCCGGCAAAGCCAGGCCCGCAAATTGATCGGGCGGCGCAAGCTTTGCCATGGCAAAGCAACGCTCCGCCAGGCGCTGCAAAGCATCTGAAGTGAGAACACTGCCTGCAATCATGGCAGATGATTGCCCGGCAAACACCCGAAGCCCGATTTCTTGTGCCTCTGATTGCACCAATTCTTCTACCACACCTTGACGAAGGGACACCTCCGTGTCGCGCCGGTCAATAGCCATGGCATCAGCTGAGGTCGCCCCTAATTTGAGGGCGCGCGCCATAACATCAGCAGCGATAGTGAGAAGGTCGTCAGTCATTTAAAAAAACATCCAATCAAAAGCCCGGTCAGAACAAGAAGCCCCAACATGCGGTTAGAGCGAAACAGTTTCAAGCATAGACTGGAATTATCACCGTCAAAACGCCAGACTTGCCATGCGGCATGAAGTGCAGCCCCGAGGACGCCTGCGTGGGCTGCGAGAGGCGCGCTCACCAGCCACAGGCTAAGGTCAACACACATAAGCGATGCAGCAAAGAAAAAGCACAGCCAGCTTGCCGTGGCATCGCCAAATTTCAAAGCTGTTGATTTAACGCCGATGAGCACATCATCTTCTTTGTCCTGATGGGCATAAATGGTGTCATAGGCCAAGGTCCATAAAATACCTCCGGTGTAAAGCGAAAGTGCCGCATAAGAGAAGTTGCCGTGAATTGAAGTCCAACCCACAAGCACTCCCCAATTGAAGGCCAAGCCCAATACCACCTGCGGCCAATAGGTAATGCGCTTCATGAAAGGATAAACAGCAACAATTGCGAGCGATGAAATTGCTGTCCAGATTGTAAACCAATTGAATTGTAGCAGTACAAAAAGACCAGCCAGCAGCTGGGCAATTAGGAAAAACCAGGCTTGCTTCACGCTCACAAGTCCAGAGGGAATGGGCCTTGCTTTCGTTCGTTCCACAGCCGAATCGATATTACGATCCACAATATCGTTAAGCGTGCAGCCTGCCCCGCGCATGACAATGGCACCAATTAGAAACAGCAATGCGAATTTTAAATCTGGAGTTCCGCCGCCTGCGGAGATTTGTGCCAAGGCCAAGCCCCACCAGCAAGGCAGCAATAAAAGCCACCACCCAATGGGCCGGTCCAAGCGCATAAGCTGGGCATAGGGCCGCACTGTTGTGGGAAGAGTATCAACCCAGGTGCCCTTCACCGCATCTACAATCTGGCTGGCTTCAATCATGGCCGCCGTGTTACACGAGCGACATGGTAAAAACCACACCAAGGTTACACATCGAAATGGCAATTTCAGTTGCCGCAGAAATCATATTGCCAAAGGAACAAGGGCATTATTTAATCAATGTGCTGCGCATGGGTGCGGGCGATGCTGTTCGGATTTTCAACAGTCAGGATGGCGAGTGGCTGGCCTACATCACGCAAGCCGGCAAAAAATCGGTATCACTGAGCTGTGAAAAACGCGTAGCCGATGTGGTGCGACCACCTGATATTGATTATCTTTTTGCCCCTCTCAAACATCAGCGTTTGGACTATCTGGTTCAGAAGGCAACTGAATTGGGGGCCCGCCGTCTTCGCCCCATCATAACTGCCCGCACGATTGCCGAGCGGGTCAATCTCGAGCGCATGAAAGCCAATGTCATTGAAGCCTCCGAACAGTGTAACATGATTTTCGTACCCGAGGTGCTGGAGCCGCAGAAATTTGAAGTGGCATTAGAGGGCTGGGATGTTGGGCGTTCACTGATTTTCTGCGATGAAACCGCAGTCGTTTCGGACCCGGTTCGAATATTGAAAACCATCAAACCGCCCACCGCCATCATTGTGGGGCCCGAAGGCGGTTTTACCGATGAAGAGCGCGCCCATCTGAAATCTTTACCTTTTGTGCATGTCATAAGCCTGGGACCTCGGATCATGCGCGCTGATACGGCCGCTATTGCGGTGCTCGCATTGGTGCAGGCAACCATAGGTGATTGGCATAAACCGTAATAAAATTTATTACAGTGAGTGACTTGCC
The DNA here is from genome assembly GCA_038230015.1 of Hyphomicrobiales bacterium. Taxonomy (GTDB): domain Bacteria; phylum Pseudomonadota; class Alphaproteobacteria; order Rhizobiales; family Aestuariivirgaceae; genus Aestuariivirga. The sequence continues at coordinate 123,142 of JBBRNW010000004.1, read as the reverse complement.
GCTGTCACCGGGAATGCCTAGAAAGGGCCTCCAATGGAGCTAAAAACAAGTGAGCGGACCAACGCCCGACAACGAATCTGCACGTGCAACAATTGAAAATCGCGCACAGTTAATCAGCTATTTCAACGAGGGTTTTAAACCAAAAGCCAATTGGCGCATTGGCACCGAACACGAAAAGTTCCCGTTTTACAAAGATACGCTTCGCCCTGTTCCCTATGAAGGCAAGGCAGGTATTCGCTCTCTCTTGGAAGGGCTTAGGGATGCCTCTGGCTGGACCGGAGTTTATGAAGGTGAGCACATCATAGCGCTTTCTGATCCAAATTCGCTCGCCAATGTTTCTTTGGAACCGGGCGGTCAATTTGAGCTTTCAGGCGCACCGCTCAACAGTGTTGGCGAAACCTGCGTCGAGATTACTGACCATTTGAAACAGGTGCGCCACGTCGGGGATAAGCTTGGCATTAAATTTCTGGGCCTTGGGGCAAGCCCGCTCTGGACCCGCGCTGAAACGCCTGTGATGCCCAAGGGGCGTTATCAAATCATGGCGCCCTACATGGACAAGGTGGGTAGCATGGGCCGCGACATGATGTTTCGCACCTGTACCGTGCAGGTCAATCTCGATTATTCATCCGAAGCTGACATGGTGAAAAAGCTACGCACATCCATCGCTTTGCAGCCTCTCGCTACAGCCTTGTTTGCAAATTCGCCATTCCTTGAGGGCAAACCCAACGGCTATCAGTCTTTCCGCTCGCATGTCTGGACCGACACAGATAATGCGCGGGCCGGCATGACGCCTTTTGTGTTTGAAGAGGGCATGGGTTTTGAACGCTACGTTGATTTTGCACTGGCTGTACCAATGTATTTTGTCATGCGTGATGGGAAATATGTGAATGTCGCAGGCGAAAGCTTTCGTCAATTTCTCGCTGGAAAATTGCCGCAACTTCCGGGTGAAAAACCAACATTGAAAGATTGGGCTGATCATCTCACCACTATCTTTCCAGAAGTGCGCCTGAAGAAATATCTCGAAATGCGCGGGGCCGATTCTGGACTTCATGACAAGCTGTGTGCCTTGCCGGCGTTTTGGGTGGGCTTGCTTTACGAACAATCCTCTCTTGATGCAGCGTGGGACATCGTAAAATCCGCCACTGCAGCGCAAAGGCAGTCCATGCGCGATGAAGTGCCTGTCCATGGCCTAAATGCCAAATTCATGGGCCGCAGTCTTGGCGACATGGCCAAGGAAATCTTGGCGATTGCCCGCGCCGGATTGCTGCTGCGCGGCAAATCTGAAGAAAAGTTTCTGGATGTGCTGGATGACGAGTTGCGCCGCGGACAAACACAGTCGGATGTCTTGCTACAAAAATATAATGGCGAGTGGGGCAGGGATATCAGAAAGGTGTTTTCAGAAAGTGCCTATTGAGTGAGGTCTACACAGTAAAGTCTTCTGCCTTTGTGTCCTCACCTCACTCGACCTTATGCAAAAGGCAGAAAGTATCAAATTACTCCGCCGCCACCATCAGGCGCTGGCTTCCCAGGCCTTCCTTCACATGCTGTGCCAAGGCTTCCACAGCGGAATTCTGTTTTCCAGGTTTGCGGATCAGGCCAATGTCAAACACGCCAATGGGTGGAAAGCCATCGGCCCCGGTCAGCACACGCATGCCGGGGCGAAGGCAAATTTCAGGCATGGCGGCAATGGCCAACCCTTGCAACACTGCAGCATTCAAGGTGGAAGAATTGGGGCTGGAATAAGCAATACGATATTTAAGGCCAACCTCTTCTAAAGCGTTAACCACCAGTTTTCGCCATTCGCACCCCGTATGCGAAACGGCGAGCGGCAACACATCCATCAAATGCAAACTGTGCCGCGCAGAGGTGGCCCACACCAATTCGGCACTGCGAATAACATCGCCTTCGCAGTCATAGCAGTTGAAAGTTACAATCGAAAGATCAAGTTCCCCGCGCTTTACGCGCTCGCCCAAAACAGCGCTGCCATAGCATTCAACATCAACAGTCACCAGAGGATGTGTTCGCGCAAAACGCGCCAGAACCTCGGGCAGAAAAATCTCGGCATAGTCATCAGGTGTTCCAAAGCGCACTGTGCCTGTTACATCTGGCTGCGTAAAAGCAGACACTGTTTCATCACTCAGTGCCACAATGCGCCGCGCATATTCAATCAGCTTTTCCCCATCATGGGTAAACCGGCTGCCCCGCCCGTTACGCGCAAAAAGCGGCCTGCCTAATACCTCTTCCAAACGTTTCATCTGCATGGAAACAGCAGATTGCGTCTTGTTCACCTCTTCGGCGGCACGGGTAAAATTGCCAATATCGGCAATAGCCAAAAAGGTTTTCAACTGGTCGACATCAAGATTGGGAATCATGGCAGATCCTATCATCACAAGAACTGATGGATAATATAAGATACATTCGTTAGAAAGATCAATCAGAAAATGCAATTGTTCATCATCAACCCATAACAAGAAGAGATGAAAATGAAAGATTATGCATTACACATGGCAAAAACGTCGGAAAACCTCAGCGGCCACAATGTCTTGGCAAGGCTGTGGCAAAATTGGCAGGCCCGGAAGTCTGTGGCAAAACTGGAAAAGCTTGATGACTTTATGTTGCGTGATATTGGCTTGACGCGCGATCAAGTCCTGTGGGCAAAGCTCCAGCCCCTGAACATAAACGCAACGCTGGCTTTAGAAGAATGCTCGCGCCTCACACAATCAAGCCGCAACGGCTGAACTGCGCTTTGGCTCCAAACTGTTCACCACATTAAACGCTGTCCAAGACGACACGATGCCGAAAAGCACGGCACCAATAGCAGTGCCAACCAACACACCTTCGGGTCCCCAATAGGCAGCACCGATCAGCGCAAAGGGAATGGTTCCAACCGTAGCCTTGCCCCAGTTAAACCATGTGGAAAGTGTGGGCCGGCCCAAATTGTTGAAAGCTGCATTTGTCACAAATTGCGCACCAGCAAACGCCCAACTTACGGCGATGAAGCTGCAGAAAAACACGACAATCTCTGTGGTGCGACCACTGGCATGAAAAGCTTCGGCGATCTGGTGGCGGAACACAAACAAGAATGCTGAAGTGATCAGGGTGTAGATGGCCGAGAATTTCATGCCGTCGATCAAGGTTTGGCTGACCCGGTCAAATTTACCGGCACCATAATTTTGGCCAATAATGGGGCCCACTGAACCTGACAATGAAAATATGATTCCAAATGCTACAGGAACCAAGCGACCAATAATTGCAGAAGCCGAAACTGCCTCATTGCCATAGGGGGCCACCACATAAGTCACGTAGGCCGTGCTGAACGGTGTGGCAAGTTGTGTCAAAATGGCGGGAAAGGCAATTCCCCAAATGGGCCAAAAATCACGGATCAAACTTGAAAGCTGCAAGCGCGGCAGAAACTTGTGCACAACCAGCAAACCGTGAATGCCAATCCCAAATGCAACAATATCTGAAAGCACATTTGCAATGGCTGCACCTTGAATGCCCAAGCCAAAATAGAAAATGAAAATGGGATCAAAGATCAACGTGGTTACGGCCGCTGACAGAGTAATATACATAGCACGTTGTGGGTCGCCCAAGGCCCGCAGTGTAAACGAACAACACACAGCCCCCGCCAGCAAGATGAACCCGGGTGTCAACGTCCAGATGAACAGTTTTGCCAAGCGCAAAGCTTCGCCCGTGGCACCCAGCAGCCGCAGCATGGGGTCTGCAAAAACCGCAGCAATGAGCGTTAACACTCCAGAAATCAGCAATGTAAACAATAGCGTGCTGCCCGCAAACTCGCGTGCCCTTTCAGTTTGGCGCGCACCAAGATTGCGCGCGACCAAGGCAGCTGCTGCAATGCCCGTGCCCAAGCTCATGGACAAATTTGCAAATGCCAATGTGCCTGCAAAACCAATGGCTGCGGTCACTTCAGTTTGTTTTAACATGCTGAGAAAAAACAGATCGGCAAGATCCACAAAAAACATGGCCATCAAGCCAATGGCACTGGTAAAGGTCATGATCACCACATGGCGCATGATTGACCCTTGCAAGAATTTCGCCTGTACCATTTCACTCATAATTGGAACCCCATCTGCTTGGCTTCATGTTGCAGCGCCTCGTAGTGGGTGAAGTGATGTGCCACCAGCCCCGCCATGCGCGCACCCTGTACATTAGATTTCTTATCGTCAATGAACCAGCAGTTTGCAGGGTTTTGACCCAAAACATGTGTTAGCCGCGTGAAACTTTCGGGATCGGGTTTTTTCGTGCCGAATTCAAAGGAGCAGAACCGCAACGCGAACAGTGCGGCCGCTTCAGGAAACAAAGCATCAAGATGATTTTTCACCAGCGGACCATTATTGGTATAAATGGCCAAACTGGCTGAAGTGGAAATTTTTGCGGCAAGGCCCAACACATCATGATTGGGCAACATGGCAATGCGCCGCGCTTCAATCCATTGCTCAACTGAAATGGGATAACCCAAGCGCTGGCCAAATTCTGAAATGTAATCATCAGGATTGGGAAAACCCCCTGCATCGGCGAGTTCTTCAAACCCGGAATCCCAAATGGCCGCTCTTACGTCGCGCGCGGTGGTTCCAGCTAAAGTTGCCAAAGCGCGAAGCCTTCTCCCTAAATCATAGTGGCACAGCACATCATCCATATCGAAAATAACCAACGTCGGACGTGCCATGTTAAGCGGCTGTGCCACCTACGGTCAGATTGTTGATCCGAAGGGTGGGCTGGCCTACGCCAACGGGCACCCCTTGGCCCGCTTTGCCACACGTGCCAATGCCAGGGTCCAACGCCATATCGTTGCCCACCATAGAGATTTGTTTAAGGGCCTCGGCACCTGCTCCAATCAGAATCGCACCTTTGACCGGACGTCCGATTTTACCATCTTCAATCAAATAGGCCTCTGTGCAGGTGAAAACAAATTTGCCGGATGTGATATCCACTTGGCCGCCGCCAAACGATTTTGCATAAAGCCCCTTTTTCATAGAGGCCAGAATTTCGTCGGGGTGTCTGTTGCCATTCAGCATGTAGGTATTGGTCATGCGCGGCAAAGGCACATGCGCGTAAGATTGCCTGCGGCCATTGCCGGTGGGCTTTACGCCAGACAAACGTGCATTCAACCGGTCTTGCATGAAGCCAACCAGAATTCCCTTATCGATCAGTGTTGTGCAGTTCGGTGAGGTCCCTTCGTCATCAATGGTGATCGAGCCTCGCCGGTCAACAATGGTTCCGTCATCAACAACGGTCACGTCTTCCGACGCAATCCGCTGACCCATGAGGCCTGCAAAGGCCGATGTGCCCTTGCGGTTAAAATCACCCTCTAGCCCGTGCCCAATGGCTTCGTGCAACAAAATGCCAGGCCAGCCCGGACCTAACAGAACATCCATTTCGCCAGCGGGTGCAGCACCTGCTTCAAGACCCACCAAAGCTTGCCGCACCGCTTCGCGTGCTGCGGCCTGCCAGTTTTCCTCAGTGATATAACTCAAGGGTTGTGCACGCCCCCCAAAGCCATGGTTTCCTTGGCCAGATGTTCGGTTATCCGAGGTGACAGCAGAAACGCCAAAGCGCACCAACGGCCTCACGTCCCGATAAATTGATCCATCGGCTCTGGCTATGGTTACGGCTTGCCAGTCCATACCCAAGGACGCAGACACTTGCGACACACGCGGATCGAGCCCGCGGGTAAACTTGTCGACCTCTTCAAGCAGGTTCACTTTGGCTGCAAATCCCATGGCTTCAACCGGATTGGATGAGCCGTAAAGCTTGCGTGTTGCAGCACCAGGCGAAACATCGATGTGAGCAGACCGCGCTCCACTTAAAACCGACGAACAAGTTTCGGAAGCGCGCTTCAAGGCGGAAAGAGACAAATCTGAACTGTGGGCATAGCCTGCAGTTTCTCCAGCAATCGCCCTTAAACCAAAGCCTTCAGATTCGTCGAAGCTCGCAGAGCGTAACCGACCATCGTCAAAAACAAAGCTTTCAGTTTGTCGTTGTTCTATAAATAATTCGCCATCGTCAGCTTTGGCTAGACAATCAGCCACAAGTGAAAGAGCAGCACTGCCGCCTAATTTTTCAAGGTCAAGATATGTTTGGGTCATGCCTTAACATAGGCAATGAAAACAGATGCTGCCAGTGCGAATGAACAAATATTTCACACCTGCGTCAATTCTTTTGTTTGCCCAGATCAGCAAGGCCTTCGCCAAAACCGTCCAGCGGAATGGCAATCGGATAGCCATTACCGGGCCGATCGTAAATATAGAACGTCGCAACTTTGCCCTTGCTGAATTTTTTGACGGTCACGTCTGACATTTCGCCAAACCCTTCGCAGGCGCGTCCAACACAGCGGGTAAAATTCATCCGGCCATCCAAGGCTGTGCCATCAATTTCCATGGCAACACCTGTCGGCAGATAAACCCCCATCGGCACCATGGCGCGCATCAGCGTCTGGCTTTTTTCACCTTGCTTCACTTTATTAATGATCAGCGAAATGCCAATATTCGGGTTCTTTTCGTTGTTGGCAGTGGTAACCATGCCGCAAGACCTTTGGGGCGGCTTTCCTTCTTGAACCGGAACATCAGTGCACTGAACGGCCCATTTCCCATGCGTTGAAACTGTATCAACTTTTGGTGCTTCCTTTGCACCAGCAGCAGGCGCAGGTGCGTTTTTGCGGGGACCTAGATTTTTGGGCGGTTCGGGAACTTGCGTATTTTGAGCATACACGGGCAAGGCCATGGTCAAAATAACAGATGCGGCACATGCGGCCTGGCAAACAGAACGAAGTTTCAAGATTTGCAATTCCCTATAATAAACAATTCAGCGGCTCATAGCTTTCAATACACACGAAAACAACCGCATTTTTGTTAATGTTTCATGCTGCGTCATTCGATTTCCCTCCCAAATGCGGCAGAATTCCGGTTGCCCAAATCACCATTTTTCCAACGACGTTTTGCCGCGCTCACTTCTCTTGCGCGCTGATGCTATATGGTGTGCATAACCGCAGCAAAACGGGTCTTGGTTTGTCGGGCTTTTAGCCGTACAGACGTGAATGAATTTGAGGGTATTTAAGGCGATGACATCTGGCTGGAAGTGTTTTTGGAGTCTATTGGCTGCGGCAATGGTTTTTGTAGCACCGCTCAACGCTCTGGCTGAGGCAGGCCAATCCGTTCCTTGGCAAATGAACTTGCAAGATCCTGTCACTCCCGTTGCTGAATATATTGTCTGGTTTCACAACGTTTTGCTCTGGGTGATTGGGTCTATTGTGGCCTTCGTGCTAGGGCTTCTGGTTTTCGTCATGGTGAAGTTTAATGCCAAGGCCAACCCGGTCCCCTCCAAAACCACGCACAATGCCGGTCTGGAAGTGGCGTGGACAATCATTCCCGTCCTTATTCTAGTGGGCATTGCCATTCCGTCAATGAGATTGCTTTATTTGCAACGCGATATTCCTGCTCCTGACATGACAATAAAGGTGATTGGAAATCCAAGCTGGAACTGGACTTACGAATATCCAGACCTTGGCCTGAACGATGATAAAACCCCAAAGGTGGCTTTCACCGCTTATCTGTTGCCTCAGGCAGAGGCCGAAAAGGCTGGAAAGCCTTATCTGCTTGCCACTGATGTGCCTGTTATCGTTCCGGTGAACAAAACTGTAAAATTGATCGTAACGTCCGATCCAGAGGGTATCATCCACGGTTGGGCCATGCCCGCCTTTGGGATTAATATCAACGCCATCCCTGGCCGATTGAATGAAGACTGGTTCAAGGCCACCAAGGAAGGTGTGTATTACAGCCAGTGCTGGCAGCTCTGTGGTCAAAACCATGCCTATATGCCAATTGAGGTGCACGTGGTGTCTCAGGCGGACTTTGACGCGTGGGCAGGCAAAGCCAAAACCGCTAGTATTGAAGAAGCACGCGACTTCATATTCGCCAAATTGAAGGCCGAAGGCCAACTCGCGCAAAACTGATTTGAATTAAGAGGCACTCTATAAATGTCAAACGCTCACATTGCCCATGATAGCCACGCCCATTCTGACCCTACAGGTTGGCGGCGCTATGTTTATTCGACAAATCACAAAGATATTGGAACAATGTATTTGTGGTTTGCAATATTCGCGGGCGTTTTTGGCGGCTTGCTGTCGGTTGTCATGCGACTTGAATTGGCCCATCCCGGAATTCAATATTTCGGTGGCTTGGCGCAGATGGTCTATGGTGTTTCGGGTGATGCCGCAATCGACAACGGCAAGCAGATGTACAACATGTTTGTCACCATGCACGGCTTGATCATGATTTTCTTCATGGTCATGCCCGCAATGATTGGCGGCTTTGGCAATTGGTTTGTGCCCCTGATGATTGGTGCACCTGACATGGCCTTCCCGCGCATGAATAACATTTCGTTCTGGTTGTTGGTGCCCTCCTTCGCACTGCTGCTGATCTCAATGTTCGTTGAAGGCCCATCCGGAATGCATGGCGTGGGGGGCGGCTGGACCATGTATCCTCCATTGTCGACGTCTGGCACACCAGGCCCCGCAATGGACTATGCTATTTTATCGCTTCATCTGGCGGGTGCGTCGTCTATCTTGGGTGCCATTAACTTCATCACCACCATCTTCAACATGCGTGCTCCTGGCATGACACTTCACAAAATGCCGCTTTTCGTATGGTCCGTTTTGGTCACCGTGTTCCTGCTGTTACTCTCGCTTCCCGTTCTGGCTGGTGCAATCACCATGCTTTTAACGGACCGTAATTTTGGCACCGCATTCTTCGTGCCAGCCAAAGGCGGCGATCCGGTGTTGTATGAGCATTTGTTCTGGTTCTTTGGTCATCCGGAAGTCTACATTTTGATTTTGCCGGGCTTCGGCATAATCAGCCATATCGTTTCAACCTTCTCGAAAAAGCCGATCTTCGGTTACCTCGGCATGGCCTATGCAATGGTGGCAATCGGCGTGGTTGGGTTCGTGGTTTGGGCTCACCATATGTACACCGTGGGCCTGGATGCGGATACGCAAGCCTACTTTGTGGCAGCAACCATGATCATTGCGGTGCCAACTGGCGTTAAAATATTCTCGTGGATTGCCACCATGTGGGGTGGCTCCATCGAATTTAAGGCGCCTATGCTCTGGGCGATTGGCTTCATCTTCTTGTTTACCGTTGGTGGTGTAACGGGCGTGGTGTTGGCCAACGCAGGTGTGGACCGTGAGCTGCACAACACCTATTATGTGGTCGCCCACTTCCACTATGTACTCTCGCTCGGCGCTGTCTTTGCCATCTTTGCGGGTTGGTATTACTGGTTCCCCAAAATCACCGGATACATGTATAGCGATGCCATCGCCAAGGTTCATTTCTGGATCACGTTCATTGGCGTAAACGTCCTGTTCTTCCCGCAGCACTTTCTGGGTCTTGCAGGCATGCCTCGCCGTTACATTGATTACCCGGCTGCATATGAATCCTGGAATGTGATCTCAACCTATGGCTCATTGATCTCAGCTGTTGGCGTTCTGGTGTTCCTGTATGGTGTGTTCAGCGCCTATGCCAAGAAGGTTCAGGCACCGGCCAATCCTTGGGGTGTGGGTGCTACAACACTGGAGTGGACCTTGCCTTCACCACCTCCGTTCCACCAGTTCAACACACTGCCAATTATAAAGTGATGCAATGACGATTGATAATGCAGAATTTACCAAAGATGCCTTGGCCGGCGGCCAGGGCACCGCGGCTGATTATTTTGCACTGCTGAAACCGCGTGTCATGTCACTGGTGATTTTTACAGCGATCGTTGGACTGGTTGCGGCCCCCGGCCACATCCATCCGTGGATTGGTTTCATCGCTATTCTCTGTATTGCAGTGGGCGCGGGCGCTGCAGGTGCGCTTAACATGTGGTACGAAGCTGATATCGATTCAGTCATGAAGCGAACCTCCAAGCGCCCGATCCCACGTGGCGCAATTTTACCAGGGGAGGCTTTGGGCTTTGGAATGACACTGGCTATAGGGTCGGTTGTCATGATGGCACTGCTGGTCAACTGGCAATCGGCAGCCTTGCTGGCCTTCACCATTTTCTTTTATGTGGTCATTTATACAATTGGTCTGAAACGGTTCACCCCGCAAAACATTGTCATAGGCGGGGCTGCTGGTGCCTTTCCACCCGTTGTAGCTTGGGCCGCAGTTACGCAAAGTGTTGACCTGGGCTCAATTGCGCTTTTCCTATTGATTTTCATGTGGACGCCACCCCATTTCTGGGCGCTGGCCTTGTTCCGCGAGGGGGACTACGACAAAGCCAATATTCCTATGTTGCCAAACGTGGCAGGTCGGCCTGAAACCAGAAAACAAATCTTGATTTACAGCATTCTCACCCTTCCTGCTGTTGCACTCCCCGTGTTCACGCACACAGCGGGGTTGTTATATGCGGTGGGCGCAGGCCTTCTCACACTGGTATTTTTAAAACGCGCCATTGATGTTTACCGTGCGACCGAAGGTCCACCGTCTGACATGGCTTGCAAAAAACTATTTGGCTTTTCTATAACGTGGCTCTTTGCAGTTTTTGCACTAATATTGGTCGAAAAACTGTTGCAGCTTCCGGTGTTGATGTGAGTGACAACAAGCCAGTGCTGACTTTCACAGCAGAAGATTTGAAGCGACGCAAAAAGCGAAGCTTGGTCATGGCGTGGTGTCTGGCGGCTTTGCTTGTTGTTGTATTCATCACAACTGTTGTGAAGATTTATCAATCGGCTCATGGGGTGTCGCCATGAGCGATGCTAAAAATCTTCGCGTGGCGTTTGCTGCAGCTGCGGTTACCGTTTCCATGCTCGGTCTCTCCTATGCAGCAGTGCCGTTTTACAAGGCCTTCTGCAAGGCGACCGGTTTTGGCGGCACAACGCAGCGCGCCGATGCGGCACCCAAAAATCCAACCACTCAAAAAATTACAATTCGTTTTGATGCCAACACTTCTGGTGCATTGCCGTGGGATTTTCATGCCAGGCAAACTGAAATGACCGTAAACATCGGCGAACAGGCGCTGGCCTATTTTGATGCTAAAAACATTGGCAATAACGCGACAACTGGCAGTGCGGTGTTTAATGTAACGCCGCCTGCCGCGGGAGCATATTTCAACAAAATCCAGTGCTTTTGTTTTACCAAACACACGCTGAAACCGGGTGAAACCAATGAGTTTCCGGTGACTTATTTTGTAGATCCTGCAATTCTCGAGGACGCAGATTCCAAATCCATTCACGAGATTACTTTATCTTATACGTTCTATCCGGCTGATGCAGATAAAACTGCAAACGCAAATATCAACTGAGGAGCAATAGTCATGGCTGACGCTGACGCCAAGAACCACGATTTCCATCTGGTAAGCCCCAGTCCTTGGCCAGCGCTTGGTGCCTTTTCGGCTTTTATTCTGGCTGTGGGCGCGGTGTTGTGGATGCATGGATCAACATCGGCCTATATGGCAATTGGCCTTGCACTCGTTCTTTATACAATGTTCATGTGGTGGCGTGATGTAATTAAGGAATCCCATGCAGGCGATCATACACCCGTTGTAGGGCTTCATCTTCGCTACGGCATGCTGATGTTCATCGCATCGGAAGTGATGTTTTTTGTGGCTTGGTTCTGGGCTTTTTTTGATGCGTCATTGTTTGCCGGAGAAGCCAATTTGGCAGCGCGCACGGCATTCACAGGCGGCATTTGGCCACCAAAAGATACTGTGGTGTTTGATCCCTTTCATCTTCCTCTCGTTAATACACTCATCTTGTTGACCTCAGGCACCACCGTGACCTGGGCGCATCATGCGCTTCTCAACAATGACCGTAAAGGATTGATCAGCGGCCTGATCTTGACGGTCGTACTTGGGGCCCTGTTTACGTCTGTCCAGGTTTATGAATATGCCCACGCCTTGTTTCCTTTTGACGGGGGTATTTATGGCTCGGTATTTTTCATGGCCACAGGCTTTCATGGTTTCCATGTGTTGATCGGCACAATTTTCCTGATTGTGTGCCTGTTTCGCGCCCAGAATGGTGAGTTCACGCCAAAGCAGCATTTCGGATTTGAGGCCGCCGCATGGTATTGGCATTTTGTTGACGTGGTATGGCTCTTTCTGTTTGCGGCCATTTACATTTGGGGAAATCACGGCGGCATCATGCCTGTGGAATGATAAGAAGGTTCCAACATTAAAAAATGTGCAGCGTGAGGAACTTGGGGTCATGTCCGAAAACACCTATCCTCCCCTCTCCGCAGTGAAGACTGGCTTTGCAGGAACATGCCCACGGTGCGGCACGGGCAAACTTTTCGAAGGTTACCTGACTGTTTCAAAATCTTGCTCTGAGTGCGGCCTGTCGTTTGACTTTGCTGATTCTGGCGATGGCGCTGCGTGGTTCGTCATGCTCTTTACCTGCGTGTTCGGCGTGGGGTCCATTCTTGGCATTGAAATCGCTTATCGGCCGCTGTGGTATGTGCATATGGCTATTGCCATTCCGGTTCTCGTCATCTTGCCCATGCTGCTGCTGCGCCCGGCAAAGGGTTTCATGATCAATCAGCAATGGAAATATAACGCCCATGAGGGGCACCAAGAGTGAAAAAGCTTTGGCCGCTGCTGCTTGCATCAACACTGGGTTTTATAATTCTGTGCAGCCTTGGCACGTGGCAAGTGTTCAGACTGGCCGAAAAAACCAGACTGATTGCACAACTGGAGGCGCGGATCGCGGCCCAACCTATCACTCTGGCTGCTGCCCTCGAAAGGCAAGCCAAGGGTGAGGCCTTGGAATATGTGAAAATAATGGCGCGGGGCCGTTTTGAGGCCACCCCCGCTTTGGCAAAAATTGGCTCATACAAAAGCCAACCAGGGTGGAACATTGTGGCGCCCTTTATCAGCGAAGATGGTATTTTTGTGCTGGTTGATGTGGGTGCTGCACCGGAAAAGCAGGTGCTCCCCCGTAACGAAGATACACTAAATGGTATTATTCGACTGCACCGCCAAGGGCGGGGCTTTTTTGACAATCACAATAATGCTGAACAGAATGTTTGGTACTGGTGGGATTTGCCCGAGATGTTGGCCTCTGCCAATCCTCCCGCTGCGGCAAAGACAGCACCTTTCATTGTGCAACGGTTGCCTGAGATTGCTGATAAATCGCCACCCTTTGCTGAAATGCCAAAAATTGAGCTGAGCAACAACCATCTGGGCTATGCTATTACCTGGTTTGGATTGGCCGCTGCATTGGTGGTGGTGGCGGGAGTCTTCGCAAGAAGCTTGGTGCTTGATCAGACCAAGCGAGAAGGCTAGAGCAACGAGTTGCAAGCAAGGAACCGCATTTTGAACTACATCTCCACCCGTGGTGAAGCTCCTGTTCTTGATTTTGAAGGGGCCATGCTGTCCGGTCTTGCACGCGATGGTGGCTTATATCTCCCAGAATTTTTTCCTCACATCAGCAGAAATGAACTACTTGCCCTGCGCGGCAAACCCTACACCGATGTGGCCATTGCCATTTGTTCAAAATTCACCGCAGGCTCCGTGCCAGATATTGAGTTGCGCGCCATGATCAAGGCAGCTTATGCAACGTTCAACCATCCAGCCACAACGCCGCTCAAGCAACTTGCGCCCAACCACTATCTGCTTGAACTTTTCCATGGCACCACCATTGCGTTCAAAGACGTGGCCATGCAGCTTCTGGCCCGGTTGATGGATTGGTCGCTGGCAAAACACCAGCGGCGTGCTGTGATTGTGGGAGCAACATCTGGCGATACGGGTGGGGCAGCGATTGATGCATTTCAACACACAAAAAACGCGAGCCTTTTCATCTTGCATCCCCATGGCAAGGTATCAGAGGTGCAGCGCCGCCAGATGACGACAGTAATAAGTCCGTGCATTCACAATATCGCGGTTGACGGCAATTTTGATGATTGTCAGGCCATCGTAAAAGCTCTGTTTAATGATTTGAAATTCCGCGACGAAGTGGGTCTCGCGGGTGTAAATTCCATCAACTGGGGCCGCATCATGGCCCAGATTGTGTATTATTTTTACGCAGCCCTGCAATTGGGCGCGCCGGACCGTGCTGTCAGTTTTACAGTTCCAACCGGGAATTTTGGCAATGTGTTTGCAGGCCTTGCTGCCAAACGCATGGGGCTCAACATTGACCGCCTGGTGATTGCAACCAACGAGAATGACATTGTAGACCGCACCTTGAAGACAGGCCACTATACCGTTACGGGCGTTCACGCCACACAAAGCCCCTCCATGGACATTCAGGTGTCCAGCAATTTTGAACGGCTCGTCTATCTCGCCAATCAGGGTGATCCCGCCGCGGTTCGGGCTCACATGGAAAGTTTGAAACACTCAGGCAACTTCACATTGCAATCCGATGCTTTAAAATCCATCCGTGCGGAATTTGATTCAGGCTCTGCCAACGAGCAGGAAACAGCCGCAACCATTGCACAAGTTTTTAAAGACACAGGCGAATTGCTGGATCCGCACACGGCGGTGGGTTATGCGGTTGCACTTAAAAGTCACGCAGCTTCTCCGATGGTCACGCTGGCCACCGCGCATCCTGCAAAGTTTCCAGATGCTGTGGAAAAAGCCTCTGGCATTCGTCCCCGTTTACCATCACGACTATCGCACTTGATGAATGCACCAGAATACTGCAAGACTCTTCCCAACAGTGCTGCCGACGTCAAGGCTTACATTCTTGAACATCGGTAAGACACTGACGGGAGAGAGTATGAGTGTTGAAATCAGCAGGCTTTCCAACGGCCTGCATGTTATCACCCACACAATGGCACATTTGGAGTCCGTTGCCTTAGGCATTTGGGTTAAAGCTGGCGCGCGTGATGAACGCCCTGAAGAAAACGGCGTTGCACATTTTCTGGAACATATGGCCTTTAAAGGTACCGCGAGACGGACGGCAAAAGGCATTGCCGAAGAAATCGAAAATGTGGGCGGCGAAATCAATGCCGCCACAGGCATGGAAACAACAACTTATTACGCGCGCACGCTGAAGGCTGATTGGCCTATGGCGATGGATATTCTTGCGGATATTTTTTCTGGATCAACACTTGATGAAACTGAAATGGAACGCGAGCGCGATGTGATCCTGCAAGAAATTGCGGCATCAAAAGACCAGCCAGATGATCTGGTTTTTGATCTCGCGCAATCGGCCAGTTACGGTTACCATCCGCTGGGGCGATCCATTCTGGGCACGACAGAATTGGTGCAAACCATGACCCGCGAACAAATGCTGGGCTGGCGCACTCGCAATTACTGGGCCTCGCGCATGGTGGTGTGTGCAACGGGCAATGTGGATCATAAAGAATTTGCCAAGGCGGCTGAAAAACATTTTGGCCATATTGCCACTGGTCATGCCCCGCAGCGCCACCCGCCTGTCTTTACGGGTACCGCCCAGACGGAGCAAAAGCCGCTTGACCAAACTCATATTGTGTTATCATTCCCCGCACCCAACTACCGGGACCCCCGCATTTATCAATTGCAGGTTCTGGCATCTATTCTGGGCGGCGGAATGTCTTCGCGCCTGTTTCAGGAAGTGCGTGAAAAGCGCGGGCTTTGCTATAGCGTGTTCGCGTTTGGCACCACCTATGAGGATACTGGCCAACTTGGTGTCTATGCGGCAACTTCGCCAGACCACACCCCAAATTTGATGGAAGTGACATCGAATGTCATGATGTCCATGGTTGATGAAATTTCTGAAAAAGAAATCGAGCGTGCCAAAGCGCAGCTGAAAGCCAGCCTAGTGATGAATCTTGAAAGCGCATCATCGCGTGCAGATCAAATCGCCCGCCAGTTTTTGGCGTTTGGAGAAATTCCCGAAATGGCGACCTTGATCAAGAAAATTGAAGCGGTAACGTCTGAGCAGGTGCGCAAACTGGCACAGGAAATTTTTAGTTCGGCCAAACCGTCTCTCAGTGCGGTTGGTCAACTTTCGGCGCTTGAAAGTCACGCCACATTGGCAGCGCGCTTTGAAAAGCATTGAGCTTTCTGCGCACATTTAAAAAATCTGGCGCTGGTCCAATTTTACGATCAGATTTGGTTCTCTTGCGTCCGCCAGAAATGGATGATTACGAACAATGGTTTGAATTGCGCAAAGCCAGCCGCAAATTTCTGGAACCTTGGGAGCCGGAATGGCAAGATGACGAGTTAACAAGAACCGGGTTTCGCTATCGCTTGTATGTTTACAACAAGCTGTCCCATGAGGAACGCAGCCAAGCCCTGTTCATTTTTGCATTGAAAACCAATATTCTGCTGGGTGCCATCAACCTCAACAATATCAGGCGCGGTGTTGCTCAAACGGCCACGTTGGGATACTGGATTGGCAGTAAGCATGTGCGCCGGGGTTACATGAGCTCGGCACTCCAATCCTTGAGTGCTTACGCCTTGGGCGATATGGGTCTGCACCGCCTCGAAGCGGCGTGTCTGCCGTCCAACCAGGCTTCAATTGCCCTGCTTAAAAGATCAGGCTTTGAACAGGAGGGCTATGCAAAGTCCTACCTGAAAATTGCAGGTCTTTGGCAAGATCATCTACTTTTTGCCAAGCTGAAATCGTGAACCTGCCAATCGCATTTTTTTGCAAGCGTGGTAATCATGACCCCATGATTCGATTGCTTGCCCCACCCAATCGCGTTTTGAAATTGATTTTAACTTTAGTATTTTATGCGTGCGTGCTGCACTGCACACCACTTCGCGCCGCAACATCAA
This sequence comes from Hyphomicrobiales bacterium, assembly GCA_038230015.1. Lineage (GTDB taxonomy): Bacteria > Pseudomonadota > Alphaproteobacteria > Rhizobiales > Aestuariivirgaceae > Aestuariivirga. The sequence continues at coordinate 106,450 of JBBRNW010000004.1, read as the reverse complement.
TTCTGAACGTCGATCAAAACACCATATCAGTGGATCTAACAAATTTCGGCAAAGCCATTGTTGCACCGAAGAAAAGTATCACCATTCAAGGCCCCGGTGACCCGCAACCCGTTGATTTGAACGCCACGGGGCAGGGCCCCGAATATTACTGGTCGCTTTATTCCATTCGCAATTCCAGCGATGCAAATCTGGATTTGGTGGTCGCGGTGCAACCCCAGCGATTTACCGGCTCAGGACTTATTCAGCTTACGCCCTTTGGCAATTTAACACTGGGTGCGCTGGCGACTGCAAGCCCGGATATTTTGCGACCGATTAATTCTAACAGCCAAAATGCCTACGGTTTTTCTCTTGCCAAAGGCCAATCGCTGAACATTGCAATCGAAAGTATAAGGCCTGACATTAACGCTGCGGTGTGGCAGCGCTCATATTTTGATACGCACATGACAAACCTGTCCTTCTTTTTGGGGCTGGAACTTGGGGTGGGATTTGTTCTGACATTGGGAATCCTTACACTTTACAGTTTCCGTCCACATCCCGCTCTGCTTGCGGGTTGGATATTTTCTTTTGCCTGTTTGATTTTTATGGTGCTTGAATCAGGCCTTCTGTCACAAGCTTTACGTCAGTTGTCGAATGGTTCACCACCGCAATCGATTTTACGCGCTGGCATTGAAACATTAATGGCCAGTGCGCTGCTGCTTTGCGTTGTGGCATTTACCGGCATCAGAAAAACCAACGCCATTGTCTGGTTTGGTCTTTTGGTGCTGCTCACGGCCCTTTGCGCAAATTTTGTGTTTGCCTTTGTTGATGCAGACCGCGCCACTACAATTGTAAGGTTTGCCTTTGCTGCAATTGTTATACTTGGTTTTGTGATTACGGCGTGGTCAAGACGCAGAACCACCATGATTGTCGACAGTGGATTTCTATTTTGGCTGGCTGTCAGCGCGTGGACGCTGCTTGCTGGCATTGCGACGCAATCGCAATCGCCATCCACGGCTTTTTCGCCCATCTTGTTGGCGGGCCTTGCGACCGTACTGACCGCTCTGACCATTGTGTTGCTGCGCTATGTCTTTACCCAAGGCTTGGCATCAAAACCCTTTATCACCGATGCAAATCGCCGAAGCCTTGCTCTTTCAAGTGCCCGCCATGTTCTGTGGGATTGGCAAGTGCATGACCGCTTTTTGGATGTGGGTGAAGAACTGCCGAAAAGTCTGGGCTATGATCCCCGCACCTGGACACGAAATGCTGACCAGCGACTTCTTGAAATCATGCATCCCATTGATGCTGCTGCTTACGAGGCCGAACTTGAAGGCCAGCGCTTACAACCTGGTCACAACATTGATCTGGATATCAGGCTGCGCAATTCGCAAGGCAGCTATCAATGGTTTGAGTTGCGGTCACTGGTGGTTCCCGGTCCCAATCAGATGCCAGACAGGTGCATTGGGACACTGACTGATGTAACAAAACAAAAGGAGTCTGAAGAGCGTTTACTGATTGATGCTGTGCATGATCCTATTACAGGCCTTCCCACTCGCGCCCTGTTCATGGACCGGGCCGAACGTGAGTTGAACAAACCGATTGGGCTGCAACTTCGCATTCTGTTGATTGATTTGGACCGCTTTAAAACTCTCAATGAAGCTTTGGGTCACGATCAAGGCGATAGATTGCTGCAAGCAGCTGGAGCCCGCATTCAAGACCATTTGAGCGAGGACGAATCGATAGCCCGCTTTTCAGGAAGTCAGTTTGCCGTGCTTGCCATTGAAGCCATGGCCCAGCGCACCGCTTATCAATTAGCAGAGCAAATCATGGAAGCTCTGCAGCAAAGCATTGAATTGGGCTCGCAGCGTGTTTCTCTTTCCGCCAGCATCGGCATTTCAAATGCAAGCGAGCGTGGAGTGAATGTGCACGACATGCAGACGCAAGCGGCCAGCGCCCTGCTGGAAGCCCGCAGGTTGGGCGGCGCCCAGATTGTTCTGTTTGATAAAACCCTGAAGGATGAAAGAGCTTCCGAGTTGGCCTTCGAGTCTGAATTGCGGGCCGCGTTATTGGGAGATCAAATCGAAATCCATTTCCAGCCCATCTGCCGATTGGCAGATTTGGAAATAGCAGGATTGGAAGCTTTGGCGCGGTGGCGTCACCCCACCAAAGGACTGCTACCGCCGCTTGAGTTTATCAATCTGGCGGAACAGGCAGGCATGATTGGCGAAATTGGCCAAATTGTATTAACCAGTGCTGCACGGCAACTTGGTGTTTGGCAAAGGGTGTTGCGGCGCGATGAAAACTTCTTTGTGTCAGTCAATATCTCGCCGAGCCACTTTCTCGAAACCAACTTTCTTGAGCAAGTGCAAAACATTATCCAGCGCGAGGGGCTGAAACCCAACAGCCTTAAAATCGAAGTCACTGAATCAGTTATTATGCGCCATCCTGAGCGTGCACTTCGTTTGTTTGAACGGTTGCGCAGCTTAGGGGTTGGTTTGGCCTGCGATGATTTTGGCACCGGTTTTTCCAACCTCTCCAGCATTCGTAACTTGCCTTTTGATACTCTTAAAATTGACCGTTCATTCTTGTCGCCCGAAAGTTTTGACGCCCGTGGCGGCATGGTGATTACCACCATTGCAGAACTTGCCCATGGGCTTGGAATGTATGTTGTGGCCGAGGGCATTGAAAACCAGATGCAAATTGACCGTCTGGCGCATTTGGGCTGCGATTTTGGCCAAGGCTATTTTATCGGCGAACCAAAGTCGGTCGCCGACACAACGGACATGTTGGCCATTTTGCCGCGCATTGCACCTGCACCTTTGCCCGGTGACGCTCCATCTACACCGCGGCTGAGAAGCCTGTTTGACCCGCCACCGCAAAGCCTCGAGGTTTTGCCCAGCATATTTTCTCTGCCGCGTGAGACAAAAGTTGCGCCCAAGAAAAAACCTAAACCAAAGAAGTCCGTGAAGCGGGAAAAGAAAGCTTAATGCGTAACTCGTTCAAGAGAACCTGATCTGTTTGAACTGATCACGTTCTAAATTCCGGCAAGCTTTTTCATCATGTCAATCAGGCGCGGCACAAAGCGTTCGCCATAACCCATGGTTTCGGCCAACACAAAAGTCTGGTGAACTTGCTCGGCCATGAACGAGGCAACCGGCATACTTTCCGTCATGTTTGTATAATAGCGCAAATCTTTGCGCGCGTTGCGAATGGCAAATTTAGCATGTGTGTCATCATCCGACAGGGGCACATTGATCAAACGGCCAAACATGACCGATGCACCCCCACCGCCCATAATAACATTGCGAAAGCTCTCCATATCAACACCAGCTTTTGCAGCGACCGTGATGGCCTCGGCGGCAATTGCAGCATGGCCCAGCGAAAGAAAATTATTGATCAGCTTCACCTGGTGCCCCGTGCCCACCGCGCCCGTGTGAACAATCAGATCTGAAAAACAATTGAGAACAGGACGTATCGCTTCAATCACTTCAGCTTCACCCCCCACCATCAACCCAAGCTTGCCAGCTTCAGCTTCATTGGGTGTTCGCGTCATGGGTGTGTCGACAAAATGCATGCCATGCTTTTCTGCCTCTGCGGCAATCCGCAGCGTGGAGTGAGGCTCACCTGTTGAACAATCTGCAATAATCAGGCCTTTGCGGCCATGCGAAAGCAGGCCTTTTTCACCCAGAACAATCTCTTCCACTTGTGGCGTGCCCGTGACAACCAGAATAATCATATCGCAAGCGGCGGCCATGTCGGCCACGCTTTTGCACTCATGCGCACCCTTGCTGACCAGGCTTTCAACGGGGGCACGATTTTTATGGGCCAGCACGTTCAACTTGAAGCCCTTGGCAAGAATGTTCTTGCCAATGCCATGGCCCATCAAGCCAACGCCAATCAATCCTACTGTTTCAATGGTCATAATGTCCTCGCTAAATGTTCAAAAGCTTCTGGTTCAAGAATAAAAATGCGGTCATCAGATTTATGCCTGAGACCAAGGCGCTTGTAAAAGCGAGCACCCGCTTCATTGCTGACTTCAACTTCCATTTTGATGAAACCAGCACCCTGTTTTTGGGCCTCCAGCACAGTGCCGCGCATCAATTTTTCACCAATTTTGCGCCCTCTTGCATGCGGCAAAACGTAAAGGTCGCTGATATAGATTCCGCGACTGCCACGCCATGACGAATAAGTCATTGTCCAAAGACACACCCCCAACATCAATCCGGCATCAACAGCGACGGTCACCTGTGCCAACCCCTTTGCATCGCGCAAGTTTTGCCCGGTCATTTTGGGCACAACTGTCAGTCCCAAATCCTTTGGCATTTGCCGGATCAGCACGGCAACAGCGTCCTCTTCCCCTTCCTGCATCATGCGAATGCCCAGACTCATGTTGAGTGGCTCATGATAAGTGGCTCATAATATATCTCACGATAGGCTGACTTTGAACCATTGCATTTGGGTGAAAACTATTCTCATATCCTAAGCTTGCATGATCAAAGCCGAGACCACAAGATGAGATCACTTCCCACGTCCATTCATTCCGTTGGACATTTGCCGAAAATCGCGTTTGGCAAAGGATCCTATGTTTATGATGCGGATGGAAAGCAATATATTGACGGTTCCGGCGGACCTGCCGTTTATTGCATCGGCCATGGCAACCAAGAAGTAAATGACGCCATCAAGGCCCAGCTTGACCAGATTGCCCATGGCTATCGTTACAATTTCACATCGGATGCATTGGAAGAATTATCAGAGATCATCAGCACAAACTGTGGCGGCAACCTGAAACACATGGTCTATGTGACTGGCGGTTCGGAAGCCGTTGAAAGCTGTTTGAAACTGGCGCTGCAATATCATTTCGCGCGCGGAGACCTGACGCGCCGGAAATTCATCGCCAGAGAAAGAAGCTGGCATGGAAACACACTGGGCGCATTGTCTGTGTCGGGTTTTCTTGAACGTAAATTGGCTTTTGAAGGATCCCTGCTGAACGTCATCCGTCTGTCGCCCACAAATTCTTATCGCCCGATCGAAGGCGCAACAGCTGAAAGCGCTGGCGAAGCATCGGCTCAGCAATTGGAAGCCGCAATTCTCCAAGCGGGTGCCGAAAATATTGCAGCTTTTATTTTTGAACCTGTGGTTGGGGCGGCAGGGGGCTGTGTGCCGGCACCGCAAGGCTATGCCAAGCGCGTGCGTGATATTTGTGATCGCCATGGTGTGCTGATGATTTCAGACGAGGTGATGTGCGGGGCAGGGCGCAGCGGCACTTGGCGCGCCCTTGAACAGGACGGCGTTGAACCTGATATCATGTCGGTCGCCAAGGGTCTGGCGGCTGGCTATCTGCCCTTGGGGGCTGCCATTTATACCGATGAAATAAGCCAGGCCTTCAACCACGTGCCGCAAACGGGGCATACATTTACCGGCCATACTGCCTGTTGTGCAGCAGGTGTTGCTGTGCAAAAAATAGTTGCACGCGAAAAATTGGTGGCGCGCGTGGCGGCAAACGAGCAGAAACTCAAGGCGATGATTTCGGATGCCTTGCAAGGCGTAGAAGCCGTTGGCGACATTCGGGGCAGGGGCTATTTCATTGCAACGGAACTGGTCAAAAACCGGGAAACGAAAGAACCTTTCAAAGGCGAGCATAAACTATTTATGCACATCCGCGCCAAGGCCATGGAAAATGGTTTGATCTGCTATCCAGTGGGTGGAAATGTAGACGGCGTCAATGGTGATGTGATCATCTTGGCTCCGCCTTACAATGCAACAGATGCGGAATTGACTGAAATCGTGGACAAGTTGGCAAAGAGTGTGAAGCAGGTTTTGGGTTCGTTGAAACTGGCTTAAGTGCCACAAAACGTCTGATGAACCACTTCGTCAGCCGAGGGAAGATTTTTATAATCCGCATTATCTGGGTGGTCTTCGAAGGGCTTGGCTAAAATGCCAACCAGCTTCACTGTTAAACTCATGTCGCCGCCGCGTGCTGCATTCAGCGCCTGTTCCACCCGGTGATTTCGTGCAATGAATTTTGGATTGGCTGCGGCCATCACATCTCGGTCAGGACTGGGAACGCGCACCGTCCATTCTTCAAGCCACCGTTGATGAGCGGCATCATCTTTGAAAAAACCACGCATATCCTGTGACCGGGTTAAAGCTACAAAAAAATTGGTAAAGTCAGCCTGTGCATCCGTCATTGCCATAAGGGTCGCGGCAATAAACGCGCCATTGCCGTCTTGAGAGTGCGTGCTTCCCAGCTTTCGCATCATGCCAGTTTCAAACGCGTTTTCAAAAGCCGGCATGAATTTTAAGAGTGCAGCTTCTGCTTGGGCGATGGCCAATGTTCTGTCTTGATCAAACAAAGGCAACAAAGCTTCTGCCAATCTGGTAAGATTCCACAGTGCCACAGTGGGCTGCTTATCCCAGGCATAACGTCCAGATTCATCAATTGAACTGAATATCTTTTGCGGATGAAACTCGTCCATAAAGGCGCAAGGTCCATAGTCAATGGTTTCACCACACACGCTCATGTTGTCGGTGTTCATCACGCCGTGAATGAACCCCACGCACATCCACTGCGCTATCAGTGCGGCTTGCCGCGCGATCACTTCACCCAAAAACCATATGAAGCGTTCAACGCCTTGGGGGCTACCCGCAAAATTCCGTCGCACTTCATAATCAACCAGCACTGCCAGTGCCGCATCTTCGCCCCGTGCAGCAAGATATTGAAATGTTCCCACCCGCACATGGCTTCGTGCCACCCGCGTTAGCACGGCACCAGGTTCAAGCCGCTCACGTGGAACCGTTTCGCCCGTGGCAACAACAGCAAGGCTCCTCGTGGTGGGAATGCCAAGGCCTGCCATTGCTTCGCTCACGATATATTCGCGCAACATGGCCTTCAAGGTGGACCTGCCATCGCCACCGCGCGAATAAGGTGTTCGTCCTGCACCTTTCAAATGCAGGTCGCGCCTTACACCATCGGGCCCCACAATCTCTCCCAGCAAAAAGGCTCGCCCATCACCTAGTGAAGGCACAAAATGACCAAACTGATGGCCTGCATAAGCCATTGCAAGTGCTGGAACATTTGGAACTTTCTCATTTCCGGCTAGGGCTTGCAAAGCCTCTGCGCTGTCCAACCATTCAGGTGCTATCCCTATTTGGGAAGCAAGGCTTGTATTTTTTACCACGAGATTTGGCTTGGCGACTGGTCTTGGTTCGACACTTCGAAACAATGGTTCCGGCAGGCTTGAATAGGTCGATTGAAATTCGGGTTGCATGGCTCTGCAATAGAGCAGTTTTCAGAGATCTGAAAGTCTTAAGCTGGCGGGTTTCGCCGCAGAATAAAGCGCCACGCATAACCTTTGAAATCTGTTTTGTGAATGAAATCGAGATCGCAGGTTCTGCTGAGTTCCATCAGCACATCGGGTAACTCAGACTGGGGTAACACGTGGAAGAGTTTCAGCCATTTGAACAAGACTTTTTTAAAGGGTGCCGGCCATTTTTCGCATTGGCCAAAATCAACGATATGAAGCTCGCCGTGTTTGGCCAGCAACGTCACTGCGTGTTGCAAGGCAGCTTGCCACTGGGGCACCATTGATAGGGTGTAGGAAAAATAGATCCGGTCAAAAGTTTTGCGACCCAGCTTCATATTAGCCTTAAAGTTTGTGGCATCCGCTTGCGCTAGAATGATTTTATTTGCCAATCCCGCGCGCGCTAGTGATTTTTCTGCAGACTTTAGCATTTCAGTTGAGATGTCGATGCCGAAGTATTGGCAAGACGGATAGCGCTGCGCCGCACCGATCAGGTTTCGGCCCGTGCCACATCCTATTTCCAGAATGGAGTGGGACGGCGAGGCATCAAGTTCATCCAGCATCCGGTCACGGCCAAGCAGATAATAGCGCCGTGTCACATCATAAAAATGACGTTGCAGGCGGTACATGCGGTCCATGGCATAGCCATGGCCTTGGATCTCACTGCTATGAGAGTTCATAGATATGAAATCCACCATAAATTGATGATCGGTCCGCTGCGCCAAGTTTTAGCGACTGGTCGGATAAATAGCTCCAGTGCTCCAGTGTGGTTTCAGTAACACGACCAGGCAGGATTGTAGGCGTGCCCGCAGTTCTGAAAATGACGCGGGCTTTTGGCGCTGCAACTTTTGTGATGCACTGCCAGAGATCATTCAGTTGAAAATCAGTCATCCAATCTTGCGCATCCAGCAACACCACACGGTCAACGCTGTCAGGCGTCATGGCGCGCAATGCATCGGTCATGTTCATGTGTTTGACAGTCACTCTGTCGGCATTTTGACGAAGTTGCAAAAAGTGGGTGCGTTCCAAATAAAGCGGCAACGAGCCGGACGCATCAGGAGCATAACTGCGCCCAAAGGCCTGCCATGCAAAATAGTTATCATTGATGGAAAAATCACAGGTCAGCTTCTCCAGCCGTTCATAAAGAACGTCTGACATCTTGGAAGTTCCTGCCAATGCTTCATATTGTGCAGGCGGAATTCCCAATCCGTAGAGCGACACTTTTTGATTGGTGAGCCATTTTACAAAGCGTTTCTGAAACAAGGGCGCTATTTCTGTTTCGAAATAGTGGCGCTGCTCCTGCACGGAGCGGCATTCCAGAAATTCATTCAAGTTGCGCCCATAAAATTTTGCCAGACGGTGCCCCACACCGATAAACCGCCCGAGCAGGCCATGCTTGTAAATATTTTTCTGGAATTTTTTCAAACGGCGCGCGCCAGTGAGTCCGCGTCCTTCCCAATATTTGCGGGTTTCGCTGTCGAGAGAACTTTGCAAAAAGAGTTTGTAGTTCCGAATATTTTGGCGCTCATCCGCCTCTCCAAAAAACCGGTAATAGGCATCCCAGCCTGGCAGGCTTTGCAAGCCAGCCAATTTGAGTTTTGTCAGGGCCACATGGGCGCGGTTCAAATCAACGGCGGTAATTTTGGCTGGCGATGCTGTGAGATAGCTGAGGACATTGCACCCGCCCGAAGCAATCGTAACGATGTGATGATGAGGTTCAATGTCCATGGCACGCAGATCAACAGCCGGATCTTCCCAGATTTGTGGATAAACAAGACCACGAAATGCAAATGAAAAAACCCGCTCCAGAAAACCATCAACGCTTAACAATTTACTTCGGTGAACTGCCGATCCGATAAGTGTTTTATTTGAGATTTCTATTGCTGTTTCAAAAGTCATGCGCACGTGTCCCCAAAACAAATCGGTGTCAATTCGGTAACGGCGTAAGAGGCCTTTATGTCAGGTTGATCACAGTGAAACGAAGCTCAATCCGTCATCATGTCTTCATAAAATGCCCTTCAGAAATGCGGGAAATAAATTGATGACGAATCACGGCGGCTTATAAGTTTTGCGTCTTGGTAAACGAAAGAAACAATAAAACCATGCGCATTCTGATCGTTACTGATGCCTGGCCACCGCAGGTAAATGGTGTTGTCCGCACTCTTCAAACTGTGGGGTCAGAGCTGCAAAAGCTTGGGCATGATGTCAGGTTTATTACACCCGAAGGCCGCAAACACTGGAAAGTTCCATCCTACCAGGAAATCGAAATAAGCCTTGTCGGTGCCAAAACAATTGGGGCCGAGATAGACCACATAAAACCGGACGCCATTCACATTGCCACCGAGGGGCCATTGGGGTGGGCCGCACGGCGTGCGTGCCTGAAACGAAACCTGCCTTTCAGCACAAGTTTTCACACACGGTTTGCCGAATATGCGCAAGCGCGCGTTCCACTGCCCGGCGTTGCTAGTTTTTTTTGGGTTTTTTTACGAAAGTTTCATAAGCCAGCAGGGGCCGTCATGACACCCTCCCTGACGATTTCAAAACTTCTGGAAGCCAAAGGCTTCACCCACGTGAAGACCTGGACACGCGGTGTTGATCATGATGTTTTTAAACCGATGCAACGTGATTATTTTGACTTGCCGCGACCTATCATGGTTTTATCCGGACGCGTGATCGTTGATAAAAACATTGAGGCATTTTTGTCGCTCAAAGTGCCGGGAACAAAAGTCATTGTGGGCGATGGTCCAGATCGCAAAGCGATAGAGGCTAAATACCCTGATGCAGTTTTCACAGGCTTCCTGTTTGAAAAAGCCTATGCCCATGCGCTCTCCAGTGCCGACTGTTTTATTTTCCCAAGTCTTACGGATACTTTTGGCTTGGTGATGATTGAAGCAATGGCATGCGGAACGCCTGTTGCAGCGTTCAATGTTTCAAGCCCCATTGATGTTGTCGAAGAGGGTGTGACGGGTTCCATGGACGGCGATCTTGCAGCAGCAATTGCCCGCGCGTTGACATTGGACCGCAACGTTGTTCACGACTCGGCACAAAAGTTTACATGGAGCAGAACTGCTGCAATGTTTGAAAGCTGGTTGATACCCGTTGCTGAACAAAAGACCAGTTAGCGGGGTGATGTGGGGGCTGACATCGCACCGTCATAATATCTCAATAGCAGAACGGCGTGAGACGGGATCAGAGGGTTTCGCCGCAATCAACACCACAGAGGGTAACATGACGATTATGAAATTCCTGAACCGTTCGCTGAGCGCAACGGTTGCTGCAGCAGTGCTATGTTCGACCACCCCTGTTTTTGCAGGTGCCATGGATGATTTGGTTGCTGCCGCCAAAAAAGAAGGTGAACTTACAGTCATTGCACTGCCGCATGATTGGTGCGGTTATGGCGCGGTTATTGATGGCTTCAAGGCAAAATACGGCCTCAAGATCAATGAGCTTAATCCTGATGGGGGTTCAGGCGATGAAATTGAGGCGATAAAAGCCAATAAGGGAAACACCGGCCCACAGGCACCAGATGTTGTTGATATCGGACTGTCCTTTGGTCCGGCCGGCAAGAAAGAAGGCCTGTTTCAACCCTATAAGGTATCAACATGGGATTCGATCCCTGACAGTGCCAAAGACGCAGAAGGCTTCTGGTATGGCGATTATTACGGCGTGCTGTCGTTTGTGGTAAATGCCGATCTGGTCAAGAAACTGCCCGCTGATTGGGCTGATCTTCAATCCGCCGATTACAAGAACTCGGTAGCATTGTCGGGAGATCCACGCAGTGGCAATCAATCGTTGCAAACTGTTTACGCAGCAGGCTTGTCAGTAACCGGCGGTGACGCCAGCAAATCTGCCGAAGCCGGTTTGAAGTTTTTCTCTGATTTGAACAAAAGCGGAAATTTTGTACCTGTTGCCGGCCAGTCAGCTTCGCTTGCGCAAGGCACAACGCCTATCACAGTGTTATGGGACTATAATGCGCTTGCCGCGCGTGACACTTTGAAAGGCAACCCAAAGATCGAAGTGATTGTGCCTAAGACTGGCGTTCTTGCCGGGGTTTATGTGCAAGCAATCAGCGCTTTTGCTCCACATCCTTCGGCTGCAAAACTCTGGATGGAATATCTCTATTCGGATGAAGGCCAGGTCTTGTGGTTGCAAGGCTATTGCCACCCCATCCGTTTCAACGATCTTGCAAAGAACGGCAAAATCTCTGCCGATGTGATGGCCAAATTGCCACCAGCAGAAAATTATGCCAAGGCGGTTTTCCCAACTTTGGATGAGCAAGCTGCTGCGAAAGAATTCGTTGCCAAGAATTGGGACACTGTGGTCGGCGTGACCATTCCGAAGTAAGTAGTCTTTTCAATCATGGGAACGCGCTTTGCTGTATAAAAAGCAAAGCGCGTTTTATAATCTGGATATTGCGCGTGGCGAATAACCTCTTTACCCAGCCTGTGGGCCTGGGTCGGCAATTGGGCCCCTGGTTAGGAGTAGCGCCTTTCTTTGTTTTTGCGGCCCTGTTTCTTGTTCTGCCAACAGGGTTGTTACTTTTTGGTGCTTTTCAAAATGCCGAAGGGCATTTCACCCTGCAGAACATCGCAAATCTGGCGCGTGCCGATATCATAAAATCTTTTTGGCTCAGCATCAGGATCAGCGCCGCTTCAGCCATTGGGGGGGCGATTATTGGCTTTGCCCTGGCCTACGCTGCTATAAATGGGGGATTGCCAAAATGGATCCGCCCAACCTTGATGACATTCAGTGGTGTCGCTTCAAATTTTGCAGGCGTTCCACTTGCGTTTTCTTTCATTGCCACTTTGGGGCGCCTCGGTCTTGTCACTGTTTTTCTGAACTCCATTTTTGGTTTTAACATTTATAACGCTGGCTTTAACCTGCTTGATTTTTGGGGTCTCACACTCACCTATCTGTATTTTCAAATTCCCTTGATGGTGCTGATTTTAACCCCCGCCATTGACGGGTTGAAAAAAGAATGGCGGGAAGCCTCTGCCACATTGGGCAGCAGCACGTGGCAACACTGGCGCTACATCACATTACCGGTATTGTGGCCCAGCCTCGCAGGTTCCACCTTGCTACTTTTCGCCAACGCGTTTGGTGCCGTGGCAACGGCATTCGCGCTGACAAATTCATCGCTCAACATCGTGCCTATTTTGCTGTTCGCGCAAATTCGCGGTGATGTGTTGCATGATCCAAATTTGGGATATGCACTGGCGCTTGGCATGGTTGTCATCACAGGTTTGTCGAACGTCGTTTACATCGTGCTGCGCGCGCGCGGCGAAAGATGGCAGAAATGACAAAAAAAATCGCCAGTTGGATCGCATTTTCGTTTGGCGCTTTGTATTTTCTGCTGCCGCTTATTGCAACATTTGAGTTTTCATTACGCTTGAAGCGCGGTGAATACAGTTTCGAAGCCTATAGAATTGTACTGGCCGATGCGTCTTTCCAAGCTGCATTTCTATACTCGCTGGTGTTGGCGCTTGTAACGATCATCATTGGAATTCTGATTGTTGTTCCCACAGCATATTGGGTGCAACTGCGCTTGCCCCAATTGCGGCCCATTGTTGAATTCATAACGCTTCTGCCCTTGGTGATCCCGGCCATCATCATCGTATTTGGCTATATCAGAATGTATAATACATCTTCATTTCTGCCGCTCACGCAAACATCTTTCGGAACAGATACGCTCTTGTCTTTGGGTTATGTGGCATTGGCCCTGCCTTACATGTACCGCGCAGTGGAAACGGGCCTGCGCACAATTGATGTGGCAACGCTTACGGAAGCTTCCGAAAGCCTTGGCGCAGGCTGGGTCACCACAATGTGGAAAGTCATTCTTCCAAACATCAAGTCCGCCGTTCTCAGTGGTGCGTTTCTCACGTTTGCAATCGTGATTGGTGAGTTCACGTTTGCCAGTCTTCTCAACAGGCCAACATTTGGACCGTATTTGCAATTGATCGGTGCCAAGCGTGCTTATGAACCAGCGGCACTGGCAGTTATAACGTTTCTCATCACCTGGGCCTGCATGGGTTTAATTCAAATGGCCGGTAACACCCGAAGAATAGCAAGAGATAAATCATGAGTTATGTGGAAATTTCGGGGTTGAACAAATCCTTTGGTCAAAATCACGTGGTGAAGGATGTAGGTCTTACAATCGAAAAGGGAGAATTCGTTTCGCTGCTTGGTCCTTCTGGGTGTGGCAAAACCACTGTACTTCGTATGCTTGCTGGTTTTGATTTGCCCAGTTCTGGACATATTAAAGTGGACGGCATGGACATGACAAAAGTTGCCACAGCCAAGCGTGGGGTTGGCATGGTGTTTCAAGCCTATGCGTTGTTTCCCAACATGACGGTAGCAGACAATGTGGCTTTTGGTTTGAAAGTCGCGGGCAAATCAGCAAGCGAAATTAAATCCCGCGTTGAAGAAATGCTCGCGTTGATAAAGCTTCCCCATTTGGGCAATCGTTACCCTTTTCAATTATCCGGCGGGCAGCAGCAGCGCGTGGCACTGGCCCGGGCACTTGCGATAAAGCCCCGCATTCTTCTGTTGGACGAGCCGCTTTCGGCACTTGATGCTAAGATTAGAGTGTCCTTGCGTGAGGAAATTCGCGATGTGCAGCGCAAGCTTGGGATCACGACGGTCTTTGTGACCCACGATCAGGAAGAAGCACTTTCAATGTCTGACCGTGTCGTAGTGATGAGCGAAGGGCGCGTTGAGCAACTGGGAACACCTGTTGAAATTTACAATCACCCTCGCACGCGGTTTGTGGCGTCTTTCGTTGGCACTTTGACAATCTTGAAAGCCAAGATTGTTGATCCTGTTGCCCGCACCATGACGATTGAAAACCAGATGGTCACAGCAAGATTATTGCCCCTGGGCAAAGCGGGAGAAGAAATTTCAGTTGCCCTGAGACCTGAGGCCATAACCTTGGGAAAAGCCCGCACAGGGTTAAACGTGTTGAAGGTTAACGTGACAGACATAAATTTCTTGGGCTCTATCGTGCGCATCAAAGTACGCTGCGGTGCGCAGGATATTTCACTCGACATGTTCAATCAGACAACACACACACCACCCAAAATAGGGTCTGACGCAACAATCAGTTTTGATCCCAATGATCTGGTGGTTCTGGTCGCTTGAAGGCTGATGATTTGTGGGTTCCCGACCGTTCAAAAACACATGCCCATTTGAGATAATTTGACAATGTTCTTATTTTGTTCTTTATTGTTTCAATGCAAGCGATCCAACCCTTTAAACAAATAGCAGAGCTACGATCCATCCGAGAACGCCTGATTGTCCACTTCGGAAAGATCAGAGTTGAAGATCGACCTGATCCGGTGAGCCAATTGGTTGGCTCCTTTTTGGGGAGCAGCACTTACGACTGGAAATCATGGGATGCTTTTGCAAAGCTCGTGAAGCGCTATCCAAGTTGGGATGCCATTGCAGATGCACCCGTTGCCGATATTGAAGCCACCCTCGAAGGGGTTCCATTTTCTGAAAAGAAGGCGCCAGACTTGAAGCATGCTTTGTGTGCAATCCGCACATGCTTTGGCCAGATCAATCTCGATTTTCTTGCGAAATATGATGTCGATGAGGCGATGGATTGTCTTGAGAAAATTCCCGGCGTTAGCCCGAAAATCGCGGTGGCAATCTTAAACTTCAGCACAGTGCGCGCGCCTACTTTTGTGGTTGATACGCATGTTTTACGCGTTCTCCAGCGGTTTGGCTTCGTGAAAATAAAAGCCGATAGCCAAACAGCCTGTGATGCCGTGATGGCCTCGGTGGATGGTTTAGATGCAGATGATCTCTTTGAATTGCATTGGCACATGAAAGCTTTGGGCCAAACCCTATGCACCCACGCAAAGGCTGAGTGCTCGGCTTGTCCACTTTCTGATATTTGCATGCGCCGGGTGGAAAATCTGACAACTCTGAAAGCATATGTCGAAAAGCCGGAATTTGAACAAACCTTCACCCACACTTTACTTGGCCATGACGAAATTGATTTTTGTTTGAAGGGTGGAATTAGACACGGAGTTTTGCATGAGGTTTTTTCTGCCCCAAGCCATGAGGCGGCGGCAACGGGTTTTGTTGCAGGACTTGCAATGCGCGTGATGGCAGACAAGCATGCACTCTGGATCAGGCAAGATTTTTCAGCGCACGAATTTGGTGAGCTTTCGCCCACGGGCCTTCTTGAACTTGGCCTTGATCCGGCCCGCATATTTTTGCTTTCTGTAGCCAATACCGGCGATGTGCTTCGCGCTGCGCATGATGCGCTGTCTTGTGTGGCACTTGGTGCAGTGGTGATTGAAATTCCAGGAAGTTCAAAAATCCTTGATCTGACAACAAGCCGGCGGTTGACGCTTGCTGCTGCGCAAAAATCTGTCACGGCATTTCTTTTGCGGTTCAGCGCACAGCCCTGTGCCAGCACGGCTGAGACCCGTTGGTTAGTGCATGGCGCTGCTTCGCACCCCCAGAATCAAGACTGGGGCTATCCAACTTTTGATGTTGATCTTGTTCGCAACAGGCATGGGAAAATCGGACATTGGCTTATGGAATGGAATTGTGATGGGCGTATCTTTCAAAGCGCCACGGCGAATCATCGCATTATGGTTTCCGCGGCTGCCAACTGATCGGCTTCAACGGCGCACACAAGTGCAGGATATTCCACCCTTGGTGCTCGTATCAAAAGTGGATAATGCATTGCGCCTCTCGGCAGTGGATCGCAAAGCCACAGCACTGGGTTTGACTATTGGTCAACCGCTGGCAAATGCCCGCGCCATGTTGCCCGAACTCAAAGTTGTGGCGGCCAATGATCCGGCTGATTTGAAGCTGCTCGTAAGAATTGCTGATTGGTGCGACCGTTTCACGCCATTTGTAGCACTTGATGGTCCACGCCATCTTTTGCTGGATGTTACAGGTGTTAGCCATCTTTTTGGTGGGGAACAGCCAATGCTGGACCGCATTCGAAACAGTCTCCACGCCCAAGGTTTTGCCGCGCGTGGCGCACTGGCTGGAACTGCAGCGTCGGCTCGTGCTCTGGCACGTTACCGCGACGGCACTGTTATTGCTTCTGGTGAAGAAGAACAGGCGATGAGGCCGCTTCCCGTTGAGGCGCTCAATCTTGATAGGGTGACAACACATGCACTGCGCCGGGCCGGTTTAAAAACCGTGGGGCACGTGGCGTCGCGCAAACGGTCCGAGCTTGTTGCCAGGCTGGGTGCAGACATGCTGGCCATTCTGGATGAAGCTTTGGGAAACACCACAAAGCCGATCTCGCCGCGCAAACCGCCCCCTGAGTATTGGCAAGAACAGAATTTTGCTGAACCTGTTGCAACGCAAGAAGTGATTCAGGCCGTGCTTAAATCCTTGACCATTGCGCTGGCCAAAATCCTGGAACGACATGGACAAGCGACACGTTGCCTCGAAGCCGTCTTCTTCCGTACCGATGGTGTGTCGCGGCGCATCAGTATTGAAATGGGTGCGTCGACGCGTGATCCAGTGATCATTGATAGGCTTTTCCGAGAAAAGCTGGATACACTTGCTGACCCGCTTGATCCGGGTTTTGGTTTTGATCTCATTCGCCTTTGTGCAATTCACGTGGAACGTGTAGGCTCGGAAATTATTGGTTTCAATGCAAATGAAAGCGTGGAAATCAATTTTCTGATTGATCGTCTGGCAACACGCTTTGGCAGCCACCGCGTTCTGGCCTTTCAACCGCATGATGCGCATATTCCTGAACAGGCATGGACAGTGGTGCCTGCACAACACGCGCAGCCATCAAAATTACCGTGGAGAAAAATCCGAAAAGAAAAAGATGCGCCGCGGCGACCTTTGCGTTTGTTTGCCAGACCGCAACGCATAGACTTCACCATGACGCAACATCTTCTGTGGCGCAAAGCACAACGTGTTGTGGTGAAATGTGAAGGTCCTGAGCGCATTGCGATGCAATGGTGGCACCATGAAATATCACAGCCCGCGCGTGATTATTTCCGTGTGGAGGACCTTGAGGGCAGACGATATCTGCTCTACCAGCAGGGCACGCCGCCAGAGTGGTTCATGCACGGAATTTTCGCATGAGGGGCTATGCAGAAATCGCCGTGACCACGAATTACTCCTTCCTGCGGGGCGCTTCACATCCCAGAGAGTTGATAGAGACAGCAGCAGAGCTTGGCCATGCCGCCATCGGCATTGCGGATCGCAATACGCTGGCTGGGGTCGTGCGTGCCTATGCGGCCTTGCAAGACATCAAAGGGTATCGACCCAAACTTTTGGTGGGAGCGCGGCTGGTGTTTATTGATGGCACACCGGACATTCTGGCTTACCCGACGAACCGCACTGCCTATGGCAATCTGTGTCGTCTGCTCAGTGCCGGAAAATTGCGTGCACCCAAAGGCAAATGTTATCTGGCACTGGGTGATCTGTTGAAATGGCAAGAGGGATTATTGTTTGTGGTGGTGCCACAAAACAATGAAGAGCAGAAAGAACCAGACCTGAATTTCTGGAACAAGGGTCTGGCGTTGGAAGAAGAAAGAACGGACCTCCTCCCCCCGTTTGCGGCACCTTCTCCAAAAGAGAAAGGCGGCTTTTGTGATTCGTCCTTCTCCACGCCAGCAGAGAACGTGCCCAAAGAACAGATAAGGTCCCTTCTCGGCACACTCAGAACCCTTGCCCCTCTGCGTGTCTGGCTTGGCATCTCCATGCCTCATCATGGTGATGATCTGCGGCGCTTGCGCGCTTGGCAAGAAATAGCCCTAGATGCTGATGTGCCACTCTTGGCCACCAATGATGTGCTCTATCACTGTGCCGGGCGGCGTGAATTGCATGATGTTATCACCTGCATCCGCGAACATGTGGCACTGAATGAGGCGGGCCATCTTCTCGAAGCCAATGCTGAACGGCATTTGAAATCGGCACATGAAATGACAGCACTTTTTCAACACGCGCCTGAGGCTGTTGATGAAACCATTCGCTTCGCCAGCCGCATTACGTTTTCGCTTGATCAACTTAAATATAATTATCCTGATGAACCCATACCAAAGGGGAAAACTGCAGAACAGCACTTGCGTGATATTGTATGGCAGGGAGCCGCATGGCGTTATGACGGAGTAATCCCTGATAAGGTGCATAAGGCGCTGGAAAAAGAATTGTCGCTTATCGCCAAGATGAAGATTGCCCATTATTTCCTTACCGTCCACGATATTGTCAGTTTCGCCAAAGGCCAAAATATTCTCTGTCAAGGGCGCGGTTCAGCGGCCAATTCCGCTGTTTGCTATGTGCTCGACATCACCGCTGTTGATCCGATGCAGATTGATCTTCTGTTTGAGCGGTTCATCAGCGAGGAGCGCAAGGAGCCACCTGACATTGATGTCGATTTTGAACATGAGCGGCGCGAGGAAGTTATTCAAAATATCTATCAGCGTTATGGCAGCCACCGTGCGGCCTTAGCGGCCACAGTTATCTGCTATCGTCCTCGCAGTGCCATTCGAGAAGCTGGAAAAGTATTTGGTCTCACCGATGATATAACCGCCAATCTCTCAAGCAGTGTGTGGGGCAGTTGGGGGAGCCAGTTGGAAGATAGCCAAGTGCGTCAAAGCAGGCTTGATCCCGCCAATCTTATGATTGCGCGAGCAGTCAAAGCCGCCAATGAGCTTATAGGCTTCCCACGCCATCTCTCGCAGCATGTTGGGGGCTTTGTATTGACGCAAGATCGGCTGGATGAGTGTGTGCCCATAGGCCCCGCCACAATGAAGGATCGCTTTTTCATCGAATGGGACAAGGACGACATTGATACCTTGCGCATAATGAAAGTGGATGTTTTGGCACTTGGGATATTGACGTGCATTCGCAAGGCGTTCGACCTTATCCGCGTGCATGAAGGAAAGTCATTTGATCTTGCCACCGTGCCGCGTGAGGATCCGGCAGTTTATGACATGTTGCAGAAAGCCGATTCCATTGGGGTCTTCCAAGTGGAAAGTCGCGCGCAAATGAACATGTTGCCGCGCCTGAAACCTGCAGTGTTCTACGATCTTGTGATTGAGGTAGCGCTCGTACGGCCCGGCCCCATTCAAGGTGACATGGTGCATCCCTATCTTCGCAGGCGCAGTGGTCGAGAGCCGGTGGAATACCCGTCGCCCGCCCCAGAGCATGGAGAGCCAGATGAACTGTTCAATGTTCTAAGCAAAACCAAAGGTGTGCCCTTATTTCAAGAGCAGGTGATGAAGCTGGCCATTGTCGCAGCGAAATTCACAGCCGAAGAAGCCAATGGGTTACGTCGCGCCATGGCGACGTTCCGCAATGTTGGTACCATTGATAATTTCAAAAGCAAATTCGTGAGCCGCATGGTGGCGCGCGGATATGAGCTAAATTTTGCCGAACGCTGCTTCAAGCAGATCGAAGGTTTTGGTTCTTATGGTTTCCCGGAAAGTCATGCCGCAAGCTTTGCGCATCTGGTTTACATCTCGGCTTGGATTAAAAAACATCATCCGGCGGCGTTTGCCTGTGCGTTATTAAACTCACAGCCTATGGGCTTTTATGCTCCAGCTGAAATTGTGCGCGATGCGAGAGAACATGATGTTGAGGCCCGTCATGTCGATGTGAATTTCAGCGCATGGGACAATACACTTGAGCTTAGCCCGGATGGTTCGCTGGCACTGAGATTGGGCTTTCGTCAGGTGAACGGGTTTCGTGCAACTTGGGCTAACACGCTTGCCGCCTGTCGCAGCAATGGCTTTGATACGGTAAATGTGGTGGCGCGGCGCACGAAACTGCCCAAAAACGCCCTCATCATTCTGGCGGAAGCTGACAGCTTTCAATCGATTTCCATGGATCGGCGTGAAATTCTCTGGGCCGTACGACGTATTCCTGACGAAGATGCGCTGCCATTATTTGCCGTGCAATATGTTGATGAACAACCGGACGAGGAAACAGAGCCTCTGCCGCTCATGCCGCTGAGTGAACACGTGTTGGCTGACTATCAAATGCTGCGCCTGTCTTTGAAAGCCCATCTGATGTTTTTCTTGCGTGATCTGTTTTGCAGCGAGGGTGTGATGAGTTGTGCTGAAATCAACACCGCCCGCAATGGCCGCAAGGTTAAATGCGCTGGCGTTGTTTTAACGCGACAGATGCCAGGCGATGCTGGTGTTGTGTTTGCAACGCTGAGTGATGAACAGGGTGTTGTCAATGTCGTGGTCTGGCCCAAGCTGGTTGAAACCTTCCGCCGCGAAATCATGGGAGCACGCTTGATGTTGGTCGAAGGCAAAGTGCAACGCGGCGATGGTGATGTGGTGCATCTGGTGGCAGAACGCATTTTTGATCGTTCGTATGAATTGCATCGCCTTTCTGAACACGAGATGCAAACACCACCTTCGCTGGCCAGTCACAGTCACCCCCGTAATATGCGCACCGTGCCGAAATCACGAGATTTTCATTAAAAGACTTTTTGATTACAATATCATTGACATCCCTCAATCAGCGCGGCGCTGCCGCGTACAATCCTGCCCCTACAGCATCTTTTGTGACTGCTGGAAATTCTGTGCGAAGTTTGCTTTTGCCAACAAAGCGATGGTCATGAAGCGCCTTCACTTTACGATTGTAAAAGTCATAAATCCGCAGGCCAATTTCAATCAGCAGTGCGCCCCGTTCTTTGATGCGGGCTTTAAAATCCGAAAGAGCCCAGCAAACCCTCTTTCAAACCGGCAAACCACGCGTTAACAGGGAACACAACTTCAAGCGCTTTCACATAATGCAGCGCGTTATTCAGCAACCGGTTCCGTTCCATAGTGGATTCACGCACCAAACGGAATTCGTTGGTTTCCAAATATTTGAAGCCGCCATGGATGAGGCGTGAAGGTGCCGCATTCTGATACTACTGCAAACATCAACATGGTCCACCATAAGGCAATCCACACCTTGCAAACACAGATCGCAAAAAGTCCCACAGCCATTGATGCCCGCACCAATGATCAGAACGCAATAATGGGAATTTGTAATCTTACCATTTTTTATTGCATCTGTACTCCAAGAGTCTCGTCTTATGGCGTGGGCTCTTATACATCAAAACCCTGAGCAACGCGGTAAACTAGCGGCGCGTGCGCGTGTTGTTCATAAAGTTCAAAGTGTGTTCGAAAGACTCGACCCCAGCCTGTGAACCTAGACCCGTGGCATTCAGTGCTGAGGTCGCTTGCGCAAAGCGCACAGTCTTTTGGGGGTCAAAGCCCTTGACCAATCCCACCGCAAAGCCAGCATTAAAGGCATCACCACATCCACAGGTACATTTTACGAGAATGTCATAAGCAGGAATGTGAAAATGCGTTCCGTCTGTGTGGCTGTAGTAAGCACCATCACCTCCCAAAGTAAAAACACAAGCCGCGACACCCTTGTCATGAAAAAATTTTGTGCAACTGACCAGATCTTCAATTCCTGAAAGCGCTCGCGCTTCTTCAATGGAGGGCATAAAGTAATCAGTGTACGGAAGAACAGCTGCCACATCAGGTAAATCTTCGGCTGATCCGGCGAAAATATCGACTGTTGTGAGGCAGCCTCGCGCCTTGGCGTATTTCATCAGGCTGGCGTTAGACTGTCCATCCATGGCATCCATCAAGCCCACGCCACCCAAATGAAACACTTTTGCATCAGTGGCTTTGTCATAATCTTCCGGTGTTACGATAAAATTGCCCGTCGCACCTTTCATATGGAGGGCAGGGCGAGAACCGTCTAAACGCGTGGTAACGATTGACGATGAGGTTTTCCAACCCAGCTGGCGTTGCATCATATCAATGTCGACTTTGAAATCCTTCAAGCGCTGCATCACCCAGTCACCCATCAGATCATGCCCTAGGCCTCCGATAGCGCGCGTTTTTAAACCCATTTTGGCAGCGGCAATGGCAGCAACACCGGCCGCACCCGACACAGCCAGCGTGATTTCGTCAATCATGTTACAGCCGCCACCCGGCGGCACCTCTGTAAACGGCCAACCCAGGCAGTCAAACGTGTAAAAACCCATTGAAACATAATCAAACTGCGGTGCAGTCATGTCGCCTCTCTCCCAAGTTGGGTTTTATCAAGATCTTACCAAAACATCGTAATATATAAAGGCATCATATTCAAAGTGATAAAGGGTTCTCTGCCGATCAGACTGGGGGTGGCGTAATGAAGGCTGAAATTCTGCAGAGCGGCACTGCCGTCAATTCTGCAACAATAGTGGGCTCGATCCTTGAATTGGGAAAAATGCTGTTGAAAGTGAAAGCAGCAACGGTTGTTATGGAGGGGCTAAAAATGTTCTCTCCAACTGAAGCGTTTTAAGCGCTTGAATTAACCGTAAAAAATTGGCGCGCCCGAAAGGATTTATTCAATTCAATGATTTCATAGAATTAGAATGTCCAACCTAGTCAACAGAGGGCTTTGAATTCATTTGGAGAATTCTCGGCGTGTCCAACGTATTGGCCATCAGTTAGTCCAAGCTTAATTGAGTAAACCACGTACAAGGTGGAATCTTTCTAGGTAATGCCATAAGAGCAGCGGTTAGGAGACATTCAAACAGCACTTTTTGTATTTCTTTCCGCTACCACCTGGACATGGTTCGTTGCGTACGACCTTCCTGTGCAGCGGGCGTTGCGACAGCGTCGCAATCGGTACCAAAGGTTTTTTTGGCCATGCATCAAGGGCCTTTTCCATGTCCGGATTGGATTTCCATTTCCCTTCGATGACCAGTGCGCCTCTAATATCCCCGGTTCCGGGCGCAAGTAATAGCCCATACCATGCGTCGGCTTTCGCGTCGTATTTCCGAATTCTGCTATGGGTGGATAGACGCTTATGCGCTGCCTCTTCCGGCAGCGAACTAACGTGTATGGTGAATCCTGACTTCTCCGTACTTGTGGGAACCGACATGTCGTGTTGTCGCCCGTCGATGGTCGCAGAACGCACCAGTCGATTGATGCCTTTATTGATGTGCCCCGCGGAATCGGAACCGAGCTGTAGGAACAGCATCCCAACTCCTACAAGTTCGGGTATTGCGCTGGCCTCAAACTCAGAAATCAATCTGCCAAATGGGGTTCCGTCAAAGCGATTTAGAATTCCTTTGGGTGTTCGTTCCCCTGGAACTCCCAACCTACGTGCGGACATCGCTATGTCGAGGGAGCTGGTGAAATCGTCACCCAAGTTCACCATGTCGTATCTGTCTTCGAGCCAAAGATTGTGCTTCAGATGGTACCCGAGTGTCGTAAGCTCTTGATTTACCAAGAGCTGTTTGTCGAACTTGGATCGCAAAGCGAAGTAGTTAACGAGATGCAAGGGCGACTCTAGTATTTCTGTCAAAACGTCCAAGAAAAACACGTCCGTGATTATCGGCGAGTGCACATTTTCCACGACCCTGATTTTCAGGAACTGCCGTGCCTGTGCAGCCATTGCTGGGAAATGATCCGAAACTACGCATACTGGGAAGATTTTCGCAGGTCTCTTAGGAAAAACTATTTCATCGCCGGATGCCGATACAACCCGAAACTCCACGCCTAAAAGAGCCTCAGAACACAACAAAGCTTGATTGTAAGCATCCTGAATTGCCTTCTTAAAATCGTCCTTTAGCTGAAGGTCGTTTCCCTTACGCGCTTCGATGGTCAGTCGTTTTGATTTGGCCTGCACCACAATCGCTCTGTCACCAAAAATGACCAAGACATCTGCTTCGGTGACGCGATCCTTTCCCTTGTAGATATCGACATTTTGAAAGACATGCTTCCTGCCAAACACGCGCACAAGACGGTCTGCCAAGAACTTTTCAACAAACGCACCACGGTTCTTGGAAGCTGTTGCAGTGTATGACTTGTCCCCGGCCATCCAGAAGAACGGTGCTTCATACAGTGCTTCTAACAGGCTGTAATGTTGCAGTAGAATGTATGAGCCATTGATAGTTTTAATGAGTGGCGCGGCATTTGTTTCGTCGAAAGCGCTCAGGCTGGAAAAGGAGGCATTTGCTCTTTTCGGATCAACTGTGAACACCATTAGAATGCGTTCTAATGTATCAAGGGACAATCCTGTTGGCTCTTCCAGTTCACTGGCGCCAAAAACAAATCCAGGCAGAACAGTCCATTGATCCGGGCTGAGTCTTAGCAACGTCTCGCGAAGGCCCAAGAGTTTTTGCATCTGCAATTCGCCAAGTTTGCGAACAACTGTGCAGGCTTCGTCGATTGTGAAGCCAACATTTGACCCAAGCCATTCGTTGTCTGCGCCGTATTTTTTCAGCGCCAACTCTTCATATTGGAAGTTGTAGGCTGACTCACCGCTATAGAAAATCGGCTCTCTCAGGCCCTCTGCTGTCCCAAACGGATCAGCGCGACTTGCTATGCTTGGGTCAAGTGCCAATGCTTCAAACGCAGCCATCCAGGGCTTCTGAAGGCTCATATGCATTTCATGAAGCAACGCTTCTGACTGATCTAGATAGTCTTGGAGGGTGCTAGGATCGGGGACAACAACGTCTATTTCCACTTTTGTCATCAGACCCAAGAGGGTTGAAATTTCAGTTCTAAGTAGCCTTTCGTACGAATACTGGTGCTGAACATCATTCTCTGTGATCTGGTCACCAGAAAATCGAATAAGATTATCACGCCAGCAAAAATATGCGATTGCATGAATGAATCCAGGAGAAACGCAAAGCTTCTGCAGTTCATCGAAAATTTCATTTTCGTTGCGAGCTTCCTTTGGCGATGTCTCTTTTTTGTTTATCCTATATCCACCAACAATCTGCTCACCTAATGCGCCAAATTATAGTAGGCAATATCAGAAATGGACAAGGGCGGTTATCCCCCAAACTGAAGGTCGGACAAAAAGACTAAAATATCATTACAAATCAATATCTTGTAAATATGTTTGGCTCGCCCGAAAGGATTACTAGAATTCGGTAAATTCAAGGACTTGACTTGTCCAACCGCGCTCAACCAGTGCAATGAATGCGAAAGAGAATTTGGCGCTATGTCCAACCGAACATGTCATATATTTTCACCAACGTTAGATTCCCGGTTTCAAGTTTTCAAAGTCTTCACCATCCTGCGTGAGCCTTCTAAATAGCTATTGATAGTCGAGCGCCTCATGCGTTAGCGTTCTTGTTAAGGGTTCGAGACTTCAATTTACGATCGGGATTGGTAAAACATCAAACGGGAGATATCCATCATGGTTGATTGGATTTCGGAAAGTTATATGGGCCGCAAGGCGGTGGCCAAGGGCATAGCTGGTAAGAGACATCAGCTGACGCTCGAAAAGCAGGGAACATTTCATTATGTCTATGGCCCCTATGCCAAGCCGACACTGACGATTAAACCGGGCGATGTTGTTGACGTTGAAACTGAAGATGCCTTTGGTGGGGCGATCAAAACAATTCATGACATGCCATCTCAAAAACTCAATATGCCTTATGTCAATCCTCAATGCGGCCCGATTTTTGTTGAAGGGGCGGAGAAGGGTGATGTGCTTGCGGTACATATTCATTCAATTATGCCGCGTGGGGCCCAGCCCGTTGGTACATCTGCATTGATCCCTGAATTTGGCGGCCTGGTATCGAATGGGACAACAGCGATGCTTAATCCGCCATTGCCAGAGCGCGTGATGAAATATCATGTCACGGAGGCGGGGGTGAAATTCAATGATCGCATTACACTGCCTTATGAGCCATTCATCGGCACACTGGGCGTCTCTCCTGAAATTGAAGCTGTTTCTTCCCTGCAGCCTGATTACTGGGGCGGCAACATGGATTTGCCGGATGTGGCACCGGGCAATATTGTCTATTTTCAAGTTAATCTGCCAGGTGCTTATCTCTATGTGGGCGATTGCCATGGGCGGCAGGGCGATGGTGAATTGTGTGGTGTGGCTGTTGAAATTCCGTCCACCACAGTGTTGCAAGTTGACCTGATCAAGAAGTGGCAAATTGGTTGGCCGCGTCTTGAATCGAAAGACATGATTATGTGCATTGGATCGGCACGCCCCATGGAAGATGCCGCGCGGATTGCTTACCGCGAATTGGTGCGCTGGTTAGCGGCAGATTTCGGCATGGACGAATTAGAGGCCTATTTCCTGTGCACACAAGCGGGGCGCGTACGCGTCGGCAATATGGTCGACCCGAAATATACGCTCGGTGCTTCGATGCTAAAATCATATCTCAATCAATAGGAACAGAACATGGATCTCGGACTTAAAGGTTTACGCGCAGTTATAACCGGGGGAACCAAGGGCATTGGCCGCAGCACAGCAAATATCTTGGCGGCGGAGGGCTGCCATGTATCAGTTTGCGCCCGCAATAAAGATGAAGTGAAGGAAACCGTCAATGCACTTACAAAAATGGGTGTGACCGCCTATGGTGAGGTAGTGGATGTCGCGGATAAGGTGGCGCTTGAGAAATTCATTGCTGACAGTGCCAAGAAATTAGGTGGTATTGATATCGTTGTGGCCAATGTGTCGGCCCTTGCCGTCCAAGACGAAGATGCATCTTGGCAGAAGGCTTTTGAGGTCGACATGATGCATACGGTTCACGCTGTGAATGCGGCGCTGCCTCATCTCGAAAAATCCAAGCAGGGTGCAGTGGTTGCCGTGTCATCCGTTTCTGGTCGCGAAATCGATTTTACGGGCCATGCTTATGGTGCGTTCAAGGCAGCACTGGTGCATTATACACAATCAATGGCCCATAAACACGCAGGCAAGCCCATCCGTTTCAATTCGGTTTCGCCAGGCAACACCTATTTCGATGGTGGTGTTTGGCAGATGATCGAAAAAAACCTGCCTGATTTGTTCAGCACTGCAATGGCAATGAATCCAACGGGGCGCATGGCAAAGCCAGATGAAATCGCAAGGGGCATTGTATTTCTCGCTAGCCCTGCTTCAAGCTTTACCACCGGCACCAATCTCGTCATTGACGGTGCGCTGACAAAGGGTGTGCAACTGTAAGGATTGGACCGGTTTTATCAGCCCGATTAAATATCAATTTTACAAACCTTCAAAATCCTGCAAACCTGTAAAAAAAGGAGGTTGCAGTGACAGTTATCAACTGTGACATGGGTGAGGGGTTTGGGCTTTATAAACTTGGTGATGATGCTGGCATCATGCCGCATATTGATCTGGCCAATATTGCCTGTGGTTTTCATGGGTCTGACTTTAATCATATGCGCACCACCGTTCGACTGGCCAAACAGCATGACGTGAAGGTCGGTGCGCATCCGTCACTTCCTGACCTACAAGGCTTTGGCCGCCGCGAGATGAAGATCAGCCGTGATGAATTGACCAATTGCATAATTTATCAGGTGGGTGCGCTAAAGGGATTCCTGGAAGCTGATGGGATGTCGCTTAATCACATCAAACCGCATGGATCGCTTTACGGAATGGCGGCGCGCATCGAAGAGATGGCCCATGCGGTTTGTGATGCGGCTGATATTTTCAAAGTGCCACTGCTGGGCATGATCAACACCTGCCACGAGAAAATCTATTTGGAGCGCGGGCACAAGCTTGTCTCTGAGGTTTATGCCGATCTTGATTATAATGAAGCAGGCGGGTTGATTATCACCCGTGATCACGCGGCAGAAGACCCGGTGCGCGTGGCAGAAAAATGTTTGCGCGCGGTAAAGCAGGGCGTTGTGCGCACCGTTGCTGGAAATGATGTTGAAGTGCGAGCAGACTCTATTTGTGTGCACTCGGATACGCCAAATGCAGTCGAACTAGTCAAGGCAGTGCGCGCCGCCGTGAAACCCTATTTAGATTGAATGAGGAATATGATGGCCAAACAAATTCTGTCGCCCTTGCCCGGAACATTTTATCGCAGGCCCGCACCAGATAAGCCTAATTACAAATATGACGGTGACGCTATCGCGGTAGGCGATGTGATCGGACTGATTGAAGTGATGAAAACCTTTAACGAAGTGAAGGCGGAGTTGGCGGGAAAAATTAAGAACTTCGTTGCAGACAATGAAGAGCCAGTGATGGCAGGCCAAGTTTTGGTTGAGATGGTTTAGGCGATGCCGATTTCCAAGCTGCTGATTGCCAACCGTGGTGAGATTGCGGTACGTATTATTCGTGCGGCAAGGGCGCTTGGAATCAAGACGGTGCAAGTTCACAGTGCTGCGGATGTGGATTCGCTGGCGGTCAGAATGGCTGATGAAGCCGTGAACATTGGCCCGCCCCATGCGGCGAAATCTTATTTGAATATTGCAAACATTATTGCGGCAGCTCAGCAGACAGGTGCTGATGCAGTACATCCCGGCTACGGCTTTCTAGCGGAGAATGCGGGCTTTGCGGATGCGGTGGTGGCCGCGGGAATGAAATTTGTTGGCCCCTCAGGCGATGCCATTCGCACAATGGGAGATAAGGTGGCAGCTCGCAATGCCGCGAAAGCTGCCGGTGTTCCCTATGTGCCAGGTTCTGACGGCCGCATTGATGATTTGCATGAAGCTCTGGCATTAGCAGGCAAGATCGGCTTTCCGATTATGATCAAAGCCGCAGCAGGCGGCGGCGGGCGCGGCATCCGCATTGCCCAGAATATGGAAGAATTTGAGCAGCTCATGCCTCAGGCCAGTGCCGAGGCGCTAGCGGCTTTTGGTGATGGTGGTCTTTATCTTGAGAAAGTGATTGAGAAAGCGCGACACATTGAAGTGCAAATTCTGGGTGATGGCAAACGAGCCATTCATTGCTTTGAGCGCGAATGCTCACTGCAGCGCCGCCGCCAGAAAGTTTGGGAAGAAGCCCCTTCGGCCGCATTGCCGCAGATTGTGCGTGAGAAGCTTTGTAAATCTGCCGTGGGATTGGCCGAGGCCGTAAATTATTCTGGTGCTGGCACGCTGGAATATCTTTACGACGACAAAACTCAAGAATTTTATTTCATCGAAATGAACACGCGCATTCAGGTTGAACACCCTGTTACCGAAATGATTACTGGCATTGATCTGGTGCAAGAAATGATCCGCATTGCGGGTGGCGAGCCGCTACGTTTCGAACAATCAGACGTGAAGATGAAGGGCCATGCAATTGAAGTGCGCATCAATGCTGAAGATCCAGCGAAAAATTTCATCCCAAATCCTGGAACCATCACGACACTGAAAGTTCCAGATGGTACGGGGACACGTTTTGATACGATGTTGTTTGAAGGTTATCAGGTGCCACCGTTTTATGATTCACTGTTGGGCAAGTTGATTGTCTGGGCCGAGACACGGGCTGAGGCGATTGCCTTGATGGCGCGCGCGCTGAATGATCTTGAGGTCGGTGGCATCAAAACAACAAAGCCCTTGCATCAATTATTAGCATTAGATGCTGATGTGCAAAGTGCAAATTTTCATACGCGCTGGCTCGAGCCTTGGCTTGAGAAAAATGCAGGACGATTAGTTTCATGATGAAGGTGGCCCACAAATGAAAAGCAGATATTCATATGGCGGTGACGAACACATATTCGTCGAGTGCGACGAAGAAATGTCTCTTGAGGCTTTTTTCAAATCGCTGTCGATTACGACAGCCGTGAAGAAAGTTAAAATCAAGGGCGTCACAGAAATTTGCCCGGCCAATGCTTCCTTTCAAATCAAGTTTGATCCCGATGTGATCAAGCCTTCTGACATGATGAAGGAATTGAAAGCCATTGAGAAAGTGGCGAGCAAATCCAAGTCCGTCTTGAAAACCCGCATCATTGAAATTCCGGTTTTGTATAATGATCCGTGGACCCATGAAACATTGATGAAGTTTCGGGAGCGCCATCAAGATCCGAACTCCACTGATATTGAATATACAGCGCGCATCAATGACTTGGATGGCGTGGATGGATTTGTGAAAGCCCATTCAAGTGCACCGTGGTTTGTTTCGATGGTGGGCTTTGTGGCGGGTTTGCCGTTTCTGTATCAAATGGTCGAACGTCAACGGCAAATTCAATCACCTAAATATTTGCGGCCTCGCACAGATACGCCGAAACTGACGGTGGGCCATGGCGGCTGCTTTGGCTGCATCTATTCGGTGCGCGGTGCCGGTGGTTATCAAATGTTTGGGATTACGCCCATGCCGATTTATGACCCTAATCAGAAGATTAAATATCTCAAAGACTTTATGTGCCTGTTCAAGCCGGGTGACATCGTAAAATGGAAACCGATTGACCGCGCCGAATATGATCAGACGGTGATTGATGTGGAGAAGGGGAAATTTATGCCGCGCATGAAAGATGTGATTTTCTCATTGGCTGATTTTCAAAAAGACATTGATGGCTATAATGCAAAACTGGTGGGGGCACTCAATGGTCGTTAAAGTTTTGAAGCCAGGCCTTTCAACCACGGTACAGGATTTGGGTCGCCCTGGTTATTATCATATCGGCATTCCGATTTCCGGCGGCATGGATAGACATGCTTTGGCGGCGGCCAATCTTTTGGTTGGCAACAAAGAAGGTGCGGCGGTTCTTGAAGCCGTTTTTATGGGACCGGAGTTGGAATTTGGTGTTGATGCCACAGTGGCAGTGACCGGTGCTGAACTTCCTCCGAAACTGGATGGAACTCAACGCAAAACATGGACTTCTTTCAAAGTGAAGAAAGGCCAAGTTCTTTCCTTTGACTTCCTCAGGAAGGGGGCACGCGCTTACATTGCCATTTCTGGCGGGATTGATGTGCCCATCGTTCTTGGCTCGCGCTCTACCTATACCCTGGGTGCTCTTGGCGGTTTTCAAGGCCGCAAATTGGCCGAGGGTGACAAGTTGCCAATCGGCAAAGGCCGCGGGGCAAATGAAGGCCGCAGTGTTGCCGAAAAGCTGCGTGGGCTTCCGAGCAGTCCGGCAGAACTGCGTATGTTGCGTGGGCTGTATTGGCACCGTATCACCGCCGAAGCAGGCAAAAATTTTCTGGCCGATACTTGGAAAGTGGCACCTGAAGCAGACCGCATTGGGTATCGCTTCAAAGGTGGGCGCAAGCTTGAATTTATAGACCGCGAGCCACCATTTGGTGCAGGCAGTGATCCATCAAATATTGTAGATGCCTGCTATCCTTATGGCTCCATCCAAATCCCGAGTGGCACAGAGCCCATTGTGTTGCACCGTGATGCGGTTTCAGGCGGAGGTTATTTCATGGTGGGCGCGGTGATCTCGGCCGATATGGATCTGATCGGGCAATTGCAACCTCATACGCCAACGCGTTTTGTGGAAGTGACGATGGCACAGGCTTTGAAAGCACGCAAAGACCGAGCCAAGCTATTGGCTAAAGCACATTTGGGAATGAAGTAAAAATCTCCCATTAACGGGAGGAATAATCAAAGGGAATATAATGGCAGCTAAACGCAAATCTAAAGTCGATCCAATCACGCTTTCTGTGGTGCGGGGCATTCTTGAAACCACGCAGCGCGAGATGACGCTGGCGTTAGAGAAAACTGCGCGGTCTTCTGTTTTCAACTTGGCGCATGATTATTCCACCGCATTGTTCAACGCAAAACCTGAAATGATTTTGCAGGGGCAGGATATACCCATCCATCTCGGCTCGTTAATTCCTGCCATGAAAGCAGTTGCCAAATTCTTTGGCGATGACATTCATGATGGTGATTTGATTTTGCATAACGACCCGGCTTTTGGTGGCAGCCACGCCATTGATGTGTGCATGTATAAGCCGGTGTTTTATAAGGGTAAGCTGGCCTATTGGACGGTGTGCAAAGGCCATCTCACCGACATCGGTGGGCCGGTGCCTGCGGGTTATAATCCAAGTGCTAAAGAAATATATGCTGAGTGTTTGCGCATTCCGCCGGTGAAAATCTGGGATAGGGGCAAACCACGCCACGATGTCTTGAATATGATCCTGACCAATATGCGTGCGCGGCGTGACCAGGAAGGAGATTTCAATGCTTTGATTGGGGCCTGCCAAGTGGGTGAGCGCAATCTTCTGGCCATGGTAGAAAAATATGGCAAGCCGACTGTTGATACCTGTGTGAACGAACTTCTCGACATGGCCGATAGGCATATGCGTCAGTTGATCGCCACCGTGCCTGATGGCACTTATGAAGGCACGGCGATTTTGGAAGATGCAGGCCATGGCTTTGGTGATTTTGACATCACCGCCACCGTGACGATTAAAAAAGACTCCTGCCACATCAAAATCAAAAGCCCGCCGCAGATTCCCTATTTTATCAACTCTTACGAGGGCAATTCTCACTCCGGTGTCTATCTCGGCCTGATGATGTTTGCCGCTTTGCCGCCGCCTTATAATGAGGGGTTATATCGTTGTGTGTCGGTGGATTTTGGGCCGAAGGGAACGATCTGCAATGCGGCTGAACCAGCACCACATATGAATTGCACCACAACGCCGATGGAGACTTTGACTGATGCTGTGCGCCTGGCTTTTGAAAAAGCCATGCCCTCTAAAGTGGCGGCGTCTTGGGGTCATGCGAATGGTTTGAATATTGCGGGTTGGGACACACGCAGCAACGAAGAATTTGTGACGATGGTTCTGGCGACGATTATTTCTGGTGGTGGGGCCACACCGCAGCAAGATGGCTGGCATGCTGTGGGGCCGGAATGTTGCTTTGGCGCACTGACGTCTGGTGACGTTGAGCTTTTAGAATATTCATATCCCATCATCATTCATAAATACTCATTGATGACGGATTCAGGCGGTGCAGGAAAATTCCGTGGCGGTTCGGGCACGGCGTGGGAGGTGGAGCCGCTGGATCGAGATTTGCTTTGCATCGGTTTTGGTGAGGGCCGGCGCATTCCGGCCATGGGTGCAGCAGGCGCTGTCTCGGCCATGGTTGATAGCAAGGTGGGCCGCGTGCAGTTTAAGCGCGGCGGCGAAACCCAAGTGGTACGCACCAATATAATGGAATCCATTAAGCCTGGTGAAACTATCACCAACATGAACCCCGGTGGTGGCGGTTATGGCAATCCACATGAGCGACCGATTGAAAAGGTGATTTCTGATGTAAAGAATGGTTTGGTTTCCATCGAGGGTGCCAAGTGCGACTATGGCGTGGTGTTTGCAGATGCAGCGAAATTAGACGTTGACCTGTCTGCCACGCGCATTGCTCGGGCTTGAGGGAGCTGACATGAAAGCACAATATCGTTTAGGCATTGATGCTGGTGGTACGTTCACTGATTTCGTGGTCGCGGACCGCAAGTCCGGTCAGGTGAAACTGTTCAAGGCTTTATCAACTCCCGCAGACCCCACAAAAGCCATCGAGAATGGTTTAAAATTGGTGGCGGATGATTTTGGACTTCCAGTTCATGACATCGTTTCCAATTGCGATCTCTGCATCAATGGTACCACCGTGGGCCTGAATGCATTGATCACGCACAAAGGTGGCAAGACAGGACTGATCTGTACGGCAGGGCACGAAGATTCAATTGAAATCCGCAATGGTCATAAAGAAGATGGTTTTCGCTATGACCCCGAATATCCCGCAGCCACCATGCTGGTGCCGCGCTATTTGCGTAAAGGGGTTCGTGAGCGGGTGATTTCAGATGGTTCAATCCGCACCGCGATGCATGAGGAAGATGTGCGCGCCGCATGCGCGCTATTCAAAGCTGAAGGCGTTGAGACTGTGGCCATTTCATTTGTGTGGTCAGTTCTGAATACGGCACATGAAGAACGAGCAGCAGCGATTGTGCATGAGATGTTGCCCCATGCGATATTGACGATTGGCAGCGAGCTTTACCCGCAGATACGCGAATATACGCGCACATCGACAGCCGTGGTGAATGCCTATCTGGCACCTGTCATGCGCAAATATGTGGCAGCCGTAGATGCCTACTTTAAAGCCCACGGAGCCAGACAACCTGT
This sequence comes from Hyphomicrobiales bacterium, assembly GCA_038230015.1. GTDB lineage: Bacteria > Pseudomonadota > Alphaproteobacteria > Rhizobiales > Aestuariivirgaceae > Aestuariivirga. The sequence goes on along the minus strand of JBBRNW010000004.1, from coordinate 72,435 downwards.
GCGCTATTTTCAATCTAATGGCGGCTTGGCAATTGGCCAAGTTATGACCGATCGGTCGGTTTATGCGATCAATTCTGGACCAGCTTCCGCGCCGCAAGCAGGGCTTTATGTTTGTGCGCCGTTTAAAAAGAAAAATGTCATTACCGTTGATATGGGCGGCACATCTTTTGACATAACGCTTACCAAGGAGGGTCAGACCAATCTCAACAAGAATGTCGATTTTCTGCGCTACCGCATCGGTGTGCCTATGATCCAAGTGGAAACATTGGGTGCGGGCGGAGGATCAATTGGTTGGATTGATGGGCACGGCATTTTGCAAGTGGGTCCACAATCTGCAGGCTCTGATCCGGGGCCAGCGTGTTATGGGCAAGGCGGTGTTGAAGCTACGACTTCTGACGCTAATTTGGTGTTGGGTTTTCTCAATCCTGTGGGTCTTCTGGGTGGAAAATTGCCCTTGGATTTAGCCAAAGCACGAACGGCGGTGAAACGCGTGGCCGACAAGCTTGGTATGTCGGTCGAGCGTGCAGCCTATGGCATGTACACCATTGTCAATAACAATATGGTCAATGGTATTCGTCGCGTGTCAGTAGAGCGTGGCTATGACCCACGTGACTTTGTGTTGGTGGGAGCTGGTGGAGCGACCGCCGCGCACATCACGGCACTGGCGCGCGAGATGGGAATCAAGACCATTATTCTGCCGAAGCTTGCTTCTGGGCTTTGCGCTTTTGGTCAAATTATTTCTGATGTAAAGTATAATTATATGGCAACTGCTCCGGCACGATTAGATAATCCTGAAGCTTGCACACGTATCAACGCATTATTTTGTGAAATTGAAGTTAAGGGCGTTACGCATTTAGCCTCTGATGGTTTTGCCAAGAAAGACATAGCAGTGAAGCGCAGCATGGATATGCGCTATGTCGGTCAGGTGCATGAATGCACTGTGGATATAGATACTTTTGAGATCAATGCGAAGACGATGGCTAAAGTGATTGATGCTTTCCATAAGCGCCATGAAGAGCTTTACACTTATTCAGAAAAACATAATGCCGTTGAAGTGGTGAACATTGAATCCACGGTTTTTGGTCGTATCGAGAAACCCAAGCTACCAAAATACAGCAAGCTTGGCACTGCCAAGGCGGCCCTCAATGGCTACCGGAAGGCAATCTTTGATGCTTCTGGAAAAACCACCAAAACGCCGATCTATGATGGTGAGAAGCTGGGTGTGGGTGCCAAGGTTTCGGGACCTGCAATTATTGAAGAAATAACCACCACGATTGTGATCGAACCAGGTTGGGCGGCAGTGTTGGATGCAACTGGCTCTTATGTGATCACCGCGAAGAAATGAACCGTATTGCGGTGATAGGCTTTCTGCGATTAGGTTATGCCTATGGTTTATGATGACATTCGGGCTTCTGTTCGCAAACTTTGTGAAGGTTTTCCGGGCGCGTATTGGCGGAAACTTGATCGCACCATGTCTTATCCGGCGGAGTTTGTTCAGGCGTTGACGGAGTCTGGTTTTCTCGCAGCATTGATACCAGAAGAGTATGGTGGCGCAGGTCTACCGCTTTCGGGCGCTGCAGCTATTCTTGAAGAAATTCAGGCGAATGGTTGCAATGGCGCAAGCTGTCATGCGCAGATGTATGTGATGGGCACGCTGCTGCGTCATGGCTCCGAGGCACAAAAGCAAAAATATTTGCCAGACATTGCTGCGGGAAAATTGCGGTTGCAGGCCTTTGGCGTGACCGAGCCAACTAGCGGCACGGATACAAGTTCGATCAAAACTTTTGCCAAGAAAAATGGTGATCACTATGTGATCAACGGCCAAAAAGTGTGGACCAGCAGGTCAGAACATTCTGACTTGATGATTTTGCTAGCACGCACGACCACCAAGGAGCAGTCTGCCAAACGCACCGATGGCATGAGCGTGTTTATTATTGATATGCGAGAAGCGAAAGGCAATGGCCTGACTGTTCGCCCCATTCGCACGATGATGAACCACGCGACGACGGAAATCTTTTTTGATAATTTGAAAGTGCCTGCCGAAAATCTGATTGGCGAAGCAGGTAAAGGCTTTCGCTATATTCTGTCGGGTATGAATGCCGAGCGTATTTTAATCGCGGCGGAATGTGTGGGTGATGCGAAGTGGTTTATTGAAAAAGCCTCTGCCTATGCCAAGACGCGCGAAGTTTTTGGTAGGCCTATTGGCCAAAACCAAGGCGTTCAATTTCCGATTGCCAAGGCTTACACCAATATGCGTGCGGCTGAATTGATGGTGCTTGATGCTTTGCACAAATTTGAAGCTAATGTGGATTGTGGAGCTGAGGCCAACATGGCCAAAATGTTATCCGCCGATGCCTCTTTCGAAGCGGCCAATGTGGCCATTCAAACCCATGGTGGATTTGGTTTTGCCGAAGAATATGACATCGAACGTAAATTCCGTGAGACCCGGCTTTATCAAGTGGCACCCATTTCAACTAATTTGATCTTGTCTCATCTCGCAGAGCATGTGCTTGGCCTGCCGAGGTCTTATTGATGGCGGGTGCCTTGGATGGATTGGTGGTGGTGGCGATCGAACAGGCGGTGTCTGCGCCGGTTTGCTCTTTGCGCTTGGCTGATGCGGGCGCGCGCGTGATCAAGATCGAGCGAGCCGAAGGCGAAACTGCGCGCAACTATGATAAAACCGTATACGGTGTGTCGGCTTATTTCGCTTGGCTTAATCGTGGTAAGGAAAGCGCTGTGCTTGATCTTAAGGCGGCAGATGACTTGGTCTTGGTAAAAGCCATGGTGGCCAAGGCGGATGTTTTTGTGCAGAATTTGGCCCCAGGTGCAGCGGAGCGTTTGGGCCTTTCTGCCGCGCAATTGGTGAAAGCACACCCGCGTATCATTGCCGTTGATATTGTAGGTTATGGCCAAGATACGGACTGCCGCGATATGCGAGCCTATGACATGCTGATCCAAGCGGAGAGTGGCATTTGCGCGGTGACAGGAACTCCTGATGTGCCGAGCAAGGTCGGCGTTTCGGTGGCCGATATCGCAACGGGCATGAATGCGCATGCGATGATTTTAGAGGCGCTGATAGCGCGTGGAATGACGGGCAAAGGCCGCGTAATTGAAGTGGCTATGTTTGACTCGATGGCCGATTGGATGAGCGTGCCGCTGCTGCATTGGCAGTACGGCAGCCGAGAGACCCAACGCCATGGCCTTTCCCATGCCAGCATCTATCCTTATGCGCCGTTTAAATGTTTAGATGGCGAAGTCATTATTGCCATTCAGAACAATTTGGAGTGGGCGCGGTTCTGCGAAGGTGTGTTGGGCGACATTGCCTTAGTCAAAGATCCGCGATTTGATTCAAATGCCCAGCGCGTGGTCAATCGCAGATTGGTTGATGTGGAAGTGCTGAAGGTTTTTGCGAATTTAAGTTGCGCTGAAGTGATCTTAGGTCTCGAAGCGAATGGTATTGCTTGGTCGCGCGTTTCAACGGTGGCAGATGCGGCGCGGCACAAGGCTTTGCGTAAATTTCCTGTGCCGTTAGCTGACGGCACAATGATTGACATGCCCTTACCTGCTGGGCGCGAAGCTTTTACAGCACGACCTGTTCCAGACCTTGGTGAACATACAGCAAAAATCAGACGCGAGTTCGCAGTATGAGCGAGAATTTCGAAAACTGGATCGGCAAATCTGTGACGCGTGAAGATGTGATTACCCAGCGCTTGCAAGATGAATATCGCTCAACACTTTCTCCCTATTTGTTTAGACCTAAAGTGGATGACGAATGCCCGCCGGGGCTGCATTGGTGTGTGGCATTGCCGAGGCATAATATTGCAGAGCTAGGGCCGGATGGAGCAGAGGCCAAGGGCATTTTTCTGCCGCCAGTGCCCTTGTCGCGTCGCATGTGGGCCGGTGGGCAGATTGAGACCTTAAAGCCCTTACGGATTGGCGAAGAGGTTAAACGAGTTTCAACGATTTCTGATGTGAAATCGCGGCAGGGCAAGACGGGTGCACTTTGTTTTATCTCCGTCGTTCATGAAATTCTTGGCAATGGTGCATTAGCCATTCGTGAGCGTCATGACATTCTTTACCGCGAAGCTAATACTGAAAGCGCCCAACCAAAGCCGCCCATCGAAGCGTTGAGGGGTGACTTGGAATGGCAAGTTGAAGCAACACCTTTGTTGCTGTTCCGCTTCTCATCGGTGACATTTAACGGTCACCGCATTCATTATGATCTTCCTTATGCGCAACAGGTGGAAGGTCATGGCGGCTTGCTGGTGCATGGGCCGATGCAGGCGGCTTTGACGTTTAATCAACTTTCAAAATTACAAGGCCACGTGCCGCGCGTTTTTGATTATCGCTGTGTGTCGCCCTTGATTGCGGGCCAAACTTTTCGTGTGCTCTCAAATACCGAAGGTTCTGTGATTGTAAATGCAGATGGTGTGGTGACGATTGAGGCTCAAGCGTATCAATGATAAGCAGTTCTGATGGATCAATTTTCGCCAGCAACTAAGCTCGCATCTCCTGCCATTATCAAAACACGGCGACTTCGGGTGTTAGGCACAGCTGTCACCTTGTTGGACCAAGTGAAAGAGACGGCTGAAACTGATCTGGGCTTTGGATTAGATTTCGAGGTTCTGGATTTTGTGCCGTGCCAAGGCAAAGCGGCGTTAAACCCTAATACCTATGATGTTTATGACCAGTGTTTCCACAATCTTGATATTGTTTGGTTCTGGGGATCCTTACAGCCGATCGACACACAGCGCATTTCGGCTTGGGATAAGGTCAGTGATCTAACAAAGCGCGGCGGCATAAGTCGCTATGCCTGGCGCGGATATGGCGATGCACCAGTGAAGAAACTTTATGTGCAACAGAGCGATCAGCTGGGATCTGAGCAGGGGCGATACATTTCGATGTTGCCCACCGTCTATAATCTCGACTCCTTTGGTTATGATGCTCGGATTTTTGGTTATACGCAGCGCAATGCTGAAAGCTGGAGCTGGCTACTTGATCCACGCGCCAAGGGGCGCATAGCATTAGTGGACGAACCCGCGATTGGGATTTTTGATGCGGCCTTGGCAGCAGAAGCTGCAGGCGAAATGAACTTTGCTGATATTGGCAATATGAGTGTTGCGGAAATCGACCAACTCATGGCGATTTTGGACGACCGACGGCGGAAGGGGTTTTTCCACACCATGTGGCGCACAGCAGAAGATGCCAGCCAATTGGTGCGTAATCATAAGGTTGCCGTACAAAGTATGTGGTCAGCCGCCTATGGCAATCTGGGTGGTGAGGCACCGCATTTTTTGGAATCTGTGCCGTTGGAAGGTTACCGCGCTTGGCATGGTGGCATGAGCTTGCGGCGTGGCTTGGATGGTGCTGCACTCGATATGGCTTACGAATACATGAATTGGTGGCTTGATGGCTGGGCAGGTGCGGTGATGGCGCGTCAAGGCTATTATTTTTCGGTGACTGATCCGGTCGAGGCCGCACTCACGAAGGACGAATGGGCCTATTGGTATCGCGGTGAAGAAGCCCAAAGTGATCTTCCGGGTGTCCAGGGTCAGACAGTGGTAAAGTTGGGCGGGCGACGTTCCGGTGGTGCACAATTGGACCGCGCCAACCGTATCGCTGTGTGGAACACTGTTATGGACGAGCATAATTACGCAGCACGATCATGGACACGGTTTGTCGACCGCGTTCGAAATGACGCACCATGAAACAAACCATGCAAAAACGTTACGAGTTAGTGTGTGATGTGCTGCGGGCGAATATCAAAACCGGAAGGTTGCCACCGGGCTTTGTTTTGCTGGAAGGGCCAATTGCGGATCTCATGCAATCAAGCCGCGCACCAGTGCAAATGGCGTTGAAGATCCTCGAAGCCGATGGAGTGGTGCAACGTTTTCCTGGCCGTGGCTTTGTTGTGGCAGGTACGGGGGAGGAACCGGTACGGCAAGATATTAGAGCGCTTGATTTGCACATCTCGGATGAAATTGATGACGCTTTGCAAAGCCGTGGAATGTGGGAATTGGTTTACGATCAAGTGGAAGAGGCTGTTGCTTCGAGTCTTATATTTGGCGAGTTTCGAATTATTGAAACCGAGCTTGGTACGCATTTGGGAGTAAGCCGCACGGTTGTGCGCGATGTGCTCAGCCGCTTGAGTGAACGCGGCCTGATCCGCAAGAATCAGAGTTCACATTGGATTGCAGGGCCGCTTACAGCCCAATCTGTGCGCGAGCGATTTGCTATTCGCAGTATTCTTGAACCGGCGGCCTTGAAGCTTGCGGCATCAGCGATTGACTATGCAGAAATTGCACAGTTGTGCAAAAGAGCAAATGAAAATGCGCCAGAGTTTAGCGACACCGAAGATTTTGAACTGGCATTGATGGAAACCTGTATCGCCAAAGCACCCAATGTGGAATTGATTTCGACAATTCGAAACATTCAATTGCCGATCAATGCGGCCAACCGCGCACTGATCAAATTGGGATTGCCGCGAGATCAGATTGCTGTTGATGAATATCGATCTTTGTTTGCTTTGATCGAACGACGGCTGATTGACCCGGCTGCAGATTATCTTGAAAATCACTTGAAAATCTTGGCGCAAAAATCATTGGCAAGGTTGAAAATTGTGGCTGTTGTGGTGGAGTCGAAACTTGCTGTGCCCTACCTCACACAGCTCAGATAAAATGAATAATGGATACGATATACATTTTAAGATGATGCGTAATGATCAAACAATGGGCATTATGCCTTTGATTTCACCAGAAAAATAGGTGTTGCATACATTAGTCGTTTTTGCTTACTTTGATTAACAAATTCTAACGCAGTCAACAGCGTAACCAAATCGATGTTGATCTGCTGGTTTTTTGACAGGAGAGGTTTCCCGCTTAGAACAGCCATTAGGCTGCGGCGGGGATAAGAAAGATGGTAGCAAACGCTTCGATTTTTCGTCTTAATAATGTGTCCAAGAGCTACGGAGATACCGTGGCTTTGGCTAATGTGAATATTTCTGTTGACCGCAATGAATATGTTTCTTTGCTGGGGCCAAGCGGTTCTGGCAAAACGGTTCTGCTGCGCACCATCGCTGGATTTGAAGCACCCGACCAAGGCCGAATTGAAGTGAATGGCGTTGACGTGACCTCGCTTCCTGCGCACGAGCGGGGCATTGGCTTTGTGTTTCAAAACTTCGCGCTGTTCCCACATCTAAATGTATTCGACAATATCGCCTTTGGTTTAGCCAATCGCAAAGAGCCTTTGGCGCGGCCTGAAATTGAAAAGCGTGTGCCAGAAATAATCAAACTCGTTGGTCTCGAAGGATTAGAAGGCCGCGGTGTTGGTCAAATTTCCGGCGGGCAAAAGCAGCGCGTGGCGTTGGCCCGCACACTGGTGACGGAGCCTAAGCTTATTCTGTTGGATGAGCCGCTCGGTGCGCTTGATGCAAATTTACGTGGCCGCATGCGTGATGAACTGCGCTCTATTCGTGAACGGTTGGGTGTGACGTTTCTACACGTGACAGGTAGCGAAACTGAAGCCTTGGCCATGGGAGACCGTGTGATTGTATTGGATCACGGCCGCGTGGCGCAGTTTGATAACCCAAGTACCGTTTATGGTGAGCCTGCTTCCCCCAATGTGGCGCGGTTTCTTAATCGGTATAATTTGTTCGATGGCAGCATTGCAGGCACATCTTTCAAGTCAGCCTATGGTGATCTCGCCTTCAAACGCAAAATAAAATCGGATCAACCGGCCTATGCCATTCGTTATGACCGCGTTATTGTGGGTGGTAGCAAAGGTGGAGCAGGTATCAATGCGACATACATTGCCAGCGAATATTTGGGTTCAGCAATGACGCATTTCTTTGAAGCATCAGGTGGCCAGGTGGTGGAGGTGGAACACCATCTCTCAAATGGTCCACCGCAAAAGTTTGAGCCCCTTCAATCTTATATCCTCCGGTGGAAGCCGGAAGATGCAATTGTGTTTGGTTGAGTTAAAATATGGCAACCCCAATGAAATCAAATTCGAATACGGCATGGTGGTTGATTGCTCCTGGATTTATTTGGATGGCCTTGTTTTTGGTTGTTCCAATGCTCATGATCTTCTACGTTTCGTTTTGGACGCAGACGACGTTCAAGATTGAGCCCAAACTGACGCTCGACAGCTGGCAGCAGTTTTTCGGGTCCGACACTTATCTCGCATCGCTTTGGACAACGGTTCGTATCTGGCTGATTGTGCTCGCTACAACATTTATCATCGGCTATCCAACAGCACTTTATGTTGGGCTGTTCGTTAAAAGCAAAACCCTTTCAACGGTATTGCTTGTGGTTTGCGTTATTCCGTTTTGGACGTCATTCCTGATCCGCGTATTGGCGTGGCGACCGATGTTGGGAAAGGAAGGTGCGATTAATATCTTGCTGATGAAAGCCGGGATTATCACCCATCCTATCGAAGCACTGCTGTTCACTGAGCTTTCGGTGATCGTAGGCATGACACAGATTTACTGCGTGTTTATGGTCGGTCCTATTGCATTTATGCTGGGGCGCATTGATCCCAATGTGATCGAAGCAGCACGAGATTTAGGCGCTGGTTTCTGGCGCATTTTCCGTAAAATCATTTTTCCGCTCAGCTTGCCTGGCGTAGTGGTTGGTTCAATTTTTGTGACGGTGATGGTGCTTGGCGAGTTCGCCACGTCGTCCGCGCTTTCTGGCCGCAAGGTTAATCTGTTGGGAAATATTATTGTGACGCAAGTGGGATCTCTCAAATGGGCGCTGGCTTCGGTGGTGGGTGTAATCCTGACGATTATTACGGCGATTGTGATATCGCTGTTCCTGCGCATTGTTGATTTGAAGCGAGAGCTATGAGGAAATGGAGTCGCGCGTTCTCAAACCGATCCTCGGCGTTTATGTGGCACTGTTTATTTTGTTTCTTTATGGCCCGTTTTTTGTGCTCGCAATTCTGTCATTCCAACAGGGGCCTGAAGGTGGGCCACAATTCCCAATTATTGAATGGTCGACCTATTGGTATCGCCAAATTTTTGGTTTGACCGAAGCTACCCGTGTTGCGCCTCTGCCTGTGGGGCAGGCAATGACACGATCACTCACGCTGGCGTTTATGACGATGGTGACATCCACTATTCTAGGCGTGATGTCCGCCCAAGCATTCCGAAAGAAATTCCGTGGATCGGATTTTGTATTCTATTTGATTGTATTGGGCATGATTGTACCGGGGCTACTCACAGGGCTTGGCGTTGCGCTGGTTTCAAAAAATATTTTCAACATTGACCGCCATTGGTGGAGCACGGCCTTTGTGGTTCATGTGGTTTACACATTCCCATTTGCATTTCTGGTTATGCTGGCCATTCTCAACCGTTTTGATGCTTCGGTGGAAGAAGCGTCTTGGTCGCTTGGTGTTTCACCCATTCGTACATTCCGCAAGGTCACATTCCCGCTGATTTTTCCTGGCGTGCTTTCGGCCATGCTGTTTGCTTTCACACTTTCATATGATGAATTCTCACGCACTCTGCTCTCGTCAAATGAGCAGACGCTGCCGCTCGCAATTTACGGCACCTTTGCCGTTGAAATTCATCCAAACCTATTCGCCTTTGGTGTTCTCACAACGCTGTTTTCATTCGCGTTGCTTGCCGTTTACGCTATCCTGATGGCGCTGTCAGTGCGACGCGCCAAGAAGGTTGCCATTCAGGAGGACATTGCATGAATGTAGCAATCGTCACTGGCGCAGGATCAGGCATTGGCCGCGCAATTGCGCACCGGCTCGCAGGTGACGGTTATGCTGTGTTGGTGAATGATTTCCGCTTAGAAGCAGCTGAAAAAGTGGCCAAGGAAGTTGGTGGCAAGGTGAACGCTGTTGGTGGCGACGTTTCGAAAGAAGCAGACGTTGCCGCAATCATTGCAGCATGCGACAAGAGTTTCGGCCCTTGCACTCATCTCGTAAACAATGCGGGTCATGTGCATCAATCCAAATTTGTTGATTTGGAACCCGCGGAATTCGATCGTATGTTTGCGGTTCATGTGCGTGGCACTTACTTGATGATCCGCGCTGTACTGAAGCCGATGATCAAAGCGGGCAAGGGAGCAGTTGTGAATATCGCTTCGCAGCTGGGTCAAATTGGCGGTGTTGATCTGGTGCATTATTCTGGTGCAAAATCTGCGATTATTGGCATGACGAAATCATTGGCACGAGAAGTAAGTGCGCAAGGCGTGCGTGTTAATGCTGTGGCACCGGGCCCGATCAATACGCCTTTAGTGATGCATCTTTCAGAATCTTGGCGCAAGACAAAAGCAGCAGAACTTCCTCTTGGCCGTTTTGGCGAACCGGATGAAGTGGCTGCTGCTGTTGCATTTTTACTATCTGATCAAGCCTCATTGTTTGTGGGCCAAACCATCGGACCTAATTCCGGAGATGTGATGCTATGACACAAACAGTTTTGGTCACAGGTGCAGGAATTGGTATTGGCCGTGCTGCTGCCAAAGCCTTTGGCCAAGCGGGATATCATGTGATCGTGACGGACGTTCTTGAAAAAGAGGGGCAGGCCGTTGCAGCCGAGATTGGCAAACATGCTGAATTTCACAAACTTGATGTGCGTTCCACCGAAAATGCAAATGCGGTCATCGCGGCTGTCGAGAAGAAACACGGGGCGCTGGATTGCATTGTGGCCAATGCCGGCATTGCACATAAAGTGCCTGTTGAACAGCTTACGGATGAAAAATGGGACCACACTTTTGATATTGATCTTAAGGGTATCTTCCGTGTTGTGCGGCCCGCACTTCCTGCAATGCGCGCGGCTAAGAAGGGGGCCATTGTCGCTGTCTCTTCGATCATGGGTGTGGCCTATGGTTGGGATGAACATATTCATTATTCAGCAGCCAAATCTGGCGTGGTCGGATTGGTGAGGGGGCTTGCTGTCGAACTGGCAAAAGATGGCATTCGCGTGAATGGCGTTGCACCTGGTTATATTCGTACCGCACAGCTTTTATCAAAAGAACACTCTCTCGGGCCTGATGCCGACAAGGCTGGAGCTTTTATCCCGATGGGACGGATTGGTGAACCGGACGAAATCGCCGACGTAATCCAATTCCTAGCTTCCAACGCCGCTCGCTACATGACTGGGCAAGTGGTGGTGGTGGACGGTGGTTTACTGGTTGGACGCTACTAGCGCGAGACCAAGCTGCCCCAAAGAAGACGATGCAAAACTAAAATGGAGGAAATAAGATGAGCATAGACAGTATTAGAAACTACCATATGTCGCGCCGCAAATTCCTTGCGAGCTCGGCTGTTGGTGCAGCAATGGCTGGGGGCGTTCCTTGGGGCGCCCAACAGGCATTTGCGGCAGGCATTGGTGATCAAGAACTACGCACCGTAGGTCTTTCAGTCACCGTGCAAGAACGCATTCTCAACGACTTTAAAGCAAAGTCGGGTGTGAAGGCAGTTTCGGGGAAGGCAGATATTTTCCCGAACACGCAAACTGAACTTCTGGCCGGCACATCAGCCTATGACGTTTGGGAAACCATTGGCGAGCGCTTGCCAGCCGTGATTGCTACCGAAAAGATCACGCCGATTGCAACTTCGGCGATGAAGAATTGGGGCAATATTCGCGACACCTTTACCAAGGCAGATCCTAAGTGGGATAAGAAGAACCAAATTGTTGGTCAGATTTGGAAAGATGAAGCCCAGACTGAATTGTGGATGGTTCCAACCGTCTATAACTACGATTCGATCGGTTATCGCCCTGATCTGGTTTCAGCAGAAGAAGCTTCAACATGGACTGCTCTCTTCGATTCGAAGTTCAAGGGCAAGACAGGTTTGAATGTGGATCCACTGATTGCATTTGGCCAAGCTGTTTTGGCAATGAATGCTCTTGGTTTGTTGAATGTGCCAAATCCTGGCAACCCCGACAAAGCTTCAATCGATGAAGCTGCGAAGTTCCTTGTTGCTAAAAAGAAGGATGGTCAATTCCGCGCTCTCTGGGGCGATTTTGGCGAATTGGTGAACTTGCTGGCTTCAGGCGAAATGATCCTCGCCGATGCTTGGCAACCTGCTGTTATGGCTGTCAAGGCGCAAGGCAAGCAATGCACCTATGCTGTGGCCAAAGAAGGTTACCGCGCATGGTCCATAGGTAACTCAGCCATCACCGGAACACCGAACATGGATGCAGTGGTTGCTTACTCAGATTACTGGCTCTCTGGCCCACCAGCCATTGCTGTATCTGAGCAAGGTTACTATTCGCCGACCACAAACATCCAAGCGGCCATGGACAAGGATAAGTATGCCTTCTGGTATGAAGGTGCTCCTTGGAAGGGCGCAACCGATCGTGGCATTAAGGAAGGCGATCTGCGTGATGGTGGTTCGCTCGAAACCCGTGCCAAGAATGTGGCTTACTGGCATCAATGGCCAGATGAGTATGATCACTTGATCAAGAAGTGGGACGAGTTCCTGTCTGCTTAATTTGAACTCCGCCGACCGGATATTCCCTCCGGTCGGCAACTTCTCTTTTGGAAAATTTAATTGGCTTACGATCTTCAACTCGCGCATGTCGGCAAAGTGTTTGAAAATGGCACTGCCGCTGTCATTGACTTTAATCTGGATGTGAACAAAGGCGAGTTCATTGCTTTTCTTGGGCCATCAGGTTGTGGTAAGACCACGACGCTGCGCATGATAGCGGGCTTTGAAGATATCAGTTCGGGTGACATTAATATTCGGGGCGAACGCATAAATGATTTGCTGCCGGAACGACGCCCGACTTCGATGATCTTTCAAAATTACGCATTGTTTCCGCATATGAGTGTGCGCAATAATGTGGGCTTCGGGCTTGATGTAAAAAATATGCCTGCTGCGGAGCGCGATGTGAAAGTGACGCGCATACTCGACAAGCTGGGCTTGATGAGTGTGGCTGAGCAGCGGCCCGACAGACTTTCAGGTGGCCAACGTCAACGCATAGCCTTGGCCCGCTCACTTGTGGTCGAGCCGTCGATTTTACTGTTGGATGAACCGCTTGGCGCGCTTGATGCCAATTTGCGCAAGAGCATTCAAAATGAATTGAAACTATTACAGCGCTCGTTGGGCATTACATTTGTATTCGTAACTCATGCACAATCTGAAGCGCTAGCTCTTTCTGATCGCATTGTGGTGATGAACCAGGGCCGAATTGAACAAATCAGCCCACCCTACGAGCTCTATACGAGGCCCAAGAGTTTGTTTGTGGCGCAGTTCATTGGCCGAAATACGTTGATCCCCGGTACTGTGAAATTGACAAGTGGGGAAATCGTGACGCTGGACACACCTTACGGTGCTTTGATTGGTTCATCGCAAAGTGAATTGACGGTGGGCAGCAATGCAAATCTGGTGTTGCCAGCAGAAGCGGTTGATCTATTGCCGGCCGAGACCAGTAAAGCTCAAATCACTAAGAATTATGGTGGTGGCAGTATTCTGGTGAAAGTGCAGCGTATTCAACAGATCGGCCATATTGTGCAGATGAATGTGCAACTGGGCGAAGGCCGCAGCATTGGGCTTGAGGGCCATGCGGATAAATATGGCGGACGCTTTGCAGCGGGAGATCCTGCTTTGGTCGCTTGGCGCAAAGATGGCGCAACAGTGATAGCGGGGAGATGATGGAAACAGTTTCGCAGCTTTCGAAGAAACTTCGCAGTGGCAAATTGGATGCGGTTGATCTGACCGAACAGGTTTTGGAAGACATCAAGGCGAGCGATGATCATGCCATTTTTATTGATGTGCTGACGGAACGTGCGCGAGCTGAAGCGAAGGCTTCGCGGCGGCGGTTGAAGGCAGGAAAGCCTGCGAGCATTCTCGATGGTGTGCCAATTGGGTGGAAGGATCTATTCGATATTGAAGGTCATGTGACCACAGCTGGATCTGTCGTTTTAAAATCTAATCCGCCGGCTGCTCAAGACTCCGGCTTGGTTCACGCTGGTAAACAAGCTGGCATGATAGCTATAGGCACTTTAAATATGACCGAGTTTGCCTATTCCGGCATTGGCATCAATCCGCATTACGGCACGCCGCGCAATCCAAATGATATGACACTGCATCGTTCGCCAGGAGGCTCATCTTCGGCCTCTGGCGTTGTCGTTGCAAAAGGCCTTTTGCCTGTCGCGATTGGCACTGATACGGGCGGCTCGATCCGCATCCCGGCCTCGTTCAATGGCGTGGTAGGTTATAAATCATCAACAGGACATTACGATATGAGTGGCGTCTTTCCACTTTCGCGGACCCTCGATACGCTCGGTCCTTTGGCGCAAACAGTCGAAGATTGCGTTTTGGTTGATCGAGTGTTGCGCAATTCTAAGAAGGTAATTGCAAAACGCCCTGTCAAAGGCATAGAATTTGTTGTACCCTCAAATATCATGTTTGACGGCATTGAAGATGCGGTGCAGGTCAATTTTGATGCAGCTCTTTCACGCATTTCAAAAGCTGGCGGCAAGATTAAGCGCAAATCATTTCCGGTCTTTGGGAAAATTCTCGATCTTCTGAAAAATCACGGACATGTTTTGGTGGCCGAGGCGATGCATGTTCACAAATCGCGCGTGAATGGGCCTGATGCTCTGCACATGGATCAACGCGTTGTGAAGCGCATCAAACTCGCCGACAAAATGACGACCAGTGATCTCGTGGAAATATTGTACCGGCGCAAACAATTGATCGCAGAATGTAATGATTTGATGGGCCATGCAATTGTGATTTGCCCCACCACGCCGCATGTGGCGATGGATATTCGCCCCCTTGAAGATGATATGGATTTATTTTTTCAAGTGAACGCCAAGACGTTGCGCAACACAATGGTAGGCAATTTTCTTGATTGGTGCGGTCTGGCAATTCCATCGGGCGTTGATGCGCAAGGTTTGCCAACCAGTGTTTTGCTCTCTGCGCCACACGGCCAAGATGCGCAGGTTCTGGGGAGTGGTTTGAATTTAGAAGGTATGATCAGAGGGTAACATGGCAGAAACCTATCCAACGCTTTTTTCGCCACTTAAATTGGCAGGGCAGACGATTAAGAACCGCATCGCAATGGCGCCGCTCACCCGGCAGATGGCAGAGGCCGATGGCACGCCAACCGACGAAATGGCCGCCTACTATGCAAGGCGAGCGCGTGGTGGTTTTGGTTTAATTATCACTGAGGGTACCTATGAAGAGGACAAGCTCGGCTGCCGTGCTTATCTGTCTCAGCCTGGCATCATAAACAAAAAACACGTGAAAGGCTGGGCCAAGGCGGTCAAGGGCATCCACGACAATGGTGCAAAGGGCATTCTGCAGCTGATGCATGGTGGTCGTGTGTCCGATCCACGCGTTTTGAAAGGCAAAGCCCCCGTCAGCGCATCAGCGACCCACAGCGGTGGTTGGACGCTTTATACGGATAGCGATTACGAACGCCAAATTCGCAATATTAAAAGCAAGAATTGGCCCAAGGTGAGTTTCGGCAAAGCTCGTGCGTTAACTGTGAAAGAGCTCAACAAAGTAGCGCAAGGTTTTGCTGATGGTGCAGCACGCGCTGTTGAGGCAGGCTTTGATGGCGTCGAGATTCATGGGGCGAATGGTTATCTATTATGGCAATTCATCAATCCGAAAACTAATCTTCGCGAAGATGAATATGGCGGTTCGCCGGAAAACAATGTGCGCTTTGCACGAATGGTATGTGAGCGCGTGCGCAAGGCAATTGGTAAAGATAAAATAATTTCCCTGCGCGTTTCGCAAGATGGCGTGGATGATTTCGTCGGCGCGTTTCCCGGCGGTGTTAGATATACTGAGGCGATTGGCAAAGCTCTGCGCGGTGCTGAGATTAATGCGCTGCATTGGTCAAGCTTTGACTGGCGGGACAACCGCGATCCCAATTCAAAATTGCCGATGTCGCAAGTTATCAAACAAGCGTCTGGCTTGCCAGTCATCACCAATGGCGGCATAGCAGAGGGGGCTGAAGCTGAATCATGCCTCACAACTGACGGCGGAGACATGGTGGCCATTGGCAGACCCAGTTTTACCCATCCTGATTGGCCCTACATTGTGCGTTCCGGTACGCCTTATGACTGGCTACCTTTCGACCGCAAATACGTGATCCGCCCTTCACTCGACTACCGCATTGCCTATCCGGTAGCGCTGCAAGATCCAAAATGGACCCCTAAATTCGAATAAGGAGAACGACCATGGCAAAAGCAAAAAAGAAAATAATTTGTGCGTTTGGTACTGATATCGACTCAGTGGCAGGCTGGATTGGGTCTTATGGTGGTGGTGACTCACCATCAGATATCCAACGCGGCGTGTTTGCCAGCGAGGTGGGCAATATTCGCCTGCTCAATCTTTTCAAGAAATTCAAAATCAAAACGACATTCTTCATTCCGGGGCATTCTATTGAATCATTCCCTGACCAAGTGAAGCGCATTGTTGATGAAGGCCATGAAGTTGGTGCTCATGGTTATCTCCATGAAAATCCAGTGGCAATGACACCAACACAAGAAGAGGATGTTCTTGCGCATTGCGTCGACATCATTCAACGCCTTTCAGGCAAAAAACCTCGTGGCTATGTGGCACCATGGTGGGAAATGTCAGCGCATACTGCAGCTCTGCTCCAAAAATATGGTTTTGAGTATGATCACAGCCAAGGCTACCGTGATTTCCAACCCTTCTATGCGCGTGTGGGTGATAGCTGGAACCTGATCGACTATTCCAAAACCGCTAAGGAATGGATGCGGCCGATGAAGCACGGCAAGGAAATCGATCTCGTTGAAATTGGTGCCAATTGGTATGTCGATGATCTGCCGCCGATGATGTTTATGAAAAAGGCCCCCAATAGCCATGGCTTCGTCAATCCTCGCGACATTGAAGAAATGTGGCGCGACCAATTTGATTGGGTTTACCGCGAAATGGACTATGGCGTATTTCCCTTCACCATCCACCCCGATGTGAGTGGCCGACCTCAGGTATTGTTGATGTTGGAGCGCTTGATCAAACACATAAATAAACATGAAGGCGTTGAATGGATGACATTTGAAGATATGGCGCGTGATTTCCGCAAGCGTTACCCGTTTGCTTCTGGCAAGCGGCCAGACGTGGTCTGATGTGTTCAAGCTGCGGATTTCCGGCCGCACCGGGCCATTGGACTGAGGCTGGGACATCCGAAACACCTGATCGTCTGCGCGCGAGGTTTCGGCGCGCGCAGGTTTTACAAGCTGTACTGAAGCCTTTTGGCCTCACCGCTCATGATGGCATTCACGTGCCAGGCATTCAGTTGTCTAATTTTTCAGGCAATCATGTGATGGTGCGCGACCTGGCAGAACTTTGGCAAGAGGCGGAGCGCATGACTGGGATAGCCATTGATCCGCTTGATCCGAGATTGATTGGTGAGGCCGCTAGTTGACGGCCAAAACTGAAGGACGCATGCGCCTGACTCTCTTGGGTGGCTTTTTAGGTTCTGGAAAAACCACTTGGCTGCGTCATCAATTGCATGAAGGCCGATTTTCCGACGCTTATGTGATTGTGAATGAAGCGGCAGAAATGCCGGTGGACGATGCTTTACTCGGGCGGTCATTAAGGCTTTCGGTTTTGGCAGGCGGATGCGCGTGCTGTGTGGGCAAGGCGGCACTGATTGCGTTGCTGCACCAGCTCTGTGATGCGCGCAGCAAGAGCTTGATTGGTCGCGTTGACGAAATCATTCTCGAAACCAGCGGCCTAGCTGATCCTGCCCCGATCGTTGAAGCCATTCGCGCGGATCCTGTTTTGGTTCACCATATCATTCTGGCTGAAATCATTGTGGCTGTTGATGGTTTGCATGGCTTAAGCCAGCTTCGCCGCGAGAGTTTGGGGCGCAAGCAAACTGAACTTGCCGATCAGCTAATTATAACCAAGATAGACGAGACAAGCGATCGCGAGCTCAAAACGCTTTTGGCGACGTTGAAACAACTTAACCCCGGCGCTGCACTTTCAGCTGCAGTCAAAGGCAGCCCTACTTCATTGCCAACTTATTTTGATGCTGCGGCAGAAACTTTGCCGCCTCTCAATGGAGAAGTTGAACGGCCAACGATATTTGCAACAGTGCTCGATATTGAATCCGAGATTGATTGGACCGCACTCACTGTTTGGCTTTCGGCTTTGTTGCATGCGCGCGGCGATGATGTGTTGCGCGTGAAAGGTGTGATCCGCACATCGGCGGGAAGGTTGCTATTGCAAAGTGTACGCAGGGTCATGCAGTCACCGGAAATTCTGCCAGAACAGTTGGACGGCCTGCGAGATGACAATAAACTGGTGGTGATTGGAAGTGGCTATGCGGCCAATGATTTACAAAAGTCATTGAGCCATTTTGCTAATATAGGCAAAAATTAGAGCCTCATACCTGCGCGACGTGCTTCAGTTGCTTTGATATTTAGGCCCCAATCATAGCCATCATCTGTGTGTTGCAGCACCACGCCATAAACATCATGGGCATGGGCCACGTCGATAAAATCATCCAAAACATCATCAAGAACTTTAGCAGGATCGCGGTCAAGCGGATCGCCGTAGCCACCACCTGACGGTGAGATGTAGGATACGACATCGCCAGGCTCAACGCGCAGACCAGAGAACTTGGCGTAATTTTGTTTCACATCGTTAGGTGTTGCGCTGTTGTAAGTCTCGAGTCTACCTACTGCACCTTCTTTGCCGCCAAAGATGCCCCACGGCGCATCCTTGTGGCGATCGGATTCATGGGTGACAAAGCCGGGTGTGAGGAAGCGCTGGGACTTGATCACGCCTTGACCTCCACGGAATTTACCCGCACCGGGGAATATATCTGATCGGCATTCATAACGATCACATATCAGAGGTATATGCATGCCGAGGTCTTCAAGCGGATTGTTGCGCGTGTTGCGCATCAACTCTTCAATAGTATCTGGCCCATCTGACATAGGTCTGCCGCCCATGGCTGCTTCATTCACCTCAAGGAAAACCCAATAATCGCCAGAAGGCCGCACACCCGAATAGGCGGCGAATGATAATGTTGCAGCATTTCCCGCCGTGCATTTATCAGGCAACACCGGAGCCAGCGCTTTTATGATCAAATCCACCACGCGTTGGATTTGGCAGAAGCGCGCTTCTGCCGCCACAGGTGGAATGGGATTGAAGATTGAGCCTTTAGGGGCGGTGACTTTAACTGGACGGAACGACCCTTCATTCTGGGGGATGTATTCGCTGTGTATGTAAGTGTCGAGGAGCAGCGCACGGAACGCAAAGAAGCACGCGACTTTGGTTGAACCTTCAAACGGTACGTTAAAAGCCGTAGGCGATTGTGCTGCTGATCCGGTAAGGTCAACTTCAACACCATCGCCGCGCACCCGCACGGTGACTTTAACCGGCAGGGTTTTATCGCGCGTGCGGCCATCATCATCAAGAAAGCCTTCGGCAACATAATCACCATCCGGTATCTTCTCGATCTCACGGCGCAACATGGACTCAGTATAATCCATCAATTGCGTGGTGGCCCGCATCACTGTGTCTTTCCCGTAAGTGGCCAATAATTCTTGAAACCGCCTCACGCCCAACTCAGCTGACGCAATCTGCGCTTCAAGATCGCCCATCACCAAGCTTGGCACACGGGTGTTGTTGCGGATGTAATTCCACACAGAATTATTTCGCTTGCCAGCGTCGCTGAGCTTCAATGCATTCATCAACATGCCTTCAGCAAACATATCGGGCACATCAATAATAAGCCCGGGCGTTGCGGCACCTATATCCACATGGTGCGCCGTATTAGCGGAAAACCCGACCAGCTGTCCTTTGAAAAAAATCGGCATGACCACGGCAATATCAGGCGAATGGCTGGCACCGAAATAGGGGTGGTTGTGCAACACGCAATCACCGGGTTTCCAGTCTCTCAGTTTGATCGTGTGCTCTATGCCGCGCAGATAACCGGGCAAGGAACCTATATGCATCGGCGTTGAATCAGATTCACACAACGTGTTGTAGCCTGTGTCGAACAGACCAGCACCCAAATCTTGGCTCTCGCGAATGATTGAAGAATAAGACATGCGGTAAAGCACATTGCCCATTTGCTCAGCTATGGAATGCAACGCACCGCCGATTACTTGCAGCGAGATGGGATCAATCCTTTTGGTCTTTTGGGATTTTGTATTTGCAGTTTTTGCCATGAGACTTCTCCCTATTTGCTGCTGCTAATGTGAATGTCGCCATGGCCCAGAACTGTGGCCTTATATTTGGGCGGCACCAAAATGCTGGAATTATGCTGCACAATCAGGGCCGGGCCAATGATTTTATCACCTGCTAAAAGCTTTGTGCGATCATACCGCGGCGTCTTGACGGTCTTGCCGTCATCAAACACGGTGTCGCGCACATAAAGCTTGGCCTCCGCGGGATTTGAACGATTGCCTCTTTTGAGTGTTGGCAATTTCAGTTTCTCAACTTGCGCACTGCCAATAACGCGCAGCGTGATGACTTCCACCAACTGATCTTCAAAAGCATGGCCATAAACTTGTTTATGCGCTTCATAGAAATTTTCTATAACCGTGCCGATATTCTTCTTCGACAAGGCGTTCTTTGGCAAGGCTGCGCGCAATTCAAAGCCTTGGCCGACGTAGCGACATTCAGCAATGGCAGTGAAACGCTGTTTGGCCAACGGAATATCATCATCTGAAAGTTGCTTGCTAGCGAGTTTCTTTAAATCACCGAGAATCTTGTTAGCTTCGGCAAAATCTTTAGCCTCCGCATTGTTTGCAACAATCAGGACCGAGCGGGTAAATTCATATTGCAATTCAGTGAGCAGCAGGCCCATGGCGGCCGTAATGCCGGGGTGCAGCGGTGCAATGACATCCTTGGCATGAATCATTTCAGCCAATGCCGTCGCATGCAATGGACCAGCACCGCCAAAGCCCATGAGAGTGAAATTACGCGGATCAATGCCCTTGGCCACAGAGTTAGCATTAATCGCCAACGCCATATTATTGTTGACCACTTTGAGAATGCCTAGAGCGGCATCTTTAACCGAAAGGCCGAGTTTCTTAGCAATATTTTCTTCCACAGCTCTGTATGCAAGTTTGATATCGATTATTAGATCGCCGCCGAGGAAATGTTCAGGATCCAGACGGCCTAAAACCACTTGAGCGTCAGTGACTGCTGGTTCAACACCGCCTTTGCCATAACAAGCTGGACCAGGCACTGCGCCTGCCGAACGTGGGCCAACGCGAAACGCGCCGCCCGGATCAAGATAAGCAATTGATCCACCGCCAGCACCAATGGCGTCAATATCGATCATCGGCACGAGAACAGGAAGTGAGGCCACTTCCGTATCACGCGGGTTTTTGATCCGAAGCTCGCCGTTCTGGATGACCGATATATCCGCAGATGTTCCGCCGATATCAATTGTGATGATATTATTGGTTTTGCAAGCAGCACCTGTCCAGCGCCCACCAATTACGCCACCTGCTGGGCCAGAGAGCAAAAGGCCGACGGGGCGCATAGAAGAGTTTTCAATTGTTGAAATGCCGCCATTGGACTGCATGATGCGCACAGCCGCATTAATACCATTTTGATTTAACCGATCTTCAAGATTACGGAGATACAGCGACACGCGTGGACCGATATAGGCATTCATGGCTGCAGTTGAGAAACGCTCATACTCACGAATCACATTCACGACCTCGGATGAGGCACAGATGAAAGCATTCGGCATTATTTTTTCGACAATGGCCTTGGCCCGTTGTTCGTGATCGTCGTTCAAGAAAGAGAAGAGAAAGCAGATGATGACGGCATCAAGGCCACGCTTTTTGAATAGCTCTGCCGCTGCACGAACTTGCTCTTCATTCAAAGGCGTTTCCACTTCGCCAGTAGGTGGCATCAAACGCTCGTCGACAACAATTCGGTTGCGGCGCTTGACCAAGGGCATTGATTGCCAAGGCACATCATATTGCAAAGAAAAATTATGTGGCCGCTTGTGCCGGGCCATGTGGAGAATGTCGCGAAAGCCGCGAGTTGTAATCATGCCAACTTCGGCACCTTTTCGCTCGATCACCATATTTGTGGCTACGGTGGTTCCGTGAAACACCACATCGACGTCAGCAGGGGCCACACCTGCTGTTTTGCAGACTTCGATAATACCCTTGACGACGCCAACGGACTGATCGTCGGGAGTCGATGAAACTTTGTGCACAAAGATAGATTGTCCATAACGCGATCCGCTGCTTTCCAACACAACATCAGTAAATGTGCCGCCAACATCAACACCTACTCGGATCATCAAACCCTCCAAAATGCTACCGTACTAACAACACCTCATACGTTCAGGTCGTTGGAGTCAAGATAGGCCAGCACATTATCTAAAGGTTCAACATCACCAAACTTCGCATCAATATCGAAAAGGTTCCATTCTACTGCGCCTGCGACGCGGTCACCAATGCCTTCCTTCACAGCAATGGGTCGAAAGCCTTCAGCAATGGCATCTTCAATCGAATTGCGCACACACGCAGCAGCAGTTACGCCCGTTACAATAACGGTATCAACACCCATGTTTTTCAACATGCCGGAGAGGTACGTGCCGTGGAACGCCGAGGCACGTTTTTTGACAATTACGTGTTCGCCCTTTTGTGGGGCAATTCTACTGTCGATGGCTGCCGCCTCTGAGCCCACGGCAAGCACTTCAACCGGGATTTTCATATGCCAAAGCCCCATGTCACCAGGAACGTTCCGGTCAGTCACATCATAGGCCGTGGTGGTGTATATAATCGGTAGACCACGGCGACGAAATGCCTCCAACAGCTTTTGATTGGTCGGAATAATCTCTTCCATGTTATCGCAAGTAAAGGCATTTCCCGGCCTCGTCCACGCGTTGGCAAGATCAATAATTAAAAGGGCAGGCTTTTTGCCATAGCCAACACGGCGCTGAAAGCCGCGGGTCTTATAAAAATCAGCATTGACCTTGAACACAATTTTGAGAGCTTTTTTTACTTCATCGCTGGTTTGCATTTTTGAACTCCAATTTTCTGAGTTGAAGAATGAAACGCTTTCTCTGACCTGTGAAATACTCTCATTTGATCAATTGATACTATTCTGCTATTAATACGCGATGACCGATATCAAGCAACTCAAAGCTTTCGTGGCTGTCGCCGAAGAATTGAATTTTCATCGCGCTGCAGAACGCCTTGGAACTGTCCAACCAGCCCTCAGTCGCATGGTTCGAAATCTTGAGCAGGACATGAAGGTGACACTCCTCCTCCGCACAACGCGCCATGTGGAACTAACTGAATCTGGAAAAGCATTTCTCGAGGACGCACGCGGAGTTATCACCCAACTGAACAATGCCGTGCGGAACACACAAAATACGGCAATGGGCATCAGGGGCCACTTGACGCTCGCCTATATGGATTTTTCGGTGCACGAGATTTTACCGGACTTGCTTGCCGCTGTGGCAAGGACCAATCCCAACATCCGCATTGAATTGGTTTATATGTCGACGTCACGTCAGCGATCAGCTTTGCTCGAAGGCGCCGTTGATATGGGTATTATCATCGGAGAAATGACCAGCCCAAATGTTGATACACTGCGTGTGGCTGAATTGCCAGTTATGGTCGGTGTTTCAAAGAAAAGCCCATTGGCGGCGAAGAAGAGGCTCTCTCTGACCGATGTGTTAAGCGAACCAATTTTGATCGGCAATGCGGAAGAATGGTCGGCATTTCGTGATGTCATATTTGCATTGTTTGCGGAAGCTGGCGTCACACCCAACATCCTTTTTGAGGCTTCAAGTGCAGCAGCTTTGCTTGGTTTGGTGGCCAAGGGCCTAGGGCTGACGTTCTATGCTGGCATGCCCCAGCTTTACCAGAACGCTGATATCGTTTTCGTGCCACTTGCGCCGAAACATACTCTGCCGATAACGTTAGCTTGGCGCAAAGGGCCTAAATTATCATTGGCGCGACAGGTTTTGAAATTAGCTCAATTGATTTGATTGAGCAAAAGTCGGTTAGCAGGTCTCCATGAACAAAAATACCGCTGCATGTGTCGTCCCGATCTTTGTTCCAGCCACTCGGCCGGAACGTTTTGTCAAGGCGGCAGTGTATGGCGCAGATGCTGTAATTATGGATCTCGAAGAGGCTGTTGCAAGCACGGAGAAAGTGACGGCGCGATGGCGGCTGCACCCGTGCGGCTGCGGGCGCAGCGCATTTTGAGCAGGCTTTAAGATTTAAAAAGTTTCAAATCGCGTACGGGCAGATCACCGACAAGTTCAAATATTTTTTTAGTGAATGCATCGGCAGAACGTTTTGTCATGCCGCCGTAAGCCATCAAGTCCAGAGCCTTACGCTTTAGCTCGCTCTCAGAAAGCGTATTTTGCGGATCGCCCTTAGCATGTTTGCGCGTGGCTTCAAGTTTTTGACCATTGGCGAGCATCACATGCACATCTGCTCCCCAAGCTTCGGGATACCGACTTTCAATTAGGTCAGAATAATGCAGATTAACTTTGGGTCGTAACAAGTTCGTTCTTTGCCGTGCGCTCTCGTCGAAACTATCCAGTTTTACCTCGCCATCTCGTAATACTTTTGCCACGCAATGTTGAAGTGAGAATTTGGCACTATAGGGATCATTAGGCATGGGCCGATCACACACATCGAGTGCTGCGCGATAGGTGAAAACATTCACTTGAGTGATCGCAGTCGAGCCAATTCGAGAGTGCAACTCAAGTGCTGCATCGATGGCCGGATGGGTGTGGCGGCAACAGGGCCAAGGCTTGATCGAACTCGAAATCAATTCCCACGGCGCATCCAGAT
This sequence comes from Hyphomicrobiales bacterium, assembly GCA_038230015.1. GTDB lineage: Bacteria > Pseudomonadota > Alphaproteobacteria > Rhizobiales > Aestuariivirgaceae > Aestuariivirga. The sequence continues at coordinate 47,689 of JBBRNW010000004.1, read as the reverse complement.
CGGCGAGAACACGTTCAGGTGCCGGATCAGGGCAAAGCGCTTTAAAAAATCCCTTTTCGCCTTCGAGAATTGTATCAGGCCCGGTGAAGCCTTCACGCGCCAGATAAGCCGCAATCAAACCCGATTCTGCGGCGCGTGCCGTGTGCAAATGCTTGCTCATGGCACCAGATGCCATGAACTCCCACAGGCCTGATGATTGCGTTCCAGCATTGCCCAAGGCCCAAACCATTTGATCTTCGGTCAGCCGATAGAGCGAAGCCGCAGCCATAGCAGAACCAAACGGCCCACAGGTGCTAGTGTTATGCCACACTTTATAGTGCGCCTTACCCACAGCATTGCCAATGCGGCAACAGGCTTCGTAACCTTTCAGCACCGCTTCAAGAAATGCACGGCCCCCGAGATTCTCAGCTTCGGCCACAGCCCAAGCCGCTGGGATCACAACAGTGCCAGGATGAGTGACGGACCTCCGGTGCAAATCATCCATTTCGATAATGTGCGACAAGCCGCCAAAGTAAAAAGCGCGCCGCATGGGATCACTTTCTAAGTCGTGCGGCACCTTTGCGAGTGCACGCGCTGGTTCAGTTTCTCTGGCACCTATGGCACAAGCGATTATATCTAAAACAAACAAACTTGCCCATGCTAAATCTTTGTCCGAAATTGGCTTGGTTTCGATCAGGCGGATCAGTTCTCGGGTTCGACTAGTCATGGGTTTTGTCTTGCAAAGATGGCGGTAGACAGTTCTATGCCTAACCATGCATGATGATCAACTGTCTGACGATGATTTTCTAATTTGGTTGTAGATGAGGCGCGTAATGAGGCTGATGATTGATGTGTTCTGGTCTTTCCGAAGTCCATACTCTTACATTCTCATGCCACGCCTCATGAAGTTGGTTGAAGAGTTTGATGTGAACGTTGAGATGAAAATCGTTCATCCGGCCGCTATCAGAAACCCCGCCTACTTCGCCACAATGAACAGTCTAGCGCGGCCCTATTTCTTGAAAGACAGCGTTCGTGTGGCCGCTTTTCACAACTTGCGTTTCCGGCGCCCAATCCCCGATCCAGTTAACCAAGACCCTTCAACACTGGTTATTGCACCCGAACAACCATTCGCCGTTCGCCTCGGGCGGCTAGGGATCGCTGCGGCAGAACTGGGTAAAGCCCTGCATTTTTGTTTTGAAGTCTCGCAATTGTTGTGGAGCGGCGAGGTTACTGACTGGCATCAGGGTGATCATTTGGCCAATGCCGCAGCTCGGGCAGGTTTGAATCTGAATGAAATGGAAGATGTAATCGCGAGTGCTCCAGAAAAATTTGATGCTCAACTTGCTGCAAATGATCAAGCACTGCGCAAGGCTGGACACTGGGGTGTTCCAACCATGGTGTTCGAAGGCGAGGCCTTTTTCGGCCAAGACCGATTTGATGTGTTGCTATGGCAACTCATGACGAGAGGACTGCGATCCAAACCTCGCAACGGACTTCCACGCATCTGAAGTTGTCCTTGTTGCGGCGACCGGTGATTTGCAAGCCAACTGGCATGCCATCTGCTGCTATTCCCGCGCAGATGGAGGCTGAAGGCTGGCCAGTAAGGTTAACAGGATACGTATTGAAAAACCAAGACACCAGATTCCGATCTGCCAGGTGATCTGGAATATCCTTGCAGATATCGAGTGAAGATACTGGTTGGACTTGCCACAGTTTGGTTCTGCGTCCTTGATGAGAAACATTAGCCATCTAGGAGTGCGGTTATCACAAAATTACGTAATGATGAGTTTAAGTGAGAGGCAGTGCGGATTGCACTAACGAGTGGGCAACCAAGGCGGCAAGTGATGTCTGATTTTTGGCATTGGTTTTCCCACGTCGGCAAAATGGATACAAAGGTCGTATCCAGGTAACTTGGCGACTGCCGCTGACATTGATCTGGCCAAAAAGAATGAGCGGCTTCGTAAAGAGAACCGATTGCTAATGTAGGAGAGGGAGCTGTTAAAAAAAGCAACGGTGTTCTTCGCGGGATTTAGCAAGAGAGATTTGCCTTCATCGAAGAACACGCGTAGCGGATTCCAGTCGAACGTCTGTGCAGAATTCCGAAGGTCACATTACGTGCCTTCAGGGCTTTGCATGGCCGTCCAATCAGTCAGCGTCAACGTTATGTCATGGTGCTGCTGGCCCATAACCGAGAACATCACCATCTCACCCTAGGCAGTTTTGGCCGCCCTGGGATGACTCAAGAGTTGCAAGAGGCCGGCTTGCGCGTTGGGCCTCGGCGCGTGGGGAGATTGATGCGGGATAATCGTATCTATGTGGTGAGCACCAAAAAATACAAAACAACAACCGATAGCTATCATCGCTTCAACATTGAATCCAACGGGCTGGATCGGAACTTCCATGCGGACTAGCCGAACCAGGAATGGGCGTATGATATATCTATATCTGGACTGCGGAGGGCTGGCTCTATCTGGCGGTGATGATCAATCTGCATTCACGCCGTGTCTTTGGTTGGGCGATAAGCAACAGATTGAAGGGTAATCTGGCTTCACAGGCACTGAACACTGCAGTGGCGCTTACAAAGAAGGCAAAGAACTCCGCCGCCGGTGCCACCTAAACAGCAGCCATGAACACCGCTGCCAAGCCGGCGCTCCTGCGACCTCTCTTGATGCCGAGATACTCGAGGCCAAGAAAGGCGATTGGCGCGGCAACAAGTTCAAGGAGAAGCAAGTGCGAAACGCTATCCGCGCGCACCTCTTCGATCCGGCGCAAATCGATCTGATCTTCGATTTGGTGAGAAACCAGTATGATTACTGAAGCCCGTCAGATTACGTTCGTTTTTTTAATCGAAGATACTTCGCTGCCTCTTCAACTGTTAGGAAGGGCTATCTGTCGTGCCGCTTATTTTTGAACTCCTATCGTCCTTCATGGCGAATCTGCCAAGCAACGACAGAAGACTTCCTTTTGTGGTCAATCGTTTGATTGGCAACGAATTGTGTAATTTGGGAGGTGCTTTTTAGGTAGGACAATTGAGGCATAAGCTCTTGAAATCATAGGAGAGTCAAATTTGTCCCAATTTGCTGTAAAATATAGTATTTGAAAAAATTGGATACCCCGCAGGGATCACCGCGTAAAATATAACATATTGAAATTGTTATTATATTTTGAAAGCGGGACATTTTCTGTTCAATTTACTTTCGCGGAACCACAAGCGGCATGGCTACTTGCGAAAGCTGTCGTCTGTTTGCTCGCCTGCGTACAGCGTTGGCATTTCGGCGCGTGTTCATTCAAAGATCGCCATGACAACAAAAGCCTCTAAGCCGAAAGCTTCATCCGTGCCAAAAGCGCATGGCTCCTTTTTCTGCCGTCCTACAGCCATGATCTCAACCCCATCGACATGGCTTTCTGCAAACTCAAAGCCCACCTTCACGCAACAGCCGCCAGAACCATTGATTAACTCTGGAAAGCCATCGCCAACGTCAGTGTGCTCTTCTCGCCGGAAGAATGTTCCAACTACTTCAAAGCAGCTGGATATCGATTCAATTGAAAGTGCGATGCCTTTGAGTGCAGGAGCCCAAAGTTTTCGGCCTTTGAAGCTGTGACCGTCTGTGTGAGTTACCGGGTTATCCAGCAATAGCGGCACCATTTTCCGCACCTTGCCTCATCAAGGTTCACGATCACTGGGCGGTTGAATGCGAAAGTCGGCGCCTTCTGGCAACAGCTGGCCACCATCAACAACAATTGTCGTACCTGTGACATAGCTGGCTTCATCAGAGGCAAGGTAAAGGAAGGCATTGGCCACATCACGGGTTGTGCCAAGTCTACCCAGCGGAATGGCAGCCTCAATGCTGGCGATATAGTCGGCGCTGCGGTGTTGTTGAATGCCTTCGGTCAAAATGTTTCCGGGCTCAACGCCGTTCACAGTAATGCCGTAACCAGAAAATTCCAAAGCAGCCGCGCGAATGAAGCCGTTAATTCCAGCCTTGCTGGCAGAGTAATGGCCATGCCCCGGACTGCTGACATGTGGCCCTGTAATCGATGAAGTGAATAACATGCGGCCATAATTCTGCGCGCGCATTATTGGAAGGGCAGCACGCGCAGCATTAAATGCGCCGCGCAGATTAACGCCCATCACACGGTCCCAATCTTCGGGCGTGGTTTGTTCAATAAGTTGCCAAGGATAGATGCCAGCATTTTGAACGAAAATATCAAGACCACCAAATTTTCTAACGGCCAGTGCAACAGCTGCCTGCGCATGTTCCATTGAAGAAATATCGGTGCAGATGAATTCGGCACCAAGTTCACATGCCGTAGAAGCCCCCAGCTTTGCGTCACTGTCAGCCAGAACAAGCTTGGCGCCTTCCTCGTGGAAGCGTTTGGCAACACCTTTGCCTATGCCTTGCGCAGAGCCAATAATCAGCGCCACACGGCCCTCTAACCTGCCCGCCATTATGCGAGTTTCCGGCGGATAGATTGTTTAAATGTATCAAGCATAACAGCGGCCAAAACGAGCAACCCGTGGATCACCTGCGTAACGTTGGCGGGAAGTCCCATTAAGTTAATCGCCGTGTTGATGGATGACAGCAAAAGCACGCCAGCATAAACACCGGGCAAGGAGCCCACACCACCTTTAAGACTTACCCCACCAATAACAACTGCAGCAAAAGCATTAAACAACATACCCACGCCAAGGTTGGCCGTGGCTCCTGAAGTTCGAATAGTCAACAACCAACCCGCTAGGCCAGCAATGGCACCTGCAAGTACGAAGACAATAATCAGGTTACGGTCAACACGGATGCCGGCACGGTGCGTGGCTGTTTCATTGCCACCAATCATTTTCAAATGGCGACCAAATGGTGTCTTCATCATCATGAAGGAAAAACCAACAAAACACGAAATGGCAATCCACGCTGTAAGAGGAAGGCCCAGAAAGCGCTGAATGCCAAACCATCTTATCGCAGGGGCCAAATCTTGCGCTGAGCGCCCGCCAGAAACTGCAACCACCAAACCACGCACCCAGATATAAGCAGCAAGCGTGATGATGAAAGCATTCATCTTGGCTTTGACGATGAGAAACCCATTGAAGAGACCAATGATGCCGCCGACCGCAATGGCTGCAGTAAGCGATACAGGAACAGCCAACCATGCCGGCGTAAGTTGAAGGCCGTAACCAATACCCGCAGAACAAAAAAGAATACCCACACCCATAGCCGAAAGGGCGGCAACAGATTCGACGGAAAGATCCATCTGACCAGCGAGAATAACCAAAGCCAGTCCGATTGACATAACGCCAAGCACACTGGAGGCTTCGATGATGTTGGCAAAAATATTGGGTTGAAAATAATTTGGAACAAACAGCGAGAAAACCGCAAGCACAGCAAGCAGCATGAACCAAACGAGATTGTCGAGGACAAATTCAACTCTGCGCCTTGATTGCGGTGTCATTGCGAATTCCAATTAGCGGTGGTGTCATTAAAGTTTGGCCTCCGGGATCAATAGAACCCGAAGGCCAGAGTGATTTTCATATTATTGAACTGAAGTCACTGTGCCTGCTGGTGGCTTGAGATTGCCCCAGAAGGATGGATTATCAACATTGTCCTTGCTGATTGCCGCACCGGGGATCTTAATGTTGGGACCCCATGTTTCAATGGTTACTGTGGACTTCAAACCCAGCACGTCATATTGGCCAGCCTTGATTTCTTGCTTGTTGACGATCTTATCCATGAACATGGCAACGGCAGCAGCCTGAGCGTAGAGCGGTTGTTCCACTTCCACATTCAGCCAACCTTTGCGAATGAGATCAAGACCAACGGGAGCGCCATTGGAGCTCATCATCATCACATCGCCGGGCTTCTTGCCAGCTGTTTCAAGCGAAGCAACTGCTGCAACCGAGAGATGGGCAGCGTGGCTAAAGATCAGATCGATATCAGGATTTGCAACAATTGAGTCACCCACAATTGTGCCGGCATTGCTTGCTTCCCATTGCATGGCGGGTTTGGAGATGATGGTCACATCCGGAAATGCTTTCATCTTTTCTTCAAAACCCTTCTGGATGTCGAGTGTGTATGGATCACCCGGATCACCCAAAACCTGAAGGATTTTGCCTTTCACAGCGCCATTCTTGGCCTTGAGCAACTTCTGAGTTTCTTCAGCCGCGATATAGCCAATCTCAATCGTGCCAGCGACAGAAGTGAAATCCGATTTCGTCGATGTAATCTGGCGATCAAATTCAACAACTGGAATGCCAGCCGCGCGTGCTGCTTCGATTGATGGCTTCAAAGCGTTGAAATCCACAGCTGCCAGAATAATGGCGGCAGGCCCTAGTGCAATTGTGTCATTCATCTGCGATTGTTGTATATCAGTCTTGTTGTCTGCATTGAGTGTTTTCATCTCATAGCCAACTTGCTTGAGGAACAATTCAAGCGCGCTTATCGATCCGGTTTGGAATTCGTCGAGCAATGTTGGAACCATGTAATACACAATTCCCTTCATGGCGGCCATGGCAGGTGTTCTACCGACCGCAGATACGGCAAGTGCACCTGAGAGGGCCAGGAATGTTCTTCTCAGCATATGTTTCGCTCCTTTGTTATGACCGGAATATTCAATTTCTCGCCGCTGCTCCGGATCCAGCGGGAGATTCTCCCGTGATCATTCTGATCACGTCATCGGGATTGGTATCTTTGGTTGCCACATCGCCGGCCACCACGCCTTGGCGGATGACCACGATGCGGTCCGCAACTTTGAAAGCTTGCTGCATGATGTGAGTAATAATAATCACCCCGATGCCCTGATCGGCAATTTGACGGATGGTTTCAAGCCCGCGCCGTGTTTGCTCCACGCCCAGTGCTGCAAAAGGTTCATCCAGCAATACAAGTTTGCCGCCCCAGTGGACGAAGCGGTTAAGTTCAATCGCCTGGCGTTGGCCACCTGAAAGGTTTTCAACATTGGTGCGCAGAGACGGTATACGCGTGCCAGCATTCGCCATGGCTTTCGCCACGGCGTCTTCCATGGCTTTTTCGTCGAGAATAGGAATTCCCAAAAACTTCTTCGTAATTTCACGGCCCATGAAGAAATTGGCCACCACATCAACATTCGTGCACAGTGATAAATCTTGGTAAACAGTTTCTACACCGGCAGCTTTGCCTTCGGCTGGCGACCTTGCGCGGTAATCTTTGCCTTCAAACACCATCCGCCCCGATGTTGGCTCTTGTCCGCCTGCAATAATTTTGACCAGTGTAGATTTGCCAGCACCGTTGTCGCCAAGCAGGGCAATAACCTCGCCTTTGTTGACATTAAAAGAAACGCCTTTCAATGCCTCGATCGCGCCATAAGATTTGCGGATGTCATCAAGAACCAATAGTGGCTGACCCGTGTGCAATGCCATTCATTACTCCCCAGCGGCAAAGTTAGGCTTCCATTTGGCTTCGTGTCAAATGGCCAATAAAATTACCGATTAAGTTTTAATAAAAAAAATTGCTTCGATTTCAACTGTCATGCGGTTGGGAAGCGAGCCCATTCCGACAGCAGATCTGGCATGTTTTCCAGCATCTCCCAAAACTTCGACGAACAGATCAGAGCAGCCATTGATTACTTTTGGGTGATCAGCAAAATCAGGCTCGGCATTGACCATGCCAAAAAGTTTTACTATTGCTTCAATGCGCGAAAGTTCACCAATGGCAGCTTTGGCTGTGGCAAGAAGTTGTAGGCCTGTGAGGCGCGCATCCACATAGCCTCGAGCCACATCCACGTTGAGGCCCAATCGGCCAATACTATAGCTGCCATCCGGCAACTTAGGGCCTTGGCCGGACAGAAAAAGCAGCGGCCCTGCAAGCCGCCACGGCACATAGTTTGCCACAGGTACTGGCGGCAAGGGCAGCTTGATGCCCAAATTTTCCAAACGTTGTTCTGGTGTCATTGCACTTTTCCTCTGGCATCGACTTTAACCGCACCCAACACTTCATCACCACGAACGAAAACCACTTGATCAAAAAGATTGTTAACCGGGCAAGTGTGATTCATCACAACGCGCAGAGCTTCACCAATTTTTAGAGGACGTGGTGCATGGCTGGTGTCAAGATAGCCGTGTTCTTCATTTGCAGCATAGATCTTAGCTTCGCCCAATTCTCGCACAATGCCGTAACCTTCCAGACCCAGAAGATCACTTGTCAGTGCCTTGGTGCCTGCATCAATGATGGCGCGCTGTGGCGTTGGTGTGCTGACGATTGTTGTAAGCAATGTTTCCGCACAATCATCCCAGCCGCAAGACTTTGCAGCCACCAAAGAACGGTCATTATAGATGTAAGTGCCGACGCGATATTCGGTAATGTCATCCAAACCAGACTTATCCCATAAATCTTGCGAGCCACCGCTGCTCACGCGGAGGCAAGGCAGGCCTGATTTCGATAGAAGATCCTTTGTTTCAGCAATAAATTTTGCAATTGATTGCCGTTTGAACGCAGGCGGATAGGTCATCAGTCCACCAAATGTAATACCAGATGTTTGGTTAATTATTTTTGCCAATGTTGCGGCAGCCACGGGGGTTTGAACACCGTTACGACCTGCGCCTGTATCGCATTCAACTAACACTTCGAGTTGGCGACCCGATTGTGAGGCAGCATGTGAAAGGCCCTCCAACATATCTACATTATCTGCCACCACGGCGATTGTTGTTATCTTCATCAATTGTGTAAGGCGATGTAGCTTGCTGTGCCCCAAAACATTAAATGTCAAAAGCATGTCAGTGATACCAGCATTGGCCATAACTTCAGCTTCGCCCAGTTTTTGCACGCAGATACCTTTGGCACCCATCGCCAATTGCAATTTGGTCACTGGCACCAGCTTATGCGTTTTGATGTGCGGGCGATTGGCGATTCCGATTTGATCGCAATATGTTTGCCAACGCCGAAGGTTCGCCAACATAATATCGAAATCGATGATCGGCACGGGCGTTTCCAAATCGTCGATGCGCTTTCCCACGAAACTGAACTCAAAAAATGCTTCTGCATCGGCTGTGTTGATCAATGTGAAATTCCTGATTTGGAAATTGATAATTTCTCTCTCAATGCAGCGCCAATAACGCCACACGTTTTGGGCGCAATGCAAACTGGGTTGATTATAATTTTGTTCTGGCTTCGCAATGCTGGGTCAGTATGAATCGAGGGGGTTCCCGAAATCAGTTTTTTAATAATCTGATCCGCCATTTCAGCTTTACCGTGGCAGGTGATGACAAGCGTTGGCACCTTACCAACATCACCAGCACCTTCAATCATCAGCGTCGCCTGTGATGTGTCTTTAATTGCGGCGACAATAGTGTTGAGGATCGTCATCCATTGTTTATGCCGCTCGGCGTCACCCTCAGCAACGAACAGTCGAAGTGCAGTAAGAAGCCCAACAATCTCCTCTTTACCAACTTTGCAAGACCTGCCTATACCATGCTGTGGAACGCCTCTAAGCTTGCGTTTATCGATGAGGGATTTTGGTGGTTCCCACATATCCTCGTAAATATCGAGATCAAGATGTTGTAGGGCAGCAGACATGATCAAGTCTTTGCGGCCACATAAAATGCCACTGGCTTGGGGGCCGCCAAGCACCTTGCCGCCCGAATAGGCCACAATATCAGCGCCCTCAGCAATGAAACGCTTCAAATTGGATTGCGGTGGCAGCTGCGCCGCTGCATCTACGATTACCGGCACCTTGTGCTTACGTGCAAGCTTTGTGATTTCACTAAGTGGGGGTTGGGCCTGTGTATCGGCGACATAAAAGATGGCCGCGGTGTTTGCAGTAATTGCATCTTCAATCTCCCAAATTTCAGCATCGCGCACACCGGCACCAGCATAGCGGTCTGGCAAGCCCACTTCGATGATTGTTGCACCAGCAGCGCGTATGGCATGATCATAAAAATTACGCTGGCTGCGCACCATAACGACTTCGTTCTTCATACCGCGTGTATCTGGAAGCCTTGCCATTCGCCCTGGGTCAAGCCCCGCCATGCAGGCGGCAGTGGCCAGCAACAAACAAGCTGATGCTCCTGAAGCTACGTAGCCCGCTTGAGCGCCCGTCGCCTTGGCAATCTCGCGTGAAGCAGCAGCTTGAAGCTCAGCCATGTCAACGCAAGCCTGTGAAGCTTCCATCATAGCACGCGCCACTTCAGGTCTCATAATTCCACCGGAGAGGCGTGTGGCCGTGCCCTTCGCATTAATAATAGTGCGGACACCAAACGGTTTAAAAACACTCATGATATCTTCGCGAAAATTGTTGCTATTTCGACCATCCTATTGCCCATCTCCTAAACTTTGAACAGGTGGTTAGACATGTCAAGGGATGTAAAAATCTGATGCCGCTGAGGTGGTTTGAACACCTGAACCTTGTATTACAAGAACAGCGCTCTCCCAGTGAAACTAAAGCGGTGTTCTTGGGACGGTTCAAACCGCATGCAGGGTGCGCTTCTTGAAGAAGCTTTTCGTATGGTTGCCGATGGATATTCCATTGTTGAGGATATTGATATTGGAACTCGCGATGGCTTGGCGCTGCGCTGGTCTTTCAAGGGGCCTTTCGAGACGATGGACTTGAACGCGCCTGCAGGAGTTCGCGAATATGCCAAGCGCTATCAAAGCATTTGCACCAATCTATTTCCGTGAATGCAACAGCAGTTATATTGGACGGAGCCTGTAATGGAAACAGTCGAACCCGAACGCCGCACGATTTTGCACGCGCGCAAACTACAAGAGCGCCAGATGTGACGTGACAAGCGACTTTTGGATTTGGCTGCACATAAGTGCCGGGCAGCGAAGGAGGTTGGCTTTTAATTTTTTGTTATTTGATTTGGTTTCAGTCAAATAGTTGACTTGTGTGTTGGCTAAGGCGAACCTGAGCTTATGAGTATTGAACTATTTTCGCTTGCTGGGAAAAGAGCTTTGGTGACTGGTGCCAGTCGTGGCATTGGCCAGGCCATTGCAATTGGACTAGCAAGGGCCGGTGCTGATATTGCGATTGCTAGTCGCAACATAGAACACATGCAAGAATGTGCCGCTGCAATTCGTGCAACGGGCCGCAGTGCTTTCGAGATACAAATGGATGTGTCAGACGTTACCAGCTGTCGCAATTGTGTCAATGAAGTTGCAGCAAGGTTAGGTGGCATAGATATTTTGATTAATAATGCTGGGGTCGAACAAGTTTCGCCTTCCCTAGATGTCGATGAAGCGCTGTGGAATCATATTCTCGACACCAACCTCAAAGGCTCGTTTTTTGTGGCGCAGGCCACGGCGCGGGTTATGAAAGGCGGATCAATTCTAAATATTTGTTCGCTCACGTCTGAACGCGGCATTCCCACTGCCGTGCCTTATGGTTCGTCAAAGTCAGGGCTGTTGGGCATGACACGTGGGTTGGCTGCTGAATGGGCCGCAATCGGCATCCGCGTGAATGCCCTAGAGCCGGGTTATTTTCGAACCGCCTTGACGGATGTATTTTATAAAGACGCAAACTGGCAACAAGCCACCCTGGCCAAAATCCCAATGGGGCGTTTTGGCGAATTGGATGATCTTGTGGGAGCCGCTATTTTTCTGAGCTCAGATGCTGCACGCTATGTAACCGGTATATGCCTTCCGGTTGATGGCGGCACCCTTGCCACACTATAAAATGGAACTGTGATGACACCCAAAATTAATTTTCACGACCTTTCGAAAATTACCAAAGTCGAACGGCAGAGGCTTTTACAACGCACAGAGTCTGATCTTTCAACTTATGAGCCTAAGGTACGCGCCATTATTGATGCAGTGCGCGCTCAGGGTGATGAGGCGCTGGCACGGTACGCCCGCGATTTTGATAAAGCTCCAGTGCAGGCCCATGAGATTGCTGCAACGCCAGCTGATTTTGATGCAGCAGAGAAAGCACTCGATCCCGAAGTTCGCAGTGCAATGGAATTTTCTGCGCACTCGATCAGAAAATTTCATGAAGACCAAAAGCCTGAAGAAATGTGGCTGCATGAAATCAGGCCCGGCACATTTGCCGGTGATCGCTCTAGTCCCATTCCCTCAGTTGCCTGTTATGTTCCGCGCGGCAAAGGTGCCTTTCCATCCGTTGCGCTTATGCTGCCAATTCCGGCACAGGTGGCGGGTGTTGAAGATGTTTGTGTTATCACACCGCCTGGGCCTAATGGAAAAATCGACGATGCGACTTTGGTTGCCGCCCGCATGTCAGGCGTCAAAAAAGTGTTCAAGGCAGGCGGGGCGCAGGGGATCGCGGCGGTCGCTTACGGCACGCAAACGATTTCGAAAGTTTCAAAAGTCGTTGGCCCTGGCAGCCCATGGGTCGCTGCGGCCAAGCGCATGGTTTCACATGTGCTAGATGTGGGTTCACCGGCAGGCCCGAGCGAAGTCATCATTTTTGCAGATGACACAATTGACGGCAGCTTGGCAGCACTTGATCTCTTGATCGAGTCTGAACATGGGCCAGATAGTTCCGCCTTCCTTGTCACCTGGAGCAAACGCGTGGCACAAGAAGCATTGGCGGCTATTCCTGATTATTGGAGCAAGATGAGCACGCAACGCTCGGGTTTTTCATCTGCTGTCCTCGGCGGCCCCATGGGCGGAATTGTGCTGGCGCGCGATCAGGAAGAGGCTCTGCAATTTTGTAATGATTATGCGCCCGAGCATTTGGAAGTCTTGGCGAAGGAGCCTTTCCAATATTTGGGGCGCTTAAAACACGCAGGCGAAATCCTGCTGGGCGAACACACACCAACAACCTTGGGTAATTATGTGATCGGCCCCAACCATGTTCTGCCGACAAGTGGCTGGGCGCGCACGGCGTCGGCAGTTTCAGTGTTTGACTTTATGAAGCGCACATCCATCGCCTATGTCACATCAAAGGGATATCCTGACTTGGCAAAAAACGCCCGTATCTTGGCCACATATGAAGGGTTCAGTGGCCATGCCAATGCTGTTTCAGAATTGCGCGATGCGATATTGAAGCGTTAATGCTTCAAACGCGGATCAAGGTTTTGAGGCCATTCACTTGGCCAGCAGCGATGCGCGCATATGCATCTGGCACTTCGGCAAGCGTGACTTCACGGTCAATGAGCTGTTCTAGCATCTCTGCGCAAGCCGACATTATGGCAATGGCTTCTGGCATTTCGTTTTGAAAGGCGTGGCAACCGACAAGCGTCAATTCGCGCTCTACCAAGATATTCGGATCAAAGTCGATTGTTCCATTTGAAATTCCGACAACTGCGATACAAGCCCCAGCAGAAACACAGTCTATGATAGCGCCAAAGGCCTTTATGCTGCCCGTTGCGTCAATGGCAGCCTTTAAGGTACGCCCTTTCAAAATAGTTTGAATTTCAATTTGTTCCAGCCCGGAAGAGGTGGCGCCGGTGACATGCGCTACCAAATCAGCGCGGTTTCTATCCAGGTCAGCTACAATCACTCGAGAATGACCAAGATGGGCGAGCACAACTGCAGCCAATCCGCCAATAGGCCCACAACCCACAATCAAAACGGGCTCATCGCCGATCAGTCGTAAACGCCGAACTGCATGAAGAGCAACTGCAAAAGGCTCTGCCATGGCTGCAATTCTCGGTGAAAGAGTAGGGGGAATGCGGTGCAGCAGTTTTGCGGGCAAGTTAATTTCCTCCGCAAAGCAACCATCACGAGCCTCGCCTATGAAGCCTAGTGTACTACAAAGTTGTTGCTGGCCGTTTTGACAGCTTTGACACACCCCACACCAGAAGCGTGAATCCGCCACCACCGGATCGCCAATCGCTACCCCTTCAACATCCACTCCAAGTTCTTTGATAATCCCAGTGAATTCATGGCCTGCAATCGAGGGTGATCTTGTAATCCACTGGCCAGTCTTGAAGTTGTGTAAATCTGATCCACAAATGCCCGCCATCGATACTTTTACGCGAACCCAACGAGGTTGTGGCATGCCCGGCGCGGCAACATCTTCAACGCGCAAATCTCCCTTTGAATAAAGTCGAACAGCCTTCATTTAAAATAGACCCCACAAAAAGTTGAAATTGTTGACGCGCAGTCTAATTTAAGATCAAATCAAATCTGATAACAACAGAAAGGGTTGAACATGAATTGGATCCCAAATCGCCGCGGTTTTTTAAAGGCCGGACTTGCTGCAACAACTTTATCAGGCTTTGCGCCACAAGCCTTTGCTGACGACCTTTCGACCAAACCGGAAGCAGGCACATTGAAGATGGGCCTCAACCCTTGGCTTGGCTATGGCCAGTGGCATATTGCTGCTAAAAAAGACTTGTTCAAAGCGGCAGGACTTGAGGGGGTCGAGTTAGTCAATTTTACGACGGACTCCGATTTGAATGCGGCACTTGCTTCTGGCCAGCTCCAATGTGGCAATATTGCCACTCATACAGCGATGAATTTCATCGCCGCTGGATTGCCAATCAAAATAGTGTTGCTGATGGATGTTTCCAAAACCGCTGACGCCATGGTTTCTGACGGCTCGGTGACCGATATCAAGGGGCTGAAAGGCAAACAAATTGCGCTGGAAGAAGGAACAACCAGCGACATTCTTCTGAACTATGCACTTGCCCAAAATGGCATGACGATTGCCGATGTGCAAAAAGTGCCGATGCCTGCTGCAGACGCTGGCGCTGCGTTAATTGCAGGGAAAATTCCTGTGGCGGTTACTTATGAGCCCTATCTCACACTGGCCATGCAGCAAAACAAAAACGTGAAGATGATCTATAGTGCAGGCGAAAATCCAGGCCTCATATCTGACGTGCTTGTTGTCACCGATGAATTCCTTAAATCCAAACCAGGACAAGTTTTGGCTTTGGTAAAAGCGTGGGATGCAGCTGTTGCTGATTATCGTAAAGATACGCCCGGCGGCCGCGCTATTATTTCGGAAGCTGTAGGTGCAAAGCCAGACGAATTGACAACTGCATTTGACGGCGTGGTCTACTATTCAGCAGCAGAAAACAAAACCGAATTTGCTGGGAACTTTGTCAAAAAGGTTATTCCAGAAGTTCACAAGGCAGCGCGGGCTGCTGGCATTTTGCAAAAGGATGTTGATCTCTCACCCGCCATTGATGCGCGGTTTGTAGATGCCGCAGCAAAATAAAAAGAGCGGCTTCGGCCGCCTTTTTTCGCTTGGTGGAAAAATCAGCACAGCACAATTTCTCGGCATCTCAGCCACGGTCTTTGCTGTGCTGGCTTTGCTCTGGGTTATTACCACATCATTAGGCTTGGTGCGCCCGCTGTTTTTGCCTTCGCCCTTGCAGGTGTTCAATCGACTGGCTGGCCTATGGGCGAGCGGTCAGTTGTTTATTGATTTGGGTATCAGTATTTACCGCATCCTCTTGGGCTTTTTGATTTCAACGATAATCGCTTTGCCAATTGGTATTTTGATCGGCAGTTATCGCGGCTGGGAAGCAGCGATCGAACCCTTCATTGATTTCATTCGTTACATGCCAGTTGTAGCCTTTGTTCCACTGACCATTCTTT
This sequence comes from Hyphomicrobiales bacterium, assembly GCA_038230015.1. Taxonomy (GTDB): domain Bacteria; phylum Pseudomonadota; class Alphaproteobacteria; order Rhizobiales; family Aestuariivirgaceae; genus Aestuariivirga. The sequence goes on along the minus strand of JBBRNW010000004.1, from coordinate 32,243 downwards.
GGACGGGCACGGGCGACGTGCAAAAGCTTTTGATCATATTTATTGGCACTTTCTTCCAGCAAGTGCTGCTGGTGATGGACAATGTGAAAGCTGTCCCGCGCGATTTCATTAATCTGGGTCGCACTTTGCAAATGCCGGAAATGAGGGTTTTGCAACGCATTGTTTTGCCTTCCGCCCTGCCTGCCATTTGGGATTCCATGCGGATCAGTTTAGGCTGGGCATGGACATGGCTCGTAGTCGCAGAATTGGTGGCCGCAAACTCAGGCCTAGGATATCGCATTACGACAGCGCAACGGTTCTTTCAGACCGACTTGATCTTTGGATATTTGCTCATTCTTGGCATTTTGGGTTTGGTGACCGATCAAGTAATGAAGTATTTTGGGCACAGATTATTCCGCTATCTGGAGGCGAGGTGATGGCGACTCCTAAACTTTCTATTCAAGGCTTGGGCAAAACGTTCAAAACTGATCGCGGGCAAACCACCGCACTCCAAGGTTTCGATCTTGAAATCGCCGACAATGAATTTGTTGCATTGGTGGGTACTTCTGGCTGCGGCAAATCCACTTTGCTTTCAATCACAGCGGGATTGGAAACACATGATGAGGGCAGCATCAAAATTGACGGCGAGGATATTGTTTCGCCGGGGCTTGACCGAGGCGTCGTGTTTCAAAGCTACACTTTGCTGCCCTGGCTAACAGGCCAAAAAAACGTGGAATTTGCTTTGCAGGCAGCTGGTAAAAGCACCACCGAAGCCCGCGAGATTGCCATGTCACATTTGCATCTGGTCGGCTTGGAAGGATTCGAAAATGCTTATCCATCCGAACTTTCTGGCGGCATGAAGCAGCGCGTAGCAATTGCCCGTGCCTTGAGTTATCGCCCCAGGATGTTGTTAATGGATGAACCGTTTGGCGCACTTGACGCGTTAACACGCCATCACATGCAGGAATTGCTCACGCAAATTTGGGAGCACCATCGTTTGACCGTTCTCTTCATCACCCATGATGTAGAAGAAGCGGTTTATCTAGCAGATCGTGTTGCGGTTATGACTAATCGACCAGGGAAAATTAAAACCACGGTTCCCATCACGCTGCCACGCCCACGTAAATATGACATGGTCGGTTCGCCCGAATTTCAGGTTTTATACAAAACTGTTCTTGATGCCATTCGCAGTGAATCTCTGGCCGCCGCCAATTTTGGTAAAGCGTTGGTTTAGCGCGATCACATTCACAAAATCACGGGAACTAAACTCTGATCCACCTATTCTAAGGAATAGCCAGCATTTTTGAAACAATTTTGGCATGTCGTTTGTGAGATTGTTGGGTTGACGTGTTTGATGGCGTTTTAAATCGTTGGAACAGTTCTACTTATGGCTTTGCATAGAACGCTTTTGATTTTTGAGAAGGTCTGTTCAATGGAATTGAGGTCTAGATTGTAGGCGGGAGGAAGTTGAGCCGATCATGCCACGGATTAGTTGCGCATCCGGTTCTCGTTTGGGCGGATTTTGGATTTTGCACTGATATCGAATAGAATACGTTCGCAAATCACACTTCAATGTGGGTATCTCTCAATTTCTTTTCCAACTGTTACCCATGAGTTACCCAACGCGATCTTTTGGGCCGTTTGGCATAAAAAGAAAACCTGCTATTTTATTGAATTAACGGAATTTGATTTGGTTGCGGGAGCCAGAAACCACAGATAGTTGACAGTGTCTTGTGTGATTTGAAGATGCAAAGGGAGCGGGATCAAATTAATCAGCTGACTCTTAATCACCGGGTCGCAGGTTCGAATCCTTCACTGAGCTGCTGCCGGTTTCGAGGACGTTTCCTGAAATCGAAGGCGTTGACGTGGCCAAGCGCTACAATCTTGAATATCGAGCAGCTGATGCAACCGCGAGCCCCTATTTGCAATTGGCAATGTTGGTTTATGCTGGTTTGACGGGAATTCAGAATAATCTTCCCGCGCCCTTTCTCTCCAGTGGCGATCTAGGTACTTTGACCTCAGAAGAGCGCAGCCGCCGTGGCATTGGCGATTTGCCGCGCACAATGGGTGAAGCATTGGACGCTCTTGAAGCTGATGATCGTGCGATGAGTTGGATGGGTCCGGTTCTGGCCAAGGCTTATCTCATGCACAAGCGCGGTGAGTTGGCGATGTCCGCCGACAAGGATATGGATGAGCTCTGCAGCATTTACGCGAGAATGTATTGAGCATGGTCCAGTCGGCGTTTCCTGCAGAAAAACTTTTGGGAATAGATCATCCAGCTCCGGTGGGTTTGCGCAATGAAAATGCCACTTCGCCCTTTTTGTTGCTTTGTGACCATGCGGGCAATGCAGTGCCCAGCAAATTGCAAAACCTGGGTTTGCCGAGCAGCGAACTGGATCGTCACATTGGCTATGACATTGGCATACTTGGCGTTAGTGGATTTCTCAGTGACTTGTTAGCAGCGCCACTTGTTTTCCAGCGTTATTCGCGGCTGGTGGTAGAATGCAACCGCGTAGCCACTTCACGAGATTCAATTGCTTTGATCTCAGATGGAACGGCAATCCCCGGTAATATCGGGCTTGATGAGTTGGCGCGTGCGAAGCGCCACGCTGAAATTGCTCAGCCCTATCACCGTGAAATCGTTTCAAGGCTTGAAGACAAAAAAATAAGGGTCTACCAACGATGTTGCTGGCAATGCATAGTTTCACACCGCAGCTTTTGGCTAAGCCAGCGCCCAGGCCTTGGCACGTGGGATTGTGTTTTGGTACGGATGCTCGGTTTAGCTTACAAGTTCTTGCAGTTCTGGAAAAACAGACGGACATCTTAGTGGGTTGCAATGAACCTTATTCTGTCGATATCACAAAGGACTATTCCATTCCAATTCATGCTGAAGCGCGCGGAATTCCCTATGTGGAATTTGAAATCAGACAAGATTTGATTGGTCTGCCTTCCGGTCAAAAAGCTTGGGCAAACCGTCTGGATGGTGTCATTCGTGAAGCGTACGCCGGATTCATGAGTTCGCAACCATGAAGACCAAATTGCCATTGCGTGAAGCCCCGCTTGATCCTGCTACAACTGCGATTTTGTTGATCGATGCCCAAAAAGGAATTTTCAATGAAGGTGCTGCGGCAAAGCGGCCTCATTTCCATCAAAGCGCAAGCCAGATGGCCATTCCGAACATGGCGAAACTAATCGCAGCTGGACGTAAGTCGAAAGCAGAAATCATCTACACGGTGATCGCGAGCCTCACTCAGGATGGGCGCGACAGAAGTTTAGATTACAAGCAATCCAATTTTCACTTTCCGGCAGGAAGCCGCGACACCGAAGTCATCGACGAATTGCGCCCATTGGCTGATGAAATCATTCTGCCCAAAACATCTTCGAGCTTGTTCAACTCAACAATTTTTGAATATATTTTGCGCAACATTGGGATCGACACTGTGGTGGTGACGGGATTTTTAACTGACCAATGCATTGATCACACGGTGCGCGATGGTGCAGACCGAGGTTTTCGCATGGTATGCCCCATTGATGCTTGCACAACTGATAGCGAGCCGCGGCATTTAAATGCACTCGCAGCTTTCAAAGGCTATTGCCGCGAGTCGGAAACTTCCATTTTGGTAGATGAACTGATAAGGGGGCAGGGGCCAATATGAACATGCACTGCTGGGGCAAGACAAGAGACGATGGAATTGCAGTCACAACTCGGCAGTGACACCGGCAACGTTCTGCTGGAAACGTCAGGTCTGACAAAGGCTTTTCGTGGTCTTGTGGCATTACGTGACCATGCCATCACCCTTCGCGAAAGAGAGATTTTGGGCGTGATTGGCCCTAATGGGTCTGGCAAAAGCACATTCTTCAATTTGATCACTGGCTTTTCGAAACCGAATGCGGGTCAGATCAAATTCAAAGGCAGTTCCATCATTAACATGACAACATCGCGTATCGTGGAGCTTGGGATTGCACGAACGTTTCAAGGCTCTCGTTTGTTTTCTTCATTGACGGTTGCTGAGAATGTTCTAGCCGCTGCACAATTGCGTTATCCCATCGGGCCATTCAGTGCGGTGTTGCGCGGAAAAGACTATCATTCGCGTTCGCTACATGCGGAAGAGATGAGTACAGAGCTTTTGCAATTCATGGGGCTCACGCCACAAGCAAGTCGGTTAGCTGCAGACTTGCCCTATGGCGATCAGCGTCGGCTCGAAATTGCACGTGCTATGGCGACAAAACCGCAATTGCTTTTACTGGATGAGCCCGCGGCAGGTTTGGATTCAACGGAAACACAAGCGTTGGTCGCCCTTATAAGATCTATTCGAGATAAGTTTGGCATTACGGTTGTTGTGGTAGAGCATGACATGGATCTCATCATGACAGTATGTGAACGCATTCAGGTTCTCGCGACAGGAGAAGTGATTTGTGTGGGCACGCCTGAAGAAGTGCGCAAAAACCCTCGTGTTAGAGAGGCATATCTTGGCCATGAGTGAAGCACGGCCCGCGTTGCTTGAAATTCAAAATCTTCAAGTCAGGTTTGGCGCTGTGCGTGCACTGAAGGGGATATCACTCCAAGTAAAGCAGGGCGAAGTGGTGGCGCTTCTGGGTGCTAATGGTGCTGGAAAAAGCACAACGCTGCGTACTATTTCAGGCCTGTCTCGGCCCAGTGCGGGACATATTTTATTTGGTGGGCGCTCAATTGCAACCATGCCAACCAGTCAAATTGTGCGCTTGGGTGTGGCTCAAAGCCCGGAAGGTCGGCGGTTGTTTGGTAGTTTAACGGTAGATGAAAACTTACGTCTGGGGTCATGTACACGGATTGACGCTGATGGCATCGCTAAAGATACCGAACGCATGTTCAGCTTGTTTCCGATTTTGCGCGAACGGCGCCCGCAACTTGCTGGAACACTTTCAGGTGGCGAACAGCAACAACTGGCCTTAGCCCGCGCATTGATGGCTTCCCCCAAGCTCTTGCTTTTGGATGAACCTTCGCTGGGTGTTGCGCCTTTACTAGTAAAACATATTTTTAAAGCTCTGGCAGAATTGAAGCAGCAAGGCATGACGATGTTGTTGGTAGAACAGAACATGAAGCTTGCTTTGCAATTGGCAGACCGGGCTTATGTTTTGCGAACTGGTTCAGTGGCGTTAGAAGGAAGCTCAACCGAGCTCTTGTCGGATGATCGTGTGGCACAGGCCTATTTGGGAGCGGCCCAATGAGCAGTTTTGAATATATTCTGCAGCAAGTTATCAACGCGGTGAGCTTGGGCAGCCTTTATGCTTTGGTGGCCGTTGGCCTTTCTATTGTTTTTGGTGTTTTGAAACTTACCAATTTCGCTCATGGCGATGTGATGATGGTGGGCGCATTCACCACTGTCTTGCTCATCGGAATTGGTATGCCTTTTATTCCTGCGCTGATGTGCGGAATCATCGGTGCTGCAATGGCTGGGTTTCTAATTGAACGCATTGCTTACCGCCCCATCCGCAATGCGCCGGATGTAACCAGGCTTTTAACCAGTCTTGCCGTGACTTATATTCTCGAAAATTTTGGTATTCTCGTCTTTTCATCATCACCGCGTAACTTCCCTTTGCCTGCTACATTAAATGACTCTTGGCAATTGCTTGATGGCGCGATCACTTTCACAAACATAAATATTCTAACATTGGTGCTAACCTTTGTTTCGCTGATTGGGCTTGGTTGGTTCATCACAAAAACGACACTTGGAATTGGTATGCGGGCGGCTTCTGAGGATATGGCTGCAGCCCAGCTTGTGGGACTTGATATCAACCGTTTGATCGTTGTGGCGTTTGTGGTGGCATCAGCCTTTGCAGGGCTTGCTGGTGTGTTGTGGGCCGCACAGGCTGGCGTGGTTCAGCCACAAATGGGATTTACGCCACTGCTCAAAGCCTTCGTGGCAGCCATCATTGGCGGCTTTGGTTCGATTGCAGGTGCGCTGGTGGGTGGCTTTATGCTGGGCGCACTTGAGATATTCATCGTGGCATTTCTACCTGATGAGATAACTCCATACCGCGATGCGATTGTGTTTTCGCTTTTAATCGCCTTCCTGCTGTTTCGTCCTGGCGGGTTGTTGCAGCCAAATCGTGAGGTCAAATTGTGATGGTACGTCTTTTGCTCGTGACTTTGCTTTTAGTGCTGGTGGCTGGCGTTGCCTTTGGTGCGCCATATCTTATGAGCGATTATTTCGTGCGCGTTCTGCTCATCATCGCGCTTAATTCGATTTTCGTGTTGTCGCTGTCTTTGAGTAACGGCTTCACGGGCGTGTTTTCATTGGGGCATGTGGGCTTCATAGGGGCCGGAGCTTATGTTTCGGGTATCCTCTCGTTGACAGTTGCGCAAAAGGCATCTTTGTTACCAAATTTGCCTGTTTTTATGAACTGGTTCAGCATGCCATTCCTTCCGGCCACATTGACTGCCGGTGCCTTTACCGCTTTGTTGGCTGTCATAGTGGGGTATCCGCTGATGCGTCTCTCAGGCTATTTTGTTTCCGTTGCAACAATGGGCTTTCTGATCATCGTTAATGTGGTGCTGATCAATGCCAGTAATTTCACGCGCGGGGCTCGCACTTTTACTGGCGTTCCGCTTGATACATCACTGCCCTGGGTTTTCGGTTGGTTGGTTGTTACATTGTTTGTGTTGTGGCGCTTGGTCTATTCACCGTTCGGACGTCGCATGAAGGCCGTGCGTGATGATACAGTTGCAGCAAGTGCTATTGGAATTGACATGCTGAATACGAGGCTTTCGGCTTTTGCCATCGGGGCCTTCTTTGCCGGCGTTGGCGGGTCGCTCTATGCGCATTATCTTGGCTCATTCTCGCCTGTCACCTTCTATTTCGCGATGACAATGAACCTCATTGCCATGTTGGTTCTGGGCGGCATGGGCTCACTGTCGGGCGCTATAATTGGTGTCATATGTGTAACTCTCCTTTCTGAAGTTCTACGCTCAGTAGAACGCGGGTTCACAATCGGAGACTTTATAGTTCCAGCACTTTTTGGAGCAAGTCAGGTAGCTTTGGGTTTTATTTTTATCTTAATCATGATTTTCCGGCCGAAGGGAATCATGGGAGAGAGCGAGTTTGGGTTTGGGCTCTTCAGGCGATCGGCAAACAGCAAAATTAAACAGGGAGAAGTAAAATGAAGAACATTAATCGACGCACAGCCCTCGGTCTGGGACTTTCGACTGCCATTGTGCTGGCAGGGACGGGGAGATCGTTTGCGGCAGATCCAATAAAAATTGGTTTTCCAGCGAACTTAACAGGCAATGCGGCCTCACTTGACGCTCCTATGTTGAATGGTGGAAAGCTTGCTGCTGCTGAGATAAATGCTGCAGGCGGCGTTCTGGGTCGTCCCATTGAACTTGTCGTTTATGACACCAAGAGTGATCCAACCGTCATCGCCACAGTAGCCAGCCAACTGATTGATAGTGACAAGGTCGTTAGTATTATCGCCTATTCGGATTCAGACTCAGTTCTGGCCATCGGACCACAAATACAGAAAGCCCAAATTCCACTGATCACCCCCGGTGCCACATCGCCGAAGCTGCCAAGCCAGCTTGGCAATGAAGTGTTCTTGGCTTGCTTTGGTGACAATGTGCAAGCTGCCGTTGGTGCAGATTTTGCTTTGAACAATCTTAAGGCTAAAACAGGCTATCTGCTAACTGATCTTGGCACCGAATATACGACGCTGCTCTCGGATTACTTCGTCAAGACCTATGAGCATGGCGGTGGTAAATTGCTCGGTAAAGATACTTATAAAACTGGCGACAAGACCTTTACAGCCCAGATCGCCAAGATCAAAGCTTTGCCAGAAGCTCCGGGTTTCATTTATGCGGCGTCACTTGTCGATGAAGTGACGTTGATCTTAAAGCAACTGCGCCAAGCCGGAATCAATGTTCCAGTTGTCGGCGGTGACGGCTATGACTCGCCATTGCTTCTTGAAGTAGGCGGCAAGGCTGCTGAAGGCGCTTATTTCACCACCCATTCTTATATTGGTGTAGGTGCTACGCCCAAGGTGCAGAAATTTATGGATGCTTACAAGGCAGCCAACAAGGTCGATCCTGAAAACGCATTTGCCGCTTTGGGTTATGATGCTGTTAAGTTGATGGCAGATGCGATAACGCGCGCTGGTGCCGTTGATTCAGCTAAAATTCGCGATGCCATTGCAGCAACATCGGGACTCGACGGTGTAACCGGCACGATCACTTATCGCGCTGGGATTGCCGTTCCTGACAAGTCGGTATCGGTGATCGGTGTCAAAGATGGCAAGCTCTTCCTGGCCAGCGAAGCTGCACCAACCTTCGTGCCGGAGCCTTGATATCTTGACTGAAAATTCCCTTTGGAACTTGCATCGCGCCAGCTTGGCTGGCGCGATCTACACAGATCTGACGCATCCTTTTCATCCGGGCCAACCACATTTTCCCGCATTTCCTGATGAAGAGCGCAAGTTATTTTTCGATTTTGAGAAAGGCAACGGCTTTCAAGTTCATCACTATAGTTTTGTTGGCCAATGGGGCACGCATGTTGATCCGCCAGTGCATTTCATAAAAGGTGGGCGCACTCTTGATCAAATCCCAGTTCGTGAAATGCTTCTGCCTTTGGTGGTGATTGATATCAGTGGGCGCGTCTTGGCAAATCCGGACAGCACGCCTACGCTTGATGATGTTGAAGCTTGGGAAAAACGCAACGGGCAAATTCCTGAAAAGTCTTTCGTGGCATTGCGCACGGATTGGTCGACGCGCTGGCCCGATGAAAAGCTGTTTTATAACCGGGGTGAGGATAAAATTTCCCATTGTCCGGGCTGGTCAAAGGCAGTTTTGCAGGAGCTTTTTGAAAAGCGCGGCATCACTGCAGTGGGCCATGAGCAACTTGACACTGATCCGGGCATCGCCACATCTGCAGGGGATTTTAGCCTTGAGCACTATGTGCTTTCGATTGATCGTTGGCAAATTGAAGTGATGACTAATCTCGACAAAGTTCCCGAAGCTGGCGCGCTCATCATGGCAAGCTGGCCCAGTGCAAAAGGGGGCTCTGGCTTTCCAGCGCGTGTGGTCGCCATTTATTGAGAAGATCAAAAAATTGGACTTACCTTGAGAAAGTGGTGTGCCATATGGATGTAGATTACCACTTAGATTTGACCATTTAGAGCATCGGGCGTTCATATTTAATCGAAAGAGATTCACAAATCAGGTTGAAAGTGATTCAAGGTGTGTGGAGGTGATTTGCCATGCCACATGCTTTGTCGAACGATCTGCGTAAACGCGTTGTTGCTTTTGTTGAGGCGCGAAATTCCTGCAACGAAGCTGCCCGCCATTTTGACACCTCGATATCCTTTGCCGTGAACCTGATGCGGCGCTGGCGCGCGGCTGGCCGGGTTGATCCCAAACCACGCGGCGGCTTCCGGCACGGCAAACTCAGGAACTACAGGGACTTAATTCTAAAGGCTGTTGCTGACAAGAGCGACATCACCATGCCGGAGTTGGCCTTGAAGCTGGTGCAGGCGAAGGGCATCAAAGCCGATCCATCAAATCTCTCGAAGTTTTTGATTGCCTGCGGGCTCAGCTTCAAAAAAAACGCTTCTGGCATCGGAACAAGACAGGCCTGACCTTGCCAAGGCACGGTCGGAGTGGAGACAGGGCCGACAACCTATCATGCGTGAACAGCGCGGACGGTTGATCTTCATTGATGAAACCAGCACCAATACAAAGCTGATGCTGCTGCGGGGGCGCTCGCTGATGGGAGAACGGTTGAACAGCAAGGCTCCCTTTGGCCGCTGGGGCACACAGACCTTTGTTGCAGGCCTCAAATGCGACGGCCTTGTCGCTCCCTGGATTGTCAATGCACCGATGAACCGGGTGATCTTCGACACTTATGTCGAAACCCAACTGGTACCAGTCCTCAAACCGGGCGATGTTGTCATAATGGACAATCTCTCAAGCCACAAAAGCACAAAGGCCGAGAGCATGATCCGTGCCAAAGGCGCCTGGTTGCTCTTCCTGCCGCCCTATAGTCCTGACCTCAATCCCATCGAGATGGCTTTCTCAAAACTCAAAGCACACCTTCGCGCCATCGCCGCCAGAACCATCGATGAACTCTGGAAAGCCATCGGCAACATCTGCGCGCTCTTCACTCCCGAAGAATGTTCCAACTTCTTCACAGCAGCAGGTTACGGATTCAATTGAACGCCCGATGCTCTAATCTCACTGCCAAAGGCAAGCGCATGGCACAACCAGAAGTGCCAAAATTGCATTCCTAGAACTGCCATCATGGCACCGCCAGAACTGCCAAAACGGCACACTAATAAGACTCAATTAAAAAGACTCATAAATTAACATTCAGAAAATCTATTAAGAATTGAAAAATCCAATCAATACCTAAAGGCCAACTTGTCCTTTCAACTGAACATCAAAATAATTTGGTGCCGAGTGAGAGGAGGGGGGAATGAAAGACAAGACCAAAACGGCGAAGATCAAGGAATTGAATGACGCTTTCAGGCGAACATTTAAAGGTGGTCGCGTTGTGATGACCCAAGGTGTTGACGCCTTGGGTGGGGAGGTGAAGAGTAAGATCGTTGCAGCTGTACAAACTTTCAATAATTTTCACCAAGCCAATGACCCGCATCATGAACACGACTTTGGAAGTTTAGCAATTGAAGGCGGGCGCTATTTTTGGAAGATCGACTACTATGATCTTGCCATGAGCCAGCATTCAGTTGATCCAACCAACGCTGAAGCTACCATTCGCGTTCTGACCATCATGTGTGCCAGTGAATTTTGAATCTGAGAAATCAGTTTCTTTTTTTACGAAGAAAGTAAGTGGGGAATTTAACTTAGCCAATAGGTCGCACAATATTAGTTTCACGACCCTTCACCAAACCACGGCTCAACAAAGCCATATTTTCGAACCGCTTTTTTATTTGAAATTTTGCAACTCGCAATCAAAGGTGCGACTAGAAAGAGACTAATAAAGCGCTAGATTTGGCTAAGTTATTGAAAAGATGGCGCGCCCGAAAGGATTCGAACCTCTGACCCCTAGATTCGTAGTCTAGTGCTCTGATCCAGCTGAGCTACGGGCGCGCGAGGCTGACGCTCAAGAAGCGAAAGCGACTGGTGCTTAGACCGCCTTCGAAAATAACGCAAGCAGAGAAGTTTTATACGCCGACCAATTTGACGGCAGGGCCATTCTTCACACGTAACTTCTGCGCGCGGTCCGGAATGCTGATTTCAAATGCAGTGCCAAAGTCACCCGTATCCAACACAGAGATTGAACCCCCATGGGCTTGCGCCAGCTCAGCAGAAATGACCAAACCCAGCCCGGTCCCTCCGGCACGCGCTGCAGTTTGAAAGGCCTCAAACATTTTGTTTCGGATGCTGAGCGGAATTCCCGGTCCATTATCTCTCACGCATATTTTGACCATATGGGTTTGGCGTTCTGCCTCGATTGACACGCATTGATCTGTAGCCGGATGGGTATGAAGGGCCTGAATGCTGTTGCGGGTGAGGTTGGTCAGAATGCGGAAGAGATGTTCGCGGTCCGCATCAATTTCAATTGTCTTTGCCACGCGGTTTTCAAGTTTTATCTTCAGCTTTGTAAGTAAAATAACAGACTCAAAAACTTCGTCGATGACTTCAGACAAGCACAGGATTTCTCGCCGTGGCGGAAGTTCCTGGGCGCGGCCATAGGTGATGGTCTGGTTCAAAAATGAAATCGCGCGGTCTAGCGAGGTAATCAGTTTAGGTGCAAAGCGCTGCACAGTCGGGTCTTTCACTTCGCCCAGTCGATCAGAAATGAGTTGGGCCGATGTCAACATGTTGCGCAAATCATGGCTCACCTTGCTGACGGCCAGACCCAAGGCAGCAAGATGCGTTTTCTGTTGCAGGTTGCCCTGCAATTGCGTTTGCATCAAATTCAGTTCGCGCTCGGCTATGCCAATCTCGTCATTGCGCAAGGAAGGCATGACAATGCGGGACGCATCTTCCGGTTTTTCGCCAAAAGCCATCATGTTGGATGAAAGCCGTTGCATCGGCTTGACCAACACGCGGTTGAGTGCTGCAAAAATCATTGATGCAACAACCAGTGACAGCACGATTGAAAGCCCGAGAATATTCAAGCCATAACGCAGCATGGCATCACGCAGCGGCAGTTCGTGCAGGGCCACTTCAATCATATCGCCAGACATTGCGGGGGGCTTGTCAATCACGCTCACCAAGCGGTCATTCTGGCGCAACATGACGGCAAAAGCCTGACCAATCGTGGTGTAGTAGATGCCCGAGCGGAGATCGAATGTTTCATCGATCATGCCATCATCAGTGCTACGTAACATCAGTTGCCGTTTTTCGCCGCGCGTAAGGGATACAGCCTCAACCCCGGCACCTTTCAAAATTGTGCTGCGCAATTCGGCATCCACGATCTGGCCAGGCGCTGCTTCTGATGCAAGAGCGGCAATTTCCGCCTGCGCAATCCGCGTCTTCAACCATTGAATACGAAAATTGGCAATTGACGGAAGAAAGATGAGAACTTCACCAATCATGACAAACACAATGGTGAGCAAAAGCACTTTGCCAGACAGGCCGCGCAGCAGGTTTAACCATTTTGCCAAAGTTGTTCGAAACATGCGTGAAGCTTTATCCCAGAGCTTTTAGAATGCCAAGTATGCGCCTGAGCCAAGGCTTCTTCGCCAATCCGGCATAATAGCTTATGGCCGCACGCTTGCCAGCCTCGTTCAGTGTTGGATAAGGCAGAACCATATTGGCCAAACTGGAAATTTTCATTGAATTGGAAAGGGCCAAGACCCAAGGCGCAATCAACTCCCCTGCACCTGCTCCTACAATACCTGCGCCCAAAATTCGCCCGCGCCGTCCGACAATGATTTTTACAAGGCCTGTGGTCTTCCCTTCAGTTTGCGCCCGGTCATTCTCGGCAAAGGCCCACCGCAACACCTTGATAGCCGCACCATGAATTTTACGCGCCTGGGCTTCCTGCAGGCCAACTTGGGCCAATTCTGGATCCGTATAAGTGACCCATGGAATAATATCCGTTCGATTTTTGATGGGCAATCGGAACAGCGCGTTGCGAATGATAAGTCCGGCATGATAGCCTGCCACATGGGTAAATTGCAGTCCGCCTGCAATGTCGCCTGCTGCATACACATGGCGGTTCGTAGTGCGTAGACTCGAATCCACCGTAACCCCGCGCTTGCTATAGTCAATGCCCGCAACCTCCAGCCCAAGACCCTCAACATTGGGCATGCGGCCTGCTGCAATCAACACATGCGACCCCTTGATCAAGGTTCCATCGGCAAGCGTTAAAGCCACCTGATTTTTAATCATCGCAACTTTGGAAATTGAAACATTGACATGAATGATCACACCCTCATCCCGTAACGCCGCCAGAACGATCGCCACAAGTTCAGGATCGTCTTTCGGGAGAGGAACAGCAGAATCCAATACCGTAACATCACACCCCAGGCGCCGGTGCGCCTGTGCCATCTCTATTCCAATAGGCCCTCCACCAACTATAATCAGGTGCTTGGGCAACACCTCATTTTTAAACAGCGTTTCATTGGTAAAAAAAGCGATATCCTGCAAGCCAGGAATGGGCGGAACACTGGCGCGCGATCCTGTTGCAATCACAATTCGTCGGGCTTGGTAAGTTTTGCCGTCCGCCTCCAAGGAGCGCTTACCAGTAAAGCGCGCATGCGCTCTCACCACAGTAACACCAAGTCCCTCAAACCGCTGTTGGCTATCGATGGGTGCAATGGTCTTGATCACGTGCTGCACCCGGGCCATGACTTTCGCAGAATCAATTTCAGGCTGAACAGACTTGATCCCAAACATTTCTGAACTGCGCTGCGCGTGTGCCATTTTGGCGGCAGCGATAAGGGATTTTGACGGAACGCAACCTGAGTTCAAGCAATCGCCACCCATTTCGCTTTTTTCAAACAATATGACCTTTTGGCCAAGTTGTGCAGCAGCAGCAGCCACCGACAAACCCGCAGATCCACCCCCAATCACAGCAAGATCAAATGTCATGAAAAAGCCTTCCATCTCTTAAGGGCCACTGGAATAAGCGCCACAACACCAAGCGCACACAAACCGATGACCAGCTGCGGCGTGAACAATGCCGATGCCGTAATCTCAAACTGGCAATTCGCCAGACCTTTATCAGCAACACAGGCATCGTAAGCATGGCGCTGGGCCTCAATTACACTGCCAAGCCCCCGGCCCAACCAGGCAAAAGCAATTGAGCCAGGCACAATTCCAAAGAACGTTGCAATCACGAAAACGCGGAGATTTATCCCTGCAAGACCTGCCACCGCATTGATCGCAAAAAACGGGAAGGCGGGAACCAGACGCAAAAATAGGAGATAGTTGAACGCATCCCGTTTGAAACCTTCCGAAAGCTTTTTCACAAAAGGCCCTGCTTTTTCTGCGACAATGGCACCAAGCGACGTTTTAACGATTTGAAACACGATGACCGCACCAATCGTGGCGGCAATGACTGAAACTGGTGCGCTGAGGGCCCAACCGAAAACAAATCCGCCAAAAATGCTCAACAACGCAGCCCCCGGAAGCGACAGGGCCACCACAGCAATATATGTAACCGCATAAAGCATAATAGAGAGCAACAGGTGTGAATTCACATATTCCACGAGTAGCATTTCATTTTCAGCAATCACCGACAAGTTGATATAGTTCTGCAAGCCTGCACGGTAGGCAATTACCACCAGTACAACCAGCACGGCCAGCGGCACCCAGCGCTGCCACGTTCTTTTATCGTCTTGCATTAGTGCCATAGTCACGGCATGGCGCATAATTGCTGTTCTGAAAAGAGGGTCTCACACTCTCGTGATAAAACGCAACCTGACGTGTTGTGCCAAAGCGGTTCCATCCCGCGTTGACTTTTCAGAACGTTTCCCCCATAACGCGCCCAACTTGCACATAAAGCATGTTTCCACGCCGAATATAAAATCCTCGATAACTTATTAATCAAGGTTTTGAGGCACTTGCGGGAAATCTGCTGATATAAGACGGAGTTTTAGACGTGAAACGCACTTATCAACCCTCGAAGCTTGTTCGCAAGCGCCGCCATGGTTTTCGCGCCCGCATGGCAACAGTGGGTGGACGCAATGTTATCCGCCGCCGCCGCGCTGCAGGCCTCAAGCGCCTGTCGGCGTAAAATAGCAGTGTAATGGAAAGGATAAAGCGGAGGCAGGATTTTGTTGCCGCCGCGAAAGCCTTGTCGCAAGTCCAGCCTGGCCTTGTCATGCAATTGCGCGCCCGTGGTGATGATGCGGCACCCCGCATCGGGTTTACCTGCACCAAAAAGCTGGGCAATGCCGTAACCCGTAACCGTATCAAGAGACGACTGAAAGAGGCCGCACGACTGTCGATTTCAGCCCACGTGCAAAACAGCATGGATTATGTGGTGATAGGGCGAAGCGCAGCAGAAAATCGCCCCTTTGAATTGCTGCAATCAGATATTATCTCAGCTCTGCAGCGGCTTCACGCCAAAGTAGCTATAACTTCTCAAAGTATGACCCCTCAAAAGAGCGAACAATGAACAAGCAACCCCCGGTCGATATCAAGAATGTTATTTTGGCCGTCGTTCTGTCGATGATCATTATTTTTGGGTGGCAATATTATTTCGTGAGTCCGCAACAACAGCAAGCCAAGAAACAGGCTGAGATTATAGCAGCTGCACCCGTCGCCACTGATGCCCCCAGTACGGTTCAGGACCGCACAACACTGATTGCAGCTTCCCCCCGCGCAAAAATTGAAACCGACCAGTTTGCAGGGTCAATCAATTTGGCAGGCGCACAACTTGATGATTTGAGCTTGCTCAAATACCGTGAAACCGTTGACCCTCAAAGCCCAGCAATTGTCTTGCTGTCTCCTTCGGGAAGCAAGGATGCATTTTATGTCGAGCAGGGATTGCGCCCACTTGATGGTGATAAAACACTTGTCCCCAACAGCAAGACCCTATGGATCGCGCCGCAAAACGCGGTGTTGACGCTGGAAAAGCCACTGTCGCTGACATGGGACAATGGAGCAGGGTTGACGTTTGAACGCACGTTCTCAATCAGCGACAAATATCTATTCAATATCAAACAGTCGGTGACCAACAAGGGAACCGCCCCGGTTAATCTTTACCCCTACGCGCGGGTTCAACGCCAGGACACGCCACACATTGCTGGATACTGGGTGTTTTTTGAAGGTTTGCTCGGTGTGCACAACAGCACTTTGACTGAAAACCATTACGCTACACTGAAGAAGACACCAGAGGAACCAGTGACAGTGGACAGTGTGGGGGGCTGGTTGGGCTTTACCGATAAATATTGGGCCACCATGTTGATCCCTGATAAATCAGCCAAGGTCAGCAATAAATATGAGTTTGTAAAGATCCCAGGACGCGATGGTTATCAAGCGTCTTATGTGGGGGCTGATGCCATTCTGGTAGCCCCCGGTGCCACAGCGTCTTATGAAGATCACATTTTTGCAGGTGTCAAAGTCGTTGATACGATCAATGCCATTAACGCCAAATATGGGTTTGATAAATTTGACTTGATGATTGATTGGGGCTGGTTCAGCCCGATTACAAAAACCATGTTCTATCTTTTGGAATATGTGAAAGCGATTGTAGGCAATTTCGGCATTGCCATTCTTTTGGTGACCGTTTTGGTGAAACTCGCCGTTTTCCCAATTGCCAACAAGGCCTATGCGTCAATGAGCAAGATGAAAAAACTCAAGCCGCAAATGGATGCCATCAAGGAAAAATACCCTGATGACCGCACCAAAGTGCAGCAGGAAACCATGGAGCTTTACAAACGGGAAAAATTGAACCCGATGGCAGGCTGCTTGCCTATGTTTATTCAAATTCCAATTTTCTTCTCACTTTACAAAGTTATTCTCACCACCATAGAACTGCGCCACGCACCGTTTTATGGATGGATTCATGATTTGTCGGCCCCTGATCCCACATCGCTCTTCAACCTGTTTGGTCTTATTCCATGGCAACCTTGGCCATCGCTGATGATCGGCGTATGGCCAATCTTGATGGGCATTACCATGTGGGTTCAAATGCGCCTGAATCCGGCACCCAATGATCCTATTCAGGCGTCGATGTTCAATTGGATGCCAGTGCTGTTCACGTTCATGCTGGGCACGTTCCCTGTGGGCCTTGTGATTTATTGGACATGGAGCAACACACTTTCAGTGATCCAGCAAAGCTACATTATGAAAAAACATGGCGCAGAACTTGATCTGTTTGGAAACATTCGCGAAAGCATCCCTTTTCTGAAGAAAAAAGCAGTGTCTCCTCCGGCAACACCGTGAGCGAAACATTCAGTGATGACGAATTATTGGCAGGCCGCCAACTGCTCAATGGCTCTGCCACATTTCGCATGGGCGTTGCCAAGCTCGACCAATTGCCACCTATTACGGGCGTGGAAGTTGCCTTTGCTGGCCGCTCCAATGTGGGAAAATCAACGCTTCTGAATGCGCTTACGGGTGTTAACGGCCTTGCCCGAACATCCAACACTCCAGGCCGCACCAGGGAGCTGAATTTCTTTGATGCAGGTCCAAAACTCACATTGGTAGATATGCCTGGTTATGGCTATGCCAAGGCTTCGAAGAAAGATGTGAAGCAATGGCAGTCTGTATTACGTGGGTTTCTGCGGGGCCGCGTGGGCTTGACGCGCGCATTTGTTTTGATTGATGCCCGCCATGGTATCATGACGCCCGATATTGAAATGTTTGAAATGCTCGACGATGCTGCGGTGGCCTATCAGATTGTCATTACAAAATCTGATAAAATCAAACCATCAGAGCTGGAGAGCCTCACAGCTGAAACCTTGTCGGTGGTTAAAAAGCGCGCCGCGGCTTTTCCCACAGTTCATATCACATCTGCCGAAAAGGCTTATGGCATAGACCAGTTGCGCGCCGAAGTGGCAAGATTGGTGAACGCGTAAAGCCCTTGGCAACGCTCATAATTGTCTTATAAGGCGAAAATCCAATCAGGGATTTGCCATGACAGAAACTTCCGAAACAGCACGAATTCTGTCCGAAGCTTTGCCGTTTCTGCAGCGCTACGATGATCAAGTGATTGTGGTCAAGTTTGGCGGCCATGCCATGGTGGACCCAAAATTGTCGCAGCAATTTGCACGCGATATGGTGATGCTGAAAGTCTGCGGCCTCAACCCGGTCGTGGTGCATGGCGGTGGCCCTCAGATTAACAAAATGCTTGATAAACTGGCCGTTAAAGCGGAGTTTCGTGAAGGTTTGCGCGTCACTGATCATGAAACCATGGAAGTGGTTGAGATGGTGCTTTCAGGCTCCATCAACAAATCCATTGTGGCCTCAATTCAACAGGCAGGGGGCCGCGCCGTCGGCATCTCCGGCAAGGACGGAAGTTTGATGATTGCCGAACGCTATACCAAGACCAAGACCGACCCTGCCACAGGTACCGTGACGACAATCGATTTTGGGCAAGTTGGTGAACCCGCCCGCATCAATATCGAAATCCTTAGAACCATCATGAAAAGCGATGCTATTCCGGTTATTGCCCCAATTGGAGTTGGCTGGGACGGCGATACCTATAATGTGAACGCCGATACAGCCGCAGGGGCGATCGCTGTAGCGCTAAATGCCAAACGCTTGCTTCTTCTGACTGATGTGGCGGGTGTATTGGACAAGAACAAGCGGCTGATCAGCGAATTGAAAACCGGTGATGTGCAAGGGCTGGTTGACGACGGCACCATTACAGCAGGCATGATTCCTAAAATTGAAAGTGCTGCTTCAGTGGTTTCAGGCGGTGTTGAAGGCGTTATCATTTTGGATGGACGTGTGCCTCATTCAGTTTTGCTAGAGCTCCTCACCCCCCATGGCGTGGGCACGCGCATATCGCGAGATGGCGTATGAGAGGTTTCACCCACGTCAATACTTGGATCTTTGATCTCGACAACACGCTCTACCCTGCATCGTGTCGCCTGTTTGATCAAATGCATGTTCGCATGGCGGATTTTATCCGTGACACTTTTAACGTAGATGAAGCCGAGGCCCTGCGCCGCCGCCGCGAATATTATTTGAAATATGGAACTACGCTGCGCGGCCTTATGGTGGAACATGATCTGCAGCCCGCAGCATTTCTCGACTATGTGCATGACATTGATTATTCTGCCGTTCCCCGGCTTGAAAATCTAAGCGCTGCAATTGCTGCATTGCCTGGCCGAAAACTCATTTTCACGAATGGAACAACCGGACATGCAAAACGGGTGATGAAAAGGCTGGGTGTTGAACAACATTTCGAAGCGATATTCGATATTGTTGACTCAGATTACATTCCAAAACCTGACCCCGCACCTTACGATAAATTCAAAGGCCAGCATGCTGTGGACCCGGCGCGCGCGGCATTTTTTGAAGACATCGCACAAAATCTTAAGGCTCCGCATGATCTAGGCATGACCACCGTGCTGATAACCTCTGACAACCACACCGCGCAACCTGAACCTGATGCCCGCCAAAAAGACTATGTGCATCATACAACAGACAATCTTGCCGAATTTCTCAAAGGAGTAACCCCATGAAAAATGCAATGACCATCGTTGAAGACGCATGGGAAAATCGCGACAAGGTGAACTTCAAGACCGAAGGCAACACGCGCAAAGCGGTTGAATTTGCATTGGCTGAACTTGATGCAGGCCGCATGCGTGTGGCATCCAAGGAAACGGGCACATGGGTGACACACCAATGGCTCAAGAAGGCGGTGCTCTTGTCATTTCGCCTCAATGATATGGAGTTGATCAGCGGGGGACCTGGCAAATCCAAATGGTGGGATAAGGTGCCATCAAAGTTTGAGGGATGGACCGCAAAGCATTTCCGCGACGCAGGGTTTCGGGCTGTACCGAATTGTATTGTCAGGCATTCGGCTCATATTGCGCCTGGCGCAATCTTGATGCCAAGCTTCGTCAATCTTGGCGCTTATGTGGACAAAGGCACCATGGTGGATACTTGGGTCACCGTCGGCTCTTGCGCGCAGATTGGCAAAAATGTTCATCTGTCTGGCGGTGTTGGAATTGGTGGCGTGTTGGAGCCCATGCAGGCCGGCCCAACCATCATTGAAGACAATTGCTTCATTGGCGCGCGGTCTGAAGTGGTCGAAGGTGTGATCGTCGGTGAAGGGTCTGTTATTGCAATGGGCGTGTTCATCAGCGCATCGACCAAGGTTATCAACCGCATGACGGGCGAAATCCACACAGGTTATGTGCCGCCCTATTCTGTTGTTGTCTCTGGTAACCTGCCCGGTAAAGCCATGCCCGGCCAAGACTGGGGACCGTCCACCTACTGTGCTGTGATCGTCAAGACGGTTGATGCACAGACGCGAAGCAAGACTGCGATTAACGAGTTGCTGCGCGATTGAACCCAGCACTTATGAGAGCTCATTCGAAGGGCTTCAAATAGGCGCCTTGATCCTCTATCATCCTGTTTATGAAAAACGGTGCCCATGATCCTGTAATAATTCTGCAAGACCTTATCCGCTGCGCCTCTGTAACACCCCTTGATGAAGGTGCACTTGGCGTTGTTGAAAAGCTTTTAACGACAGCAGGGTTCACCACTCATCGCCTAGTTTTCAAAGATGCTGATACGCCCGACATTGACAACCTGTTTGCCCGCTACGGCACTAAAGGCCCGCATTTGTGTTTTGCAGGCCACACCGATGTGGTGCCAGTTGGAAATGAAGCGGGGTGGACGCATCCTCCCTTTGCAGCAGAAATTCACAACGGCCACGTTTACGGGCGTGGTGCCGCAGACATGAAAGGCTCGGTTGCCGCCTTCACCGCCGCGGCCTTGGATTATGTTGGTGAAAACCCGAAGTTTAACGGGAGCATCTCCTTCCTGATTACAGGTGATGAAGAGGGCCCTGCGATAAATGGCACACTCAAAGTTCTGGAGTGGATGAAAAAGTTCCAGCACATTCCGGACCATTGCCTGGTGGGTGAACCCACCTCATCTGAAGCCCTGGGCGACACCCTCAAAATTGGCCGTCGCGGGTCTTTAAGTTTTACGGTTACAGTAGAAGGCAAGCAGGGCCATGTGGCCTATCCAGAAAAAGTGTCAAATCCCGTTGCCAAACTTGCCCGCTTTGTCGATCTTGTGTCTTCAACTCAAATAGATTTGGGAAACGAACATTTTAATCCCTCATCGTTGCAGGTGACCACCTTTGACGTTGGCAATCCCGCAACAAATGTGGTTCCTGCCAAAGCCACAGCGAAGTTCAATATCCGGTTTTCGACGGTGCACACTTACGCATCCTTACGCGGTTGGGTGAATGACCGGATCGAAATTGTGAAAAATGAACTAGGAGGCCAATGGACAATCACCGTTAGCGAGGGCGCTGAAGCGTTCATCACAGAACCTGGTGTTTTTGTTGGGATGGTTCAGGATGCTGTGCAAGAGGAAACCGGGATATTGCCAAAACTGTCCACTTCTGGCGGCACGTCCGATGCGCGCTTCATAAAGGATTATTGCCCTGTTCTGGAATTCGGTCCTTCAAATGCGACAATCCATCAGGTTGATGAACGCATGGCAATCGACGAACTGCTGGCAACCACGCAAATTTATCGCCGTATCATCGACACCTATTTTACCTCGTCAGCTTGAAAGTTTTTTGCGGAAACGAAAATGGGCAATCCCGGTCAAAATCGTGCCGAACCACATGATCGGCAATTGCAATAAGGTTGCCACCACTTGCATCGTGTTAAACGAGGTTAACAGGCGTTGCAATAAAGCTTCAGGCAGCGGTGCCTTCTGCTGACCTTCAAGAAAAGGTCTCAACTCTTCTGCAACGGGCGCAAAAAAGATCAGAGATATAATGATGATGGGAACCATCCCCACCACTATTCCCATGATCTGCCGCAACGGCAAGGCCCAGTTTTCACCGCCTGCAAGCGGCCATATGTCAGATATGAAATGAGGTTTTTCACCCAAAGCGATGCCCGGCAACCCAACCAAAAATCGGTAAAGGAAACCTATGAAGAAAATTCCAGCTGCAACAGCCAGTGTTTCCATCAGCGCAATCGATAAATTTGGTCCAAGTACCGGCTGTGCAACCCCAATCACAAGTCCGCCTGCAAAAACAAGCGCAAACGAAACCGTTAGAGCGAGCGCTATCATGCCAACGGCATAGGCTATGGTTTTAGCGGTGCTTTGCAATACAGTTCGGTCAATGCCAAAAAAATCTTCCTCACCTTTTTTCCAATACCGTATGATCCTCACAAATTTCCACATGAATAAAATCATGGTTGCAATTTCCAGGCTGTAATCAAGCCACCTGGACTTTGCAATTTCAGCCATCAATGCAGGATCAGGCGGTGAGCCTGGCTTTTGAAATTGCAAGATATAGCTTTGGAAAACCGGGCCCAAACCGCTGATTTGCATCCATGTCACAAGTGCAATCAAAAGCGTGGGAACTGCGCTGACTTTTAAAAGACCCATCCAGTGTGCGCGCACAAATGCAAGGCTTTCATGGCTAGAACCTTTCAAAACACCTGACATCACTTAAACATCCTTCGAATCATAAGACACATGTACCAAATATAACCCATCTGGCGGAGCAACCGGACCACAAGCGCTGCGGTTGCGGGCTTGAAGTGCCGCTTTAAGATCGCGCGGTGTCCACCGTCCTTCGCCCACACGCTTGAGACTTCCCGTCATGGAGCGCACCTGTTGATGAAGAAATGAACGCGCTTCAACATTCAATTCAATTATTTCTCCATGACGTGTCACATCAAACTTATCGATGGTCTTGACCGGAGACTTGGCCTGGCACTGCGCATCGCGAAATGTTGAAAAGTCATGATGGCCCACCAGATGCTGCGCCGCCTCATGCATGGCATCAACGTCAAGAAGAATGGGAACATGCCAAACTTTATGACGTTCAATCGTGGGCGGCGCGCGCCTATTGAGAATGCGAAAGAGATAGCGGCGCTGTGTGGCCGAAAAACGCGCATGAAACTCCAAGCTCACTTCAGTTGCACTGACAATTGAAACCAGATGGGGTCGCACATTGCCATTTATGGCATTGATCAACTCAAAGGAATCCCAGTGCTTTGGTAAATCGACATGCGCAATCTGGCCCCATGCATGAACACCTGCATCCGTGCGGCCAGCGCACTGCACCAGCAGGCGTGAACCATGAAGTTTTTCAAGTGCCGCTTCCAAAACGCCTTGCACGGTTGCGCCATTGGGTTGAAACTGCCAGCCCATAAAGTGTGTGCCATCATATTCGATCGTAAGGCGGTACCGCGGCATCAGCTGATCTCCGGGTTTGAAAAACCGCGCAGGAACGTAGCGGCATCCATCACACTTTTGCCTTCGCGCTGAAGTTTGGTAAACGTGATGAAATCATCTGCACATTTAAAATCAATAGGACCGTGTCCCACCGCGGCTTCAAGAATTTTGACACGCGCACCATTCATCATGCACCACGCTCCCGGATACAGAGAAAGACCATGGATGTGATTGCGAACGTCAACAGCCGATCGTGAAAAGTCTATT
Source organism: Hyphomicrobiales bacterium (assembly GCA_038230015.1). Lineage (GTDB taxonomy): Bacteria > Pseudomonadota > Alphaproteobacteria > Rhizobiales > Aestuariivirgaceae > Aestuariivirga. The sequence goes on along the minus strand of JBBRNW010000004.1, from coordinate 8,710 downwards.
CTGGTTTCAGCCTTGTCGATTTTCTTGGCATAGCTTATGCCCGCGCTGGGCTGAGGCGTAGCTTTGACTAATGGATTTCGCAAAACATCCACCATCAGTTCTGCGCCCAAAATTGCAAGTTCATCATGTAAAGTTGAACCTGTGGTTGAATGAGTGATTGGCACGCGTTCCGTCTTGATCATGGGTCCCGTATCAAGCCCCAATTCCATGCGCATGATGGTTACACCTGTTTCCGGGTCTCCTGCCATAATGGCGCGTTGAATAGGTGCAGCACCGCGCCAGCGCGGCAGCAGGGAGGCGTGAATATTGAAACATCCGTGAAGGGGCAGATCTAGAATGGCTTGCGGTAATAGCAAACCATATGCCACGATAACAGCAGCGTCTGCCTTAAGGCTGCCAAATCGCAGGTGTTCTTCTTCTGATTTCAAATGCAATGGTGTTCGAACGTCTATATTTTGAGACTGCGCAAAAGCATGAACCGGCGTTGGCGTCAGGGCCAGCCCGCGGCCTTTGGCGCGGGGAGGCTGGGCGTAAACACACGCAATATCATGACCAGCTTCAATCAAGGCTTTAAGCGTTACGACTGCAAACTCAGGGGTGCCCATGAAGATCAGGCGCATCACAGCTTTCCCAGCTTGTCGGCCTTCTGAAATTTCTTGATGACACGAGCGCGCTTCAATCTTGAAATGTGATCAATGAACAACACCCCGTTCAAATGATCAATCTCATGCTGCAAACACGTGGCAAGCAGGCCACTTGCATGCAATTCCGAGGCTTCGCCTTTGCGGTCCAAAAAGCGAATTTTCACTTCTTTGGGCCGCTGCACCATTTCATAAAAATCCGGAATGGAAAGGCAGCCTTCCTCGTAATCGCTCTCGTCTTGCGACGACCATATGATTTCAGGATTGGCCAGAAACAGTGGCTTTTTATCTTCGCCTTCTTTGCTAAGGTCGATGACCACTATGCGCTGGGCCACACCGATCTGGATCGCGGCCAGTCCAATGCCCGGCGCAGCATACATGGTTGCCAGCATGTCATCAAACACGCCACGCGCTGCCGCATCAACCTGTTTGACGGGGGACGAGACTTGACGAAGCGTTTTTTCGTCTGGCAACAAGATGATGGGTTTAACGCTCATCCCCTTCAAATAGGTGAGCAAAAGCCAAGGGTCAACGGCTCTTGCCATTCCCCCCAAAACCTCCCATATAGCCCAAGAGAGGTTGGCAGCGGACATAGCGCTCGCCAACCGGGTCAGGACCGGAAGGGAGCAGCCCTAACGAGACCGTTATGGGTTGCTCGTCCAGCCTCTCACCTCTAATCTCACCCCAACATGACAGATTCCAAACCCACCGCTTACCGCGTTTTGGCCCGCAAATACCGGCCCAAAAACTTTGCCGATTTGATCGGCCAGGAGGCGATGGTGCGCACGCTCACCAACGCCATTGCCACTGGCCGCATTGCGCAAGGTTATATGCTGACGGGTGTAAGAGGCATTGGCAAAACCACCACCGCCCGCCTGATTGCAAGAGCCTTGAATTACCCCGATGGCCCATCCATGGACATGGCGCTGATGACGCCGCAGTGCGAAGCCATTCTCGAATCACGCCACATGGACGTGATCGAAATGGACGCAGCGTCCAACACGGGCGTGGACAACATGCGCGAAATTATCGAGTCTGTTCGCTATGCCCCCGTGCAAGCCCGCTACAAGGTTTATATCATTGACGAAGTTCACATGCTTTCAAAGAGCGCGTTCAATGCTCTCCTGAAAACTTTGGAAGAACCACCGCCGCATGCAAAATTCATTTTTGCCACCACTGAAATTCGCAAAGTTCCAGTCACCATTTTATCGCGCTGCCAACGCTTTGATCTAAAGCGTCTCGACGCCGGACTTTTGATGCAACATTATGGCAATATTGCCAAACTGGAACATGTGGAAGCCGAAGACGAGGCACTGCGCATGATTGCCAGAGCAGCCGAAGGATCTGTGCGCGATGGGCTGTCCTTGCTGGATCAAGCGATTGCTTATGGCGATGGTCATGTAAAATCAGCCGATGTCATGAGCATGCTGGGGTTAATAGACCGGGGCCAGGTGATTGGTTTGTTTGAAGCTGTCATGGCTGGCAATTCACCGCGTATGCTGGCTGAAGTGGCGCGCCAGCACGAAGCTGGTGGCGACCCGGAGACGATTTTGGCAGATCTGGCTGATTTTACACATTGGGTGACGCGTTTGAAATTGGTCCCCGAATCCGCACTCTTGGATGTGACCCGAACTGAAGAGGAAAAAACAAGAGGGCTTGATTTTAGCAAACGCTTAGGCATGGCGCATCTGACCAGAGCGTGGCAAATGTTACTCAAAGGTCTGGGCGAAACAGCACTTTCCAATCACCCACTCAAGGCAGCCGAGATGGTGTTGATCCGCCTTGCGCATGCCGCCAATTTCCCCTCGGGCGAGGAGTTGATGAAGACAGTGCAAGAGCGCCCGCGCAACGTCGCTCCGCTTTCCGTGTCTTCATCTCTGCAGCCGCAACGCGCCAACATCCAAACTGAAGCGCGCAGCACCGTGCAGGCCATTTCTGTTCCAGCCTCAAGCGAGGAGACAGCACCGCAACCACGGGCATTCAAGAATTTTTCGGATGTGATTGCCCTGGCCCAAGAGCGCCGCGATATCAAATTCAAATCCGATCTTGAAACCTACGTGCGCCCCATTTCCGTGACCGAAGGTAAAATTGAAATTGCTTTGGGGGAAGGGGCCAACCCACAGATCGCCAATGAGCTGATGCGCAAGTTGGAAGCGTGGACCGGCCGGCGCTGGATGGTGATGGCGGCAAAATCCGGTGGTGCTCCACCTGCGACCCAGATCAAAAAAGAAGCCAAGGTCACAGCACTGAATAAGGCCCTGCAAAATCCCGACGTGCAAGCCATCTTGAAACGCTTTCCCGGAGCGGAAATAACTGATGTGCGCGATCTTGACACCCTCAAGTCACTTGACGCCCTCAAGCCAATGGAAGAACCCGATGAAGAATCTAGCTGATCTCATGAAGCAGGCAGGCCAAATGCAATCGCGAATGGCCGATATGCAAAAGAAACTGGAAAATCTTTTTGTCCACGGACAATCCGGTGGTGGCCTGGTCAAGGTGACCATGACCGGAAAATCCGTTGTAACAGCCATCGAGATTGATCCTTCATTGTTGAAATTGGATGAAAAAGAAATTCTCGAAGATCTTATTGTGGCAGCACTGGCCGATGCCAAGGGCAAGGCTGAATCAGCGCTGGCCGAGGAAATGAAAACTGTCACTGGCGGAATGCCACTGCCACCGGGTTTCAGTTTGTAACCTATGAAGCGCCAAGCTGGTCCAGAAATTGAACGCCTCATCCAGCTGCTCGCAAAGCTTCCAGGCCTTGGCCCCCGCTCGGCCCGCCGTGCCGTGTTACATCTCATCAAAAACCGCGACAAGCTTTTGGCCCCTTTGGCTGCAGCCCTGGAAGACGCGCACCTGAAGGTAAAAACCTGCTCGCAGTGCGGTAATGTGGACACGCTTAATCCCTGCACCATTTGTGTCGACACGCGCCGCGACCAGACAATTGTGTGTGTTATTGAGGAAGTGGGGGACTTGTGGGCCCTTGAGCGGGCAGGGGCCTGGACTGGTCTTTATCATGTGCTCGGCGGAACTTTATCGGCGTTGGGCGGTGTTCGCCCGGAGGATTTGGACATCCAACAACTGGTGGACCGCTGCCTTGATGGCGAAGTCAAAGAAGTGGTGCTGGCAACCAACGCCACCGTGGAAGGCCAGACGACAGCCCATTACATCACGGAGCGACTACGCAACCGTGGCATAGCAACCTCACGCCTGGCGCATGGCGTGCCCGTGGGAGGTGAACTGGATTATCTTGATGAAGGCACTCTGACCCAAGCCATCAAGCAGCGCAGGCCGTTTTAATTTATGCTCCATCAATTTTGATCTTAGCTATTGTCGGATTATTCCCCCCATCCGATCACGTCATGTCCGCCAAATACCATCCGACGAATGAACGGTTGAGTGAGTGAACCACTGAAAGTCAGTGTGGGCGCGCTGACCTCGTTCAATCGCAACATGTGTTGTTCGCTGAGTTTAAGGTCGGTTGCAGCTATATTACTGTCAAGCTGGGCCACCTTGCTTGCGCCGATGATGGTGGAGCTTACACCACGCTGACCCAACACCCATGCCAAGGCAATCTGGGCAGGCGGTACGCCACATTCTTTTGCTATAGATTTCAACACCTCGAGAATGTCCCAATTGCGGTCAACAAACTTACTGTTTCCAAAAGGATTTGCACCACTTAGCCTTCCCGTGTCCGCGACATTGTCCCGGTTGTATTTTCCTGTCAAAAATCCACCCGCAAGCGGACTCCAAGGCACAATGCCCATGCCTGCGTTCGTCGCTGCGGCGACATGCTCACTCTCAATGTCACGCGCCACCAATGAGTATTCTACTTGGATAGCAATGGGGCCAGGCAAGCGGCGCTCATTGGCAATCGTTGCAATTTTGGTTGCCAGCCAAGCTGGCATATCAGAAAGGGCATAGTAACGAATTTTACCGGCTTTCACGAGGTGGCCCAAAGTCTGTGCAATTTCTTCGGCTGGTGTTACGCCATCCCAGATATGCATCCAGTAGAGATCGATATAATCGGTGTTGAGGCGCTTGAGTGAAGCATGCAGTGCCCGGTAAATATTTTTTGAACCCACACCACCAGCATTTGGATTTCCCTTGGTTGACTGTTCCCAAGACAACGGACTTGTCGAACCATTGAAAGCAAATTTTGTGGACAATACGATCTCATCGCGAGAGTTCGTTTCCTTGATGAATTTCCCAACCAGTTGTTCACTTGATCCCCCTGCGTAAATGTCAGCAGTATCGACAAAATTGCCACCTTTGGTGCGGTAAGCTTCAAATATGGCATGTGACTGTCCTGCAGTCGCACCCCATTGGTTTTGACCAAACGTCATGGTTCCTAGTGCGAGCGGGCTCACAACAAGTCCCGAACGGCCAAGAGTACGGTAATTTGAAAGGGACATTTATCGTTATCCTAGTGATCGATACAAAATTCTTAGAACCCTTGAACGGATCAGTCAACTATTTTATATTGATCACTATGAAAGTTAAAGAAGGCAGATCACATCGCAAATCAGGCAGGCCTCTGTCATTTGATCGAAATGAACGTCTTCGTAAGGCCATGCTCTTGTTTTGGGCGCACGGCTATGAAGCAACGTCACTTTCCGATTTGACCCATGAAATGGCAATCACGCCACCCAGCCTCTATCATTCATACGGCGACAAAAAGAGTTTGTTCCTCGAATCGCTTGAACTTTATCTTTCAGGGCCGGAAACATCAGATACGATAATTGCAAATGCAGAAACTGCGAAACAAGCTGCCTTTCGCCTGCTGGAAGTCTCAGCGATTTACTTTACTGGACTTGACACACCCAAAGGCTGCATGCTGGCTACTTCTGCTATCAGCTGTTCCCAATCCCAGATGGATGTTGCAAAAGTTCTCGCCTTCAAACGTTTGGAAATTGAAAAAAATTTGAAAATGAAAATTGCAGACGGAAGGCGTTGTGGCGAATTTCAAAGTGAGGTTGATGAAGATGCTTTGGCAGGCCTAATTATGTCTGTCATTCAAGGGTTGTCCACACTCGCCAGAGACGGAGCGGCACGTGAAAAGCTGCTGCGAATCGTAAAAACTGCAATGAATGCATGGCCGCCGTAAGGCAAAAACTATTCTAATGTGTCTGTTTGGCCCCAGTGCAAAACGGCCACCTAATGACCCCTGCTGCAAAAAGTGCAGCCCAAACCAGTACTGGTTGCAAAAGCAATCTCGCAACATGATACCAAAGCCCAAGTATAGGCTGCGCAAGGCTCAGGTCTATAACAGCATGATTGATGTTGGCTGGAAACACGGCCACTGCATAAAGGGCCAACCCAACTCCAGCGAATTTCCGAACCCGTTTGATAAAAAGTCCGATTGCTCCGGCGATTTCACACAGCCCCGTTGCAAATATGGTGTGTGTGGGGAATGGAACCCATCCCGGCGTAATGGTCAAAAACGGCTCCGGATAGAAAATGTGCAAAACTCCCGCAACAAGATACAGGCTTACAAGAAAAACACGCAGAGCAAAGAGGACCGCGTTCAAATTCACTATTATCAGGCCTTCTTCATGTTGACAAAAAGCTTGCAGCCCACCTCGGGAGAGAACGGACTGCAAGCTTCATATCGCACCTTGCGTGGGGCAAAGTGCGGCGGGTTTACATTTTTGGCAGAAGAACGTGGTCAATCACGTGAATGACACCATTTGATTGCTTTACATCGGCAATTGTAACCATGGCAGTGCCACCGGCTTCATCCATGATCATGACCATATCGCCTTTGACTGAAAGCTTCAGCTTGCAGCCGCCAACAGTTGTCACTTCGTGTGTGCCACCATCGTCCTTGGCCATCTTTGCAACGTCAGCAGCCATCGCTGCCGCACCTACAACATGGCAGGTCAAGATCTTTACAAGCTTCTCCTTGTTTTCTGGCTTCAGCAATGTGTCCACTGTGCCTGCTGGCAAAGCGGCAAACGCTTCGTTGGTTGGTGCAAAGACGGTGAAAGGACCTTTGCCTTGCAATGTTTCAACAAGGCCAGCAGCTTTTACAGCAGCAACCAGTGTTGTGTGATCCTTTGAATTTACAGCATTTTCAATAATGTTCTTTTCCTGGAACATGGCAGCGCCGCCCACCATTGGATTGTCGGCAGCAAAGGCTGATCCCGAAATGAAGAAAGCGGTTACCAGTGCGAATGTCGAAAGTGCGCGATTGAATGTCATGAAAGTTCCTTTGATTATGTTTGAATTGAGAAGTTAGATTTTGAACGTGGGCGGCTCCGCGTCCCGCTGACAAGCCTCAGGCAGCTTGTACAGCGGGACAGCTTTGCCACCGTCCAGTGTTAGGTTATTTTGGCAGCAAAACCTTGTTGATCACGTGGATCACACCATTGGATTGCTTCACATCGGCGATTGTCACCAAGGCTACGCCACCTTTTTCATCGGTGATGGAGACTTTACCGTTCTTGGCAGACAGCATGAGCTTGCAGCCGCCAACCGTTGTCACTTCATGGCTGCCGCCATCAGCTTTTGCCATCTTGGCAATTGCAGTCGACATGGCTTTTCCGGGAATAACGTGGCAGGTGAGAATTTTCACCAAGGATGCCTTGTTTTCTGGCTTCAGGAGAGTTTCAACTGTGCCGGCTGGCAAAGCTGCAAACGCAGCATTGGTGGGCGCCAATACAGTAAACGGTCCTTTGCTCTGCAATGTGTCAACCAAACCAGCAGCCTTCACAGCGGCAACCAGCGTGGTGTGGTCTTTTGACTTCAATGCATTTTGAATGATGTTCTTGGTTGAATACATGGCAGAGCCACCAACCATCGGATTTGCCAAAGCGGCACCAGCGCCAACAGCCAGCATAACGGTGGTTGAAATAAGAATTTTTCGGATTGATGTCATTATAATCTCCTGTTGCTTAACCAGTGCTTGCCTGGACACCAGAAGAAACGGGCGCTCATTTAATAAAGTTTCAAGAAAGATTTAAAGTCTCAGACTTCCATAATCACGAACGCGTGATCAGACGGCGTGAATATTTCCGGTTGCAAGCACAGCGCCTGTGGGTTGACCTGTGGGCGATCCGCCGGTGGGTTCATCACTGATTGCCAAAACTGCACCGGCGAACTTTGGCTTTATCGCAGCATTCAACAAAAGTGTACCGTTTTGCGCATCAGGCAAAATGCCCAAAGACACTGGTGGATTTTTTCCTTCGATCAACCAAAGCTGAAATACCCGCCCTGCCGCAGCAGAGCTCGCCACGCGATTAAGTTTGATTTGATTTTTGCCAGCATCGTAAAAAGCGACAAGTCTCACAGCGCTATCAGGCGATGATAACTCAGCGACATAATTTTCAACTGTACCGGACAGGCCATCAAGCTTTTGCATATAAAGCGTTGCAGCCAAGGCGAATGCAGCCAGCGAAGCAAAACTCACGCCCCGCCAAAACGCTAAACTCTGCAGCCAACTTGTCTGCACTTCAGTCGGAGCAAAAAGTCTCGATTCGATTTTATTCCAGAGATGCACCGGTGCGGCAACCGGATTGATGTCATCAGCAAGAGCAATAAAATGCTCTTCCCATGAGTGCACCAATTCTCGCAAGGCAGCGCTGCTTGCCAGCCGCACTTTAAAATTATTGCGTTCTTCAAAGGGCAGCACACCCGTCACGTATTCAGCTGCAAGCATGTCGTCATCGCGATCCGGCGTTGTTGGTGATCCGGTCATCGTTGCAGGCACACTTTCAAGCTCAGCAAGCTGCGGCGCAGCCAGGTTCTCACCGTGTTGATGGGCATTTTGTAACGTTCGGCCAAATCCTGATAACTATAACCCTCAATATAAGCAAAGCGCACAGCTTCCGCGTGTTGAGGTTTCAGCTCGTTGAGACACGCGTCAATCCTGCGTCTTTCTGAGGCATCAATTGAGGACATCTCCGGATCTGGGGCATCGCTTGCAACGTCTGCAATATCGTCGACATCAACGGCCTGATTTTTGCCTGCACGAATGCGGTCAATGGCATCATAGCGTGCAATCGCCGCCAGCCACGTGATAGGGCTATAGCCTGTCACCGTGTACTTTCCGGCGTTGTTCCAGATCT
>JBBRNW010000003.1:0-193043 GCA_038230015.1 Hyphomicrobiales bacterium | reverse complement strand
ACGGTGTCGGCCTTGAAGCTGCCATCTGCCTCCAACACGCCTTCCGTTACCACACCTTGGCCCTCGCGAAACAAATCCGGCACTAAGCCTGAAAATGACACGGCCACAGTTTTTAAAGTGTCGGTTACAACGAACTGATTTTGCGCAGGCGGTTGTTTTTTCCAGCTGCCCGCCAGCACCATGCCACCAATGCGAATGCGGGTTCCAGGTTTCACACCTTTTTCCACCAGATCGCTGGGCGTATAAAAAAATACAATCGAATCCTTGGCTGCAAAAAGGACCATGCCCACCACAACCCCCAGTGCCGCAAGCGAAGCGATGATAAGACTGAGGCGGGTTTGTTTTCGGGTCATGAACCTATATAGGTTTTTGTGTACACAACCGTCAAAGCAGCATTGTCGCATGGCGGCTTTGTGGCGTCGGAAAAAGTTGGAGTGGCTGTCGTTGCTCTGTTACACAAGGCGAAGTCACGGAATGCCCAGATGAAATCAAAATATTCCATATTTTCGCTTGCCCGCAATGCTGGCAATTACCACAAGGATTGGGAGCGGGCCTGGCGTTCACCAGCGCCCAAGGCGCAATATGATGCCGTCATTATAGGCGGCGGTGGGCATGGTTTGGCCTCGGCCTATTACATGGCTAAAAACCACGGCATGCGCAATATTGCCGTGGTCGAGAAAGGCTGGATTGGCGGCGGCAATACGGGCCGCAACACCACCATCATCCGCTCCAACTATCTGCAGGATTCTTCGATTGCCATTTATGAATTGGCGCGCTCACTTTACGAAAATCTGAGTCAGGAGCTGAACTACAACATGATGTTCAGCCCACGCGGTGTTTTGATGTTGTGTCAAACGCAACATGAACTTCGCGCGTTCCAACGCACCGCGCATGCCAACCGGTTGGCCGGTCTTGATTGCCGTATGGTAACACCTGCCGAAGTTAAAGAGATTGTTCCCATCATCAATACCGATGCCAACTGCCGCTATCCCATCATTGGTGCTTACTATCAACCGCGGGGCGGCACGGGGCGGCATGATGCGGTAGCCTGGGGTTATGCCCGTGCGGCCGACCAATTGGGTGTGGATATTCTGCAGAACTGTGAAGTTACTGGAATTTTGCGCGATGGCGGCAAGGTGACGGGGCTTTCCACATCACGCGGCGAAATAAAAACCAAAAAGATTGGCGTGGTAACAGCTGGCAATGTGTCGACCATCATGGATATGGCAGGAGTTCGCATGCCGATTGAAAGCCTGTGCCTGCAGGCACTGGTGTCAGAACCGATCAAACCAGTGATTGACTGCGTGGTCATGGCCAACACTGTGCATGGCTATATGAGCCAATCTGACAAGGGCGAGCTTGTGATTGGTGGCGGCACTGATCCTTACAACAACTATTCACAACGCGGCAGCTTCACGGCCCTTGAACACACGGTCACGGCGCTGGTTGAAACCTTTCCCATCATCAGCCGCCTGCGCATGTTACGGCAATGGGGCGGTATTGTGGACATGACGGGGGATCGGTCGCCCATCTTGTCCAAGACCGATGTGGAGGGACTTTATGTGAATTGCGGCTGGGGCACGGGCGGCTTCAAGGCTATTCCCGGCTCAGGCTATGTGTTTGCCGATACGATTGCCAATGACAGGCCGCATAAAATTGCCGAGCCTTTTGGGCTCAACAGGTTTGCAGAAGGACGCTTGATCGATGAAAGCGTTGCTGCTGCGGTGGCGCATTGAGGGGAGATAAAAGATGCTGATGGTCACCTGCCCTGTTTGCAAAGCATCCGGCGATGAGACTGATTTTCACTATGGTGGGCAAGCGCATGTAAAACGCCCCGCCACCACTGATCCGGTGAACATCAGCGATGACGAACAGCGTGATTATCTTTTCATTCGCCACAACCCCAAAGGCCTGCATTTTGAACGGTGGCGCTGTGACCGTGGCTGCGGAAAATGGTTTCATGCGGCGCGAGACACGGTGACGATGGATTTCAAAGCCACTTACGGCATCGCTGAATTGCCGCCCGCCGACATCATGCAGGCAGCAACGGGAGCATGGGCTGTTTATTTCAAAAATCGACTGAAAGAAAAAATATGACAAAGCCTTACCGCCTGACAGAAGGGGGCAGCCGCATAGACCGCAGCCGCAAGCTGACTTTCACGTTTGATGGCAAGGATGTGGCTGGTTACGCTGGCGACACGCTGGCATCTGCTGTTCTGGCATCCGGCCAAAAGCTGTTTGGGCGCAGTTTCAAATATCATCGGCCGCGCGGACTTGTGGGGCTGGGCGCAGAAGAAATGAATGCGCTGATTGGGGTTGGCGACGGCGTTCGCCATGAACCCAATGTACGGGCGACCCAGATTGAGGTGTTCAATGGGTTAACCGCAGTGAGCCAAAACCGCTGGCCATCGCTCACCTATGATGTGGGCGCCATAAACTCGAAATTCGCGCGCTTTTTGCCTGCGGGTTTTTACTACAAAACATTCATGTGGCCCAAAGCATTTTGGAAACATGTCTATGAGCCCATCATTCGCAAAGCTGCGGGCCTGGGAAAACCACCGGAAGGCCGCGACCCTGATAGCTATGAACATATGCACATTCATGCCGGTGTAATCATCATCGGCGGTGGCATTGCAGGGTTGACTGCTGCACACGCGGCAGCATCCACCGGTGTGAAAGTTCTGTTGTGTGATGAAAACCCGGTGCTTGGTGGCATTGCAGATTTAATCGCGCGCAGCATTGATGGTGAGCGCATTGAAGATTACGCCAGCGCCCTGGCGCAGCGTTTGGCAGCCTTGCCAAATGTGCACATTCTCACCCGCACCACGGTGGTGGGGCATTTTCATCACAATTATCTAATGGCGTTTGAGCGGGTGGCTGATCATGACCCTGCCCTTCTGGCGGCGGGTGCACCCCGGCACCGCTTGTGGAAAATTCGCGCTGATAAAGTTGTGCTGGCAACGGGTGCTTTGGAGCGCCCGATTGCCTTTGCCAATAATGACAGGCCCAACATTATGCTGGCTTCTGCGGTGCGGGGGTTGCTTTCGCGTTATGGTGTGGTGCCCGGCCAGAATGGCGTGGTGTTCACCAACAATGATGATGCCTATCTGACTGCGTTTGCCTTGAAAAAAGCAGGTGTAAATGTGCGCGTCGTTGATTCCCGGTCGCGTTCTGATGGTGCACTGGTCAAGCGGGCCATTGCTGATGGCATTGATGTGCAGTTGGGGTCCGTGATCAGTGCGGTTGAAGGCACGCTGGGTGTATCGGCTGTGAAAATTGCGGCTTACCGCAAGGGCCAGGGCCGCGTGATCACTGAGAAAAAAGTAGAGTGCGATTTCATCGCCATGTCAGGTGGCTGGAATCCGGCGCTGCATCTGTGGTGCCACAATGGTGGCAAAATTGAATTTGATGACACGTTGCAAAGTTTCCGGCCAAAAACCCACACCGACAATATAGTCGCAATTGGTGCCGCCAATGGCACAATGAGCATTGAAGCCACACTGGCGGAAGCGCAAACGCTCGGCAAAAAGGCCAAGACGTTTAAAGTGGAAGAGCCCCAACACGGCGCACTCGAGTCACTGTGGTTTGCGCCGGCCACTGGCAAATACAATGAAGGTAACAAGCACTTCATTGATTTTCAGAATGACGTGACGGCAGCGGACTTGGAATTGGCGCAGCGGGAAGGCTATGAAAGTGTTGAACACACCAAACGCTACACCACTTTTGGCATGGCAACGGACCAGGGAAAAACGTCTAATTTAAATGGCTTGGGGGTTTTATCTGAAGCAACAGGTAAGACCATTCCGGAAATCGGATTTACAACATTCCGCCCGCCCTACACGCCTTATTCATTTGGCTCCATTGCAGGTGCATCAACCGGAGAATTGTTTTTGCCGGTGCGCGGCACACCGATTTTTAAATGGCACACTGATCATGGTGCAGTGTTTGAACCTGTGGGCCAGTGGCGCAGGGCTTACACCTATCCGCAAACCGGCGAAGACAAGCAGCAGGCGATCACCCGTGAAATCCTCTGTGTACGGACTAAAGTGGGGCTTCTTGATGCTTCTACTTTGGGCAAGATTGAAATCAAGGGGCCTGATGCGGCAGAGTTTTTGGACCGCATCTATTCCAACATGTTCAGCACGTTGAAAGTGGGCAAGTGCCGCTATGGCCTGATGATGAATGAGTTGGGCTTTCTCACCGATGATGGTGTGACAGTGCGCCTGGCCGAAGATCATTTTTTGATGCACACAACATCGGGCGGTGCCGATAAAATTGCCGCGTGGCTGGAAGAATGGCTGCAAACGGAATGGACACAGTATAAAGTATTTGTCACTCCTGTGACTGAACAATGGGCGCAATTTGCAATCGCAGGTCCGAGGGCGCGGGAAGTGCTGGCCAAACTCTCGCCCAGCTTTGAACTTTCGAATGATGCGTTTCCGCATATGAGCTTTGTAGCTGGCCATCTAGGGGAATATCCGGTGCGCGTTTACCGCATCAGTTTTTCCGGCGAGTTATCCTACGAAGTGGCAACGCCTGCCAATTTTGGCCAGGGTCTGTGGAACGCAATCATGGACGCGGGCGATGAATTTGGAGTGAGTGCATATGGCACCGAAGCCTTGCATGTTCTGCGCGCTGAAAAAGGCTACATTGTCGTAGGGGATGAAAGCGATGGCACGGTTACTCCAATTGATTTGGGGCTGGATGGCATGGTGTCAAAAAAGAAGCCGGATTTCATCGGCAAGCGCTCGCTTGAACAATCATTCCTGAAAGATCAAAACCGAAAGCAGCTCGTGGGGCTTTTGACTGAAGAGCCAACCGAAGTCTTGCCTGATGGGGCTTATGCTGTGGCTGCTGTAAAAGACAAACCGCCGATGGAAACAATTGGCCAGGTGACATCTTCCTATATGTCGCCCACGCTAGGTCGCTCGATTGCCATGGCACTGATCCAGAACGGACGCGCACGGATGGGAGATGTCATTTCATTTCCACTTGAGGGCGGCAAGGTTGTGAAGGCCACAATTTCAGATCCTGTATTTTATGACAAGGTTGGAGGGCGCATTCATGGTTGAGTTCAACTCTGCCTTGGCGCATCACCTGGCGCCAGACAATCTCAGCATATCGATGCGTGAAATTTCCGAACGCGGAATGATTGATCTGCGCGGTTTAAACAGCGATAAAAAATTCATGGCCGCTGTCAAGTCGGTTTTGGGCTTTGACTTGCCAAAGGCACCGCGCACCTCCGCCAGCTGGGGCGAATACAAGGCCCTGTGGCTTTCAAATGATCAATGGTTGATCCTCTGTACACGGAGCAAAACGGCAGAGCTTTTGATGCAGCTCAATGAGGCATTGGGCAAAATTCATGCACTGGCGGTTGATGTTTCAGATATGCGGGCCATCATTCGCGTGGAGGGTGAGGGTGTGCGTGAAACTCTGATGAAGGGCAGCTCACTTGATTTAATCAGTGATGACTACAAGCCTGGTACAGTGCGCCGCCTGCGCTTTGCAGAGATCGCAGCCTTGTTGCATGTGGTAGAGGACACAATGATTGATCTCTATTTTTTCCGGTCTTATGCAAATCATGCATGGGCCTTCCTGCTTAAAGCAGGGCGCAAGGGTGCTGAGGTCAAACTTTTCAAAAGTTGAAAAAAGTTCCATCTTAGCGTGACGTTTTCCCGCAAATCGCGATCACATTTATGTGTAACTAGTTCTGTTATAATTTTCCTTTTAATCTTCTGGGGTGCTCCCATATGGTCAGTATCGAAGACGCGATGGTCGCATTCTTCGATTATTAAGAAAGGTATTATTATGAAAAAACTAATTTTGACTGCCGCAGCTCTGGTTGCATTGTCTGGCGTTGCCCTTGCCGATGGCGAACGTACACGTGATCTTCGTTTGAACGATCCAAACTACAGCTCCTTGTCGAATGCATTCGTATTATCGAATGACTACTCAGGTCAGGGCTATACTGCCACAGACCGCAATTCTTACGTTGGAACTGAGCAAGATATTCTTACCAACGACGGCAAGAATAACTAAAATATAATGGTTGTTTGTCGATAGGCGACACTGACTTAACATCCACAGGCTGGGCCATCGCGCCCAGCCTCAAATTTTTAAAACAATATATTCGACTTCGGGTTGGCCAACATCCAGTTCAAGTCAACCGCGGTCCCATCCAGTCGAACAGTTTGTCGAACCCGCCAAAAGGGTACATGTGCGGAGCAGCGATGCCGAGTTCCGGCTTTTCAAAATGCAGTTTGGCCAATTGGTCGACAAATTCGGTGGGCTCAGAAACGGTCAGAAGTTTAGTAATGTTCAAGGCCTGTTTGCGAATGAAACGGGCAGAATTTCCAACCCCGCAGATGGCGGCATAGCGCACCAGGGTTTTAAGAGAGGCAGGGCCAGGAACACCCACATGAATGGGAAGTGTGATGCCTTCTTGGCGCAAATGACTGGCCCAGAATGCCAGGGGTTCTGCATCAAACAAAAACTGCGTGGCAATAAACCCTTCGATATTCTTCTGTTTCAGCCAGGCCTGTTTTTCAACCAGGGCCTGCAAAAGGCCAGCTTCACCAATGTTTTTGCTGATGTCGGAATTGCCTTCAGGGTGGCCTGCAATGCCAATGCGGGTTATGCCATGGTCTTGAAACACATTGGTTTCTAGAAGCTGCAATGCACAGTGATATATGCCCATAGGTTGGGGCGCGCCACCGCCCAGTGCCAAAATCGTAGTAGCACCGGCTTTAGTCAAAGCGGCAACACGGGCGCGCAAGTCAGCTTCATCCAACACAAAGCGCGCGGGGATATGCGGAATGGGCTTCAACCCTGCGGCATGAAGTGCTGCAACAGCCGTAATTTGCCCTCCCAGTTCCTTTGCATCAACAAGTGCCACACACACTTCTGTGCCAATGGGCAGTTTGGCGCTGAGGATTGGCAGTTTGTCGATTTGCTTTGGGGTGATTTCAACAGAGGCCAGACGCATAAATGCTGATGTTTGCTGTAGTGTCATGGCCCCGCACTTTTTCGATGTTTTTTATTTAGCCGTTGTAGGCAAAACGTATCTGCTTTGATTGCGACAGAGCCCACCTGAAACCGACTGATGTCATCAGTAAACGTCGTTTTTAACCACCGCTATGGCGCTGGTGGACAATGACTTGCAACTGGTGCTAGATGGTGGGCTGGAGTTAAAATATGTTCGGCGACAAAGCAAAAGAGCTTCCCCAAACCGTGGCCTTGGTTCTGGTTCCGGAATTTACCTTGATGCCAGTGACGTCAGTGATTGAGCCTTTACGGTTGGCCAACCGGTTGTCTGAAAAGACACTTTACAAATGGACGCTCCATTCGGTGGACGGGCAGCCCGTTTCTGCCTCCAGCAACATTCTCACGATGGCGCACGGCGATCTTGAAACCATCTCGCCAGATGCCATCATCGTCGTTTGTGCTGGTCTTAGTGTGCAACAACACACCGACAAGCGCTTGGTCAGCTGGTTGCGCAAAACCG
Organism: Hyphomicrobiales bacterium; assembly: GCA_038230015.1. Lineage (GTDB taxonomy): Bacteria > Pseudomonadota > Alphaproteobacteria > Rhizobiales > Aestuariivirgaceae > Aestuariivirga. The sequence continues at coordinate 185,539 of JBBRNW010000003.1, read as the reverse complement.
CACGGCGCGGTTCCGTCATCGGCGCGGTGTGTACGGGTGCTCATATTCTTGCGGAAGCCGGTTTGCTGGATGGTTATCAATGCACCATACATTGGGAAAACCTGCCCGGATTTTCCGAAGCCTTCCCTGATATCAACGTGACAGGCGGCCTGTTCGAAATTGATGAGGACCGCTTCACCAGTGCTGGCGGCACTACGGCCATCGACATGATGCTGACCATGATTGCCAGCCAGCACGGGCCAGACCTGGCGTCCGCCGTGGCCGAGGGCATTTTGCATTCCCCAATTCGGCATCACAGTGAAAATCAGCGCATGTCGCTTCCTGCCCGCATTGGTGCCAGGCACCCAAAGCTGGTATCCATCATTGAAAAGATGGAAGAAAATCTGGAAGATCCCCTGTCGCCCAGCCTGCTTGCCAAGCAAGCCGAGCTTTCCACACGGCAATTGGAGCGGCTGTTCCGGCGCTATCTCGACCGTTCCCCCAAGCGCTATTATCTGGAGTTGCGCCTGAAAAAAGCCCGCTCACTTTTGCTGCAAACCGATTTGTCGGTGATCAATGTGGCGCTGGCCTGCGGGTTTTCGTCACCCTCCCATTTTTCAAAATGCTACCGGGCGTTTTATGGAAGAACCCCTTACCGTGAGCGCGGCGTGCCTACGATAGCGGCTGCTTCATCAGGATCGGGGAGCAAGCCATGAAGGCTCGCTCCCCTCCGCTCCGCGATCCTGCGACTGGGGGCAGTAAACAGGATGGACGAAGCGTAGCTGATTTACAACTTTAAATTGAAAATCCTGAGTGTGTGTAAACAAACCACCAATATCGCCCGCCGGTCAATGCTTTCTATAAAGCAAATCACAATTCGTTGACAACAAGTTTAATGGATTTTTACCAGCTGGATTGAAAAACTATGGTAAACTTTCCAGGCAGTTGTACAATTTTCGATATACTCTACTTTCAATTGAAAATTGCAGGGAAAAAAATCAACCCACTGCTGGAAGTTGCAAGTTGAAGCGCAAGCCGCCAAGCTCGGCATCTGCCAGTTCCACTTTGCCATTATACATTCCCGCCGTTTCAACAATGATGGACATGCCAAGCCCTGAGCCTGGCTTGCTTTCATCCAGTCGCTGTCCGCGTTTCAAGGCAGAATTGCGGTGGGCTGCTGCAATGCCCGGGCCATCGTCATCAACTGTCACCAGCAACCAGGCACGCGCGCCCTCCCCTGCCGCAGAAAAGGGTGCGGCCTTCACCAGTATTTTTGATTTGGCCCATTTGCAGGCATTGTCCATCACGTTGCCTACCATTTCTTCAAGGTCCTGGCGCTCGCCCCTAAATTGCAAGGTGGCAGGGGCCTGAACTTCAATCACCAGCCCGCGTTCCTGGTTGATGCGCTGCAGGGTGCGGGCCAAAGATTGCAGCACTGGCTCCACATCGGTGGCAGAGCCAATCGTCTGGGCCCTTGCGGCGCGTCTCGCCCGGTCCAGATAAAGGTTCACTTGATTGCGCATCACATCAATCTGCTCGCGCACTTTGCCAGCCAGCGGGCTTTTTGAATCGCGCGCCTCGTTGGTTAAAACACTGATGGGGGTTTTCAGCGCGTGCGCCAGATTGCCCACCTGCATGCGCGCCCGGTCGATAATCTCAAAGTTGGATTGCACGAGCAAATTCAGCTCATCGGCAACTGGCTGGATCTCTTGCGGAAAGTCATCGTGGAGCAATTCAATTTTCCCGCTGCGAATATCATTGAGGCGGTGCTGCATGTCGACCAAAGGCTGCAAGCCATAGCGCACCTGTACCAAAATGGCGGCCAGAAGCCCAGCGCCCAAAAGCCCTAGCACAGCCAGCAAAGCCCGCCGAAAAGAGATGACTTCAGCGCTCAGTTCATCAAAATTGCCAGCAACCATGAAGGAATAGTCTTGCGTGCTGCCAAACAGTTTCAGGTTTTGCTCAATCACGCGCAGGTGCTGGCCTTGGCTATCGAGGGTGGCAAAGCTGGCAATGCCGTCAGCGTCACGGGTGGACAATGCAGCTTGTGGAACTTCAATGCGCTGCTCCAGCAATGAGCCTGAAGCCAGACCGCTGCTGTCAACACCGGCTTGACCAATCTGCCAATACCATCCGGATAAAGGCAGGTTGAACCGGTTGTCAGAAAGGGAGCCTTGCAATTTTGGCTTGCCGTCGGCACCCAATTCTATGGTGGCTAAAATTCCATCCAGCGTGGCGCGCAGCCGCTGGTCAAAATTGCGCTCCAGCGCCTGTTGAAAAAGTCCGTTGAGCAAATAGGCAGCACTCAACAACAGGATGATTGCTACGACAGCCGAAGAGACAATCAACCGAAATGAAAGTGAATTCGCCCGCATGGCGGTTAGGCGTGCCCAGTTTCAGACATGCTGTAACCCATGCCCCTTATGGTTTGCAGAACGTCCACACCCAGCTTTTTGCGCAGGCGGCCCACAAACACTTCGACAGTGTTGGAATCGCGGTCAAAATCCTGCTCGTAAAGATGCTCTACCAATTCCGTGCGCGACACAACTTTCCCATTGTGATGCATCAAATAAGCCAGCAAGCGAAACTCCAGCGAGGTGAGCTTGATGGCAGAGCCATTCACCGTAACCTTGGCATTGGCAGTATCAAGCACCACAGGCCCACAGGTCAATTCGCTGGTCGCGTGGCCTGCCGCACGGCGCAGCAGGGCCCGCACCCTGGCCAGCACCTCTTCCATATGAAAGGGCTTGGTCACATAGTCATCGGCTCCAGCGTCAAAGCCTGCCACCTTGTCGCTCCAGCGATCGCGTGCCGTGAGAATGAGAACGGGGGTTTTCTTGCCGGCACGCCGCCATTTTTCCAGAACGCTCACACCGTCCAGTACCGGCAAACCCAAATCCAGAATGATGGCATCATAAGGCTCGGTATCACCAAGGAAATGGCCCTCTTCACCGTCCAGGGCCTTGTCGGCTACATAGCCTGCATCTCCCAAAGCTGTCACCAGCTGGCGGTTTAAATCAACGTCATCTTCCACAACAAGAATGCGCATATCTGTCTCCCCTGGGCGGAGGCAGGCCTCATCTCAGCTGATTGCACCGCTGGTTGCGTCAACCATTACCCGAGAAACATTGCCACCTGTCTTTAAAGTGACAGCATAAACGCCCGAGGGCAAGAGCTTCACATTCAGTACCTTGGAGCCTGGATATGAATCACGCGCAATATTGGCAGCTTCCGAAGGCTGAATGGGATATTGCGAGGACTCCTGCGCCAGTTGCAAAAGTGGCGTGTCTGCATGGGCAAGTGTGCTCAAAGGCTGCGAAACCCCAAACAGCAATGAAACCAAACCAGCAGCCAAAACACTCTTAAACACCCTCGTCATCCTTCTATCGTGCGGAGCGGAGATATAGAATCTTGAAGCTGAATGGAAGATGAATGGTTTGCCTGGCAAGGAGAGATTGAAGTTTTTACCAATTACTAAGGATAATAAAATCTTAATCCCATTCGACTGAATGAGGCCAACACGCACTCAACCCTCCAAACCAGCCTGATTGGGATTGGAAAGGATCATGATGTCACACTTCTGGTTTCAAAAATTAAAATTAATCTTGCTTCGGCATTTTGCAGTTGTGGTCACGTTACTGGGGGTGGGCAGCGTTTGCCTTCATGCTGAGACGCTGCAGGAGTATTCCAAAGCATGCGATGATGCCATCGGCTCTGCGGCAGGTGTTCAGGCCTTCGAATGCGATTTAGGAACTGAGGTTCCAGATAATCACCCCACAGCCAGCGCTAACAATGGAAATTGTGATGAACCCAATCGCCTGAATAGAGAGTGCGATCAAGGCAGCCGTTTTCAAGTCTTGACCCGCAGTGACGATGCTTATGTGGTGGCGCATTGCCGCAAAAAAGGAAACCAGCTCGGCGGTTACCGCGATATTGCTGTTATTCAATACAACCGCAAAAATGGGGCCACATGTTTTTACCAGGCCCTTGGAGACAATCTTCCGCAAAACGTGCCAGCGCCATTGGGTGGCGAGCAAGGATTTTGGTTTTCACCTGCCGGAACTGCCAATATCGGATGTGCCAATTGTCATGACAGTGGTGCTCTCATCAGGTCACCCTATTTAAATCAAGTGACAGGTGCAAATCGCCTACCGGGCTCAGACCCCCACATTCCGGCGGATTTGAATTTTAACAATGCCAACCAGCCTTACGCATTTGTGGGTCAAGATTTTGCAAATTGGAAAACCTATAATGTTTTCGTGGCGGGCAATACCTGTATCTCGTGCCACACGATGGGTGTTAGCAATGTCGGAACCCTGGGAACAGCGCGCGATCTAGGTTTGCGGGCCACCTCTCAAGGGATCAATCTTGATAACAACAACCTTCCTGTCTTTGAACTGGAAGATCATAAAAATGCAATTTCGAGCGCTTCTCCCATTTGGATGCCGCCGGCTCCCCCTTTTCAATTGCAAACTGCGTTTAATTTGAATTTCGCCAAAGACGCGCGCGCCATTCATGATTGTGCGCAACAATTCAGGACAACTGGAAACCTCCCCAACACCGATGCCTGCCGCATTACATTGCATGCCGCAGCCTTTGTTGGTGGGCCAGCGGGCGGCAACGCGGGTGTTGGCGCAATGGCCGCCATACTCACCTATCTCAATGAGCCTGGAACAGGAACCATTGTCCCACAACCTGAAAGCAGCGGTGTTCCAACTGGGCTTACGGGTGCGGGCGCCTTACCGGCCGTTACAAATTATATTTTGAACTGAAAGCCTACTCACTTTTTTAATCGCCACACGTCAACAGGAGTCCCAATTATGAAACATCAAAATAAAAAACGCAGCCTTATGCTTGCTTTGCCACTATTGGCAGTGCTGGGCGCAAGTGCACAAGCTGGCGTAGTCAATGGCAAAATCATTTCGCTCTATCCAGATCCCGATGATTATGTGATTGAACTCAACGTGCCCGGACCTTGTGGGTCAAAGTTTTTTCATTTGAAGCGCAATGCGCTGAATTTTAAAGAGGCCGTTGCAACCGCCATGGTTGCCTTCTCCCTAAATAAATCTGTCAATGTTTTTCAGATCAGGTGCGAGGCCGACCGCAACGTCGCAGCCACTTGGGTGCTTTTAACTAAAGCGCCATGTTTTATCTTGGCTACATGCACTCACCGTTTCGACCGCTGAGTGATGGCGAAGGCAGAGATGAGTGCCATCTCCCGTTTGTGTTTACAAAGGGGAGAAGGTGGCGCGAAGCGTCGGATGAGTGCTCATACAGTACCCCGAAGCGGCGTTCTCATTTCACTGTCTTTACAATCTTGTTCGTATGCACTGACCACACAGCGGTTGACAGCGCCAATGCAGCTGTAATCACGGCGCTGTAATCACCAGCCGGAATAATGCCGCGGGCGATCAGGAATGTTAAGGCTGGGGGAACGATGGCACGCACAATGCCGCCAAATATGTTGAAGTTCATGGCTAGTCTCCTTTGGTTGAAGTTTACGGGTTGTGGTTCTAGTTCACTCTTGCCCACTGAAAATGCATTCCATCGGGGCGGTGTTCGTCGTTGATTTGGGTATTGCCGTTCCAATCGCCGCCCCACACGCCACCAAGCTTCAGGAAGGGTTCCACAACTTCTTTGCGCAAGGTGGCAAAGCGCGGTGTTGGATCGTGCAGGGCGTTGTGGGGTGCATCAAAATCCAGCGCACAGCCATAGGCATGCATTGATAAGTGCAAACGGCCGCGCATGGGCCTGAAGCAATAGGAGCCTGAAAACACGCCCATGCCCCACGCATCGATCACCTGTTGATCATGGCCTGCATTGGACCACACAGATTGAAGCCAAGCCAAAGTTGCATCGGCACATTTTTTATGGATGGGGAAATTCCTCACCGGTTTCGTCATGCGCATGGCAAAGGGCGGTTTTATTTGAATAATGTTAGCGGCATACCAAGCGGGGCTCACACTGGTGCCAGAGTGAGCCCGCGGATTGCCATAGAAAACATCGGCCTCAGATTGGCGGGGCCAAGACAGCATGTGTGATTCCTTTTTTTTGTTAAATATTTGGCAGTCCCGCGAAATCGGGGCACCCTCAGGGTGACTTCCACGAATTATGGCTTCAGGCCAAATATCGCTTGCACATAATGCCCCAGCACCGCGCCAGTCGTTGTGGACAGGCCGATCATCAGCGTCAGCGTGCGCCAGCCCCCTTTGACGCCCACCAGCGCATCCCGGATTTCGCGCACATCTGATCGAAGGGCGTGCAACTCAGTTTCAACTGTTTGCATGCGCGCTTCCAGGTTGCCCAGTTCACGTTCAATTGAAGACATTTCGGATTTTACCAACATGTTAAAATAACCAAACCATTGCCACCCCGGCCGCCTGCGCCGCCCGTCACACCAGCCCCGCCGCCACCGCCACCACAGCCAATAGCACCATCGCCACCGGCACCACCCGTGCCAGAATTTGAAGCCCCGCCGCCAGAACCGCCACACGCCCCAAACGGGGCCGCGCTGTAAAAGCCGTCTTGCCCGCGATTAAATCCAGCTGCACCGCCCGCAAGTGATGGAAACCAGCCAGCCCCCGTAACGGCTCCGCCAGCAAAGTCAGCCGCTGTTGATCCACCGCCTCCGGCCCCGCCACAAATCACCAGTGTGCTGTTGTTGCCCCAGGCCACAGCGCTGCCAACGCCTCCAGCCACGGCACCGCCACTGGCGCCTGAAATTCCGCCCAGAGAACTGAATGACGCTGCACTAACAAGTGCAGGTCTTGATGCGGCAGTTGCAGCAACACCGCCTGCGCCAGGTGTTGCAGCCGTGCCAGCACCACCGCCTCCGGCCGTTACCGTGCAGGCGCGCAACAGCAAATTCTGCGCTATAACGTCTGGCCTGATGCTGACATAGGTCAAACCTGACGCAGGGCTTCCGGCAGCCCCCGCAAAGCCACCTGCCCCGCCCAGTGCGACGTTGACAAACAAGACATCGGGCAAAAGCAGCAAAGGCATGACGGCAATGCTAATTGCGCCGCCACCACCTCCGCCGCCACCGCCCCGTGCACTGGCGGCCGCCGCAGCAAAGCCACCGCCGCCGCCTCCGCCTGGAGAAACGGCCAGAATGCTCACCATGGTTTTTCCGCGGGGGCGAATCCAGGTTTGCCAGTCATTGGCACCAGATGCGTTGAACATGAACGTCTCGGCCCCATTGGCCGCGTTGGGAAGACCTGAAAAATCTAACATCAGTATTTGCCCCCAATGGCCGTGATATCAACTCCGGCGGCAATGGCCGTGCCAAGCGTGCAGTTTATTTTATACCCTGCGGGAAGGGCAAAATTCAGCGGCACAACAAAATCAGGCTGGGCTGCAACTTCCGAAAGCGTGGTGGACGGCAAGGTCAGCTCGGCAATCAACGTGTTGTTGGCCGCTGTTGTATTCGTCAGGCCGTTATTGACAAAAACGCGCAAGACGGTTGCCACATTGGTGCCCAGAGTGCGGATGATAAGCCGCTGCACAAAACCGCCATTGGTGGCGTCTGAGGTGAACACCAACGCTTGTGTGCCGGTGCCGTCCTTGGCGGTGTTGGCCGCTGTCAGCGCAACGGTGTTCCATTGAATATCGGCAAGGCGCGAGAAGACGGGATTGGTATTGGCTGGCATGTTTAAACTCCATCAGAAAATCTTGTGATTGAAAATGCGGATATGAAATGTGTTAGGCCAGCACGAGGCTGCGGGCCTGCAGCAATCCATGAATGTTGAGAACAACTACGGCCTGGTCAGCGCTAAGGTCGGCAGCGGTGGCGAGAGCAGCGGCGTTGTTTCCCTTGAAACTCAAGGCTGGCATGGGCGAAAGTTTTGCGTTGCTGACAGCGTTACTTGCCACCGTCCACACCGTGCCAGAGCCTGACACTGTGATGTCGCTCTTGGGGCCATCCGACACGCCACCGCCGCCACCGCCCAGCAGGTCAACACTGGCACCGTTTTGCTGACCGCGAAATTTCCCTGATGTTGAGTTGTACCACAGCTGGCCATTGCCGGGCGTTGCCGGATCAGCGGCTTGCGGATCGAGCACCAGAGTGTTTTTAATCGTTACTTTACCGCTGGCCCCCGCCACAATCAGGGACTCCGAATAGCTTGAGCCCGTGGCGCTGACTTTAAAGTGCAAATCATCATCGCCCGTGTTGCCAATTTCCGCGCGCCCGGAAAAGCCGGTTTGAAACAGCAAGCTTGCAGTATCGGCACTGGCATTCTTGTTGATTTTGAATTGCACCCCTGCGCCCACGTTGTTGAACAGCACAGCTGAAGAATTGACCGCCACTTTATTGGTGGCATCTGCCGTGGCATTGACCCCCAGCAGCGACAGGTTTTGCAATACACTTGGCGCAGGCGGGGCCACCCACACCGTGCCATTGTAAACCAGGAAGACAGCTTCAACTTCAATCCAGATGCGCCAGCCTGCTCTTGGCACCATGAAACGCCAAGCGCCAGCCACCCTGATAGCGATGTGGCCTTGACGGCCCACCCACGATCCTGAAGGGCTTGCGGCAATCAAATAGCGTTCGCCATCAGCAGGCGTTGCAGGTGGCACCGCCAGCACGCGCGAGATGACAGAAAGATGCAGCAAGCCATCAATGAGCGAGAAGGCATCATTCACCGTCACATGTTTTTGCGCTTGTGAGGCTGCAACAAACGGCAAGCCCAGAAGTGGGGAATCAGACATTTATAATCCTTTCAAGAACGGCGCCGGAGCCTGTGGCTGCACTGATTTGGAAAACCCGTGCCGTGAAACTGGCGGGCATGCTGCCAAAATCGGAAATGAGATTTGCAGTGGTGTAGAGATAGGCTGGTGTTGCACTCTGAACGCTGCGCACCAGAGTTGATCCATTTAAAATATCCACCTTATAAAGTTCAGTTTCTTCCCCCAGCGGCACCTCCACCAAATCCCACGAGTCGCCATTCACGCGGGTTTGCCTGATCCAACTCAAGGCCACACCACTTGCATCGGTGAACGATTTAAGCCTAACGGGCGGCAATGGCCGCAACGCTTTTAACTGCCCGGCAAAATCAAATTGCACATAAGATGAGTGTCCAATATCCAAACTGCTGGGTCCCATGCGCCACGTGGTCGAAAGGCCAGCTTCTGTTAAAGTAAGCTCCGGCTGCACAACGGCTGCATTCAGCAGCACAAAATCCTGGCCCGCAGGCCTTACAGCCAGCATCTCCGGCGTGGAGCCTGCAACGCCGCGCACCAGGCCAGATAACATATAGGTGTCAGCCGCCACCAAAGTGGCAGATTGAAATTGCAAGATCTCATAACCCGTGGCCGCCGTGCCAAGGGCTGCAACATTTGCGCCATTCAGCATTTCTTCAAGGGACACTGAAGCTAAAGCCCCAGCCCGCATTTTTACGCTGAAGGCCCAATTGTATTCAACCCTGTCACCTTGGCCTTGTGGCACATCCGTAAGCGTTGTCGCCATTGTGGCTTGCGCCGTAATCAGGCGGTTGAAAGCGTAGGAACTTGCGCCTGATTTTTTGTAGATCGCCAAAGCCTGCGGCCAGGGCGTAGCATGCACCGCCATCCACGGGGCAGGTGCAAGGCCCATGGCCAAATCCATGGTCACCTGATCAGCAAGACCAAACAGCGTAGGGCTGATCAGCGCCAATGCGCGGTCGGGCGCTGGTGGTGGATCATAAACTGAAGCCTCATGGGCCACCGCCTCGATCTTGCGGAATACCCCATCAGCAATAGCTGTCACCCGCCAGCGGTTGGCGCCGAGTTTGATCACATCGCCCGCTTCAAGTTTTGCAAATTGCAGTGGCAGGCCAAACTGCGCCGTCTCGCGCGCTGCCCAGGCTTCTTCCAATGCCACATCTACGCGCGCCTGCGCCAAGGGCTGACTGGTGGCGGCAGGTAATGTGAAACTGATTTCGCGGGAACTTCCCGTGCCCAATTTTTTCTGTGCCACGGCCGCACTGCGATAATCAAGCGTGGCTTCAACATACCCTAAACGCACAGTGGCAGGCAGTTCAGTTTCCTGCGCCCTTGTTTGTATAAGCAGCGGATGCTCAGCAGACTGTTCCACCAGATCATCAGACACAACGCTAACCTCAGCGGCTGCCCGGCGCGATTTGAAGCTTAGCTTGCCGTTTGATTCAATCACATCAACGGCAAAGCTTTGCAGCAGGCCTTCCAGCGCATCGCGCGCCGATAGAGGCCGGTCCAATACAAAGCCATCCACCACGCCTTCAACCTGGCTCACATCCACATCGGTAAAGCCAAAGCGTGCGGCAATTGAGGTGATCAAATCACCCAGATCGACTGCCCCCAATCTGCCATTCAGCCAGTGCCCGCGGGCATAATTGGCAGCGTCACTCCACACATCACTGCGCGAGGGAAACGCCGGGTAAGGTCTGGCATCCCAGCTCCAATAAAACAGGCGCGTGGCATCCACCATTTTCGCTCCGTATACGGATGAAACAGGGTTCTGCGCAGATGTTGACCAGTAATTTTGCACAGCACGCAAAAAGGCATTCTGCATTTGCGCATCTTGCTGCCCGCCAGAATAAAATGGCACCATACTTTGTGAAGATTTTGCATCGTAAAAACTATTGGGCGCATTGGCTCCCTTATCAATGGCCGGGCACCCGATTTCCGTAAACCAGATCGGTTTAGACTGCGGCACCCAAGCGGTGGGCGTTATTGCCTCCACGCCCGCTGGCCGGTTGAAATGTTGCGCACTCCACCAGCTTTTGAAATCCTTGGGGCGAAAAACCCAAGGCTTGCCATATGCGCCATCGGTGATGGCGGTTCGGGTTTGCAAATCGCGATCAATTTGGCTGGCATAAAACCAATCATAGCCCTCGCCAGAGGCCATGCGCCCTTGCAAATAGGTTTGATCATAAATCAGCCGCGTGCCCGCAACATAATCGAGGTGAGCTGTGCCATCGCGCCAATCAGACAGTGGCAAATAATTGTCCACACCCACAAAATCGACCGAAGACGATGACCATAAGGGATCGAGATGGAAGTAAACATCGTTGCTGCCATCCTTGGGCTGGTGGCCAAAATATTCCGACCAATCCGCACCGTAGGAAATCTTGGCCAGTGGCAATATCGCTTTCACATCTGCGGCCAAAGTTTGCAGGGCCGCTACAAACGGATAGGTGTTTGATGCTGAGCGCAGCGTGGTCAGACCCACCAATTCGCTGGATAGAAGGAAGGCATCCACGCCGCCTGCGGCCGCACATAATTTTGCATAATGCAAGATCATGCGGCGAAAGCTCCACTCCGCTGGGCCAGTGTAAGTGACAGTATCGCTTGATGCGGTAAACTGAGCTGGCGTTGCCGTTCCCACAAAGCTTCCAATCTGCGTGGGAGCAGCAGCGGTTTTATCAGGTGTTCCCACACGGCCCGGCGCAAGGCTTGCGGTCAGGCGCCCGCGCCAAGGGTAGGTGGCTTGTGAAGTGCTCCCATAAGGGTCTGGCAATGTGTTGCCCGCAGGCACATCCATCAAAATGAAAGGATAAAACATCACTTTCAAACCGCGGGCCCGTAAATCCTGAATGGCGCGGATGACAGATGCATCAGAGGGGGTCCCCCCATAAGCGGCATTGCCCGCAATCTGGCTCACTTGGTAGGCCGCGCTGCGGCTCACACCCGACACTTTCCAGCTTGCTGGACTGGTGATTTTGCTGGCGCGGTCGACGCCCGGTTTTACTTGGCATGAGCCACAGCGCAAATCGTTGCCAAACCACGACACCACAAGCGACACCGCATCAAGACTTGTGCATGTGGCTTGCATCTGTTCCATCGACACCGAAAAATCGCTGCGCTCAGCCGACACATGCGCGTTTTCACTTTCGGTAATGCCAGCCCCTGCACTGCGCGTGACCAGCTGTGTGTCATAGCCAAATTCAGTGGCACCTGGAATAATGCTCAGTGCTTTCACTTGCGCGGCCACACTGTTGCCGCCGCGCAAAACTTCAAAAGCCAATTGCGGAATACGGTTGCCAAATTGCGCAAGCGGCAAACGTTCGAATACGATATAGGCAAGGCCGCGGTAAGCCGGGGCCAAACCTTCGATTGTGGTGATCAGGCTGTCAGCACTTTGAGTTTCCGAGCCCAGATAAAGGCGCGGATTGAAGGCCTCGATGTCAATCTCCTTGCCATCGGCCCACACACGGCCAATGCTGTCAATCTTGCCTTCGCACAGGCCCACGGCAAAGTTGGCATAGTAGGCATAATCAGTGACAGTGGGTTTTGACCCGCCTTTGGAAGAGGTTTTTTGAGTTGACGTAGCCGCCACCTCTTCCAGATTAGAAGACCAGATCACCTGGCCTGCAATACGCATGCGGCCATAAACAACGGGAACAGGTGCCCCTTCTTCTGATGCCATCACACGCAAGCTGCCAAGGCGTGGGCCTTCGCGGTTGGTGGCTGAGCCAAACAATTGCTGGTCGATCACACTGCCGGCAATCGCACCCGCCGCACGGCCAATCACACCGCCAATGGGTCCACCCAAGGCTGTGCCAAGGGCCGCACCTGCATATTGCAGAACAACCGTTGCCATTAAGGGTATGTCTCCGGAAAACGAAATACAAAGGCCACACGCTTGAGCCACCAGGGGCTCAGCGCAACTTCGCTTACACAGGCTCCGTCATGGGCATGCACCATGCTTTTGCGGCTGGTTGCAATGCCAGCATGCTTGGCTGGCACATGTGGCTTCCAGCGAAACAGCAACACATCGCCTGCCTTCAATTCGCGCTGCGACACCTCAGTCATATGACGCCTTGCTGCATCGGCCAGCGCCTCGGCCAGTCCAGCCTCTGCCCAATCGGGCGAATAGGCAGGTGCCACTTCAGGTTCCTCTCCAAAGTGTTCGCGCCACACGCCGCGGATCAACCCAAGGCAATCGCACCCTGCGTGCTTGAGGGACGCTTGGTGACGATAAGGTGTGCCAATCCAAGTGCGGGCTAATTTAACGATAGGATGGGTTTTCATCGGGTTTCTTTCCTCAGGCGCTTTTCTCGCAAGGGAGAAAGCAGAAGCAAATCTAGCGCTTCAATCCATTATTCTTGTCAGAGCGTGCGGCCACGGCCAGCACAGCATCGCTGCCGGGCATATGCGGCATGCCGCGAAAATTCGCCGTGTTGGCGAATTTCCCCTGGCAGGTGGAAAACTGCTTGTCGCAGCCCACTTGCAAGGTCACAGGTGCACCAGCGGCAATCACAAATTTCGGCGCGGTCCAAAAATCAATCCGGGAAAACACTGAAAACAGCCTGTGCCGCTTGATGCTCAGGCTGCGACCATCGGCAAATCGCAAAGCCCCACGGGTGAACCAATCATCGGCAAATGCGCCAAGACCGGACACTTTGACACTTGCGCTCTCCACGGCTGTGATAATTGCAGAGCTTTGATTAGAGAGCAGCGTTGCATTTACCCCGCAGCGCACATCCCCCAAATTGGCGTCACACGAAAATTGAAACAGCCGCCCCTTTTGCTGGTTCAGCACATGGGCGAGGCCCCGCACTTCTGCTGTGAAATGGCCTTGGCCATAGCTCACTTCGCCCAAATGCCCCTTGCGCTGCAGAATACGCTGGCTGGTATCACGCCAATTCACCAGCCACACTTCAATCTGTGCGTGGTCATAATCACCCGCTGTCAGCCGTGTGCTATCAAGTTGGGCAGATTGCAAAGCCCCTGACGCTTCAAGATTATCAATGCTGAGCCCGGTGGAAGAGTGAATTTCGCTGCCGGTAAAGCCTGCCTGAGCTTCAAAGCTTGTGCCATCGAACACAACCGCTTCATCATGATCCGTAAAGCCCAGTTTCTCGCTACTGCGCAGCGTCAGCCGCCAGCACGCGCACAAATTTGTTGTGCCGGAGTCCAAGTGCGTTTGAAGGGCGGCAGAAAGCTGCTTCATGGCCTGATCTCAAGCAAGGGAATATCAGGAATGTCACCGGCCTCAAAATGTGTGAGGTTGATTGAAAGTGAATCCGTATCAAAGCGCACGGGAACATCAAATTCAAATCCAGCTGTTATCACCTGACCTGTGGTGGGAATGCGGCCCGGGTTAAAGGTGATCAGGCCTGTTTGCGCGTTGACGGTGAAAAAACTGGAGGCCACGTCGTTGACTGCTACCAGCACGGTGCCAGTGACAGGGGCTGCAATCAGCCGCTGATAATCACGAAGGCCAGAGCCATATTTTTTAACGAGCTGAAAGCTTGCTGTCACGCTATCACCCACGCCGATCATTTGGTCCGATGCTGTGGGGTTTGCCGTTGTGGCACAAGATTTGAAATCCAGATGGTCTTTCCAGCGAAAGGCATAAAGCCTGCCGCGGCGTTCTTCAAAAAAGGCAACCACAGCCTGAATATCAGCCAGGGACTTTACGCCAAACCCCGCATTATAGCGCCGCCTCGAATTGGCCCAGCGGGCGTTTCGTTCTTCGCGCCCCGATGCTGTGGTCACAACATCAGTGCGCCGCTCAGGGCCCCCTTGGCTGCCGCGCGAAATGGCAACCGGAAAGCGAATGTTATCAAATGGCATTTATAAATTCCTCGCCCCGCGCGCCACCGCACGGTTCATCAAGCTTGCAATGTGGGATTGCGATTGGCGGAAGCCTTGTACGTCCGGCGTTGAAATATTGACCGTCACATGCGTGGTGCGCCCACCATTGGTGCGGACCCCGAGCGAGCCATCAACCCCGCGCGACAGTGGCAGAATGGCTTCAGGGCCAGCCTCGCCCATCAGCCCGGTGCCACCGTGCATGGGAAACAGCACCGGGCTGTTGACTATGCCGCCCGCGGCAAAAGGTGTAACCTGGCCCTGTGAAATAACATTGCCCTTGGCATTGGCAAACAGCCCGCCCAGCATGTGGCCCACCAGATTGCCCAGCGGTTTCAGTGCTGCTGATAGAGCCTGCTGGCTGAGCGACAGCACAAGACCCTTCACCACATCACTTAAGCTTCGCCCATGAATGAGGGCGCTGGAAAATGCCCCCACAAGCTTCGTGCCAAAACTATCGGCAAGCTTCGAAAGGTCTTGCATTTCAGCACGCAATTCAGTTGTGCGCAGCGAAAGTGCATCAAGAGTATCTGGCATTAGTTTTCCTTTTCATCTGCTTCACGGTGAGACGGGCGATCTGGCCAAATCTCCGTCATTGCATCCAGTTTCTGGCGCAGCACTTGAGCGTTCACGGGCTGGGAGGGGGACCCGAACGCGCCGGCAATTTCGCGCGGTGTGCTGCGCCAGAATTCATGCGGGGCAAGATGCAACAGGCCCATGCCTTGGTGCATCAGCGGCCGCCACGGAAATTTAGTCATTGGTAAAAGTGGCCCTGAGTAAGTCAGCTACAATGCGCACGTAACCAGCGGCTCCACCCCCCACGGTCAACTTTGCCACCTCCTCATTGCTGAGAATGGCACCACCGCCGCGAAGCCCGGCACCAATCACTTTGATGGCATCACTGGCCTTGATCAGGCCTTTTTCAAAGCGCTCGGCAATGGCGATCAAATCTTCGCCCCCATAGGCATGTTCGATTTCGGCAAGTGCCCCCAGGGTTAGAACCAGCGTGCGGTTTTGGCCCCCGAGTTCGGCTTCAATTTCGCCTCTGTGTCTGTTCACCATATCGAACCTCAAAGTGCTGTAAAAGTAAGTTGGCCAGCCGAAGCCAAGGCCAGATCAAACGTCACTTCGGCATCATGGCGTGCGCCAAAATCCAGCGACGTAATTTGAAATGGACCTTGCACAATCCCAAAGGCCGGGATGATGATTTGCCAATTCACGATTGTTCCGGCGAAGAAATAGCTTTGAACTGAAATATCAGACGCTGCATCCTTGAAAATGCCCTGGCCTCTGATGGAGGCCGATTTTA
Source organism: Hyphomicrobiales bacterium (assembly GCA_038230015.1). GTDB lineage: Bacteria > Pseudomonadota > Alphaproteobacteria > Rhizobiales > Aestuariivirgaceae > Aestuariivirga. Next base: position 169,695 of record JBBRNW010000003.1, on the reverse strand, counting down.
ATCCCGCACCCGCAAGAAGTTCGCGCCATGCGCCAGCTGAATCCTGGCTGGTCGCGTCTACAGTTTCGGCGTTGAATGTCAGGGTGTTGCTGCGCAGGCCAGCAACGGTGATAAAATTATTGCTGCCTGTTGAATCAATTTTCAACAACAGGTCACGGCCTTTTTGGGCTGGCATGTTTGGGTCTCCTAGAGAGGTTCAGTTGCAGCGCGGTATCTGACAAGAGCGCCAAAGTTTTCAGTTTTGCTGTTGCGCGTCGCAGCAGTGAAGATCACCCGTAAATTGATCAATCGGTGGTCCACCAAAGTCAGGGCTGCATTGTCCAACGCTGCCTCAATTTCATCGGCAATGGCTTGCGCAGCCCCACGCCCGCGTTGGTTGGTCATGATCTCCAGCGTGACAAGATGCTCATGCGCCTTTTGATCGGCCGTGCTCCAGTCCCTGGTTTCAATATTCGTGAACGCCACATAAGGTGCTGCCGCCCCGCGCGGCACTTCATCAAAAATATGCGCCCCACCCAGCAGCGTGACCAGCGGTGCCCGCGCCAGCAACGCTGTGCGCATCGCCTGTTGGGTGGCTTTTGCCGCGTTCATGCGAGCCTCGTTTGCGCATAGGGTGCGAGCAGAAGTTTTGCCGCCAGCGGAAAGGCGCCAGGGTCAATATCACCCCGGTTGGCATACCAGTCTGCCATGATGATTAGCAGCGCCTGCTTGATGGTTTGGGGCACGCTGGTGAAGCCTGCCACCAGTTTGATTTCGATGCCGTTCACCCGCCTGCCGGGGGCTTGCACGTTTCGGCCCCGCCGCAACACCAGCCGACAAGGCCTTGACACAGCATCAAGATAATAAAGGGTTGGATCCACCGTGGCAGCACCATCATCATCGCCGTAAGTTTTGAGGTCAGTGACCGATTGCACCGGATAGAGCGGCAGATGGAAAATGCCATCTTCTGGCCACTGGTCTTGAAACACTGACCAGTTTTGTTGCGTCACAGCCAAGTCATAGCGTTGCTCTACCATGCGGCGTGCTGAACTGATCAGTGTACTGAGGAATATGTCATCATCAGAATGGGTGATGCGGAGGTGAGTTTTAATTTCGGCAAGCGTAAGGGGTTCCACGCTGGGTGGAGTGGTAAGGATGGAGGACATAAGAAAATTTCCTGAAGGAGCAAATGGTGATGAACAAAAAAGAAAGGAGCGGCGAAAACTATTCGCTATGCGCTCCTCACTCTTTGCTTCAGTTGTTAGGACACACCAAACTTCATCAGCTTGATGGCATCAAAATCCTGCATGCCGCCACCTACACGCTTGGTGGTGTAGAACAGCACATAAGGCTTGGTGGAATAGGGATCACGCAGAATGCGAACACCCACACGGTCCACAATCAGGTAGCCGCGCTTGAAATCACCAAAACCCAGTGAGAAAGTATCAGTTGCAATGTCCGGCATATATTCGCTTTCCACCACAGGGAAATTTAGCAACATGGCGTTGCCGTCTGCGGTGGCTGCTGGTTGCCACAGGTAATTTCCTTGCGCGTCCTTGAACTTCCGTACCTGGGCTTGGGTGGCACGGCTGATCAGGAATTTTGCATTCTGGCGATAACCCGCTTTCAGGGCATAAATCAGATCAACCAGCTTATCCGTGGGGTTGGCGGCAGGAAATGCACCAGCCACTCCGCTTGCGATATAGCCTGTGTTGCCCCAGCTCCACGAAGCCTGCGCCACTTTGGTGTAATTCAAAATGCCTTTGGGTCTTGTTACACCATCGCCGTTCAAAAACGCATCCGTTTCCTGTTCGGCAAACACGGTTTCAACCTCGCCTGCAATCCACTCATCAAGGTTCACCACGCTGTCATCCAGCAAGGCTTGGGTTGCCGCTGGCATGGCATAAAGCTCCATGGTGGGAAATTGCAACGAAGCCAGTGTAGCGCTGTTGGTTTGTGGGCGAGCTGCCGTTTCTGCAGCCCAGCCAGTGCTCACACCATTGGTGTTGAAAGGCTTTAAATAAGTGGTGGCAGAAATTTGCCGCACATCGGCAATGGCCCGCATGGGGGACGCTTTGGACAGCAAGCGGCCAATGGCATGTTCCACCTCTGCTGGCACCAGATAACCGCCATCCGGGCCAGATCCGACTGAAAAGGCTTTGGCTTCAATTGCTGAAAGCCCGGTGGTCTCACCTTTGCGCACATAGGTGTCAAAGGCGCGCTTGTGCTCCGTGGGTTCGGTTCTGGTGTCCGCCGCCAATGCCGGGCGGCGCGATTTCAGAATGAGTTCATCGACGGCCTTGTTGATACGGTCAACTTTTTCAACCGTGATCACATCGGCACTCATGCGCTTTTCAATCTGCTCCAGGCGTTCATCATTGGCGTCTTTGAACATTTCAAAGGCGGTGAGAACATCGTCATAGGTGTTAGTGGCAGAGGCCACTTTGGTTTCGAGGGTGTCCATTCAGTTTAGTGCTCCTTGTTAAGATGATATCCTCTCCCTCAAAGCGAGAAGGGAGAATTGGTAAATAGTGCTTCGGCTTTTTCGCGCGCGCGTGATTTCACGGCACTCACTCTGGCCCCGTCCAGCATGGGAAACGTCACGAGTGAAATTTCCCACAGGTCAATGATGAGAAGTTGGCGCGTTTTAGTGGCGCGGTCTTGCCTCGCTGCAATGGTTTTGAACCCAATGGACAAGCCATCCAGTCCGCCATTTTCAAGAAGCGAAAACAACTCGCGGCCCCGCTGCACATTTTTATCAAGCCGGCCTTGCACAAAAAGCCCACGCTCATCTTCATGAATGTCAAGCCAGGTGCCCACAGGTTCAGCCGGATCATGCTGAAACAGCATGCGGATGTTTTCCACCCCACGCTTTTTAAGTGAAGTCGCAAAGGCACCCGGCATTACGCTGTCGCCTGTGGCATCACGTTTGCCAAACAGGCTGGCATAGCCGTTAAACAAGCCGGTGCCGGGGAAAGCCTGCAAAGGCTGGCCCAGCCCGCGCCGTGAAAGGCGAAGGGTCATGAGGTGGGGGTTCCTTGAAAGGGGTGGAGACGTGATGGCGCTGATCAGGCCTGTCGACAATTTTCTCCCGCAAAGTGGGAGAAGCTGCGCAATGGGCAGATGAGGGTTCTTTTTATTTTAATAACCGACAGCGGCTCGTTTTTCTGCGGCTGTCAAAAAACTGGCATCGTTCAGGCGCTTCCACAGCGCATCGCGGTCAGGGGCCAAGGCTTCAACTTGATCGAGGTCGAAACTCAAGCGAAGTTCATTGCCAAATTGCGGCCCTATAAAATGAGTGAGCGCTTCTGTCACGCGGCCCAGCAGCGGCACCACGGCTTGCCGCCAGAAGCTGCGGTTGGCTTCAGCATAGTTGGCAAATGTGTTATCACCCGGAATGCCCAGCAACATGGGCGGCACCCCAAAGGCCAGCGCAATTTCGCGCGCTGAGGCATTTTTGGTTTCGGTAAATTCCATGTCCTTCGGGCTGTAACCCATCTCTTTCCAATCAAGGCCGCCTTCCAACACCATCGGGCGGCCCGCATTTCTGGCACCTTGATAGGTGGATTCCAATTCGGATTTGATGCGCTCAAATTGCTCAGTTGTAAGCCTGCCTTCAGAGGCCGCAAACACCAACGCACCAGAGGGCCTTGCCGCGTTGTCAAGCATCGCCTTGTTCCAAGCACTTGCGGAATTGTGCGTATCGATGGAGCGCTGTGCAGCCTCCAACGGAGACTGGCCATAATAGTCGTCCAGCGGATTGAACATCTTGATGTGAAGCACGGTTTCTGCAGCCAGCCTGACAGATGATCCGTATACGGAATAATCATAAGCTTCCGGCCAGCCATTGTGGCCCGCGATCACCTTGACACGGTCAGGCCGCAGCGAAACCAATTCGCGTGCGGTTCCTTCTAAGCTTGAGACTTCAATATAGCTATTTCCCGCAACCAGCAGAAATGAAATGATATTTTCAATCAGGTCGCGCCCGGTTTGGGCAGGATTTGGCCGTTGCAACAGAGCGAGCAAGGGGTGTTTGGTTGCTTCGGCATCGGCCTGATAGAGCAGCAGCGGAATGGAACTTGCGGCTTCCGCAATCATTTTCACACAGCGATAGCCAATGGCATTGCCGGCGAAGCCTTCGCGTGCCAGTGCTGCATAATTGCGCGCGGTCCACTGCGGCTGCCCCACAGTTTGCAGCGACACAATGGGCTGGGCGCGGAATTGCTTTTGCTCCGTGAACAAAGCTGAGATTTTTTTAAACATAATTTATCCCTTATTTTTTCACTTCTGCCTTCGAGGGCAAATGTGCATTGTGCGTCTTGGCGCGAGCGGTAAACAATTTCACACCACGCGCACTCTTGGTTCTGAGTTTCGCTTCAACACCAAATCATGTAGCGCCCATACCAATGCATCCAATCGGTCCGGGCTTTTACCGCCCTCGCCGATCACGTTGCACATTTCATCTTCAAGCTCCGCAAAGGTGCCCACATGACTCACCCTACCCTGCTCATATAAAGCGGCCACGGGTTCGGCGCGGGCTTTCTTTGCGCGTGTGGCATGCACCGCGCGAAACGAAAGTTCATCGTCCACTTCGCGCAGCACCTGTTCAACCATGGCACCGCCCTGGTTGACTTCGGCCACCACACGGTCGGCTTTGCGGGCGTGATAAAGTGCAATAATTCTGGCGGCCCATCTGGCCGGGCGCAGGCCCTGCACGGATGCGTCATCCAGCACGTAAGCCCTGCCATCCACGCCAAGCCCCACACACACAATGCCGCAAGCGTTGCTTTTCTTGCCGTGGCCCGCAGGGGGGTCAACGGCCACTACGACACGTTTTAACTCTGGGTGCTCTCTGCAGCGGTGAAGCTCAATCGTCTCGCGCTTGAACAGCGCATCAGGATGGTCTTCAATCAACTCTCCATCCAGTTCCTGGCGGCCCAATCGGGTGCCAGCATATTTGTCAACGACTGCAGCCATGAACGGTTTGGCCAGATTATATTTGTTGTCCGAGGTTTTAGCTCTGGTGATTACGGTGGCGTCATCGGCGATCAATGTCTTCAGCAGTGCAATCGGGCGCGGCGTGGTGGTGATCACCGAAACGGGGTTTTCACCCAGACGCAGGGCAAATTGCAACATATTCCAGGCTTCGTCAGCGTGTTTCCATTTGGCCAATTCATCGCACCAGGCGGCATCAAATTGTGGCCCGCGCAAGCCATCATAATCCTCAGCCGAGAACACTTGTGCAACTGAGCCATTGGGCCAGGTAAGAGTGCGCTTGCTTGATTCATAGAGCGGTTTTTCATCGCTTGCGTGTACGGATAATAATCCGGACTGTCCTTCAATCATCACCAGTCGCGCTTCCGCATGGGTGGGGGCAATCAGCGCAATGTGTTTGGCGCGCGGTCCCCATTCGCCCAGCGCCATAGCCCGCACCCATTCAGCGCCAGCCCTGGTTTTGCCAGAGCCGCGGCCCCCTAGGATGAGCCATTGCCGCCACTGGTGACCAGGTTGTGGAAGCTGGTCATTCCGCGCCCAAATCGTCCAATCCATCTTCATGCCGCGCAGCTGCCGCAGCGGCAAGTCTTTCAGCAGCTTCGCTATGCTCCAACCGGAGATTCTCAATGCGGCGCGTAATTTCTGCGCGGTCAGCGTCATTGAATTTGCGGTTCTGGCGGGCCCGGCTTGTTCGTTGTTTTCGCTCTTTGTGTTCAAGTTCCAAAACCTTTTCCAAAGTGCGCACCAGGGTATTGGTAGAGCGAATGTCGCGCTCGTTTCCAAGTGCCGTCAGTTCTTCACCAATTTGGTCGATTTGCGTTTCAAGATGCGCCAGACGAGATTGCAAAATGGCTTTCAGGCGCTGTATCGTTTGTTTGGTCGTTTGCGATTTTTTGCGTGGCTGTGCAGACACGGCACTGTTGTTGCCTGGTTCTCTGGTCATGACTGTCCTGTGAGTGTGTGGAAGGGGTGCTGTCTTTACCCACTTCTGGAGTGTGACAAGGATTAGCGGAAGCACCGTACGGTGTCAACACTTATTTTCCTACGGCAGGATTTCTTTTTTAAACCGTGCAGAAAGTTCTTCTTAAACTATTGTAGCATCATGGACATTCGGCAATTGCAATATCTGGCGGCTTTGGCGCGCGAGAAACATTTCACCCGGGCAGCGCAAGCCTGCAACGTAACGCAGCCCACTTTATCTGGAAGAATCAGGCAACTGGAACAAGAACTTGGGGTTCCCATTGTGGAACGCGGGCAACGCTATATTGGCCTTACTCCGGAAGGCGAGCGGGTCTTGAAGTGGACCAGGCTTATTTTGGACAATTGGCAAAACCTGCAGCAGGAACTGGTGAAGATCAAAGGCAAATCGGGCGAACTGGTGGGGCGCATGGTGCTGGGTGTCATTCCCTCAGCCTTGCCCATGGCGTCATTTCTAACGAAGGCCATGAACGCCATGCACCCCAATGTCGATTTCACCATTTTGTCGCACAGCTCGGAAGAAATCATCCGTACACTGAGCGATTTTTCGATTGAAGCGGGCATCACCTATCTCGACAATGAACCGGTAGAGGAATTACTGACCATTGAGTTATACCGGGAAAACTACTGCCTGTTCATTTCCAGCGCGCACGAATTTGCCAATCGTGAAACCGTAACTTGGTTTGAAGCCGCACAGCAACCTTTGGCCTTGCTCACCCCTAATATGCAAAACCGCCGGATCATCGACCGCGCCTTTGCTGCAGCCAAGGTTCACCCAACGCCCAGGCTTGAAACAAATTCGATCATGAATCTCATTTCATCGGTGCGGTCCAGCAACTTGTGCTCAATTCTGCCGGATTACTTCAAGAATGCCATGGGCGCACTGGAGGAAGTGAGGGCCATTCCGCTGGCTGAGCCTACAGTCAGTCACGCCGTGGGCCTTGTTGCCGTTGACCGGGACCCGCTGTCTCCAGCGATTGCCGCCTTGTTCCAGGCCGGCAAAAACTTCAAAGTTCATTGACACTGCCTATGGGCTCATAGTTCGCCACGATTGGAAAAACGAAATTGCCTGTGTTAGCGTTAGTCATGGCAAAAAATCGTAACCTATTGGATTTTCGTGCGCCCAAGCATGAGGTGGCGGAGCAAGTGTGTGCCGCTTATAGCAACAGGCCTGATGCACTTTTGGAAATTCTTCATGATGTGCAGCACAAAACCGGCCATGTGCCTGAAAGCGCTCTGCCCGCAATTGCCCATGCTTTGAATATAACGCGCGCTGAAGTTTATGGCGTTGCCACTTTCTATCATGATTTTCATTTGAAACCGACAGGCAAGCACAGTTTGAAACTTTGCAGTGCTGAAGCCTGCCAATCCATGGGTGGGCGAGATTTAATTGCGGCTGTCGAAAAATTCCTGAAAATCAAAATAGGTCAAACCACGGCAGACGGCTTGGTCACATTGGAAGCCACCTATTGCTTGGGCCTCTGTGCTTCCGCCCCATCGATGATGATTGATAATCGTCCAGTGGCCCGGGTGAATGCGGCCAAAGTGCAATCAATTGTAGAAGGGCTTCGCGCATGATCAAGATTTATGTGCCGCGTGATTCCTCCGCCAAGGCAGTTGGCGCTGATGACGTGGCTTTGGCCATTGCTGCCGAAGCCGCTATCCAAAAGATCAGTGTACAGATCATTCGTAACTCATCGCGCGGCATGGCATGGCTTGAAACCTTTGTTGAAGTTGAAACTCCGAAAGGTCGCGTTGGCTATGGCCCTGTTGAAGTTGGCGATGTGAAGAGGCTGTTTGCTGCAAAGTTCTACGAAGGTGGCAAACACCAGTTGGGCCACGGCCTTGTTGAAGAACTGCCCTATCTCAAGAATCAAGAGCGCCTCACTTTCGCTCGTGCCGGAATTACGGATCCTGTTTCGCTCTCCGACTATATTGCGCATGGCGGTTTTGCAGGCTTAAAAAAAGCACTCACAATGAACGGCGCCGCCATTGTTACCGAAGTCACCGATTCCGGCCTGCGCGGTCGCGGTGGTGCAGCTTTTCCAACGGGCATAAAATGGAAAACTGTTCACGATACTAAAGCCGATCAGAAATATGTATGCTGCAATGCTGACGAAGGCGACTCAGGAACTTTCGCTGACCGCATGGTGATGGAGGGAGATCCCTTCATGCTGATTGAAGGTATGACGATTGCGGGCCTCGCTGCCGGAGCAACCAAAGGCTTCATCTACATTCGTTCTGAATATCCAGATGCGATTGCAACCTTGAAAGAAGCAATCGAGATTGCAATGGCTGCAAAATGGTTAGGTCAAAATATTCGGTCTACGGAGCATTCTTTCAGCCTCGAAGTTCGTCGTGGTGCTGGCGCTTACATTTGCGGTGAAGAAACGGCAATGTTGGAATCTCTCGAAGGCAAGCGCGGTATGGTTCGAGCCAAACCTCCCATCCCAGCCTTGGTCGGGTTGTTTGGCAAACCTACAATCATTAACAATGTGCTCAGTCTTGCGGCCATTCCTTATATTCTTGCCAACGGTGCCGCTGCTTATCAAAATTTTGGAATGGGCCGTTCGCGCGGCACGCTGCCTTTCCAGCTCGCTGGAAATATCAAGCGGGGCGGTTTGGTTGAAAAGGCGTTTGGCACAACGCTCCGTACACTGATCAATGATTTTGGTGGCGGCACTTTTTCAGGCCTTCCCATTCGCGCCGTGCAGGTGGGCGGGCCGCTGGGGTCATATTTGCCAGAAGCGCAGCTTGACATGCCAATGGACTACGAAACGCTTGCCTCCAACATGGCCATGGTTGGGCATGGTGGCGTTGTGGTGTTTGATGACACTGTGGACATGGCGCAGCAGGCCCGGTTTGCGATGGAGTTTTGTGCAGTTGAATCGTGCGGCAAGTGCACGCCCTGCCGCATCGGTTCCACCCGCGGGGCTGAGACGATCGATAAAATTGTGGCGGGAATAGACCGCGATCGAAATCTGCTGCTGCTCGAAGACCTTTGCCAGACCATGACAGATGGCTCGCTTTGCGCCATGGGCGGTCTAACCCCCATGCCCGTTATGAGTGCAATCAAACACTTCCCCGAAGATTTTGACCGGCCCCTGCAGCAGGCCGCGGAATGAAACTGAAGAACCATAAGGTGACCCCATGACATTGATCAAAGAACTCGACTTCGGCACTCCGAAATCCGAATCAACCATCATGGTGGCGCTGGAGATTGACGGCCAGAGCATCACGGTGCCGGAAGGGACATCAATCATGCGCGCGGCGATGGCTGCGGGCACCAAGATTCCAAAGCTGTGTGCTACCGATACATTGAACTCATTTGGCTCTTGCCGCCTGTGCCTTGTGGAAATTGAAGGCCGCAAGGGCACACCTGCATCTTGCACCACGCCTGCGGCAGCGGGCATGAAAGTGAAAACCGAAACGGACCGTCTTAATAAACTGCGCAAAGGTGTGATGGAGCTTTATATCTCTGACCATCCGCTGGACTGCCTCACCTGTGCGGCCAATGGCGATTGCGAATTGCAAGATATGGCTGGTGCAGTGGGCTTGCGTGATGTGCGCTATGGCTATGAAGGTGATAGCCACACAACGGCGCGCATAGGCGGAGAAGAAAACTTCCTGTTTAAGGCAAAGGACGAAAGCAACCCCTATTTCACGTTTGACCCTGCAAAGTGCATCGTATGTTCACGCTGCGTGCGGGCATGCGAAGAAGTGCAAGGCACATTTGCGCTGACCATTGATGGTCGCGGCTTTGCAAGCCATGTCTCTGCCGGCATGGACGAAGACTTTATGAATTCCGAATGCGTGTCCTGTGGAGCTTGTGTGCAAGCTTGCCCTACTGCAACGCTGACTGAAAAATCAGTCATTGCCAAAGGCCAAGCTGAACATTCGGTTATCACAACTTGCGCCTATTGCGGTGTGGGCTGTTCGTTCAAGGCCGAAATGAAAGGTGATGATGTTGTTCGCATGGTGCCCTATAAAGATGGTGGCGCCAATGAAGGGCACTCTTGCGTCAAGGGCCGCTTTGCCTGGGGCTATGCCACGCACAAGGACCGCATCACGTCACCGATGATCCGTACACGGATTACTGATCCTTGGAAGGAAGTCAGCTGGCAGGAAGCTATTGCCCACGCGGCCAGTGGCTTTAAATCCGTGCAGAAGGCCTATGGCCGGGGATCAATCGGCGGCATCACCTCTTCACGCTGCACCAATGAGGAAGTTTTCGTTGTTCAGAAAATGATCCGCGCTGCATTCAATAACAACAATGTTGACACTTGCGCCCGCGTTTGCCATTCGCCCACGGGTTACGGCTTGTCCAAAACCTTTGGCACATCGGCAGGCACACAAGATTTCAAGTCAGTTGCCAAGGCTGATGTGATCTTGATCATTGGAGCTAACCCGACGGATGGCCATCCGGTTTTTGCTTCGCGTATGAAAAAGCGTTTGCGCCAAGGTGCAAAACTGATTGTGGCCGATCCGCGCCGCACAGATTCAGTGCGGTCGCCGCATGTGGAAGCGGAGTTTCACTTGCAACTGCGCCCTGGCACCAATGTAGCCATCATCAACGCACTTTCGCACGTCATCGTGACGGAAGGGCTTGAGAACAAGGCCTTCATTGCCGAACGCTGCGACACAGCAGAGTTTACACGCTGGACCGATTTTATCCGTACACAGAACAATTCTCCTGAAGCGCTGGAGTCCATTACCGGGGTTCCTGCCGAACATATTCGCGGTGCTGCACGGCTGTTCGCCACGGGTGGCAACGGGGCCATCTACTATGGACTGGGTGTGACCGAACACAGCCAGGGCTCTACCATGGTGATGGGAATGGCAAACCTTGCCATGCTCACCGGCAATATTGGGCGTGATGGTGTGGGTGTTAATCCGCTGCGGGGTCAGAACAATGTGCAGGGCGCTTGCGACATGGGTTCTTTCCCGCATGAACTTCCGGGTTATCGTCATATTTCAGATGATACAGTGCGCGGGCTGTTCAATGATGTGTGGGGCACAACGCTTGACAATGAGCCTGGGCTTCGCATTCCGAACATGTTGAGCGCTGCTGTTGAAGGCACATTCAAAGGCATTTTCATTCAGGGCGAAGACATTGCCCAGTCAGACCCCAATACCAACCATGTAACCGCAGCACTTGAGAGTATGGAGATGGTTGTCGTGCAAGACTTGTTTCTCAACGAAACAGCGGCCTTTGCCCATGTATTTTTACCCGGCACATCATTTTTGGAAAAGGACGGAACATTTACCAATGCGGAGCGCCGCATCAACCGCGTGCGTCAGGTGAAGGCCCCCCTGCAGGGTAAGCAAGAATGGCAGATCGTGTGTGATCTTGCCGAGGCGATGGGTTATCCCATGGCCTATGACAATGCCGCCGCGATCATGGATGAGATTGCGTTGGTCACACCCACGTTCAAGGGCGTGTCTTTTGCCAAGCTTGACCACTTGGGTTCCATTCAGTGGCCCTGCAATGACAAGGCACCAGAAGGAACGCCCATTATGCACATTGGCCAATTCGTGAGGGGCAAGGGCCGCTTCATGATTACTGAATATGTGCCCACCCCAGAACGCGCCACGCGCGAGTTTCCGCTCATTCTCACCACGGGCCGCATTCTCTCGCAATATAATGTGGGCGCACAAACAAGGCGCACAGAAAATTCCACATGGCATGCGGAAGATGTTTTGGAAATCCACCCGCATGATGCGGAGGTGCGCGGTGTCAAGGATGGTGCCATGGTGTCTCTCGCCAGCCGCATTGGCGCAACAACGCTGCGGGCTCTGATTACCGAGCGCATGCCACAGGGCGTGATTTACACGACCTTCCATCATCCGGTGACAGGGGCCAATGTAATCACCACCGAATACTCTGATTGGGCCACCAATTGTCCGGAATACAAAGTGACGGCCGTGCAGGTTACACTGTCCAATCAACAAAGCGATTGGCAGAAGGAATGGGAAGTTCGCGAGGATGAGAACAAGCGGATTGCCGCGGAGTGAACCACGTCAAAATCCCTCCTCCGCCTGTCAGCCAAAGGCCAGATGAGGGCTCTTGTTCGGTGCCCGCGCACGGCACCATCAACTCCACACCCACCACTTGGCTTCTTCCAGAAGAAGTGCCTGTGGCTGTGCTGTTAAACTCCGAACCCTATGCCGTCATGATGGCAACCCCCGCTGACTTGGAGGATTTCGCTGTGGGTTTTGCCTTGTCCGAAGGTCTGCTCGCTCACGCTTCGCACATCGATAACGTGCTGGTCATGCCATCAGGCGATGGGCTGAGTGTTGATATTGCAACCTCACAGTTGATCCGTGAACAGATGATATCGCGGTCAATGGAAGGGCGCGTGGGCTGCGGCCTTTGCGGCATTGAAGAACTGGCCAATGCCATACGCATGCCAGGTGGCAAATTGAATGCACCGTCCTTTGGTGCTGCTGCCGTTCTTCGCGCTTTTGATCATTTGCCTGATCATCAATCGATGAATGCCATAAACCACACGGTTCATGCAGCCGCATTTTGTGCGCATGATGGCTTAATCTTGCTGGCGCGCGAAGATGTGGGGCGGCACACTGCTTTGGACAAGCTGATTGGGGCCATGGCGCGGGCAGATATCAGGCCGCACGGCTTTGTTGTCATGTCTTCGCGGTGTTCTTTTGAGCTTGTGCAAAAATGTGCCAATGTTGGAATTGGAGCACTTGCCACTATTTCGGCGCCTACCGCCCTTGCCTTGAAATTGGCCAGCCAGGCCCACCTTCAACTTGCCGCGCTGTCCAAAGCCGGTCTGATGATTTTCGACGGAGTATAAAATGGAAACGCGAGACATGGTCCGCATGGCCAACCAGATGGCCGCCTATTTCAAATCCTATGGTGCCGAGGAGGGACCCAAAGAGCTTGCGGCTCATATCAGCAGTTTCTGGGCTCCAACAATTCGCAGCGAATTTTTTAAATATGTTGCAGAGGGCGGAAAGGGCCTCGAGCCAATGGTGATAGATGCAGCATCGTTCGTTAGGCCTGCGTGATCACAGCCAAGCAAAAAGGCACCAAAGATAATTAAATCACTGTCGGGGCCGTTTTTATGGTTGATGCCATAGTCAAACGTCACGTTGTATTTGCTAGCTGCAAACAAGTACGAATTGTTTGTAATCGTCAGCGTGCTTTGACCTTGCGGCACCTTGCGATATTTAACGATTTGTTAACCATTCACGAGTTGCCGCAAACCCTCACAATTCCTGAATTTCACGGGCCACCAACTTTTGCAGTTCCCACAAATCATGATCATGAATGGAGAGTTGCTGCAGGTGGCTTACGGTATGATACAGATATTCGGCACCAGTACCCCAATGCCCCGCAGCTCGCGCCAGAATATGGGCCACCTCCGGCAACGGAAGTTTACCCTGATAGCTTGCACCTTCACGGCTTGCCCTAAACGTCAGTGCACGGATCATTCGTCCTTCGCATTCAACATCCAGAATTTCAGGCATGTTGGTGGGTGGTTTGTTGGTCATCTCGCGGCGCAAAAGGCGCTGAAGCTGGCTTGGGTAATCAATCGGGGGTAGTTCATAGATTACACCTTCACAGGTGCCGCCCTCATCAAGCGCCATCATAAGCCCAGGCCTTGCGCGTGTTCCGCGCCAGCGTTCAATTTTCATGCAAAACGAACGGTGCCAATTTTGCAGTGTTGCAGGCGATTGGCTTACAAATTCAAACTCAGGTTTCCAAATGAGAGAGCCATAGGCAAAAACCCTGACTGGCGCAGCGGAAAATTCTCGCAGCAATTGCTCTGTGTACAGATGATAATCATCGTCATTCATCTGCTCTAAATCAGGGTGCGGTCCTTCATCGGACTCAATCCGCTGGATTTTGGCGACCAGTTCCCTGGTTAAATCCATGTTCACTTGATCAGCATGACGAAAGGTTCATCAATGGCGCGCTTCAGTAATTCCCGGTAGCGTGCAAATATCGGAGCATCCTTAGGGACTTTTCCAAATTGAATGTCGGTGCCAAAGGCCTTGACGGGCACAAGAACCAGAGGTGTAGAAACCGGGGTCAGCAACGTTCCCCTGCCTGACTGCAGGGTTGTAATCACGCCATACATTTCACCCGATATCATCGGTCGGGAGAGAATGATCAAGCGATACTGCCCCATTTTATTGGTAACCAGATAGATATATCCAGACTGGTGTGGAACTGAAACCGATCCATCCTGCTTGAATTGCACGTCGATTCTTTCAGATTCACGAAACACCAGATGAGACAGGGCCGTGTCCCATTTTATTTCGGTCAGATAGGCGTAAACACCTTCGACATCGCTGAACGACGCACGCAAGGTGAGGTAATCCCCCTCCAGCCAAGAAACGGCGGGGCGCGAATAGGACCCTAGTGTTTGGGGCGCCAAGGCCGCCTCGCCATGGCCATTCACAAGTTTTGCCTTGCGCAAGGGAATTGTCAGCGCTTCTTCAATGCGTACCACAGTGGCCAGTGTGAATGGCCGTTGGCCAGATAGGGCCTTCTCGATTGTCGACAAGCTGATCTTGGCCTTGTCTGCCAGATGTTGCCTTGTCAGGCGGCGGCGTGCCAGTTCTTCCCTAATCACTCCGCTGATTGCCCGGTTTTCCTCAGCTGAAAGATCAACATCGTTCATGCATTTCACTCGCCCACACAAAGCCGTACATTTCCACAAACAGCCACACGTCGCAATACGCAAGCTTGCCAAAGTTTGAAACTCTTCACCATGGCAGCACCTCATGATCCGGATGTAATCCTGGCTCTGTCAGAGAACGACAATCACTCTAGGAGGATCACCGTGAACGCCATTACGCTGCCGCGCAGAACACAATTTCTATCGAAAGCTTTTTTCACACTTGTAAGCGCCCTGTCCATGCTTGGTGCCGCGCTGGCACTGGAGGCCACACCGAAACTGGTGACGCCCAATGACATGCAGTCGGGTGGCTTGCTGCTCAAATCATCCGAGGCCGGAAAATATCTGGAAGCACCGCGGGTGGCGACTGATTTTACGGTGATAGTGTCTGGCCCCACGGCCCGCACCATCGTGACGCAACAGTTCAACAATCCTTCCGATGGGTGGATTGAGGGCATCTATGTTTTTCCGCTGCCTGAAAATTCTGCAGTGGACACTTTGAAAATTGTCTCTGGCACCCGGGTGATTGTGGGCGAAGTGAAAGAGAAGCAGGAAGCTAGGGTCATCTATGAAACCGCCAAGAACAATGGCGAGGCAACTTCATTGCTGGAGCAGAATAGGCCCAACATGTTTACAAACTCGGTTGCTAATATCGGTCCACATGAGAAAGTGGTCGTACAGATCGAGTATCAGCAAACACTTGCGCAAAGTGCTGGCATTTATAATCTTCGCCTGCCGCTGGTGGTGGCGCCACGCTATAATCCACAGCCCATTGTACAGACCGTTGATTTTGGAACGAAAGGCTTAGGCAAAATCAACACGCAACCACCAACACCGCCGGTCATAGACCCTGCACTTGGTGCGCCGGGCAATCCCGTTTCCATCACAGTCAAGCTCGATGCAGGCTTCACTTTGGGTAGCTTGAAAAGCGCTTATCATAAAATTGATGTTGTGGACAAAGGACCAAGTGCGCGTGAGATTTCACTTCACGATGTTGTGCCTGCTGACAAGGATTTTGAATTGACCTGGACAGCGCAAGGCACCGCACCGCAAGCAGGGTTATTCACCGAAACAATTAATAGCCATGACTATCTTTTGGGATTTGTTACCCCACCCATGGTGGCTTCATCTACAAACCATCCGCGCGAGATTACCTTTGTGATCGATAATTCAGGATCGATGGACGGGGCTTCCATGCCGCAAGCCAAGGACAGCGTGTTGTTTGGTTTGGCACAACTTAAACCCACAGACCGCTTCAATGTCATTCGCTTTGACGACACCATGGACAATTTGTTTGGCTCGCCTGTGCCAGCCACCGAAGGCAAGATTGCCGAGGCACAAACATTTGTGTCAAACTTGCAAGCCAGTGGCGGTACGGAAATGGTTGCCCCAATGAAAGCCGCTTTGGTGGATGGCAATTCGTCCGACACCACTTACCTTCGCCAGGTGGTTTTCATAACAGACGGATCCATCGGCAATGAACAGGAATTATTTGAAACAATCGCCAAAGGAAGGGGCCGCACCCGCGTGTTCATGGTTGGCATCGGATCGGCTCCCAACACCTATCTGATGACACGCGCGGCCGAAATGGGCCGTGGCACGTTCACCCAGATTGGCGAAGGCGCACAAGTGTTGCCCCGCATGACGGAGTTGTTCGGCAAAATTTGCAATCCTGTTGTGACCAATCTGAAAGCCCAATTATTTGGTTCCACAGCACAGATCACACCAAATGATTTGCCAGATGTTTATCAGGGTGAACCTGTCATGTTTATGGCTGACTCCGGAAAGCTTAGCGGTGTGCTAAAAATCACCGGCGAGATTGGCGATACACCATGGGAATTGAAATTGCCCGTTGCTAATGCAGCCTCAGGCAGTGGCATTTCCAAACTCTGGGCCCGCCGCAAAATTTCCGAAATTGAGGTGGCTACAACCCTTGGCACCATGGACCAGATGACAAGTGAAAAGGCAATCTTGAAAGTGGCGATGGACCATCACCTGGTGTCAAGCCAGACAAGCCTGGTGGCTGTTGACAGATCTCCAAACCGCCCTGCAGGTTACAAGCTGACGCGTGCCGATGTGCCATTGATGCTGCCCGCAGGCTGGGTGTTTGACGCAGTGTTTGGTGACACTGCACCTCGTTCCGATGCACCGCCTACGGATCAAAAGGCCGATACCGGATTTACGCAGCTTGCAAAGCTGGAAGCTCCAGCTGCTGCCGCACCACCTGCTCCCGTCAGCCTGCCGCAAACTGCAACTTACGGCGAGTTGATGATGATGTTGGGGTTGGCGTGTGGCCTGCTGGGCTTGGCGCTTCGCAGAAAAACGCCGGTGTTCGTATGAAAAGCGTGGAACTTTCGTCTTTTCCCCGTTGGGGTAAAAGACCCTCAATCATTCTTCAGGCCCCTTCCCCCAACGGGGGAAGGCGTTATTTTCAAAACTTATTATCTGCACTACTCGTCACCCTCGCGGTCTTCTTCTTTGGCAACAGCCTTTATATTTACGCCAAAGCACAGCTTGCGCAGGTTTTGCTGGAACGGGCCTTCACGCAATCTTTGGTGACGGGCAAACCTGTCAAAGCCTGGAGCTGGGCAGACACCTATCCGGTGGCACGCCTCAGCATTGACCGGATCAATGCCGAGGCCATTGTTTTGAAAGGAGCCTCGGGAGAGGCATTGGCGTTTGGCCCTGCACTTCTTGATGAAACATCACGCCCGGGGGAACGCGGAACATCAGTCATGGCAGCACATCGTGACACTCATTTTGCATTTTTGCAGAATGTGAAAGTGGGTGATGTGATCACCGTCACGCGTGATGATGGTCTGCGGTTGCTTTACCGTGCGGTCAACCTACGCGTGGTTGATGCGAGCCAATCCGGAATTGATCGCCATGCCGCAGGTTTTCACCTGGTGTTGAGCACCTGTTATCCGTTTGGGGCCCTTACACATGGCACAAAGCGTTATCTGGTTGAGGCGGAGTTGGTTAGGTGATGGGTTCAACCACTCTCCCTCTGCGTGGCGGAGTGGGATAACTTTCTTAAACCTTCTTCCGTTTTGCCTTGGGCAATTTCCAGATGTGATGCACCAGTTCTTCCACCGTGATACCTTCTTCGGTGTAAGCTTCCTGCTCAATTGAAATTCCGGCCTGGCGAACGGTGTCTGGTGTGCCAGAGACCAGCGGATGCCACCAGCTCAGGCCCTTGCCCTCGTCTAGGCGGCGGTAAGCGCAGGTTTCTGGAAGCCAACCCAGCTCCCTCACGTTTTGTGCGCTGAGTGTAACACAGTCAGGCACTTTGGCCGCTCGGTTGATATAATCTGTACACTGACAGGTTTCGATATTGAGCAGCTTGCAAGCCGCTCTGGTGTAAAGATATTCACCCGTGTCTTCGTCCTCCAGCTTGTTCAAGCAGCAGCGGCCGCACCCATCACACAGGCTTTCCCACTCGGGTTTGGTCATTTCAGCCAGGGACTTGGTTTTCCAGAAAGGTTCGCTCATGCGGCTTCACTAGCAAGACATCCGTATTTTGACAAATTTGGTCTTTATCTTGCATCCTGTAGCCAATCCGTTTATCTCACCACCAACCGAGTTTAACCCATTCACCGTGAAAAATCTTCCCACCCGAAATTGGCTTTACCGCATTATCTGGACGGGTGATGCCTATGTGAGCTCGACCCTATTTGAGGTTTGGGACGCGGTGAAACGTGCGGGTTCTGCCTATTCGTCCTTCCTTTATCGGTGGTTTCGTATT
Source organism: Hyphomicrobiales bacterium (assembly GCA_038230015.1). Classification (GTDB taxonomy): domain Bacteria; phylum Pseudomonadota; class Alphaproteobacteria; order Rhizobiales; family Aestuariivirgaceae; genus Aestuariivirga. The sequence goes on along the minus strand of JBBRNW010000003.1, from coordinate 151,347 downwards.
TCGGGTCCAAAACGCCTTCTGGTTGATTTGACTGATGATATTTTCACCTTTGGTGTGATTGCCGCATTTTTGCTGGTGGCCTATGCGCTGCCACCCTTTTCAGGTGAAGGCGATGTGTGGGACCGCGACCGCCAATATGCCGTTACCTTTACCGACAGCGACGGCAAGATCATTGGCCAGCGTGGCATCAGGCAGAACGATGCGGTGCCGCTTGACGAAATTCCACCCGAGTTGATCAAGGCTGTTCTAGCCACCGAAGATGCGCGCTTTTACGACCACTTCGGGATTGATTTGATCGGCACGGCCAGAGCCCTCGTGAGTAATTTCAGGCACAACGGCGTCAAACAGGGGGGCTCCTCGATCACACAACAGGTGGCCAAGAATTTGTTTCTGTCGCCAGAGCGCACACTCACGCGCAAGGTAAATGAAGCGTTTTTGTCCATGTGGCTAGAATCGCGCATCAGCAAAACTGAAATTTTGAAACTTTATCTTGACCGCTCTTATCTGGGTGGCGGCAATTACGGCGTGGAAGCGGCTTCGCAGTTCTATTTTGGAAAATCTGTGCGCGATATCAACTTGTCAGAGGCTGCGGTTCTTGCAGGCCTGTTCAAGGCCCCTACGCAATATGCGCCGCATAAAAATGCTGAAGCTTCGCGCATTCGCACCAATGTGGTGCTCTACCGTATGCTTGATGCAGGGTTTGTAACCCAGGGTGAACTGCTGCAAGCCAAGCGGGCGCCCGCACAAATTGTGCAACAAAGCATCACAGCCAGCCCCAACTGGTTTTTGGATTATGCTTACCAAGACACGCTGGAGGTTATGGAACGGCAGGGCCTGAAGGGCCAATTTGTGGTTGAGGTCAAAACCACCATCAATCCAAAACTGCAGGATGCCAGCCAAGCCATTTTGAATGACGTGGTCGACACCCAAGGGCCAGACGGCAATTTCAGTCAGGCATCCTCCGTCACCATGGCACCTGATGGCGCTGTGCGCGCAATTGTGGGTGGGCGCGAATATGAAGACAGCCAGTTCAACCGTGCAGTGTCAGCCAAGCGCCAAGTGGGATCGTCTTTCAAACCCTTTGTTTATCTGACAGCCCTTGAAAATGGTTATACGCGTGAAACCAAGGTGCAAGACGGACAAATCTGCGTTGGCAATTGGTGCGTGCGCAATTACAACTCCGAGTCATTTGGCACCGTGCCATTGTGGACGGCGATGGCCCATTCGATCAATACCGTGGCTGTGAAGCTGATGGTCGATGTGGGCCGCAAAAATGTTGAGGCAACGGCGCACCGCGTTGGCATTTCCGGGTTTATTGACCCCTACCCCACCATGGCGATTGGCACGAGCGCGCTTACGCTGATGGATATGGCAACAGGTTATGCCACCTTTGCAGCGGGCGGCAAGCTGGCACATCCTTATGCGGTTCTGGAAATTCACAAACCCAATGGCGAATTGCTTTACAGCCGGGCCGCCAATGAAAAAGATGCGCCACAGGTTGACCCCTATGACAAGGTGGCTGAGCTGAACTCGATGATGCATGACGTTGTCATGTCTGGCACAGCAACGCGGGCGCAACTTGGCTATGCTCCGGTGGCGGGCAAAACCGGCACCAACGCAAATTACCGCGATGCCTGGTTCTTAGGGTTTACCGCGCATCATGTGACCGGGGTGTGGGTGGGCAATGATGATAACTCGCCCATGAACGGGTCGCGGGCCAATGCTGTCACAGGGGGCCGCGTGCCGGCGCCGGCGTGGAAGCGCATCATGGATGTCGCTGAACTTGGATTGACACCAGAAGGTTTGCCCGGTGTTCCCATGGATGACACTTACAAACAGCTTCCTGTTACAGCTCCTGATGTTGCCCCCGCTATAGATGAAGTTGCAACGGTTGTGGACACCAGTATCGTTTCAGTGGAACCACCGGACGGCGAAGCCAATGATGTTTTGAACGGCATGATGAACTTGTTTCAGAATGATGGCAGACCTGCAAAGCCGCAACCTGTCATTGCCAAAAAGCCCAGCCGTTCTCCCGTGGCACCCAAGGCCAATACCAGTGCAAGCAACAATGTCAGTTTTTTTGATCGCCTGTTTGGTCGCAATCCCAATAAAAAGAAAGTTCAACAGAAGGGCCTGTTTGGAAACTGATGGGATCTACAGGGCATCTTTGAAAAAACTTAGACTAAAGCTTAGGCTGCATGGCAGAGGCCCATGCGTATTTTAAATTCATCCATCGCATATATTGTTGCAGGTCTGGCTTTGGGCCTGACATCGGCGATTTATGGGCTTGACCATTTTGGTTTGAAACCCGTTGCGGGTGCTGCGGGTTGGCAGGAATGGCGCCTGACCGCGAGCGACCGATTTTCCCCCTACGCAATTGGGCATTTTTTGAGTGATGGCCGAGTGCCAACGCCCAGTTCGGCAAAATTTTTCATGCTTGATGTCGATGCTGATGGCAACAATTTGCGGGCAGATTGCGCTTACACGATTGAAGGCACCCCCGTGCCATCGCGCTGGTGGTCGATCTCCATCGCAAATGCTGTCTCAAATGCGGAGGGTACAACTCTGTCGGCTGGCAACGCCATTTTGGAAGGTGATGGGACCCTTTCAGCAACCGTATCGCGCGAGCCTATGCCTGGCAACTGGCTGCGGCTTGCGGATTCAGGTGCGTTTAAAATTATGTATGCGGTCAGTGAACCTGCCGCAGGCGTGCAAGTGGAATTGCCGCTGGTCAAAAAGGGCGGCTGCTGATGGGCCGCGTGTTCTGGCTTCTTACGGTCGGGCTTGTGGCTGTGGCAACCCACATCGCCTATGTGTTATTTGCGCCGGGTTGGTTTTTTCAGCAAAGATTGAATGCCACCACGGATGGCAAACCCGACAACAGCTTTTTTGTTGTGGCACCGGAAAAACAAGCACAGCTTTTTCCCTTGGCCACACCTGATGATGTTGTGGGTGTTTGCAAATATGACCTGGGGTCTGGCAAATTGGTTCTCTCTGCAAATTTGCCCCGCACCTATTGGACCATGTCGATCTATACACAAAGTGGAAAGCAGGTTTATGCGCTGAACGATGTGCAGGCGGGGAGCAGCGCTTTCAGCATTGATGTGTCCCGATCGAAAACCATGCTCGAACAAGTTTTTTCCAATCCGGAAGCCGAAGATGCGGGGCAGATTGAAAATCTCGGCTGGCGCGTGGAAACAAGCGAACGACGTGGTCTTGCTATTGTCTGGATCCCGCTCTCTGATGCCCTTATGCGCCCGCGGGTGGAGGCCATCATTAAAGAAAGCCGCTGCGAACCCAAAAAACTGGGTTAACTGTTTCAGGGCCCGTTGCTGAAGACTTGCAAATGTATATCTTGCGCAAGCGGGAATGATCATCGTTAGGCATGGCTCAAGATGAGCCACTTCGACCTATTCCAATTTTTCTGCCGTGGCTTGATTGGACCGGTGGGCTCTGCGCCGCGGGGATTGCTCTGAAGGTGTATCAACCAGTCTTTCAAATCTGACACCCGTGAACATGATGATTTGAGCGGGGCCAAAAAATTTGTGTTTGGCTTTGCGTTCAGCTTGCCATTCTAAAATATCAATCACGGCCGTCATTCCCAGAATCCCTTGTCGCCTCTCGTAGGCCTGACTAAAGACGGACATCGTTAACAATTGTCTAAGAGCTATCGCTTTTCTGGCACAAGGCCTGCCAATCCCTTGCGGTCTTCAATTTCGATCTCCCAGAGATCGGGATCAAATTGACGCTTGCGGCGTAACAGTGCTTCAGCTTCCAGGATTGGAACCGGATTTTCAAATTCGCTGATGAAGCGACGCTCTCCGTTTTCGCCATAGGCAGGCCCGGGCGGCGGGCCAAGAAGATCGCAGCTTCCATCAAGATGGTTGATGATAATAAACACTGCTCCGGCTTCCGGCGACCCCTTGTGAACAACGGCACAAAACAATCCCTGAGCCTGACAGCGCCGCAGCAACGCAGAGACCCAGATTTCAGATTTAAGGCTCATCTAATTGTTGATTGAGATTTTCTTCGGCAAAGATTTGCTGAGCGATTCAAGAAGTGAATTATCTACTGTGCCGTCCATGGTCATGCCATTGTCCATTTCATACTGCAAAATGGCGGCGCGGGTTGCTTCGTCGAGTTCACCTGTCGGTTCACCCAGGTTGTAGCCAAGATTGGCAAGCGACATTTGCGCACGCAAGACAGCTTGCTGCATGGTTGGTTTTGCAGAGTTTCGTTCTGGACTTAACGCAGTTTGAACAGCGGGCGCTGGTGAAACAGTTTTAGGTGGTTCTACACTTCCCGTAAATTCGGCTGCAGCCTTGATCTTTCGCGTATAGCGAATGTGGTTGATGAGTTCGGGGCTTACTTGGCCCGTGACTGAAAGGCCGTTGTCACGCTGATAGTTCTGCACGGCCTCGGTGGTGCGTTGACCCATTACACCATCAACCATGCCCTTATAGTGTCCGCTGGCCAAAAGCTCACGCTGTATATCTTCCACATCGGCGTCGTATTTGAATACAACCGTGTTCAGGGACTTGGCCGGAACGGTAACCTCCATGCGGGTGGTGGCTTGCAAGGTGGACAGTTTTGAAGCTGCACCTGTGTTCAGCCCATTATAGATGATCATGCCGCTGAGCAAGATTCCGGTGGCGATCAGGAGCATGGAAACCGGGCGTAGTTTCCGCTCATCATCGTCCAGCACATCACGCATTCTTCAGCATCCACATTCAACACACATATCGTGGCGGCAATCTGCCTTGGTTTGGTTAACAGCGCCTTTCAACAGCCAGAATGGCTGTGCAACTGGCTTATATTTTACTGGCGCAACTTCTGCATGGTTAACAGACACTTAATTCAATCGTTCACAATTGAGACAGATTTGACTCAATTTTTTGCCCAGACTTTCACGTGGGTGCAATTTGCTTTTGCTATCAAAAGCCAGATTGAAACGGAATTGGGAACCGTTATGGGACTGATCAGAAAAATAGTCGTGATAGGTGGCGCTTTCTTGGCCATGCCGTCGCCGCCGCAAACATCGCAGACCGCTGCTGTCACGCCATCGTCAAGCTGGACTTTTATCACGGCTGCAGCGGACACGTTTTCTGATTTCAAGGGTTTTTGTGACCGTAAGCCGCAGGTATGCGTGACTGCGCAGTATCTGGCAGTCAGCGTGGAAGGCAAGGCAAAATACAGCGCCAAGCTACTTTACGAATGGGCGAGCGAATCGACACCTCCTGCACTGCAAGGCGCAGCGGAGCTTGCAAAAGTGGATCCCATCAAAACCAGTGCCTTGGGGCCTGAGCTTGCATCCATTCAAAAAGGCACATCAACGCTTCACATAGAAGATCTGGTGCCCGAATGGCACGGAACACTATTGCCCGAAAAAGGTTGAGTTCTCGCAGGTGGAGCCCTATCTCCACCCTATCATGACAAAAGCCATAGACGACCTTATTTCTGATTTCGAATTGATTGATGACTGGGAAGAACGCTACCGCTACGTGATTGAACTGGGACGCGGACTTTTTCCCATGGATACTGCGCTGAAATCGCCTGCCACCAAGGTGAATGGTTGTGCCAGCCAAGTGTGGATTTACTCAACTGTAACAGAAGGCCCGAAATTGCGGTTGCAAGGCGATAGCGATGCGCTGATCGTGAAGGGCTTGATTGCAATTGCCTTCATGATTTTTGAGCCTTTGACCTTGAAACAAATTACCAGTGTTGACGCACAGGCCATCTTTGCCAAGCTTGGATTGAAAGACCATCTCACGCCGCAGCGTTCCAATGGTCTGGCTTCCATGGTGGCACGCATCAAGGCAGACGCTGTGAGGGCGTTATAACAGGCCTGTAATCATCAACTGCCCATTGCATGATGTTGGCGTGCTTTGATGGGGCATGGTTTTTTATAAATCCATAATGGCGCGCCAACCTTGTAAGGCCCAGGGCTAAAACCGCTTTTCCACTGCGTACAGGCAAAGCCAGAATGCGCTCTGCCTGTTCAAAGCCCGTTGCCACGCAACAGACCTGATAAAGAATGCCCGACAATTCCGGCCCTACAGCGGTGAAGGCCTTGTGCAAACGCTGGCGCGCGGCAATGGCATTATCGTTCAGCTTTTCAATGCTGTTGTCACTTTGTTGCCAATGGCGCCCGCCAGAGCCTGACGATTCGGAATAGGCTGATGTTGTGCGTTGGGCCAGATGAGCCCGTTCAAAATCAGACCTGAGTTTTTCACCCGCCTTGAATTGATTGAGATCAATGTAGGATTTGCCACCTGCGCCTTTGACCATGAACAGCCGCAGCAAAGGGCTTTCTGAAGCGATTGTATCGATCGTGGTTTCTTCATTGGACATGGACTTCCTCCTCAGGTTGGAGGGTTGTATATTCATTCCTATTTAGGAAATCAATGCCTATTTGAAATTCATGCCGATGCCGTAAGCTGGTGGGCTTCCAGTCTTTCGCTGGCGGGGACAAAGCTGTCATAGCACAGCAACATTGAAACACGGGTGCCCGTGGCATCAGACAGTGGCAGCTTCAACCAGTATTGCACAAGGTGTTCCTTGTGGTTTCGCGGGCCTTTGAGCACACCTTGTGTGGGAAGTGCACTGTCGATGGTGCGGCGGTAAGATGCCATCCAATAGTCACGCTTATCGCCCCAATCCATATCAACAATAAGCTGGCCGGTAATTTCACGGTCATAGATTTCGCGAAGCCTGGTGCCTGCAAGCCGCACGCGGCAACGATCAATGTCGCTGCTCACATCAATCAGGCTGAGACCTGGCAATATGCGGGGAATGGCACATGGGTTTATGTCGGAGCGCAATGGCATGGTCCGGCCAGATGCAGCTTTAATCCAGTAATCATAAAGTTGGCGTTGCTCAGGCACAATGAGTTGCGCCCGGAATGCACTTCCATCTACCGATCTATTCACAGCCGCCCCTATCGCCCACCCGAATCGGCGTCACCCACCGATAGGGTGGTTATGAATCCGTTAAAACTGATGCGCAAGAGTCGCAGAATCAAATTCAAAAAAATATTTTTGAAATCAATTTAACGGCGCGTAAGGGCCGGTTTTAAGAATAGACCAATCCCAATAGGTTAGCAGGATGCGGGCTTTGTTGAAGGACAATGAGTCAAACATGGACTGCAACTCTTCCGGATCACGAGATTGATCAAGAATTGTTGTCACCGCTACATTCAATATTTCCGCGGCAATCTGGCGCGGAACACCCATAGCCTTTAACGTTGCGGCCAGCGAGTCACCTTGGTGATCGCCCAAAATCTTTTGTGCCGTTGCTGCGTTGATTTGTGCGCATTCACCAAAAAGTTTTGCGCCTTCTTCCAGTCTTCCTTCAGTGACCAAGTTCAATGCCTGGTGGATAAGGTCAGGTTCAGGAAAGCTTTGATTGGCTTTTTCTTCGCCACCATCATCGCGCGCGATTTTCAAAATTTTGGTGAGTGTTTCTGAATCAGTCAAGAACCGGCTGAGCAGATAGCGTCGCAACTGGGCAGGGGCGATCCAAAACAATTCAAACGCAAACGGAACCGGCAGATCTGATCTGGTACACAGCGGAGCCAGAAGATCAGCATGTTCAGCAGCAAGAGTTACAAACTCGATGAAACTCTCATGCGCAATTTCTGCATTCATGTTGCGTGCAAGGGTAAGCAACACCGATGGGTCTGCGGTTTGAATGAGGCTCGCAGATACTGCCCGACTGATCCTGCGGCGTCTTGCCATCATGCGGCGCTTGTCAGGCAAGCCTTCATTTATCACACTGACCAACACATCATCGGTGATGTGCATGCAATTTTCCAAAAGCGGGCCAGACACTTCAACACGCGCATCGCCAATCAGTTTTGCCACGATTAATTGCGGGGGTTGCTCCATCAGGCACAGGCGTTCTGAAAGCATGATCAGTGATTTCAACGGAAGCTTGGGCAACATGCGCAACAATGTGTCAGCGGCCAGTGCGCGTTCCTGCGGAAGGCCCGAGCTGTTGCTCGACGCCATCATGTCCAGAAGGGAACGGGCAAGCTCAGCTGATTCCAGTTCTTGTTCAGGGGTTTGCGCCACCGCTGAAACTGCCGCTTTTGAGGGTACGCTGGCTGGCAATTGTTCAAACGCATCACGCAATTTGACGCGGGGCTTGATCACAGGAGGCGGTACAAAAACCGGCTCCGGTTCGATTTCTTCTACCGCAGGCTCAGCCGCAAGCACTTCAAATTCTGCAAGTGATACCGGGATTTCTGCTTCTCCGCGTATCACTTCAGGTTCGGGTGCGGGCAAAATGGGAGGTGCAACACGCAATGGCGGAATCAGGGGGGCAACAAAAACCGGTGTAGGATCAGGAGCCAATTCTGGCACCACAGTGACTTTCTTCAACAGCGAAGTCAGCTTGCGAAATGAATCTGCACCAATTGATTTTGCTTTGGGCGGAGCAATGCCGGTCGCCTCTGCGCCCATGGTATGGGGCATGACAATCACAGAGGGTATTCCCTGTGTTTCGGCGCGTTCAGACATCGACTTCTAATTCTCCCACTCAGTCCCAGGTCAGCAAAGCGCAAAAGTGCTTCAAACTTGATTAATGGGGCGGTTGAGGCCAGGTGTTTCTCGCATGCGTTTGCTGGCATGGTTAAAGCTTCGTAAAAATAGTGGTAGATTATGCTTCACAAATCACGGCTGAATGCCCAAATCAAATTTAAACAAGGAGTTGCAAGATGAGCACAATTTCAAAACCTGACACTGAATGGCGCAAAAAACTATCCCCCGAAGCCTACCGCGTGACCAGAGAGCATGGCACTGAGCGGGCATTTACCAGCCCGCTGAATGATGAAAAGCGTGACGGCACTTTCATGTGCGTGTGCTGTGGTGCAGCCCTGTTTCCTTCCGATGCCAAGTTTGAATCAGGCACAGGCTGGCCCAGTTTCTACCAACCTGTGGTTGCAGAAGCTATTGCCACCACCACTGACCGCAAATTTTTCATGACGCGCACTGAAGTGCATTGTGCTGACTGCGAGGCCCATCTTGGCCACGTGTTTCCCGATGGTCCAAAGCCCACCGGTTTGCGTTATTGCATCAATGGTGTAGCGCTTGAGTTTGCACCGGAAGATGAAGACGAATGACATTAAAACCACCCCGCGCCGAAAAACGCCAGCATACCTCAACTACACACGGCATTGCCCGCAATGATGATTATCATTGGCTAAAGGCTGACAACTGGCAGGAGGTGATGCATGACCCTTCGAAGCTGCCGCAAGATATTCGTGATTATCTGGAAGCCGAGAATGCCTATCACGAGCAAGAGATGGCTGACACAGTGGCCTTGCAGGAAAAACTTTTTGCCGAGTTAAAGGGCAGGATCAAAGAAGATGATTCATCGGTGCCAGCACCCGATGGGCCTTATCTATACTATTCGCAAACTGTCACCGGCGGCCAATATGCGCGCTATTGTCGTAAGCTGCGCGATGGCAGCGACGAGCAGATCATGTTTGATGGTGATGCGCTTGCTCATGGCAAAGACTATTTCAGTTTTGGTGGCATGTCACTTTCACCAAACCAGCAATTGGCAGCGTGGTCTTACGATGACAAGGGTTCGGAATTTTATGATGTGCGCATTCGTGATCTGAGTACAGGTGCAGACCATGGTGATGTGTTGGTGAACACATCGGGAGGGGCCGTGTGGGCCGCTGATGGCAAGACAATTTTTTACACCACACAAGATGAGAATCATCGACCCCTGAAAACCTATCGGCATGTGCTTGGCTCTGCGCAAGCAGATGACGTGTTGGTGCATGATGAAAAGGACACAGGGCTTTTTACCGGGGTGGGTACAACCCATTCAGAAAAATATATCATGGTGGATATTCATGATCATGATACATCAGAAGTGTGGCTGATAGATGCGGATAAGCCTGACGTGGCCCCGCGCCTTATGGTGTCTCGCACTGAAAAAATTGAAGCGGAGTTGGAACATTGGAATGATAAATTCATCATTAAAACCAATGCACAAGGCGCAGAAGATTATAAAATAGTTGAAGCGCCTGTTGCCACTCCATCGCCCGAGAACTGGACTGATTTAATTCCCCACCGGCCTGGAATTTTTCTGGTGTCGATGGGTGTGTTCAAGAATTGGATGATCCGTCTGGAGCGTGAAAATGCTCTGCCTCGGATCGTAATCCGCGATATGAGTTCGGGCGTCGAGCATGCAATCGCATTTGATGAAGAAGCTTATTCATTGGGCTTTGGCGAGATGCGCGAGTTTGACACCGACATTCTCCGGTTCAGCTATTCCTCGATGACAACGCCTGCCTCAGTATTTGATTATAATATGCGCACGCGCGAGCGGGTGTTGCGCAAGACCCAGGAAATTCCATCAGGCCATGATGCATCACTTTATAAAACGCGGCGCATTCAGGCAGTGGCGCATGATGGCGAACATATTCCGGTCACACTGCTTTATCTCAACTCCACACCGCTTGATGGCTCAGCTCCGCTTTGGCTTTATGGCTATGGCTCTTATGGCATTTCCATGCCTGCCGGATTCAACACTGGCATTTTGTCTTTGGTGAACCGCGGGTTTGTTTATGCCATTGCCCATATTCGCGGCGGCCAGGAAAAGGGCCGTGCATGGTATAAAAACGGCAAGCTTGAGCACAAGATGAACACGTTCAAGGATTTCGTTTCCGTAGCGCAGCATTTGATCGATGCGAAGTTTACATCGCGCGGCAAGATCGTGGCGCAAGGGGGCAGTGCGGGCGGGATGTTGATGGGTGTGGTGAGCAATCTTGCGCCGGACCTATTCAATGGCATTGTGGCGGAAGTTCCCTTTGTTGATGTGCTCACCACCATGTTGGATGACACGCTGCCGCTCACCCCGCCCGAGTGGCCCGAATGGGGCAACCCCATTGCCAGTGTGGAGGCTTATAAAAATATCGCGGAATATTCGCCGGTCGATAATGTGGTGGCCAAAGCATATCCGCATATCCTGGCGGTCGGAGGTTTAACTGATCCGCGTGTCACCTATTGGGAGCCTGCCAAATGGGTGGCCAAGTTACGCGAATTGAAAATCGACCAAAAGCTGCTCCTGTTCAAAACCAACATGGGGGCGGGCCATGGCGGGGCATCGGGGCGGTTTGACCGGTTGAAAGAAGTGGCCTTCGTCTATGCGTTCGGGTTGAAGGTGGCGGATTTAACCTAATGCTCGTGAACGCCGACCATGCCTCTTTGCTGATTGTCGATGTTCAAACGCGCCTGTTGCCCGCTATGGCTGAGCCTGAGCAGGTGGTTTTGCGAACGTCCGTTCTGTTGAAGGCGGCTGCGACGTTGCAAATTCCGGTCACCGTGTCTGAACAATATGCTAAAGGTTTGGGTCACACGGTTGCTGAGCTTGCAATTCAACATGCAACGGTTTTTGAAAAACTAAGCTTTTCCGGTTGGCGCGATGCAGCCATGAGGCCACACTTTATAAAGCTGCATGAGACGGGCAGGCCTTTGGTGATTGTGGCAGGCATTGAGGCGCATGTCTGCGTGTTGCAGTCTTGCATTGATCTTTATAATGCCGGATTCGGCGTGTTTGCAGTGGCCGACGCCATGTCGTCGCGGACTGCAAGCTCTGCGGATTTGGCATTTCACAGATTGCGTAGCGCTGGTATTCAGGTGGTCAATACGGAAATGGTTGTTTTTGAACTGCTTGAAAAAGCTGGCACGGCGGAGTTTAAGACATTATCGGCGCTGATCCGTTAGAACTTATGAGGACTTAAAGCGATGCTGAAAAAATTGGAAAGTGTTTCATCAAAGGTCGAATTCAACTGGGAAGACCCATTGGATCTTGAAAGCTGGCTGACTGAGGAAGAGCGCATGATCCGTGATTCGGCGCGTGCTTTTGCGCAGGATAAATTGATGCCACGTGTCAAATCGGCATTCCGTGAGGAGCGTTTTGATGTTGAGATCATGCAGGAGCTGGGCAGCATGGGGTTTCTCGGCGTCATGACGTCTGAAGAATATGGTGGCTCTGGCCTTGGTTACACCGCCTATGGCTTGGTGGCACGCGAAGTGGAGCGTGTGGATTCGGGATATCGCTCTGCCATGAGTGTGCAGAATTCTTTGGTGATGCATCCTATTGAGGCTTACGGCAGCCAAGAGCAGAAACAAAAATACCTTCCCAAGCTTGCGACCGGCGAATTGATCGGCTGTTTTGGGCTTACGGAACCTGATGCTGGCTCTGATCCCGGCGGCATGAAAACCAAGGCTGTTAAAACTTCCAATGGCTATGTGCTGAATGGCAGCAAAATGTGGATTTCGAATTCGCCAATTGCGCATCTTGCCATTGTGTGGGCGAAACTGGACGGCGAGATTCGAGGCTTCATTGTTGATCGCGGGCTGAAAGGTTTCACCACACCGGTGATTGATGGCAAAATTTCGCTGCGGGCTTCCATTACAGGCGAAATTGTTTTGGACAATGTTGAGGTGGGCGACGATGCGCTGTTGCCAAACGTCAAAGGTTTGGGTGGCCCGTTTGGCTGCTTGAACAAGGCGCGCTTTGGCATTGCCTGGGGTGTGATGGGGGCTGCGGAAGATTGCTGGCACCGCGCGCGCCAATATGCATTAGACCGCAAGCAATTTGGCAAGCCGCTGGCTGCCACGCAGCTGGTTCAGAAAAAACTGGCCGATATGCAAACAGAAATTGCGCTTGGCCTTCATGGCTGCTTGGCTTTGGGTCGCGCGCTGGAAAAGGGCACAGGCGCTCCGCCCGCCATTTCACTGATGAAACGCAACAATTGCGGCAAGGCTTTGGACATTGCCCGCATGGCGCGTGACATTCACGGTGGCAACGGTATTTCAGAAGAATATCACGTGATACGCCATATGGTGAATTTGGAAACTGTGAACACCTATGAAGGCACTCATGATGTGCACGCGCTGATCCTGGGCCGCGCACAAACGGGCTTGCAAGCGTTTATGTAAACCAGGCGCGCAACGGATTTTCTGGATCGGATAATAGTTTCACCGCCATTGCACAGCACACGAGCACCAAGAGCGGCCTGATAATCTTTGCGCCTTGTTTCATTGCGAAATGAGAGCCCACTTGCGCGCCTGCAAATTGGGCCACACCCATCGTGAGGCCCACGATCCAGATGATTTTTCCAGAAAATGCAAACACCAACAGCGCTGCGATATTTGAGGTAAAATTCAGGAGTTTGGTTTGGGCAGTGGCCTGGATCAGGCCAAAACCCATAAGTGTGACAAGGGCAAGCATGAAGAAAGAGCCCGTGCCGGGGCCAAAAATGCCGTCGTAAAATCCAATGGCCGGGGCGATGCCGAAAGCAAACGCTAACGCGGGAAGGCGCGGTGACTTTTTTTCTGCACTCAGTTTTGGTGAGAGTGCAAAATAGATAGCGATGATGATGAGCAAAATGGGAAGTGCCGCAGAGAGCAGTTGCGTGGGTGCATATTTAATAGCGGCTACGCCCAAGCAAGCTGCACCAAATGTGGCCACGACGGCGTGCCACTGTTGGCCGATGTTCAAGTGGCCCTTGCGCCAATAGGCAAAAGTTGCAGAGGCTGTGCCGAAACTTCCTTGCAGTTTGTTGGTGGCTAAAGCTTCAACGGGGTTAAAGCCTGCCAAAAGCAAAGCGGGCAGCGCCAAAAGACCCCCGCCGCCAGCAATGGAATCAACAAAGCCTGCAATGAAAGCGGCCACGGCCAGCAACGCCCGTGTGAGAGTTGTCATGGTCGCTCGCTTAGGCCTTGCACCATCATGCGCAAGAGATTTTCTTCTGCAGCATGCAATGTCAATTGCGGGGGCAAACGGCGCTCGGCTTTCAACATGGATAATCCGTGTACGGATGACCAGACATGAAGAGCACCAGACGGGGCGCGTGCCTGTCCGATAAGATCGGCCACCGCATTTTCAAGTTGGCTCCAAGCCGCCATGGACGATTGGACCATGTTGGGCGTTACTGCCATGCGGTCCACCTTGCCAAACATCAATCCATAGATGGCGGGGTTTGCCTCGGCAAAACGCAAATAGGCCCAACCCATGGCAAGCAAACGACCTTCGGCAGTTTGCTGGTTGGTTTTTCGGGATGCCTCATCCAGGGTTTGAACGAATTTCTGGAACCCACGCGCTGCAATTTCGCCGAGCAAATCTCCCATCGAGGCGAAGTAATGTTTGGGTGCAGCGTGGGACACGCCAGCGCGCCTGGCGATTTCTCGCAAAGACACGTCTTCAATGGGAATTTCAGCGAGAGCTTCCTCCCCAGTCCGCAAAAGCTGTTCGCGCAAATTGCCGTGGTGATAAGGTCTTTTGTCGTTCAATTCAGATTCGCCAATTCCTGTCTGTCTGGCAAAGGCCAGAACCCACCTTTTCAGTGTCTTCAATCCCATAACGGCATGAGACCTCTGTCGAGCTTTCAATTTAACCGTGCTGACTTATCTTTACAACGTCAAAATATATCTTGACACTGTCAATACTTTTTGCTCTTTAATTTTACAGCGTAAAGATGGAGTGTTGCGTGACAGCTGATCAGGTTTTTCAAATTACCAATCTCGTGGCCCTTCTGGGTTGGAGTGTCTTGATCGCCGGGATTGTTTTTAAAAAGTCCCCGTGGCGTGATGGAATTGCCGGGCAGGTTATCCCCATTGCTTTGTCGGTTGTCTATACATGTCTGGTTGTTTTCTTTTGGGCGGAGGCCGAAGGTGGTTTTGACACGCTTCCCAATGTACAAAAGCTGTTTACTTCTCCTTGGGTGGCGTTGGCCGGATGGGTTCATTATCTGGCGTTCGATTTGTTTGTAGGCGCCTTTATCTCTCGGCGCGTCATGGATGAGGGCTTGTCGAGATTGGTTCTCGTTCCACTGTTGCCCCTCACATTCATGTTTGGTCCCGTGGGATATTTGGCTTTTCAATTTACGAGCCTTGCTTTTCAAAAAGTGAAAGTCTGATCATGAGTGAGCAAACAGCAATTTTAAACCTCAACACGCAAATCCGCCTCGGTTCGCCGCTGCTGTGGTGGACCTGTGCTTTTTTGTTCGCAGGCATGCTCGCCTGTTACGGGTTACAATTTGCCGATCCGCGGCTTCTTGCGGGTGTGAGCGTGTGGGACAAGCCTGCGAAGTTTTTTCTCTCGTTTATCGTGCAAGCGGCCACGTTGGCTTGGGCAATTTCACTTTTGCCCAAGCCTGCACGTGGTGTTGAAACAGCAACAAAACTATTTCTTGCAGCCCTTGCTGTTGAGATGGCGTACATGATTTTTCGTGCCTCCCGCGGCGAAGCTTCACATTTCAACACAGCCACGCCCTTTGCGGCCATCATGTATGGCGTCATGGGTGTGGGTGCGCTTTTGCTCACAACCACCAGCGGCTTTGTCGGCTGGCGGGTTTGGCAACAGCGCCGTGGCAGTTTAATGCGCGAAGCGGCGGGGCTTGGATTAATACTGGGGGCTGTGCTTGGCACACTTGCCGGGGCTTACCTCTCCAGCCACACCAGCCACTGGATTGGCGGTGACCAAACAGATGCGACAGGCCTTGGGTTTTTCCACTGGTCCACCACAGGGGGTGATTTGCGCGTGGCGCATTTTGCCGGGCTCCATGCGGCTCAGGCACTTCCGCTGGCGGCGCTCACGGGGCGAAGCGTGGTGATTTATGGTGCTGCGTTTTTATGTGCCGCTATAGTTGCACTCACAGTTGCAATGGCCATTATGGGCATGCCTGTGTTGCGCAGCTAATCATTCCGGCTCAGTGATGAGCCTAGTGAAAACAGAGCGCAAGTCTTCTGCGGAGGCTGCATCAATGGCACCGCCAGAAATCTGTTCCTGGCTCCACATCCAAGAGCGCGCCGGATCGTCGCGCATCGCCCATTGCGAAAACAGGCGCACTTTCACATCTGCGCAACTTATCAGCACCACATCTTGATGACGGTCATCGTCCATGATCCGGCGGAATGTGGTGGTAACGGCAGCGCGTGGCCCTTCCAGCAGTTGCAAATAAAGATCGGCCCGGCAAATCAATGCGCCGGTAATCTGATCGCGCGCGTTGTTGCGCCGCGATGCTGACAGGATACTGTTCAGCGTCGGGTTATCGAAACCGAAAGGTGTAGAGGCGTAAATCAGTTGCATCAGGCTCATGGTAGAGCTCCCTTTCGGGCACTCTACACCACCCCTGTTTTCACCTCAATGTGAGACTGGCAGTTCCGCGACACCCGCGAACTGAGTTGAATTTTAATGGCCTTCCTGTTGCTGTTGATCGGTTTTTGCACGTGGGGCGTGACCTCCAATCAGTTCCTTGGCCTGCAAGACCCACTCTTCGCGTGCCGAGCGGCCTCTCAGGTCAAGTTTTTCGTCAAGTTCTGCCATGTCATGTTCAGACAAGTTGGCGATGTGTTGAAGGGTTGTGATATTTTCACCCTGCAAGATGGCAGAAATTTTTGGGCCAATACCGTCAATCAAAGCCACATCCGTAATGTCGCTCATGCCTTCGTTGTGTTCGACCAAGTCTGACATCAGGGTTGGAATTGACATCAAATCAAGTGCACGCTGCCAGTGAATTTTGTCGCGGCCTTCGGGCTTTCCTTCATCTTCCCAAAATTGATGGGCTCTTGCGCGAATGGTGGTCTCTTGTTCGTGTGTGATGTGGTGCATGGTGAAGTCCTCGTTCGACGGTTGCAGGGTCAGAAACAAATTCACGAGAAAGCCGTTATAGGAACAGCGTGTCGGTTATATGAATTTGCGCTTTTGCTCATTCCTTGCACGAAGCCGCACAAAGGATTACAACCGCGCCATCACTTAATGGAGAATACCTATGGCTTTAGAACTGCCCGCCCTGCCCTATGCTTATGATGCACTGGGTTCCTTCATGTCGAAAGAAACGTTGGAGTTTCACCATGACAAGCACCACATGGCTTATGTGACCAATGGCAACAACCTTCTGAAAGATTCGCCGCTCGCGTCAAAATCCATTGAAGAAATCTGCGTGGCAGCGTTCAACGACAAGGCCGCTGGTCTGGTCAACAATGTTGGGCAGCATTACAATCACATGCATTTCTGGAACTGGATGAAGCCTCATGGCGGCGGCAAAAAAATGCCTGCTGCTTTGGAAAAGGCCATTGATGCTGATCTGGGCGGCTATGACAAGATGCGCACAGATTTTGTGCAGGCCGGGATGACCCAGTTTGGGTCTGGCTGGTGCTGGATCGCGGTCAAGGGCGGCAAACTGGTGATCATGAAAACGCCAAATGGCGAAAACCCGCTGATGCATGGCGCATCGCCCATTTTGGGCTGCGACGTGTGGGAGCATAGCTACTACATCGATTATCGCAATGCGCGGCAGAAATATCTGGAGGCGTTTGTGGATAGCCTGGTGAATTGGGACTACGTGGAAATGCTGCACGCCAAGGCGTGAGGCTACCCTTACATTCAACCATCATGCCCGCGAAAGCGGGCATCTTTTTAAGATTGAAGAGCTACCTGATTCCCGCTTCTGGGGAATGACGCGGTTTTAAGGGTAAGAACAGGATGCGTGCCGTCTATTTTGAAAAGTTTCAACACCTGCCTGTCATTGCAACCGTGCCTGATCCCACTCCTTCTCCTGTTGGCGTTGTGGCCAAGGTTGAAGCGTCTGGAGTTTGCCGGTCTGATTGGCATGGCTGGATGGGGCATGATCCTGATGTGAAATTGCCGCATGTGCCGGGCCATGAGCTGGCCGGGGTGGTTGTGGCCACGGGGGCAGAGGTTCGAAATTGGAACATCGGCGACCGCGTAACAGTTCCATTCGTGGCCGGGTGCGGACATTGCGGCGAGTGCGCATCTGGACACCAGCACATTTGTGACAACCAGTTTCAACCCGGGTTTAGCGCTTGGGGTTCATTTGCAGAATATGTGGCACTGGAATATGCCGATGGCAATCTTGTGCGGTTGCCAGATGCGGTCAGCTTTGTCACAGCGGCCAGCCTGGGGTGCCGATTCATAACATCATTTCGGGCGGTGGTGGATCAGGGCCGCACACGGCCCGGCGAATGGGTTTGTGTGCATGGCTGTGGTGGGGTTGGCTTATCTGCAATCATGATTGCAGCTGCCCTGGGGGCGCGCGTGATTGCTGTCGATGTAACAGATGAGAAACTGGAGTTGGCGCGCGTTCTGGGTGCTGCGGTGTTGATCAATGGTTCAAACATAGACGTGGTGGACGCAGTGCGCGATGCGACCGGTGGGGGTGCCCATGTTTCAATTGATGCGCTGGGGCATTCTTCGACCAGCTTCAATTCAATCAGCTGTTTGCGAAAGCGCGGGCGGCACATTCAAGTGGGCTTGATGCTGGGCGATGATGCGACCCCGCGCGTACCCATGGCCCGCATCATTTCGCATGAGCTGGAAATTCGCGGAAGCCACGGCATGCAAGCCTTTCGCTATGGGGAGATGTTCCGGATGATTGAGGCAGGGCTCTTGAAGCCCGACCGATTGGTGGGCGCAGAACTAACACTGGACCAAGCACCTGCAGCTTTGGCAGCAATGGACACATTTGCCGCTAAGGGCATTAGTGTCATTTCAAAGTTTTAATTCAAGCTGCGGGCTTGTCAGCGCATCATTATCCGATAAGTTGTTTCAATGCCGCCGCTTCACCCCACACTTTATCCTTTGCCGCTGATTGGCTGGCGAGAGGATGTGTCGCTTCCAGAATTGAGCGGCAGGCTTTTAATTGCAAAAATTGACACCGGCGCAAGGACGGCGGCACTTCATGCGGATGACATTCGCGTGGTGGGCAAAAAAGTTTATTTCACTTTGGAGCTGGACGGAAAATTGCAGCAGTTTGACGTCGCTTTTCAGGGAACAAAACGCATTAAAAGCTCCAATGGTTTCAGTGAATTGCGCCCCATCATTGAAACTGTTGTTGAAGTGGGTGCGCACAGGTTTTTGGCCGAAATGACACTGACCAACAGAACAGATATGGGGGTTCCCATGCTGCTGGGTCGCAATGCCGTTAAGGGGCGCTTCATTGTCAATCCGGCACGTTCTTTTATTCTCTCGCGGCGAAAGAAAAAAGTGAAATGAAAATCGGACTGCTGACGCGCAACCCCAAACTCTATTCGCACCAGCGCATTATGGAAACTGCGGTGGGCCGAGGCCATGAAATTCTGCCAATTGATTATTTGAAATGTTACATGAACATTACATCGCGAAAGCCCGAGCTTCGCTACATGGGAGAAAAGCTGGAAGGGTTTGATGCGGTCATCCCGCGCATTGCAGCATCTCACACATTTTATGGCTTGGCGGTTTTGCGCCAATTTGAAATGATGGGGGTTTATCCGCTCAATGAATCGGTAGCCATCGGGCGCTCACGCGACAAGCTGCGTTCACTGCAAATTCTCGCGCGCGATGGTGTGGGTTTGCCTGTTACGGCCTTTGCCAATGAGACAAGTCGGACAGAGGAAATTCTGGCTCTTGTCGGTGGAGCGCCCGTGGTGATCAAACTGCTGGAAGGCACGCAAGGCATTGGTGTGGTGCTGGGCGAAACACATAAATCAGCCAAGTCAGTTATTGAGGCTTTTCGCGGCGCTGACATTAATATTTTGGTGCAAGAATTTGTGCAGGAAGCTGAGGGCCGAGATGTGCGGGCCTTCATTGTGGGACGAAAAATTGTGGCGGCGATGGAGCGCACTGGGCCAAAGGGCGAGTTCCGCTCGAACTTGCACCGTGGCGGATCAGCAATCATGACTGAACTTACGCAAGCAGAAAAAGCCACGGCCCTGAAAGCGGCACAAAGCATGGGGTTGAACGTGGCCGGTGTTGATCTTTTACGGTCCAAGCGCGGGCCTGTGGTGATGGAGGTGAATTCATCACCAGGACTGGAGGGCATTGAAGGTGCATCAACAAAAGATGTGGCCAAAGCCATCATCGAATTTTTGGAGAAAAATGCCAAGCCTGGTCGCACAAAAACGAGGGGTCAGGGATGAGTGTTTTTGAATTTGGCGGCAGGCAGATTGCAGCGGGTGCCCGCGAAACAATCGAGCTTGAGGTTTCTGTTCTTGCCAACAACACGCGCATGAATTTGCCCGTACATGTGCTGCATGGCGGAGGCGACGGACCTGTGTTGTTTATCTCCGGCGTTGTGCATGGCGACGAAATTCAAGGGGTGGAGATTGTGCGCCGCATTCTGGCAGCCCCAGAGCTCAAGACAATCAACGGCACGTTGCTGGCCGTTCCCATCGTCAACAGTTTCGGCTTTCTCAACCATTCGCGCTATATGCCAGACAGGCGCGATCTCAACCGGTCTTTTCCAGGGTCTGACCGCGGCTCGCTGGCCAGCTTGCTCGCCGATCTGTTTTTTAACGAGGTGGTGTTGCGCAGTGCTTACGGGATTGATTTTCATACAGCCGCCTTGCACCGCACGAATTTGCCGCAAGTGCGCATCGCACCTGACGACAGGGATTTGATGGCGCTGGCTGAGGCTTTTGCACCGCCCGTCATTCTCACGTCCAAATTGCGCGAAGGCAGCTTGCGCGAAAGTGCCAAAAACAATGGCGTGAAAGTGTTGCTGTATGAAGGGGGTGAAGCGCTGCGGTTTGATGAGGCGGCCATTGAAGCTGGCGTCAAAGGCACGCTGCGGGTGATGAATTCCATAGGCATGATTGCCAGTGCGCCCCCTGTGCTGCCGCATTTTGCGCCTGTTCATTCTTCGGCCAGTGCTTGGCTTCGTGCCCCAGAAGGCGGCATCTTGCATTCGGTTCGGCGCATTGGCGACAGGGTGGGTGTAAACGAACCCGTGGGGGTTATTTCTGATCCACTGGGTGCCTCACAGGTGGCTGTTATAGCCGAAGATGACGGCATTATCATTGGCCGCACCAATCTGCCCATTGTAAACCGGGGTGACGCATTGTTTCATGTAGCGCGGATGAAGACGTTTGCCAAAGGTGCCGTAATGCCAATGCCGGACGAAGATGAAATCATTTAGCGCGCAATTTGTCTTGCTTAACTTCCCTGCGTGTAAGCTGACTTGCCCCAGACTTTCTTCACCTGCTCATCGCGGCCACAGGAATCGCGGTAGCGGTGATAGGCATCTGATTGCTTGATCCAGCCAAACCGCGTCAACACGCGGTTTTTGCCGAGATGATAATTCTGGTGGTAATCTTCGGCATCCGTGAATGTGGTCAGTGGCCTTACGGGCGTTACAATTTTTTGGCCCAATGCAGCACCCGCTTGGGCGACTGCCTTTTTTGCTGCAGGCGCTTGTGCGGCATCTGCAAAAATTGCTGAGGTATAAGCCTCTCCACGGTCACAAAACTGCCCGCCTGCATCGGTTACGTCAATGGTTCGCAAAAACCGCGCCACCAACTTGTCATATGTTATGACCGCAGGATCAAATTCAATTTTGACGGCTTCCTGATTACCTTCATGATTATTGTAAGTTGGGTTTTTCATCGTGCCCCCAGCATAGCCTGACGTGGTGCTAATCACACCTTTGACAAGATCAAAATCAGATTCCACACACCAAAAACAACCGCCTGCAAAGATTGCCGTTTCAGTTTTCGCGAAAGCTGCCGAACAACTCAAAGTCGTCGCAACCAAAATTGCGTAAATCCATTTTATCATATCACCCACCTCTTTGAACTCACAGCCGTGTCAGGCTGACCAACTTAGCTAAAAATATAGCACTACCGTGACCATACGCTACCGAATTTTCACGCTGTGCTGCTGGGCGGCACCGAATTTGCTCCCTGAAGTGGTGGAGTGTGCCAAAATGAACTTTGCACGGCGATCATTACTGTCTGCGGCGGCTTTAAGTGCCCTTCCCGCACCTGTCCTAGCGGCTGGCCAGGGTTCCAATCTTCAAAACCAGATCAATCGGGCAATCGCGGGAGATGGTTATCTGCGCCTCTCTGCAGGGCGCTATGACGTTGAGACGTTGAAAATTGAGGGACCCCTCTACTTGGAGGGTGTGCCGGGCCGTACACTATTGGTGTCGCGTGAGGGTGGTCCAATCTTGGATCTTGGTGGTGCGCGTGATGTTGCCCTTTCGGGATTGAGCTTTTTGGGCAAGACTGTTTCATCTGCCGAACGCTTTGCCAAGACTGCACTGGTGCAGGCCGTGCAGTGTAAAAATTTAAAGATCGAAAACTGTGCTTTTTCCAATTCGGCGTTTTCCGGCCTGAGTGTGGAGCGATGCTCTGGTTCAATTTCCACGTCTCGATTTTTTAAGTTGGGGCATTATGGAATTTTTGCCCTGGACTCTACCTGGCTTCAAATTGCCAGCAATGATGTGGGCGAAATTGGCAATAACGGCATTCTGGTGTGGCGCAGTGAGAGCGGCGAAGATGGCACTCAGATTCTGGGTAACCGCGTTGGCAACATTAGAGCTGATGCGGGTGGCGACGGACAAAATGGCAATGGCATAAATATTTACCGGGCAGGCCACGTGATCACGGCCAATAATCATGTGTCAAACACAGCGTTTTCTTCGATCCGCTATAACTCCGGCAGCAATGCCCAGATTCTGGGTAATGCGTGCACCCACGCAGGGGAAGTTGCAGTGTTTGTGGAGTTTTCATACGAAGGTGCGGTGGTGGCCAACAATGTTGTTGATGATGCCGCATGGGGAATTTCGATTACCAATCTGGATGTGGGCGGCAGGCTTGCAACCTGCACTGGAAACGTGGTGCGCAACATTCATGGTGGCCTGAGCGAAGGTGCGGGCGAAGCTTCCGGCATTGTGGCGCAGGGCGAAACTGTGATCAGCAACAATGTTATTGAAGATGTGAAGGGGATTGGTATTCGTTTGGGGTGGGGTCCGCATGCGCGCAATGTGATGGCGCAAGGCAATATTTTGCGAAATTGCGGGCGCGGAATTGTGGTTTCCACAAGTGAAGGTGCAGGCCACCAGATGGTTAGCGGCAACTTGATTGCAGGCGCAAAGGTGGCTGCCATTCAGGGCATGGACCACAACACAGTGACGCTGACTGATTTCACATCTGCGCCGCCAAACATTCAAGTGAGCAACAATAGCGTTACAGGCTAGCGCGCACTTCACCCACATGAATGTTGCGCCAGTTCTGCATTTTTTCCTGCTGGAATGATTTCAGGATTGCGCTTTCTGCGGGCGACCAGACATTCAGGCTGGCCAACATTGCTGCTGTGGCAACTTGCACGGCGCGGGCCGCACCATCATCGGTCTTTACGGCAAAGCCCAATCCGGCGTGGGGAATGCAGCCGCAGAAAACGCCTTCAGCGCCATATTTTATGAACAGTCGGGGAATGGCTGTCATGATCTCTGTGTCAAACAGGTCAGTTCCTCCCACCATGAACGGGTTGGCCCTTACAGCAAGGATGATGCGTTGGCCTGCAATTGAAGTATGTAACCGTGCAAAGCCTGTGGCGAGATTTTGCAGCGGTATGGCCCATGTTGGAACCGAACAGCCGTCCACGCCCACGGGTGCTGCTGATAAATCGCAGTCGCAGATTTTGCCGATGCTTGCTGCGACCGCTCGTTGCACAGGATGCTCCAGCTTTATGTAATCGTGGGTTCCCAAATCAAGATATTTGGCGAGTGCTAACATGCCTGCGTGTTTTCCAGAGCAGTTATTGTGCACCTGCAAGGCTTCTCCACCCTCACGCACCACCTGGAAGGCCGCTTTGCTTGAACTTGGCCAATGCGCGCCACATTCATAACAGCTTTCGTCAAGACCGATTTTAGAGAGAATAGACCTTGCTGCGCGCACATGTTCTGGCTCGCCATTATGCGAGGCACAGCATAAGGCAATTTCGGTATCAGTCAGGTGAAAGCGGTCAGCTGCACCACTTTCAATAACGGGCAAACACTGCAAGGCCTTGATGGCCGAACGCGGATACACCGGGGTAAGTGTGTTGCCTACTTCAAGAACAATTTTGCCCTGCTCATC
Source organism: Hyphomicrobiales bacterium (assembly GCA_038230015.1). Lineage (GTDB taxonomy): Bacteria > Pseudomonadota > Alphaproteobacteria > Rhizobiales > Aestuariivirgaceae > Aestuariivirga. The sequence goes on along the minus strand of JBBRNW010000003.1, from coordinate 127,468 downwards.
AGCAACAGCAAAGGAGCCGCGGTGGCGGCTTTCAACAATCGATCCACGGATAACTTCGGCGATGATGGGGTTTGTCATGTGTTGTTACCTATAGAACGTAAAATTATAAAGCTGCTGCAATCGAATCATTGTGTTGTCACAGACAACCCCTATTTAGCGCTTTCAGACCTTGAATGGGGACGCTGTTGATGACCAGAGCACTTGCCTTTCAACACATGGACGATGAACCTCCCGGGCTGTTCGGTGAGTTTTTGCAGGCGCGTGGCATTGCACTTGACATCATCCAGCTCCACCGGGGCGAGGAGATTCCATCTCTCGCCCCTTACGATTTCATGCTGGTGATGGGGGGTGCCATGGATGTATGGGATGAAACCCAGTATCCTTGGCTGGTCACGGAAAAAGCGGCCATTAAAGAATGGGCGATCAACCGCAACCGCCCTTATTTTGGCGTGTGCCTGGGCATGCAGCTGCTGGCGGAAGCCCTTGGCGGCAAGGTGGGCTTGGCACGTGAAGCCGAAGTGGGCGTTGGCCGTATTGAATTGTGCGGGCCACATGATTTGACGAAAAATCTGCCGCAGCACTTTCAAATGATGCAATGGCACCATGCCGAAATTCAGGTTTTGCCTGAAGGTGCTGTGGTTTTGGCACGGTCCGATGTTACCGATGTTCAGATTATGGCTATTGGCGATAATTTGGTTGGCACGCAGTTTCATGGCGAATTGACACCGGATCTGGTTGCCAAGTGGCAGCACATTCCACAATATATTTCATGGTTGGAAGCTTCTCTTGGCCATGGCGCTTATGCGCGCGTGCAGGCTGAAGCATTGCCGTTGATGGACACCATGCGAGCGGTGAGTGAGGCCATGTTCAATAATCTTGTGAATGGAAAGGCCCTGAGAGCTGCAGCCTGAACCAGATTCAGGGTTTACCCTGGGACAAAGTCTGACGATATTTTTCCGCGTCCCAATTGAGCAGCGCGTTGATTTGATCCTGGCTTAATGGATTGAGTTTTGCACAAGGGTCAACACGGCGGAACACATCACTCAAACAGCGCACCATAGGTTCCACCGCAGGCTTGGCAGATTTGTGGATGAGCACACCCTTTTGCGGTATGATGACCGCTGGTGCTGCAGTTGAAAAATCGCGCGGAATTTTTTCACCCAGAAACACAACATGATCAGGGTAAAAGACGTGTTCGGCCCCTTGCGTCAAAGCCAAAGCATCGAAAGCCAAGGCATGTGTTTCTGCCGATTGCGCGGGCGCGTAGTCTGTTTGTTTGGCAATTTGCAAAAGTCCGGCCATATCACACAGATTTTTGGTGCGGGCCTTTCTCGTCAGTTTTTTGACACTTGAAACCAAGTGGGCTTCAGCCTCTTCCACCGTGTCAGCTGCCACAACCAAACCATGATTGCCAAGCACCAAGATATTGCATCCGGGTTTGATGTGTTCGCGAATGGCACGGGCGAGTTCAAGGCCTGGTCTTGCATAAGGAATATAGGCCCAGTTTTCTCCCACCAGTTTTTCAGTAAGCAGATGTTCGGCATCTGATTGTATGGCCCAGGAAATCGTATTCACGCAGTGAACATGCAACACAACGGCTTGTGGCATCAAGGCATGAACAGAGGTTTCAATCGACGGGCGAAGGCCTGTCAAATTAAGATCACTGCGCACAAACTTAAGACAGGATTCACACTCGGGATCGTTCGCGGCCAGTGCTTCATTGAGCAGACCAGAATTTAGGGGGACAAAAATATTTTGTGCATTTGCATCTCTGAGCCATGTGCCTGACGCCTTGATCCACATCACGCCATCTTGCTTCAGCGACGTGTTGCCGCCTGCGGCTTGCACCAAGAGAGGGTCTGAACCAATGCGGGCAGAAAGGTTTCGCAGTTCATCCAGTTGTGGCATCAGGCCAACATCAACGCAGGTTCTTCAACTCGCTCCTTGAAAGCTTGCAGCAGGGCTGCCCCCACGGCACCATCAACCGCGCGGTGATCACAAGACAGCGTACATTTCATCATGGTTTTCAAAACAGGCAGCTTGTTCACTGGCACGAACTGTTCGGTGCCTGCGCCTATCGCCAAAATGGTTGCTTGCGGCGGATTTATGATGGCTGTGAATTGTTCAATGCCGTACATGCCGAGATTGGAGATGGCTGTGGTGCCGCCCTGATATTCAGAGGCTTGCAGCTTGCGAGACCTGGCGCGGGCTGCCAAATCTTTCATCTCAATTGAAATTTGCGATAAGGTTTTGACTTCCGCACTGCGCAAGACTGGCGTGAATAATCCGCCTTCAACTGAAACGGCCACACCCACATCAGACGTGTGGTGGTGCAATATTCCAGCTTCGGTGTAAGTTACGTTGGCGGCTGGAACCTGCTGCAATGCCAAGGCCAAGGCTTTGATGATATAGTCATTGATTGACAGCTTCCACACCGGTTTTTTGTCAGCATCAAGAGGGGCCTTCGCATTAATGCGCTCCCGAATTTCGAGAAGCTGCGATAGATCGCACGTCGATGACAAGTAGAAATGTGGAATGGTTTGTTTGGACAGGGTGAGCCGTTGGGCTATGGTGCGGCGCATGCCGTCAAGGGGAACCAATTCAAAACTGCCGGGCTTGTAGAGGGCGAGTGTTGCATCCGGATTCTGAGCTTGAGCAGGCACGGGGTTTTGAGCCTGCGCTGGTTTATGGTTTTGCACATCTTCCGAAACAATGCGACCGCGCGGACCAGACCCTTTGATTTTATCCAGTGAAATATTGTGCTGCCTGGCCATGCGGCGGGCGAGCGGCGTTGCGCGCAGGCCAGTGCCGTTGGCTGTCACATTCAAGATGGGTTGAGCAGTTTCAACTTTAATTTCTGCGGCCGCAATTACGGGGGCTGCTGCCACAGTCTCTTGCAGTTTTTCACCGCTGGAATAAATCATTGCCACAATGGCGCCTATGGCCGTTGCAGCACCTGTGTTTACAATGTTGCCAATTGTCCCTTCGGCGGGCGATTCGATTTCAATGGCCGATTTATCGGTTTCCATCTCGAAAAGAAGCTGGCCTTTTTTAACGCCATCGCCATTGCTCACATGCCATTTTGAAATGATGCCCGTAGACATGTCCATATCAACTTTTGGCAAAATGACTTCAATCGCCATCAGCTTTGGCCCTTCACCAGATTGCGCAAGGCTGCCACGATAATATCAGTTTGCGGCACAGCAGCCTTTTCCAGAATGGGGCTGTAGGGGATGGGGCTTTCTGCACCGCCCAGACGCATGATGGGCGCATCAAGATAATCAAACGCTTCACTTTCGGCAATCAGGGCGCTCACTTCCGCACCAATGCCCAAGGTTTTCACACCCTCGTAAATGCAACAAAGCCTAGTTGTTTTTTTCACACTGGCGATGATGGTGGCGGTATCGATCGGGCGAATGGACCGCAAATCAATCACCTCTATGTCTATACCTTCAGCGGCCAGAATTTCGGCAGCTTCCAAGGCGCGGTGCACCATGATGGCCGAGCCTACGACAGTGGCATGCTGGCCTGCACGCACCACGGCAGCCTTGCCGATGGGAACCAGATATTGTTCTTCCGGCACATGGCCTTTTATTTTGTAGAGCAATTTGTGTTCAAAAATCAAAACCGGATCGGGGTCTTCTATGGCCGCCAGCAACATGCCCTTGGCATCATGAGGCGTTGAAGGCTGAATAACTTTAAGACCTGGCACATGGCCAAACCATGCCTCTAGTGATTGGCTGTGTTGGGCGGCTGCACCCGTGCCCGAGCCTGACGGCATGCGAAAAACAACAGGCACGTGGGTTTTTCCGCCCAGCATGTATCTGATTTTGGCGGCCTGATTGACAATTTGCTCAATGGCCAAGCCGGCAAAATCCGAAAACTGAAATTCCAGAATAGGGCGCGAACCTGCCAGGGCTGCGCCAACGGCCGCACCTGCTCCGCCCAGTTCAGCAATAGGTGTATCAATCACCCGGTCTTCCCCAAAGCGGTGCACCAGATCTCCGGTTACGCCAAAAGCACCGCCATAAACGCCAATGTCCTCCCCCATGATGAATACACGGGGGTCAGTTTCCATGGCTTGGGCCAGCGCTTCATTGAGCGCTTGGGCAAAACTGAGTTCACGCATCAGACAATCTCTCTCGCATAAACGTCGCGGGTGAGGGATTGCGGTGTTGGGTTGGTACCAGCCACTGCAAAATCAAAACCGGCCTTGATTTCTGCATCAACTGATTTTTCAATTGTATCTGCTTCGGTGGCATCAAGAATACCATGGGAAATGAGTTCATTGACAAAGTGCGGAATGGGATCACGCAATTTCCATTCCTCTATTTCCTCTTTGGTGCGGTATTTGTTGCGGTCACTTCTGGAATGTCCGCGCGTGCGGTAGGTTTTGCATTCAATCAGCGTTGGCCCCTCGCCGCCGCGTGCGCGCGCTGTGGCCACCATCATGGCCTCCACCACGTCTGCCATATTATTGCCGTCCACAATCACGCCAGGCATGTTGTAAGCAGGGGCACGATCAGCAACATTTGCAACCGCCATGGAACGTTTGGTGGAAACCGACATGCCATAACCATTATTTTCGCATACGAAAATCACAGGCAATTTCCAGATTGCCGCCATATTAAGCGATTCGTGGAAGGCGCCTTCATTGGATGCGCCATCCCCGAAGAAACATACGGCCACATCATCACGTTTTTGTTGCTTGATGGCCAGTGCCGCACCAACCGCTATAGGCAAGCCTCCTCCCACAATGCCATTGGCACCAAGGTTGCCTGATTCTGGATCGGCGATGTGCATGGAGCCGCCCCGGCCCCGGCAATACCCTTCTTCCTTGCCAAAAAATTCGGCAAACATGTATTTGGCTTCGGCACCTTTGCCAATGCAGTGGCCGTGACCGCGGTGGGTGGATGTAATATAATCAGTTTTACGCAAGCTCATGGTGGTGCCAACGGCGGATGCTTCCTGTCCGATTGATAAATGCATGGTGCCGTGGGTCAGGCCGCGAATGTAAGAATCTTCTGCAGTTTCCTCAAACTTCCGCACTAGATGCATGCGGCGCAATGCTTCCTTCAATTCATCAGGCGAATGCTGGGCATAAAACGGACGCACATTGGGGTGGAGCACCGGGGTGCGAGGAGCTGGTTTTTTTGGAGAGCTGGTCATAACTCACAATCATGATTGGGCCGGGGACAGATAAAAATGAACTGCCGCTGCAAAAATAACCAGCGTCATGTTGCGTCACCGTTTATACTTTTGTGTAGTCCTTAGTCAATATGTTACAGATTAAGAATCCTGATCGAAAGTTTTTCAAACCTGCAAGTGTTCAACACCCCTTAGATGTGAGCGTTGAACTTCCGCGCTTTGATCTGGATACGCATTGGATGTGAAGCTCAATAAAGCGCTTTTATAGCATCCAGTTCTTTGGCCAAGCGCGACAAATCCTTGGCTGCAACCGCTTCTTGCATGGCGGGCAAACGGGGTGCCATCAACGCACCAACGATTGCAAAAAATTCCTGTTCGCCTATGCCCTTGATTTTTCCGCCCTCGTCGGCCAGCAGCAACGCCACGCAGGCAGTGGCGCAAACGGCGGCATTGGGATCTCCGCTTGAAAGTATGTTGGCCGCATTTTTGAGCGTTCCGTGACGTGCTATAGGAGCCGCTTCAACCAATGCCAGCAAAGCCGAACTCAAAAAATGGAGCTTGTCGTTTTTAATATCAACCGTTGCTAAGCTTCGCCTGGCCGCGTCTATCCTGTGTTCCAGCACGAGATAAGGAGGTTCGGACCAGCTTGCCAGGATGTGTTGGCAGCTCCGAAAAAAATAGGCGTTAAACAAAGGATTTTCGATAAGATTGTCCTGGGTAATCGCCTTTGCCACCTGATCTATCAAACCTGAAGAAAATGGCGATGGCATGTGACGCCACTTTGGCAGAAAAAGCTTTATCGCAAGATTGGCACTCGAGGTCATAAAGCCATCAACCAGCCTTGCCCAACCTGCGACTAGCTTTGAAAGCAACGTGGCCTGACGCGGGAGCTTGCCGCCTTGACCATCGGCGTTTGACATGTCGCGCACATAAAATTGGGCTGTGCGTAAGCCATCCCTGAAGCCTGCCGCCATGCACCATGCATGATCGGAGAGTGAAATGGCGGTTTTGAATGCAATGCCCATGCGGCACATTTGAACCTTGCAACACGGCTCTCGTCAAGCGAAGATGTGCCGCATGTCTGAAACTGCATTAACGCGAGAGATTCCAAAAATTGACGATCTGGCCCATGAAGCCAGACGGTTTCGCACAATTTTGCGCACTTTTGAGAGTAATCTGGATCAAGTGTTCCAGAACACAGCTTTAACGGCACAGGTGGACCATGCGGCTTTGGCTGAAGCCTTTGCCAAGTGGCGGCAGCGCTTTGATGAAACCAAGCATTTGGCCAGCACCAATCGCCATGATTTTGTAATTTTTGCAGCAGGGTTGATGTTAAAAGAGCTTGTGGCGGCACAGCCCATCAAAACCATTGCCCGTGCGGATAGTGATGCCAAATTGGTCCCCGCAACAACCAACCACCTTTTGGCGCGCTGGCCCGAGGGGTATGCCTACACCAGCTTTTGTCTTTCCGTGGCGAGTGCCATATTGCGTGAAATGGGCGAAAGCGGGCCGCAAGACAGTGGCCCGCAGGACGACCCCGCCTTTTGGGACACGTTCAAAGAAAACATTGAAAGCAAGCCAGAAACGGCAATTGCTTTTTTTGATCTGGTTTGCGGTCAGGAACCAAATTGGGATGCGCCAGACGTGCCTTGGATGCGAAGGGCACTCAAGGGCAAGCGGGCTCTTTTAAAGACCTAACGTAACAGCGGCCGAAGATAGGCCAACAGCTCAGGTCCGCCGCGCAAAATCATGTCACCTGCCACATAGACGATAATGGCCAAACCCACATACCCTATCCAACGATGGCGCTGCAAAAGCCCTGCAATGAATGACGCGGCCAAGCCCATCATGGCAATCGATAAAGCCAAGCCAAAAATCAGAATTTCCGGGTGTTCACGTGCCGCCCCTGCAACGGCCAAAACATTGTCCAGCGACATTGAAATATCAGCAACCACGATGAGCCACGCGGCCTGGGCAAAGGTTTTTTGGTTGGCAATTACATCGGCAACCGCATGATCCTTGAATGCTGCGTGCGGACCTTCGTTTTCAGCTGTGCTGTGGCTGCGCAACTCATTCCACATTTTCCAGCACACCCAGAGCAGCAGCAGGCCCCCCAGCAACAGCAACCCTGGAACTTGCAGGAGCTGGGTTGCAACCACCGCAAAACCAATGCGCAAAACCGTTGCCGCAATAATGCCCACAAGAATGGCCTTGTTGCGCAAATCTTTTGGAAGGCCGGCCGCGGCCATGCCAATGACGATGGCGTTATCGCCGGCTAAAACCAAATCAATCATTATGACAGAGAACAATGCCGCCAAGGCGTCAGGCGTTAGAAATGATTCAATCACAGAAATATCGCCTTGTTGTTTTTAAAATCGGTCTTCCGACATAATGGGCGGCACCCTCAAAAACAAGGCCAATTACCGTTTCAACTGTGAAGTCAGGTGAACTTTGCCAGTAAAGCATGGACTTCATCCAGATATGGCATGGAGGGCGCTGTGCCCGGTCTGGTCACAGATATGCCAGCTACTGCGCTGCCAAAGCGGGCGGCGGCTTCTGGCTTTTCCCCGCGCGCCAAAGCGGCTGCAAAACCGCCATTAAAGGCATCGCCTGCACCAGCTGTATCGACCACCGGGCCTGCGTTGAAAATTGGAATGTGCAGCGATTGCGTTTTGGAATGCAGAAGCGAGCCTTGCCCGCCCAAAGTGATCAAGGCTGTTCCAACGCCTTTTTCAAGCAAGAGATCGGCAGCTTTTCGTGCTGACCCAATATCGGTAACGGGCACACCTGTGAGCAGGGAGGCCTCTGATTCATTGGGCGTTGCATAATCGCAAAGTCGGTAAATTTCATCGTCCAAGGGAGCTGCCGGTGCGGGGTTTAATATGGTGATGGTGCCTGCCGCTTTAGCAATTTCAAGGGCCCGCAGTGCTGCTGGTACAGGTTGTTCAAGTTGCGTCATGAACACCGCTGCGCTTTCAATTGCCTGCGTATTGGCTTCAACATCGGCAACACTGATTGTGCCTGCTGCACCGGGCACCACAATGATAGCATTGGCGCCTGTGCCATCTTGCACGAAAATGTAGGCGGCACCCGTTGCGATCTTGTCGTCTTGCGGGGCAAGAGCGGTCACACCCTCAGTGCTGTACATGGCCAGGGCCGCTGCCCCAAAATTATCCTTGCCCAGCTTTGTTATGAAAGTGACCTTGGCACCAGCACGTGCTGCTGCAACGGTTTGGTTGGAGCCTTTGCCGCCAGGACCCATGGCAAAAGATGACCCTAAAATTGTTTCTCCCATGGCAGGTTGGCGGGCCGCACGGAACGCCAGGTCGGCAACATAGATGCCGAGGATTGTTACGCCTGACTTTATCATTCAATCCAGCTTTGCATCGGGAGATACAACACCCATCTTGAAAATGAAGCAGCCATAAAAGCGCCGCTCCGCTGATTGAATAACGCAAAACGCGTTTTTGGCACGCTCGTAAAAAGCAAAGCGCTCTACGGAGGCAAGTTTTACTTTGCCATTTTCGGCACGGTCAATTTCAACCTGCACTTCTTTATGAACATCGAGAAGTTTTTCAGGTTCGCCTACAACTTCCATGCGCATGGCAGGATTGTCCACGAAGGTATCGAGCGGGAATTGCGAGAGTATGGCGCGGGTGACCCTGGCACAGGTGCCATCAATTCGCAGAATTCGACCATAAGCTGTTTGCATGGCAACAGAGTCTGCAGGAAAGTTTGTATCGCAAATGACCAATTCATCACCATGGCCCATAGACCGGAGCGCATGCAGCACATCTGCGTTCAAGAGAGGATCGAGGGTTTTGAGCATTTGAATTTTCCAATATTTTCAGCGTAACAAAATTCGAGATTACAGGAGCCTAATCTTATTTACGCACTCTTGCGCCAGTGTCAGCATCAAAGACAAACACCCGCTCCAAATCAAACTGCATTGCAATGGGGGAGTCAATTGCAGCGCGGAAATCTCTGGCGGCTTTGGCAACCAGCATGTGATCGCCATTTTTTGCAGCCACCAATGTTTGATCGCCCGTGGGTTCCAAGGAATAAAGTGGCGCAGTCACATGGCCCTTGCCTTTTGACAGGATGGATACATCTTCCGGGCGAACGCCCAAAACGCATTTTGCATGCGGTCCAAACTTCAGCCCATTCACCCTCACACCCTTTGCCACAAACGTTCCGTTGGCAATTGAACCGTGGATCAAATTCATCGGTGAGGAGCCAATGAACCCTGCCACAAAGATGTTCGCAGGATCATTATAAACTTCATCCGGCGTGCCCAGCTGCTGGATTTTGCCCTTGTTCATGATGGCAATTCTATCTGCCAGCGTCATGGCCTCGATCTGGTCGTGGGTTACATAAACCGTTGTGGTTTCCAGCTTCTTTTGAATGTGCTTGAGCTGTGCGCGCATGGACAGGCGCAATTTTGCGTCCAGGTTTGAAAGTGGCTCATCCATCAAAAACACTTGCGGCTCGCGCACGACAGCCCGTGCCAAGGCTGCACGCTGGCGCTGGCCGCCAGATAGCGCCTTTGGTTTGCGGTCCAGCAAGTCACCCAATTCAACAGTGTCGGCGGCTTTTCTAACCAATGCATCTTGCTTGTCTTTGGGCACACCGCGCATGCGCAAGGGAAACCGGATGTTTTCATAAATCGACATGTTGGGATAAAGTGCATAAGACTGGAACACCATGGCCACGTCGCGGTCGCGCGCATCAACATTGGTCATGCGTTCACCGGCAATTTCAATCTCGCCGCCCGTTGGCAGTTCCAGACCGGCAATCATGCGCATGGTGGTGGTTTTGCCGCAACCCGAAGGGCCCAGCAGCACCATAAATTCCTTATCCTTGATTTCCAGATCAATGGCATCCACCCCTGTGATGGTGCCCCAGGCCTTAGACACTTTTTGCAAACTGATCGAAGCCATTTTTCCCAACCCAAATTTTTTATTTGCTTTGTCAAACGTCACGGGACTTGCAGAGTGCCACAATTTCAGTTCAAAGCGCCCATCATTTTCTTGCACGCAGGCATTATATATAATAGTACAATTGGTGTTTCCAAAATGCAAATGTATCTTTTTGAATTGGACTTTACATGGATATCAAGATGACCCTCAGCCATGGTTTATCAGCTGATTTAACCAAACGCTTGGAAAAAATGGGACGCCCCATTCGCATCGGCTTGATTGGTTCGGGTGAGATGGGAACTGACATTGTAACCCAGTGCAATCAGATGAAAGGCATCACCGTTGCTGCTATTGCCGAAATCAATCCGGGGGCTGCCAAGAAGGCCTATATGATTGGCGGGCGTGATGAGAGCAGCTATTTCGCCAGCAACACCAAATCTGAATTTGAGGCCGCAGTTGAGGCGGGCAAGGCCACCACAACCGAAGATGCGCAATTGGTGTGCAGCAGCGAACACATTGATGTGGTGATTGACGCAACCGGCAAACCCGCTGTGGGTGCCGAGATTGGCTTAACGGCCATGGAACACGGCAAGCATCTTGTCATGATGAATGTGGAAGCAGACGTGACCATTGGCGCCTATTTGAAGCATGAAGCCAAGCGCCTGGGTGTTGTTTACACCTTGGGTGCGGGCGACGAGCCTTCAAGCTGCATGGAACTGGTCAATTTTGTGCAAGGCCTGGGTTATCCCATTGTGGCTGCAGGCAAGGGCAAGAACAATCCGCTGAACATTGCCGCAACACCTGACGAATATGCGGAAGAAGCAAAACGCCGCAACATGAATGTGCGCATGCTGGTTGAGTTTGTTGATGGTTCCAAAACCATGGTGGAAATGGCAGCCATTTCCAACGCCACAGGACTGGTGCCTGATGTGCCGGGCATGCACGGGCCTGCTGCAACCTTGGACCAACTTGAACACATGCTTTGCCCCACGCAAGACGGCGGCGTTCTTTCGCGCAAAGGGGTGGTTGATTATAGCGTGGGCAAGGGTGTTGCACCCGGTGTGTTTGTGGTTGCCGAGATTGCCCACCCCCGCATTCGCGAACGCATGCATGATTTGAAGCTTGGGGCCGGACCCTATTTCAAATTCGTCAGACCTTACCATTTGACGTCTCTGGAAGTCCCACTCTCTTGCGCCAGGGCCGTGCTTTATGGAACAGCCGATATGCAGCCCCTTGATGTGCCCACATCAGAGGTGTGTGCAGTGGCCAAAAAAGATCTTGCCATTGGTGAACGACTTGATGCGATTGGCGAGTATACCTACCGTGCCTGGATCATGACAGTGGGTGATGCGGTTGCGGCGCACGCCGTGCCTTGCGGTTTGATTGAAAATGGCAAGGTGACCAAGGCCATCAAAAAAAGCGAACTGCTCACCCGCTCTAACATCGCCATTGATACATCCGCCAAAATTGTTACGTTGCGTAAAAGGCAGGATGACGCCTTGAAAATTTCTGCCGCATAAAACCCGGAAGATTAAACGCCAGTTTATTTCTGTCCTCATTTGCCTGCATCTTGAAATTCTGAAATTGTAGTTGCAGCCTTGCCTTGCAGGGAGGTTAACCCACGTTCGCGAGGGGGGCCGTTCCGTTCATTTGTCGTTTGTAAATTTAACGCTTTGACCGAGGAAAAATGATGACACATAAAAGCCCACACGGTGCAAAACCCTTACGCGGTTTGGAAACCACCAACCTTTCCACAATTGGCACAGCAAAATTTGGAAGAATGTTCAGGTGGCTGGAACCTGCGTTTTCACCCAAGGATGGAGATGAACAAAATAAGCTGAAAGACTTGCTGACTAAAATTGCAGAAAACATGGTCACCACTGAATTTCTGGATAATCTGGGTGATGGAAAAACCGGCAAGTTTGGGTCTGGCCCTGAAAACACGCCCGATGCGCCATTGCATGTGCGTGAACCTGCGGATGAAAATCCGACTATTGCCGCAGGTTATACCTATTTTGGCCAATTCATTGATCATGACATCACGTTTGATCCGGCTTCATCCTTGCAGCAAACCAATGACCCTGATGCCTTGGTAGATTTCAGAACGCCACGGCTTGATCTTGATTGTCTTTATGGCCGGGGGCCTGCTGATCAGCCTTATCTTTATGATGCACCGCACCGCAAAACCATGTCTCTCGGAAAATCAGTGGGGGTGCATGGCATGCAGCGGCCAGATGTTTTGCGCCTTGATGACGGAACAGCTATCCTGGGCGACAAGCGCAACGATGAAAACAAGATCGTTGCACAGATTCAGGCATTGTTTCTCAGCTTTCACAACAAGGTTTTCAAGCATCTTGAGCAGACGTTTAAAAGCGATGCCGACGAACACTTCATCCAGACGCAGCGTATCGTACGGTGGACTTACCAGTGGCTGGTATTAAACGACTATTTGAAGAAAATCATCGATCCCGCAGTTTACAGTTCGATGCTTCCTGATCCCCTGGGGCATAGGGGACCGAAGCTTAATTTTTTCAACGCCCATGGAGATGCCTACATTCCGGTAGAGTTTGCTGTTGCTGCCTTTCGGTTCGGCCACACGATGGTGAGGCCCAGTTATTCTCTCAACTCTAGTACTGTGAAAAGCCCCACCGCAAAATTCAAGCACAGCGATCTGCCAGGCGAATTTTCATTTGCTCGCATTCCTGTTTTTGTTCCTAAAACGGGAAGCAAGAAAAAAACTGATGCGTTAAACGGGTTTGGCGAAAAGTTGCCGCCTGATTGGGGCATTGACTGGACGTTCTTTTTTGGAACGCCTTATACAACAGCGAAAGGCACTCCCCAGATTCCACAGCCAAGTTACAGGATTGACTCCCGCCTGGTTGACCCCTTGGGAGCCCTTCCTGAGTTTGTTGCGCAAGGATTGAAATCCCCCTTTATTTCGTTGGCGTTTCGCAATCTAATGCGCAGCGTCAGCATGGGGTTACCTTCCGGCCAGCGCATTGCACGCATGATGGGTTTCACGCCCCTCAGTGACGAAGATCTGTGGCTGAAAAAAATTGATTTAACCTTGCAGGACTGGACGGAGGGACAAGAAATTTACGAGGATCCTTCAAACAATGCCTGGCTGAAAGGCAATGCACCCTTGTGGTTTTACATTTTGAAGGAGGCAGAGATGCAGCAGAATGGAGAACGGCTTGGTCAAGTGGGCAGCACCATTGTGGCGGAAACGCTGTTTGGCCTCGCGTGGTGTGATCACTATTCGTATCTCTATCAAATGCCAAACTGGAACCCCAGCACCGAGGACCTTGGTCTTGCCGCTGATCTCGACATGTTGAAGCTTACGCAGTTCGTCTACGGGGATCACTGATCAACTTGTTTAGGTAATACCTTGCCCGGATTCATGATTCCCTTTGGGTCCAGCAGATTTTTAATGTCGCGCATCATGGCCAGTTCGACGGTTGATTTGACACGCAACATGTCGTCACGTTTCAATTGGCCTATCCCATGTTCAGCGCTGATGGATCCGCCATGTTTCAACACAACATCAAAAACGGCCCAGTTCATGTCGTGCCACTGATCCAGGAATTTTTGCTTGTCCATTCCCACAGGCTGGCTTACGTTAAAATGCATGTTGCCATCGCCCATATGGCCAAAGCACATGAGCCTGGCACCCGGCATGAACCGTTCAACGGCTACAGCGCCTTCTTCGATGAAGGCCGGGATTTGCGACAACGGTACAGATACGTCGTGTTTGATTGATCCACCTTCATGGCGTTGAGACTCCGGCATTAACTCCCTGATGGCCCACAGGGTTTGGCGTTGGGCTTCAGATTGTGCCAGACTGGCATCAGTCAGCAAGCCCTGCTGCAGGGCCAACTCCAAAATCTGTTCAAAGCTGCCTGGTGTTGCGTCGGCCAATTCTGTCAGCACGTACCACGGTGAAGGCGTTGCTAAAGGATTGCTCACGCCCATGTGCTTTATGGTAAAATCCATTGCGATTTCCGGCATCAGTTCAAATGTCACCACGCGGTTACCGCTTTCTGCCTTAACGAGGGCCAGCAGAGCAACGGCGGCTTTGACTGATGGCACGGCAATAAATGCCGTATCGTAACGCCGCGGCTTGGGATAGAGCTTCAGCACGGCCGCAGTAATTATGCCAAGTGTGCCTTCTGCGCCGATGAACAGGTTTTTGAGATCATAGCCGGTGTTGTCTTTCCGTAATTTTTTAAGGCCGTTCCAAATGCGACCATCCGCCAACACCACCTCAAGACCCAAACATAAATCTCGTGCATTGCCATAGGCCAACACATTGAGGCCCCCGGCATTGGAAGAGAGGTTTCCGCCAATGCGAGCGCTTCCTTCGGATGCAAGACTGAGGGGAAACAAGCGGTCCACTTGCGTTGCAGCATCTTGCACCGTTTTCAAAATGGTGCCGGCTTCCACGGTGATGGTATAATTTTCTGCATCAACTTCGATAATCTTTGCCATACGATCAAGAGACAAAAGCACTTCAGTGCCGGTTGGCATTTGACCACCCACAAGGCCCGTGTTGCCAGACTGCGGAACAACGGCGGTGCCACTCTCATTGCAAAGATTCGCTATCTCTGAGACTTGCCCCGTGTCGGACGGACGCAAAACCAGAGGAGATCGACCCGGCCATAGATCGCGCCATTCCCGCATGTAAGGGGCCATGGCGGCCACATCTGTGATGGCGTTTTTTGCACCTACAATGGCGATGAGTTTTTCAAGTGTATCCTGGGTGATCATCTGGGTGCGGCTGCTCGCTTCAAGCGGTCATTTATTGCTTCGCCCAATCCCTCGAACGGAATGGGAGCAACCGCAATGCACCTTGGCATAAAAGCATCAATTTCGTGCAATATTCGAAACAAGTTTCCAGCCGCTTCCACCACATTGCCGTCTGGAGACAGATTATAAGTCCCATCATGAAGGCCAAAGCCCAGATAAACCTCGCCCTCGACCGGGTGGAGCGCGTTTAATCTCAGTTTGGCATTTGGCGCATAGTGGCTGTCGAGTTGCCCTGGTGAGTGCAAGGGCCCCGCTTTAGCGTCCGCAGCATCTTCTAATCTTTGAGACAGCACATCCTCGATGGTTTTTCGCGCCAAGCCACCCGGACGCAAAAGCGTTGGCGCGAACTCCATGAAGCTTACCACTGTTGATTCCACACCCACCGCACAGGGCCCCCCATCCAAAACCATGTCGATGTTCAAATTTTTACTCACATGCGCCGCTGTAGTCGGGCTGATGCGGCCTGAGGGGTTGGCACTGGGGGCAACCACGGGCACGCCTACACAGCGCAGCAATTCGAGCGCCATAGGGTGAGAGGGTACACGCAAGGCCAAACTCGGTAAACCCGCAGAAGCTAGAAGCGAAACGGGGCAGTTGCCACGGCGTGGCACGACCACCGTCAAAGGCCCGGGCCAAAAGTGCGAGGCCAGCATCTGCGCAGTTGCAGAAAATTCGCCCAGTGCCAGAGCAGCACTCAAATTTTCGACATGGGCAATCAGCGGGTTAAACTGGGGTCTGCCTTTTGCCGCATAGATTTTTGCCACTGCCTGGTCGTTGGTGGCGTCGGCCCCCAGCCCGTACACCGTCTCAGTGGGAAAAGCCACGAGACCACCTTGCAGAATGAGTTGGGCAGCGTTCAAGATGTCGTTGGCATTTGTCATTGTGGTGGCTATAGCATCCGGAAATAAATTCAGCTACCCAAAGCCAATGGCAACTTTTGTTTTCTCTCATTCTGCTGCATTGGCACATGTGACCCCTGACGGGCACCCCGAACGCATTGACCGCATTCGCGCTGTGCATGATGTTTTGCGCTCGCCTCATTTTAAGTCAATTGTCCACCGTGAGGCCCCGCTCGGACGGGTGGAAGATATCATTCGGGCCCATACGGAAGAGCACTACCAACATGTTCTGGCGTCTTCACCAGAACATGGGTTTGAATATCTCGACTCTGACACAGTCATGTCGGAAGGATCTCTTGCGGCTGCTTTGCGTGCGGTGGGTGGAGCCAACGCGGCTGTGGATTGCGTGTTCAAAACTGAAGCGCAAAACGCATTTCTGGCCATGCGGCCCCCCGGACACCATGCGGAGCATAACCGCGCCATGGGGTTTTGTTTATTCAATCAAGCGGCAATCGCCGCGCATTATGCACGCCACACCTATGGTGCTGAGCGGGTGGCAGTTGTTGATTTTGATGTGCACCACGGCAATGGCACGCAAGATATTTTCTGGGCCGATGCTGATCTGTTTTATGGATCTACACATCAAATGCCGTTGTTTCCAGGTTCCGGTGCCGTGAGCGAAACCGGAGTGGGAAATATTTTCAACGCGCCTCTCAAGGCTGGTGACGGTGGACCTGCTTTTCGTGATGCCATGACCAATAAAATTCTCATCAATCTGAATGCATTTGAGCCTGATCTGGTGATCATTTCTGCCGGATTTGATGCGCATGTGCGTGATCCGCTTGGATCACTTGAACTGGTTGAAGAAGATTTTGCATGGGCCACACTACAGTTGATGGAAATTGCAGATACGCATTGCAACGGTCGAATTGTTTCAGTTCTGGAAGGCGGCTATGATTTGCAAGGGTTGGCTGGCGGTGTTGGCATTCACCTGCAAACCCTGATGCATGGGTCTGCCATCATGGGCGATGACCAAGGCGAGGAAGAGCATGACTGACGAAAATGATATCAAGACGTTGTCGTTCGAGAAAGCTTTGGCGTTGTTGGAAGACATTGTGGCCAAGCTTGAATCAGGGCGGGTAGACTTAGAAGACTCAATCAAGATCTACGAGCGTGGTGAAGCCTTGCGCAAACATTGCGAATCTAAATTAGCGGAAGCGGAAGCTCGGATTGAGAAGATTACACTTGGCGCAAATGGCAAGCCAACAGGTGTTACACCCCTGGATGTGGAGTGATCCGCCAAAGGCTTGATGAGGCCCTGGTTGCACGCCAACTTTACGTGAGCCGGGCCAGGGCGCGTGATGCGGTTTTGCGAGGAACAATTCTGGTTGATGGAGAGCCTGCGCGCAAACCATCACAGATGGTGTTGCAAGATGCGCTCTTAACGACGGCAGACCAGGCACAACCTTACGTATCTCGCTCTGCTTTGAAACTGGTTCATGCACTTGATCATTTCAAGATAGCCCCTTCTGACCGGGTTTGCCTTGATATTGGGGCCTCAACCGGTGGCTTTACGCAAGTGCTATTGCAGCGCGGCGCCGTGCATGTTTTTGCAGTTGATGTGGGCCATGGACAGATGATGCTGGAGGGTCCGCGTATCACCTTGCATGAAGGTTTGAATGCCCGTGATCTTGAACGCGAGCATATGTCACCTGAGGTTTCGCTGATCTTGTGTGATGTGAGTTTTATTCCGCTGCATATCGCACTGCCTAAGGCCTTGGAGCTGGTTCAAAGTGGCTGCGAACTGATTGCACTGATCAAGCCACAATTTGAAGTGGGCCGCCACGGTGTGACCCGCGGTGGAATGGTGAAAGATCAAACGGCACAAGAGCGGGTATGCATTGAAATTTCCGCTTTTCTGGTTGCACAAAATTGGTCTGTGTACGGAATAATTCCATCACCGATTGACGGGGGTGATGGCAATGTGGAGTTTTTAATCGCTGGGAAAAAACTGTCCTAGCCTTTCACCGCACCCATTGTGAGCCCGCGGCTTAAATGATTTTGAATGAACACCACCAGCAATAGCGATGGTATGAAGGCCAGAAAACCCACGAGTGCTATCGCATTATAGATGATGCCGTCGCTGCCTCCGGAGAAGTTGGCCAGAGCCACCGATAGCGGGTAGGCATTCTTTGAGGCAATGATCAGCGTGAACAAATACTCGTTCATGGCGAAAATGGCGGCGATCACTGCGGCTGTGATAATTCCTGGAAGGCACATGGGGATAATGATCTCCCACAGGATTCGCAGATCAGAAGCGCCATCCGTTCTAGCGGCATCTTCAATGGCAGCAGGGATATCGACCATGTAACTGCGAATGATCCACACCACGATTGACAGGTTCATGGCTGCATATACCAACATCAAGGCCCAGACTGTATCCAGCATTTTCAACTGCCCGAACAAAACAAAAATAGGAATGGCAACTGCGGCAGGGGCCATGAATTTTGTTGAAAGAATGTAAAAGCCAATATCTTCTCGGCCCTTGAATGTGTACCTGGCCAAAGCATAGGCTGCGGGGATGCCGAGCAACAGGCAAATGAACACGCTGCCGGTAACGGCAATCATGGAGTTTTTGAAATAGCTCATGATCGGCCATTCAGCAAAAATCTTGGCCCAGGTTTCCATTGAGATTGTGGGAAAATAGATGGGTGAGGGAGAAATGATTTCATTGCGCGGGCGCAATGCAATGGTTGCAAAATAGATGATTGGCAAAAGACAGATGGCGGCCCAAACCCAGAGGATCAATGTACCGAAGGGATGATTTTCAAACCTTTTTCTCACGCCTCTGTTCCTGATTTGAAGAAGCGGCGCACCAGCGTCTGCGCTAAAACGATTGTGACAATCAATACCACCACCGAAGTTGCCGAAGCATAGCCTTGTTCAAAGCTTCTGAACGCTGTGCGGTAAATGAAATAGCTTAGAGTTTCGGTGTGCCCGCCGGGGGAACCTTGCGTGATGATATTGACTGCCGCCATGTTGTTGAGAATATCAACCCCGCGAAGCACTAAAGCAATTGCTATCACAGGACGCATCATGGGCAGTGAGATATTAAAAAAGATCTTGGTCCACGAGGCCCCATCAAGGCGTGCGGCTTCTTCGATTTCCTTGTCCTGGCCTTGCAGTCCAGCCACGAAAATGATGAACAGAAACGGCGTCCATTGCCACACATCCGTGACGATGAGCACAAAACGTGCATTGAAAATGGAACTCATCCAATCAATGTTGCCATAGTCAAAACCGACACGGCGCACCAGATCAGCTATCACCCGGCCATCGTTAAAAAGCAGCTTCCACAGGTAGGAAACGGCAGATGGCATGAATAGCATGGGCAGCATAAACACGATGCGCCAACTTCTTGCCCAGCCGCTGCGATAAACCAAAGCTGCAAGGGCCATGGCAATGAATGCTTCAATGGCGAGCGTGATGGTGCCAAGCAAAAGCGTGTTCCAGATCGAAGTCCAGAATGTGCTATCGACAAAAAGTTCTTGGTAATTTTGGAAGCCCACCCATTCGAGTTTAAACTTTCCAGTTTGCAATGAACGCTTCACGGCGTAGATGCCCGGCCACAAAGTTATGCCCAGCAAGAAGATGACCGCTGGGGCTACCATGAAATAAGGAAAGGCATTGCGCATGAAGGCGCTGCGACGGGGACGACGGGAAAGTGTGGTTGAGGTCATGTTTTCAGACATTTGGTTCAGGTTCAAGTAAGAGCCCTCAGCCGCCCTCACTTTGGAAATGGCCGGAGTTTCCTCCGGCCATTCAAGCTATTCACTCAGATTGGAGCCTTTTTGCCTTTGCCCATCCAGAAACCGGGTTCTGTTGCTGCAAAGTTCATCGGATCTTTGCCTTTATAGAAGCCGTTCTTGGCCATGATGTCTTTTACTTTCACAGCTGCTTGATCGAGTGCTTCCTTGGGTTTCAATTCACCAATGACGACCTTGTTGATCAGAAAACCAATTTCCTGGTCAATCTGGAAGCCTTGTGGAAGGCGAGGCGCGCACCATGCATAATCCAGTTCTTCAGCCCACACTTTGCAAGGCTGCGAGATTGAACGCATTTTTTCGTTGTTCAGCACCGACTTGTAGCCAGGAGCAACGCCGTTGGCATTGGCTTCATTCATGGCCATGATCGAGGCGGTGGTGAGATAAGCCAACATCAAGAATGCTGCTTCTGGTTCTGGTGACGTTGCCGCCACACAAGATGTGGACCCGGCGATATTGGGTGGCGCGTAAGTGCCGCCTGCAACGCGAGGCTCATAAATTGTCAAGACGTCATCGCCAATCTTTGATTGGTCAGCGCGTGTGGCTTGCGAGCCCGAATCCTGCCACGAGATATTGCAGGCAATCTGACCGCCCAGCCAAGCCGCACGGTTGGTGGGCCAATCGGCAGCGGCAACACCTTCAATGGCATGTTTGGACAGTGCCACAATGGTTTCAAGCCCCTTTACACCAGCATCGCCATTGAAAATGGGTTCCCATTTGTCATTAAAGAGTTGCAGACCATGCTGGGCTGCAATGTGTTGCCATGTGTAAGTGGCCCAGAAGCCACGGCCACACATCATGCCAATGGCATTCACGCCTTTTTCGACCTTGTTCAATTCCGGTGCCAGACGGATCATCTCTTCATAGGATGGAACTGATTTCATGCGATCTGCATCAATCCCGATTTTTTTAAACACTGATGGGCGGATATGAACTTGCTGAATGTCGCAGTCGAAAGGAATGCCGAGAATGCCTTTGTCGGCCCAATTG
The DNA here is from genome assembly GCA_038230015.1 of Hyphomicrobiales bacterium. Lineage (GTDB taxonomy): Bacteria > Pseudomonadota > Alphaproteobacteria > Rhizobiales > Aestuariivirgaceae > Aestuariivirga. The sequence continues at coordinate 106,942 of JBBRNW010000003.1, read as the reverse complement.
CCATAGTTTGCCTGATAGGTTTCGTAAAAATCGTCAAATGGCAATTTCCACTTGGCAATATATTCATCAAGCGGCTTTACGAAGCCTTGGGCGCCAAAATCACCGAGCCATGGCGAGAAGAATTGCAAAGCATCAAATGATGCATTGCCGCCGAGAAATTCGGCAACGACCTTGTCATACATTGAATCGTCTGGAATGGCGACAAGGTCAATCTTGATGCCAGAGAGCGCCTCAAATGGCGCAACCTGATCGACCGTTGATTCCCGGTCAGCCGCACCAATGGCAAAGCGCACTGTTTTGCCCGCATGTTCTTTGCGAACGGCTTCCCAGTCCACCGTGCGGATCCAATCTTTTTTGGGATCCCACAATTCATCATTGTCTCCAAGCTTGTATTGCTCGCGGTATTCTTTTTTGACGGTGTTGCCAACATTGATTTTGGCAAGCACATCTGCCGGGTTCACCATGGCCGCAAATGCACCATTGATGTTGAAGGTGTTCACGCCGCCCACAGCCGCTGTGGCTCCCAAGGCTGCTGTCGATTTCAAAACACTTCGACGGTTGATTGTGTTCAAAAGCATTTCACTTCCTCCTCATAACATTGTTGTGGGGCCTAAGGATTTTTTTGCGCCGTGCGAAGGCCGAGCATGACACACAATAAGCGGGGTTGCACGCCAATGGTGCAATATTATAGATTGATCGACAGGGAAGCGCCTTGCGCCTCATGTATCCTCCCTTTCAAACCCGCCATTCTTCCGTGTGCGGTGTTTCTTGCAATTAACATACTAAGCAACATTTGAAAATGCAAATGTTTCGTTTTTCAATGTTGTCAGTGCAATTGTATCGTTCGCAGTTAGTTAGTATCGTTGCGCAGCTAAATGGGGATAGGTCTTTTTGGAAAAATTGCATGATAGCTTAAAAACCCATCCCGTGCCAGAACGTGGAGCGGGGCGGATTGCGCGCAACCGCATGCGCATTGCCTGGATGTATTATGTTGAAGGGTTGACGCAAAACGAGATTGCCGACCATCTTGGCATCGGGCGGGTGACCGTGGTGCGCAACATCAATGAAGCCATTAAACAGCGCGAAGTTAAAATATGGATTGTGGGCGAAGTTGCTGACTGTATTCAAATTGAGAGGGAATTGAAATTAGCCTTCAATCTGCAAGACGCTGTTGTCGTGCCTGAACCCACGAGCCCTGCTGGCATCACCAAGGCCGTTGGCACGGCGGCTGGCATGTATATGTCTGAACACTTGAAGGACAATATGCGTGTGGGTGTTGGTTGGGGCGCCACACTTTATGAATCACTCCAAACTCTGGCAACCAAATCACTCGACAATGTTCAGGTGATTTCATTGTTGGGGGGAATTGTGCAGGCGCGGCGCTTCAACCCGTCCGAATTTGCGTGGCAATTTGCGCGCGCCATTAACGCCGATTGTTACCTGCTGCAGGCCCCCGCCGTGGTGGATTCGCCTGCAACGCGCGAAGCTTTGATTGAGCGATGCGGACTGAGCGACGTTTTCAAGCGCGCCGAGAAACTTGACATTGCAATGCTGAGTGCGGGCAACATGGCGCCAGCATCAACTGCTTTTCGCTTTAATATGCTGACGGAGCAAGATCGCTTGCAACTTATTGAAAAGGGTGCGGTGGGCGACTTACTCTATAATTTTTTTGATGTGCAGGGGCAGTTGATAGACCATCCCGTTAACAACCGCATCATGTCGCTGCCGATTACACAGTTGCGCACAGTGCCACTTCGCCTGTTATCCTCTGGCGGTGACGAGAAAATCGACGCCATACTGGGTGCGATGAAGCTGATAAATTGCAATGTTCTGATTACCAATGAAAAAACAGCCAAAGCTCTCCTGGCCCGCAAAGGACCCTAAAAATGCGCATTGATGCAATATCGATTGGCCGCAACCCGCCCAAGGAAGTGAACGTGATTGTTGAAGTGCCGGTGGGTGGCGAGCCTATTAAATATGAAATGGACAAGGCAGCGGGAACCTTGGTGGTGGACCGCTTTCTCTACACCTCCATGCGGTATCCTGGAAATTATGGTTTCATTCCCCACACGCTGTCTGGGGATGGCGACCCTGTTGATGTGCTGATTGCAAATCAGCGCAGCATAGTTCCCGGTGCGGTGATGGCGTGTAAACCGGTGGGCGTGCTGCGCATGCAAGACGAGGCCGGTGGTGATGAAAAAATTATCGCCGTGCCAGTGCCCCGCCTCACAAGGCGATATGAGAATGTGCATAACTATCTTGATCTGCCCGACATCACCATTCAGCAAATTGAACATTTCTTTGTGCATTACAAAGATCTGGAGCCCGGCAAATGGGTGAAAGTTCTCGGTTGGGGCAACGCCATTGAAGCAGAGCAAATGATCATGGAAGGCATTGAGCGGGCAAAGCACGCAAAGTGAGTGGTGTGTTAAAGAACACTCCCATTTTGCTTTTCACTTCCGCTTTCGCAGGATTGATGGCGAAGGCCCAGCAGAAGAGAACAGTTATCTCGCTTCCAACTGTTCCTTGAGTACTTCTAATTCCAGCCATTGTTCTTCGCATTGGTCCAGCTCTGTGCCAGCGGCGGCATGACGGGTACTGGTTTTTTCGAACAGTTTGTAATCCCGGGAAAACAGAGTGGAATCTTCCAATATCTGTTCCAGTCTAAGAAGCTCGGTCTTAAGCGCATCTATTTTTGCTGGCAAATGATCCAGCGCATGTTTTTCTTTAAAATTGAGTTTGCGTTTGGCTTGCACCAACACAGGAACGACAGCCTTCTCAGTTTCTTCGCGTTGCTGTTCCTTGATTTTACGCGCGGCCACACCAGTGCCGCGCTGGGCCAGCATATCGGTGTAACCGCCGGCATATTCTTGCCAATTGCCCTCCCCTTCATACATCAGAATGGAGGTGGCGACCCGGTCGAGAAAGTCACGGTCGTGGCTCACCAGCAAAATTGTACCTTTGTAGTCAGCCAGCATTTCCTGCAGAAGATCCAGGGTTTCCAAATCCAGATCATTCGTGGGTTCATCGAGGATTAAAAAATTTGAAGGCTTGGCCAATTCGCGCGCAAGTATAAGCCTGGCGCGTTCACCACCGGAGAGAACAGACACTGGTGTTCGCGCCTGTTCGGGCTTGAACAGAAAGTCGCGCATATAACCCACCACATGTTTGGTTTCGCCGTTGATGGTGACTGACTGGCCACGGCCAGCCGTTATGACATCGGCCAATAACATTGCAGGGTCTAGGCTGGCGCGGCTTTGGTCTAGGGCTACAATTTGCAAGTTTGTGCCCAGCTTAATGGTGCCTGAATCAGGTGCCAGCACTCCGGTGATCAGTTTGATCAGTGTGGTTTTACCCGCTCCATTGGGGCCAACGATGCCCAACCTGTCACTGCGCAACAGCAGCAGATCAAGATTTTTCACAATGTCACGCTCGCCAAACGACTTTGACATTTTATGAGCTTCCGCCACTAGCTTGCCGGAAATATCGCCAGAAGACGCACTAAGTTTCACGTTGCCCTGGCTGCCCACATATTCGCGCCGCTCGCCGCGCAACGTTGACAGCAAACCCACACGGCGCACATTGCGCTTGCGCCTTGCTGTTACGCCATAACGCATCCAGTGCTCTTCGGTGGCGATGCGTGCGGCCAGTTTATGGTGTTCAATTTCTTCTTCTTGAAGCACCTGGTCGCGCCATTCTTCAAAATGCGCAAAGCCCTTGTTCATGCGTTTGGCTGACCCACGATCCAACCAAATGGTGCGGTTGGTCAACGCTTCAAGAAAACGCCGGTCATGGCTGATCAGAATAAAGGCCGAGCGCAGAGATTTGAGTTCGGCTTCCAGCCACTCAATGGCTGGAAGATCAAGATGGTTGGTGGGCTCATCCAGCAATAAAATATCAGGTTCAGGGGCAAGTGTTCGCGCGATTGCGGCTCGCCGCGATTCACCGCCTGAAAGTTGTGCTGGGTTTTCCTCACCCGTAAGGCCAAGCTCATTGAGATAATGGCGACAACGATAAGGATTATCAGTGGGGCCTAACCCTGCTTCCACATAGTCCAGCACAGTGGCGTAACCTGTGAAATCGGGCTCTTGCGGTAAATAGCGTATGGTGGTGCCAGGTTGCATCCAGCGCGTGCCATTATCCATTTCAATCTGGCCCGCTGCAATCTTCAACAATGTCGATTTGCCGGAACCATTGCGGCCAACGAGACACATGCGGTCATCATTGTGCAGCATCAACTCTGCCCCTTCGAGAACAGGCTTGCCGCCAAAGGTGAGGTGAATATTTTGCAGGTTTAAAAGAAGATTCGCCACTCACTCAGTTCCGTCATTCCTGCGAATATTTCCGTCATTCCTGCGAATGCAGGAAGCCAGCTTTTTTCAATTGTGCTGTTGTTGTTAAGCTGGGCCGCAGCCTGCGCTCAGGCGACGAATTAGAGGGTGAAGCGTTTCATTGCAAATCCAAAATTTAGAAAACCACTACAGAGCGAATGGATTTTCCTTCATGCATCAACGTAAAGGCGTCATTGATTTTTTCCAGCGGCAAGATGTGCGTGATCATGGGGTCAATTTCAATTTTGCCCTCCATATACCAATCCACAATCTTGGGAACGTCTGTTCGACCACGTGCGCCGCCAAAGGCCGTGCCGCGCCATGAACGGCCTGTGACCAATTGAAACGGCCTGGTAGAAATTTCCTGGCCAGCACCGGCCACACCGATGATGATGGATTGGCCCCAGCCCTTGTGGGCGGCTTCCAAAGCGATACGCATGACTTTCACATTGCCAATGCATTCGAATGTGTAATCAGCGCCGCCCCCTGTAAGATCCACCAAATGGGCCACCATGTCGCCTGCGACTTTCGCTGGGTTGACAAAATGCGTCATACCAAATTTGCGGCCCCAGCTTTCTTTATCGTCGTTCATGTCCACGCCCACAATCTGGCGCGCACCCGCAAGCCGCAGGCCCTGAATGACATTGAGACCAATCCCACCGAGACCAAAGACAATTGCGGTGGATCCGATTTCCACTTTCGCTGTGTAAATCACGGCACCCACACCGGTGGTTATGCCGCAGCCCACATAGCAAATTTTATCGAAGGGCGCATCCTGGCGCACTTTAGCCAATGCAATTTCAGGCAAAACCGTGAAATTTGAAAAAGTAGAGCAGCCCATATAGTGGTGGATGGCCTGGCCTTTATAAGAAAACCGCGAGGTGCCATCAGGCATCAAGCCTTTGCCTTGCGTGGTTCTGATTTTTTGGCAAAGGTTGGTTTTGGGGTTGAGGCAATAATCGCATTCGCGGCATTCAGGTGTGTAAAGCGGAATGACATGATCGCCTGGTTTTAATGATGTGACCCCTGCCCCCACTTCGCGCACGATGCCTGCGCCCTCGTGGCCCATGATGGCGGGAAATAAACCTTCAGGATCAGCACCGGAAATGGTGAACTCATCAGTGTGACATACGCCGGTGGCCTTGATTTCCACCAACACTTCGCCAGCCCGCGGGCCTTCCAGATCGACCTCAATGATTTCCAATGATTTACCGGGTTCAAACGCAACAGCAGCACGGGATTTCATGTTGGAGGCTCCAAGGTTAATTGGAACCGCTCTAAAGGATTATCAGCGAAATTAAAATATAAAAGACTTTAGACCAGCTTTCGAAGGAATGGTGCTTTAACTGAGATATGCTTCCAAAGTTGTCTTCACACCATGCGCCCAAAGTGCATTTAGTGCGTCTGAAAATTCGCGTTGCATTTCGGCTGACTTTCCGACCTCGCCATAAATATCACTCATGGCCAGCCAGACGCTGGGATTTATTTTAGCCGCATGTGATGTTTGTTGCAGGCGGTCCCAGATCGGATCATTCGCTTCAATCACTGCACCACTTTCAGTCGTTCCGAAACAATAGCGGCACCACAACGCGGATTCCAGTGCCAGGCCGTGGATGGATTTGCCCGCCTGCAACCGATCAGCAATAACGGGCACTATGAATTTAGGTTGGCGATTTGAGCCATCAAAACAAAGTCTCCGCACGGTATCGGCGATTTTCGGGTTGGAAAAACGGCGGTCAATCAACTGGTAATAATCTTGCAAGTTGGTGTGAGGTACAGGCGGAACCGTGGGGATAATTTCGTGTTGTTCCACCTTGGAAAGATAAGCCCGCACCAAGGGATGCTGCATCGCTTCATGCACAAACTCGATATCAAGCAATCCGCTGCCATAAGCAATCACCGCGTGACCACCATTGAGAATGCGGATTTTCATATTCTCGTACGGGGTTACATCTTTTACAAATGTTGCGCCCACTTTTTCAAATGCCGGGCGACCGGACGGGAAATGGTCCTCCACGACCCATTGCTTGAACTCTTCACAAAACACGGGCCACAGATCGGCCACACCAAATGTTTCAGCGGCAATCTTGCGTTCACGCTCGCCCGTTGCAGGCGTGATCCGGTCTACCATGGCATTGGGAAAGGCCACGTGAGCGCTGATCCACTGCGCCAGTTGCGGATTGGAAAGCTTCGCCAGGCCCACCACCGCATTGCGCGTGACCACGCCATTATGGGGTACATTATCGCACGACATCACGGTGAAGGCTGGTATGCCCACCGCGCGGCGTGCTGCAAGGCCTGCTACAATAAATCCAAACACCGTATCTGGCGCATGAGGGTGAGTACCATCGTGGATGATGGCCGGGTGGGCGGGATTGAATTTCCCGGTGGCCGGATCAATAAAATATCCACCTTCGGTGATGGTGAGTGACACGATGCGAATGGCAGGGTCACACAGTTTGGCCATCATGGCTGGCTTGTCGTGTGGTGCAATGAAGTCAATCAGCGGCCCAGTAATATGGGCAGTGCTGACATCATTATCCTGCTCGACTACGGTTGTGAGGTAATCTTGAGCCTGCAATTTTTCGCGGGTCATTGCATCTGATGGCATGACGCCTGCGCCCACCAAAGCCCAATCATGGTCCACACCAGTGTTGAACAAATCATCGAGGTAAACTGCAAGGTGGGCCCGGTGAAAATTACCGACACCAAAATGCATGATGCCAGCGCTGAGAGAGCTGCGGGTATAGTTGGGCACCCGCATTTTTTTGCCAATAGCGGGCAAATTGGCAAGGGTAAGTTTTGTCATTGGATTAACTCATTAAGATTGACATCGCGCGATCAGCAAGCGCCATGGTTGGTGCGTTAGTATTTCCTGATGGAATAAAAGGCATGGCGGAAGCATCAATCACCCGCAGATTTTCAATGCCGCGCACACGCAAAAATCTATCCAACACAGCTCTGTTGTCGTTGGCTGGACCCATGCGGCACGTGCCCACAGGATGCCAATTGGTTTTCACAGTGCGGCGACAATGAGCCGCCAAATCAGTATCGGACAAAACATGTTTGCCGGGGATCATTTCTTGCGTGATTGATTTTGCCAAAGGGTTTGCTGCCATAATTTCACGCGCAAAGCGTAAGCCCGCAATCTCCAAACGCAAATCATCTGGCTCCGCGAGATAATTATTATCAACAACTGGCTTATCGAAAGGATTGTTGGTGCGTAGCTTGAGGGAGCCTCGTGATTTTGGACGCAGCAGGCAGGCATTGATCGTTACGCCATCGCAAGGCTTCATGCCCTTCACATCGCCATCGACATAAACAATCGGGATGCAATACATTTTGAGTGTTGGGCGATTGCTGCCATCGGGATCGACATAGGCGCAGGCTTCAACACCTGAACTGGCCACCGGGCCATTGCCAAACATCAAATATTGCAGTCCGTTGCGCAACGCTTTCAACCCACGATCTTCGCCATAATAGCCAAAGTGGCCATTGGTTTGAGCAACCACAGGCACTTCATGGTGGTCTTGCAGATTTTCACCCACGCCTGGCAGATCGCACAGAGTTTTAATGCCAAATTCAGCAAGGTGCTGCGCTGGCCCCAAGCCAGACAACATCATGATTTTCGGAGTGTTATACGTGCCAGCCGCCAATAAAACTTCAGCATCGCAGTGCACTGTGGATTCTATTCCATTTTGAATATAGGCCACGCCAACGCATTTTTTGTGTTCAATGATAAGGCGCGAGACTGTGCAGTTTGTTAGAATTTTTAGATTCTCATTTCCAGCCAGCGGCGCTAGAAATGCTTCCACGCCATTGCAACGGCGATTGCGGTGCGTGGTATATTGCATAGTGCCAACGCCAAATTGTTGGGCGCCGTTAAAATCTGGATTATAGGGAATGCCCAGCCCTTGAACCGCACGGATGTAATCTTCGGTGGTTTGGCATTTTGCGCCCACATCTGACACATGCATGGGGCCATCAACACCGTGCCATTTATCATTGAAACTGTGGTTACATTCTAAACTGCGAAAATGGGGCAACATATCAGCAAATGACCAGCCGCTTTTGCCACCTAGAAATTTATCCCAGTGGTTATAGTCTTCATGCTGGCCACGGGTATAAACCATGGCATTCACGGATGTGCCGCCGCCTAGAATATTGGCCTGACCAACGGCGGGCTGGCGGCCTTCCAAATGTTTTTGCGGCACAGGCTTGTGCATTTCAACAACTGGACTCCCTGAAATACCCTTGAACCAAGCTGCCGGCATAGGGAGGAGGAATGCAGCAAGCCCTGAAGCTTTAGCGGGGCCACGCTCGATCAGCAGCACGCGGGCTGCTTTATCCTTCACCAACCGCCAAGCAGCGACACAGCCCGCTGAGCCACCACCCACGATAATATAGTCGTAAGAGTTACCCACGGTGATTTAATCCAATTTGCCGTGGTGTCAGCTTATCCATTGTCCAACAGTTTCATTTGCGAATCGTCCTACCGTCTTTATCAAAGCGGTGGAGACGGTCTTTTTCCGGGGTCATCCACACTTTGCTTCCGGGCCCAAGGGAATTTTCCCCTTGAGCCCGGACGGTCAGTTGCCCCCGCTGGCCCCCGTCGATGTGTAAAAACGTGTCTGACCCCAAATGCTCGCTCAGCATGACAGTGCCTGGCCACTCTCCTTTTTTGGAATCGAGTTGGATATGTTCTGGCCTGATGCCAATGGAGTTCGCCTCCACAAAGTTCATTTTCGGGGAGCCTATAAACCCTGCCACAAATAGAGAATTTGGTTTGTTGTAGAGATCAAGCGGGGACCCCACTTGTTCAATGTGGCCTCTGTTCAAAACCACAATACGGTCTGCCATCGTCATGGCTTCAACTTGATCGTGGGTGACGTAAACCATTGTTGATCCCAAATCTTTATGAAGCTGCATAATAAAAATACGCATATTCACACGCAGAGCCGCGTCAAGATTTGACAGTGGTTCGTCAAACAAGAAGCCTGAAGGATTGCGCACAATGGCACGGCCGATGGCCACGCGTTGGCGTTGGCCGCCCGAAAGTTGGCCAGGCCTTCGATCAAGATATTCTGTGAGGTTTAAGGTTTCCGCGGCTTTGGCTACTTTGGGGGCAATTTGTTCTGGCGTTTCGCCCGCCATTTTAAGGCCGAAGGCAATGTTGTTGCGCACGCTCATATGTGGATAGAGGGCGTATGATTGAAACACCATGGACAGGCCGCGCTTTCCGGGTGCGGTCTCCGTCATGTCTTTTCCGTCGATCAGAATTTCGCCAGATGTGATGTCTTCAAGACCGGCGATCATGCGCAATAACGTCGATTTGCCGCAACCGGATGGGCCAACGAACACAACAAATTCGCCGTGCTGGATGCTTAAATCAGCGCCCGGAATGACCACGGTTTCGCCAAAGGATTTGCGAACTTTTTTGAGTTGGATCGTGCCCATTTATTTTACCGCTCCGAATGTAAGACCGCGTACGAGTTGTTTTTGTGAGAACCAGCCTACGATGAGGATTGGCACGATTGCCATCAGGGACGCAGCGGAAAGCTTGGCCCAGAATTGGCCCTCGGGGCTTGAATATTCAGAGATAAAGAAGCTCAAAGGTGCTGCATATTTATTGGTGAGATTGAGTGACCAGAACGCTTCGTTCCATGCCAAGATCAAATTAAGCAAGCAGGTTGACGCAATACCGGGGAGCGCCATAGGTGTTAGCACACGCACAATCTCATTCCACAACGAAGCGCCATCCATGCGCGCGGCTTCGAGAATCTCGACCGGGATTTCTTTGAAATACGTATAGAGCATCCAGATGATAATTGGGAGATTGAGTAGCATCGCAAGTGGCACCATGCCCCAGAAGCTATCGATCAGATTATACTCTCTCAGATCGATCCAACCCCAGTCTTTAAAAATCAATCCATTGCGGTTGAACATCAAATAGATCGCAATGAGAGCGCCCGCTGGCGGCATCATTTTGGTCGAGAGCATCCACAACAGGGTATCGGTTGTGCCCCGCGTCCAAACCCAAGCGGTCGGCGGAATGATGCAGAGAAAAAGCAATGCGAAACCAACGACTGCGTTCTGCGGGTGCCAATTATTTGTGTAGAGTATAATTCCTGAAAATATGAAACAACCGACAATCAGTCCAAGCCACGTCCAACCACTCCAGTTGTTGCTCGGTTTAGTTTGCGGCGCAAAGGCCATCGACCATGCCGCTGGAACCGCAAAAACCAGCCCAAGCAAAGTTGAAACAACTGCGATAACGACTGTGTTAAAAACATAGCGTAAATAATCTGAGCGCTCTTGAACGATGCCGAAATTTTCCAACGTCCACGGGGTCGTCAACGCATTTTGAGGAAGAGAATAAGCGTCCGATTCTGTTTTAAACGCGGCTACAGTTGTCCAAAAAATTGGAAAAAACATCAGTAAACCAATCGTCCATGCAACGATTGTTATAAAAAACGTCCGTCTGTTGGATTGTTTAATCGCCATACTGTTCAGGCCTCTAAATTCTTGCCGACAATGCGGACGAGGAATATTGATACCAGGTTTGCAAGAATAACGGCGATAATGCCGCCCGCTGCTGCCGCACCCACGTCATTGGCATCGTTGAGTTGCGAGAAGACCAGGTAGGTTAAATTGCCAGCAACACCGCCCACGCCTGGAAGCTTAATTTCTGCAAATATGTTCAGAAGGAAAATGGTTTCAATCAAAATCACAACGGTGATCGGGCGCGAAAGATGAGGTAAAATAATATAGCGGAACAAACTGAGAGGAGACGCATTATCCATGGCTGCTGCGTCTTTTTGTTCTTGGTCGAGAGACTGAAGTGCTGTCAACAAAATGAGTGCGGCATAGGGCAACCACTGCCAAGAAACAATTATGATAACGGAAATTAGTGGGTAAGCGCCAAACCAGTCGATCGGACGCAGCGCTCCAAAATAAGTCTGAATGCCGGCAAACAATCCAAAAACCGGATGCATCAGCAAATTCTTCCAGACCAATGAAGAGACAGTGGGCATGATGAAGAAAGGCGAAATCATCAGCAGCCGAACGATGCCACGGCCCCAAAATTTCTGGTCGAGCAGGAGGGCTAAGAGAGTACCGCCGACGATGGTGGTCATGATCGTCGCAAAGACCAACACGAGCGTATTGAAAAAATCCTGCTTAAAATGAGGATCGGTCATGAAGTAGTAGAAATTTGATAACCCAAACCAACTCGTTGCATCTGGGTCCTGCAAATTATAGCGCAAAAACGCGAAATACATGGTCAGAACTAACGGAATGAAAGCCCAGCCCGAAAGCACGACGAGCGAAGGGGCAAGCGCCCATTTTCCAACTGCTTGTGATTGACTTGTTGCCATAGGCTACCTCGCGAGGTCTAACGCCTCTTTCTCCCAACTTCAGAAACCGCCATTATGATTGCAAATATCAACCGCAAACTCATGAAATGAGATGCGTGTAATAATTACCCGAATTTTTGGGCCCGACGGTTTTTGAAGACGGATAAAAAAGGGCGGTCGTTTCCGACCGCCCACATATATTACTTAATATAACCAGCTTTGGTCATTTCAGCAGTTGTATATTCTTGAGCTGCCTTCAATGCTTCATCGGCAGTCATTTGACCAGCAAGTGCAGCTGAGAACATTTCACCAACTTTTGTGCCAATGCCGGCAAACTCAGGAATAGACGCGAACTGCACACCTACGTAAGGCACAGGCTTCACAGTTGGCTGTGTTGGATCAGCAGCGTTCATTGAAGCCAAAGTCATGGCAGCAAATGGAACCTTCTGATATTCTGGGTTTGCGTAAAGTGAAGTGCGTGTGCCTGGAGGCACGTTTGCCCAACCTTCTTTAGCGGCAATCATTTCGCCGTAATGCTTTGATGTTGCCCAGCCAATAAACTTCTGAGCAGCGTCAACTTTTGTAGAGCCTGCTGGAATTGCCAGTGCCCATGCCCAAAGCCAATTGGCGCGTTTGCCAAGGCCCTTATCAGGAGCAACCGTGAAACCAACATTTGCAGCAACCGAAGATGCCTTTGGATCAATTACGAATGAAGCAGCTGCTGTAGCGTCTGCCCACATGCCGCATTTGCCAGATTGAAACAAAGCGAGATTTTCAGAGAAGCCGTTGCCCGAAGCACCATCTGGACCTGAATCCTTCATCACCTTCAAATAGGTGTTGAGAGTGTCTTTCCATTCTTGCGTATCGAACTGTGGGTGCCATTGTTCGTCGAACCAGCGTGCACCAAAGGAGTTTGCCATCGAACCGATAAAGGCCATGTTTTCGCCCCAACCAGCTTTGCCGCGAAGGCAGATGCCGTTTACGCCATTGGCGCGGTCAGTCATCTTGCCAGCAGCTTCGATGATCTGATCCCATGTTGGCGCGTCTGACATTTTCAAGCCAGCCTTGTCCATCAGGTCTTTGCGGTACATCACGAAAGATGATTCACCGTAGAAAGGCGCTGCATAGAGCTTGCCATCATACGAAAGACCGCCTGCAACTGCTGGCAAAATGTCTGCTGGATCATCAATTCCAGCCAAGGGAACGAGCCAACCCTTTTTGCCCCAAATTGGGGTTTCATACATGCCGATCGTCAGCACGTCATATTGGCCGCCCTTGGTTGAAATGTCCTTCGTAACCTTTTGACGAAGATCGTTTTCTTCCAATGTTACCCAGCTCAACTTAATGTCCGGATTTGCAGCTGTGAAATCGTCGGTGTATTTTTGCATACGGATCATGTCGCCGTTATTCACGGTGGCGATTGTCAATGTCGTATCAGCGGCCAAGGCCGTTCCCGCCAATGCGGCGAACGCAAAGGCGCCAAGAACGCCCGTTACTAAAGCTTTCATCTTATTTCTCCCATGTGGACTTTTGGGCCTTTGCCCATAAGTTGAGCATAAGTCACTCCGGCGGTGGCAAAGAGTCAATGCCAATTCGTCGCTGCGATGCAACATCGAACAAGATTTATCTCTTTAAACAGTTGAACTAATTCATTAATCTAACTTTGGGCTTTTGCTCTAATTTTGAGCATTAGCCCAGTTAATGGGGGCCCAGCAAAGTCTTGGCCATCGACTCATTGGTGATCAAGCCGTTTAGCAACTTGCCAATCAATGCGCCACGGATGGCGCGTTGGCGCGGCGGAGCCATGGCAATTCCGATAACGCGGCGCTTGGCTGGCTGGTCCAAAGGAACGCTGACCACCCTGTCGTTGGTAAAGCCTTCAATCAGTTGCCCTTTGGCATCGTAGGCCCAGCCGATGATTTCTCCAGCGGCACCTGCTTTCACCAATGCGCGCATTTCATCGGGCTTCACGAATCCGTCGCGCACGAGTGCTGCATCATCGCCGACAGTGCCAACGCCTACGAATGTCACATCGGCCTGGCGAGCCAAATCAACCACATTGCGCACTGGCTTTTGCGCCAGCAGCAAGGATTTGTCATGCACGGTTGTGGCAATAACCGGAAGCGGCATGGGGTAATGCGGGGCCTTAACGACATCAGCCACCCTGCTAACCACATCATAAAGCGATGCTGATCCATCAGATGCAATGTTGCCAACAAGTGAGACGATTTTATGCTGGGGGCAATCCATCGGCATGAGTTGATCCACCATGGCACGCAACATTCGACCTGTGCCCATAGCTACAATTACAGGGTGTTGAGAAATGATGTATTTTTCAAGTTCCGCTGCCCCGGCTTGCGCTACGCCCAACGAAATTGAATCAGACTCTGGGTCACTTGGCACAACCTCGCAAAATTCAATTTCAAATTTCTGCTTCAAGCGCTCAGACAGCTCTAGGCAGTTTGCAATGGGATGATCCAGCCTGACTTTTATAAGCTTTTCTGAAATTGACAACGAGACCAAGCGCTGAGCCGTTTGGCGGGAAACCCCGAGCTTGCGCGCAATCTCATCTTGGGTGTTTCCTGCGATGTAATAAAGCCAGCCTGCTCTGGCAACCTCATCGAGCCTTGAGTTTTCCTGTGCTAGGTTGCGCACCATGCTTGGCTATACCTTGTGCTGGCGCCGCAGTTCGGGCGCGCAATCGAAAAACTGATCCATACAGTTAAATGTGCGATCTACCAAATAGGGTTTGGGCACGTGTTCGTAACCATGCTTAAAATGCACACCCCCCGTGAATTGCCAGGTGGTCATGCCTGCTGCTTTGGCGGCTGCCACACCGGTGGTACTGTCTTCTATGACCAGGCAATGCTCGGGCTCGGTTTGCATGGCCTTTGCTGCGTGAAAAAATATGTCTGGAGCTGGCTTACCATGCTTCACCATGGTTGTTGTAAATATGCGGTCCAAAAAGCGCTGTTTCAAACCTGCAATTTCTAGTGACCGCATGACACGCGCCGGGCTGCTGCCAGAAGCGAGACAAAAAGGGACATCTAAATCATCCAACACAGCCTCAATTTTTGGCATGGCCTGCAGGCGCCCCGTAAAACTGTGCAACAACCTTGTGCGATAATTTTGTTCAAAGTCTGCGGGGATGTTATGTCCGTGTTGTCTGGCATAGGCTGAGGCGACCGTCGAAAAACTGTGGCCTACGAAATTGGCATAGACAAATGGCAAATCTAGCTCGATTCCGATTTCTGAAAACACCTCGATCAACATGGTTGCGCTAAGATATTCACTGTCGACCAGCACACCGTCACAATCAAAAATCACCAGCGAAATTTTGGCCAAGGTAAGGTATATCCAACGTTCAAATGAACCTAGTATAGAAATTTGAAACAAACCAGCAGAGGAAAAACAGAATAGTTCTTTGTGATGGCGATAAGCTTTGATATCGATTGGGAAAAGGGAGATGCAGCATGTTTTACGGCCAGCCAGAGGGAACGGGATATGAGGTTCTGGATCCGCGCTTTAATGCCTGCCTGATCGGCCATGCGCGGGTTGAACGTTTGTGGACGGGGTGCCGTTGGGCTGAAGGGCCCGCCTGGTTTGCAGCCGGGCGTTATCTGGTGTGGTCTGACATCCCGAACAATAGAATGTTGCGCTATGACGAATGTGATAGCAGCGTTTCTGAATTTCGAACCGGGTCTCATTATTCCAATGGCAATACGGTGGATAGGCAAGGGCGGCTGGTGAGCTGCGAACATCTTGGTCGGCGTGTTTCGCGAACCGAACATGATGGCACAGTGGTTTCGCTGGCGTCGCATTACAATGGCAAACGGCTGAATTCGCCAAATGATGTGTGTGTGAAATCCGATGGTTCAATCTGGTTTACCGATCCCTTTTATGGCTTGGTTGTAGATTATGAAGGCGAAAAGGCAGAGATGGAACAGGATGGTTGCCACGTTTACCGCATAGACGGATCAACGGGTAAGCTCACGCGAGTCGCTACGGATTTTGACAAGCCCAATGGCATAGCATTTTCGCCGGATGAAAAATTTTTGTACATTGCCGACACAGGGTTAAGCCACAACCCTCAGGGTCCAAAACATATCCGCCGTCTTGCTGTAAGCGCTGATGGTGCTACACTTTCACATTCAACAGTTTTTGCCGAATGCACTGCAGGCCTGTTTGATGGTTTTCGTTTTGATAGCGACGGCCACCTGTGGACCAGCGCCGGGGACGGGGTCCATTGCTATGATCCTGATGGCACCTTGATTGGAAAAATAAAACTACCCGAACTTGTGGCAAATGTTTGTTTTGGCGGTGCCAAACTAAACCGCTTATTCATTTGCGGAACAACATCGCTCTATTCAGTATTTCTTGGGATCAAAGGTGTTAAAACTTACTAAGACTTCTTGGCTGACCTGAATTTCTCCAGCCCACTTTTGAGCTCCATGCTGTGCGCGGCGGAAACACCAGCAAGAGCTTCCAATGCCCGTTCTTTGTCTTCATCATCTGCGGCGTTGATCATCATTTTTGCGGCGCAGGTTGCGAATGCGCTGCGAGCCATGATGCCCTCTGCCATTTCATGCGCAAGTTTCAGGCCTTCACCTTTGGCAGCTGTCCGATCAATAATGCCCGCTTTTAAACCTTGTTCCACATCTAACATATCGCCCAGCAGCGCCATGCGGCGGATTATGTGCGAGCCAAAACGTTTCACTGAACGTTGAGTGCCCGACCATCCGGGAATGATGCCAAGGCTTGTTTCTGGCAGGCCGATCTTGATATGCGCTTCGCCAATGCGAAAATCTGCACAGCTTGCCAGTTCAAATCCACCGCCCAGCACATGACCATTCAAAACAGCAATCAGGGGTTGCCGAAGTCTCGCAAGAGCATCAAATGCACGGTGGCCAACGCGAACCCATTGCAAGCCAAAATCCTCAGCGCCAAGTGACGACCACGCGGTGATATCCCCTCCGGCACAAAATGCTTTTTCTCCCTCGCCGGTAATTATCGCAACGCGCACATCATGATGAGCATCAACCGCATGAGCGGCTCGCTCCAAAGCCAGGATCATTTCAAAATCAAGAGCATTCAGTTTTTCTGCACGCGCAAGGGTTATGATGGCCACTCTATTATCGACTTGTAATTTTATGCGCGCATCGCCAGTTTCAATCATGAAGTTCCAACCCTAATATTGCGGCTTGGAAAAGATTACTGTCCATAAGCTTTAGCTGGGGTGAGATGATCAATGGGAATTCAGCTTGATCAAGAATATTCGCCTGCAGTTCAACACCTGGTGCAATTTCTGTTAACACCATGCCTTCAGGGGCCAATTTCAACACAGCGCGTTCAGTCACATAGGTGATGTTCTGCTTTTGCAGCATAGCCCTGCGGCCGGAAAACGTTACCTGCTCGCAAGCCTTGACGAGTTTTTTTATTTTACCTTCCTGGGTGATGGACAATTTACCATCCACCACGCTCATCTTTGCGCCTGCATTGTAGAAGCCTGAGAACACGATCTTCTTGGCACGCGCCGTAATATCCACAAAGCCGCCTGCCCCTGCTGTAACATGTGGACGTGCGCCGAGGCGGTGGACATTGACGCTTCCGTGCTCATCGATCTGCAAAAAAGAAAGCAGCGAGCAATCAAACCCCCCGGCCTGAAAGTAAGTGAATTGGTGCGGACTGGCGACTATGGCTTCTGCATTGGATGAGCAGCCAAACTGAAAATCCAATAGCGGAATACCACCAACAGCGCCCTGCTCAATCACCCAGGTAACCTTGCCATGCAGCCCCTCCTCCAGCAAGATTCGCGGAACGTTTGCTGAAACACCAAAACCCAAATTCACTGCCCAGCCTTGCTTCAGTTCCTGGGTGACACGGCGTGCAATTGCTTTGCCGCTGCCAAATTCCATCATGGCAAAGCTTTCCAAGGGCTTTTTAACTTCGCCGCTGATTGCCGGATCATAAGGCGTCTGCGTGGTTTGCCACTGGTCTGGTGCTTCCACGATGTAGTCAATTAATATTCCGGGAATGCGCACATCATGCATTTTAATCATGTCATTCGGCACAATCCGCTTTACCTGTGCAATTACAATCCCGCCATTGTTGTGCGCGGCAAGTGCCACCTCCATGCCGCCCAGATATGCGCCCTCCTGTTCGAAGCTTAAATTGCCCCGATGATCTGCTGACGTTGCACGAATGATTCCCACATCTGGAACTATGGCGGGAAAATAAAGTTGCTCCTCACCTTCAAAAACCAGTTTCTTTACAATGGGGCGCGCTGCCGCCAGTTCATTCATGGCGCAGCCCTGTTGATCAGGGTCAACAAACGTATCAAGGCCAACTTTTGTCAATACGCCTGTTCGCTTGGCGGAGGCTTCGCGCAGCATGTCAAACACGATGCCAGACGGAACGTTGTAGGCTGAAATTTCATTAGCCATAATCCGCTGCCATATCATGGGTGGTTCAGCTGATGATGGACCGGAAGGATATGAGCCTGCAATCACACGCGCAATCTGGCCTTTGTTCACAGCCAGATGTTCAATGCCTTTCACACCATAAAAATCACCCGCGGCGATGGGGTGAATCATGGTGAGTGCAGTAGGCTGGTGTTGACGGGCGTGGCGTTCGCCCATTGCTTTTAAAATGGCGTCGGGACAGCAAAGACCTGAAGATGAATTGACAGCCACCACTGCCTGGTCTGCAATATGGCTGACAGCTTCAGCGGCA
Source organism: Hyphomicrobiales bacterium (assembly GCA_038230015.1). GTDB lineage: Bacteria > Pseudomonadota > Alphaproteobacteria > Rhizobiales > Aestuariivirgaceae > Aestuariivirga. The sequence goes on along the minus strand of JBBRNW010000003.1, from coordinate 88,524 downwards.
GATACGATTTTTGGCACTAGCGATTTCCCCGTATCATATCAGCGGCCTTTTCAGCCATGGCAATGGTTGGGGCATTGGTGTTGGACGACACAACGCGCGGCATTGTGGAACTGTCACAGATGCGCAAGCGTTCGATGCCGTGCACGCGCATGGCAGGATCAACCACCGCCATCTCATCAATGCCCATCTTGCATGTTCCAACCGGATGATAAGATGAGCGTGCGGTGGCGCGCGAAAGCTCGATATAATCCTGCTTTGTTTTGCATTTTTCACCCGGCATATGTTCCGAACTCACATAGCGCCGCATGGATTTGGTGCGGCCCACTTCTTGGCTTATTTTGATTGCTTCAATGTGGCGTTCTAAATCATAGGGTTCGGCAAAAGAGTTCGGATCAACAATGGGTGCATCCTTCACATTGTTCGACCGCAATGTGACTGATCCCCTTGACCGTGGACGCGTGAAATATGAATTGCACGACACACCATTTCCGCCTGGCAATGTGTCTCCGGCTTTTTCAACGCCTGCGCCTGCCACAAAATGGAATTGCAAATCCGGTGTTTTATCCTGGCGGTTGCCCCACCAGAATGCACCTGCCTCAACAATGTTTGATGCAACCGGACCCGATTTGAACAGTGCATATTGCAATCCGGCCCACATCATCCAATGTGGTTTCTTGTATTTATCATAGGCATGTGCGCCATTCAGCACCCAGGACACATCTGTTGAAAAATGATCGTGAAAATTCTGCCCTACGCCTTTAAGGTCGTGCACCACTTTTACGTCACGTTCTTCTAAGTGACCGGCGGGGCCCACGCCTGACAACAGCATGAGTTTTGGCGAACCAATGGCACCAGCCGTAAGGATGACCTCACTCGATGCTGTGAGTTTTACGGTTCGCCCGTTTTCCACTATTTCAACGCCTGTTGCTTTGCCCTTCTCAATCACGATCCGCAGCACAGTGACACCGGTTCGTAATTCCACATTCTTTCGCGCGAGAGCGGGTTTAAGATATCCTACGGCGGCACTGCAGCGCTTTCCATTTTTGGTGGTTGTTTGATAGAGACCCGTACCCTCTTGCTTGCCTGCGTTAAAGTCAGGATTAAAAGGCATGCCGATTTCCATGCATCCTTGCACATAAGCCAATGACATTTTGTTGGGCGAGCCATTGTCGGACACGCCCAGTGGGCCATCAATGCCGTGGTCCGGAAGCCCCAATCTGGAATTACCCTCCGACTTTATAAAATAGGGATGAAGATCGCTGGCGCTCCAACCCTGACAACCCAGTTCGTTTGCCCATCCGTCATAATCCTCATCACAGCCCCGGGTGAAAACCTCGGCATTGATGGAACTTCCACCGCCCAGCACGCGGGCTTGAGGATAAACCGTGACACGGTTGTTGGCGTGTTTCAGCGGCGCTGTCTCATACCCCCAGGTGAGTGGACCACCCGTCATTTTAAAGAACCCTACAGGCATGTGAATATAGGGATTTGTGTCTGGCGGGCCAGCTTCCAGAACAAGTATCTTTGCTTCCGGCATTTCAGACAGACGCGCAGCCACAACGCACCCGGCTGAACCTCCTCCTATAATGATATAATCATACATGCCCTTGCCTTCATTTTTAAATTGGCTTAATCATAAATAACTAATTGGTTATTTCAAGAGCAGATTTTCAGTCTTGGCATTAAAAAAATTCCGTGATCCAGATGAAACACAGCGCCGAATTATGGCTGCTGCGAAAGTAGAATTTGCCAAGAGTGGATTGGGGGGTGCGCGTGTTGATGTGATAGCGGCACGAGCCAAAGCCAACAAGCGCATGATGTATCATTATTTTGGCAACAAGGAAAAACTGTTTCAGCTGGTTTTGGAGGATGCGTATTCTGCCTTTCGTGAGGCCGAAGCTGCACTGGCACTCGACAACGAACACCCAATTGCAGCATTGCGCAAACTGGTGCAATTCAACTGGAATTACTTTCTGGACAATCCCGAATTCATCACACTGGTCAATTCTGAAAACCTGCACAAGGCGCGGCATATAAAGACGTCAAAGCGCATGCAGGACATGAGTCGGCCATTCGTTGCCCGCATGGACGTCTTGCTAAAACGCGGTGTTGAGGCTGGATTTTTTCGACAGGGGCTAGACGCGGTTCAGGTCTCCATCACGATTGCATCGATTGCTTATTATTATCTGACTAACAGATTTACGGGCTCGATTGTTTTTGAGCGTGATTTGATGGCCACGCCCGCCTTGAAAGCCCGGCTGGATTTCAACACTGACAGCATTCTACGCATCATATGCACCCCCGAAACACTTCGCATGATGGAGACCTGAAATGAAAGGCACAGCTTTGGTGACTGGAGGCAGACGCGGTATCGGTAAAGCCATTGCACTGGCTCTTGCGCGCGATGGGTTTGATATTGTGCTTAACGACATGTCCGCATCACCGGAACTTGATGCCGTTGTTGATGAAATTGAGGGGCTTGAGCGGAAATGCGGTGTTGCGATTGGCGATATTTCAAAAGTTGAATTGCATGACTTCATGCTGGATGAGGCTGAGCGAACGGGCCCTCTCACAACGCTTATCAACAATGCGGGTGTTTCAGTGCTTAACCGTGGCGATCTGCTTGATGTGACAATTGATAGCTACGATGTGTGCAATGATGTGAATACACGTGGCACTTTTTTTCTCAGTCAAGCGTTTGCCAAGCGATTACTTACCCGCAACCGCAGCGCCGTTCACCACAGTATCATCAACATATCATCGGCAAATGCCATTGCCGTATCAATCGCGCGGGGGGAATATTGTGTTTCAAAAGCGGGCTTATCGATGGTTACCAAACTTTTTGCAGCACGGTTGGCCAATGAGGGGATTGGCGTTTACGAAATTAGGCCAGGCTTTATTGAAACTGAAATGGTGCGCCCTGTGAAAGCAAAATATGACCGGCTGATTGATGAAGGGCTAACGGCCATCAGCCGGTTTGGCCAACCAGAAGACGTGGCAAAGGTCGCATCCACAATGGCGCAGGGCCTGCTGCCTTACACCGTTGGTGAAGCAATTTCAGTTGATGGCGGCTTGCTGACGGTGAGATATTAATGAAGATCTCGCTTCCCAACGCGCGTGGTGAAATGCGGCCTTACACGTTAACAGGGGAACCCATTACAGCACGAACACCCGAAGCACCGTTCAATCGCATAGCATTTGCAGCAGCTCACGTGGTGGCTGATCCACTGCATAAAGAGCCGATCGATTGGGAAGGCACGCTTGCCTATCGCCGCTATCTTTTAGGCCTGGGTTTTAACATTGCCGAGGCCATGGATACGTCGCAGCGGGGCATGGGGCTCTCTTGGCCAAATGCCTTAGACCTGATCAAGCGATCGCTTGCCGATTCAGGCGAGAAGGCCACAAACATTTATTCCGGTTGTGGAACTGATCACCTTGCTAATGCCACGACGCTGGATGAGGTGATTGCCGCATACCTCACACAACTTCATGCCATTCAGAAACTGGGTGGACGCATCATCATGATGGCCAGCCGGGCCTTGGTGCGCGTTGCAAAAACGCCAGAAGACTATGTGAAGGTTTATGCACGCGTGTTGCAAGACGCTGATCACCCTATCATTTTGCATTGGTTGGGTGAAATGTTCGATCCTGCTCTTCGGGGATATTGGGGAACACATGATTTTCCGCTTGCCATGTCAACAGTTCTGCATGTGATCCTTGAAAATCAATCTAAAATTGACGGCATAAAGATTTCGTTACTGGATGCCGGCAAAGAAATTGCCATGCGCCGCCTGTTGCCACCTTCGGTTAAAATGTATACTGGCGATGACTTCAACTATCCCGATTTGATCGCTGGTGATGAGGCTAGGTTTTCTCACGCTCTGTTAGGAATTTTTGATGCAATTGCACCCGCCGCCTCGGCAGCATTTTCAGCTTTGGCAAAAAACGATTTGAAAACCTATCATGAAATCCTGGCGCCAACAGTTCCATTGTCGCGCCTGATATTTGAAGCTCCAACACATTTTTACAAAACAGGTGTGGTGTTCATGGCGTGGCTCAATGGTCATCAAAATCATTTTACAATGTTGAATGGCGCCCAAACAGGCCGTTCCATTCTTCATTTGTGCGAGGTTTTTCAACTGGCAGACCAAGCTCGTTTGTTGCGCAAGCCTGATCTTGCGGTAAAGCGCATGATGCAGCTGTTGGCGGTTCATGGTTTCTAATGCGTGATTTGAAGGGGCATCCCGAACTTTGTGCAATTAATACGGCAACGCTTGGGTTTCAAAAAGATATTTTTGAAACGATTGATGCCATAGCGCGCGCTGGTTTTGGGGGCATTGCACCTTGGCGGCGAGACCTTGAAAAACAGGATAAGAGCCTTGTTGCAAAGCATATCCGAGATGCTGGGCTGAAAGTAACAGGGTATTGTCGGAGCACTTATATTCCTGCAAATACACGCGCAGAATTTGATAAAAATATTCAAGACAATTTCCACGCACTGGATGATGCCGCAGTGCTTGGAGCACTTTCATTCACGATTGTAACAGGCACTCTGCCCGATGATTTGAACTCCGCATATGCTCAGGTGAGGGAGGGGATTTCCTTGCTTTGTGATTATGCAAAACCGCTTGGTGTTAAAATTGCAATCGAACCGCTTCACCCTGTTTATGCAACAAACCGGAGTTGCATAAATTTGCTGGCGCAAGGGCTTGATCTTTGCGATGCCATCGGGGCGGAAAATGTGGGTGTTTGCATTGATGTTTATCATACATGGTGGGATCCATATCTGGCACGTGATATTGCACAGGCCGGTCACAAAAATCGAATTCTAGGCTATCACGTCAGCGATTGGCTGCTGCCCACCACCGATATTCTCAGCGACCGAGGGATGATGGGTGATGGAGTGATTGATCTGAAATCAATCCGTAGATTAATCGAGAACGCGGGCTATGGCGGGTTGATTGAAGTCGAAATATTTTCGGCAGAAAATTGGTGGAAACGACCGATTGCGGAAACACTGGACGTGATCAAAAATCGCATGGACACATGTGTCTAAAGAGCTGGATCCCACCTTCCGTTCATCCAACTTGGATTAATTGTGCGTCCGCCTGACGTGCCAATTGCAGTGATGGCAGCCATATCCTCAAGCGATAGCTCAATATCCATAGCCCGCAGATTAGATTCAGCGTTTTCCTTTTTTGTTGTCATGGGAATTGCAGCAACACCTTGCTGCAAAATCCATCCCAGAACAATTTCTGAGGGCGGTCGATTCAGCTTTTCCGCAATCTGTTTGATTACGGGCTGTTGCATGGCAGCGCCGCGCGCAATAGGGCTGTAAGCGGTAATACCAATACCCAATTCATTGGCCGCCGAAAGCAATCGTTTTTGGTCAAGCAGAGGGTGAAATTCGATTTGATTGCACGCTATTTTGCCTTGAGTATAGGCCTGTGCATAGCGCAGCATTTGTGATGAAAAATTGCTTACACCAATATTTTTGGCATGGCCATTTTCAAGTTGCGCCACCAAACTGTCGAGTGCGCTATTCATCTCTGAATCTTCTGGCGGCCAATGGATGAGGAGCAAGTCGACGGGGCCTCCCAGAGCAGCAACCGACATTGCGGTTGTTCTGCCAAACTTTTCAGCGCTGATATTGCCAGAATCAATTTTTGTAACAATGTAGAGTTGATCACGCGCCATGCCACTGTCTTTTATGGCACGGCCAACCTCTTTTTCATTGCCATACATTTGTGCCGTATCAATATGCAGGTAACCCACATCAAGGGCCATGCGCACGGCCTTGTAAGCCTCAACGCCTTTTAAAGGATAGGTGCCAAGCCCGATCTGGAGAATTCCTGTCAATTTGCTCATTGTCCGCTCCTGATTAAGTCAGCCGCTTTTTCTGCAATCATAATGGTGGGTGCATTGGTGTTTCCAGTGGTTATATTCGGCATGACAGACGCATCACACACGCGCAATCCTGCCAGACCGCGGACTTTCAGATCTGGTGTGACAACAGCCATTTCATCATGGCCCATGCGGCATGTTCCCACCGGGTGATGATCGGTTTTGGCACTGGCACAGGCATAATTAAACAGCTCTTCATCGGTCTTCAAGTTAGTGCCTGGCAAATGTTCAGATTTTATATAGGGCTTCAGGGCATCCTGACTCATGATTTCGCGCGCAAGACGCAAGCCCCGAAGCGACATGTCCCTGTCATAAGGATCGCTCCAATAGTTTGGATCAATCAGTGGCGCGTCGTTTGGATTATTGGACGCTAGGCGTAACGTGCCGCGCGACCTTGGGCGCATGTAAGCGCTATTAAGAGTTGCGCCCGCATTTTTCATCTTTGCGACACCAGCCTCAATTCCAGAGCCAAGGCCAAAATGGAATTGAATATCGGCGGAGCGCGCATTTTCGTCGGCATACCAAAAGCCGCCTTGACTGAACAGAGCTGACGCAACAGGTCCGTTGCGTGTTAGAAGATATTGCAACCCTGCAAGTGCGGCCCACTGGGGCTTGGCATATTTGTCATATGTATGGTCGCCAGTGCACTCGCTGATGACGAAAAGATCAAGATGGTCTTGGAGGTTCTGGCCTACGCCTGGAAGATGGTGCAACGGGTCTATGCTGACACTGCGCAAATGATCTGCAGGACCGATCCCGGATTGCATGAGCAGTTTTGGCGAACCAAAGGCGCCGGATGTTAAAATGACTTCTTGCTCAGCCCGAAAAATATCGCCTTCCAGAAGCTCAACACCTACTGCGCGCTGACCTTCAAGAACGATCCGGCGACTTTGCGACGCTAGTTTGACCGTTAGATTTTGGCGTAATTTCGCTTGATTGAGATAAGCACTTACAGTTGATGCTCGCCTCGAATTTTTTTGAGTGACCTGATAATAGCCCACTCCATCTTGTGAGGCACCATTCATATCCGTATTCAGGGGAACTCCAATTTGCGCGGCCGCAGCAAAAAAAGCCTCGCAAATGGGTAAGGACGAGCGCGGATATGACACACTTAAGGGGCCGCCACTACCATGATAGGCACTAGCCCCACCTTCAAAATCTTCAGCGCGTTTGAAATATGGCAACACGTCTTCGTAAGACCAGCCTTCGCACCCTTTCTGGCGCCATTCATCAAAATCCAGCTTGTTGCCGCGATTGTAAAGCTGAGCATTTATGGTTGATCCACCGCCAATAACTTTGGCTTGGGTAAATCGCAACACACGTTTCTGCATGTGCCTTTGCGGCGTGGTAGACCAACCCCACGATGCAATACCTTTGGTCATTTTTGCAAAACCTGCCGGCCAGTGAAAAAGAAAATTTCGGTCTGAACCACCAGCCTCAAGCAGCAACACTTTGACGTGCGGATTTTCAGATAGGCGCGCTGCCAGAACACATCCTGCTGAGCCACCCCCCACTATGATATAGTCATAGACCATTAAACCACAGTATCAAAACAAAGCGCCATGGAAAAGAACTATTTAGTTACTTATTGGTGCCTGCCCACGGGCCATGGAAATCCCCTTCTTCGCCAATACGCTCAAAACCATGAGCGCCGAAAAAGTCACGTTGGGCCTGGATCAGATTGGCAGTGCCCCGAGATTTGCGATAGGTGTCGAAATAACTGAGTGCGTTAGAAAGTGCAGGTGTTGGTGTGCCTGCCATCGCTGCTTCAGCAATAACACTGCGTAACGCCCCATGACTGGTTTTCATCATGTTCAAAAACTCAGGTGCAAGGAGAAGGTTACCTTGACCTTTTGACGCTTTATAAGCTTCAGTAATCAGCCCCAGAAACTGCGAACGGATAATGCATCCTTCGCGCCATATTTTGGCAATAGTCCCCAGCGGCAGATTCCACTTAAATTCGGCAGAGGCTTGCTCCATGACGGCGAAGCCTTGCGCATAAGCCGCAATTTTTCCAGCATAAAGTGCAGCTTCAAGCTGTTTCAAAAATGCGGTCCGTGACTTTGGTGTAATTTTCTTTCGCGCAATCTTATAAGCTTGTTCAGCTGTTGTGCGTTCGGTTTTCATGGATGACAGAACGCGCGCATCGACGGCAGCTTCAATTGTGGAGGCCGAGATGCCCATGGTTTGGGCTTCAATGACAGCCCATTTGCCGGTGCCCTTTTGGCCCGCGCGGTCTAGGATTACGTCTACAATCGGTTTTTTGGCCTTGGCGTCGACAACCGATAAGACCTCTGCCGTGATTTCAATCAGGTATGAATTCAGGCGGCCATCATTCCATTTTTTAAATACGCTGGCAATTTCGGCGGCCTTCATTCCAAGGCCGTCCCGCATAACCCCATAAATTTCAGAAATCATTTGCATATCGGCATATTCAATGCCGTTGTGAATGGTTTTCACAAAATGGCCTGCGCCATTTTCTCCGAGCCATGCGCAACACGGTTCGTTTTTATGTTTTGCGGCGACTGCGTTCAAGATTTTTGAAATGCGATTATACGATTCTTCCTTGCCCCCCACCATAATGGCGGGGCCATGGCGTGCACCTTCTTCGCCACCTGAAATTCCCATGCCAACATAGGTGAGACCGGAATTTTCCAGTTCCTTGAAGCGGCGCATGGTGTCTCGAAAGTTGGCATTTCCACTGTCGATTATGATGTCATTTCTCAATAATTTCTCACGCAGCAGGCGGATTTCGTTGTCAACAGGTTCGCCCGCCTTGATCAAAATGATAATAGGGCGGGGTGGGCGGATTGCAGCCACAAGTTCATCGAGATTGTCACATGGAATAATGTTTTCAGCCAGGGCCCCGGCACTCTTGAAAAATCTATGGGTGACATCCCGGGTCCGGTTGTAAACGGCAACTTTGAAACCTTTTTCCGCAATATTCAGGGCGAGATTGGATCCCATCACCCCTAGTCCAATCATCCCAATTTCTGCATCAGCCATTTCAATTTTTCCTTCAGTCGTGAATACAGGTTTCGCATGTCGCGCACCCTTACAGCAACGGGAGATTTGCGTCTCAATCAGTTAAATCTATGCGTTCGGCTTCTCACACACCGCCGATAATTTATTCCCATCAGGGTCACGCACGTAACAAGAATAAAAACTCGCATGGTAGGGGCGCAACCCTGGCGCGCCTTCATCGGTGCCACCCGATTTGATCGCCACCTGATAAAACCTGTCTACAATCTCGCGTGTCTCAGCTTTCAGCGCTATCATCGTGCCATTTCCCCACGAGGCCGGAAGTTTCAGGAGAGGTTTCAAAACCCAAATCCTGCATTCACTGGGGGCTGCAGGGTCGTGGGGTTGTCGGTAGCCTAACTCATCTGCTGATTCTGCGTGACATTCGAGACCTAAAGTTGCCAAGACCGCATCGTAAAAGATTTTACTGCGAGATATGTCATTGCTGCCAAGTGTTACATAAAGAAGCATTGTACGATTCCCTGCTCTCTCAATTGTTATGATTCAATAACCAGAATTTTGCCTGTTCGGCCAGCGTATTGACCGGCAATTCAATATTCAACTGCAATGAAAGTTCCCCGGCTGCAGGAGGCTCCAGGATTGCCAGTTGGCTGCTCAAGAGAGAGGCTGGCATGAAATGGCCTTGTCTTGCGTTAATGCGGCTTTGCAGCAGTGCAAGGCTGCCTTGCAGATAAATGAAATGAACTGGCCTTTGGGCAGCTTTGGCAATCGCTTCACGGTAAATCCGCTTCAAGGCCGAGCATGACCCCACACAAGCTTCCCTGCCTGCCAATGATTGTCCGACGGCGGTCAGCCATGGCCAGCGGTCATCATCAGTCAATGACATTCCTGATGACATTTTGGCGACATTGGCAGCTGAGTGCAACCTGTCGCCTTCAATGAAATGTGCATTGAGTTTTTCCGCCAGCATCTGGCCTACTGCAGTTTTACCGCAGGCCGAAACGCCCATGACGACTATGGCACCTTTAAAGAACACTGGCGATTCCACCATCAACATAGAGAATATGCCCATTGATGAATGATGACGCATCCGAGGCCAGAAATACGGCAGCACCCGCCAATTCTTCAACATTGCCCCAGCGGCCAGCAGGCGTTCGCTTTTCCAACCAGCCGGAGAATTCGGGATTATCAACCAAAGCCTGATTAAGGGGCGTCTTGAAATAGCCAGGCCCAATTCCATTGATCTGAATATTGTGTTTTGCCCAATCAGCACACATGCCTTTGGTGAGCATTTTTACAGCGCCTTTGGTCGCGGTGTAAGGAGCAATTGACGGGCGCGCCATCTCGCTTTGCACCGAACAGATATTGATTATCTTGCCGTGCTTGCGTTTGATCATATGACGAGCGACGGCTTGGGCCACTAGAAACACGCTTTCGATATTTACACGCAGCAGCTCACGAAATTTTTCCAGCGGATAGTCGTCAAGTGATGTTCGAAACTGCATCCCGGCATTGTTGACTAAAATTTCAATTGGGCCGTCGCTCTCCAATTCTTCAACAGCTGTCCCAACCTGATCTTGGGATGTAACATCGAAAGACGCTTGGCTGACCTTGTGGCCCAAGGCCTGTAGCTGTTTTGAAGCGGCGCTGAGTTTGGCCACATCACGGCCATTTAAAATGACGTTTGCGCCGGCCTCCGCCAGGCCTTTGGCCAAGGCCAATCCAATGCCCTGGCTGGAGCCCGTAATCAAAGCGCGCTTGCCGGAGAGATCAAAAAGCTTCATTGTCATGGACTGAGTGAAACCCTTTTCCGAGACTGGTTGCAAATGAAAAAACCTGGTGTTCTGATGATCGGCCCCTACCCGGAATGGGACATGCCTGTTTTAGAAGCGGCCTATGAGTTGCACAAATTATGGTTGGTGGCTGACCAGGAAAGCTATATCAACCGACATGCAGAAGACATCCGTGCGGTTGCTACGCGGGGTGATTTGGGAGCTTCGGCTGATTTGATTGTGGCCTTGCCGAAACTTGAAATAATCGCCTGTTTTGGGGTAGGCACCGATGCGATAGATTTGAACGCAGCTGTTACTCGCGGTATAAAAGTGACCAACACCCCTGATGTTCTTACGGGTGATGTGGCCGATCTTGCAATCGGGCTTTGTATTGCGGTGGCCCGCATGATGCCGCAGGGCGATGTTTTGGTGCGTGATCATAAATGGCCGCAAGGCACGCTGCCCTTGGCCACGCGGGTTTTTGGAAAACGAATGGGGATTGTTGGGTTGGGCCGTATTGGTCTGGCAATTGCAAAACGCGCTGCGGGCTTTGATATGGACATTTCATATCACAACCGTCAGCGGCGCAATGATGTGGCGTATCGCTATCATGACAGCGTTGAGGAACTTGCTGCGCATTCCGACTTTCTGGTCGCAGCCGTTGCCGGAGGTGCGGGATCAAAAGCCTTGATCAATTCCTCTGCTTTGGCGGCCTTGGGGCCGGAGGGTTTTTTCATCAATGTTGCACGAGGATCAGTGGTTGATGAAGCGGCGTTGTTAGACGCATTGGAAAACCGAGTGATAAAGGGCGCTGGCCTTGATGTTTACATGAATGAACCGAATATTGATCGGCGTTTCTTGAAGCTTCCAAATGTTGTGATTCTGCCGCATGTTGGCAGCGGCACTGTTGAAACACGAAGAGCGATGGGTCAATTGGTGCGCGATAACCTGGAAGCCCATTTTTCAGGGCGGGCCCTATTGACGCCTGTGTCCCTCTGACGACCAGAAACATGTGTTGGATTTTCAGATGATCGAAAAATTTGGACTGCGTGTTGATCCTTTGCTGGTTGAATTTGTTGCTGCAGAAGCTCTCCCTGATACCGGTGTTTCAGAAGGCGCATTCTGGTCCGCTTTTGCTTGGATTTTAAATGATCTGGCGCCCAAGAATCTTAAGTTGCTAAAAACACGCGGTGAATTGCAACACAAGATTGACGCATGGAACAGCGCGAACGCAGATGATTATGATAGTGCGACTTACCAGCAGTTTTTAGAGTCGATTGGGTATGTTGTTGCAGAGGGTGCAGACTTTAAAATCACCACCGCGAATTTGGATTTTGAAATCGCCGTCACCGCTGGCCCGCAATTGGTGGTGCCAGTCAACAACGCTCGGTTTGCGCTGAACGCTGCCAATGCCCGGTGGGGTTCTTTGTTTGATGCGCTTTACGGCACAGATGCAATTTCAGCCGGCAGCAATACTGGCGCTTACGATCCCATCCGAGGTGCTGCCGTTATTGCGTGGGCGGCTGAATTTTTAGACAGGGCTGTGCCGCTTCGCGAGATGACATGGTTAGACGTCAAAACCAAAGCCGATTTGAATTTGAGGGATGACGAGCAGTGGGTTGGCGATGGTGAGGGCTCTTACCTTTTCATCAACAACGGCATTCATATTGAAGTGATGTTCAATGATACGGGTATTGCTGATGTCGTTCTTGAATCGGCGCTCAGCACCATTATGGACTGCGAGGATTCAGTTGCCGCAGTTGATGCTGAAGACAAGGTTTTGGTCTATCGCAATTGGCTGGGGTTAATGAAGTTTGATTTGACGGAAAATATTTCGAAGAATGGCAAATTTTTCACCCGTAAATTGAACCTCGACCGGCCCTTTACTGACAAAAAGGGAGCGCCATTTAGTTTGCATGCAAGATCGTTGATGCTGGTGCGCAATGTGGGGCACCTGATGACCAACCCTGCAATTATTTTAGAAGATGGCAGCGAAGTTCCCGAGGGAATCATGGATGCCATGATCACATCGCTGTGCGCCATGCATGATCTGAAAAGCAAAAAAAACTCGCGCTCTGGCTCCATTTATATCGTGAAACCTAAAATGCACGGACCAGATGAAGTGGCTTTTGCTGTTGAGATTTTTACACGGGTTGAGGCGGCTTTGGGGCTGCCCCGCAATACATTGAAAATAGGAATTATGGATGAAGAGCGCCGGACAACAGTTAACCTGAAAGAATGTATCCGTGCCGCAAAAGAGCGAGTATTTTTTATCAATACTGGCTTTTTGGACCGCACCGGTGATGAAATTCACACGTCGATGGAACTTGGCCCCATGGTGCGAAAAGGCGATATGAAGCAGGCCGCCTGGATTGGCGCTTATGAAAATAGGAATGTGGATGTTGGATTGGCCGTAGGCTTTGCTGGTCACGGCCAAATAGGCAAGGGCATGTGGGCCATGCCTGACAGAATGGCAGACATGCTGGTGCAGAAAATCGAACACCTTAAGTCAGGGGCCAGCACTGCCTGGGTACCCTCGCCCACGGCGGCGGTTCTGCATGCCACGCATTATCACCGCGTGAATGTGGCTGAGGTGCAAGAACAATTGAAATCAAGACCACCAGCCAGTTTAAATGATATTTTGTCCGTTCCCATCGCCAACAGGCCAAATTGGACGGCTGGTGACATTCAGGCCGAACTTGATAACAACGCGCAAGGCCTTCTAGGTTACGTGGTACGCTGGGTGCAGCAGGGCGTTGGCTGTTCCAAAGTACCTGACATTAAAAACGTGGGCTTGATGGAAGACCGGGCCACTTTACGCATTTCATCACAACATATGGCGAATTGGATCAGGCATGGCGTGTGTTCGAAAGCGCAAGTGCTGGAAACATTAAAGCGCATGGCTGCAGTTGTGGATAGACAGAATGCGGGGGATGCTGGGTACATTGCCATGTCTGCTGATTTTGAAACATCCCTGGCCTTTCAGGCCGCGTGTGATCTGGTGTTCAAAGGTGGTGAGCAGCCCAATGGATATACTGAGCCGTTGCTGCATGGGTTTAGGCTAAAGGCCAAGGGGCTTACACCGGGGCCGATGCCATTTACGTGATGGATCAAACAGACAGAAGTGCTAAAAATTTTCAGCATGCAGCGGTTCATAATAGCCAAGTTTATAACTTCACTGAATGTGAATCCTCGCTCAGGTAACACGCATCCAAAATCTTCTGCAAATCAGCGGCACGCCTAAAGCTGGGGTCGCCGTTTTTGCCGGCTTCAATCGCGTCGATGAATTTGCGGTAATTCCCCGGTTCTGTCTCAGTTTTAACGATGTTGCGCCACGCTTGGGTGTGGACGTCTTCACCTGAGCACACACGTAGCGTGGTAAGGTCGTGGTCGTTTTCGATCTCAAGTCCACCTTTGGTGCCGAACACATTCAAGCGCAACGTGTTGCCATAGCCTGTCATGAAACGGCTGGCATGAATTATACCCTGCGCTCCGTTTTCAAATTCGACAATCATGCTGGCTGAATCATTTGCATCCAAAACATATTCGCCGATTTTATCGCCGGGTGCTTTGTGGAATGTTTTTAGTCTTGCTTGCAGGCTCACCGGCATCATGCCGATGGCATAGGTGGTAAAATCCAGAATATGAATTCCCACGTCGCCCAGCACGCCTTTTGAACCGTGCTTTTCAGACAGGCGCCACAACCACATGGGCAGCTTGTCCCATGCGCCCCAGTGGTTACCCACCAGCCACGATTGGCGGTAACTTGCCTCCACATGGCGCACCTCACCAATTTCACCAGACGCTATAATCTGCTTGGCTTTCTGCAGCCCCGCAACAGCGCGGTAGGTGAGGTTTACCATGTTGATGACCCCCGCCTTTTCGGCGGTCGTGGCCATCTCATCGGCAAGTTTGAAATTTTCAGCAAGTGGTTTTTCGCACAGCACATGCTTTTTGGCGGCGAGCAATTTCATCGTCGTGGGATGATGGATTGCATCTGGCGTGACGTTGGTGGCCGCATCAAATTCGCCCCACTTGATTGCATCATCCAGGTTGCCGAATGCATTTACGATTTTATGTTCAGCGGCAAATTTTTTGGCGCGCGGCAAATCGATATCAGAACATCCCGTCACGTCCACGCGGCTGTCAGCCTGAAAATGCTTGATATGGGCCGCGGCCATGCCGCCGGTGCCCAACACCAGAAGGCGAATTTTTTTCATTATCTGAAACCTTCCTCGCCATCAGCATGCAAGCGCGGACCTTTTATTTCGAGCGGGACCGGCGCTTTGTCGGCTGGCACATTGGGGGATGGGTGAATGCCCGTCCATGGTTTTGCCGGATTGCAGGCCCAACGCGTGGCATTTTTGATAACTTTCAACACAAATGGATTGTGATAGGCGGTGTAGGCTTCATGGCCGGGGCGAAAGTAAAAAATTTTGCCGGCACCACGCTGGTAGGTAACCCCTGATCTGAACACTTCACCACCTTCAAAATGTGAAATCATCACGGTTTCCAATGGTTCAGGAATGGAGAAAGGTTCACCATACATTTCCTCATTTTCAATCTCGATCATTTCAGGAAGGCCCGCAGCAATGGGGTGATTGGGGTTGATGATCCACACCCGCTCTTTTTCGCCGGCTTCGCGCCATTTCAATGAACAGGGCGTTCCCATGAGTTTCTTGAAAATTTTCGAATAGTGAGCAGAATGAAGGACAAGCAAACCCATGCCCTCCCAAACGCGCTTGGCCACACGTTCGACGATCTCGTCCTTAACTTCGCCGTGGGCGGCATGGCCCCACCAGATGAGCACATCTGTTTCATCCAAGCGTTTTTGACTGAGACCATGTTCCTGATCATCATCAAGCAGCGCATGACCCACCACAAATTCCGCATCGCCCTTAAAGGCATTCTTTAAGGCACCGTGCATGCCGTCGGGATAAAGCGAGGCTACAAGTTTGTTGGTTTTTTCATGGCGGTGCTCATGCCAGATCAGCGTGCGGATGGTCATATTCAATTCCTATATAATACGAGTGTCGTTTTCGCCAAAACGATGTACATGTTCTGCAATGGGTTTCAAGTTGAGTTTTTGTCCCGTCTTGTACTGTGTGCGGCCTGGTTCACGTACCGTCAACATGCCCGTGGGTGTGGACACATAAAGGAAGCTGTCACTGCCCAGAATTTCCGTATAATCTAAAGTGCCTGAGATATCGGTTGCAGTCTTTGAAAATTCGAAATGTTCCGGGCGCACGCCAATGGTTTTGGCTTTCAGCTTATCGGCGGGTTTGCCAGTAATAAAATTCATCTTGGGTGAGCCGATAAAGCCAGCCACAAAAACGCTGTTGGGGTTTTCATAAAGTTCCATTGGGGTTCCCACTTGCATGACTTTGCCCGCTTGCAAAACCACAATGCGGTCAGCCATGGTCATGGCTTCCACTTGGTCGTGAGTGACATAAATCATGGTGGTGTTGGGAAGATCGCGCTTGAGTTTGGCAATTTCCATGCGCATTTGCACGCGCAGCGCTGCATCCAAATTTGACAAAGGCTCGTCGAACAGAAACACCTTGGCACCGCGCACAATTGCGCGGCCAATGGCCACGCGCTGGCGTTGGCCGCCAGAGAGGGCTTTGGGCAACCGCGCAAGATAGCTGGTGAGTTGCAGCATCTCGCCCACGGCTTCAACTTTCCTTTTGATTTCAGCGCGCGGCAGACCCTGATTTTCCAAGGCAAAGCCAATGTTCTCAAATACGCTCATGTGCGGATAAAGCGCATAGGATTGAAACACCATGGCGATTCCGCGCTTTGACGGTGGCACATCATTCACCACTGCGTTGTCAATTTCCAGAGTTCCTGAGGTCACTTGATCAAGGCCGGAAATGGAGCGCAGCAAGGTTGACTTGCCGCAACCGGACGGCCCCACAAACACAATGAATTCTCCTGACTTGATGTCGAGGCTCACATCTTTGATGATTGACACCAGACCATAGGATTTATTGACATTGGTCAGTTTTATATTAGCCATATCAGCCTCCCTTGACCGAGCCAGCCAGAAGGCCGCGCACGAAGTAGCGTTGCAATGAAAAGAACACAGTGAGTGGAACAATGATGGTAACGAAAGCCGAGGCCGTGAGAATTTCCCAGTTCCCACCACGCGAACCCAGAAGCGCATTAAGTTTGCCGGTTAGCACCAATTGATCAGGACCACTGCCCAAGAACACGATGGCCACCAACAAATCATTCCACACCCACAAGAACTGAAAAATTGCAAAGGATGCAAGTGCGGGAAAACACAGGGGCAGCACTACGCGGCGGAAAATCTTGAAATCATTGGCGCCATCGATTTGCGCTGATTCAATCAAATCTTTGGGCAAGCCTGCGATGTAGCTGCGGAGCAGGTAGATGGCGAAAGGCAAACCAAAACCGGTATGCGCCAACCAAACGCCGAGATATGTTTTGGACGGAACACCCATGAAGGTGCCCGCCGCATTATAGAGTTTCAGCAACGGTATGAGTGACATCTGGAGCGGTACGACCAATAGCCCCACGATGATGGCAATGATCAATCCGCGAAATGGAAGCTTCATCCAGGCCAGGGCATAGGCCGCGAACGCTGCAATGAGGATGGGAATGATTGTAGCAGGGATCGTTACAGTGAGTGAGTTGATGAACGATCGGCCTATGCCTTCTGAAAACAACACAGTTTGATAATTTTCGGAGGTAAAGCGGGGGGGCTGTGATGCCACATAAAACACACGGCCCGCACTGTCTTCCGTCAACGCCGCTGGCGCTGTGAAGAGATATGACCCGTCAGCATTGACCTGCAAGGTTTGTCCGTTTTCAAGTGTTGCAGTGGCACCGGCTGCATTTGCGGTCGGATTTTGTACTTTAGTTCCAAAGGCTGATATCTTGCCGCTGACAGCTTCGGCACCTTCAAGCAAATTGCCTGAAACAGTGTATTTGCCATCCTTCTGAACTTGATCCGCCATGCCTTTCAGGCGGCCTTTCTTGCTCACGTCGGCACTTGCAAGGGCTGTCCACCAGCCTGACGCCGCGATGTCGTTTTTGTCGCGTAACGAACTTAACAACAGACCTGCGGTGGGGAAAGTCCACAACGCAACTATGAACAAGACTGCCAGGTTTAGAGCAATGCGCGAGGGTTCCAGCGAGAAACTTTTAAACATCTCAATGTCCCTTTTGTTCGGCGTTAGCCTGGCGAATGTTCCAGATCATGATGGGAAGAACAGCAACCATGATGACGATGGCAATGGCCGCTCCCCTGCCAAAGTCACCGCCACCACGGAACATCCAATCGAACATGAGGTTCGCTAGAACCGAGGTGTTCCATTGGCTGTTGGTCATCGTCAGCACGATATCGAAAATCTTCAGCACTAGAACCGTAATGGTCGTCCAAACCACCAGAATTGTGCCGTAGATTTGGGGAACCATGATGCGAAAGAAAATCTTGAAGGGGCCCGCACCATCAATTGTTGCAGCTTCGAGTGTATCTTCGGGAATCCCGCGCAAGGCGGCAGCCAGAATGACAGTGGCAAAGCCGGTTTGTATCCAGACCAAAATGACCATCAAAAAAAAGTTGTTCCAGAACGGCAGCGCAATCCACACTTGCGGGTCGCCGCCAAAATAGGTGACAATGGCGTTAAGAATGCCAATCTGCTGTTGGCCTTCCCCGCGGTAGTCATAGACGAATTTCCAGATGACGCTGGCCCCCACGAATGAAATCGCCAAAGGCATGAAGATTAAACTTTTCGCCAGATTGCCCCACCACAACCGATCGGTGAGTACAGCGATAATCAGCCCCATCAATGTGCAGAGTGCAGGAACAACCGCAAGCCAAAGAATATTGTTGAATATGGACAGGCGGAACTGATCGTCGGAAAATGCCCACTTGTAATTGGCAAGGCCCACAAATTGATCGCCCGCACGGTCATGAAACGAAAGCCAGAATGTTTGGATAACCGGAAATATCAAATAGACACTGAGCAGCAGAAGTGCAGGGCCAAGAAACAGCCAGGGTCTGATGTTGCCTTGAATGCGCAGATTACGAACTGCACTGGCATCATTGTTGGCATTGGCGGGGAATGTTCGGTCCAACAGCCAATTGGACCCATAAAAATATCCGAAACATCCGCCCACACCCAATAGCACGGTGACAAAAGCGTAAATAATTTGCGCTGTCATAATTGCGTCTCCCGTTCGAATACTCCACCCTGCAACCGTCATCCCCGCTTTTGCGGGAATGACGATTTTTACTCATTTCGGATGAGCAGCGTTACTTCAAACCATCCCATGCTTTTTGAATAACATCTGCTGTGTCCTGGGCAGACTTGCCCCCCACAAAATCCACCATGCCAGTCCAGAAGGCACCTGCGCCAATTTTGCCGGGCATCAAATCCGAGCCATCAAAACGGAAGGTGGATGCCGTTGCCATGATGTCACCCTGTTTGCGGGCGGCATCATTGGCATAGGCTGCAGGGTTGGCCGATTTAAGTGGTGTCAGGAAGCCACCGTCTGCCATCCACAGTTCATGGGCCAATGGCAACTTCAAGAAGTCGATGAAGGCGCGCGCAGCTTTTGAATCTTTGGTGATGGTAAACAGCGTTCCTGCTCCCAACACCGGCTTTCCAAGCTCAGGCTTGGACGCAAAAGTCGGGAAATAGAAGAAATCTACATCTTTGCCCATCGCAGTTCCTTCGGGGAAGAAAGATGGAATGAATGAGGCTTGATGGTGCATGTAGCATTTTGGTGGTGTGGAGAAGAGACCTTTTGGACTATCGCGGAAATCGATTGAAGCAACACCCGCCGCTCCGCCATCAACATAGGCTTCATTCTTGGCGAAGGAGCCGAATATATCCAGTGCACCAATGACTGCTGGATCATTGAACTTCACAGTATTGCTAACCCAGCCATCATACACTTCTGGCTTTTGCGTGCGCAGCATAATGTCTTCAACCCAGTCAGTTGCGGGCCAACCCGTTGCGCCGCCTGAGCCCAGGCCAATACACCAGGGCTTGCCCCCGTCTTTCACGATCTTATCGGACAGGGAGATCAAATCTTCCATGGTTGTCGGCACTGCATATCCTGCATCTTTAAAATTTTCAGGGCTGTACCAGACCAAGCTCTTCACATCCGTTTTATAGGAAAAGCCGAAAAATTTCTTGGTGCCGTCTTTGTCTTTGGAACTTCCAATATCAACCCAGGATTGGCCAGCACCGTAATTCTCGGCCATCCATTTTGCATCAGTATCAGTCAGCGGGCTGAGCAATCCTTTGGCAGCAAGATCGGCGATCAGGCCTGGTTGCGGAAGCACCGAAATATTTGCAGGGCTTCCAGCTGAGGTGTCGATGACCACCTGTTGCTCATAGTTTTCAGAAGATGAATATTTCACATCCGCGCCAGTTGCTTCCCGGAAATAATCCAAGACGACTTGAACATGCTTTTCATCGTCTCCACGCCATGGTCCGAAAATTGTAAGGGTTTCGCCCTTGAGGTCAGTTTTCTTCAATTCATCAAGATTTGCCCACGTGAATTTTGAATCTTCACCTGGCTTGTATTTCATCTCGGCAAGGGCCGGCGATGCGACGAACAGGGCAGCAAGTGCTGCGCAGAGTAAAAGGTGTTTTTTCATATGGTAGTCCTCCCATTAAATAAACAAAGTTGCAGGCACAAAATGCGGGGGCTCAGGCTCCGTTGTGGATTTTACCAAAGCGCTTTGAATAGATTTCTTATGGTCAGGTTGTGAAAAATCGTCAAGTATTATTTGAACTTTCGATTGTGCAACGCAACATAACAATTCTCGTTTTTGCATGAAATATTGAAAGCGCTTTGGAAATATGCGATAGCGTTTGCATGGACCTGCGGGGATTAGCCAAGCACCTTAATCTTTCACCCACAACGGTAAGCCGGGCTCTGAACGGCTATCCCGAAGTGAGTGAAGCCACACGTCGGCGCGTGGACGAAGAAGCGCGGCGCTTTGGCTACAGGCCCAATCCACATGCGCGCAGATTGGCCACTGGCCGTGCCCATACAATCGGTTATGTGTTTCCATCAGATCGCACTTTAATGATCGATCCTTTGTTTTCTGATTTTGTTGCCGGTGCTGCTGATGTCTACGCGATGCAGGGCTTTGACATTTTGCTGCATGCGGGCGGGCAAGAAGATGAGCTTTCAGTTTATCGTCGCTATGCGCAAGGCGGCGCTGTTGATGGCGTGGTCGTGCAAGGCCCTCATATTGATGATACGCGCATCGAGCTGCTCAACGAAATCAAGCTCCCTTATGTTGTTCATGGCCGTGTTGGCGACCGTGAGACTGGCTATCCCTGGATGGATGTTGACAATCGTGGCGCATTTCAACGAGCCACAAAACTTCTCACGGATCTTGGTCATGGGCGCATTGGCTTGATCAACGGACTTGAAAACCTGACCTTTGCCTTCCATCGCCGCCAAGGTTACGCACAAGCTTTAAAGGAAAAGGGTCTGAACCTTGATCCTTCGATTATGTTTGGCGGAGCCATGACAGAAGAAAACGGATACCGCCACAGCAAACGGCTTTTGCAAATGGCCAACCGACCAACAGCCCTTTTGATTTCAAGCATGCTCATGGTTTTAGGCGTCATGCGAGCCGTCAATGAATTGGGGCTGATCATCGGCGCTGATGTATCGCTGATTGCTCATGATGATGGCTTGCCTTTTTTGAATGCAGAAGGATTGGTGCCCGCATTAACAACAACCACATCATCCATTCGGGCCGCAGGCGGCCGGGTGGCAGAATTGCTGCTGACGATCATCGCCGATCCAGCATCAGATCAGCCACATGAACTCTGGCCTGTGGATTTGATTGTGCGTGGCTCGACTGGACCAGTACGCCATTAACTGCGGCAATTGGACATTAAACAGCGCGCCTAAAGATTGAAAGCAGGTGATTGCCCTTCGCAAATGAAGCAGCTATAGCAGCGCCTCTGTTGGGGCGTCGCCAAGCGGTAAGGCACCGGATTTTGATTCCGGCATTCGGAGGTTCGATCCCTCCCGCCCCAGCCAATTCTTACATTCGAAAGGTTTTGCAATGGAAAGAATGTGCCACATTATTCAGGTGAAGCCTGAAGTCATTCCCGAATATAAGCGCATTCATGCCGCGGTTTGGCCCGAGATCTTAAAGGCAATTTCAGACAGCAATATTCGCAATTATACAATCTTTCTGCGCGAACCGGAAAATCTGTTGATCGCCTATTGGGAGTATCATGGCACCGATTATGCCAGCGATATGATAAAGATTAAATCAGCGTCTGGAATGCAGCAGTGGTGGGACATCACTGATCCTATGCAAGTGCCACTGCCCACGCGCGAAAGCGGTTCATGGTGGGCCACAACTGAGAACGTGTTTCACACGGATTGAGTTATTCGTGCCAGGTTTTTTCTAAAACATTCAGCCAATTTTCGTGTGTTATCTTTTTCAACGTGACCTCATCATAGCCATGCTTGCGCATGGCAGCCAGCAGGTTTGGCAAGCCCGCAACATCACTGATATGGTCTGATACTTCTGCACCGTCGAAATCCGACCCAAAGCCCACATGGTCAACCCCCAATTTTTCAATAAGATAATCCAGATGGCGCAGCATGGTTTCAAGGGGTGTTGGCGTGTCGACCTGTCCATCGGCATTCAAAAAACATGTCGCGAAGTTGAGACCCACCAGCCCTGCTCTTTCTGAAATTGCACCAAGTTGCTTATCAGTCAGGTTGCGCGAGCTTTTGCAAAGTGCATAAGGATTTGAATGAGACGCGATGAGTGGGCCATCGCTGATGGCGGCAACATCCCAGAAGCCCTGCTCAGTGATGTGTGAAAGGTCAAGCGCAATACCCATGGCAGAGCATGTTTGAACCAACTCCTTGCCTAAATTTGTCAAGCCCGGACCCGTGTCACCTGTGCTTGGAAACCTGAATGGAACACCATGACCGAAAATATTAGGTCTGCTCCAAACTGGGCCCAAGGATCTCAAGCCGGCCGCATAAAGAACTTCCAGTGCATTCAGCTGAGGATCAATTGCTTCAGCACCCTCCATATGCATCACTGCAGCAATAGCTCCCGTTGCTAGGCAGTGTTTGATGTCTTTCACAGACGTGCAAATTTTAAACGCGCCTGAGGATTTGCTTTCCATTCGCCTTAAAATTGCTGCCATCGATAAAGCAACAGGGATGGCATCATCAAAATCAATTTGCTCTGCCAAAGGCACATCAAAGGTTGAGCCTGTCATCAAATCATCCAAATTCGAGTGGTTATCCTCATTCGGAATATAGATTGCAAAGAGCCCTCCAACAAAGCAGCCTTTCTGCATGCGCGGCAAATCAAGATGGCCTTCGCCATCACCCCGAATAAAATCCAACGCTGCCGAAGATTTGTGCTTGTTGTGGAGACGCAACAGAACATCGTTGTGACCATCAAAAACCATGTCTCGCGTTTTCATATAAACAGGTCCGTTTTTTTAAATTGTGTCACATCAATCAATCCCTCGTCCGATATCCGAAGTTCCGGAATGACGACAAGGCCCAAGAGAGAATGTTGCATATAAGCATTGTTTAAGGTGCAACCGCATGCAGCCATGGCGTCAATCATTGCTTGGGCTTTGGCTGCCACTGCTTCGGCCCGCTCCGTGGACATCAGGCCTGCTATGGCAAGTTCAATGAGGGCCAACACTTTGCCCTCGCGTATGACCACAATTCCACCTTTGACGGCTTTCAATGTATTTGCTGCCATCGCCATGTCTGCTGTGTTGGTGCCGATAACTATCATATGGTGGCTGTCATGGGCCACCGTGCTGGCAACAGCGCAGGGTACATTGTATCCAAAGCCCGACACGAAGGCATTGACCACGCCGCCCGTGGCGCGGTGACGCTCAACCAAGGCGATGTGGCAGACGTCATTTTCCGCGTCAATTTCTACAATGCCATCTGAGACTTTTAAAACGCGCTCAAGCGCTTTGGTCGGCGCCTGATTTTCGATCACCCCGATGACGCGGGCTGTGACTTCATTTGCACCTTGTGGTGCAGCAACATCAAAGTCAGCAGGCACAAGGAAGCACTTCATGTTCAAGGTATTGCAGGCTGATTCAGGATAAAGATAAGGATTGATGTCCACTCTCAGTTTTCCGTACTCTGCCATCACGATCCCTCGGGCCATGACCATGTCCATGGGCAGCGTTGCCAAGTCGCTGGTGAGAAAAAGATCTGCCCTGCGGCCTGGCGTAATTGAGCCAATTTCGCGTGCCATGCCAAAGTGCTCTGCTGTATTCAGCGTCGCCATTTGAATTACTGTAATGGGCTTCAAGCCTTGGGCAATGGCATGGCGCACCACGCGGTTCATGTGGCCCTCATTGATCAGGGTGCCTGAATGACAATCATCCGTACACAGAATGAAATTGCGAGACTCGAGTCCCATTTCAGTTATGGCTTTCACCTGGGCTGCCACATCATACCACGCAGAGCCCAAGCGCAGCATGGCCTTTAGGCCTTGGCGCACGCGCGCTACCGCATCTTCGGCTCTTGTTCCTTCATGATCGTCAGCCGGGCCACCCGCCACATAAGCGTGAAAGGGCCGTCCCAAATCAGGTGACGCATAGTGACCACCCACGGTTTTACCAGTGCGTTGCGTCGCTGCAATTTCTCCCAGCAGAGTGGCGTTACCCGCTATTACCCCGGGGAAATTCATCATCTCCCCAAGCCCTATGATATTGGGCCACGTCATCGCCTCTTCAACTTCAGCCACACCAATGGTGGCACCTGGGTTTTCAAGGCCTGGCGCACTGGGCACACAACTTGGCATTTGCACCATGACATTGATGGGCAAGCTCATCGCTTCATCATGCATCAGCTTAACGCCGGCGAGGCCCAGCACATTGGCAATTTCATGCGGGTCGATGAACATGCTGGTCGTGCCGTGCGGGATGACGGCACGGGCAAATTCAGTTACAGTCACCAGACCACTTTCAACATGCATGTGCCCATCACACAGGCCAGGCACCATATAGCGGCCATGGGCCTCTATAATGTTGGTTTCAGGCCCGGCACAGTGGCTGGCATCTGGACCGGTGTAGGCAAACCGGCCTTGAACTATGGCAATGTCGATGTTTGCAATGATCTCGCCTGAATGCACATTCACCCAGCGGCCTTGGCGGATGATGGTATCGGCGTGTGCTCGGCCCATCGCAACGGCAATCAAAGTAGGTGCAAGCTCAGCCCAAGATTTCAGCATTTCAGATTCGCTCCTGTGGCATGCAGAATGATCGTTCCAGACCGTGTTTTCAAGGCCGCCAGTTTCAGGTATTGTAAGCACATGACAAATTTTTTTCGTTCAACACAGACTGACCCCTTTGCGCGAGGCCTTGAGTTTGGCGCTGCGCACGCACTAAAAATTAAAAATAACATCGACATCTATCAAAGCATGTTTGCACGGTTTGGTGGAACTGCTCATGCGAATTTTAAAGCAGGACATGATTGCCTTGCCGTGACTGCACAATTTGCCCCAGCCCTGCACCAAGAAATGCTGGGCATGGCCGAAGGAGCAGGGGTTGAAGCAGCGGTCATCGGAATGTTGAATGCGCGCACCGAAATTTTGGCAATGCTTAAAGCCGGGACCAAGGGCGAATGTTCAGCAATCAGTTATGTGCCGTCTGGCACTGAACCTCCGCTGGCCATTCAAACATGGGACTGGTTTTTTGGGTTGCGTGACGGTTGGCTGGTGTGGGAGATTCCTCTGGCCGATGGCAGCGTGACCAAGACCATGACTGAATATGGCATTGTGGGCAAAGCTGGATTGAATAGCAGAGGGCTTGGTTTGCTATTTACAATTTTACATCACACACGTGATGGTCAAAAAATTGGCGTTCCGGTGCATGTGGCAGCGCGCTGGGTTTTGGACACAGCACCCAACATTGCGCGCGCTGCGCAAATGCTGGCTGCGGCAGATGTTTCGGCTTCAAGTTCTGTAAACCTGGTTTCGTATGAAGACGGTGTTGCGTCGGCACTCACAGTTGAATTGTTTCCGGGCGGTCCAGGATTTGTTTTGCCAGATGACAGGGGCTTTATCGTTC
The DNA here is from genome assembly GCA_038230015.1 of Hyphomicrobiales bacterium. Taxonomy (GTDB): domain Bacteria; phylum Pseudomonadota; class Alphaproteobacteria; order Rhizobiales; family Aestuariivirgaceae; genus Aestuariivirga. The sequence continues at coordinate 62,774 of JBBRNW010000003.1, read as the reverse complement.
ACACCAATCATTTTCTTGCTCAAGCTGCAATACCACATGACACTGAGCCTAAACTCAATCCTGATACCCTGCTGCGCCGCGCCTATTTAAAGCGCAAACTGTGGGCGCTGACGCCTGTTTCAGAGGAAAATATTCTAGCCATAATGGCAAACCATTCTGGCGGTGAAGGTGCCGTTTGTTGTCATCATGACCCGAAATCCGGTCCAGAAGAACAATATGAAACCTTGGCGACAATTGTGCTGGATGTTAAAGCGGGTGACCTGAAGGTAAAGCGTGGCGGGCCTTGTGGGCGCAGTTACTCGCCGTAAGGGATCCAGATATTTTTCACTTGTGTTGCATGGCGAAGATATTTGCTGCCACTGGTGTTTTGCCAATCTTGCAAGACCCAGGTCGATTTAAGATTACCTGCCGAGGCCTTTTCCACCATGGCAGCACATTGCGCATCAGCACACACCCACATTGCGGCAACTTCATCATGTTCGGCTAGGGTTTTGGCCAATTCATTTCGTGCACCTGTAACAATGTTAATTGCCCCCGGCGGCACGTCTGACGTTTCCAGAACTTGATAGAAATCAGTGGCCAACAAGGGTTGCGATTGTGACGGCACCACTACGATGCGGTTCCCCATCGCGAAAGCAGGTGCCAGCATCGACACCAAGGCCAGCAATGGTGATGTGTCAGGACAGATGATGGCCAACACACCAAAGGGTTCGTTCATCGCCAATGTCGTCAGTTTTTTGCTGTTGGTGGAATGAACGCGGCCATCATACTTGTCGGCTTGAGCAGCATAGTAAAACAAACACTCAAGTGCGTTATCAACCTCTTGCTTTGCGCTGCGTAACGATGATCCCGTTTGCACCAATCGCTTGGCAAATTCTTCAGCGCGCGCACTGAGATTCTCGGCAATAAAAAACAAAACTTGCGCACGGTTATGGGCCGAGGCTGACGACCATGCACTTGCGCCTCGCGCAGCTTCAACTGCGTTTCGAATATCTTTTCGATTGCCAAGACCAGCCAGGCCAATGGCCTCGCCCTTGGCATTGACCACTTCATAACTGTATCCAGCATCAGGGCGCGCTTGTTTGCCACCGATGAACATTTTTGCGGTGCGGTCAATACTGCCTGCATCAGTGTGCTTTAGTTCTGATCTGGTGGTGGCGAAAAGCTTTGTCGGCAGCACTTCGGCAGCTTTTATCTCGGTGTGGGGTTTCAGATACTCATAAAGCCCTTCCCTGCCACCTTCACGGCCAAAGCCGCTTTCCTTGTAGCCGCCAAACCCAGCAGCCGCATCAAACATGTTGGTACAGTTGATCCATACAATGCCCGCCTTTACGCGGGAAGCGGCATCCAGGGCGATGTTTATGTTTTCCGACCAGATAGAAGCCGCCAGACCATAGCGCGTGTGGTTTGCCAGCGTTGCGGCTTCATCGGGTGTGCGAAATGTCATGGCGGAGATCACCGGACCGAAGATTTCCTCCTGCATGACAATGGACGATGTGTCGACATTTGTGAAAAGTGATGGCGAAAAGTAGTTTCCCTTTTCTGGCAGTGGGCACGGCGATTGGGTAAGCGTTCCACCCTCGTCAAGGCCTCGCTTCACCAAAGCCGCAACGCGCTGCAATTGAACAGGGTCAACGAGGGGGCCCATATCGATGGACTTATCCAGGGGATCGCCCACGCGCAAGGATTGCATGCGGATTTGCAATTTTGCAATCAATGGCTCGGCAATGCTTTCCTGCATCAGCAACCGCGTTCCTGCACAGCAGACTTGACCTTGGTTGAACCAGACTGCATCCACAACACCTTCAACGGCGGCATCAAGGTCAGCATCTTCAAACACTATAAAGGGTGATTTTCCGCCAAGTTCCAGCGACAGTTTTTTGCCACTGCCAGCTGTTTGCTGGCGAATGATGCGCCCTACCTCGGTGGAGCCTGTAAAGGCAATTTTATCGACACCAGCATGGGCCACCAATGCTGCGCCCGTTTCACCATCACCCGTTACAATGTTTACAACGCCGGGCGGAATGCCTGCTTCCGAGCAAATTTCGGCAAATGCCAAAGCTGTGAGCGGCGTAAATTCCGCAGGTTTTAAAACCACTGTGTTGCCTGCTGCCAGTGCGGGCGCAATTTTCCAAGCGAGCATGAGAAGCGGAAAATTCCACGGAATGATCTGGCCACACACACCGACGGGACCATAACCCTTGAATTCAGTGTCAACCAGCTGCGCCCATCCTGCATGGTGATAAAAATGACGGGCGACCAGGGGAATATCAATATCACGACTTTCGCGAATGGTTTTGCCATTGTCCATTGTTTCGAGCACGCTCAAAAAGCGTTCGCGCTTTTGAATGTGGCGTGCCAACGCATAAAGGTGTTTGGCGCGCGTAAAGCCAGAAAGCCTCGACCAAGACTTGAACGCTTTGCGGGCAGAAGCCACAGCCTCGTTCACATCCTTTGCAGTTCCGTTTGAAACTTGTGCAATCACTTCATTGCTAGCTGGATTTTGCACTTCAATTTTTTTAGTCCTTTCTCCGCCCACATAGACACCGTTGATAAAATGGCCAAAGCCCGCTTTGTGAAAACCGAGCCATTCGGTAACGTGGGTATTGGATTCAGGTGCGGGACCATAATCCATCGTGTGTAATATTTCAGTGACGCTTGGCATTTAGCTGATCCTTCAAGCGAGAGCGTGGTGTGCGAGTGCAGAATAGCGCCCGGTGATGAAATGTTCGAGTTGACGTTCAATGTCGGCCAGCATGGAACTTGCACCGATGCGAAAAAGATTTGGCTCCAGCCAAGGCCTGCCCAGTTCTTCATTCATCAGAATTTGCCAGTTCATGGCATCCTTGGCGGTTTTCAATCCGCCAGCAGGTTTGAAACCAACTTTGTATCCGGTGATCCTGTCATAGTCTCGTAAGGCCCGCACCATGGTAAGGCTGACGGGCAATGTCGCATTCACATCTTCCTTGCCGGTGGAGGTTTTTATAAAGTCGGCACCTGCCTGCATGGCCACCATGGACGCCTTGTAAACATTGCGCAGGGTTTTTAGATCACCAGTGGCCAGAATGGCTTTCATATGTGATTGTCCGCAGGCTTTGCGCATGGCGCAAATTTCATCATACAGGGCTTGCCAGTCTTGGGCCAAAACAAGTGCGCGGTTGATGACGATATCAATTTCTTCGGCACCCTCACCCACCGCGTAGTCTATTTCGGCCAGACGCAACGGCAACGGCGTTAGACCTGCAGGAAAACCGGTGGCCACCGAGGCCACAGGAATGCCACTGCCGCGCAAGGCCTTTACGGCGTGCGGCACCATTGTGGGATAAACACAGATGGCTCCTACTTTAGGTGCTTCCAGTAGCCCAAGCTTTTTTATAATGTCGTCACGCAAGGGCCTTTTTGCCTTTTCACAGAGCCTATGAACCCTTGCTGGGGTGTCATCACCTGCCAGCGTGGTGAGATCGATGCACTGCAAGGCTTTTACCAACCAAGCAGCCTGATATTCTTTCTTAACTGTGCGCCGCGTTGAAAAAGTTGCCGCACGACGTTCCGCGGCTGATGTATTCACCTGAATTTTTTCGAAATATTCAAGTTTCAATACTGTGCCAGAATTGCGTGGCAAACTGTTTTGCAGTTCCATGATCTTTAAGCCTTACTCAACACAAAATCCCATTCAACTTCCCAATGATTTCCCTTTTTTTTGAAATCCGCAATCAGACTTTCTTTGACCCCAAAAACAGCGTCATCTTTTAACCACGGGCAATCAGAGGTGAAAAGGTGTGTGGTTACAGGCTTATAACCAGGTGCTGAGACAATAAAATGAATATGGGCGGGCCGGTTTGGATTGCGGTCCAAACCTTTCAGAAGATCGCCAACTGGCCCATCTGTGGGAATGGGATAAAACCTGGGGTAAGCAGAGGTGAAATTAAACCTGCCCTTTTCGTCAGTCGTGAAAATTCCGCGCAAATTATGATCGGGTTGAATGCCCTCCTGTTGCACATCGTAAAACCCTTCTTCGTTGGTTTGCCAAACATCCAGCGTGGCACCGGCAATCACCTTGCCCTTTACATTGCGAACAGTGCCACTGACCAAAAGAGGCTCACCTTTCCCATCCAGACAGATGTTGGCCCCATTTGCGTAGCGCGGCGCATTGGACACGTGAAAAGGTCCAAGCACGGTGGATTCCGTTTCTCCTGTTTTTTTGCGGTTGTTGATTGTTTCCACCAACATGGAGATGCCAAGCGTGTCGGATAGCAAAATAAATTCCTGCCGCCAGTCAGTGGACATGTGGCCCGTCTTAGTCAAAAATTGGATGCCAGACATCCATTCATCAAGTGTAGGTTCAGTTTCCTTTATAAAGGCATGCAGATGTTTGACTAAACTGTTGACCAGAACTTTGGCCCGTTTGTTGGCGTTTTTTCCCACACGGCCCTGAACCACCTCAACTGATTTCTTTTCAGAAAAATAAACCGAAGATTTTTTAGTGGCGGCGGATTTTTTCTTTACAGCTTTAGCCATCTTACTTTCCTAAAATTTTTTCGAGCGCTGCGTTCAATTCCGGTTCCGCATGGGATGATTTTTCGAAAGCCCGCCATGCCACATGGTGATCTGGGCGCACGAGCAGGCATCCGCCATCGCTGATTTCGCGCAGGGCGGCCCATTCGCCGGCATGGTCTTCAAAATCGCGGCGCGGGCCGATGACACAGGTTTTAATGTTAATGCCAAGCGACGCGCTGATGGCCTTTGCTGCTGCTACCCAAGCTTCGCCGCCAATGCCTGTGATTACTGTAAAGTGCCCCTTACCTGTGATATCCAGTGTGGAGTGTTGCTTGCCCTGTTTATCGTAAACCCAGGCGTGCGGAAGGCGTGCGCCTGGCCATGTGGTTGGTGCATAATGCAGTTCTTTGTCATTGGCATAGGAGGGTTCCGGTTGGCCGCCTGTAACAATTGCTGTCGAAGTGTAGCGCTGGTTCATCTCTGCGCCGTGGCAATCAAACTCAAATTTTTTAAAGGCAATGGCTTTGCGCAAGGCTTCACGTTGGGTTTCAGCCGCCGCTGTGGCATCGGCGCGCCCATCCATATTGCGTTTGATTTTTTCATGATCCACGCCACCATCCATGCCGAGGGCCTGAAATATCGGTCCAAACTCGCCGATGGATTGATTGGCTCTGGTCACAATTTGTTTGGCAATGGGGGCCCGCTCTTGGGAATAGCTTGCGAGCAGTTTGGAAGAGGCTTGGCCGCGGATGACCATGGCAAGCTTCCACGCCAGATTAAACGCATCTTGTATGGACGTGTTGGAACCCAAACCATTTGAAGGGGGATGACGATGTGCTGCATCCCCCATGATAAATACACGGTCCTTTTGCATGTGCGTGGCATACATGTTGTTCACGGTCCATGTGCTGGCGGAGATCAAATCAATCTCAAGGTTCGGGTCGCCCACAAGCTGACGTGCCACATGCGTTGCACTTTCCTTGTTTACAGAAGGTGCAGGCTTGGAAATATCGTAACCCCATACAATAAGCCATTCATTCCACGGGCGGATCATGCGCACCAACCCCATACCAATGCCGCCCACATCGGCACCCGGTTGCATGACCCAATATAAAACCGAGGGGCGATGTGCCACATATTTGGATAGATCTGCTTTGAACAATATATTGATTGAACCACCAACACCCATCTTGCCCTCAAAAGGAAGGCCCGCATGTTCAGCTACAAGTGAATTGCCGCCATCGGCACCCACCAGATATTTGCAGCGCACGGTGAAGTTTTTTTCAGTTAAGCGGTCGAGGCAAGTTACAGTTACGCCATCCTTGTCTTGAACATGGGACACATATTCGCATGACATGCGGCTTTGCGCGCCGCGTGAGCAAGCGGTTTTGTAAAGCAGCGGCTCCATGAAGGTTTGCGGCAAATCATTCATGAAGGTGGGTGATGAAAGCTGATGTTCAGCGCGGCTGAGCGGATGTTTGCCCCAGCTTTTCATGCGGCCCAGTTCTTCACCTGCCAAACTTTCGCAAAAAACATTTTCGCCCATCAATTCCTGATCGGTGGCGTGCATGTAAGCCTCTTGTTCCACTTCGTGGCCCAGATCGCGCAACACTTCCATCGTGCGTTGGTTGGTGATGTGGGCGCGCGGTGTGTTGGCCAGCCAGCGGTAGCGATTAATCACAAATGTATTGATGCCGTAAGTGCCCAGCAAGGCCGAGGTGGACGAGCCTGCCGGGCCCGTTCCAACCACCATCACATCAGTTTCAATATCAGACACATGATTCTCCCAAAATTCTATACGGGTCTGCGCCCGTGATAGGCATCATCTAATAGGTGGCGAATGGCGGTGCGGTCAATTGGCACCGGATTGGCGTATGGATTTGCCGCAGCCAGATCAGCGGCCTTATCGAGACCATGTTCCGGCATGCCGATTTCTTTCAAACTAAGCGGCGCATGCAATTTTGCAGCAAGGTCATAAAGCCCGGCAGCAGCGGTGCCCGCACCAAGGGCGCGCGCAATCCGCATCATGGCACCGGGTGAACCCTTTGCATTATAAGCCGTGGCATGGGGCAAAATAACCGCGTGGGTTTCCGCATGAGGAAGATCAAAGCTGCCGCCCAAGACATGGCAAAGCTTGTGATGAAGCGCCATGGCGCAGCTTCCCATAACCGTGCCGCAGAGCCATGCACCATAGAGCGCCTCATCGTGGCCCTTTTTGCCAAGTGGCAAAGCATGAGCCAAGGCCCTGATGCCATCTTCAGCCAGCATCAAAATAATGGGGTTGGTGTCCTTTGCATAAAGGCCCTCCACGGCATGGGCGATAGCGTTCATGCCGGACGTGGATGCAAATTTATCAGGCAGGGTATCAAGAAGATCTGGATCATAGATCACTGTTTCAGGTTGAATCTTAGCATCCCGCCTTGTTGTTTTCACACCGCCTGCCGTTTCGCCCAAAATGTTTGTCATCTCCGAGCCCGCATAGCTTGTGGGGATGACCAATTGGGTGGCATTGGTTCGAAATGCGATGGCCTTGCCAAGGCCAGTCGATGACCCGCCACCCAGTGCGATGGTGCCGTCGCAATTTTGCGCCTTTACGATTGCCATGGCCTGCTCTGTCACCGCAACAGGAGTGTGCATGGCGGCAGCAGCAAAAGCGATGCCCCCGGTTTGCTGGATAATTTCAAGACCAGTATTGGCTTGTTGATGAGTGGTGATCACCAGGGGCCGCTTCAAACCAAGGCGGTTTGCTTCTGCTGCCACCTCTGAAATTTTTCCGCGCCCGAAAATGACGCGTGTTGGCAGCGCAGATTAGATGAATGGCTTCATGGCTAAAAGCCTACTTTATCGCCACCCTTGAGAGCAAGGATGGCGCGTGCTTCATCCGGCGTCGCAATTTCCAAACCCAATTCTTCAATGATGCGGCGAATTTTTGTCACTTGTTCAGCATTCGAAGTGGCAAGCTTGCCTTTGCCAATATAAAGCGAATCCTCGAGGCCCACGCGCACGTTGCCGCCCATCATGGCAGCTTGAGTACAGAAATTCATTTGATGGCGGCCCGCAGCCAGAACCGACCAGCGATAGTCAGTGCCAAATAATTTATCAGCCGTTTCTTTCATGAACATGAGGTTGCGCAGATCAGCGCCAATGCCGCCAAGAATTCCAAAAATCATCTGCACAAAAAAGGGTGGCTTGATAGCTCCTTTGTCCACAAAGTGAGCGAGGTTATAAAGATGGCCCACATCATAGCATTCATGTTCAAAGCGCGTGCCGTGCGTTTCACCCAGATCTTTCAGGATGCGAGCAATATCCTTAAAAGTGTTGCGGAAGATAAAGTCATCCGTGCCGCGCAAATAAGCCTCCTCCCAGGGGTGTTTCCACTCGGTGTAACGATCAGCCAGCGGAAAAATTCCAAAATTCATGCTGCCCATGTTGAGCGAACACATTTCCGGCTTGGCAACTAGAGGTGCCGCAAGCCGCTGATCCACCGTCATGTTCAGTCCACCACCTGTCGTAATGTTGAGCACGGCATTACAGCTTTGCTTGATGCGCGGCAGAAACTCCATGAACACGTTCGGGTCTGGCGTTGGTTTGCCATCCCCTGGATCACGCGCATGCAGATGAATGATTGCGGCACCGGCTTCGGCTGCGGCGATGGACTGTTCGGCAATCTGTGCTGGGGTGATCGGCAAGGTATTCGACATGGTGGGCGTGTGAATGCCGCCGGTGATTGCAACTGAAATGATAACTTTGCCTGCCATGACTTTAATCCTTGAAGTGAATGCGGTAGCCAACCGGAAAAAGCGAGATGTTCCAGCGCTGCGAAATATAACCCCAGATACCTTTGGGAGCGGCCAGCATGATGATGATGGCCAATGCGCCAAGGATCATCAAATAGACCGAGCCCAAATAGGCAAGATATTCGCGCAGCGCAAAATAAACCAGTGTGCCAATGATAGGACCCTCAATGGTGCCGATGCCCCCGATCACAACGATGAAGATGACAAACGCGGTCCAGTCATTGACGCTGAATGCGGCGTCGGGTGAGATTCGAAGTTTTTGCAGGAAAATGATACTACCCGCCATGGATGTCATCGCGGCCACGGCGATATAGACGCCGTATTTGACGCGGCTAATGTTAACACCCAAGCTGGCGGATGCAATTTCACTGTCTCTGATTGCCGTAAGTGCCAAACCAATTTTAGAACGAAGCAGGATGTAAACCAAGGCTAGAGCCCCCAACCCAAGCGAAAGCGCCAGCCAATAGACTGAGGCATCTCTGGTGGCTTTGCTTTCCCCCAGCATTTTAACGATGTTCAGCGGCAGGCTTATGCCAGAGCCGCCACCCAGCGCTGTCATTTGCGCAAAACTCAACCGAAACACTTCGGCCACCACCCAGGTTCCAATTGCGAAATAGGCGCCTTGCAAACGGAAAACGAGTTTTCCCACCGGAATGGCAATGAGTGCTGCAGCAAGACCGGCCATGAGAATGGCTAAGACCGGGTGCAACCCTAAAAACAAAGCGCACGTAAAAAGCACATAGCCACCAAAGCCCACATAAGCTTGCTGGCCAACAGAAACCAGGCCCGTGTAACCTGCGAGCAGATTCCATAAACTTGCCAAAGCCAGATATACGCTGATTTCGCCCATCAAATGCAGCGTGGCAGACGAACCCCACCACGGCGCTGCCATGAGAACCACCATGAGCCCCAGCGAAGTGATCGCGGCTATCTGGCTGAGACGGGTCGAGCGGCTGACTGTAATCATCCCGCTATCCTCGGAAACAACCCTGTTGGTCGAAAGGCCAAAACAATCAAGAATGCGACGTGACCTGCGAGAATTTGATAACCTGGATCAATTTGTGCACCCAAGCCTTGCGCCACACCCAAGATGACCCCGCCCACCAATGTGCCCCACAAATTACCCAGCCCGCCAATAATCACCGCTTCAAAACCGAAAATCAAACGGCCTGGCCCCATAAAGGGATCAAAATTCGACCGGATGGCGAGAAACACGCCGGCGATGGCAACAATGCCCAAACACAGCGCCATGGCCTTGGCATACACCTGTTTATTGTCCAGCCCCATGAGTTGCGCAATTTCAGGTTCATCCGATGTAGCCCGAAAGGCACGGCCTGTGGCGGTGTTATAAAACATGTATTGCAGGCCTGCGATGATGGCGACAGCCGTCATAAACATGAGCAATGGCAAATAGCCAATGTCGATGCCTTGCACCACATTGAAGCTGGAGATTTCCAACAGACCCGCGTTGAGCTTGCGGCTATCCGCAGTGAAAAATTGCAGCAAGCCATTTTGCAGAATGACCGACAGGCCAAAGGTAACCAACAGTGGCGGCAAAATATCTTTGCCCAGCGTGCGATTCAAAATAAAGCTCTGAAGTGCGTAGCCAAGCGAGCCCATAACGGGAACCACAGCCAGGAGTGCCAGCAAAGGATGCACGCCAGTGGCACCAACCACTGCCCAAGCCAGATAAGAGGCTAAAATAATCAAGTCGCCATGCGCGATATTTACAAGACGCATGACGCCAAAAATCAGGGACAGTCCCGCTGCAAACATGGCGTAAAGACCACCCACCAGAACACCCTGAACAATTGCATTGATCCAATCCATTGCTCAGGTTCCAAAATATGCTTTAGAGATCTGATCACGCGTGTAAGATTTTGGTGCACCTTGCAAAGATACGCGACCTTCTTGAATGCAAAAAAAGTGGCTGGCAGCAGAGAGTGCGCGCGTCACATCTTGTTCCACGATAATGGCACTCATGCCACCTGCAGTTATGAGAGGCAGCTGGTCATAAATATCTTTGATAATGATGGGGGCAAGGCCCAGGCTTAGCTCATCAAGCAAAATCAATTCGGGATTGGACATCAACGCGCGGCCAATGGCCACCATCTGTTGCTGGCCACCGGAGAGCGATGTCGAGGGTGCATTTCTTTTCTCTCTTAGAATTGGGAACAGGTTATAAACGGATGACAGTGACCACGGGCCTAGTCTTGCGACATGACCACCAAGACGCAAATTTTCGTCCACCGACAAGGACGGAAAAAGACGTCGACCCTCCGGCACCAGCGCTATGCCACGCTTGACAATTTCACTGGCTGGGAGAGTGATGATGTCATCGCCTTTCCACTTAACATCACCGGTTTTTTTGCGCACCAGGCCACAAATGGATTTTAACAACGTGCTTTTTCCTGCCCCATTGGCACCGATAAGAGAAAGCACTTGGCCTTTTTTTAACTCGAGCGTGATGCCATGAAGGGCCTGAAAATCGCCGTAGTAAGATTGCAAGTTTTTGACCGACAGCAAAATGTCAGACATGGGCGTCTTCTCCCATATATACAGATCTGACCTCAGAGCTGTTAATCACATCGTGGGGGTTGCCATCTGCAATTTTTTTCCCGAAGTTGATCACAACCAGTCTTTGTGCCACTGACAAAAGTGCATGCACAACATGTTCAATCCAAACGATCGTTACACCTGATTGATGTACGTCTCGCAAAGCATTCAGCAATGATTGGCATTCGCGCTCGGTCAAGCCGCCAGCAATTTCGTCGAGCAATAACAGCTTCGGGTCAGTGGCCAAAGCGCGCGCCATTTCAAGCCGCTTGCGCTCCAAAAGCGTCAAGGACCCTGCCAGATCATTGGCTTTGGACTTGAGCCCTGTGATTTGCAAAATCTCAGCGGCGTTGATTTCCGGATTGATGGTATTTTTGGCTTTACCGAAAGTGGCGCCAACCAGAATATTTTCATAAACACTCATGCCGCTCAAGGGATGGGGAATTTGAAATGACCGTGAAACGCCTTTGCGGCAGCGCTCAGAAACGCCGAAAGACGAAATATCCTCGCCCTTAAAATAAACCTGCCCTTCATCTGGTTTAACGGTGCCGGCAATCAGATTAAACAACGTGGTTTTGCCAGCACCATTGGGCCCTAATATGCCTACAATCTCGCGCTCGCTCACATCAAGAGAGACATCGTTGGTTACAAGCAACGCGCCAAACCGCTTCTGCAGATTTTTAAGGGAGAGCAAAGCCATTGCAACAACGGTCGGATGCACGAAGCACCCGACCCTTTTTCAATCTAACTGAGGAGCTTTAATTTGCCACCCACTGGAATATCTGGATGCTGCACATTGGTGGTGATGATCAATTCCAGTTTGCCGTCGTTGCGTTGCCACTGGCCACTGGTGAGTGGTGTCTTTGCCACATTTTTCACTGGCCCATTTTTCCAATTGATGGGACCTACGATGGTTTGCATATCAGTTGCAGCAATGGCTTCCACGATCGAGGCGGCACTTGAGAGATCCTTGGTGCGCTTGATCACGTCAAAGGCCACTTCGAAAATGGCATGGCTGAAACCCAATGTTGCAGTCCAAGGCTTGCCGCTGGCTTTCACATAACTGTCTGCCAAACCTTTAGCGCTTTCGCCTGTCAGGCTGGATTTGAAAGGATAGCTCGGGCTCCACCAGATTTCCGTTGTCAAACCATCACCACGATCGCCCAAGGCATCAACCGAGGCTGGAAACAACAAGGCTTTGCCGATGGTGACTACTTTTGGCTTGAAGCCTTGCTGGGCGGCCTGGCTCCAGAATGTTGCAAAATCCGGTGGAATCATCACCCCCGTCACAATTTCCACACCTGCGGCTTTGAAGGCCGAAATTTGTGATGAGAAGTCATTGTTCAGAGGTTGATAACGACCAAGATCAATCATCTTGTATCCTGCAGCAGTCACCGGTCGGGGAAGCCCGCGCTCTTTATCTCCCCATGCATTTCCATCGGCATCATTGGGAAACAGTGCACCGACAACTTTGCCTGCACCAGATTGGTCCCACACCCCAACAAAATTTGCGATGATATCTTCAAGGCCCCAAAAGAAGTGATAAGTTGATGTAAAGCCCTTAGCAGGATCACCACCGCGGCCAAAGAAATAAGGTTGCCACGGGCAATTGGTTGAGATGCAAGGAATGCCGTTTAATTCTGCCTGATCGGCCACAGGGTTTGTGGTGTCTGGCGTATCCTTCGTGATGATCAGATTCACCTGATCCTTGTTGATGAGATCAGCGGCCACTTCAGCCGCGCGGTTGGGGTTTGATTGCGAGTCTTTGGTGATCAGCTCAACCTTGATGGGTGCGCCATTGTTGGTCAGTCCCTCCATCGATTTTTGAATACCAGAAATAATCCAATCCTGTGCTTCTCCAAAACCTGCAAGCGGACCTGTGAGTGGTGTCACCAGACCGACCTTGAAAGTGGTTGCCGCTTGGGCTTTCTGGACTCCAAAAATAGAGGGAGCCGCAAGTGCAACCGCACCCGATTTCAGAACTTGGCGACGGTTTAAATTTTTAAGTTTCATGGTATTTTCCTCCCAGATAGCGTTTTTGATTTGAATTCAATGAAGCTTAGAATTGAACTTTATGCAAGTGTTCACAAGCAAAGTTTCAGTTTTTTGGTTCCAGTATTTTATTCAAAAGTTTCAGATGTTCAGCAACTTTTATTCGCACATTCTGCTTTGTTTGTTCTGTCCAGTTTTGAAAACCCGCATTGGTTTTGAAACCCAGTTTCTGTCGGGCCACCAGTGATTTGAGAGTGTTGGTTGGCTGGGTTGACCGATTAAGATGCGGAAGAATGCTATTCTGAATATCGAGCGTCAAATCTGTTCCCACCAGATCAGCGTTGGCCATTGGCCCTAATACAGCCAATCTTCTGCCAAAACTGCTGGTCACCACCAAGTCAATAGTTTCGGCATCACACACGCCTTCTGCCACCAGCGCAATGGCTTCACGCCACATGGCTTGTTGCAGACGATTGCCAACAAAGCCTGGCACGTCTTTTTTAACATGTACCGGGATTTTGCCGATTTTCGTGAGAAGCGCCATCATTGTTTCAATGGTGGTAATTGCTGTGCCCTGTGTTTGGATGACTTCTACCAATGGCACCAGATAGGGCGGGTTCCACCAGTGGGTTCCCAACACCCGGTGTTTTGATTTTACATGCGCTGCAATCTGGCCAATTGGAATGACAGATGTATTGGAGGCAATGATGGCATCAGGTCTTGCCACTGCCTCCAGCTGTTTGAAGAGTTCCTGCTTCAACGCAAGTTTTTCAGGGGCAGCTTCAATAATGATATCAGCATCCCTGACAGTTTGGGCGAGATCACCAACGGGAGTAATCAGGCTCACCGCAGTGCTGTCTACGTCTATTGACTTTAGTGTCTCTTTAACGCGTTCACGAACCGTATCCAGCACATTGGGGAAAGCATCAGTGATGCTTACGCAGTGTCCTGCGCTCGCAAACACCACTGCGAGCCCGTGACCCATCAGTCCTGCACCAATGATGGCGATGCGTTGTGTCATCCGGCGGTGTAGCCGCCGTCGGCATATAGGATGTGGCCCGTATAAAAATCAGATGCTTTGGAGACAAGAAACAACAACGGCCCCGCCAAATCAGCTGGTTCGCCGAGGCGGCCCTTGGGCACGCGGGCCAGAAATCCGGTGCGGGTCGTTTTGGCTTTTTCGTCGTCGCCAAACATCCATTCTGTCAGCGGTGAACGAAACACCGTGGGCGCAATGGCATTCACTGTAATTCCTGTAGGTCCCAATTCACAGCCCAGAGCTTTGGTCATTCCGTCTATTGCAGATTTTGAAGCACAATAGGCGGTGTATCCGGCAGGGTGACCCAGCAGACCGCGCGCCGATGACATAAGAACAATCTTGCCGCCATGTCCCTGCTTTAACATTTGCGTGGTGGCGGCTTTGGCCATGAGCCAGCTTTGAGTTACATTTGCATCCATCACATCAAGAAATTGTGCAGCTGCCATATCAGTGATTTTCGCCACCTGGTTTTTGCCAGAGGCCACAACAAGAATATCAACACGGCCAAAACGCTTAACTGCAGAATCAAAAAGTTTAGTGCAGTTTTCTTCCGTGGAAGGACGAATATTTACAGTTTCAACCTCTACGCTTTCACATTCTCTTGCAATAGCTTCGAGTTCTGACGTCTTGCCCGCAGCCAGAACGAGTTTACACCCCGCACCTGCCAATGTGCGCGCCGCAACCCTACCAAATGCGCCGGAAGCTCCGGTGATGAGTGCAACTTTACCTTCAATATTGAAAAGCTCGAGCGGATTTTTCATGGCTTTAAACTTGGCGGATAGGGCACAACAACAAGCATTTTGCACATATGGTTTGAACGATTTACAATCTCACGCACTTCATTGGGGGCAATGGTGCAGGAATCCATGGGTCTCAGAACCGTCTGTTCGTCGTTTATGATAACAGTCATCTCGCCTTCAAGAATGACATAGACTTTCTCGAAAGGTGTTGCATCCGGCCCGGCTCCTCCTCCCGGCAAGAATTGCGAGTAACCCACCCACTGATTTTTTGGACCACCGTCCTCAAAGCCTTGCAATCTTAGTCCTACGACACCGCGGTGATTTGGGGCTTCATATTTTTGAGCATCGGCAAATCGCTTGACGTGCATCAGAAATGAGCTCCGCTTTCAATCCGGTAATTCTGGCTTGGATCGGTAATGGCGACCAGCCGGATGATGCAGCCATCACCCCTATCCCAGTTCCACGGAAAAAACGCGAAGGTGCACCGTTTGCCGGTGACTGAATCAAGATCACCACCGACATTTTCAATTCCGAGAATGCCATTCTTGAAGAGAATACGGTGCACAGGTTCCCATTCTGGAAAGTCTTTCGCCCAGTCGTTGCCACCCGACCATTCAAAGTATTCCTTTGCCAAGTGCGGCAGTAGAGGGCCATTACGTTGGGGGCCAATAGCGGTTGCCAAGGGGTGATCGTTCGCCTGGGTATCGTGGCCCACCACCTTCACTTGTTTATCAACCATCCACTGGCCAGCCGAGGGAACAAAGCCGGGGCAGTAAGCAAAATAATCGCCGTCTTCATACTGCTTGTGCCACCCTGTGTTGAGGATCAACACATCGTGCGGTTGAATTTGTTTGCCACACGCTTTTTCCAAATCATCGGCTGTGATTGACTCCCATTTCTTCTTGGGCAGGGGAACCACAATGCCAGAGCCAAAGAAATGCGGTAACGGAACTTCGTCAATAAAGGGAGTCCCTTGAACGACATGAGCGGGGGCATCAATGTGGGTCGTCGAATGCATCGAGGTGGTGATGCGCTGCGACAGCACACCCGATTTTGCCATATAATGGATCCGCTCAATTTTGACGTCTTGAAAATAGGGCCAATTGGGCGACTGGAATCCCCAGCGGTGGGACAGATTTGTGAATTGCAAGCCCATCGCGTTATCCAAGTTTGCTTGAAATTCAATCCCGCGTATTTTTATTGTCATCCTACCTGTTTCCTATAGTTTCGCATGATGGTACGTTCTGAAAAAAATCTGGTCAATGCGTAATTTTTGAATTGCATTACGATACAAATTTTTAAACATTGAATTGGAAATTTGAATTCAAACTTGAAAAACGATTTAGAATTGTAACGTGGGCATGTAATTCAGACCTGTACAGTTGCTGGGTTTCATGCACACATGACTAAAATGGGCTTTGCATAAATGTCTGCTCAATATCACCTCAGTCTGTTTGGTGGATGCAAGTTGCATGACAGGCACTCGCGATCCGAGATCACCTTCCGCTCGCGCAAAGCACGCTGTCTTATTGGGTTGATTGCCCTTTGGCCCGGTTCGCGCATGAGCCGCGAAAAAGTATCATCATTTTTATGGGACCCGGCCCCTGACGAGCTGGCCCGCACATCTCTGCGGCAATGTTTGAAAGAGGTGCGCGATTGTCTGGGCGACGGCGCTGATCTGGTTTTAGACGGCCAGAGACTCGATATCGGCGTCATGGTCGACAACATTGATGTCGATGTTTCCCAGTTTATGTCAGGTTTAACCGTTGCAAAGAATGATCGTGCAGCCGCACTTGCACTGGCTGGCCTCTGGAAAGGTGAATTGTTTGGTGACGCCGTTCCCAATGCACCCGTTTTTGAAGCATGGGTGCAGGTGGAGCGTGCCAGGTATCGCAGTATTTTATCCAACTTATTGAGTGACCATCTTCAACACATGTTTGCCGCCGACGACTTTGCAACATCAGACATGGCTGACGAACTGGTCCGCATTGAGCCAAGTCACGAACTTGCGCACCAGTTTCTGATGAAATATTACGCAAAACGAGGGGATCAGGCAGGTGCGCTCCGGCAATATGCGCGTCTCACGCAAGTTCTTGCGGATGAATTGGACAGCGAGCCCTCGCAAGAGTCACTTGATTTACTTGTTGCCATAAAGCGTGGTGACCCTTTTACAAAGTCATCTGCGTCGTCTGAAATGCTTCTAGTTCCGGTGATCATCCCTGTAGTCAAGGGCTTACCGCGCATCGCCATCAGGCCGCCCCTCACGCGGCACAACGATGACAGTAAGAATTATCTGGCGGATGGGTTTTCTGGCTTACTGAAAGTTTGTCTTTCGCGTTTCAGATGCTGGATTGTTTTATCATGGCCCGCTCAGGGCTTCGATTCCAAGATCAAGATCGACTATCCGGCTTTGGGTGCTGCCATTAGTGCAGACTACGTGGTGGATGCGGTGCTTGATTGGCGCCAGGCGACGGGTCAACTTCTGGTGTCGCTGATCGATTGCCGAGATGGCAGCCAGATCTGGACGGATATTTACGGCGTTGGAGAGTCTGAGTTGCAAGCCATGAGCAACACTGTTGCAGGCAGCATTTCCTCAAAACTGGCGTCGCGGATCAATCACATGTCGTCTTTGAGATTTGCGCGCAGTCCACCAGGAGATGCCGCAGCCTATGATCTGTGGTTGCGCGGACACCAACTGTCGCGAAACTGGTCGCTGGAAGACGACGCCATTGCAAAGGATTTATTTTCAAGAGCAATTGAAAAAGATCCTGGAATGGCGTGTGCCTATGCAAGTCTGGCTGCGGTGCTGAGCACACAAGCCATGATCAGGCCAGGATATGCAGATGAAAAAGAAGATCGGAAACGCGCGCTGGAACTCTCTAAGAATGCCGTTTCGCTTGACCCTTACGATTCACGCAATCACATCAATATGGGGTGGAGCTGGCTGCTTGCCAATTCTGCCGGCCGGGCATTTTCTCATTTCAATCTAGCCACCGAGCTCAATCCTTATGACTCAGAAACACTGATCGCCAGCGCCATGGGCATGGCTTTCATGGGCCATATTGAGAATGCACTGCAATGGTCAAGAGCAGCAATCAAGCTTAATCCTGTTCATCCCGAGTATTTCTTCGGATATATTGGCGCTATTCATTATCTGGCGGATGATTTTGCCAGCGCCGTCAAAATACTCGAGCGCAGCCCTGACATTTTTCCGGATAGAAAGGCGTGGGCTGCAGCAGCCCACGCAAGGCTCGGGGAGAAAGAAAAATCAATCGAAGCTTACAAACAATTTAGCGACTCAGTTAGGCTCTTGTGGGAGGGGCCATCGCCACCCACAACCGAGGAACTTCATCATTGGATGTTGTTCCAATCAACACCCGTTGTCTGGAAAGAAGGCCGTGAAAGCTTGAGAAATGGACTGTTATTATCTCATTCGCTTTTCGCGGCCGCCTATCCCTGATTTTAACGGCAACTACGCACGAAATAACGCGAAAGAAGAATTGAAAAATCGCCATGATAATCATCATTGTGAACCACTGCCCCATGCGGCAATTCCAGATTATCGTAATAGGGAATTCGCACGTGCATTTTGGTTTCAGTATCATAAACCGGGATGATATCGATGGAAGGCGGAACTTTCCCATTTGCGGTGCCTGAATATTTGTAGTTGTTGTTCCACAACCATTGCCGTGTATTGGCGTTGAATTTTTTCCATTCACTGCCTTTGGAATCATCGAAAACGGACCTGCTCAATCTCATAATCGCTTCACCCGCTTTGTGTTCTGCGTTCTTTGTATCTACGCGCCGTGTAAAATGCCCCATAGTTCCCTCCTGTTGATGATACCCAATTACCGTTGGCAGCGTGAAGCCAGCGTGAAATGATAAGTGACGTCGCAAATGCAGTCTTGAAAATTTTGAATTGCCGGAGCCCAATGCTCCCATGGAAACTGTCACTCCACCAAAATTTGACCCGCTGCTGGATGCTTTGACTCACGCTCTCAAGGGCAAATTCGACATCAGGGAAATCAACGGCCAAGAGCAGCCGATCTTCTTGGCAATCGCATGTCCCTGTCATGAAGGGATAACCGGATTGAAGCCGCGATTGCCAGCAGGACGCGGCTTTACAAAATCTCAAGCCATGCTGGCGGCAGCGGCAGAGGCAGCAGAGTTGCTTTCTAGTCTTGCCTGCACTGAAACACGACAGAGCCATTCTATCAAAACCAGAGACGGCGTGGATTTCATCACTGCTGTTGACATGGGCACAGGCCTTGAAGTTGACGTCGAAGCTCAAAGCGTGTTTTTGGACTATGCGAAAGTTTTCAATCAAACGCTCAAAGTGGACGCGGATTCCACCGGATGCGCCTGCGCAGAAACTTTGCCAGAGGCAATGATGCGTGGATTGCTTGAATGCATTGAGCGCGATGCGTTGGCCATTTGGTGGTATGGGCGGCAATCGCGATCACATATTTCGCTTTCTTACATTGATCAAATTCATCCCCGGCTTTCATACTGGCTCAATCGGCGTGCGCGGATAACATTGGCCATAGATATTACATCGGATGTCGGTGTTCCCGTCACAGTCGCCGTCTCATCAGAACAAGATGGAACAAAAGTGGCAATCGGTTCGGCTGCGCATCTTGATTCCCAAACAGCGACAGTCACCGCCATAAGCGAAATGATCCAGATGGAAACTTCCATGCGCCTGTCAGCCAAGGCCGAGAACCCGGAGCTAGACACGTGGTTGAACGGGGCTTCAGCTTTGCACATGCCACAATTTCTACCGGCACACTCTGGTCATGCTCCCTTAGCGCAAACAGCAAAAGATGTTCTCGCATGTGTGACTGATGCTGGGTTTCGTGCACTTTCGATTGATCTGAGTTTAACAGGATTTCCAGTTGCCTGTACGCGGATAAGTGTTCCTGGCCTTTCGGGCTTGCGCCTTCTCAAAAATGAAAAACGAATTCTGGGACAAGCCCAAAAAACTACAATTCAAAGCGTTCCTATTAAACTTGAAACACTCGACATTTATTGACTGTAGTTTAAATGCAAGTTCGCTCACATGACGTCAAAGAACTTAAAAATCACGCGGGTCTTTTCAATTTCACGCTAACAGCACAGTTTTATCACGCAAGGAAAGTTAGCCTCCAGTTGCAGCGAAATTTCAGTCTGCATTAGGAGTGAGTTCGATGAACTTTTTTACGAATTACGCTTTTTCAATCGCTGGTTTCAGATCATGATTTGCCTCAGCAATCTGGCAGCCAAATCGGGAGTGCAGCAAAACCATTTGTCTGCATCACAGCTCACGCTTTTGCTGGACCTCTTCACGCTCCCGCTCTTCTTATTGAACCGCGAACGCATCTTATTTTATGCGAATGCCGCTGGACACGAACAGTTGCAAAAAGGGCTCATTGTGCAATTGCGGTGTGGTCGTTTTCACCTGAAAGCGACAAGCCATGATGTGCTAAAATTCGAGGAAACAGTTCGCAATATTACAAAGGCGGGACTGAGTTCTGACGACTATCAAAACTGCATGACGATGAATAACCCCGGTAACGTCAAAATCTCCATAACAACACTTCCTTTTGTCGACGCTGATGGGGATGGAACATTGGCAGCGGTCATTCTAACAGCCGAAGAACAGGCAGAAGAACAAGGGACGTTACGGTTACAACACATGTTGGAACTCACCTGCGCAGAAGCGCGCGTGGCTTATCAAATTTGCACCGGGGTAAGACTGGTTCAAGTTGCCAAACATCTGGATGTCTCCATCAACACCGTCAAGACCCACCTGGCTTCAATTTTTTCAAAAACCAGATGTGCCGACCAATCTTCGCTGTCAGTCATGGCAAGGCGGTTGCTCACACCCGTTCGCAACAGTTGGACCAATTTTTAAAGGGTTTTTTATGCGAATAGAAAGTCATCCGCATGGAACTGGTTGATGTGTAATCCGGTAAAGGTAATCGTATCAATTCCGCCATTCACCGAAAGCACCACGCCTGCTGAGCTTTCAACAGCATGTGACAGCACATCAGCGTAATTGCGCAAATCCGTGCCAATCAGCTGCACACGGTCGGTGCGTCCAACGCCCGACCAGAAATCAGTAATTGTGTCTTGTCCAAAGCCCTTTGCAAATACAAACACGTCTGCACCTGTTCCGCCGGTCAAGATATCATTGCCCAGGTTGCCTGTCAGATAATCAATGCCGCCTGCACCATTGAGAATGTCATTGCCCAAACCACCATCAATGCGGTTGTCGCCGTCATTTCCGGTGATCTTGTCGTTGAAAGCAGAACCAACCACGTTTTCAATGCTGGTGAAAGTATCACCTGTTGCATCGGTTACGCCGTTAAGGGCTGTGTAACTGCTATCAACAAAATTTAAGCCATTGCCGTCGCTCACAAGATCATCAGGACATGCATCAACAGGAACAGCAGCCGGTTGCACGCCGTTCTGGCTGGCATTTGCATTGGTTGTGCCGCCAGTAGCCAAACTCAAGGTGACGCCCGTATGCGACGCGGCATAGCTTGCGGTGTCAATACCGTCTCCGCCGTCCAGCACATCGGCACCTGAGCCACCAATCAAAACATCATTGCCCGCACCGCCGCGCAGCGTGTCGTTGCCGCTGCCGCCATTTAGCATGTTGGCACCAGAATCTCCGGTCAATACATCATTGAATTTGGACCCGATCAGATTTTCAACATTCACGATGGTATCGCGCGAGGCTGAGCCATATTGACCAATGCCAGTTGCAAGGTTGACTATCACTTTGTCCCAAGAGTCAGCATAACTGAGGGTATCAATTCCAGTGCCACCGTCAACATAATCATAGCCACCTGCAGTGTAGATCATGTCGTTGCCACCACCGCCTTCGATGCGGTCTGAACCTGCACCGCCGTAAAAAACGTTGGCATTGCCGTCACCAATCAAAATGTCATCACCAGCACCGCCGCGAATGTTCTCAATGTTGGCGTAAGTGTCGCCTTGGGCCAAACCAAATTGGCCTACGCCTGTTAACAAGTTTACCTTAACACCAGTTGTCGAGGTGCGGTAATCGATCCAGTCCTTACCAGCACCGCCGTCAAAGAAGTCGCCGCCGCCTGACCCATAGAAATGGTCTTTGCCAGCTCCTCCGAAGAGTTTATTAGAACCCGCATCACCCGTTATCGTATCATTGTAATTTGATCCGATGACGTTTTCGATGGAAACAAGCTTGTCGACTTCCGTCCCACAGCTCAAGCTGGTTCCAACCGTAAGGTTCACAATTACTGCACATGCCGTTGAATAATCGGCCGTATCTGAACCCATTCCGCCATTCAAAACGTCCGATCCCGCACCCCCAACCAACGTGTCGTTGCCATCACCGCCGTCAAGAACATTATTGCCGGCATTGCCAATCAGAACATCGTTGAATTTTGAACCAATGAGATTTTCGATGCCGCTCAGTTTGTCACCCTCTGCGTCACCGCCAACTCCAACACCTGTTTCCAGGTTGACAACTACGCCAGCAAAAGAAACCGAATAATCGGCCGCATCAGTGCCATCGCCGCCAACCAGAACGTCGGCACCAGTGCCACCAATGAGAGTGTCATCGCCTATGCCACCATCCAGCGTGTCATCGCCTGTGCCCCCATCAAGGAGATCGTTGCCCGCCCCGCCGAGCAGCACATCGTTGCCTGCTTCACCAAAAAGCTTGTCGTTGCCGCCTCGCCCATCAAGCAAGTCGTTGCCACCACGGCCCCAGAAGCTGTTTTCAACGTCGTTGCCCCAGAACTTGTCGTTGTTGGCGCCGCCGATTAAATTTTCCACACTGGTGAAAGTGTCTTCCCAGTTATTGGTGCCTGTAGCCAGATCAATTTCCTGTGCGTAACCATCAAGCACCGGAACATCAGCGCTGAATGTATCTATACCTGATCCGCCATCATAGTGATCCCCGTGATAAGACCATTCGACCAGAAACGTGTCGTTGCCAGCCCCACCATAGAGCTTGTCGTTGTTGTGGCCACCTGTGATCGTATCGTCGCCATCACCACCATCAATAACGTTGATGTCACCACTGCCAACCAAAATGTCGTTGAATTTTGAACCAATGAGATTTTCAATGTTAACGAGCGTATCACCTTCGGCATCGCCACCTTTTCCCACACCGGTTTCCAAATTGATGTTCACTGCCGCGGTCGATGTTGAATAGTCAGCCGTATCGTTGCCTTCGCCACCGTTCAAATAGTCCGCACCAGCGCCACCCACGAGAGTGTCGTTGCCCGTGCCACCATCAAGTTTGTCATTACCCGCGTCACCAAACAGCGTGTCATCTCCGCCATTTCCGCGAATTGTATCGTTGCCATCATTCCCGTGAAGGATGTCGTTGCCTTCCGATTGCGTACCGTAAGGAGTGTCATAGGCAAAAATCTGGTTGCCCGACGCCTTCACATCGACCTGTTTGAACTCTGTTCCGTTCTCAGCAAAATACAGCTTGTGAGTGCTCATGTTCGTGCTGGAAATCAGCATGTCGGTATGAGGCGGTAGGGTGTAGAACTGGGGTCCATATGACCCGGAACCGTTTGAAGCGGATTCAAAGCGAACCACTTGTGCCACATCTGACGTGTTGCGCAGGCGCCACACGGTGTGAGTTGGATCTGACACTCCCATTGATGTTAAAAGAGGTCTGGTTGAGGCGGTTACGCCAATGTTTGAAAATACTGCACTTCCGGTTTGACGCACCACGTCTGCAATTGTAAAATTGCCATCACCATCGATGACGTCGTCACCTGCGCCGCCATTGATAATATCATTGCCACCAAGGCCCGACAGCATGTCAGAAAAAGCGCTGCCAGTGATGACGTCCTTATCATTCGTTCCACGTACAGTACCGCCAGCGGCGGGAGCATTCAAATTCGACACAACTCATTCCCCGGTTTAATATGGTGCCGGGTGTAGGCGGTTGCATCACAAAATTGTCTTAGCGTGATCGGTTAAAATTTAACAAATTGCTCTGGGCAACGAAATAAAGTTAATGCCACAAAAATATCACTGTTAACAATTTCAGGAATGGGCTGATGCTGTGATAGAAACTGTGTCTTCGCTTGCCATCACCATCTGCAGCTTCAAACCTGCCGCCTCGGCGAGAACGCGCGCATAATAGGGCTGCACAAGCCGCGCATCCAAAGTCACCAAATCAGCAGTTCCGGCAAGGGCTCCTGCCATGGCTTCATTGATCTTTGCGCGTTCACCCTTGGCGTGCACGACCAAGTTTGAACCCTCAGCCATAACGGTCACCACGCCCCCGCGGGGTATTCCGGCAAGTGCAATCAGAAGCATGTTCAAAAGCAGTTTCACTTCCTGCTTGGGGCGGTTTTCTCGCGGGGCTTGCCAATCGAGCTTGACTTTTTCTTCGCCCACAAAAGCGCGTGCAACCTCGCCTGCTTCAGTTAAATCAATAAGCGCACCAGCAGAGCCTGCGGCCCCAAACGCTATTCGGCAAAATTTAAGCTTTGCCGTTGCAGTTTTTGCAGAAGAACGCACCATGTCGAGTGCTGTGGCCTTCATTTCGGCATCTGTTTCAGGATCGTCCATCAGCTCCAAACCATTGGCAATCGCACCAACAGGAGAAATGACATCATGACAGACGCGAGAGCACAAGAGAGCCGCAAGATCGAGATCAGAGAGTCGAGTGATTAAAGTCATGGCCCCATCCAAAAAGTGATTCGTTGGGTTAGCTATAACAAATTAGCGGGTGCATTTCCGTATTGACGATGTGCGGGCGAAATATCATAGAACAATTATGAAAAGTTACGCGCCATCGGCCCAACTTGCAGCGTTAAATGAACTTGCTGTCAATGCGGGGCAGTTGATTATGGAGGTTTACGCGAATGATTTTTCGGCTCGCACAAAAAAAGACGCGTCCCCGGTGACTGAGGCTGATGAGCGCGCCGAAGAACTTATTCTTGCAGGGCTTCAACGATTTTTTCCAAACATACCCGTAATTGCCGAGGAAGCAGTGGCTGCCGGACGGGTTCCACACATCTCTGAAGAATTCTTTCTGGTTGATCCTCTGGACGGAACCAAAGAATTCATTTCGCGTAATGGTGAATTCACTGTCAATATTGCTCTCATTAGAGGTGGCGCACCCGTGATGGGTGTGGTTTACGCTCCCGCTCTCGGTTCACTTTATTGCGGTGAATCTGGCCATGGCGCTGGCAAACACCACGAACACCAATGGCACTCTATAGCTGTGCGTCCTATGCCCGATGTAGGTGCCACTGTGCTGGCCAGCAGATCCCACCGTGATGCAGTAACCGATGCTTATTTGGCCCAGGTGAAAGTCGCTCAACTCATCGGGGCAGGATCATCGCTTAAATTTTGCACTATCGCTGAAGGCTTGGCTGACCTTTACCCGCGATTTGGACGAACGATGGAATGGGATACGGCAGCAGGGCACGCTGTGTTGGCAGCAGCTGGTGGACAGGTTCTGGGCGCTGATGGCAGTTTATTTCTGTATGGCAAAAGCGAGCGCGGCTTTGACAACCCCGCCTTTATTGCATCAGCGAAATCTTAAATTTTTGTTTTATTAACCAAGATGAAAGCAGCTTTATCTTAAAACCTTCGCTCGGGCGAAGTTTTGCCCTGCTTGTGCCGCTTTATGGTAGCAAGTCATGGGTCAACAATTGAGATAAAGGTCTGTAACATGAAAATCGATTTTCGCATTTTGGCCCTGAGCATGGTGTTTGGACTTACGGCGCTTACCCCCTTGGCGGTTGCACAGTCCACTTCGAGTGTCTCAAAATATGAAGGCCGGGACACCTACTCAAGTCAGGAAATCCTTGCTCAGGGACATCAGTTTTTCGGCAAAACGACCCGCGGTGTTGCAGAAGCAGTGGAATATGTTTTTCAAAGTCAGGGTGAGCCATCAGCCTATATTGTAGGCGAAGAAGCGTCTGGAGCGTTTGTGGGTGGCCTTCGGTTTGGTGAAGGCACTATTTATTACAAGAATGGTGCAAAAAAGCACCTTTACTGGCAAGGTCCTTCAATTGGCTTTGACTTTGGTGGCAATGGGTCCAGAACACTCACACTTGTTTACAATTCTCAGTCGCCTGAAGATCTTTACAGCCGGTTTGCCGGCGTCGAGGGTTCAGCTTATCTCATAGGCGGCCTTGGTGTGAATTTTCAGAAAAAAGATGATATCGTTATGGCGCCCATTCGCACAGGTGTGGGGGCAAGATTGGGTGCCAACATCGGTTACCTTAAATATTCGAACCGTCCGACCTGGAACCCCTTCTGAACTTTTATTTGTTAGTGACGATGGTTAACCATCGCACACCCGATTAATTTCCGATAAGATGCAAATCCTCTGCGTTGGTCTGACTTATGCTTGGTTAAAGCTTGAGTCAGCGGTGTGTCAATTCTGGGGGTTAAAATGTCTCTAACTGAGACTCTTATGCTGGTTGCTTTAGGTTTTGCCCTGGCATTGATCATTGTATTGCTTGTGGGCCGTGGATTGTGGAGCATGGCCATGCGGCTGGGGGCCCGCAGGCAAGCAAAACAAGTTCCAGCTGTCATGATCGAGTTGCAAGCAGACCGGGACAGACTGCGTGCAGAACATGCGATGATGGCCCGCAAGCTTGAACTGCGATTGGCCGACATCAAAGGCCGAATGACCGAGCAGATGGCTGAAGTTTCACGTCATCGCAACCGCATTCATTCCATGACGGCAGATTTGGACCGTCGCGATGACATGCTAAAAATGCGCGAGCAAGAGATAGGCGCCCTTAACGCTCAGCTTGATGTTCATAAATTTGACCTTGGAAGTGCAAGCGACCTTATTGACAAACTTTCGGCAGATCTTCTCGATAAACAGGAAGCAATCAGCCAACATGAAACCTATGCCAAAAATCTTTCTTATGAATTGAACCTGAGAAGCCAGATGGCTGGCGAAGCCAACCTTCCGCTGCGCGAAGCAGATGGCAAGCAGGCCTCCCTTGGGAAAATTGAAAATGGCGAAAACCGTTTGATGCAACGTGTTGCGGAATTAACCTCCATTTCATCACAAATCATGACACAGCGCGAAAGTAATCCGATGATGCCTGTTCTGGCTTTGAGAATGCCTGAAGGACCAACCACTCACTTGGATGAGGAATCCACTGTGCAACCCGTGCCTACAAACCCTGAAGCCGAAACAGAAAAGCAAGCTTCTGAATTGACTGAGCACCTCAAAACTTTGGACTTGGCATTAGAACCTAGTCCGTCCGGCGATGATGACCAAAAAAAATCTGGGGCAATGGCCAATGTGATCAGCCTGGCCCAAAGAATCAGGGCTTTGCAAAAAAATTCAGACTAAACGGCGGTTTACTCAAACACCACGCGTGGAAAGTAAAATGAAACCACCCAGTTTGGCATATCCACAATTTCGCTGATGCGAAGATCGCCGCACACTGAGCATAACATATAGGCTTCAACAGCGTTCATCTTGTAGCGCTTTGATAAAAGATCAATCATGCCGCTTACGGCATCTCGCGCATTTTGCATCAAATCTGGACCAATGCCTGTGGTAACCTCATAGCCTTTGGCGCAAGGTGGCGTGTGACAGGGCCAGGTGTAGTGAAGCGCGGGAAAACCAGGTTTGCTCCTTTCACCAGTTCAAGCTTTGCTGATACAGTGCAAGTGCTTTCAATGGCTGTGCCGCACACTTCGCCATCTCCTTGGGCTGCGTGTGTATCCCCCAGACTGAAAAGCCCGCCTTTGACTTCCACAGGAAGATAAAGTTCCGTGCCCGCTGCAATATCCCGAATATCCAGGTTGCCGCCCACACGCCGGGGCGGGACAACCGAATGCGGGCCCATTTCCGCAGGTGCCTAACCAATGGTTCCGCAGAACGGCTTTAAAGGAATGCGCGCGACCGAACTGTAGAGTGCCGGCGCCAAGGAGATTGGATTATATTTCCAGAGATGAAGGGCGGGGTCCACGAACTGATCGGCTAGCAAACCAAAGCCTGGAATGTTGGCGGTCCACCCCCAGCCCGAGGGTCCAAATTCCAGCAGTGTGACTTTAACCGCGTCTCCAGGTTCAGCACCCTCAATGTATACGGGCCCGGTGACAGGATTTACTTTGGCAAAATCAAGCTTGCCCAAATCGGCCAAAGTGGAATTTGCAGTGAGTTGACCACCGCTTGCATCCTGTGTGTGAAATTCTACAGTCTCGCCAGGCCTAACATGCAAGGCAGGCGCGTTGACGTTATTCCAACCATGGTGGCAGGTGTGATCATGAATCGTGTGGGTACATTTCATGTGCATTAAATTCGCTTGCTGCGGCAAAACTGTCAATCTCTGAATGGTGATTGCCAGAAGTCTTTTTCCGTCATAGGCTTTATCCTTGAGAAAATCAAGAAGCATGAAATGCCCACATTAAAGCAGAGCGAAGGCCGCGCAAAGTTCGGCGCCTATGAAACATGGTACCGCATCACGGGCGATCTCAACTCTGGGAAAGCTCCCCTATTTTTGCTGCATGGCGGACCTGGTGCTGCACATAACTACATCGATGCTTACAAGCTCTTGGCCCAAGATGGGCGAGCCGTAATCCATTATGATCAACTGGGCTGTGGCAATTCAACTTTGCTTCCTGATAAGGGGGCGGATTTCTGGACAGTACAACTTTTTATCGATGAACTGAATAATCTGATTGATCATTTGGGACAGCGGAAGGCTTTTCATATTCTGGGCCAGAGTTGGGGCGGCATGTTGGGCGCTGAATATGGCACAACAGGCCCTGCTGGATTAAAGTCACTCACAATTGCAAATTCACCGGCTTCCATGGCGCTGTGGATGAGCGAAGCTGCACGCATGCGATCATTGATGCCGCAACCCATTCAAGATGCTCTCAACAATGATGAGGCTGCGGGAACAACTGACAGCAAGGAATATCAGGACGCCACCATGTGGGTTTATGAACGCCATGTGTGCCGCGTCATCCCGTTTCCGCCAGAGGTCACTGCAACATTTGATCAGGTGGCACGCAACCCCACGGTTTATCATGTGATGAATGGGCCAAATGAATTCTTTGTTGTCGGATCCCTTAAAACATGGAGTGTGGTTGATCGCCTGCATTTGATTGATGTACCGACTTATGTGTTGTCAGGGTATTATGATGAGGCAACACCCGTTTGCGTGGCACCATTCAAGGATAAGATCAAAGGTGCTATTGCCGAAATTTATAGCAATTCAAGTCACATGCCTCATGTCGAAGAACAAGAGCTGTGCATGAAAAATGTGGGAAAATTCCTGAGCGACAACGATTAAAAGAGGGAGACGACAATGAAAAAATTACTGATGGCAGGCGTTGCATCTGCGTTACTTGCGGTTTGCATGTTGAGTCCGGCTTCGGCTGAATATATGAAAGAGCATCGTGGCGGCACCATGCGGCTGGTTGCTGGCTCGGCTGCGGGAACAGTTGATCCGCATATCAACTATACACTGCAATATTGGCAGATTTATCAATCGCTGTATGATGGGCTTGTTGCATTCAAAAAAGCACCGGGCGCTGAGGGTTTCGACAAGGTTGCCAACATTGCCGAAGAAATTCCTAAACCCACCAATGATGGCAAAACCTATGTGTTCAAGATTCGCAAAGGCATCATGTTTTCAAACGGCAAAGAATTGGGCGTGAAGGATGTGGTTGCTTCGATGCAACGCATATTCAAGGTCTCAAGCCCGACTGCAGGTGGATTTTATTCAGTCATTGTTGGTGCTGATAAATGCTTGAAGGACCCCAAGACTTGCACCCTTGAAGGCGGCGTTGTTGGAGATGAAGCGGCAGGTACCGTGACCATCAATCTGGTGCGTGCCGATGCCGAGATTTTTGACAAGTTGGCTTTGCCACATGCGGCCATCTTGCCAGCGGATTCGCCAGCAGCAGACGTAGGCACCAATCCACTTGCTGGCACGGGCCCATATATGATTTCAGCTTATGATCCAAATAAAGGCATGACATTGTCGCGCAACCCTTATTTTAAAGTGTGGAGTGAACAGGCCCAGCCCGATGGTTATCCTGACGTGGTGCAATATGATTTTGGAATGTCGCAAGAAGCGCAGGTGACTGCCGTTCAAAATGGCGAAGCTGACTGGATGTTTGACGAAATTCCGGCTGACCGTTTGGCCGAAATTGGCACCAAAAACAAGGAGCAGGTTGTTGTGACGCCGCTTACAGCCTGGTGGTATTTGCCAATGAACACGCGCCTTGCGCCATTTGACAATGTCAAAGTGCGGCAAGCCGTGAACTATGCAATTGATCGCAAGGCTTTGGTCAATCTTTTTGGCGGCCCTGTTTTAGCGTCACCTGTTTGCCAAGTTCTGCCACCTGGTTTTCCTGGTCATGTTGCCTATTGCCCCTACACCAAAGATCCAGGCGCAAAATGGTCAGCTCCCGATATTGAAAAAGCCAAGCAGTTAATTGAGGAATCTGGAACCAAGGGTCAAAAGGTTTCTATCGTGGTTGAAGACAAAGCCGTTCCAAAAGCAATTGGCACATATTTGCAGAGTGTGTTCACTGACCTTGGATATGTGGCGGATGTAAAGCCCATTTCTGCCAACATACAGTTTACTTACATTCAAAACACAAACAACAAAGTGCAAATTTCAATTTCGCAATGGTATCAGGATTATCCTGCGGCATCGGACTTTTTGAATATTCTTTTTGGATGTGCAAGCTTTACCGAAGGCTCTGACAGTTCAATCAATATTTCAGGTTTCTGCGACAAGGATATTGATGCCAAAATGCAGGCGGCACTTGCACTTGGTGTGACAGACGCAGAAGGTGCAAACAAAATGTGGGCTGAAGTTGACAAGGCAGTGACAGACCTGGCACCTGCAGCTGCAATGTTTACACCGAAGCATTTAGACTTTGTTGCAAAGCGGGTTGGCAATTTTCAGTTTAACTCGCAATTTTATTGGATGGTCACGCAATCCTGGGTGAAATAAGGCCCTTTTTCATTGTCTGACGATTCTTTAACTGCAGCACGCAAAAGCCGTGGCCCTTGGGCCACGGCACTCAGGCGGCTTGCGCAGGACCGCGCAGCCATGGCGGCCTTGATTTTGTTTCTGATTATTTTGACCTTGTGTTTGCTTGCCCCGGCTTATGCCCACTGGGCAGGCATGGATCCCTTTAAATCCACCTTAGACGCCACAATTATGCTGAATGGCCAATCTGTAAACGTAATGGAGCAATCAACCGAAGGATTGGGTCTTGGCTATAACCCCATTGGACCCACATGGGAGATCGGGAACTATTTTCTAGGAGCCGACAATCAAGGCAGAGACGTGTTGACGCGTCTGCTTTACGGTGGGCTTAATTCATTTCTGATTGCCGGCGCTGCCACTGTTTTCACCTTAACAGCGGGAACTGTACTCGGCCTGGTCGCAGGGTTTTTCGGTGGGCTGACCGATGTCATTCTTTCGCGCATTCTCGATATTCTTTGGGCGTTTCCGGTTTATCTTCTTGCCATTTCGCTTTCGATTGTACTCATCGCTCATGGCATTCAAATTGGTCCCATCACAATTGAATCAGGCAGCCTGTGGCTTCCGATTTTTATTATTGGTGTTGTTTTCATCCCCTATGTGGCAAGGCCCATTCGCGGCCAGGTTCTATCCTTGCGGGAAAGTGAATTTGTGCTTGCAGCCATCGGGCTTGGTGTGCCGAGTTTTAGAATTCTGGTCCGCGATATCTTGCCGAATGTTTCAACGACTTTAATTGTTTTTGTGCCCCTGATGATGGCGCTCAACATGCTGACAGAGTCTGCGCTCTCATTCTTGTCCATAGGGGTTCAGCCTCCTGATGCAAGTTGGGGCACCATTATTCAGGATGGACAAGGGCTTTTATATTCCAGACCCATGGTGGCATTAGCGCCGGGCATTGCAATCGTTCTCAGTGTGCTGTCCCTCAATGTTCTGGGTGATGGTTTGCGTGATGCGCTTGATCCGCGCTCCAAAATCAAGCTCGGACGCGGCTAATGGTGCTGGCAATCTTCCAGCGCATGGGTCAAATGCTGTTTGTCATGTTTGGCATCAGCATGCTGGTGTTTTTGATCTTCTTTGCAACACCTGGTTCCGACCCTGCATCGCGCATTGCGGGGCGCAATGCCAGCCCGGAAATTTTGGAAGCCGTGCGGAAAAGCTTTGGATTTGATCAGCCTTTTTACGTTCAATATTTTATCATGATGAAAAAGATTTTTGTGACGGGAGATTTGACCTCATTCGTCAATCGCGGATGGAAGGTTGTTCCGGCCGTGCTTGACACCATACCCGTCACATTATCATTGGTCATTGGTGCGGCTGTTTTATGGGTAATCTTTGGCATCTTGATTGGAACAGTCGCTGCCGCCACACGCGGCAGCTGGATTGACAAACTGCTGATGATTCTTGGCCTCATCGGCATTTCAATGCCCGTGTACTGGCTCGGCGAAGTGATGAACCTTATCACGCAAAGTCGTTTTAAGGACACCTGGATGTTTTCCTGGGTTCCGCCACTTGGCTACAAGAATTTCAGCGATAGCCCAAAAGCTTGGTTTCTCACTTTAATTATTCCCTGGATAACGCTGTCGATTTTATACATCGGATTATATGGTCGCGTTTTGCGCGCAAACTTGATTGAAGCCCTGCAGGAAGATTATGTGCGAACAGCGCGGGCCAAGGGACTTTCCGAAACGCGCATTCTGTTGCGCCATGCCTTGCGCACATCGCTGATCAGTTTTGTAACTTTATTTGGTTTGGATTTTGGTGCTCTTGTGGGCGGATCTGCCTTGCTTACGGAAGTGGTTTTTGATCTTCATGGCGTGGGCAAGCTGACCTATGACGCTTTGCAAAATCTTGATCTGCCGGTGATCATGACCACAGTCATGTACGCATCTTTCTTTGTGGTGCTCGCAAACGCCTTGGTGGACGTTGTTTACATTCTGCTTGATCCGCGCGTGAGGACCGCCTGATGCTTGAAGTTCGTGATCTGAAAGTGTCTTTTCGAACCGAGCAGGGTTTGGTGAGAGCCATCGACGGGGTGTCTTTCACTGTGGGTGAGAGCGAAATATTAGGTGTTGTCGGCGAATCTGGGTCTGGCAAAACTGTGTCGCTGTTAGCTGTCATGGGTTTAATCACAGATCCCAATGCCGCAATTGAAGGCTCGATCAAATATCAAGGCCGTGAATTGGTAGGGCTTTCACACACCGACATGCGCAAGTTGCGCGGCCGTGAAATTGCGATGATATTCCAAGACCCGATGACGGCTCTTACACCGGTTTACACAATTGGCTGGCAAATAGCTGAGCAAATCAGGGCCCATAATTCTGTGAGTGCAAAAGTGGCGGAGCAACGCGCTATTGATCTTCTTGCAGAAGTTAACATCCCTAACCCTGCTGATGCTATTCACCGTTATCCCCATCAGCTTTCTGGTGGCATGCGCCAACGCGCAGTGATTGCCATGGCGCTCTCCTGCAATCCCTCATTATTGGTGGCGGATGAACCGACCACGGCGTTAGATGTGACGGTGCAAGCCCAGATTCTAGATCTGGTGCGCAAGCTGCAAAAGAATCACAAATCGGCAGTTGTGTTTATTACCCACGATATGGGGGTGATTGCCGAAATTGCCGATCGCGTCATGGTCATGTATGCAGGCCGCATTGTTGAACGCGGCACAAAATACGACTTGTTCTCTAATCCGCAGCATCCCTACACACGCGCTCTGCTTGACTCCATACCGCCCTTGTCAGGGCCTCGCCCACATCGATTGAAATCAATTCCGGGGGCGCCACCTGCCTTGCTTAACCGGCCTGCTGGCTGTGCCTTTGGGCCGCGCTGTTCATTGCGGTTTGAAAAATGCGGTGCAGTTCCTGCGCTTACACGTAACGGGCATGATGCAGCGTGCTTCAGGGTAAACCCATGACCGTGCTCTATGAAGCCCAAAACGTGAGCAAGAGGTTCGTCGTCGGCAGCCGCTTTACGGCAAAGGGAAGGCTGGTTGTCAATGCGGTGGAAAACGTTTCACTTCGCCTTACAGAGAGTGAAACGCTGGGGCTGGTGGGGGAATCCGGTTGTGGTAAATCCACGCTGGGGCGCTGCCTGACCAGGCTTTATGAAATTTCCGAGGGGCAGCTCACATTTGATGGCTGGGATATTTCAAAAATGTCTCTGCGCCAATTGCGCCCGGTTCGTGCCAAACTGCAAATGGTGTTTCAAGATCCATCGGCCTCGCTTAACCCCCGCAGGCGCGTTCGCGATCTGATTGCTGAACCCTTGCGTGTTCATACCAAAATGAGCGCGCACGAGATTACAGACCGCGTGGAAGAGCTTTTAACCATTGTTGGATTGCTGCCTAATCATGCGTCCCGCTATCAGCATGAATTCTCTGGCGGGCAGCGCCAGCGTATTGGAATTGCCAGGGCCATTGCGCTTAATCCGAAGCTGATTGTTCTGGATGAACCTGTTTCCGCTTTGGATGTTTCAGTGCAGGCACAAATCGTCAATCTGCTTGCTGATTTACAGGAAAAATTAAATCTGACTTATGTGTTCATAGCGCATGATTTGAGCGTCGTAAAACAGGTCTCAACCCGGATTGCCGTGATGTATCTGGGTTCGATTGTTGAATTGGGCAGTGCAGACGATATTTTTGCAAAGCCTGCACATCCTTATACGAACGCCTTAATTTCTGCGGTTCCTGTTGCAGATATTGACAGGGCAGGATCGCGTGAGCGGATCGTTTTGACTGGCGATGTGCCAAGCCCCATCAATCCGCCTACGGGGTGTCGGTTTCATCCGCGCTGTCCCTCGGCGCAAGCTGTCTGCGCCCAAGAGCGGCCTGTGTTAAGAGAACTCACCAACACTCGAACAGTTGCCTGCCATTTTCCGTTGGCAAGTTAGCGCTTTTTAATGAGCGCGGCTGCACTGCTGACGGCCAAGCCTGCAACAATTGCTTTAATGATATCGCCGATGATGAAGTTTTTCATGCCCCAAGCAAAGGCAGTTGAAACGGGATCACCGGGCAGAATGGGTTGCGTTTTTACCGCCCACACGCCCAGCCAGATGAGACCTGGAATGTAAAGAACGGCGCCGCCAATAAGCGCTGCCAACATTGTTTTGGCAACTGTGCTTCCCCAGCCATTTTCGACCAATTTACCGACGAGCCAAGCGGCGAGAATGAAACCAGCAATGAACCCGTAACTCGACAAGATCAAACCTTGAGCATTAAATGGCCCTGCTTGCCCTCCCGCAAAGAAAGGAAGGCCTGCTGTGCCTTCCACCGCGTAAAGGGCAAGAGTTGCAGCACCCAATCTTGAACCATAAGCAGCGCCAATGCCCAGAACCGCCAGGGTTTGTAAAGTCATTGGAACCGGATACATGGGCACACTGACTTGTGCCGCCAAAGCCACCAGCAAACTGCCAGCGACCGCCAACACAATGTTGCGGACAGACACAAATGATTGGGTGGGCTGCCAGATTTGATTGGCAAGAATAGATGATGACATTTTTTTAAATTTCCTCTCGTTTCACCCAATATTTAGGCAAGTCGCCTTGTTCGCGCAACCTTTGAGTTTGGGATGAGGAAAACTCAGACCATCGCCATCGCCATATTTGAATTCAACCAAAAGGGTGGCAACCATGCCGCCAGATTGCTGAAGGGCAAAATCTCAGGTTTCAACTTTATCCCCAACACCTCAATCATAAATGCGCGGCGGCGTTCGATGCGCGCCCAGGCTTCAGGATAATTTGCCTCAAGTTCATCACGCAACTCCACATCGGCCAGTGCGATACCATCTTCGATGTTTGACATGAAGTAGTCGGTGCCAGTCGCTGGAATGATATCGCATTGCAATGCCATGCCAGAGCAGAGTTTTTGTGTGCTTCCTGCTTTGATGGGCGAGTGCAACCATTCTTCCAAGTGAATGAGGTGGCCAGGATTGAGCCCGATGCCAAAGAACGGCTCACCCAAGCGGCCCATGACTGCTTCATAAATCTCTCCGCCAGAAACACCGATGCCAATGGTTTCATACCATGCAACAGCGGCTTCAAAATAAGGGGCTACAAGTTTTTCAACATAGTCCTGAATATGCGTTGGAAGTTCTGTGGCATCGGCCACCATGAAACCTGCCCTGCAGTTGAGTGAACCCACAAGGCCTAATCCCACTACAACAGGATCACCATGTTCAATTTTGCGCATGGACGGGCTTGGCAAACCATATTTGGCACGTGGGCCTGCGCACATGTTGATGTGAATGGATTGCGGATAGCCATTCAATTCCATTTTTTGCACGGCTTCATATTCCGTCATTCCTGGCTTTGCACCGTGAATAAGTTTGCGAATGGCATTGGATGAGAGCGTTGCGGCATATTCAAAACGTGCCAATTGTGCCGCCTCGTTCACCACGCGCAAACCCCCGGAAGGATCCATGAAAATTTGTGCTGCATTTGCCACGGAACCAAAGGATTTGAGTGTTTCCACCAGATAATGCGGCGTTTCGAACCAGTTGG
This sequence comes from Hyphomicrobiales bacterium, assembly GCA_038230015.1. Classification (GTDB taxonomy): domain Bacteria; phylum Pseudomonadota; class Alphaproteobacteria; order Rhizobiales; family Aestuariivirgaceae; genus Aestuariivirga. Next base: position 26,659 of record JBBRNW010000003.1, on the reverse strand, counting down.
GGTTGAATTCGCCCTGCTCGGTTTCAAAACCCTTCCAACCGCCAAGGCCAATGCGCATTCCCTGCTTTAATCCTGCATTTTCCAACAGAACAGACAGCGCCTGATCGCGGTTACGCGGTTGGCCCATCAAACTCAGTTGCTGCCAGAGCATCCGCTCAAAAGACCCGTTGGCCATTTCAGCATAAGGAAAGCCTTCATTTCCCGCCAGCAAGACAGGCACACGGTCGGGCACGATAATATACAGCGCTTCTTCAAACCGCGGATCATAGCCGGTGGCCCACAGAATATTGCCCACATGTTCACGGTCACCATAAATAACCATGGCATCAAAGTGATGTTCCACCATTTTCGCCAGGAGACGTTTGTGGCGGTTGGCATAAATGGAAGGTGCAAGAAGTGGCTCAACCGTAGGTGGGCCAAAATCCGGCAATTCAATTTTTACCAATTTCGCATGTGGCATTTTCGGTCCCCTTCAGCTGGCTCTACAAAATTCGTTTGCGGGATAAAGGTCAACAGGTTTAAAGTATAAACTACAAATTTGGAGAATATCATGAACGCACCTGTCACTCACGCACCTATTGGTTCCAACAAAGCCTGGGTAGATCGCCGTGCCAAGGCCGTTTCACGCGGCATTGGCATGGGTGCTGCAGTTATGGCGGCGAAGGCCGAAAACTCCGAGATTTGGGATATTGAAGGCAATCGCTATGTGGATTTTGGCGGGGGCATCGCTGTTGTGAATACCGGCCATCGCCACCCTTTGGTGATGCAACGGGTTTACGAGCAACTTGAAAAGTTCACCCACACCTGCGCCATGGTCATGCCCTATGCGCCTTTCATTGAAGTGTGTGAAAAATTAAACGCGGTCGTGCCTATTTCCGGCGAAAAGAAAACTGCTTTGGTTACCACCGGAGCGGAAGCTGTCGAAAATGCAATTAAATTCGCGCGCTGCTACACAGGCCGGTCCGATGTTATTGCGTTTCATGGCGGTTTTCACGGCCGCACTCTTTTGGGCATGGCGCTCACCGGCAAGGTGCTGCCTTACAAAGCCAAGTTTGGGCCAATGCCTGCGGGCATCTGGCATGTGCCATTCCCGGTGGCGCACAAGGGTATTAGTGTTGAAGATTCCATTCACGCGATAGAGCTGCTCTTCAAATGCGATGTTGAACCAGCCCGGGTGGCGGCCATTATCATCGAACCGGTGCAGGGCGAAGGCGGCTTTTATATTGCGCCAAAGGAGCTGATGGTACGCTTACGTCAACTCTGTGATGAACATGGCATTTTGCTGATTGCCGACGAAATTCAATCTGGCTTTGGCCGCACCGGAAAGTTTTTCGCCATGGAGCATTACGGTGTTGAGCCAGATATTGTGACCACTGCGAAATCCTTAGCGGGGGGATTTCCGCTGGCAGCCGTAACGGGCAAGGCCAAAATCATGGATGCGCCCGATCCTGGCGGCATTGGCGGCACTTATGCAGGCAACGCGATTGCCTGTGCTGCTGCACTCGGGGTGTTCGAGGCGTTTGAAACTGAGGGCCTGCTGGAAAAATCAGTAAAGCAAGGCGAAATGATCATGCACCGCCTGCACACCATCAAAGACAAAAAGCGCGGAATGCCGATTGGCGATGTGCGCGGCCTTGGTGCCATGTGTGCCTTTGAACTTGTGACTGAACATGGCGGCAACAAGCCAGATTCAGGTGCGGCCAAGGCACTGGCAGCAAAATGTCTGGAGCGTGGTTTGCTCATTCTGACGTGTGGTGTTTACGCCGATACAGTTCGCCTGCTCACACCACTGACAGCAAGCGAAATGATCATCAAGGAAGGGATGGATATTCTTGAGGCGGCGGTTTTAGGAAACTGACACTTTGAATCTCGAGGCTTAAAAGCGTTCATGCGTGCCAATGATTTACAGGATTTAAGCTAATCCTTGCGCTCCACCGCTGCCACATAGCGGTGTCGCATTTCGCCTTTGCGCAGCAGAGTTACTTTAACATCAGAATTCAAGCGCTCGTGATTCAGGAGACGCAAAAGGTCATCAATGCCTTGCAAGGCATGATCATCAATGGCGATCAGAAGATCGCCGCCTTGGATTCCCGCTTGTTCTGCAGGGCTGGATTGCAGGACTTTCATTACCCGCACGCCATTTTGCTGGGTAATCCCAGAGTGCAGTGCAATGTGGCGGGGAATGATGGTGTTGGCACCTTCAATGCCCAAGCTGGCACGCCGTACCCGCCCATAGCGCAATACCTGTGTCACCACATCCAGTGCGGTGTTGGCCGCCACTGAAAAGCAGATGCCTTGTGCGCCGCGGATTACGGCGGTGTTGATGCCGATAACGCGGCCCTTTGCATCCACCAACGGGCCCCCTGAGTTGCCAGGGTTTAATGCGGCATCCGTTTGAATGACATCATCAATCAGCCAGCCAGTAACCGCACGCAGCGACGGGCCCACTGCGCTAACAACGCCGGCCGTTACGGTATGTTCGAAGCCCAAGGGATTTCCCAAAGCGATGGCAAGTTGCCCCACTTGCAAGGTTTTTGAATCATGAAAGGCAATTGGCGGCGCAACAAGCGTATGATCGGTTCGCAACACCGCAATATCAGTGTGTGGGTCTTCACCCAAAATGCGTGCTTCTGCTTTTTGACCATCCGCCATTGTCACCACAATGCGCGACGCTCCCGCCACCACGTGGCTGTTGGTCAAAATCAAGCCATCGGATGCCAAAACCAAACCAGAGCCCATACCGCCCTGGGCCCTCAACTTCGTTATGCCAACATGCACAACAGCGGGGCCCGCCTGTTCCACCGCCCCAATTACGGCGCTGGAATAAGCATCATGAATTTCGCCTTCGTCATCTTTCGCCGAAATTTCAAACGATCCTTGGGACATATCATCGAGCATGTGAACTCCTTTTTCCAGATATGGGAAAAAATTTCACGTCGCAAGGGGACAATCACAATTCATGCCTGTTTGCCGGCGTGTTTACGACAACATGATTGAACGCGGTCAGCCTCTCAATAGAGGCTGGCAGAGGGGCTTAGCCCACCTGCCCTCTATGCCTTAGAAATTGATCGGCCAATACAATGGCCATCATGGCTTCGCCCACTGGCACAGCGCGAATTCCCACACACGGGTCATGGCGGCCCTTGGTGCTTATATCGGCCTCTACACCTTTGGAAGTTATGGTCTGGCGTGGCGTCAAGATTGACGAGGTTGGCTTTACCGCAAAGCGCACCACGATATCCTGACCCGATGAAATGCCGCCCAGTATTCCGCCTGCGTGATTTGACAAAAATTCAGGCTTTCCGTGGCGCATGCGAATGTCGTCGGCGTTGCTTTCTCCTGTCAAGTCAGCCGCTGCGAAGCCATCGCCAATCTCAACACCCTTCACAGCATTGATGCTCATCATGGCTGCGGCAAGTTCTGAATCCAGTTTTGCATAAAGTGGTGCGCCCCAGCCAGCCGGAACACCTGATGCCGTGACTTCGATAATGGCACCACACGATGAGCCTGATTTGCGCACGCCATCCAGATAAGTTTCCCATGCAGTTGCTGCTTTGGCATCCGGGCAAAAGAAGGCATTGCGATCAACCTCCGACCAATCCCAATTTTTAATATCGATCTTGTGGGGGCCCATTTGCACCATCGCACCTCTGATGGTGACGTGAGGAATGACTTTGCGGGCCACTGCTCCGCCTGCCACACGGCTGGCCGTTTCACGCGCTGATGATCTGCCACCACCGCGATAATCACGAATACCGTATTTAGCGTCATAGGTGAAATCAGCATGGCCGGGGCGGTAGCTATCGCGAATATCAGAGTAATCCTTTGAGCGCTGATCCGTGTTTTCGATCATCAGCATTATAGGAGCACCTGTGGTGCGGGGGCCGTCTGTACGCTCATCTTCAAAAACCCCCGACAGGATTTTCACAAGGTCGGCTTCGCGGCGCTGGGTGGTGAAACGGTTTTGACCCGGTTTACGCTTATCAAGAAAGGTTTGAATATCGTCCGCCGTGAGTAAAATCCCCGGCGGGCAACCATCCACCACGCAGCCAATGGCTGGTCCATGGCTTTCGCCAAAAGTTGTGATGCGGAACAGATGGCCAAAGGTATTGTGTGACATGAACCCTAATTAAGCCGCATCGTGCTTGGCGTCAAACCACTCGATTTTACCCAGCTGCAAGCGGCAATAACAGCCTTGTGGTGTTTTGAGATTAACAATCTCAGCAGGTGCCAAGCTCGCCACGCGACCCATCAGGCAGCGGCCCACGGCTCCGTGAGCTACAACCAGAGTGGGATGATCAACAGTGGCCAACCACTCATCCACGCGGGCAACACCATCAGCATAACTTTCTCCCCCTTCAGGGCGCCAACCATAACGTGTTTCGGCATCAGCAGGAAACAGGGGTGAAATTTTCAGCTCCCAAAACGGTCTGTTCTCCCATATGCCAAAGCCAAGTTCGCGCAGCCGTGGTTCTATTTTTATTTCACCTGCATCAAGTTTCAGGGCTGTGGCGATATAATTCATGGTTTGCCGCGCGCGGCGCTGCGGGCTGACAACAAAATTGAAATTATCAAATTCACCCGCTTTTTCTGAAAGCGCTCTTGCCACGTCTTGGGCTTGCGAGATGCCGTGGGCGTTGAGATCCGTCTCTACCGAGCCCTGGATCATCCCCTGTTTGTTCCAATCGGTTTCGCCATGGCGAATGAAATAGATTACGGGAAGATTACTCAGCACTGCTTGCCACGCTCATATCTGGCGCTGAAGGATTTTTCATGCCCACGATATGATAACCTGAATCAACATGCAAAATTTCACCCGTCACACCGCGTGAAAGGTCAGACAACAAGTAAAAGCCACTATCGCCCACTTCCTCAGTTGTAACCGTGCGCTTCAGCGGGGAATTATATTCATTCCATTTCAGGATATAACGAAAATCGCCGATGCCTGATGCAGCCAGCGTTTTAATAGGCCCAGCTGAAATGGCATTTACGCGGATGTTTTTCTCGCCAAGGTCTGCAGCAAGATAACGAACCGAAGCTTCAAGGCCCGCTTTAGCAACACCCATTACATTGTAATGCGGCATCCATTTTTCAGCACCATAATAAGTAAGAGTCAAAAGTGAACCACCCTTTGTCATCAGCTTTTCTGCGCGTTGGGCTACGGCTGTAAATGAATAGACGCTGATGAACATGGTCTTGCTGAAATTCTCGGGCGACGTGTCGACGTAGCGCCCCGTGAGTTCATCCTTGTCAGAAAACGCAATGGCATGGACAACAAAATCAAGCTCGCCCCATTTTTGTTTGATGGCATCGAAGGTCGCATCAATCGAGGCCATGTCGGTGACATCACAGGGTAACACCAAGGGTGACTTAACTTCGGCGGCCAAAGGCTCCACACGTTTTTTCAGAGCGTCGCCTTGATAAGTGAATGCAAGTTCTGCCCCGTGATCGGCACACGCGCGCGCAATGCCCCAGGCAATGGAACGGTTGTTCGCCACACCCATAATAAGGCCGCGTTTTCCCGCCATTAAACCGCTGATTTTACTCATTTTTAAATTCGTCACCCCATAGATTAGCTAAAGCAACCCCTAAGGCCCGCGTTCTTGCACAGTTGCCACCAGATTGAAAGTCACGACAAATTACCAAAAGTTACAGTGCTAAGCGCATCACCTGTCCGCAATTCACGTTAATGTGGGCGTATCGATCAAAACGAGTTGCAGCCCGTTTGCGGACAAAAAGGAGACTGACATGATCGACCTCGCAACAACAATATTACCCGCCGACTAACCGCAGATCATCACTACGCGACTTCTCTATGCTCCGCGGGAACTGGTTGGGCCTATGCCGGCACTGTTGATGCGGAAGCCGCCACCTTCCAATCCGCCCATGCGGATATAAACCAAGGCTGGACGGGCAGTCTCGATAAGCTCTATGCTATCTCACATATAGAGGATTGGTTGAACGCACATGGATTTGGAACGACTGGCCGTAACAACAGCGCAGATGGGATTTACCGAGCGTAATGACCCTTTCGTGCTGTTTGCGGAGTGGATGAAGGACGCTGAGACATCTGAACCTAATGATCCCAATGCCATGGCGCTTGCCACCGTGGATGAAGAAGGCTTGCCTAATGTGCGCATGGTTTTGCTGAAAGATTTCGATGACAAAGGTTTCGTATTTTATACAAACTACGAAAGCCAAAAGGGCCAGGAGATTCAGGCCACGATGAAGGCCGCCGTCATGTGGCATTGGAAATCTTTGCGGCGCCAAGTGCGGGTGCGCGGCGTTGTCGAAAAAGTAACAGACGCTGAGGCCGATGCCTATTTCAACTCACGGCCCAGGGATTCTCGCATTGGCGCGTGGGCCAGTGCCCAATCGCGCACACTTGAAGGACGGTTCGCCTTGGAAGCCTCGGTTGCAACTTATGCTGCAAAATACGCCATTGGCCCGGTGCCGCGCCCACCCCATTGGAGCGGCTTTCGGATTTTGCCCTTGTCGATTGAATTCTGGCACGATCGTCCATTTCGATTGCATGACAGAGTGGTATTCAGGCGAGAAAATCAGGGCCGTGAATGGATCAAGGCGAAGCTGTATCCGTAAACAATTTAGTGAGAGAATAACAATGGATACTCAACCAAAGGTCCTTGGACATAAGATATACCATCCTGAATACTATCAGCGACCGTTTGAAAGGCGATGCTTAATTGCCTGAGCTCCGAAAGTCTCTGATTCTCACCGGAGCATCACGTGGCATTGGGCATGCGACGGTCAAGCGGTTTTCGACTGCGGGTTGGCGGGTGATCACCTGTTCGCGCCACCCTTTTCCTGATGATTGCCCGTGGGACGCTGGGCCGGAAGATCATATTGTGGTTGATCTGGCTTCGTCTGAAGACACGGCGCGAGCGATCTTGGTCATGCGCGACAAGCTGGAAAGACAAGGCACAGGACTTCATGCCTTGATCAACAATGCTGCAATAAGTCCAAAGCAACCCGGCGGTGCACGTCTCAACACCATTGAAACTGCCGAGCAAGAATGGAAACGCGTGTTTCAAATCAATTTCTTTGCGCCCATCATGCTGGCACGAGGGTTGATTGATGAATTGACACTTGCAAAAGGGGCTGTGGTGAACGTCACTTCAATTGCAGGTTCACGCGTGCATCCGTTTGCCGGTGCTGCGTATTCAACTTCAAAAGCAGCCCTTGCAGCACTGACCCGTGAAATGGCCGCCGATTTTGGCCCGCGGGGCGTTCGGGTCAATTCCATTTCACCCGGAGAAATTGAAACCGCAATCTTGTCACCCGGCACTGAGAAGATAGTGGAGCAATTACCGCTGCAGCGGCTGGGCCAGCCAGAAGAAGTGGCGCGCGCCATTTATTTTCTGTGTACGGATGATTCAAGTTATGTGACCGGTGCAGAAATTCATATCAATGGCGGACAACATGTCTAACGAAAAATTACGGCCCGAAACAATCGCGGCGCATGCCTTGCGCTCAACTGATAAAGCCACAGGTGCTGTGGTGCCACCGCTCTATTTGTCAACGACTTATGCGCGCGACGATAACTATGTTCCCCTGCTCAAAGAAAATTACGTGCGCAATGGAAGCCCCAATTTATGGCAGGCTGAAGACATGCTTGCCGAGCTGGAACATGGAAAAGCCTGTTTGCTGTTTCCATCAGGCATGGCTGCAATTTCTACTGTTTTTGAGACAATTCCCCAGGGCGCGCATGTGATCGCGCTTGAAGTGATGTATTACAATACGCGCGAACTGCTTCAGCGTTTGGAAGCCAAAGGCCGAATTTCTTTAACGCTGGTTGATCCCAACACGCCCGGTGCTTTTGAAACCGCAGTGCGCGCCGATACTGATCTGATTTGGATCGAAACGCCTGTGAACCCCACCTGGGACGTCATTGATATTGAAGCGGTGGCGCTGATTGCTCACAAAGCAGGAGCCCTGCTGGCTGTTGACGCAACGACAACCGGAGCCGTGACAACCCAGCCCTTAAGTTTGGGCGCTGATATTGTTTTTCATTCCGTTACCAAATATCTCAACGGCCATTCAGATGTTTTGGCGGGGGCACTGGTCACCCGCAATGACAATGCGCGGTGGGCTGAGATGAAGTGGCTGAGGACCAAATTGAGTTCCCCGTTGGCGCCGTTTGATTGCTGGCTTCTGATGCGCGGCATGCGAACCTTGTTTGTGCGTTATGCGCAAGCCTCCAACAACGCGCTGGCCATTGCACGGCATTTTTCCAATCATCCCAAGGTGGAGCGCGTACTTTATCCCGGCCTTGCCACACACCCAAGCTATGATATTGCACGACGCCAAATGACCAATGGATATGGTGGCATGATGAGCTTTCTGCTGCGCAGCGACTATGCTGGTTCACAGAAATTTTGCACAAGACTCAAGGTAATCATCCCTGCCACCTCTCTTGGCGGTGTTGAAAGCTTGGCGGAGCACCGCAAAACAGTGGAGGGTTCTGCCAGCAGCCTGCCTGATAATTTGGTGCGCTTTTCTATTGGAATCGAGAATGCGAATGATCTGGTTGGCGATATTGAACAAGCGCTAAAGGAGATCTAGAGCAAACTACTCCAACACGCGCTTCACATTTTGTGCATGAACACGTTCATAGGGCTCGTAAAGGTTAATCCACCCCATTTGCAATGGCCCAGCAATAATTTCTGCCAATGGTTTTTCGCGCAAATCTGGTTCATCCACACAGCGCTTCAACATGCGGATGTATTGTTGCGTGGCCCGGATGATGGTTTTCTCATAGCCACCGAGCGCTATTATTTCTGGATCACCATGATTGAGAAGAATACGGTTTGGGGCCAGCGCCCAGAGCCTGTCCAATTCCATCAGGTGCGTGTCAAGCTCACCGGGTTCTCCTACATAAGTCACAGTGTCTTCCATCGTGTCGCCAGCCAGCAGAATTTCAAGATCCTCAATCCACACAACCGTGGCATCGTCACTGTGAATATTGCATTCGATGAATGTGAGATTGAGATCGCCGAGCCTGAAACTCATTTCGCCTTCAAAAATCTGTGTTGGCAAAATGAGGGGATTGATGACCGGTAAACCGTGCAGCGCGCCACTTTCAATTGCTGTCTTGTTCAGGGTCAAGTGATTTGCGGTTTTTCTGTTGGAGATGATCGTACAATCGGCAAACACTTTCGTGCCGGCCACATGATCCAGATGCCAATGGCTTAGCAGCAAGGTTATTTTTTCAATGCCACGCGCTTTTAAAGTGTCGCGAATATATGCGCCATAGGTTGGTGATACATGTGTGTCATAAACCAAAGCTTCTTTGCCGCTCACAATGGCATAACTGGCAATGCCCAGTGATAAAGCGCCATCATCCACCCAGTTTTTTTCTGGTAGAAAGCGGTAGTCATCCACTCGGCCATCATAGAACGCCAAAATGTTTTCATGTGGGGTGAGCACACGCATGTGATCGGTCATCAGATCAAACTCATTTGAGGTGAGGGGGGAGGCTTGGCTGGTGGCGCATTGCGCGCAATTGTGGTTTTTTCCATGGTCCAGAAATCATCTGGGGGCGCTTTCAAAAGGTCTTGTACCTGTTCTTCACGTCCGTCGAGCCAGCGATCAAAATCCTTTGGCGCAATCACCACCGGGCTTCGGTCATGGATTGTTGCAACAGGCAGGCCAGGTTCGGTTGTTATCATGGCCGCCGATTCCAGTTCACTGCCATTTGCGCCCATCCACTGTTCCCAAATGCCGCCAAAAGCAAAGATGCTGTGATCAGGTCGATGAATGACATAAGCTTGTTTTTTACCTGGCACATCTCCTTGCCATTCATAGAAGCCATCGGCTGGGAAAAGGCAACGCCTGCGCCTGATTGCAGTTTTGAAACTGGGCTTTTCATAAATTGTTTCAGAGCGCGCATTGGTCAGCGGCCTTCCGGGTTGAACGTCCTTGACCCAAGATGGAACAAGACCCCACCGCACCAGCACAAATTGCCGCTGATTATTCGAACCTTTACGAACAATTGCGATTGGACTGCCGGGGGTTACATAGTCGCGCGGTGGAAAAATTGGCTGCTCAAGATATTTGAACAACAATCTTGCTTCTTCTGGCGAACTGCGGAAACTGTAAAGACCACACATGAAAGGAATATAGAGTTGTGACGTCGATTGAACAACTGCCCATTCTTGCAGCCTCGGTGTGTGTCAGGCGCGGCAGTGATGTTCTTTTGATCAAACGCGGCCAAGAGCCTGGACTTGGCAAGTGGGCTTTTCCAGGTGGCAGGGTTTGCTTTGGGGAAACAACGCAAGAGGCCGCCTTGCGAGAACTTGAAGAAGAAGCGGGAATTACTGCCAAGATTGGTGAACTCATTTGCCTTTATGAAATCATTTCACCGGGAGTTCATTTTGCAATTGCATGTTACATAGGGCGTGAACCGCGTGGCCAAATTTGTGCGGGCAGTGATGCTGCCGAAGCCCAATGGATTGATGTTTCACGGATTTCAGAATTGCCATTGGCTGCAAACATTACCGCGGCGGTTGCAGCATCCCAGACTATGATGCTCACGTAGCGCAAAGTTTATCTACTGCGTTAACCTTCAATTAAGGAATGACTCGAGGGGGCATGGCGGCGCTGCTAAGTTAACAATCATGTTTAAAGCCCACCCCAATCTTCATGAAAACTTGGCCCCGCAGGAGGCAAAGCAGGTTGCGTTGCGCTACATTCTGGAAGCCTGGGAGGAAGCGATTTATGATGGGTTGGACCCTGATGCCATTGCCACCGCGGCGATTTTTGCTGCCCTCTCCGATATGATCGCAACTTATGGTGAAGAACCCGTCGCAGTGATGTGTGAGCGCCTTCCAGAGCGCATTCGGTCCGGCGAATTTACGGTTGGAAAAACCACTCAGTAACTACTGGATATCAACCACCACACGGCCTCGCACTTGGCCGGCTATAATGTTTGCAGCAACGCGTGGAACATCTTCCAGTTTAACATGCGTGGTCAGTGCGTGAAGTTTTTCCAAATCGATATCACGTTCCAACCTTGCCCATGCTGCGCGCCTGCGAATCTGAGGCGTTGTAACCGAATTTATGCCGATCAAACGCACACCGCGTAAAATGAAGGGCATGACAGTGGTTGGCAAATCGCTGCCTTGTGCCAAGCCACATGCTGCCACTGCTCCCTCAGGGATTGTTTGCGAAATCACATTGGCCAAAGTTGTGGAGCCAACTGAGTCTATTGCGCCAGCCCACCGGGTTTTAGCCAAAGCTTTGCCGGGTGTGTTGAGTTCAGCGCGGTTTATGACGGTTGTGGCCCCAAGGGATTTCAGAAAAGCCTCTTCCTCAATGCGGCCTGTGGAGGCCACGACATTGTAGCCCAATTTGGAAAGAAGCACGATTGAAACTGATCCCACTCCGCCCGCTGCCCCTGTCACCAGAATTTCACCCTGCGAGGGTGAAACCCCCTGCTCTTCAAGGGCCATAACGCACAGCATAGCTGTGTATCCAGCAACACCGATTGCCATCGCGTCTGAGGCCGTGAATGATTTTGGCAAGGGTACCAACCAGTCCCCATTCACCCGTGCCACTTCGGCATAACCGCCATGATGGCTCTCACCCACACCCCAGCCGCCATGCACCACCTGATCGCCAACTTTGTGGTCTGGATGGGTGGATTTCGTTACGGTGCCCGCAAGATCAATACCTGGAATCAAAGGAAACTTTCTAAGGATGGGCGATGTGCCGGTCACCGCGAGACCGTCTTTATAATTTACCGAGGAGTGCGATACGGCAATGGTTACATCGCCTGGCATAAGATCGTCTTCGCTCATCTGGGTGATTGCATGAGATTGACCATTTTCAGTTTTACTGACGAGAAGCGCACGGAAATTTTGCATACTGGTTTTGTCCTTAAAACTTAACGGCTTCGCCAAATGCTTTTGCGGCCAATTCACCTTGCCACATGGCCAAATGCCCGCGCACAAAAGTGCCTATAACCCACCCCTGAACAGAAACCCCATCATAAGGGTTCCACCCCGCCTTGCTCTGCATCAATTCGTTGGTGATTGTTTCGCGACGCTTCAGGTCTACAATTGTAAAGTCTGCGTCATAGCCTTCGGCAATGCGGCCCTTGTTTTTAATGTTGAAAATGCGTTGCGGGCCATGTGATGTCAAATCAACGAAGCGTTCCAAATTCAGTCGGCCCTTGTTGACATGGTCCAGCATGATTGGCACGAGAGTTTGAACGCCTGTCATGCCTGACGGAGACGAGGGATAGGGTTTGGACTTTTCGTCCAGCGTATGGGGCGCATGGTCTGATCCCAACACATCAACCAAGCCTGATTGAATGGCACGCCACAATGCCTCCCGGTGGCGCTTTTCGCGCACAGGCGGGTTCATTTGCAGCTTGGTGCCAAGGTGCCCATAATCATCAGCGCTAAGAGTGAGATGATGGGGTGTGACTTCAACAGTCGCCAAATCGCGGTGGGCCGCGAGCAAGGGCAATTCTTCAGCAGTCGAGATATGAAGAACATGAATGCGCTTCTGATATTTCCTGGCGATGCGCAGCAACCGTTCGGTGCTGAGGCGCGCTGCTTCAACATCACGCCAAAGCGGATGGCTTGAAACATCGCCAGCCACTTGATGGTTCAGGCGGTCGCGCAGGCGGTATTCATCCTCACTGTGGAACGCGGCGCGCCTAGAGAGCTGCGAAATGATGCGTTCAAGACCTTCATCATCTTCCACCAGTAAATCACCGGTTGAAGACCCCATGAAGACTTTCACCCCTGCCGATGCAGACAGTTTTTCAAGTTCAGGAATTATTTTAAAATTTTCATGCGTGCCGCCCACATAAAATGCAAAATCGCAAAACATGCGGTGCGTGGCGCGCGCCACTTTTTCGGCGAGGGCTTCAGCCGTTGTGGTTTCGGGCTTGGTGTTGGGCATTTCAAATACTGCTGTTACCCCACCCATGACAGCTGAACAGCTTCCTGACACCATATCCTCTTTATGGGTTAAGCCAGGCTCGCGAAAATGCACCTGACTGTCGATCACGCCGGGCAAAATGTGCAAGTGGCGACAATTTAGAACTTCCTTCGCTTTAAATGGAGAGACATCGCCAAGGCCAACAATGCGGCCCTGATGCACCGCAATATCACGCTCGCCTGTGCCATCATGATTGACGACAGTAGCTCCCTCCAGAACGAGATCGATGGTATTGGACAAAACACGTTCCTTGCGCTGTTGTGCAAGCTTACCTAAATAGAGCGCAGACTGCCATGACAAAGTTTCCGTTTTCCCCACACGTCCGTTCTGATCGCGCTGTCATTTCAATTGGCGGAGAGGGGGGACTGGCGTTTTTACAAAATCTGCTGACTTGTGATTTAAATCACTTGCCTTATGGCGCAGGGGCTTATGGAGCTCTGCTGTCACCGCAGGGAAAAATTTTGCATGATGTGTTCGTGCTCAAGGGCGAAGACACGGTCGTGATTGATTGTGCTTTGGAGCAACGCGCGGCACTTTTTCAAAAACTGCAGCTCTATAAACTGCGCGCCAAGCTTGACATAAAGATGCGGGATGATTTGGAGGTTGTCGTCGGCGATGCAGGTTATATAGACCCGCGTAATTCCGGCATGGGGTACCGCTTGTTTTCGGTTAAAGGTCAGTTTTCAAAGGGTGACGGCTATGACAAGCAGCGCATTGCGCTGGGTCTAGCTGACAGCATTGAGGATATTGGGTCCAATGTGCTGTTTCCGCATGAAGCCAATTTTGATCGTTTTGAAGGTGTCAGTTTTTCCAAAGGCTGTTATGTGGGCCAAGAAGTGGTTTCTCGCATGGAACACAGGGGAACGACGAAAACCCGGATCATGCGGGTCAAATGTGAAGGACTAGCTCCAGCTAAGGGATCAGAAATCCGCAGCGGGGCTATTTTGATGGGTGAAATACTTTCATCTGTGCATGAAAATGCGTTGGCACTGATCCGAGTAGACCGTTTGGCTGAGGTAGATCTGCCTTTGATGTCTGGCGCCATAGCGTTGCAGGTCATATCTTGATTCACGTTGATGGAACATGCAGATGTGATTGGTGTGGAGTCGATCCTATTTATGTTCACTACCATGATACAGATTGGGGAGTGCCCGAATATAATTCTAACGCGCTCTTTGAAAAATTGATTTTAGATGGTTTTCAAGCTGGACTTTCGTGGATCACTATATTGAAAAAACGCGACAATTTTCGGCATGCTTTTGATATGTTTCGACCGGAAACTATATCTCGCTATGATAAAAACAAGTGTGACTCTCTCATGCAAGATGTTGGGATTGTTCGTAATCGATTAAAAATTGACGCCACAGTCCTCAATGCCAAAGCCTATCTAAAAATCGATGATTTTTCCAAATATTTGTGGGATTTCGTAGATGGGAAGCCAGTTGTCAATCACTTTACCACACATCAGCAAATTCCGGCCAAAACGCCACTTGCAGAAAAAATTTCAAAAGATTTGAAACAGCGTGGCTTTAAATTTGTGGGGCCAACGATTGTTTATGCCTTTATGCAAGCCACAGGTTTCTTTAATGATCACATCGTTGACTGTCACCGCCATGAAGCTGTGAAGGAAATGGCACGGTGAATGCCCCACGCGCGTGGCAGCGCATGCTATCGGGGCGGCGGCTCGACCTGCTTGACCCGTCGCCACTTGATATCGAAATTGAAGATATTGCCCACGGGCTTGCCAGGGTGGCACGGTGGAACGGACAAACCCGTGGAGATCATGCCTTTTCCGTGGCTCAGCATTGTGTTTTGGTGGAATCCATTTTTCATCATTGCAACAAAAGTGCCCCTCAGGCTGATCGTTTAGCCGCTCTGCTGCATGATGCCGCCGAATATGTGATTGGAGACATGATTTCACCTTTCAAGGCTGCACTGGGCGTTGATTACAAGGCGTTTGAACAGCGATTAATGGCAGCCATCCATATCCGCTTTGGCTTGCCCTCCCGGCCTTCTCTGGAAGTTGAGGGACTTGTCAAACAGGCAGACAAGATGGCGGCCTATCTGGAGGCCACGCAATTGGCAGGGTTCAGCATTGCAGAGTCAGAAAAATTTTTCGGCCGGCCCAAAGGCCTATCAGGCACCTTTCAAAATCTTGAGCCTTTCAGCACCACTGATGCGGCAGAAGCCTATTTGCAGGTTTTCCACCATTTGGTGATGGCATGATTATCGTGTGTGGCCTGAATGCGGCCCAGACGCAAATAGATGCGCACGGGGCGCAATCTGTTATCGGCATCTTGGGGCCCGAAATGGCTCATCCTAACTTTAGCGGCATTGACCCCGCTCGTCATTTGCGCCTGACGTTCAATGACATTAATGTGGCGACCCCCGGGTTGACAGCACCCCGGTCCTCTGACGCCAGAAAATTGGTCGAATTTATTTCAACATGGGATAAAAATTCGCCACTTCTCATTCATTGTTGGGCAGGCATCAGCCGGTCTACTGCTTCAGCATTCACCGCATTGTGCGTGCTTAACCCCGAAGACGATGAGAACAAGCTGGCACAACGCTTGCGTGAAGCCTCCCCGTCAGCCACCCCAAACAGAATGATTACAGCACAAGTTGATCAGATTTTGGGACGCAATGGTCGTATGAGTGCAGCAGTTGAAAGCATAGGAAGAGGAGCCGATGCTTTTGAAGGCAAGCCTTTTATCCTGACGCTTTAGCCGTTGGCATAAAATATGTGACGTCCGATCTTGGTTAAGCGGCGCATGGTTTTTGCCCATTTTGGATTGACATAGTCCGCATGATAGTTGGTGGCTTTACCCATCATCGCAACAGCTGGATCACCGGATATAGCGCGTTGGGCTATGGATTTTGCGTGAGACCAGGCACCGGGTTGCTTTACGTCATCTGGCAGGCCGTCACAGGCGAATGAAAATTGACAGGAATTGCGCGATCCCGAACCTTGATACACCACGCCGCAAATTGATTTTGGAAAGTTAGGTGCCTTCACGCGATTTAGAATGACTTTTGCTACGGCCAGTTGGCCCATATCTGTTTCAGATCGGGCTTCAAAATAAACCGCGCGCGCCAGGCAATTTTCTTCAGCCAGACGAACACGCCGCTGTGCAACAACCTTTTGCTTTTCGCCGCTATCCAGTGCGAAGGATTTGGCGGGATTGGGAAGTATGGGGTTTACCGCCAAGCGCTTCACCGCAACTGAAGGTTCGTCGGAATGTTTCAAATCAATGCTGGCGGGCACAATCTTGATGTTTTTATCAAGCTTGGCCACTTTCACGACAGGCTTTGGCTTGGGAATTGGAGCTGGGACTGGTGCAACCAATTCAACATTCTCCAAATCGCCTTTGCCATCGATAATCACGGTCTGGCTGCGAATTCTACTCATGTTGATGGTGGCAAAGCTTTCGCCTTCGGGAAGCAGTGAACCTTTGGTGGCTAAAGCAGTGGTTGGGCCGACCAATGGCAATATTTCATTCGAAGCCACATTGTGCGCATCAGCGTTCCTGCCAATGTAATGCCCCGCAAAGGCAAAAGAAACCACCAGCATCAGACCTGCCACACCGTATGGCACGTAATCTTTTAAGCTTTGGCGGGGTGCAGCCTCTTCGAAATACAGAAGATCTTGGCGGCGGCGGGGCTTAATTTCACGATGCTGCTGTGCCAATGCTTGCGTTCTCACTCTCACAAAAGGGCAATTTCGCCCTGAGGACTTAAGGTAACCTAATCGCGTTTAGCATAGGTTAACCATGCCGACAACCCAAAGAAGCCATTTTTCCGCCTCTAATTTGATTAATTAATCTAATGGTTAAGCGTATGAAACTAAACAAATTTACTCTTGTTTCTAAGAGTAGACTGGGCGGCGGCCAGCCGTGCGATGGGAACCCGGTAGGGTGAGCAGGAGACATAATTCAATCCCAGTTCCTCGCAGAAACTGATGGAATCAGGGTCACCTCCGTGCTCTCCGCAAATGCCAAGGTCGATATCTTGCCTTCCCTTGCGACCTCTTTCTACGGCCAAGCTGATGAGTTCTCCCACCCCTCCCACGTCAAGAGAGATAAATGGATCGCGGGGGAAAATGCCGCGCGCAGTGTATTCGCTGATGAAACTTGCACTATCGTCTCGGCTGATGCCAAATGTGGTTTGCGTAAGATCATTGGTTCCAAAAGAAAAGAATTCAGCTGATTGTGCGATATCCTTGGCCAGCAGGGCAGCTCGCGGCAACTCAATCATTGTGCCAACAAGATAAGAAAATTTTTGACCCGTTTCAGCCGTCACCTCAGCTGCCACGGCGCTAATTCTTTCGCGAACTGCATCCAGTTCTGCCCGCGCTGACACCAGCGGCACCATGATTTCAGGCACCAATGGCTTTCCCGTTTGGCTTTGCACATGAATGGCCGCTTCAAAAATAGCACGGGCCTGCATATCGGTAATTTCAGGATAGGACAGCAGAAGCCTTACACCACGGTGGCCCAACATCGGGTTTTGCTCTCGCAATTCCGCAACCCTGCGCCGCAACGCTGCGGGATCAACACCCAGTGCCTTGGCAACACTTAATGTGTCTTCAGCACTTGACGGCAAAAATTCATGCAACGGTGGATCAAGCAGCCGGATGGTTACAGGCATTCCGGCCATAATGGCAAACAAGGTTTCAAAATCGGCGCGCAACATGGGCAAAATTTTAGCAAGAGCAGCGCGTCTTTCTTTTTCACTATCAGCCAAAATCATCTCGCGCATGGCAATGATCCTATCGCCTTCAAAAAACATGTGTTCTGTGCGCGAAAGTCCAATTCCTTCCGCACCGAAATCACGCGCAATTCGCGCGTCATGCGGTGTTTCAGCGTTGGCCCGCACGGCCATGCGTTTGGCTTTGTCTGCCCATTTCAGCAAAGTTGCAAAATCGCCCGATAATGACGGCTTGATTACGGCCACCTCACCTTTCAAAACATGGCCTGTGCTGCCATCAATGGTAATCGTGTCGCCTTTGTACAAGGTGAGTCCCGGTGCCTTGAGCGTGCCTTCCGCCAAATCAATTTTAAGTGTTGATGCACCTGTGACGCAGGGTTTTCCCATGGTCCGCGCAATCACGGCTGCATGGCTGGTCATGCCGCCTCTGGTTGTCAAAACTGCATCAGCAACGTGAACGCCCTTGATGTCTTCAGGAGCTGTTTCAGGCCGCACCAAAATAACGCGGTGGCCTTGGCCTACCAGATCACGCGCTTCAGCTGCATCAAAAATAATAATGCCAGAAGCAGCACCAGGTGACGCGGGCAACCCTGCGGCTATCAATTCGCGTTTGGCCTGGGGATCAAGGGTCGAATGTAAAAGTTGATCCAGTGCCAATGGATCGATGCGCATCAGTGCTTCATTTTCGGTGATACGGTTCATTCGTACAAGATCGGCAACAATCTTGATGGCTGCAGCAGTTGACCTTCGGGCGGACCTTGCTTCCAAAAACCAGAGCTGCCCTTGGGCTACGGAAAAGTCAACTTCCATGGCATCGCCATAATGGTCCTGCAAGCGCGCCAGGCCTTTTACCAGTTCGTGGAAAGCTTCGGGCAGCGCTGTGGCAAAGGCCATGGCACCATTGGCCAGAGGCCAGCTTTGGCGAAGCCTTGCCACAAGATCAGGCCCTTGTGATTGCTGCAAATACTCGCCTTGTAAAACTGGCTCTCCGGTTTGCGGGTGACGAGACGTTGCCACGCCGGTTCCAGAATTCTCGGACTGATTGCCGAAAACCATGGCCTGCACAATGATGGCAAGACCAGCATCTTGATCAACTCCGTGAAGCTTGCGTTGCGTTTTGGCACGCGGACCATTCCACCCTCTAACCAATGCCGTAATCGTGCTCCATAACTGATCACCCACATTTTGCGGGAAGGCCTGGCTTTGATGGCTTTCAAGTTGCGATTTGAAACGTGCTGTAAGCTCACGGGCGTCTGATGTTTTTAATTCATTGAGTGAAACATAGCCACGTTCTTCAACGTAAAGATTGAGTAAATCTTCAAAAGCTGCAGGGTCATCTCCCATTACAACATGCGCATAGTTCTGGATGAAGCGACGGTAGCATTCATGCGCAAAGCGCGCTTCACCTGAGGACTTTGCCAGTCCTTCTACTGTTTCATCATTAAGGCCGAGATTGAGCACTGCTTCCAAACTGCCTGTGGACGCAACCGACGCACTGGGGCGCACCGCCAGAAGCATCAAATGCCGCGGGTCGCCAATGGCAAAACCGGTTTCCGCAGCCAGTGATTTTAACGCGGCCTCAATTTGCGCTTTCAAATCTATAGAGGTTTCCGCATGGTCAGATGCAATCAGCCGACAGGTCTCAACGGTGAGCACAAATCCTGGTGGAACGCTTAATCCCAACGCCGCCATGGTGCACAAGCCTGCCCCCTTATGGCCCAGCCGGTTTGAATCGTAATTTTGATGATCGGCCGACTTTTTGCCAAAATGAATGATGCTTTGAGGTGGTTTTGTCATGGTCTGTTGCGCTGCAGCAAAGACCGTAGATTGAGCAACGTCAAGAGGGAGAGCCCGTTAGACTTAACCTTTGTGACCTTTGGGGTCGAAGCTTGCCAATCAAGAACCAGAAGGCAATTGCCATGTTCAGCACATTCCAGGCAATCCCATGCAGGAACGCCATTTTGTATGAGCCTGTCGCGTCGAAGATCAGACCCGATAACCAGCCGCCCAAGGCCATGCCCAAAACTGTCATGGTCAATACTAGGCTTATTCTTGTGCCCGCTTGATTGGCAGGAAAATTATCACGCACAATCAGCGCATAACTTGGAACAATGCCACCCTGGGCCAACCCAAACAATGCTGTGACAAGGTAAAGTGACGTTAAACCATTAAACGGAATATAGAACAAAAGTGCCAGGCATTGAAGTGTGGAGCCAATGATCAAGGTGCCAATGCCGCCAATTTTATCGGCCAGCAAACCTGACGCAAGGCGACTGATGACACCACAGCCCAACATGACTGACAGCATTTGTGCGCCTGCGGCCTGGCCATAGCCCAAATCACCGCAATAGGCTTTGAGGTGAACTTGCGGCATGGACATGGCAACACAACAGGCCAAGCCCGCCACCATGAGGAGCGCTTGCGTTAAGGGCGATCCATTGCTGGTTTTTGAGCTCGTAACAGGGCTCAAGCGATCCATGGTGGGAGAACGCTGGCGCAGCATCAGCGAAAGCGGCACCATGAGAACTACACAGGCTATGCCGATGAACATGTAGGACGTGCGCCAGCCATAAAATTGAACGGCATTGTTCAGAAGAGGTGACCATATCGCTCCCGCCAGATAATTTCCAGACGCCACTATGGCCACTGCAATGCCACGGCGTTTTTGAAACCACAGTGAAACATCTGCCACCAAAGGGCCGAAGGTAGTGGCGCACCCAAACAACCCGATAAGTAATGCTGAGGCCGCCACATATGACCAATAATTGGGCGCATTGGCTGCGGCGATAAAGCCAACACCCAACATGATACTGCCAATCATCATCGGAAGCATGATGCCAAATCGGTCGGCAAGCTTGCCCATCACCACACCACCCAAGGCAAAGCCAATCATAGTCATGGTGTAAGGCAAGGATGCTCCCGCACGATCAATGCCGAAATCTGCCTGAATGAAGGGCAGTACGACAATGCCAGCCCACAAGCCAATGCCACCAAGAGTGGCCAGCCCAAGGGAGGCTGCAAGCCTGATCCAGGCAGAGCGGCTGTCGTGAAGTGGGTCTGTTTGCATAGTTGATATTCTTTAGGCGTAGTCCTACATCAGCGCCATGATCAAAAGAATTCTAAAGCTGGTGCCAGCCAAATGGCGCAAGAAAACAAACACCATTCATGTGCTGCGCCTGCAAGGAGCCATATCGGCAGGCGGTGGTTTGCGCCCTGGCCTGAATGCCAAGGATTTGGAGCCGCTGTTGAAACGCGCTTTTAAAAAAGGCGTATCTGGTGTGGCTTTAGCGATAAATTGTCCGGGTGGGTCGCCTGTTCAATCTGCTTTGATTGCAGCACGCATCAGGGCTTTGAGTGCTGAGCACAAAATACCAATTTATGCGTTTTGTGAAGATGTGGCAGCGTCTGGCGGTTATTGGCTGGCCTGTTCAGCGGATGAAATTTATGCCGACGAAAGTTCGATTATTGGTTCCATTGGGGTGATTGCTGCGGGATTTGGATTTGTTGAAGCCCTCAAAAAACTCGGCGTGGAACGCCGCGTTTACACGGCTGGCGAAAGTAAAAATATTCTTGACCCGTTCAAGCCGGAAAAGGAAGAAGACGTAAAGCGCCTGCTCGATTTGCAGGAAGATGTGCATGAAGGGTTCAAGGCCTATGTGCGCGGGCGTCGATTGGGCAAGCTCAAGGCAGACGAGTCAGAATTATTCACGGGGGCTTTCTGGACAGGAAAGCGAAGCCTGGATCTGGGCCTGGTCGACGGGCTTGGCCACATGCACGAGATTTTGAAACGAAAATTTGGCGAAAAAGTTGAAATTACCGAGATTTCGGCTTCTCGCGGCTGGGGGCTTAGGCGATTTGGGTTCGGCTCTGCCACAGATTTGCCCGAAGCCACGCTTAATGCTCTGGAAACACGTGCATTGTGGTCGCGTTTCGGCTTATAGTGGCGGAACAGGGAGTTGAGATGATGGGATTTCTAAGAACAGCGGCCATGATGATCTTGGGCTACATCGCAGTTAAAACGATGCAGCGTGCCATGAGAAATATTGAGGCGGTCCAAGTCAAAGCAAAAGTTACCGAACCTGCCCCCGCAGAAAAGATGCAAAGGTTGCGGCTGGATCCTGTAACCGGAGCCTATGTTCCTGAAGCGTGAGCGTCGAGCGCCGCCTTCATACCGTATTCCACGCGCAATCGCGTGAAGAGCTAGCCAAAACCTATGATCTGTGGGCCGCCACTTATGAGGCGGATATGCAAATTGTTGGT
Organism: Hyphomicrobiales bacterium; assembly: GCA_038230015.1. Taxonomy (GTDB): domain Bacteria; phylum Pseudomonadota; class Alphaproteobacteria; order Rhizobiales; family Aestuariivirgaceae; genus Aestuariivirga. Next base: position 4,720 of record JBBRNW010000003.1, on the reverse strand, counting down.
TACGTTCACCCTGCAGTCATTGTTGGTTTGGTTGGGCGTTATATAAAAATATTTGATGCTGCTATACTCGATGCCGGTGTGGGCACGGGCACCATCGGTGAGCTCTTGCATATACTCGGGTATTCACAGCTGATTGGAATTGATATGTCAGACGGCATGTTAGAGCGCGCGGCCGAGCGCAAGGTTTATTCTGACCTGCGCAATCAAATTCTAGGAGAGCTGCTAACGTTTGCAACTGCGTCCATGGACTGCATCATCTCGACTGGAACTTTTACCACAGGCCATGCGCCTGCACATGCATTTGATGAGTTGGTGCGGATCACCAAGCCGGGCGGCCATCTCATTTTCACAGTGGGCACCGGCGTGTGGAGTGAGCAAGGCTTTGACAAAAAATTGGCGGCACTGCCTGTCAGTGAAGTTGAAGTCACAAAAATCTACCACCCGATGCCGCTGTCAGAAACAGAGAGCGGATTTACAACAAGGGCACATGTTTACAGGCGGATGTGATGTTCACCTGTAAGGAATAGAGGATATAGAAGGTTGACCTCACTCTGCATCGCCTCTAATTCCGCAGCATGACTCTGCAACCCACCAAAGCTTTCCAAGATTTGATCCTGACGCTGCATACTTACTGGGCGGCGGAGGGCTGTGTGATCCTGCAACCTTATGACATGGAAGTGGGTGCGGGCACATTTCACCCAGCCACCACCTTGCGCTCGCTAGGCCCCAAAGCCTGGTCTGCAGCTTATGTGCAACCCTCGCGCCGCCCCAAGGATGGCCGCTATGGCGAGAACCCCAACAGGCTGCAGCATTACTATCAATATCAGGTGATCATGAAGCCAAGTCCGCCTGATTTTCAGGAGCTTTATATAGGCTCGCTCAAAGCCATCGGCATTGACACGGCGGTGCATGATATTCGCTTTGTGGAAGATGATTGGGAAAGCCCCACGCTGGGGGCCTGGGGGCTGGGTTATGAAGTGTGGTGTGACGGCATGGAGGTTTCGCAGTTCACTTATTTTCAGCAAGTGGGCGGCATGGATTGTTCCCCAGTATCAGGCGAGCTGACTTATGGGTTGGAGCGCCTTGCCATGTATGTGCAGGGGGTCGACAATGTTTATGATCTGAATTTCAACGGGCTTTTGGGGGCGCGTAAGATTTCTTACGGCGATGTGTTTTTGCAAGCGGAGCAAGAATATTCGCATTACAATTTCACCGATGCCAATACTGATATTTTGTTCCAGCATTTCAAGGATGCCGAGCAGGAGTGCAAATCGCTTTTGGCAATTGGTGAGCAAGGCGACCACAGTTTGGCGCTGCCCGCTTATGACCAGTGTATCAAGGCCAGCCATGCGTTCAACCTGCTGGATGCGCGGGGCGTGATTTCGGTTACCGAACGTGCGGCCTTTATTGGCCGTGTGCGCGATTTGGCCAAGGCCTGCTGTGTGGCGTGGACGAAGACGGCCGGCGGGAGGGCTGCCTGATGCCTGAACTTATGATCGAACTTTTCTCCGAAGAAATTCCGGCCCGCATGCAGGCGCGTGCCGCGGAAGATTTGCGCACCATGGTGACCAATGCGCTGGTAGACGCTGGCCTTACTTACGATGGTGCGCAGGCCCACGCCACACCGCGCCGCCTGGTGTTGTCGGTCGAAGGCTTGAATGCGAAGGCTGCCGACACTGTTGAAGAGCGCAAAGGCCCACGCGTGGATGCGCCCAGGCCTGCGATTGACGGGTTTTTGAAATCGACGGGATTAACGCTGGACCAACTGACCCTTCAGGACGATAAAAAGGGCAAGGCCTATATGGCCATCATCAAAAAATCGGGCCGTGCGGCCACTGGCGTGATTGCCGATTTTATGCCGACTATTATTCGAAATTTTCCATGGCCCAAATCGATGCGCTGGGGCTCTGGCACATTGAAATGGGTGCGCCCCCTGAAATCCATCATCTGCACGTTTGATGGTGAGGTGGTGCCCTTCACGCTTGAAAGCCTGGCCAGTGGGAACAGCACTATGGGACACAGATTTTTAAGTTCTGGTCAAATTGAAGTTCGCCGATTTGAGGATTATGCCGACGCTTTGCACAAGGCACATGTTATTGTGGATGCCCAGGCGCGCATCGACACCATTCGCACGGAGGCCAAAAACCTTGCGTTCGCGCAGGGCTTGGACCTGGTGGAAGACGAAGCGCTTTTGAAGGAAGTGGCAGGACTTGTGGAATGGCCCGTTGTTTTGATGGGCAACTTTGATGAAAACTTTTTGGCGGTTCCGCCTGAAGTGATTATTACCACAATCAAGAACAACCAGAAATGCTTCTGCTTGCGCGATGGCAAAACCGGCAAGCTTTCCAACAAGTATATATTTGTTGCCAATACCAGTGCGGCTGATGGCGGCAAAACTATTATCGCAGGCAATAACAAAGTGATTGCCGCGCGTTTAAGCGATGCGAAATTCTTCTGGCATCAAGACCGCAAAACCAAGCTGGAAGATTTGTTGCCAAAGCTCGATGCGATTACATTCCACGCCAAGCTCGGCAGCCAAGGCGAACGTGTCAAACGCATTGAGGCGCTTGCGGGTGAAATTGCCAAGACCATTGGCGCTGATGTGGAAAAATCCAAGCTCGCTGCACGCCTGTGCAAGGCTGATTTGGTCACAGGCATGGTGGGTGAATTCCCCGAACTGCAGGGCCTGATGGGCCGCTATATTGCTCTGGAACAGGGTGTTGACGCTGAAGTGGCTGATGCCTTGCATGACCATTATAAACCGCAAGGGCCATCAGATTCGATTCCGGTTTCAAAGATTGGTCAGGCTGTGGCGCTGGCGGATAAGTTGGATACCTTGCTAGGATTTTGGTCTATTGACGAAAAACCAACGGGATCGAAAGATCCCTTTGCGCTGCGCAGAGCGGCGCTTGGTGTTATTCGCATTTTAATCGACAAATCCCTGCGGTTGCGCCTCAACCAAGGTGGCGAAGATTTGTTGAACTTCTTTGCCGACCGTCTCAAAGTTTACCTCAAAGACCAAGGGGCGCGGCATGATTTGATTGATGCGGTGTTTGCGCTCGGCGGCCAAGATGATTTGCTTATGGTTGTGCGCCGCGTTGAAGCTTTGTCTAAATTCCTCGACACTGATGACGGCAAGAATTTGCTGGCGGGTGTGAAGCGGGCCGCAAACATCTTGCGCATTGAAGAAAAGAAAGACGACAAGAGATATTCTGGCGATGTGAACCCTGCGCAGCTTATCAAGGGTGAGGAGAAAGCCTTGCACACCGCCATCTCTCAGGCCTCAGCCTTGGCGCGGAAAGCTGTGGACGCCGAAGATTTTGAAGCAGCCATGAAGGCCATTTCAAAACTGCGGGCACCGGTGGATGAATTCTTCGAAGGGGTAACCGTCAACGATAAAGACGCCACCTTCCGCGAAAACCGCTTGCGGCTTTTAAACCGCATCCGTGAGGCCACCGCTGAGGTTGCCGATTTCTCCAAGATTGAGGGGTAATCCCTTTTCCTTTTCCGCAGCGCGGGGAAGGATCAAGGAAGCGCTAGCGCAAGCGCCAGGCTGCGCCGTCGCGTAGCACGGCTTCAGCGTCGGCTGTAAAAGCGGAACTGTCTTCGTGCAAAATAAGGCCGGGCAAGAGTTGCATAGGTGCTCTTGAGCCTTTGATACCTTGCACAATCACGCGGGAGGCCGCTGTGCCAGTTCTTGCAAAAAGCGGTGCCACGCGAATGTCGCCGAATTTGCCGTCCATGGCATTTAAAATTTTGCCCAAGGTCTCGGCACGGTGGATGAGCGTTACCGTGCCACGCAATGTCACCATGGCGTGCATCACCTTGATCCACAGTTCCAGATCATCGGGGCCAAAGGCATGGGCCGTTGCTTTAAGAACAGATGGAGAGGCCGTCACCTTGCCATCCTCAAAATAAGGCGGATTGGCAAACGCGTGCGAGAATGAATTGTGTTCGGGCATATAGGCCAGTTCGCGGCGCATGGCGTCTTTCACGTCAGCCGTGATCACATGCACATTGTCGGTGAAAGTGTTGCGCTTGGCATTTTGCTCGCATAAAACGGCATAGCGTGTGGCAATCTCAATGCCTGTCACATGCAAAAGCGGATTGCGCGCCAAAAGGCACAGCGACACAACACCAGCGCCTATGCCTGCTTCAAAAACAGTTTCACCGTCGGCCACTGGAATGGTGGCGGCCAGAAACACTGCGTCAATTCCGGCGCGGTAGCCTTTTTCCGGCTGCAGAATGCTGAGCTTGCCACCCAGAAAAGCATCCTCTGTCATGGAAGACGGCACAGCTGTGCCCGCCGGAACGGCGTGCGGAGACTCTGTGATCAGTGATTCATTTACCATCTGCATAGGCTAGCAGACTAGCGAGCATATGGTTAGCGAGAGGTTACCGGAAGCCCGCCCGGCTCAAGAAAATTCAACTTTGGGCCCTCAACACAAGCGGAAGTTGAATAATGTTTTGTTAACACTTGCGACTGAATTCGATTGACTGTGGCAGAACCATGTTAATATACGTTAACAATTACAGACGCGGGCGTTTGGGTAAAGGGATCGTAATGTACAACTTCAAAAACCTCACTTTCATATTTTTAGCTGGCACATTCATGTCGTCCATCGCCTTGGCGGCGGATGTTGAAGTTGCTGCGCCGATCACCCGCGCCGTTTCAGCACCCAATGGCAAGATTGAAATTGGGGGCGGTTTTGCTGATCTT
>JBBRNW010000002.1:0-229916 GCA_038230015.1 Hyphomicrobiales bacterium | reverse complement strand
TTCCCGACATACCAGTTTCCCCCGTTTACTGTTTATGATTCAATTTACACGTGATTCGCGAACCCCGTCAACTGAAACCTAAACACTTATCGACAAGCGGCCTAAGCAGCCATCCCTAGATCGCCCACTCCCTCAAGAATACGCCTGAAATCCGCGTTTGGGGCGAGACATATGGTGCGATAGTGGGAGATAAAGGGGAGCCAGTTTTCAAGGGTCGGTTGTTGAATGCAACCGGCCCTTTGCTTTTGCGCCCGCTTTGAGGCAATTGTATAACGAACAAGGGAATTGCCGAATGGACATCCGCCACGACATCACTGAAGCCATCGGCAATACGCCGCTAATCAAATTGCGCAAAGCTTCGGAACTCACAGGCTGCAACATTCTAGGCAAAGCCGAATTCATGAATCCTGGCCAGTCGGTAAAAGACCGTGCGGCATTATTTATCATCCGGGAAGCTATGAAATCCGGCGCCTTGAAACCGGGTGGTACAATAGTGGAAGGAACCGCAGGCAATACCGGCATAGGCCTTACCCTTGTGGCCAACGCGTTAGGCATTAAAACTGTTATCGTGATCCCGGAAACCCAGGCCGAGGAAAAAAAAGATGCGCTTCGGCAAATGGGTGCTGAACTGATTGAAGTCCCTGCCGTTCCTTATAAAAACCCCAACAATTACGTAAAATATTCAGGTCGTCTTGCTGCCAAAATGGGAGCAGTGTGGGCAAATCAATTTGACAATCTTGCCAACCGCAAGGCTCACATTGAAACGACCGCCCCTGAAGTGTGGAGCCAAACCAACGGAAAAGTATCAGGCTTTGTGTGTGCAGTGGGAAGCGGCGGTACCTTGGCTGGCGTCAGCTTGGCACTGAAAGCTAAAAGCAAAGATGTAAAAATTGCCATTGCTGATCCCATGGGGGCTGCACTTTATAACTATTACAAGACCGGCGAGTTAAAATCTGAAGGCTCCTCGATCACCGAAGGCATTGGTCAGGGCCGAATCACCGCAAATCTGGAAGGGGCCGTGGTCGATGAAGCTTACCAGATTGAGGACAGCCAAGCTTACGAGATTGTTTATGACCTGCTGCAACATGAAGGCTTAAATTTGGGCGGATCATCTGGTGTCAATGTGGCAGGGGCCATGGCCCTTGCCAAGCAGTTAGGACCGGGCCACACCATTGTGACGATCCTGTGCGACTACGGAACCAGATACGCAAGCAAACAATTCAATGCACAGTTCATGCGCAGCAAGAACTTGCCCGTGCCGGAATGGCTGGAAAATAAGTCGGCAGTTCCGAGTGTGTTTGAAGCGTGAGCAACCTCGTTTCCGCCTCATGGCTGGCTGATCATCTGTATACGGATGATCTATGCATTCTTGATTGCTCGTGGCATTTGCCGGCGGCCAAGCGAAACGCGCGGACCGAGTTTGAAACCGCTCACATTGCAGGAGCGCAATTCTTTGATGTTGATGCCATCTCGGACAGCGAAACCACCCTGCCCCACATGGTGCCATCACCCGAAAAATTTGCCCGCGAAGTTTCAAAATTAGGGGTGTCAAACACCAAGAAAATTATTTGCTACGACAGCGCAGGCATTTTTTCCGCCGCCCGTGTCTGGTGGATGTTTAAAATATTTAGACACGACAATGTTGCCGTCATGAATGGTGGCTTGAAGACATGGCTGGCTGAAGGCCGCGCAACGACCTCAAGTCCAGAACCAGCTGTGCCTGGAGATTTTGAGGCAAGTTTCCGCCCCGATATGATGAAGTCCATTGACCAAGTGGCAGGCGACAAGGCACAAATCATCGATGCGCGCTCCCCTGCTCGCTTTAGGGGCGAAGAACCGGAACCCCGACCAGGTGTCAAACCTGGCCATATTCCAGGTGCTAAAAACATTCACTATGCATCCCTGACCAATGCAGACGGCACGATGAAGCTGAACTCCGAACTTGCGCAAGTTTTTGCACATACCGGAATTGACTTAAAAAAGCCGATCATAACATCTTGCGGCTCTGGCGTAACCGCAGCCATCCTGACATTGGCACTTACCGAACTTGGCGCAAGTCACCATTCGCTTTACGATGGGTCGTGGGCGGAATGGGGCGCAAGCGGGCGTGCCATTGAGCTGGGATGAAGCCGTAGCGAGCCGGAAAATATCAGCCTCAGGCTTATTGGTGCGTAGCACTAAAAGTGTAATTCTACACTTGTCCTCACAATGTAAAGTTCACCGAATGGGTGGCACATACATAATACCGCCTACGCTCCACAGAGCGTTCAACCCGCGCTCAATGCCAAGCTTTGATCCCTTGCCAAGATTGCGCTCAAAAATCTCGCCATAATTGCCAGACGCTTTGATGGCGCGCGCGGCCCATTCAGCATCAAGACCCATGTCGGTTCCAAATGTGCCTTCCGACCCAAGCAGGCGGCGCACGTCAGACTTCTTGCTGCTGGTCTTTGCTTCATCAACAGCAGCACCGCGCAAGCCCAACTCCTCGGCATTGATCAGCGCAAACAGTGTCCAGCGGGCAATATTGAACCATTGTTCGTCACCTTGCCGCACAGCTGGTCCCAGTGGCTCCTTCGAAATCACTTCCGGCAAAATTACATAATCTTCAGGTTTTGCCAGCTTCAAACGCACAGCATAAAGCTGCGATTGGTCAGCGGTGTAGGCATCGCACTTGTTGCTCTGATAGGCAGCCACCAATTCGTCAATTGTGCCCAACATGACAGGTGTGAACATCATGTCCTTTTCGCGGAAGAAGTCTTCCACGTTGTCTTGCGTTGTGGTCCCCGACAAAAAGCAAATGGCCGCTTGCGTCAGTTTGAACACCGAATTCACACCAATGGATTTGGCCACCATGAAGCCTTGGCCATCATGATAGGAAACACCGACAAACCGAAATGGCATGTTGGTTTCTCGGCCCATCGTCCAGGTGGTATTGCGCGCCAGAATATCAACCGCACCGGCCTTCAAGGCATCAAACCGATCTTTCGCTGCAAGTGGTACATAATCCACTTTCTCGGCATCTCCCAGCACGGCCGCTGCCACAGCACGGCAATAGTCAACATCAAAGCCAGCCCACTTTCCGTCTTGGCCTTTCAATGCAAAGCCCAAAAGACCAGAGTTCACCCCACACAGCAGCTTGCCACGGGCCTTCACATCGGAAAGTGTTGAAGCTGCAGAAAGGCCACTCATCAAGAAAAGACAGAAAAAAGCCGAAATAATTTTGCGCATGAACCGAATCCGTTTGTTGAGTGTCAAGTTTAGCGAGAAGCAATAGCCGCTGCAATTGCATCTATGCTGGTGAATGTGGTCACTTTAGGCTTGAAAGGCCTCGCAATCATGACGACCGGCAACCCTAATGTCCGCGCCGCTTCAAGCTTTGCCGCCGTCTCCCGTCCGCCCGCATTTTTGGTAACCAAGTGCGAAATACTGTGCTGCCTGAACAAATCCATTTCATCACTCAAATTGAAAGGCGGTCGTTGTAGAATAATGTGCCACTTCTCGGACTGAAACTCAGGCTGGGGCTCAATCATGCGCGCAACTCCTGAAATGTCAGCACGCGAGGAAAAAATTGCTGCCTCTTTGCGCCCGATGGTCAACATAACGCGTGCATTCCCGGGCAAGGCGGAAAGTGCCGCTTCAGTGTCATGAACATCCATCCACCTATCTTGTGGAAGTGCGGACCAGCAGGGCCGCTCCAGCCGCACAATATGTGTCGCAGCCTGTGCCGCTGCTTGTGCTGCATGAGTAGACATGACTGCCGCAAACGGATGTGTGGCATCCACCAACACATCAATACTTTCAGCGGCCATATAAGCTTGCAATCCGGAAACGCCCCCGAAATGACCAACGCGAATCTTGCCGTCAGGCAAGGTTGGATTTTCCGTAACACCAGCAAACGATGATGTCACATCATAGCCATCGCGCACCAGCTTGTTGGCCAGCAACCGCGCTTCATGCGTGCCCGCCAGAATGAGAATTTTAGGGTGCATGCGCAATCACTGTCCCACTGCGATCAACCACGATCACATCTGCTTTAGATGTGCCTTGCAGCATGCGCTGCACATGCTCCAAGGCTCCTGTGGCTACCGTTTGCGCCAGACCGCTACCTGACAATTCCAACACCTGTTGCGCCGTATTGGCTTTCAAAACATCGCTGCGAACAGCTGATGGCACCCGCTCGGACAACCATTTAAAATCAACCTGGCTTCGTCCAGAATGTAAATCCATCGCACCTTGAGCAAGTTTCACCATTTTGCCAAACCCACCTCCGATGGTAACGCGCGGCACCGGATTGACACGCAGGTATTTAAGCAACCCGCCTGCGAAATCCCCCATATCCAGCATAGCTTCCAATGGTAGATTGTAATGCGCACGAACCGCATCCTCAGACGTTGAGCCCGTGCAACCAGCAACATGGTGAAGACCCATGGCACGCGCCACATCAATGCCCCGGTGGATGGAGGCTATCCACGCGGCACAGGAAAACGGATGAACAATTCCCGTCGTCCCCAGAATTGAAAGTCCGCCAATAATGCCAAGCCGCGGGTTCCAGGTTTTCTCCGCAATTGCGGCACCATCTGGAATTGAGATTTCAATTTCAACGTCACCCCCGCCAAGTTCGGCAATCACCGCCATCATCATCTCGCGCGGTTTGGGATTAATGGCAGGCTCGCCAACAGCGATGGGAAGCCCGGGCTGCGTCACCACTCCAACACCCTCGCCAGCCTTGAATGTCACACCCACGCCGCGTTGCCTCACCGTTGCAATGATCGTGGCACCATGCGTCACATCAGGGTCATCGCCTGCATCTTTCACAATGCCAGCGCTGGCCCAGCCCTCGCCCTTATTTTCCAGTACCAAAGCAAATGAGGGTTGTTCGCCCTTTGGCAATGTAATAGTCACCGGATCAGGAAAAGTGCCCGTGAGCAATGCCGTGTAAGCGGCCTTCACTGCCGCTGTGGCACATGCTCCCGTGGTCCAACCGCGTCTTAATGGCGCTTCAGGCTTCTCAATTCTCATAAGCCTCTTGTATAAGGACCAAATGCTGAAAACACCAACCAACAACTTTGCCAAATTGGACCGGGAAGATTTTCCAGTGTTTCAGGAAGGTTGGGTGTGGTTGGTGGGCGCTGGCCCCGGTGCCCCTGGATTGATGTCTCTTCTGGCCTATCATGCTCTCCAAAACTGCGATGTCGTTGTGTATGATGCATTGGTCAATCCCGATATGCTGCGCTGGCTTCCTGAACATGTTGAAACCGAATATGCGGGAAAGCGGGGCGGAAAACCCTCACCCGTGCAGAAAGATATTTCTCTGCGGCTGATTGAACTTGCCAGAGAAGGAAAACGCGTGCTCCGCCTCAAAGGCGGCGATCCCTTCATGTTTGGCCGTGGCGGCGAGGAGAGCCAAACACTCGCCAAAGCTGGAATTCCTTTTCGCATCGTTCCTGGCATTACTGCAGGCATTGGCGGTTTGGCTTATGCTGGCATCCCCGCAACCCACCGCGATACCAACCACGCCGTGATTTTTTTGACAGGCCATGACGCCACAGGAAAAATGCCAGCCAATGTCAACTGGCAAGCCATCGCCACGGCAGCGCCCGTCATTGTTATGTATATGGGTGTGAAGAATTTGGGCGAAATCGCCGCAGCACTGATTGCAGCAGGCAGGCCCGCAGATCATCCTGTGACCATTGTATCAAACGCCTCGCTTCCCACCCAAACAGTCGCCAGCACCAAATTATCAGAGGCAGGTGGCTACATCGAAATTCATAAGCCTCCCACACCTGCCATCGTCGTCATCGGTCACGCCAGCGATTGGCGACCGCTGCTGGATTGGTATTCCCCGGCCCTGATGGAGAATACGATTGGCTAAGGCCATCATCATCGCAGCGCCTGCATCTGGCTCTGGCAAAACGTTGTTCACCATGGGTCTGATCCGTGCACTGAAGAACAAAGGGTTGAATGTAGCTGCTGCCAAAATCGGACCTGATTATATTGATGGCAGATTTCACGAGGCGGCATTAGGCTATCCGTGCATCAATCTTGATTATTGGGCCATGGGGCCTGAAACATGCGCAGCACGGCTGGCGCGACATGCAGAGGGGCAAGATCTTATCGTAATAGAGGGTGTGATGGGCCTGTTTGATGGCCCCGATGGAGCAGAGGGTTCCACCGCCGACCTGGCTGAAAAGCTTGGTATACCCATTGTTCTGATGGTTGATGTGGCCCGCCAGGCTCAATCGGTTGGCGCACTTGTGCATGGCTTTTCAAGTTTCAGGCCATCGCTCACCATTGCGGGCGTGGTCTTGAACAGAGTAGCCAGTGACCGCCACCTCAGTTTGCTTTCAAAAGCGCTGGGCCAAACCAAAATCCTGGGCATGTTGCGGCACAACGACTCACATATTTTACCGTCTCGTCATCTTGGATTGGTTCAAGCCATGGAGAATCAACAGCTTGAAACTTTTATTGAAACTGCAGCCGCAGGAGTTTCCCGTGAAACAATTCTTGACACATGGGTCGAATCAGCTGCTGAATTCAGCGTTCAGTACAAATCTGATCATGCTAGCGTGCCGCCCCTGGCGCAGAATATTGCGGTAGCAGCGGACGCAGCTTTTGCCTTTACCTATCCGCATATGATCAAGGATTGGCAAAATGCGGGCGCATCGCTCTCGTTCTTCTCGCCCTTGAAAAATGAGCCCCCTGTGGGAGATGCGGTTTACCTGCCGGGAGGTTACCCCGAACTTTACGCTGGGCAATTGGCTGCCAATTCAATCTTTTTGGACGGTTTACGGAGCTTCAAAGGCCTGATTTACGGTGAGTGCGGGGGCTACATGGTTTTGGGAGACGCGTTGATCGATAATGACGGCACCAGACACGCCATGGCTGGCCTATTGCCGCTCACCACAAGCTTTTCAGTGCGCAAGCTGCATCTGGGCTACCGCCAACTCACGCCTCTCACCGGGCCATTTAAAGCGCCTCTACGCGGGCATGAATTTCATTACTCAACCATTGAACACATGGGTGAGACCGAGGCACTTTTTTTGGCAAAAGATGCAGCCGGGAAAAATATTGGAAAAATGGGTCAGCGCGTTGGCAATGTGATGGGGTCTTATGCCCATATCATCAGCGAGGCACAGTGATGCCCGCCAAGGCCATCATGTTTCTGGGCACAGGGTCTGATGTGGGCAAATCACTTCTTGTGGCGGGGCTGGCCCGCGCCTTTTCCAATCGCGGGTTGCGCGTGGCCCCGTTCAAACCGCAAAACATGTCCAACAATGCCGCCGTCACCGCCGATGGTGGCGAAATTGGCCGCGCACAAGCACTTCAGGCCAGAGCAGCACGGGTTCCAGCTTCAGTTCATATGAACCCGGTATTGCTTAAACCTGAATCTGAAACAGGCGCGCAGATCATTATCCAAGGTCAGCGCGTTGCCACCCTCAAAGCGCGCGATTTCTTCCGAGAACGTCCAAAATATTTGCCAGCGATTCTTGAAAGCTTCCGTCACTTGAGAAACACCTGTGATATCATCCTCGTCGAAGGCGCCGGCAGCCCTGCGGAAGTAAATTTACGCGACGGTGATCTGGCCAATCTCGGTTTTGCTACCGCCGCAAAAATCCCCGCAATCTTGATTGGTGACATTCATCGCGGCGGCGTTATTGCCTCAATCATCGGCACTTTTCAGGTTTTATCGGAAGACGACCGACATCACATAAAAGGGTTTATTATCAATAAGTTTCACGGTGATCCACAACTGTTTGATGAGGGTAGACAGTATCTTGAAAACCACACGAAAACACCCTGCTTGGGCGTGATCCCTCATTTTGCCCAAGCTTCAAATTTACCTGCTGAAGATGCGGTGGGTTTGGAACACATGCAACACCACCAAAAATTATCCTTTCCCGCGAAGGCTAGCACCCAACTTTCGTTAGATGAACATGAAGCCAAGCTGATTTCCGGCCTTCATAGCAATGACAGTTATAAAAGTGAGTCTGCATCATCAAAGCAAGTTAAAATCTGCGTGCTCCGCCTCCCTCGCATTGCAAATTTTGATGATCTTGATCCGCTGCGCCTTGAACCTTCCGTTGAGCTGCAATTTCTGCACGCTGGAACTGCCATCCCCGGTGATTGCACTTTAGTGATCATCCCCGGCAGCAAGTCCACCATGGCTGATCTCAAGGCGTTGATCGAGGCTGGCTGGGATATTGATCTTAAGGCCCATGTCCGGCGCGGCGGACGCGTTCTGGGGCTGTGTGGCGGTTATCAAATGCTAGGAAGGCTTATCCACGATCCACGCGCTTTAGAAGGCCCCGCAGGCAGCGCCGAAGGCCTGGGTTTACTGGATGTGGAAACAACCTTACAGGGCGATAAAACAGTCACTCAAACCCAAGCCATGCACGCCCTCAGCGGACAGTTGATCACGGGCTATGAAATCCATCTGGGCAAAACCACCGGTCCTGATTGCGCGCGCCTGTTCGCCCAAACCCCAAATGGTCCGGAAGGGGCCACCTCCACTGACGGACGGGTGACCGGCACTTATCTTCATGGCTGTTTTTCCGCTGATGACTTTCGCCGCGCTTTCCTTATGGCGCTTGGCGCACCCCCATCAGATCTGACCTTTGATCACCTAATTGAAAAAACCCTTGATGATCTGGCAGCCCATCTCGAAACCCATCTTGATCTGGATAAAATTCTGGAGCTTGCAAGGTGACGGGTTTGGCGTGTGCGGCCTTGGTTTTAGCCCTTGAAAATTTCATTGGCTACCCGCCTTTTCTACAAAAGCGCATCGGCCACCCGGTGCAATGGATCGGCAAACTCATCACCTACATTGACGAAGGGTTGAATGATGCAGATGTGTCACCCCGGCAAAACCGCCGGCATGGCATTCTCGCGGTCATTCTGCTGATTGGCGCAGTTGGCATTCCCGCCTATATCTTAGCAAAAACACTCTCGCAAATTCCAAATGGCTGGGTCGCCAATGTGTTGCTCGCCACCGCCTTTATCGCGCAGAAATCTTTGCGTGATCACGTCACAGCTGTCGACCACGCACTGTCCACTTCGCTCTTTGCAGGCAGGATCGAGGTGGCAAAAATTGTGGGCCGTGACCCACAAACACTGGATGAAAATGGCGTTGCCAAAGCCGCGCTGGAAAGCCTGGCTGAAAATACGGCTGACGGAATCACCGCGCCCATTTTCTGGTATGCACTGCTGGGCTTCCCCGGCTTGGTCATCTACAAAGCCATCAACACGGCCGATTCAATGATTGGCCACAAATCAGAAAAATATTTGAATTTCGGCTGGGCCGCTGCAAAGCTGGATGATCTGGTTAATCTGCCCGCATCGCGCATCACCGGGCTCATGTTCGCTGCCTCTGCATGGATCAATTCAAAAACGCATGCACTGCAAGCGTTGCACGCCATGCGACGTCATGCAGGCAAACATCAATCTCCCAATGCCGGTTGGCCTGAGGCCGCAATGGCTGGCGCGTTGGGCCTGCGCTTTGGCGGGCCGCGCGAGTATAATGGCGAAATTGTCGAACTGCCTTACATGGGAGATGGCCGCGAAGCGACACCAAACGACATCAGTCGTGGCCTGTCACTTTATGATCACGCGCTGATCATTCTGCTGGTTACAACTGTGCTGTTGGCAATGGCCCTTTCAGCGCCATGGGCAAGCCTGCGACCATAAACACAACTTGCAGGGCGATTTCCGCAATACGCTGATTGGCAAATCCTTGCACATCACGGAATTTCCGCGCCAAGGCGTTGTCTGGCACAATACCCAGACCTACTTCATTTGAGACAATGACGATGCGAGATGAGGCACCGCGCAGGTAATCAACGAGTTTTGCCACTTCCGCCTCACAGTCGCGGTCAGCCAAAAGCAAATTGGACAGCCAGAGCGTCAAACAGTCCACAAGAACAAAGGCCCCCGCCGGGCGGATCGGAGACTGTGCTTCACGCTTCAAACTCTCTAGTGCCCGCATTAACTCTAGCGGCTCCTCCTGCGTTACCCACCCTGCTCCACGCTGCGCCTGATGCACTGCAATTCGCTCGCGCATCTCATCGTCGAAAGCTTGTGCAGTTGCAATGTAATGCGCGGGTTGATGAGCCAAACTTTCTGCAAATCGGCTTTTGCCACTTCTTGCACCGCCAAGAACCAAAACCACACTCATGGCTTGGCCGGTGGAATGCGAGCAATGAAACGCCCACGCATGGCTTGTGGCCAGAGTTTGAAAGGAACTTCGCCCGAAGGCGTTTGGCCATGCGCATCAAACCATGTTAGAATGGCTTCTGCCTGTTCACGGGTGGGTTGATTTCCACCTGTCATATAGGAAAAACGCTGATCATCGCGCATCACCACGCTGCAGGGCCGCGCACAGCTCCACAGACAAACCTGCGTTTCTAAAGCTACATCAGGCCGGTCAGCCAAAACGTCCTGCAAGTGGCCAATCAAAATCTCTCCACCTGTGCGCCCCTCGGGGCCCAGTTTTGACTCAACAGAAAATTTACAAGTGCTGCAAACAACCAGACTGCGCATGGGGATTGGACAAGCCTTAAAGCAATGGGTACGGTGGTGCGCAATGTACCGCCAAACCAGAACTGTCAACACAGCAATAACGGCATGAAACTGAACCGCATCGCCTTCCTCGCATCAGAAGCTCCTGAAGCACAACGCGCGTTGACGAGATTGGCCAAATTATTTGGCAATTCAAATCTTGACCAAGCCGAAGTTGTGGTGGCTTTGGGCGGTGACGGTTTGATGCTGCAAACGATGCACAAAGTTATGCCGTTGGGATTGCCTATTTATGGCATGAACCGCGGCTCGGTGGGATTTCTCATGAATGATTTCAGCGAGAAATTGGTGCTCGAACGTTTGAATGCTGCGGAAGAAACCACCATCCGTCCGTTGAAAATGACCGCCATGACCCATGATGGCAAAAAACATCAGGCTATCGCATTTAATGAAGTGTCCCTCTTGCGGCAACGCTTTCAGGCGGCAAAACTGAAAATTACGGTAGATGATCAATCGCGCCTGGATGAGCTGATTTGTGACGGCCTTCTGGTGGCAACTCCGGTGGGCAGCACGGCCTACAATCTGTCGGCCCACGGTCCCATTTTGCCAATCGGATCGGCTCTGTTAGCGTTGACACCCATCAGCGCTTTCCGCCCAAGGCGCTGGCGCGGGGCGATTTTGCCGCACAATGCAAAAGTAAAAGTTACAATTCTCGAAGGCGACAAACGCCCTGTGTCAGCTGTGGCCGATCATTTGGAAGTGCGAAATGTGGCAACAGTCGAGATTGCCGAGGACAAAAAGCGCAGTGTGAAAATGTTATTCGACCCGGGCCACAGTCTGGCCGAGCGGGTGTTGAACGAACAATTCAGGTTTTAAGCTGCGCGCACCAAATCGGCTTTCAGGCATTTGGCAATCTTGCGGATCCGGTCTTGACCATAGCGGCCCAAATATTCAACTTGTTTGGCGCGTTCAACAGAACCCATGTGCTCATAGCGTGTCAACAAAGCCTCAAGCACGCGCCGTCCGAAAGCTTCGGAGTCGAGCGGCAGGCCCTCTTCTTTCGCTTCGACCACAACTTCACATGCGGCTTTCAATATTCCAAAACACGATTGCGGCAAACCTGATTTGTTAAAAATTGATTTGAAAGAAAGTTGCGAGCGCGAATACATAAGCTCGGCCGCCCGTTGCGGCGTATGCCCAGAAAGATGTGCCAGTGCAGCTTCCACCACACTCATTTCACCCATGGATGCCGCACGCACAATCAGGGCTGGCGTAAGCATGTTTTTTACCGCCAGAAATGCTGTCGCTCTCGACCGGTCTATAACGCTGGCCTCAATTAAAATACGCATGATCGCATTTTCTTCAGCGTCCGATACCAATTCGGTTGCATCATTTGCAGCCACCCAACCCCGCTCCGCCATCAGTTGGCGCATGCGAACTGCGGCGCGCTTAGCTTGAGTAATACGGATATCTAGAGGCAAATCACTGCGTGCCAATAACTGTTCTGCCATTTCAGCCGATTGTCCAAAGCGCGCATAAAGGATCTGATAGTCCGACGCTTCAAGCTGCACGATAGGACTCTCGAACAGGGCTAACGCCGCAGCCAGCGTTCCGGATTTGATAATGTAAGTCGCAGCTTCTGAGGTTAAGTCTTCACGTCTTGCAACAGTGGTTTGGCGCGGTTCATCCCCCACCCGCAACACAGCCATCATATGCCACTCATTCAAGGCAGGAGTTTGCAACAGGAAGGGAAGCGAAATATCATCATCATCGGCGATTATGGAAAATACAATGTCAGCATGCAAGCGTTGCACATTGATAAGTTCAGACGCCAGCAGCACACGCACGTCACGTGAAGGGTCAACCGTCAATTTCAACACAATAGGTGTAACCTGCTCAAGCTCGACAGCTGGCGTTTCTTCATCTGCCAGCAGCATTGCCAATTGGTGGGCCAGTGAAAGTCTGGCGTCAGCATCACCTGCGTCAAGAACAGCCTCTAAAACTGTAGCATCTAACCCTGCGGTAAATTCTTCACTCATGACTTAAGCCACACAACTTGAACATCGGAGTAACGCTACTGCCGAAGCCTTAACAATACGTTCACTATGAAAGTTAAGCTTTCGCTAACCAAATCAATGCGGAAGAACACCTGCTTGCTGCAATTTGAATTGCAACAAGTCGCCGTCAAATGGCTTCACCAGAAAATCTGCGGCACCTTCCATGATCGAATCTGCCATCACATGCACATCAGACTTCTCGGAATACAAGATGACCACCGGACGACCCGATCGACGGCCCTGATATCCAAAAAGGCGAATCAGATTTTTCGCAGATGAGGCGCTGCTGGCGTCCATCATCACAACATCAGGGCGTTTATCCTGACAATATTTGAACGCTTCTTCAGCCCCTGAACTTTCAGAACAGGTGAGACCCAGGCCCGAGATGATTTGGGAAAGACGCAGTCTCTCGGAGGGGTTTTTTTCAATTAGCAAACAATTAATCATGACCATACTCAATTCACTCTCAAACGCGCGCAAACTGCACGTAAAACGAGTCCTGACCCCGCCATGGTTAACGACAAGTTAACTGCGTTATCCACAGGTTTTGAACAGGGGTTAACACGATGAAAAAGAGGTATAATATTGATTATTATGACAGGTTATCAACAGTGTCGAAATTGTGGCGTTCGGCCTCTGTTCTGCACATTGTGACAGACTCACGGCAATTTGAATAAGGCTTTAAGAGCACACTGCATCCCACGCGTGCAGTGCCTAAACTGGGCGTCGCAGTCTCCACGTACTGTCGATCGTGCTATATTCTGAATAGCCAAGGCGGGTAATCGGTTTCATGGCTGCCGAGTTGACGCGCCCATCTTCGATGAACTGATCAGCAATATGAATACCAACCACTTTCCCCATAATCATCCAGTCGTTTACCGTTCCACTGTCGGCAGGCAAAGGCACGATCTGAAAAAGCCTGCATTCGAGTGTAACTGGGCTGGCAGCAACACGCGGAGCTTTGATAAGGCGACACGGCGCTTTTTCCAGGCCCGCAAGTTCGAACTCATCTTCTTGTTTTGTGGTCGATGTCGTGTTCATGGCGTCACGCAGCTCAAAAGTGGCAAGATTGACTGCAAATTCCTTCGTCGTCTCGACATTGTTCAAGGTGTCTTTGTATCCGCCGGAACCAAATGCCACATAATAGGGGTTGTCAGAAAACGCGTTAAAAAAACTATAGGGTGCCAGATTAGCTTTGCCGTTGGCTGATAGAGTGGAAATCCAGCCGATCGGACGCGGCACAACAACGGCCTTGAACGGATCGAGTGCCAAGCCATGATTGTTTAATGCAGTCTCATAAAACATCACTGCAACTGACTCAAAAGACTGGGAATATCGGCCACACTTTGCACCACATGGTCTGCCAGATGCGCAATGTCGCCATGGCTTGCATTCCCTGATAGGACCGCAATCGCCAGCCCGGCACCCCCTGCTCGCGCTTCATCCATATCGTGAGAGTTATCTCCAACCATGGCAATCTCGGCTGGCTTCAGGCCTGTGACAGCCGCAAAGCGCGCGATCATTTGACCCGATGGTTTGGCAATCGCCACACTGTCGCTTCCAATGATGGTCTTGAAATAATGATCAACACCCAGATGCACCATATGAGCCCTGCCTGATGCCTCGCTGTCGTTAGTGCCAACACCAATGACCAAGCCCATCAGATGAAGCTCGTCAAAAACAGGTGTGAGATCCATCAGCGGTTTCACAAAGCTTTTGGCTTGCGGGCCGATCACATTGTCAATGTGATAAACCCTTTCGCGGCGCCGCTCTTCGCCAATATCTGGCCACCAAAGCTCGGCAATTTCGCGTGTTGTACCGCCCGCCATAGCGGAGCCTGCCTTCACTGTGTCGGTTTCAATCATATAACCCACACGCTTCAACAAGTCCTCGACTTCGTGCTCAGCGTGGCCAAACTCTTCAGCCAGCATTGATTTATAGAGAGGAATCCATGTTCCGTTGACCTCGATCAACGTCCCGTCCTTGTCAAACAACACGCCTTTTATTGTCATGATAAGTTCCATCGTGTCACCAGAGGTGATAGATCAGGGCGTGGCCGATCTTCCAATGCAATTGTGCTGTGACCACAGTAAATTAATCCAGCAACCTTCTCAGACTGCATGATGCCCATCTCAGCTTTTGCCACCTCATCATAGGCCACCCAATCTGTTTGCCACTGAGCTGCAAAACCCATGGCTGTGGCAGCAAGCACAATGTTATAACACACCGCAGCTGCCGACATTTGCTGTTCCCAAACTGGAATTTTTGCGTGGGGCATAGCCGTCGAAACCACAGCAATCACCAGTGGCGCGCGCATAAAAAGACCCGCTTGAAAGGCCAATTGCTCTGGGCTGTGATCAGGATGAAGCTTGGCCCATGTGTTTGAAAACAGGCGTCCAACTGCAGCACGTGCGTCCCCCTCAAAAACCACAAACCGCCACGGCGCCAGCTTGCCATGATCAGGCACTCTCACGGCGATGGTCAAAATTTCCGCCAATTGAGCCTCCGTTGGCCCAGGGCCTGTCATGGCCTTGGCAGACGCTGATTTGCGACTTTTCAAAAAAGCCAAAACGGATGCCGTATCGTTGAGATGAACCATATCTATTAGATAGGCGACACACCGCTGCAATAGCAATGCGTTCAATTTGCTTTCGAGCATTAACCAATGATTAAGCATCTTGTTGCGGGTTTGGATATGCCCTGCTTAGGTTTGCTGACCAGCCGCAGAGCTGGGGGAGAGTTAAATTTAGGGGACAAAAGCGAATGGACGCCAGCACCCGTCCACCGCCAAAACGCCACCGGGCCATAAGGCATTTTGCCCTGGGCTTGGTGGCCGTTTTAATGTTGCAAGGCACCACTGCATTTGCCTCCAAGCCTGGACTGCCCTTGCCCCCGGAAACAGCGCCCACCACCTCTGCCGCCCATGATATTTCCATAACAACTGTAAAGCCGGGTCATGAGGGCTTGGCATTGTCGGCTCGTTTTACAGAAGACAGCACCGAAGTGGTCAACGAAGTTGAATGGATGGTTGCGGATAGTACGGGTGTGGAAGTCTTCAATGCTACAACACCTATGCCAAACACCAGCTTGCCACCGGGAGAGTATCAAGTGTCAGCCCGGTATGGCGCGGCACACATCATCCAGGGTTTGACCATTCATGAGGGAACTAAACTTGCCGTTCGTTTTGTTTTGAATGCTGGCGGCTTGCGTGTGTTGCCTCGCATCAAGGAACTGGGCCAACCCAGCGTTCCAAGTTTCAGCAAAATCTATGCCTTGTCGGGAACATTATCCGGTCAATTGGTTGCAACGTCCTACACACCCGGCGAAGTTCTCAAAGTGTCGGCTGGTGAATACAGGGTCGAGAGCAGATTTCAACAAGGTAACGCACTTGTCATAACTGATATTAAAGTGCGACCTGGCATAATGAGCTCACTCAACATTGATCATGTGGCAGGCGTGGTGCATCTGACAACTGGAACGGCTGGCTCCTCAGTCGATTGGATTATTACCGACGCCGCTGGTATAGCATTAAGTTTCACCACTGGACCATCGCTCGATCTGGTCTTGCAGCCTGGTTCATACAAAGTGGAAATTGCTGGGGTGGGTTTGGCCAAGAGTTTCAGAGTTAATGAAGGCCAGGCCATTGACGTCAATTTAAACCGCTAAAGCGGGCTCCGCCATCACTGGGATGACGGAGTAGAGTTGCAAAATTCTAACTTACTTCATCATCATGTGCTTCTTGGCCATGTCAATGTGCATGCTGCAATCATCCATTTTGCTATCTTTCATGGACTTGTCAGCCATCGCCATTTCGTCTGTTGCCATTTTGACGTCTTTTGCCATTTTGGGGTCAACGTCTTTCTTGATGGCATCCATCACCATGGTCATGGTTTCGGCGTCGCACTTTGACTTTGCCATTTCATCGGCGAAGCTGGTTGCGGTGAGAGAAAGCGTTACAAGTGCTGCTGAGACTAATAGTTTCATCATGTTGTATCTCCTGAGGGTAAGGGACCATTTGTCCCACCTCCATCTTGAGCCGTCGGAACTTCACATTCCAATGACAACGCCGTTAAGCACGAATATGTGATCACGCACCACTGAACCAGTTGTAACCTTGATCTTCCCAATAACCGCCTGGGTATTCATTGGTTACAAAAATTTCCATCACGTGTTTTGGATTCTTGAAGCCCAACTTGGTTGGCACCCGGATTTTGAACGGAAAACCATTGCGTGGCAAAATTGTTTTGTCATTAAACGTTAAAGCCATGATGGTTTGCGGGTGCAGCGCCGTGGCCATATCCATACTGGTGAAATAATCATCAGCGCATTTGAAGCCAACATATTTCGCATTCATGTCTGCGCCGACCAGTTTCAGAAAATCGCCAAATACCGGCCCGCCCCACTTGCCAATCAGGCTCCACCCTTCAACACAAATGTGGCGGGTAATCTGTGAATGCTGCGGCAAAGCTCGTATTTGCTCCAGTGTCCAGCTATCCTTCTTGGCCACCATGCCACTGAGGACGAGCTTGTAGTCTTCCTCTTTCACAACACGAACTTCGTCCTCACCGTAAAAAGCGTTAAATCTAAACGGATCCACCACATCTTTTTGTTCATAAGTAATGGCCAGCTTGTTGGGATCAAAAAGATAAGCTTGCGCCTTGTCGTTCCAGTTCGACATGGCCTTCAAAATGCGGTCCACAGCCGTGTCGTCTTCAATCGAATCACAGCCAGTCAATAAAGCCAACGCACCGAGAGACAGCGTTTTTTTGAAAAACAATCGCCGCTCAATATCGAGGATGGGTTGCGTGCGTTCCAACATCAATGGAGCTGCTTTGCGTTTAGGCCACATGATCAACTTCCTTCTTCTCGGTTGAATGTTTGCGCGCCCAGCCTGTGAACATGGGGATAAAAGTGGAAGGCACAATCGCCACCAATGCCAAATGCATGACAATGAAAGCGCAGATCAAACTCATAGAAATGAAGTGAACCAGTCGTGCACCCTCATAGCCCCCCAAGAAAAATCCGATCCACTGAAACTGAACTGATTTCCAGATCGCCAGGCCTGAAAGGACCGCCAAGAACATCAGTGCTATCACACCGATGTAAGAGAGCTTTTGAACGGAATTGTAGCTGCCCACATTATGGGAAAGCTTGCCGCGCAGGGCTTGGCCCAAATCGCCCAGCACGCCGGCTGGAGACAGCGGGAACATTGAGTGGCGAAAATGCCCGGTAAGAATGCTTGCGCCAAAATAGATGAGCAGGTTTATCACGAAAACCCACATTGCTGCGAAATGAAATTGAATGCCGCCGCCCAGCCAACCGCCAAGTGTTAAGGCATCTGGAAATGTCAGCCACTCAAACAGCGGTGCCGCATTGTAAATCTGCCACCCACTCATGATCATCAAAACCATGGCAATAGCGTTGACCCAGTGAAACACTCTTACATATAGCCGGTGGATAAAAATTTTCTGCATAATTGCTCCCTCATGCTTGCATCTTCAACGAGACGCGTCAGCATAGCAAATAAAATTTCATCACTTTAATGGAATTGCATTTTCACAGTTCTGTGACGGAAGATGCCAATTACTTTTTTGCACCACGGCATTTGTCAGAACAATATTTCACCGAGTCCCACACTTTTTCCCACTTTTTGCGCCAGGTAAATGGCTTGCCGCAGGTCACGCATGTTTTGGTGGGCAAATTGTGCTTTGCAACGCCGCGCATTTTAACCCTTGGTGCGAAGGCTGCTGCGCCCGCCATCTACACCCATCACCTGGCCTGTAATCCAGCCCGCCTCTGGCGAGAGAAGAAGTGTCGCAAGCGCTGCCACATCATCAGCTTCGCCCAAACGCTGCAAGGGATGCATTGCCGCCACACCCTGCGCCATGGCATCATTCTTGGTGATGAATGAGGCCAGCGGCGTTTTGATCAGGGATGGCGCAATCGCATTGACGCGGATTTTTGGCGCAAGTTCGGCGGCCAGCGAACGCGTAAGCCCTTCAATGGCACCCTTGGCCATTGCAACAGACGCATGCAACGCAAAACCCTGCTGCACCGCCACGGTGGAAAACATCAAGACCGAAGCCGTAGGTTGTGCCGAAGCTTTCAACTGCGGCAGGGCAATTTGCACGGCACGAAACGCACCCAGCGCATTGATCTCAAAATCCCGCAATGCGTCAGCATCCGTCAGCCTGCCCAATGGTTTGAGGTTGATGGTGCCCACCGCATAGCAAAGCCCATCAACAGCAGGCCCTGCGCCAAGAATTGCGGCTTCCAAGGCGGCCCTGTCCTGAACGTCCGCCAGGGAAAATGTGGCATTTAATTCTGCAGCAAGTGGGGCAAGCTTCGCCTCGTCCCGCGCAATCAAATGAATTTCATGTCCAGCGGCACGAAGTCTGCGCGCAACCGCTGCCCCAATTCCGTGCGTTCCGCCAATGATAATGTGTTTTGTCATGTGCATTATATGAACTTAAAACACCATTGGATCAAACACCGTGGTTAAACCCCAATTGAAGTTGCAATCAGCTCCCAAACCTTCCACTTGCAAATTAAATTATGCTAGCATAATATGCTAGCATCAACAGCAAGCAACGCAAGACACTTGAGGCGGTGTTCACGGAACCTGTCAGGTCAAACATTGCTTGGAATGATATTGAGGCTTTGCTGATTTCACTTAACTGTGAGGTCAAGGAAGGTGCAGGCTCAAGGGTGAAATTTCGGTCAGGTGATAATATTTTAGTCGCTCACCGCCCTCATCCACACAAAGAGGCGAAAGCCTATATCGTAGGTTTGGCACGTGAATTTTTGACGAAGATAGGAATCACACCATGACAAAATCAATGATATATAATGGCTATCACGGCAGCATTGAATATTCAGCTGAAGATGATTGTCTTCATGGTCGTTTGTTGAACATCGATGATATTATATCCTACGAAGGAAATTCACTTGCAAAAATCAAAGCGGCGTTTCGCGAGGCCGTAGATGACTACCTGGCCTATTGCAAAGAAATCGGCAAAGAACCAAACAAACCATACACCGGAAAAGTAATGTTCCGCATTGATCCGCAAGTTCACGCAAAGGCCGCACTTGCGGCACAACTCAAAGGCATGAGCCTCAATCAATGGGCCGAACGCGCTCTGGAAAAAGCAGCAAGTGAGGTTTGAAAGTAGAATTCCCAAATACCCGGTAATTCCTTGTCAGACTAGCACAGTTCACTTTGCAGGTCTTGCAAACACATGGCTGACTTCTTGATTCGGTGTATGCTAATGGATGGTTTCTAAACGCAGTGTTCACCGCAAATCTGGCGGCGTAGCTTCCTTGACCAGTACTGCAAGTGTCTCTGCCAGCGTGGCCACCCTCTGATCCTGCGAACCTAACCTGCGCACAGAAACTGTCTTCTCTTCCATTTCACGTTTGCCCACGGCCAAGATCACGGGCACTTTCGCCAAACTATGCTCTCGCACTTTATAGTTGATCTTTTCGTTGCGCAAATCAGCTTCACAGCGCAAACCCAAATTGCGAAGTTGCGCGCGCACTTCAACGGCATATGCATCCGCCTCGCTGGTAATCGGAGCCACCATCACTTGCACAGGGGCCATCCACAGCGGAAAATGCCCCGCATAGCTCTCAAGCAAAATTCCCAGGAAACGTTCCATTGATCCGCAAATGGCGCGGTGGATCATCACCGGCACATGTTTCTCACCATCGGCTCCAATATAAAATGCACCAAAGCGTTCCGGCAGGTTGAAATCCACTTGCGTGGTGCCGCATTGCCAATCTCGGCCAATGGCATCGCGCAGCACATATTCAAACTTAGGACCATAAAAAGCGCCCTCACCCGGATTGATGGTGGTCTTGATCTTGCCGTCAGAGGCCTCGGCGATTTGCAGCAAAACCTTTTGCATGATGTCTTCAGCGCGGTCCCAATCAGCATCCGTGCCCACGCGCTTTTCCGGGCGTGTTGAAAGCTTCACAACAATCTGTTCGAAACCAAAATCTTTGTAAGTTGACAAGATCAGGTCATTGATCTTCAAACACTCATCAGCCATCTGCTCCGGCGTGCAGAAAATATGGGCGTCATCTTGCGTGAAACCACGAACCCGCATGAGGCCGTGAAGAGCGCCCGACGGCTCGTAACGATGGACCAAGCCAAATTCAGCCAAGCGCATCGGCAGCTCGCGGTAACTGCGCAAACCATGTTTGAACAATTGAACATGACCGGGACAATTCATCGGCTTCAAGGCAAACACTTGCGGGTCGTCGGTTGCTTCGCCAGCTGATGTCACTTGAAACATGCCCTCGCGGTACCAACCCCAATGACCGGATGTTTCCCACAAGCTCTTGTCCAGAACCTGCGGTGCGTTCACCTCCTGATAGTCAAGCTTCGACAAACGGCGGCGCATATAGCTTATGAGCTGCTGAAACATGGTCCAGCCCTTGGCATGCCAGAACACCACACCGGGGCCTTCTTCTTGAAAATGGAAAAGGTCCATTTCGCGGCCCAGCTTGCGGTGATCGCGTTTTTCAGCCTCTTCAAGGGCCATCACATAATTGGCCAAATCTTTATCGTTGGCCCAAGCTGTGCCGTAAATGCGTGTCAGCATGGGCTTGGTGGAATCGCCGCGCCAATAAGCGCCCGCCACTTTCATCAATTTAAACGCTGTGCCAATTTTTCCCGTTGATGTCATATGCGGCCCACGGCACATATCCACCCATCCACCCTGATCATAAAACTTGATGTCTTCATTGCCAGGGATGGAATCGACCAGCTCAACTTTGAAAGCCTCGCCCTTTTTTTCAAAAAATGCCTTGGCGTCTTCGCGTGACTTCACAGATTTGGTGAACGGCTTGTCGCGTTGAATAATCTCGCGCATCTTTTTTTCAATCGGCGCAAAGTCTGCCTGGCTGAACGGTTCATTCCGAAAAAAATCGTAATAAAACCCGTTTTCAATAACAGGCCCGATCGTCACTTGTGTGCCGGGGTGCAACTCCTGCACAGCTTCAGCCAACACATGCGCTGCATCATGGCGAATAAGTTCCAAGGCGCGCTCATCATCACGCGTCACAATCTGAATGGTCGAATCACCCAGAATTGGATCAGCCAAATCCACCAAAACGCCGTTGACCACCGCGGCCACTGCTTTTTTCTCCAGTGATTTGGAAATGGAGGCGGCCACTTGGTCCGCTGTCTGCCCTGCTTCAATCTCGCGCTTTGCGCCATCGGGGAACGTGATTGTAATCATTTGAAATCCTTTCGCTCACTCCTGCAAACAAGTGCAGGTAAGACAAATCATTGATAGAAATAAGAGAAATGCCGTGCAATTGGCACAACGTCAAGTCACGCTTTCAAACGTTAAGATTTCAGCGATTTTTTGATAACCCGATATTAACCTTAACACTTCATGTTCGGCCCATCGTCTCTGTTAACAGTATGTGGGTAAAAACATGAAAAAGCATCTCTTCCTTCTCGCCTTCGCTGTATCGGCATTTTTGCCAGCAGCAACCGCCTTGGCAGCGGATTTGGATCCTCCACCGCCACCTCCACCTGTAGAAGAGCTGCGCCCTGCAAGCTATGATTGGACAGGCGCATATGTGGGCGGCTGGGCAGGTTCAGCCTGTATTGATGGAACACTTCATGACAATGTGCAGGCCGCAGTTGTGGGTGGAACACTTCCCTTTGACTTCCTCAATGCCGGTTGCGGTTTCAAGGGCGGCGTGTTGGCTGGCTACAATCACCAATTTGACGATATCGTTCTGGGAATCGAAGGTGACTGGGGCATGAGCAACGAAATCGTCGAGAACGATATGGTTGGCGGTAAATACACATTCGCTCTTGATAGCATTGCAACATTGCGTGGCCGTGTGGGTTACGCCTTTGATGACACATTGCTGTTCTTGACGGCAGGCGGTGCTTGGGCCCGCGGTGATATCAACAGCACAGTGGGCGGTCCGGCCGATCACCTGAAATCTGACCATTATGGCTTTACAGTGGGCGCCGGCATGGAACACGCCGTGACTGATAATCTGCGCGTTCGTTTTGACTATTTGTATACCAGACTTTCTGATGCCAATTACAGCAACCCTTGCGGTGCAGGTTGCGATCTCGACGTCAAATGGGGCGAGGAACATGAAGCCCGCGCTGCTTTGATCTTTGCATTCTAACTCAAAAATTGATTATGTGGGGCCGGAATTCGAATTCCGGCCTTTTTTATTGGTGGTCGTGCAACTTGTCGGGCACCGGATCAAATCCATCCCCACCCCAAGGGTGACAGCGCGCCATGCGCCGCAGGGCCAGTTTGCCCCCGGCCCACACGCCATGTTTCTCGATTGCCAGCGTCGCATATTCTGAACAGGTCGGCAAAAACCGGCATCGCCTCCCCAGAATGGAAGATAATGTAAGCTGGTAAATCCTGATCAACAGCAATAGCGTAGATTTCATAAGGGCAACATAGTGACTTCCAATCGCAAACCCAACATTCTCTTTGTGATGGCTGATCAGCTTGCCGCACAGTTTTTGGAACCCTATGGCCACAAGCTGGTGCAAACGCCAAATTTGAGCCGCTTGAGCCGCGAAGGCGTTGTGTTTGAGAATTGTTATTCCACCAGTCCGCTTTGTGCCCCCGCTCGCGCCACGATCATGAACGGTTTGCTTCCATCTCGCACCGGGGTTTACGACAATGCAGCAGAATTTCCTTCCGCCATTCCAACTTGGGCGCATTATTTGCGCATTGCAGGCTATCAAACTTGCTTGTCAGGCAAAATGCATTTCGTTGGCCCCGATCAGCTTCACGGACTCGAAGAACGATTGACAACTGATATCTACCCTGCCGATTTCGGTTGGACGCCAGATTGGCGTTTGAAGCAGGAACGCATCGACTGGTGGTATCATAACATGACAAGCGTGCTGCAGCCCGGCATTGCTGAAATCTCCAATCAGCTGGAATTTGACGACGATGTGTGCTTTCAGGCCACGCGCAAGCTTTATGACTATGCACGCTTCACCCCTGACAAACCTTTCGCATTGATGGCAAGCTTCACCCACCCGCATGATCCTTACGCCGCGCGCAAGAAGTTCTGGGACTTGTATAAAGACAACGATATTGATTTGCCTGCAATTGCCAAGATGGAACGAGGTCAACTCGATGCTCACAGCCAGCGGCTTTACGATGTCTCAGCGATGGATGATTACACCGTAACCACAGCCGACATTCGCGCCGCCCGCCACGGATATTATGCCAATATTTCATATGTCGATGATCTGCTGGGCCAGTTGATCAGCACTCTTGAAGCAACAGGCCAGATTGACAACACCACAATCATATTTACATCTGACCATGGCGATTTTCTGGGCGAGCGCGGGCTTTGGTATAAGATGAGTTTTCTGGAACCAGCAGCACACATTCCTCTGATCATCTGGAACCCCGGATCCTATAAACCCCGCCGTGTGAAAGAACCTGTGTCGCTTGCTGACATCATGCCCACACTTGCAGAAATTGGCGGTAATGAAAAATTGGCGCGTGTCGTTGATGGACGCTCTCTTGTGTCGGTGCTTGAAGGCGCCACCGAAAATTCAGATACTACAGCCTGGGGCGAATATCTGGCTGAAGGGGCAACTGCTCCGCTTTACATGTTGCGCCGTGGCCCATGGAAATTCATCCACTCCCCTGTTGATCCTGATCAGCTTTTCAATCTGGTCGATGATCCCCATGAATTGAATAATCTTTCGTCTCATCCTCTCGCGAAAAAATTCCGCGCCGAGGTTGAAGCCAAATTCGATATTCCGAAAATTAACGAACACGTTTTGCAAAGCCAGCAATCACGCTTGATGATGTTTGAAGCCATGAAACACGGCCACCATTTCCCTTGGGATTTCCAACCGCTAAGAGATGCATCTGAGCAATATACCAGAAACCACATGAGTGTCACCGAGCGTGATTTGAAATCTAGATTTCCGCACGCACCAGATATTACAGAAAAGAGAGCGAAATAACTCCCCCTCTCCTAATCATTCTGCACAGCGGTGAACAGAAAAAGAGGCTTGAACTCTAGCTGCCCAGAATATTTGATTGCAGCGCCATGTATACAACAGCCAGCACCACCGCAGCAATCAAGCTTGTGATTAAAAACTTTTTCCGTAAGCCATGCACCATCGGCGCTCCTGCTTCGTGGCCCTGCGGCACAGCCTCGCCAGCCTCCTCCGCGTTACGAATGCCAAAGGGCAGCACGGCGAACAAAACAATCCACCAAATCACAAAATAAATGGCCAAATAGCTGGCAAATTTCATACCTGTTCCAATTCAATCAAGGTGCCAAAAAAATCCTTGGGATGTAAAAACAAAACCGGATTGCCATGTGCGCCAGTTTTAGGATTTTCATCGCCTAATATACGGGCCCCCGATGCAACAAGATGATCACGCGTGGCAATTATGTTTTGCACCTCATAGCACAGGTGATGAATTCCGCCTGCCGGGTTTTTTTTCATGAATGAAGCAAGTGGCGATTGTTCTCCCCAAGGCTCCAGCAATTCAATTTTAGTATTGGGTAATTCGATGAACACGGCAGTGACGCCGTGCTCCGGCAGGCACTGAGGATCCGACACCCTTGCTTCCAGAACGTCGCGGTAGTGTGCCACGGCCTGCGCAAGATCAGGCACGGCGATGGCCACATGATTTAATCTGCCTAACATGCAAGTGCCCTTTCAGCCAAGCCATCAGTCAGCCATTGCCGCGCTGGCGGCATGGGAATAGCGCGCGGACCGAACACATGACGCTCGAGAAAAAACCCCGTGAGTTTCAATCCCGCCAAAACATCCCCTGCCAAAACATCGCCCTGCCCCCGTAAAAAACCGGGCAAAGAAAACAGGCGATTATGATAGGGCTGGCCTGCACCCTTGCTTACTGCTCGCCCGGTTTTTGGCGAAACATAGAACAGGTCCTCCAGGCTTCCAGTGGCAGCGCACTTGGCCAGATCGAGGCCAAACCCCAATTCATCTAGCAAACCCATTTCCCAGCGCACCAGCAACGCAGGCCACAGCGCATCATCTTCAATGGCAGACAACACAACATGGGCCGCATGATAGAGTTTGGGATGCGGCTCACGTTCTGGCAGCATCTGCGTCATCGCCATTAAGGTGGAAAGGCCGGCAAGGCGCAGGGGATAAGCTAAAATAAATCCAGCTTTCAAGGCCAAGGGTTCCAACTGAAACACACCAAGATGATCTTCCAGCCGTGCCCGCCACGTGGTCATCACCAAATTGCCGGGTTGCAAAACAGGGCGCATATGACGCGAGCGGCCACCACGCACCACGCCCAGATATCGCCCGTGCTCCGCCGTTAGAATTTCTGCAATGGCAGAGGTCTCACCATGCGGGCGAACCCCAATTACCACGCCTTCATCACGCCATTCCATGATGAAGCTTTAGCGCGTCAGGCCCATCATGCGCAATCGTTCTGGGTCCACGGCCCAGTTCTCGCGCACTTTGACAAACAAGAACAGATGCACCCGCCGATCAAACGACTCTTCCATATCCTTGCGGGCCAACTGTCCCAATATCTTGATTTGCGCACCACCCTTGCCCAGAACAATGGCCTTCTGGCTATCGCGCTCAACAAATATGGCCTGGGTAATTCTAACCGAACCATCCTTCTTCTCTTCCCAGGCTTCGGTTTCCACAGTCGAAGAATACGGCAATTCGTCATGCAGACGCTCATAAATTTTCTCGCGCGTTATCTCGGACGCGATAAATCGCAAATGCACGTCGGCCGTTTGGTCTTCCGGGTAAAGCCAAGGCCCGATTGGCATTTTATCCGCAAGCTTCGCTCCAAGCTTAACCACGCCAGAACCGCTCAGGGCGCTGACCATGAAAGTTTCCGTAAATTCGTAAGCAGCGGCCATTTGCTCGGCGAGGGGTAAAAGTTTTTCAGGTTCCAGCAAATCAACCTTGTTCAAAACCAAAATGACACGGGCCTTCTGCGCCTTGAAACTATCGATGATTTTTTGCACTTCATCTTCCAGCCCGCGCCGCGCATCAACCAGCAACACAACTGCATCAGCCTCGCCTGCCCCACTCCAGGCACTTTGCACCATGGCTTCATCCAACTTGCGGCGCGGTTTGAAAATTCCTGGCGTGTCAACCAGAATGACCTGCGATTGTTCGTGCATATAAATGGCCCGAATGCGCGCGCGGGTGGTTTGCACTTTATGCGAAACAATCGATACCTTCGAACCAACAAGTTTATTGACCAAAGTTGATTTTCCAGCGTTGGGAGCGCCAATAATGGCGGCAAAGCCGCAGCGTGTTTCAATCTCGGTCATTCAGCGTAAACTTTCACGCATGATGAACGCGGCTGCTGCCGCCATTTCGGCAGATTGTTTGGAAGGGCCAATGCCCGTTGCAAGTTCATAAGGTCCAACTTTCAAACTGATGGTGAATTGTGGTGCATGCTCTAGTCCACTGCGCCCCGTCATTTCATAAAACGGCAAAGGCAGCTGGCGGGCCAACGCCCATTCTTGAACGAAAGTCTTGGCATCTTTTAGATCGGCAGGCGCGCGGGTCAGCATCTCATTCCAGCACCGCAAAATAAAGCCACGCGCAGCTTCCAGTCCGCCATCCAGATAGATGGCACCGATCAGAGATTCAACCACATCCCCCACAACCGAAGCCATCCGTTGTACGCCCTTGCGTTTTTCAACTGCCCCCACAATGATAAATTTTTCAAGCCCCAAGGCAAGTCCCACCGCAGCGCACGTTTCGCCGCGCACGAGCAAGCTGAGGCGCGCGGCCAGCTGACCTTCCGCCTCTGTCTGAAAACGATTGAATAAATCCTCTGCAATCACCAGGCTCAAAACCCGGTCACCCAAAAATTCCAGCCGTTGATAGTCAGCGCGTTTGCTCTGTCTGCTGCCGTGGGTTAGTGCATGCTCACACAAATCGGCATCATTGAAATGATACCCCGTAACATTCTCAAGCAGCACCAGTGATTCTGAAATGGCGCGCTGCAATGACGTTCCTATATCCAGTTGAAAAACCGAGACCAGCGCACCTGCAACGGCCACTTCCAAGGCTCGGCCAAGCTGGCACCCGGCGCAAACGAGAAGAAAATCACATCAGCTCGGCCCATGAAGTTTTCAATGGGAACATAGCCAACTTTATCAAGAAAGCGCGAATCTTGCGAATTATCCCGGTTGTCGCCCATCATAAAGTAATGATCCGCAGGAACGATATACTCTTCAGTGTTGTCTTGCGGCGTTTCGCCAAAATCCAACACGCGGTAAGTCACACCGTTGGGCAATGTTTCTTCAAACTGGGGAACAATTGGCCCACGACCGCTTTCGCCTCGGGGATCTACGTAATCTTCAATTCGCACTTTTTTAACGTCTTGGCCGTTGATGAACAGCACGCCCTGCTTCATTTGAATCCGGTCACCCGGCAAACCAATCACCCTTTTGATGTAGTCTACTGTCAAGTCCTGTGGATATTTGAACACCGCCACATCGCCACGCTTTGGCGTATCTGCTAAAATCTTCCGCCCGGGGAAATCAACAAAAGAGCAGCAGCTAATCCATGGTGGACCCGAAAAACCACCCAGTGAAAAGTTAAACGAATACTTTCCATAACCATAAGAAAGCTTTGAAACAAATAGGTAATCACCAATCTTCAAAGTGGGATACATTGAGGAAGACGGAATATTGAAAGGTTGAAACAAAAATGTCCGCACAACAAACGCAATGGCAAGGGCTTGCAGGATAACCTTGGCGGTTTCCCAAATCCCTTCTTCGTCCTTTTTGCCTGCTGCACGCGCAGCCGCCATGCTTGTGTCTTTTTTGCTCATACAACTTCCTGGCCGCGTGTTACGGCGCTCCGAATTTCTGCGTTCATATATCGTTTACTCTATCTGAGATGCAATCATGGCAAGTTCAAGCCACCCCACTGTTGCTGGCGTGCCACAGTGTTAAAGCGCTTCAATAATCACCATCGCCTGCGCATAGGGATAATCGTCGGTGATCGTTAAATGCAATTTGGCAGTTTTCCCCTCTGGAATCAGCCGCTCAAGTTGCGCCTTGGCCCCACCGGTAAGAACCATTGTGGGCCGGCCCGAAAGCTCATTCACCACCCCCATGTCTTTCCAGAACACGCCGCTGCTAAAACCTGTTCCCAAAGCTTTGGAACAGGCTTCCTTGGCAGCAAAACGCTTTGCATAAGAGGCGGCTCTCATGGCCCGTTTGTCGGATTTATTTTTTTCAACTTCGGTAAAAATCCGGTCGGTAAAGCGCGCGCCAAACTTGTTCAGCGTCTCTTCAATGCGCCGCACATCCACCATGTCATTGCCAATTCCAATGATCATGCCTTCATGCCTCGGCTGCCTGGTTTACTGGCAGGAATGGCTGCAAGTTCCGGTGGTAATTGATCTGCGGCATAAGCCGGAATCTCCAGCGCTGTGAGCGCATGCAGGCGTACACCCACATCAGCCTTGCCGCCTGAGCGATCAATCAAGCAGGCAGCGGCAACACAGTTCCCACCAGCATCAGTAATGCCGGCAATACATTCGCGCGACGAAAGCCCGGTTGTTACAATATCCTCAACCATCAAAACCCGCGCACCTGCAGGAATGTCAAATCCCCGCCGCAAAGCCAGTTTGCCGTCAACCCGTTCAAAAAAAATGGCGGGCACCCCAAGTTGCCGCCCCATTTCATAGCCTACAACCACGCCGCCCATGGCAGGAGAGGCCACGAGATCAAGTGTGCCATGGTTACCTGCGCGCACGGACTGAGCCAAGCTTTGGCACAGCCGGCCAGCACGTGCTGCATCCATCAACACCCTAGCACATTGCAAATAACGTGCTGAATGCAGCCCGGATGAAAGCACAAAATGCCCTTCCAGCAACGCGCCCGCGGCACGAAACTCATCTAAAACTTGCTCATGTGAAAACATCATTATCCTGTAGCCCTGCTCACTGAACTTACCAGCGGTCTGCTTTTTAAGCCCTTCATGATGTCGTTCAAGTGCTTGTTGTCAAAGACTTCCAGCAACACGTTGAGATCAAAAAAATCACGCACCCCTTCGCGGGCTACCAATTGCAGTTCATCAATGTTGCCGCCTTGCTCTCCAATCACTTGCGTCACCTGCGCCAAGGAACCCACCTCATTGATGATGGTGATATGAATGCGCGCCGGAAAACGCTGTCCTTCCTCGGCCACGCCCCATGCCAGATCAACCCACCGTTCCGGCTCTTGGTCAAACTGCTCAAGCGCCTTGGCAAATATGGGGTAGATCATTATTCCTTCACCGGGTGTAAGAATGCCTACAATGCGTTCACCAGGAACTGCCCCAGTGGCCCGGCTTATTTTCAGGCCCATGTTTGCAGCCCCGCCGCGAACAGGCAGGGAAAATTTTGAATTTGCTTCGCTCTTTTTCGCCAGAACCTTGCGCCGCGATGCGCGTACTTCTTTTTCGTCCACTGAAAGACCCATGGCTTTCAAGATATCAAACCCTGAAAGTTCTCCACGCCCAACAGCCGATAAAGCGTCGTCTAAATTCTTTTGGCCCAGTCTTGGCACGGCCGTTGCAATTTCTTTTTCATTGTAAGCGTGGCTTTGCCTTTCCAATAGTTTCTCAATAATTTCACGCCCCAACCCGGTAAACTGCTTACGTACGGCAGCGCGCGTGGCGCGCCTGATTGCGGCCTTGGCCTTGCCTGTAACAGCAATTGCCTCCCAAGCAGGCGGTGGCACTTGCGCATCGGACCGGATAATTTCAACTTCATCACCATTGCGAAGTTGCGTGACCAGTGGCGCATGGCGGCCATTGATCTTGCTGCCCACGCAACTGTCACCAACCGATGTATGAACCTCATAAGCAAAATCAATCGGGGTGGCCCCCTGTGGCAGGGCAATAAGTTGGCCCTTGGGCGTAAAACAAAAAACCTGATCATGGAAAAGTTCAAGCCTTGTATGTTCCAAAAATTCCTTGGGACTGTCACCCTCTTGCAAAATATCCATCAAATGCCGCAACCATTCATAGGCATTGGATTCAGATACGGGTTTTGCTCCGCCCTGTTCCAAGAGCAGGGCTGGGTCTTTATAGGTGCTATGCGCTGCCACACCGCGCTCGGCAATATCGTGCATGATCTGGGTTCGAATTTGCATTTCCACCCGCATGGAATGAGGACCAATAACCGTGGAATGAAGCGAACGATAGTCATTGGGCTTAGGGTTACTGACATAATCTTTAAAGCGCCCCGGCACTGCTCGCCATGTGCGGTGAATAACACCCAGGCTGCGGTAACAATCATCAACCTTGTCCACCAGCACCCGAAACGCAAAGATGTCGGAAAGCTGGTCAAGCGAAAGGTGCTTTCGTTCCATCTTGCGCCAGATGGAATAAGCACGTTTCTCACGGCCTTTCACATCAGCTCTCACACCATTGCTTGACAGCTCTTTCGACAGTGCCACTTCAATTTCGCGAAGCACATCGCCACTTTCTGCATGCAGCCTCTCCAACCTCTGCTTGATGATGGTTTGCGCATCCGGATTGAGGACCCCGAATGAAATATCTTCCATTTCATCGCGGATAAGTTGCATGCCCATGCGGCCCGCCAGCGGCGCATAGATCTCCATAGTTTCTTGCGCAATGCGGTGGCGTTTTTCTGGCTTCACATAATTTAAAGTGCGCATGTTGTGCAATCTGTCGGCCAGTTTTACCAATAACACCCGCACATCGCGAGACATGGCGAGCAACAGCTTGCGCAGGTTTTCGGCTTGTGTCGCTTCCCTGGTCACCATGTCCAATTTGGCAATCTTGGTCAGGCCGTCCACCAGCGACGCAATTTCTGGTCCAAATTTGTCGGTAATTTCCTGGTGTGTGGCTTCTGTATCTTCCACCGTATCGTGAAGAAGTGCCGCCACAATGGTGGCCGTATCCAGCTTCATCTCGGCCAAAATGGCAGCCACTTCCAGCGGATGGTTGAAGTATGCCTCACCAGAGGCCCGTTTCTGCGTGCCATGCGCCTTCATGGCATAAATATAGGCCCGGTTAAGCAAATCCTCATCCGCTTCCGGATTGTATTTGATAACCTTTTCCACAAGCTCATATTGGCGCATCATGATGAGGGCTACTCTAGGCAAAAAAAAACCAGGCGCTAGGCCCGGTTTTCATTTTATTTGGGTCAGCGACTAATAGCCGTTCCGTTGGCTGCCAGGGCTTTCGGCAGGTGGCATGCCTTCCAGGCCGCGCAGCAATTCTTCTTCTGTCATCTGGTCCATGTCGGCTGATTCTTCGCCAATTCCGTGCATTCCGGCAAGTTCGGTGGATTGACCGATCAGCGGCACTTCGGTTGGCTCTGGCTCATCCACTTCAACCTGCTTTTGCATGGCGTGGATAAATTCTTCACGCAAATCATCTGTGTTGATATTGCGGGAAGCAATTTCACGCAAGGAAACCACAGGATCTTTGTCATTGTCGCGGTCAACCGCCAGCGGGGTGCCTTGGGCAATGCTGCGTGCGCGGTGCGAGGCCAGCAAGACCAGTTCAAAGCGATTTGGCAATTTGTCGATGCAGTCTTCGATGGTAACACGAGCCATGGAAGCACACTCCTTAAAAATGAGGGATTGGAATTTGGGGCGTTCTAGCTGCCTTAAGGTGTGATTGCAAGGGCACGTTTGTAGGCAGCAATATCGGCGTTTTGAATGAATTTGGGAATATTGGAAAAAATATGGTGGAAGTTAAATCCGCCGTTTTCCATCTCATCCAAGGCTTGCTGCTTGGTCCACCCCTGATAGAGAATGCGGTACATGGCAATCACCACCCCGGTCCGGTCGGCCCCATGCTGGCAGTGCACCAGAACTGGGCCTTTGGCTTTGGCTGCGTTAATCACCTTTAAAGCCAAGATCACGTCATCCTTATTGATGCTCCAAGGCGTCATGGGCACAGCATTAAATTGAATAAGGGTGCCTTTGATCAAATCCACATCTGAATGAAAATTCCGCAAATCCAGAACTGCGCGCAATTTCAGAGTATTCTCAGCAAGCTTAAAGCCTGCCGCCGTCGGTTGGGCAGACCGGTAAAGATTTGGCGCCACCAGATTAAGATTGGGAATACCTTCAAGCTTGAAAGGCGTGGCCCAGTTTGCATCCCTTGACCATGCAAGGGGTGAAAGCCAAAGCACTAATATTAAGATCAGAGTTCGGCTCAGCGCAGCCATAAGGTCGCCAACCCCAGGAATGAGAAAAATCCAACCACATCGGTCACAGTTGTTAGAAACACCGCGGATGATATGGCCGGGTCAATTTCAAAATGATCAAGCACCAAGGGCAGCAGAATTCCGGCCAGTGCCGCCGCGAGCATATTGATGACCATAGCCGCCGCAATCACCAATCCTAAACCCCCAAAGCCAAACCACCACCAGGCAAAAAGACCAACAATCACCGCAAATAAAATACCATTGATCATGCCAACGGCACATTCGCGGATCACAACTTTTGTGGCATTCACAGGCCCCATTTCCCGTGTGGCCAAAGCCCTGACAGCAACTGTCATTGTTTGTGTGCCCGCATTGCCACCCATGGACGCTACAATCGGCATCAACACGGCGAGCGCCACCATCTGTTGAATAGTAGCGTCAAACCACGAAATCACCCATGACGCGAGAACTGCAGTGAGCAAATTCACAAACAACCACAGAAACCGCGAACGCGTGGTTTCAATCACGGTGCCGGTGATGGCTTCCTCCGACCCCACACCACCCAGATGCAAAATGGTTTCTTCGGCCTCATCTTTGATCAGGTCCAGAATATCATCCACCATGATCATGCCAACCAGCCTGCCAGAGGTGTCAATCACTGCGGCCGAGACGAGATTGTACTGTTCAAACTTGTAGGCCACGTCATCATCCGCATCCGTCACGCTGAACACGGTGGGCTCTTCGTCCACGATATCACCAACACGCCTGTCGCGGGAGCTGCGCAACAAATGGCTAAGTTGAACCTCTCCCTTGAAATGGGTATCTGAATCAATCACATAAATTTCAACAAAGTTTTCAGGCACATCACGCGCACTGCGAATGTGGTCAATCACCTTGCCCACCGTCCACTCTTCAGGAACCGCCACAAACTCAGTCTGCATCAAGCGGCCAGCGGTGTTCTCCGGATAGTCAAGCGCGCGGTTAAGCGCCACCCGGTCGAGCTTTGAAACCTTAGACAGAATTTCAACCTGCTCATGCCGCTCCATGTCCTCGATGAGGTAAAGCGCATCATCAGTATCGAGCTTCTTGAGTGCCGATGCGATGACATCGGCAGGAAGCGCTGCCAGCAAATCATCGCGAACCCCCTCATCCAACTCCGCAAGAGCTTCCACATCGAAGTTCTTGCCAAGAACAGCAATAAGATCAACACGGCGGTGCTGCTCAATGGTTTGCAGCAAATCGGCCAGATCAGCCGCATGCAAATCCCGCGTGAAACTACGGACAGCTTTGGCATCTTTCTCGTCAAGAGCCGCTGTCAGATCAACGATGAACTTGAAATTGAGGGCGCCCCACTCATCGCGAAACTGGGTCACATGATCAACGTCATTCATGCTCCCATCCTCAAAAACTTGCCCCTTAACAAAGGGTTGGTGCGGCCAAGAGGACTCGAACCTCCACGAGTTTCCCCGTAACCACCTCAAGGTAGTGCGTCTACCAATTCCGCCATGACCGCATGCCCGGTAGGCAAGCGGTGTGGGGATAACAGGGAGATAGCGCAAGTGCAAGGGGCTGGCCTATTGGATTTTGCAGTTGGGCGTTGAACGGTAAAACCGTTTTTTGCAGAGCTGGCCTTATATGGTTAACACGACACTTACAAATTACCTAACATTTACATAGACTTATATGACCAATTCGAACCGGATCTAAATGTGGCGGATGTATGGTTGGCCCATAACAAAAATGGTGTGGGCCGTCAAAATGAAGAAATCAATTGCAAGGGGAGTGGCTGTTTTAGCGTTAGCGCTGCTACCCCATCTTGCATCTGCCATGGATTCGAATGTGGAACCTCTCAGCCCGTCGAGGCCCGCAAATGCGCAAGTCTATGGCAAATCCTTGCCACCGGTCGGTTACGTGGAATTCTGCGCTCAAGGCGAAGACGAATGCAATACCTCTGGGGGCCGCGATCAGCGTCTAGCAATGTCGCCAGACAACTGGAACATGCTGGTGCAGGTCAACACTTACGTGAATGGCCGGATCAAGCCGATGAGCGACCAAGACCTTTATCATGTTGCCGAGAAATGGACATATCCCACGTCTTCTGGCGACTGTGAGGATTATGTCCTGCTCAAGAAACGTTATCTGCAAAGCATGGGATTTTCAGCCGATGAATTATTGATCACGGTTTTACTGGATGAAAAAGGCGATGGTCATGCGGTTTTAACAATTGTGTCTAATCAGGGCGATTTCATTCTGGATAATCGCCGCGATGATATTTTGCGTTGGGATCAAACTCCCTACAAGTTTCTCAAACGTCAATCACAGCTTGACCCGAAGCAATGGGTCAGCTTGCAAAAAAGCAACCCGCAAGTCTTGGTCACTACTAAGAGCAAGTAATTTAAGAATAGGCTCGGCTGGCGTCCCCCCATCCCCCAAGCTGCCGAGCTTCCTGGAGCCGACACTGTCCCACCCGGTGTCGGCTTCTTTTTTGGTGGCTTGACGTTCAAGCAAATCTCACTACGCTTTTGCCGATGGCGACGTCTGAAGATCAATTAAAATTTATCGAGTCCGTGCTGGAAAAAACCGGGTGGTCGCAAACCGATTTGGCCAATCGAGCGGGACTGGACCCATCCACCCTTTCGCGATTTTTAACCAAGGGCCGCAATGGCCACGCTTTGCGCATGACCACTATCAAGCGAATTTCCAATGCGTCCGGCTTGCCGTTTGGTGACGTTGTTCCCCTGCAAGGCATGAGCGAGCGCGAAGCAGAGCCTTACGCTGTTGCGGCGGAAACGGAAATTGCGCGTGCAGTTGAGATTTTATCTGGCCATGGCGGTACGATCGACGCGTGGATACTGAACAGCGCGGCATTGGAAAATGCAGGTTACCGGCGGGGCGATGTTCTACTGGTCGGCCTTGGCGAGATTCCCCTGGCAGGTGATGTGGTCTGCGCACAAATTTATGATTGGGTGAAAGGCCAAGCCGAAACCATATTCCGGCTCTACCAACCCCCTGCCCTTGTAGGAGCCAGCAACGACCCCTCG
The DNA here is from genome assembly GCA_038230015.1 of Hyphomicrobiales bacterium. GTDB lineage: Bacteria > Pseudomonadota > Alphaproteobacteria > Rhizobiales > Aestuariivirgaceae > Aestuariivirga. Next base: position 194,126 of record JBBRNW010000002.1, on the reverse strand, counting down.
CTGCTCAAACCTTATCTGTTGGGAGACAATGCAGTGGTTATCAAAGGGGTTGTCATGCACACGTTAAGATCTCGTGCATAATCATCAAAATCACTTGACAATATGACGTTGAGAGATTTATTGCTGGAAGCGCTGGAATCAGGCCGGCGGATAGGGGAGCAAAATGAAACTGGTATTTAACGCTGCAGAAGTTGCGGCCTCACTTGGAAAAACCGAAGCGGAATTTCAAGCCGTCAGAATAGAACTTGAACGTCTTGGTTTTCCAAAAGCCATCCACGGGCTTGAGGACAAATGGTCAATCATGAATGTGATCAACTGGGTGAATAACGGGCAAGAAACTCAAACCAAAGCGGCATAAACTCACGGCCAATTGAGTGAGGATAGAAATTATTGCGCGTGAGATTCCGGCATTCGCGGGAATAGCAGTCACAGAAATGCGTGACGTAAATTTGCCAAACGCTAGTTAGACGCCAACCCAACTGAAAATCTTTTCCAATTCCTCACATAGCTCTCTGCTGATTTTTTCAAATCGCCTTGTGCTATCTCATCCAGTATCCTGATAACTTTCCCAGGCACACCCAGCACCAGCGAGCCATCTGGGATCACTTTACCTTCCGATATCAGTGCCCCTGCTCCAATCAAGCAGTGTTTCCCAATCTTCGCATGATTTAAAATAATTGCACCCATGCCAATCAGCGACTGATCGCCAATCTCGCAGCCGTGCAAAATGGCCCGGTGCCCAATTGTGCAATATGATCCGATTGACAATGGCGCATCTTTGTCAGTGTGCAACACACATCCATCCTGCACATTGCTGCCTTCACCGACACTGATCCACTCGGTGTCCCCTCGCAAAACTGCACCAAACCAAACGCTGGCAAGGTGCTGCAGTTTCACCCGTCCGATTACATCCGCCGAAGGTGCAACCCAGCTTTCAAGTGCAAGTTCTGGCAAAACACCATCCAGTGCATATATGGTCATTGTTAAATCTCAAACCGCCCCAAATACTTGGGTGAGGATAAACACGCCTTGCACAAAACTCCAAATTAATCCGCCAGCAAACATCAAAAGTCCCACGGCAGGTCTTTCAATCAGCCACCAGAATGAGTTTATGATCAGGGTTGTTGGACCGCTCAACAATACAACGGGTGCCTTGATGGGGGTCAGATAGTCACCGTCTGTCAGCATTTTAAAACTCGGGGCTTCATCTGTCAGAACCGCCCACAGGCTTCCAATTGTTCCAGAAGACACAATGCCCGTTACAATCGCAAACAAATACGCAATTTGGTGCACTTCGTCCACGCCAACTCACTTCCCACATTGTGCCAAACTGGCACACACAGTTTACAACTGTTTAGGAATGCAAGTGCAGGGCCGCACCAATGTTAGCTATTCCAGATCCATGTCCAAGATGGCCATCGAGAAGTTGAAGGACAACTCCCCGTCTTCTTCATCGCGGTAAACCGGCCCCAGAAATTCTTCGCCCAGATAAACCTCAGCGAAATCCTTTTTTTGCGGACGAGCTTTCACAACCAGACCAGGATTGTTGAATGTCTTGCGAAAATAAGCCGTCAGCTTTGCAATTTCTTCTGGTTTCAAGGCATAAACTCCGTATTGGGATGCGTGAAGCTCTAACCTTATTCGGCCTCAGTCGCAACAGGCTCATCCGGCTCCACCTGATGGTCCATCACGCGCGCAGGCTCCGCGCAGCCCGCAAATCCCACAATTTTGGCAGGCACACCAGCCACTGTGCGGTTAGGCGGCACATCATGCAGCACAACCGAGCAGGCTGCCACACGGCTGCAATGCCCGATTTCAATGTTGCCCAGAATTTTCGCCCCCGCTCCAATCAATACACCATAGCGAATTTTCGGGTGACGATCTCCCACTTCCTTGCCCGTTCCACCAAGTGTCACGCCCTGCAAAATTGAAACATTATCTTCAACCACTGCAGTCTCACCAATAACAATGTCGTGGCCATGATCGATCATGATGCCCTTGCCAATGACGGCAGCTGGATTGATATCAACCGAAGAAATCATTGATGATCGGCTTTGAAGGTAAAGCGCAAAATCGCGGCGCCCCATATGCAGCAATCGGTGCGCCATTCTGTGCGCTTGCAAAGCCTGGTAGCCCTTGAAATAGAGCAATGGATCAATGTAGCGGTGGCAGGCCGGATCACGGTCAAACGTTGCAATCATATCGGCTCGCGCTGCAAAGCCAATTTCAGGTTCGGCTTGCAGTGCATCTTGAAAGGCCTTTACTACGGCATCAGCACTTAAATCTGCATTGCCCAGGCGTTGCGCCAGCCGGTGGGCCAATGCGTCCTCAAAACTCTCATGCGCCAGCACGGATGAATAAACAAATCCGCCCAATCCAGGTTCGTTCTGCGCAATTTCTTCCGCTTCCCGCCTGATGCGGTCCCAAACAGGATCGATGCGTTCGATGGACTTTAACTTTGAAGTGTCACGCGCCATGGTTTTTCTCCGGTCGCTTAACATAGCGCATTTAAGCGCTCTTGTGGAGTGGTTTTGACCGTTGCGAAAAAGCCCTGCTAAACATCAATGTATCAGGACATCCAATTGAAATCGAAATGATGATTATGAGGAAGGCTCACCATGGGCACTGTTTCAACCACTTGATGCGCCAATGCTGACACGTCAGCTGCAGCAGCAGCATGCACTGACTGCGAAACGCTAAAATTATCAAACTGTGCCAAACTGCCAAATTCCGACTGCGGCGTGGCCAAAATTCCCGTTGTAAACGACAGCGTATCAACGGCTGAGTCAGACAGATGGAAATTATCGATCAGACCTCCAAAGCTGCTACCAAACGCTCCACCCAAATAAAGGTCCGCACCGACGGTTCCTTTTTGAATTCCACCAACAAGTCCACTTGCCGATGCCACTTCATGACCATCCAGATAAAGTTTCAGAAAACCAGTTTCGCCAGAAAAACTGACGCCAATTCTGTGCCAGTCTGAATCAGAAATTCCCACCTTGGTCGCTGTCAGCGTTTTTGAGCCCGCAGTCGTGTTGACAACTGCTGTGATTGCATCTGCGCCAACGGAAATCGCATAACTTCCACTCAAATAAACCAATCGGCCACCAAGATTTTCTTCCCCGACATCCTTTTTAAAATCCATGACTAAGGAAAATTCCGCGTTGTTGAGCAGACCAGCATTCCCCTTGTATTTAACCTCACTCCCGTTCACATCAAGCGCGCGGCCACCATCTCCAGTAGAGACAAGTTTGGCAGTATTAAGCGTCACAGCGTTGACAGTGGGCGAGTGGTCAAATGCATCGGCATTGAAGTCCATATCCAGAATAGCTGAATTCTGAACGTGCAATGTCTTGTCCAACTCAATTATTTTACCATTGCTCAATGTAACAGTGGCCGTTGCCGTATAGTCACCTTGGGTTGCATAGGTATGATTTGCGACAAGCCCTGTGCCGGTTTTTCCGTCACCAAAGTTCCAAACCACTGTGGCTCCAGTCATCACAGCTGCACCCCGTGAAGTGAAGATGTGACTGGCATCGAAAGTCTGCTTTAAAGTGGTGTTATGGGTAGCACTTGCACCGTGCGCATCATAAAACAGCTTTCCAATATAATTGGCAGCGTTGGGGTCATCTATTGTGGCAAGCATGGTGTTGCGAACCGTCCAGCCGACCTTATTTAACGAGATGCCACATAAATCCTTTCAAATTGGGACAAAATGCAGAGCCTTGATGCAGAGACATGAAACCGGAGCTTCGGGTATTCAACTGCGCCGCGCCAACAAAAACTTGTCATAAATTTTTTACATTTCCCGTCTGAGTGCTTCAAATGAAACCGCCTAATGCCGACTCATGAAAACCACTGTTGCAACCATGCAGAAATTTCGCGCCATCTTTATATCCGATGTCCATTTGGGCACGCGCCGCGCGCAGTGCGATCAATTGTTGGATTTTTTGCGGGAAACTGAAAGTGAATATCTTTACGTGATTGGCGACCTCATTGACAGTTGGTCCTTGCGCCGCCACTGGTATTGGGATCAGAAGCAAAACGATGTGCTGCAAAAACTTTTGCGTAAAGCTCGCCGGGGCACCAGGCTGATCTATATTCCGGGCAATCACGATGAAAACTTCAGGGCTTTTGTAGGCCACCGTTTTGGCCGGGTTGCAGTGCTGCGCGAAACCATCCACCGCACAGCCACAGGCAAACGCTACCTCGTTTTGCATGGGGATAAATTTGACAGTGTGGTATTGTTTGCGCCATGGCTGGCAAAAATGGGAGATTGGGCCTATGAACGCCTGATGGATCTCAACATTTTTGTTGTTGCCTTTCGCAAATTGTTTGGCTTTGGTTATTGGTCGCTATCAGCCTACATCAAGCATAAAGTCAAAAAGGCAGTTGAGTTCATTTCACGCTTTGAAGGGGCTGTCATCAGAGACGCGCAATCTCGGCGCTGCGAAGGCGTGATTTGCGGGCACATCCACACACCAGATAACCGCATGATTGGTGATATTCATTATCTGAATGATGGTGATTGGGTTGAAAGCTGCACTGCGCTGGTTGAACATTTTGATGGCCGTTTCGAGATCATAGACTGGAAAAAGCAGTATAAGCCCAGGCTTGAACACCAGACAGACCAACCAGCATATGACGACCAATCATTGGCACCTGCAGGTTTATAATTTTCTAAGTTTTCAAAAATGCGACAACAGCCTCCTTGAAGTTACGATCACCCACCGCATTCATGTGATTTCGCCCAGGCAGCACCACGCCTAGCGACCCTGGTATGACTGACGTCAAACCAGATACGTCCCCTGCAACATCATCCTTGTCCCCTGCCACCACCAAAACAAGAACTGAAATTGCGGCCAACGCAGGCTCCTCAATCTTCACCCTGGATGACCGAATGCAAGCCGCCAAAGCGCGCCTGTCGCTTTTAGTTTGATCTGCAAAAATGCGAAAACTTCGTGAAACAGTGTCCACCACCTCTGCAGCAGTCTCAGCCTCCAGCGCCAAAGCAATGGACTCCGAACCCCCGACCCCCGTGATCATGCGTGACGCAAGTCCGGCGAATATGGCACGTCTCACTCTTGCGGAATGTGCCATTGTCAGGAAAGCCGCAATCCTGGCACCCATTGAATATCCCATCACGGCGGCCTGCTCGATTTTCAAGTGGTCGAGCAACCGCCTTGCATCTTCAGCCATGATGGATGCCGAATACAAAGCAGGATCGTAGAGTTTTTCACTTTGTCCATGTCCGCGATTATCAAGTGCAATCACCTGGTGCCCTGCCTCAGTCAACACTTTGACCCAATGCGTATCGCGCCAGTTTACAAATGCAGTCGAGGCAAAACCGTGGATCAGCAGAACAGGCGGCCCCTCCCCCCAAACTTCAAAGGCAATGTCCACGCCATCCGAACTGAATTTTTGCATCACGCGTCTTTTCTTGCTAATCCATCTCTACAGAAATCAGGGAATAACATGGCACACGGTTCAACTCCACATTTTCAAAATTCGATGGGTCTGGCGCGTATTGACGTGAATGCCAAGGAGTTCATGTGCATCGGCGCGACACCGCCCCACGACCATCCGCATGTTTTCATGGATATGGGCGCATCCGATGAAATCATTTGCCCTTATTGCTCCACGCTCTACCGCTACAACACCTCCCTGCCCCAAGGCACAGCCACGCCCCCTGAGGCTGCATGGCACGAAGCAGTAGCTTAGATTTGGCTATTACGATACGTGACTTTGACGTGGGTGATTTGGTGGTGGCAGAAAAAGCGCGTGGCCAAGGTGTCGGTAAATTATTACTGTGGACATGTGAAACACTCGCGAGCGAAGCTGGCCAAAAATATTTCCAATTGAAGGCACTTGGCCAAAATCAAAGCGCCAGAAGCTTTTATAAGTCGGAAGGCTTTGGAGATTTTTATGTCCGGCTGGAAAAAAAGCTTTGATGAAAGTCACACTTTCCATTTCTGAATCACGCAAGATAGCGCTTTATGCCCAAGGGTTTGGGCAACCTAAAACCGATGCCGCGTCTGGCTGGGCAGCACAAAACAAGGAACTCAGGCGCCTGCATCTGCTGCAAATCGACAGTGTTAACGTGCTCACCCGCTCGCACTATCTGCCACTGTTCTCACGCCTCGGTAATTATGACCGGACCGCATTGGACAAACGCACACTGTTTCAAAAAAATCGCAGCCATTTCGAATGCTGGGCGCATGAAGCAAGCTTGGTGCGCATGGAAATTCACCCGCTCATGCGCTGGCGCATGCAGCGTGCTCACAAAGGCGATGGCATTTACAAATCCATGCGCGACTTTGCCAAAACAGAAAAAGCATACCTCAAAAATCTGTTGAAATTCGTGAGCAGCCATGGCCCTACAGCGCAAAGCGACTTGCCCGACAAATCAAAAGGGCAAGGCGGCTGGTGGGGCTGGTCAAAAGGAAAACTGGCATTGGAAACGTTGTTTGCCCAAGGCCTTCTCACCACTGCAAAAAGAGAGAGCTTTGAACGTTACTATGATTTGCCAGAACGCGTCATTCCGTGTGAAATCTTGAATCTGCCCACTCCCTCTGAACGCGACGCCGTGTTGCAACTCATGGGCCTTTCGGGCCAAGCTTTAGGCGTTGGCACAGCATTTGATTTCAGGGATTACTTTCGCCTGCCAGTAGAACTCGCCAAACGGGCGACTGATGATTCTGTGGAGGCTGGCATTTTGACACCAGTAACCGTCGAAGGTTGGAAGACCCAGGCCTATAAACACTGCAGCGCTAAAATTCCGCGCGCATTGGATGCCGCGGCACTGGTGACCCCTTTTGATCCTATCTGCTGGGACCGTGACCGCACTGAAAGGCTCTTCAACTTTCACTACAGGATTGAGCTCTACACGCCGAGGCATAAACGGAAATTTGGGTATTATGTCCTGCCGTTTTTAATGGGAGAAACTTTTGCAGGCCGGGTGTGCCTTAAAGCTGATCGCGAGACCGGAACCTTACGCGCCAATCACATTCACCATGAAGAATTTGTGGACGTTGATGAGGTGGCCCACCGCATGCACGCGGAAATAAAGCGAATGGCGAATTGGCTTGATCTGCCGAACATCGAAATAATGAAGTCTGGAAATCTGGCCTCAAAACTTACGTCGCTTTAGATTTTTTTAGCTTTGGCTTTGGTACCTCCAGCTCAGTTCCGCGAATTAAATCGCAGAGCCAATCTCCATCATCCCACAATTCGCCCCCGATCAAAAATGAAGCTTTGGCACCCTGATAAGCAAAGCCTACAACAGGTACACCCAAAAAGGCTTTGCCAAACTGTGTGGGCTTTACAAAAAGCTGATCGTCACACACCAAAGCCACAACTTTTGGCCCAACATATAGCGCGTATTCGCCAAACATTTTTCGCACTGAAACGCCGCCCACGGGGTTCAATTGTTCCAAAATGTAATCGACAGTTTCCTTGCGTGTTGACATTACTTCGAACTTTTAGATTGAACGCTGCCTTGCAACGTCATGCGATCAACTTTTCCGGATGGCAACAGAGGAAACGCTGCCATCAAGTGCAGAGATGTAGGCTTGGCGAATAATGGAAGTTTCCGAACGCACAACGCAAGGATGTCGTTTTGCCAATCTTCATAGTCTTCAGCTAAAATAAAAGCATGAATGTTATCGTTACTTAGAATGGCCACCGCATCTCGAACCGCAGGATGCAATTTGAGTACCGTCTCGATTTCACCTAGCTCAAACCGGTGCCCCCGTATTTTTACTTGATGGTCTAGGCGTCCGGCAAAGACATAATTTTCATCGGCCCCCAGTCTGGCAAGATCACCTGTGCGAAACGAGTTTATTATTCCGCTTACACGGGATGCATCCGTCAGGTCTGGTCGACCCCAATATCCGACAATTCCAACCGGACCCACGACACAGATCTCCCCTGCTTTACCTGGTGCAGTTTCGCAACCATCATCATCAAGCAACGACAGGCGGTAATCCATTCGTGGTTTGCCAATTGGAAGCTCTCCCAGTGTTTCAGACAGTGGGCGCGGCACCTCGTAACTCATCATCCAGAATGCCTCAGACGCAGCATAAATATTGCGGAAAAGCGCGTTGTGAAAAACGTCCATAGCACGTCTCAGGGAGTTCAGTGGAATGCGTTCACCGTAAAACATCACAAATCGCATGGCACGCAGGTCTAACTTTGCAGTCTGCACATTTTCCGCTAAAACTCTAAGCCGTGTCGAAGCTGCTTCCCAAAGAGTGATCTGCTCGCGTTCAAGAATTTGCGCAACAATATCCGGAAACATCGATTCTTCTTCAGCTGCGAGATAACTGGAAGAACCCGATGGCAGAGGAAAAAACATACCCAGCGAGGCTGCATAATGCAAAGGTGCAAGCATGATCAGCCGGTCGCTCTGATGCAACGGCGCATAATTGGCATAGGTCCCGGTAGTAACAGCCATGCTCTCATGAGACATCATCACACCCTTGGGTTCGCCAGTTGAACCTGATGTAAAGAATATCGCTGCCAAATTATGAGGCTGAACAGCCAACGGTTTGGCAAGCGAAGGGAAGCTGCCAATCAAGCTGTTAAAGCCTGAAAGTTCAACGCTGACCACTACAAGCTCGATTGAACCAGTTTGCAAGAATTGCTGCGCTAGTTTTTTTGCCATTGCCGAAGTGGTAATCAGAATTTTCGGTTTGGAACTCGCAACAACCTCGACTAGTCGTTCTACAGGCCCGTTAAAATGCATGGGTAGATATGATGCACCACATGCAAGAATTCCAAAAATCACCTGTGCCGACACGATAGATACTGGAAGGCAAACAGCCACCCTGTCTTGCGCTCTTATATCATAAGCATCCGTCAGCCACCCTGCTGTAGCCAGCATGGCTTTGCTCATCTGGCCATAAGTAACAGATCCTTCACGCGAAAAATACAACCGTTCGCCGGGCCATTTCTCAGAGCCGTCCATGAGTTGGGTGACGATACTGTTCACGAGTCCACAACGATCGCCCACATGTGTTGCCGCACAAACGGATTATGCATGATGAGATCCATCCCTGGGAAAAATAAATTTGACTTCCGAACCAGGTGACAGCGTATTAAAAGCCAAACTTGTGTGCAATTGTTTTGCAAAGGCCTGCACAATGCGCATTCCCAAACCGCGAGATTTTTGGGGGTCAAATTGGTCAGGAAAACCCACCCCTTCATCGCGAACGGAGATCAGGATATGTTCTTCGCCTTCAGCTTGCATTTTGACCCATATTTTGCCGGTCTCATTGTCAGGGTAACCGTATTTCGCCGAATTTGTCACCAGTTCAACAATGATCAGCGCGATTGAAATTGCATTATCAACTTTGACATTGATGCCGTCCTGCGCATCCACGTGAACACTGCAATGGCCAACAGAAGAGTCAAGATCTCTGCAAAAATCCTTGATGTATGAGCCAAGATCCATGCTCTCAACAGTGTTGTTGCGGTAAAGCCGCTCATGCGCGCGGGCAATTGCGCTAATGCGGCGGGCTGTTTCTTCAAATTGCGCAGCAGCCTCAGCCGACGCCGTCCGGCCCTGCATTTGAACCAAACTCGAAACAATCGCCAAACTGTTTTTGACACGGTGATTCATCTCTTGCAGGAGAAATTGCTGGCGCGCCAACGCGGCCTTCAAGTGGCGTTCGGTGCGCTCGCGCTCAATCGCCATGCCAAGCACATTCGCACAGCCTTGCAGAAAGGCCAGATCATGTTCAACAAAATCATCATCTGATTTGCTGTCCACTTCAAGCACCCCAAATGGCTTGCCGTCACCCTGCAAAATCACATTCATGGCCCGCCTGATACCATGCTGCGCAAAAAGTTCAGGGGTGCGGAAACGCTCTTCATTTTCCAGATGATTGGAGATTACGGGCTTACCGGTTCGAAGGGCAAATCCCGCCGGTGACGCCAAATCAGCCCCAACAGTGGCAACGCCGACAACACCGGAATCCCACCCCACTCCAGCCACCACTTTTAGCTGATTTTCATCCGGAACATACTGTAAAACCTTGCAAAATTGAACATTCAGCCCTTCAGCAGTCAGCCGGGCTGCATCTTTGAGCAGACTGTCAAAGCTTGCCCCCTGCAACGCCAACACGCCCAGCTCTGATAATATTTCCTGTTGGCGAATGCGCAGCTCAAGTGCCTTGCGTGTCAGATCGGGAGCAGCATCGGAGGCAGAGTGTTCCACCACGGGTGTAGTAATCGAGTCAGACATTTGAAATTGGCTCTCAAGAGTGACGTGTTACAAGCAAATCGATATATACAATTTGTCCGAATGATCCCCATAGAATTTTGCTGCCGCTTAAATTGGTAAAGGCCACACGGTCCAGCCGACAGGATTGAAGACTGGTGCGGGCGGCCGGACTCGAACCGGACTTCCTTTCGAACAACGGATTTTAAGTCCGTTGCGAATAATAATAAATTATTGATATACTTATATTTTTAAGAACTTAAACTGAAAATGTGTAAGAAGGTGTGTAAGACTTTCGGCGTAATATCCGGTAACAACAGCAGAGCGGAAATAGGGTTGTTAAGCCCCTCCCTTGGAAAAAAATACGGGCCAATCAGCTCTAAGCTGACACAATTTTATGACTATCTGTTCATATCCAAGTTTGAATTTCGATATCTGCTTTTTCGTTTAAATTTCAAACACTCATAACGTCCGGTTCAAAAAAAAGCAGGTCAGATCAAATCTTTTTTCACTAAATCAAATTGCGTCGATGACCTGTTTCAACTTCTGCGCAACTTCGCTGGCTATACTTGAGAGTTTTGGATTGCCGATCCGATCCATGCCCGCAAGGGGATCAACGGCAGAAACCTCGATTCCGTTCTCCTTTTCCTGCACGATCACATTACACGGCAGCATGGCCCCAATCTTGTCTTCGGCTTGCAATGCTTGATGCGCCAAGGGCGGGTTGCAGGCGCCAAGAATCCTGTATGGCCGGAATTCTACACCAAGTTTCGATTTCATCGTGGCGCTAACGTCAATGTCGGTGAGTACCCCAAAGCCCTCTTTCTTGAGAGCAACGATCGTCCGGTCAATCACATCATTGAAAGTTCCGGCTATCTTGCGATCAAATGTATATTTCATTTTATTTCTCCTATTTTAGTATTGATTTGCGGGCTATAGCGCTAATTCCAATAGTCCTTTGCTGGCGATATAAAGGCCTATCACCACAACGAGGCTTGCAAAGATGATGGTGAGCGTGCTCTTCTTATGGCTGATCCGTTGACCGACCATTGAACCAACCAAACCTCCGAAAATGCCTCCACCAATGAAATAGATCGCAATGCGCCAATCAACCAGTCCGGACAACGCATAATTGGCGGCTGTAGTCGAACCAAAAATGGTAACAGCAACGAGGGAGGTTCCTATGGCATAGGCGATAGGCATTCCGGTGGCAAGCATGAGGCCCGGGACGATGAGAAACCCGCCGCCAATGCCAAAGAAGCCTGACAAGGCACCAACGCCTAGTCCAACAAGCAAAAGGAGCGGCAAAAGTTGCCGCGCAGTTGAAAAATTCAAGCGTATATCCGGATTGCCCTCGGCATCTTTGCGAAGGGCCATGACTGTGCCTACAACGACCATTACGAGGCCGAAGAGTGCCAGTAGTTGGTCACCGGGCACACGCATGGCGAGGCTTGAACCACCCCATGCCCCAACAACCCCTGCCGCTGAAAAAGTCAGCGCACAAGGCCATTTTACCATGCCTCTCCGGGCGTGGCTAACCAGGTTGAATAGGGCGCTCAGAGACACCGCTATGGCACTGGTGCCGATGGCTAGATGTGGTGAACCGATGCCGACGACATAAATAAGCAAAGGCACGGCGATGATTGATCCGCCGCCGCCCACGAGGCCAAGCACAAAGCCTACAAGCGACCCCGAACCGACTGAAAGAAAGTCCTGCATCAGGCTGCGATACGATTCCACGGCATGATTTTAAGAATCCTTGCCATGGCGCAACTGCCTGTAATGCCAGAGAACATCAAACCAGCGCCGACGGCTCCGGAAAGAGCGTAGAAGGCGGGATTTACGGCTATTCCTAGAAGGGCCCCGAGAAGAGCAAGACCGCCCGCCGCAATTTGTACCTGACGCATGATTTCGATGGGTTGCATGCGATCCTGCGCTACGGGGAGCCCCGCTTTTTTCCAAGCATCAAGGCCACCATCAAGGATGAAGGCATCAACCTGGGACGCCTGGGCAAGAAGGGCCGCATTCATGCGAGTGCGGTTGCCGCTCTTGCAATGGAAGACAATCGTCTTTTGATCTTCGCCAACGCTGTTCTCACAGAGTTTTGACAATGGCATGTTATGGGCTTGCGGAATGCGCTCGCGGGCATGTTCATCCATATCGCGAATGTCGACGAGGATTGCGCCTTGATCGATCAATACTTTCGCGTCAGCAGCAGAAACATAGGGCAGTGACATGTTCATAGTTCCTTTCAGCAATAAATTGACTTCAGGGTTTTTAGGATGCGGTTCACGTTCGGGCTCGAGACGTGGTAGTAAATAGTTTGGCCGTCGCGGCGAAAATCAATGATTTTCTCCTCTCGCATCTTGGCAAGGTGTTGAGACAGGGCCGATTGGCTCAACCCCACGTTGGCGCACAGTGTCATGACGCTCATTTCGCCTCGTTCCAGGAGCTTGCAAAGTATCATCAGCCGTTTCTCATTGGCTAACGCCTTCAAGAGCCCGGCAGCTTCTGCCGCACGCTCAGCAAAATCGGCCATTGACCTGTTGAACAGCAAAGTTGTCATCGCACACTCTCATAAATTAGATGTTGCTAATTTAGAATTATCTAATATATTGTCAACAGAAAATTTGTTATGGGGATTACGATGCCTTTAAAACCTTTAATTCACGCCTTCTTTGATGAACCCACAAATACGGTGAGCTACCTGGTGGCTGACCCGGAAACCAAACGAGCGGCTGTCATTGACCCAGTCCTCGATTATGATCACAAGTCGGGCAAGAGCTCCGTCAAGTCAGCCGATGCAATTCTAGCCAAGTCAGTTTCTGAGGGCTTCATGATTGACTGGGTGTTTGAAACCCATGTCCACGCGGACCATCTATCGGGTGCTCCCTACATCAAGTTCAAAACAGGTGCGAAAGTTGCCATTGGCGAGCGTGTCCGCGAGGTGCAGAAGATATTCCGGCCGGTCTTCAACGCCATCGATGTATCCGGTGACGGCTCAGAATTTGATCTGTTGTTCAAGGATGGTGATATTTTTGAAATCGGGAACCTGAAGGGTGAGGTTTTGGCCACGCCCGGCCACACACCGGCGTGCGTGTCTTATAAGATTGGCAACGCGGTATTTGTTGGCGACACGCTGTTCATGCCGGATTATGGCACTGCGCGCGCCGATTTTCCGGGCGGAGATGCCCGAACACTCTATCGCTCCATCCGCAAACTTATGGCGATGCCAGCGGAAACGAGGCTTTTCGTGTGTCACGATTATCTACCGAAGGAAGGTCGCAATCATTATGCCTGGGAAACCACGGTTGGTGAAGAGCTTGCCCGGAACATCCAGGTGCATGAGGGTGTAAGCGAAGACGAATTTGTAGTGATGCGTTCAGCCCGTGACGCTACACTTAACGCGCCCACGCTTATCCTTCCGGCAATCCAGGTGAATATCAGGGCAGGAAAACTGCCGCCTGCTGACAGTGATGGTGTCCACTATCTTAAAATTCCCGTGCGGCTTGCGTTGTAAGTGACACAACGGTTGATGAATATATTGAGATAGGTGATGCCGCAAATGAACGCACAGTTTTAAATTCAAAGTTCGTTATTGGAACGCCAGGTGGTGGCCAAAGCAGCCCCAATGACAATTGAGAAATAGCCGCCGCCTGATGCAAATCCGTTATGAGCTTGTTTGCTTAACAAGCTGGTGCGGGCGGCCGGACTCGAACCGGCACTTCCTTTCGAAAAACGGATTTTAAGTCCGTTGCGGCTACCATTACGCCACGCCCGCATCAAAGGCTGCCCCTGATAGTCTGTGCTAAGCCTTCTTGACAAGCACTTGATGAGGCCCGATCTTATTTTTCGCTTTTAAACCAGAGGAAAAGATGGACAATTACTTCTCTTTCACGGATATCCCTGCCCATCTCGCCTACATCGTCATAGCCATTTCCTATTTTCTGACCAACCTGTTCTGGCTGCGGGTGGCTGCGGTGGTTGGACTGTTTCTCGAAATTCTTTATTTCAGGCTGACAGGCACAAATTCAAATGCCGGGATCCCTTGGGACGCGTTTTTCATCATGATCAATCTTTACCAATTGATCTGGCTGGTGCGAGACAGGCTGAATGCGCGTCTTCCTGAAAAGGATGCCGCGATGCTGCGCCAATCCTTCAGTGGCCTGGATGATAGCCAAATTGCCAAAATGCTGCGCGCCGCCGATTGGAAAGACTATGTTCAAGGCGATGTTCTTACAAAGCAGGATGCTCCTGTTGATGCGTTATATTTTATCTGCACGGGACGCGCTTCAGTGGAAGTAGACGGAAAATTCGTCACCTATCTGGAACGTGGATCTTTCGTTGGTGAAATTGCCTATCTTACGGGTAATCCGGCAACCGCAAGGGTAACCATCGACGAACCTTCGCGCACACTGGCATTTTCCAAAATGCGCATGGCTAAAGTCATGGCGGGCGATAACCAGATTTCGGGTATTCTTTACCAGCTGCTGGGCCGCGATCTGGCTCAAAAAATGCGCCGCGCAAACACGCGCAAAGTGTTTAATGATGACCAAACGAGATTGTAAGCGAAAGTGCAATCAATCCCAAATATGTAAAATGATGCGTCATCTGGTCAGCACTTAAGGCCCACCAGAATTGAGCATCAGCAGTTGTCCACCCAGCTTTGCGCACAATGTTTTCTTTGATGTAGTCAACATGGTAATGCACAACGAAATCTAAAACCGCCAGCGCCACGCACAATGCAGCACCCAATCCAGACACGAAAAACACCATCCAGGTGCCAATTCCGTGAAGTCCAGCATGCAGCAGCCCGAGACTTTTCCCATAATATCCTTTGGCAATCACCATGTCTTTGGTTTGCAAAGGCCCGTCACACACGAAGTGCTTGAACTGAAATGCTGCGACCAGAATCAAAACCGGCCAAGCTTGGTTGAGCGTTGTCATTGCTACGGTTTATGGTTTCAGGCGAGTGTTGCCAACAAGAATTCTTCCGTCTACAAGCCTGATCACGGGGGTCTTTTTTGGCGGAGTTGAAGCCATGAGACGTAGTGTATTAATTTTGTTCTTCTTGAGTGTGACCGCTTTCTTTGGAGCAGTGAATGCTGAATCCATCGCAACTGTTGTTGCAGTGCAGGGCACACCCAAAGTCACTGGCCCAAATGGCAACCGCGATTTGTCTGCCAAAAGTGAAATTTTTGAAAAGGATAAAATATCTGTCGGTTCAGGCAATGCGCAAATCCTGTTCACTGACGGCACCAAACTGGTGGTTGGCCCCGGATCAACTTTAGTCATTGAAAAATACCTGATGCGCGGCGGCAGCACAGCGCAAAGCTTTTCCATCAACGCCCTGCGCGGAACCTATCGATTTATTACCGGAAATGGCCCCAAAAGCGCTTACAACATCAAGACAGCAAATGCCACAATCGGCATACGCGGCACTGGTTTTGATTTTTGGGTGAAGAAAAAAACCGGCGTTGCCGTGTTGGAAGGCCAAGTGAAGCTTTGCGGTTTAAATTCCAAAACTTGTGTGAATTTGAATGCAGGCTGCGAGGTGGGTGTTGCAGAACCAGGAAGCGCGCAACTTGTAAGAGGTTATACAAAAGCCAACAGCATAGTGTCCAACCTGCCCTATATCCTTAATCAGTCTTCGCTGAATTCAAGATTTAGATTGAATACAGGCAGTTGCAATAAGACATTGCGGCTGCTTCTCAACGATCCACGCTCTGGCGAAGGCAAGGATCAAGGTCGGCAGCGCGGGAACGATTGATATAAAGTTCGTAAAAGTGCGGGCTGCGGTTAATATGTAAAAATGCTATTAGCGCGGCCCGTACAAAGTCTGCTTCTTGGTCTGGTTGTTCTGGCCACAAGTTTTGTCATTCGCCTCTACGATCCGCCGCTCACTTCGGCCTTGCGCGGCGCAGGCTTTGACACTTTGCAAACATTTTGGCCGCGCAAAAACGACCAGCCATCGCCAGTGCGCATCATCAATATTGACGAGGCCTCATTGAAATCAATTGGCCAGTGGCCGTGGCCGCGCAACGTGCTTGCCGACATGGTGACGACTTTGAAAAACCTTGGTGCAGCAGCCATTGTCTTCGACATCATTTTTGCCGAACCTGACAGACTTTCTCCCAGTCGAATTGCCGCCAGCTTGAACAACAATGCTGCGCAAGATCTGCCCGACCAAAATCTACCGGACAATGACAAGCTGTTCAGCGCGGCAATTGCCTCTGCCCCTGTTGTCACCGCTTTTGCATCAACTGCCGGACCCGCTTCACGTCCTCCTGCCCTGAAAGCCGGGTTTGCCCAAACCGGGCTCCCCGCTTTGAATGCACCCTTGCCGCTGGCCAAGATAACAACCAATTTGCCAATACTGGACGCAAGTGCAAGCGGGCTTGGCGGCATGAATATTGATCTCGCCAGTGATCAAGGTGTTGCCCGTCAGATTCCACTTCTGCGCACAGATGGGATATCATTTTATCCCAGTCTCGTTCTGGAGGCTTTGCGCGTGGCTCAGGGTGCCGATACGTTTGTGGTGAACGCTTCAAATGATGCTGAAAATGAAATCGATACAATCCGCATAGGCAACATCGAAATCCCTACGTCCGAAAGCGGCATGCTGCGCATAAACTACCGGAAGGATGACCCAGCGCTCTATGTGCCAGCAGAAAAACTTCTGAGCAAAAACGATGTGGCAATTCTGCGTCCGTTGATTGAAGGCCACATTGTTTTGATCGGCACCTCTGCCGTGGGCCTTCTGGATACGCGAACTTCCGCCCTGGGTGAGCAGGTTCCCGGCGTATCCGTGCACGCACAAGCACTGGAGCAAATCCTGTCTGGTGCTTTCCTGTCGCGCCCCAACTGGATTATTGCGATGGAATATTTGGTGACTGGATTAGCAGGCGTGATCATATCTGTGCTGACCATGCGCTTGCGCCCTGCAGGCACATTGGCCGCAATGGCAACTCTGCTGGCCTTGCTTGTGGCGTTAACGGTTATGGCTTTTCGAGTTTACGGGCAGCTGTTTGATTTCACGTTTCCTGCCACCGCTCTGGTGCTCACGTTTCTCTCCACCATTGCCTATAAACTTTTGGTCACCGACCGCGAGGGTCGCATGATGCGACGCGTGTTTGCCCATTATGTTGCCCCAACAGTGATGGCTGAAATTGAGCGTAATCCTCAGGGCTTCAAACTGGGTGGAGAAGTGCGCGATGTGACAGTGATGTTTGTCGATATTCAAAATTTCACGCCGCTGAGTGAAAAGCTTGAGCCAAAAGACCTCGTGCTCATCGTAAACGGGGTTCTGGATGCGTGTAGCAATGCTATTCTTGAAGAGGCTGGCACGATTGATAAATACATTGGCGATGCTGTAATGGCGTTTTGGAATGCACCACTGGACACCCCCGACCATCAATATCGCGCTGCCTGTGCTTCGCTTAAAATTAATGTGAAGTTGACGGACTATAATGAAAGGCCTGACATAAAATCGACGTTAGGTGCCCTTGGCACGTGGCCCATTTCAGTGCGGATTGGCATGGCCTCTGGCCCTGCCGTGGTTGGCAATATGGGTTCACTTGAAAGATTTGATTATTCAGCCTTGGGAGAAGCGGTCAACACCGCCGCGCGCGCCGAAACGGCGTGCAGGCAAGTTGGACACTCTATCGTGCTGGCTGGCGAACTGAGCATGAAGACGAAATCACTTGCAACTCTTGCGGCAGGCAAAATTCCCATGAAGGGAAAATCGCGAAACACGCCTGTGCATGCGGTGTTGGGAGATGAGACTCTTGCAACTTCACCAGAATTTGAAAATTTTAAAGTGACCTTTGAAGCACTGGCTCAAAAACCCAATATCAAAACCTCAAGATCTCTGCTTTTAAAATATCCTGTTTATGCAAGTCTGATCCGGGCAAGCCTGCTCGGCAAATAACACTCAAGTGGTGGCACGGTCACTCAAGGGGGGTGCAAACTGCAACCCCATGTCCCACGGCAAATAAATCCAAGTGTCCTGGCTCACTTCCGTAATAAAAGTATCAACCAGCGGCCTACCCTGCGGTTTGGCGTAAACCGTAGCAAAATGTGCCTTGGGCATCATGTCCCGAACGAGCTTGGCTGTGGCCCCCGTATCAACCAAATCGTCGACAATCAACACCCCTGCTCCCTGATTGGAACCGACAACGGCCGGCGACACCGCTTTCAGAACCTGAATTTCGCCTTGTTTGTCATAGTCATAAGAGGCAACACAGACAGACTCAACCACGCGGATGCCCAGCTCCCTTGCAACAATGGCGGCTGGCACCAATCCCCCTCGCGTAATGGCCACAACGGCTGAAAAGGGTCCGGCAGCCGAAAGCCGCCATGCCAAAGCGCGCGCATCCCGGTGAAACTGGTCCCACGACACCGGAAAACTCTTTTGCCATTTTTCATCCATAATGCGCTTTCCCCGCCCTAAAACACAAATTCAACGCAAACGCATCGATCAGGTCAACACTTGCTTCATACTTTATCGCGAGAGTGAATTCAAACCAACTGATGCTGAACGTGGTAAACCTTATGATAAATGCACTTGTGAAAGCTTTTGAACTCGCAAACATCGAAACTCTCGTGGTTTCCATGCCAGAGGCCATTGTCAAGGATGTTTCAACCGCAATATTGCGAAAGTGGAATTGCAACCGTGATGACGTGATTGGCAAGCCCTTGATGAAGTTTGGCACTGGAAGCTTGTCAGCACGGTTCATTGAGGATCCATCAGGGCCGGACAACCAGCAATCCATTGAAGTCACCTATGCGCCGCCCTTGGGCACCATGATCAAGTCACTGTTCCGCAGCCAGCCTTGGGAAGACGCGGGCGAACGCAGCATTGTCCTGGTTGGCCAACATGCAAGTCTTGAGCAAGCCGAAGTTGCGATGAACAATGAGAAGCGTTTGAACCTGGCTTTGCGTTCGGGCGGCTATGCACTGTGGGATTATGACTACCAAACCGGAGAGACTTACAACTCTCCCGAAATGTTTGACATCTTTGACCACAGGCTGGATGCAGAAGCGTTGCATTTCAAGTCGTTCAATACGCTTATTCATCCCGAAGATCAGGATAAATCACTGGACGAAAAAATCCGCACAGCCCCGTTTGGTACAGAAATTTTCCAAACCCGTTACCGCGTGAAAGGTGCCAATGGCGCTTATATCTGGATTGAGTCAGCCGCCGGCATTATCCGTGATCCTTTGACTGGCAAGCCTGCAAAAGTTGTGGGATTGTGCCGAAACGTGAACGACCAGATGGCCACACTCGAGCGCTTGAAAGCATCCGAGCTTGCCCTCAAACGCACGCAGGCCGTGTCTCATTTGGGAAGTTTCAAACTGCGCGTTGAAACGGGCGTCTCGCGTCTGACAGCGGAATTGGCGGCGCTGATCGGCATGGCTGATGCCATGGTCCACCCCAATCTTGATACCTTCATGAAAATGATTGAACCAGGTGACCGCGAACGCTTTGGTGAAGCCATTGAGCTTGCCAAGCTTGGAAAACAGATCAAGAATCTGGAAATCGCGGTGAAAAGCAAATCAGGCGACGTCGAGCATTTTCAGGTCACCATGGAACCAGAGCAAAACAGCTCCGGTCAGATCGAGTCAATATTTGGGGCCTGCCAGTGTGTGACTGAACGCAAAGCGCTGGAACGCAAATTTCATCAAGCACAAAAAATGGAAGCAGTGGGTCAACTCACGGGCGGTATTGCGCATGACTTCAATAATTTGCTGATGGTGGTTATGGGCAATCTGCAACTTGTGGAGCAGATTGTGAAGGGCGATGAGCGCGCACTGAAACGCATTCGCGCGGCCATTGAGGCGGCCGACAAAGGATCAGATCTGACACGCCGCATGCTTGCGTTCTCACGCCAACAAACCTTGCAAAACAAGGAACTCGACGTTAATGATCTGCTCTTCCGCATGGAAGACATGCTGAAACAAGCCATTACGGCAACCGTTGATTTAAAAATCATGCCAGCCAAAACATTATGGCCGATCAAGGCTGATCAAACCATGTTGGAAACCGCGATCCTAAACTTGGCCATCAATGCGCGTGACGCCATGAAACCCAAGGGCGGCACTTTGATAATCGAAAGTTCAAACGCAACATTGGACAAGGAATATTGCGAAGAAAACGAAGAAGTTGCACCAGGCGACTACGTGGAAATTGCTGTCACGGATACAGGGTCAGGCATTGCGCCGGAAAACATTGAAAAAGTATTCCAGCCCTTTTTTACGACCAAGGGACCAGAAGCAGGATCAGGTCTTGGCCTGTCCATGATTTATGGCTTCGTCAAACAATCAGGCGGTCATGTCAAAATTTACTCTGAAGTGGGGCATGGTACAGCGGTAAAACTGTATTTGCCGCGATTGAAAGATGCAGTCGTCGGCAACCCTGTACAACGGCCGTATGAGTTGCAAGAGCATCTCAAGCGCCAATTGGGGGCCAGCATTGCTGATGAAACTGTTCTCAACCCCGCAAAAAAACTAAAGGTGCTGGTTGTCGAAGACAATGAATCGGTGCGTGAAGTCGCGGCCGCCATGATTGAAGAAATGGGCTTTCAAACCATCACCGCAACAAACGGCCATGAAGGGCTAAAAATGATTGATGAAAATCGCGACATCGATCTTGTGTTGTCAGACGTTATCATGGCAGGTGGCATGAATGGGCCAGAGCTTGCAAGCAAGGCCATCAAGTTGCGGCCAGAACTGCGCATTCTTTTCATGTCAGGCTATGCTCCAGGATCGGTACGTCAAATGCAGGATTTGCCTGACACCATTGATTTGGTGAACAAGCCTTTCACGCGCAATGATTTAACTGAGAAAGTCAGAAAAGCTTTGGCGGCTTAACCGGCACTCCACCCTCTCGCCTTGCCCTCGGCAACGAGTTGTGCAGCAACCACGCCCACTTCTTGTGCGGCCTTGTCGAGCATCGCCACGTCTCGCGAGCGCAAGACCAAATTGGTGCAATATCCCTGAGGCGACTCGAACGGGTAAGAGCCTATTGTAACATTTGAGTAGCGATCCTGAACGCCCTTCAAGGGTTTCGCTACATCGCCTTCACCTCCCTCAAACACAATGTTTCGGGACTGAACAACTTCACCCTTGGTAAGCTGAGGTGCCAGTTTGTCCATCATGGCATTCATGATTTTTGGAACACCTGCCATGACGAACACATTTTCGATGCGAAAGCCCGGTGCGCGCGAAACCGGGTTTTCAATCAGCGTTCCCCCTTTTGGAATGCGCGCCATGCGCATGCGGGCCTCGTTCATTTCGCGGCCTGTTTCAGTGTAGTAAGCTGACAGAATGGCCACAGCCTCGGGATGATGTGAAATTTCAACACCAAAGGCCTTGGCAATGCAATCTGCCGTTATATCATCATGGGTTGGGCCAATGCCGCCTGTGGTGAAAAGATAAGTATAGCGCGCGCGCAAATCATTCACTGCCGCAATAATGTCTGCCTCATCGTCCGCCACAACACGGCCTTCTTTAAGATCAATGCCGAGCGCCGAAAGGTAATCAGCAATAAAACCAAGATTTTTATCCTTGGTGCGGCCTGATAGTACCTCATTACCGATCAGCAACACGGCGGCGGTGGGAGACTGTGTCATTTTATATCCTTTCGCTTTTGCATACACGATCACATTGACCAAAGCGCCAAGCCCTGACAAAATGCCACAATGACCAAGATAGAAACAGCTCCGCGCATCAAAATTCACAACGCCGAAGACTTTGAAGGCATGCGCAAGGCGGGTGGGCTAACGGCCCTTGCGCTTGATGAGGTTTTCCCGCTGGTCAAGGAAGGCACCACCACCGAAACCATTGACAAATTCTTCATGGAATTTGCCCGTGACCACAAAGCTTTGCCGGCCACCTTGAATTATCGCGGTTACCGCAAAGCCTGCTGCACCTCCATCAACCACGTCGTCTGCCACGGCATTCCAAATGACAAACCCTTGCGCAATGGCGACATTGTGAACATTGATGTGACCTTGATCGTAGACGGCTGGCATGGTGATTCCAGCCGCATGTACGCGGTGGGCGATGTGAGCCGGGCTGCCGAACGTTTAATAAATGTGACCTACGAGTGCACCATGCGCGGCATCGCTATGGTCAAACCCGGCGCGCATTTGGGCGATGTAGGATATGCCATTCAATCTTTTGCAGAGCGCGAACGTTGCTCGGTTGTGCGCGATTTTTGTGGCCATGGCCTGGGGCGCGTGTTTCATGATCATCCCAATGTGCTTCATTATGGCAAAATGGGTGAGGGCGTTTTATTGCAATCTGGCATGTTCTTCACCATTGAACCCATGATCAATTTGGGAAAATCGCAAGTTAAAATTCTAAGTGACGGGTGGACGGCTGTGACCCGCGACAAATCCCTGTCGGCCCAATTTGAACATACGGTTGCGGTGACTGATAAGGGATATGAAATTTTTACATTGTCCCGGAAGGGGTTGGAAAATCCTGCGGCGGCACAGTCCTGATGCCGAAGGGCCTCGAAGATGTTGGCATTAATTTAGGTCACGTAGGTCACCGCGAAAGGCTGAGGGACCGCTTCGTCGAAGGGGGTCCTGCGGCCATGCCCGATTATGAACTGCTGGAGATGGTGTTGTTCCGGGCCATCAAACGTGGCGATACAAAACCCATTGCCAAGGCGTTGATCGCCCGGTTTGGAACTTTTGCAGAAGTCATCAGCGCAGAACCAGAGCGCTTGATGGAAGTAAAGGGCGTTGGCCCCAACGTGGCCACCGAAATCAAGCTCATTCAGGCTGCAGCGCTCCGCCTCTCGCGGGGACAGGTTTTAAACCGGCCGGTGCTATCCTCGTGGAACGCTATCATCGATTATTGCCGCGCTGCCATGGCGTTTAACGAGGTAGAAAGCTTCAGGCTTCTGTTCGTTGACAAGCGCAATCAATTGATCGCAGATGAGGTGCAGCAAACGGGCACGGTAGATTTCACGCCGGTTTATGCGCGTGAAGTGTTTAAACGTGCGTTGGAACTGTCAGCCACAGCAATCATCATGATTCACAACCATCCCTCAGGCGATCCGACCCCTTCATTGGCAGACATTGAAATGACGAAAAAGATTGCAGTCGCTGGCCAGGCGATTGGAATTTTGGTGCAAGACCACATCATCATCGGGCGCAAGGGCAATGTGAGCATGCGAAACCTGCAGTTGATTTAAGCGCAACTTCCTCCCCCAAAAAGGGGAAGGTGGCACCCCACGCGCCCCGCCCGTTATGGCACAGCCCCGCCCGTTTCCCCGCGCCGCAAAGAAGGCTTCGTGTTCATTAAACTCCGAATAACCTCTAAGGCCTCTGGTGTGTCTGCATCCAGCACCACGCTTTGGTTGTCCACGGCAACTTCCACCACGTTTTCATGCAAATTTTCAAGCAGCCCCCGGGCACCACGATCCCCTTCACACGCCATCAAGGCGGTAAAATGTTCCGCTCCCCACAAAACCGGATTACCATAAGCCCGCTCAAAAACAGGAACGACAATGCTGCGGTTCTCAGCGGGGTCAAAGGCAGCAATCAAGCGATTGATATCTCGCGGCTCAATCAATGGCATGTCGGCAAGACACACTAAAATGGCATCACAGGAATTCTGCAGCGCCTTGACACCAGCGCGTAAGGATGAAGCCAACCCCTGTTCAAACGCCGGATTTTGAACAATTGTAACGTCTTGACCCTGCAGCGCCGTGCAAATCTCATCGGCCTGGTGGCCCGTGACCACAGTCACATTCACAACGGCAGAGGCTGCAATTTTTTTCACAGTTTGCAAAACCATCGGTTCACCTGAAAGAGCGGCAAGTAATTTGTTGCTGCCCATGCGCGAGGATTTTCCAGCAGCGAGGATCACGGCGGCAATGCGCGGCTCTTTGGCACTTTCAGTTTTTGTCTCGCGCGGAGCTGGCCGCGTTGCAATTTCGGCAAGCAATCCGCCAATGCCCATATCCATGATGTCCGCTGGCGACACGTCAAGCCCTGCCATTACGCGCGCCAACACCCAATCGAACCCATTGACTTTTAAGGACCGCGCGCAAGATGGCACGCCAATCACTGGGTGGTCCCTGAACCTGCCCAGCATCAACAAATTTCCGGGGTCCACCGGCATACCAACATGTTGAACGTAGCCTCCAGCCCTCGCAAGTGCGGCAGGAATAACATCTCCCCGGTCCACAATCGCAGAAGCGCCAAAGAGCAAGATGACATCGCAATCGAGTTTCTCAATCTCGGCAGCCACTGCCGTTTCTGTGTGATCACACACAACAACGTGGGAGAGTGTTCCAGCCATTCCCACAACACGTTCACGCATTGCCAATTCAGATTTTGCAATCAAAGACTCTTTGGTTTGTGCTAGGCGGGTGATGATCAGGCCGACACGCAGATTTTTAGAGGGAGCAATTTTGATCAATGGTGACTGGCCAATGATTTGAAGCGCTGCCTCATAGACAGAGCGGGGTACAGCGAAGGGAATAACTTTGATGGTGGCCACCATGGCGCGCATTTCGGCCCGCGCGTAATTTGACAACGTGGCAATTGTCAAACTCTCATGCAGATGATTAACCTCACGCAGTCTTTGTGCATCAAGAACCAACACACCCGCAGCACCTGCATAAACATTGCTCCGCCCCGTGAAGGCTTCCTGCGCATTTACATTTTCACCACATGCAGCCGCGGCGATATTTTGTGCCGCAAAATCCTCAGGTATGTCGTCGGGTGAAAGTTTAGCGCCAATGATCTCGCTCAAACCAGCGGCCCGAATTACGTCTACATCTTCACGTGAAAGAACACGGCCCTTTCTGAAACTTGTGGAGTGAAGCTTTAAAGCGTGCGCAAGTATTGCCCCGTGGGCTTCCTCCAACTTGAGCAGTCCAAACTTCAACCCTTAGCTCCGTCATCGAGGCGGATGTCACGACCCAAACTTCGGTCACGCACGGCGCAAACAAGGGCGTCCCGCCTTTGCCGGAATAACGGTCTCAAGAGCGAATTCATTTTGGTGCTCCCAACCTTAAGCATTTCGTCATTTCCGCCATTACCGATATTGCAATTTCTGGCGCACCAACCGAACCGATGTTGAGGCCAATCGGGCCGTGCAGCCGCGCCAGCGCCGCTTCGTCAAATCCTGCGGCCAGCAATCTTTCGCGCCGCGCAATTTGCGTTTTTTTGGAACCCAATGCACCGATATAAAACACATCAGACTGCAATGCCAATTCCAAAGCCGGGTCATCTATCTTCGGATCATGCGTCAGCGCCATAAATCCCGTCCGCGCGTCAAGACCTATTTTTGGTAAAACATCCTGTGGCCAATCTTCATGGAGTGCCACATTCGGAAAGCGCGCGCCGGTGGCAAAAGCTCCGCGCGGATCGATCACTGTCACATCATAATTGGCAGCTTGGGCAATCGGGATAATACTCTGTGCAATATGCACAGCGCCAATAATAATCAACCGCAGGGGTGGATTGTGGATAGCCACAAACTCCTCGCCCACCATGCCGGACTTGTCAAAACGAAACGCCTCATCATACCCGGTCCCGCGCTCAATAATGCGTTGTACCCCTGTTGATAGATCAGTGACCACAGCAATGGCGCGCCGTTTCGCCCGCGCTGCGTTCACCGCATGAAGCGTCTCAATCTTCAAGCCACAGGCTCCACATAAATGCGAATCTTGCCTCCACACGCCAGCCCCACACGCCAAGCCGTTTCATCGGCCACACCAAAATTCAAATTGGTGGATTGTCCAGAAGCAATGGCATCAATCGCAGCGGTGATCACATCTCCCTCAACACACCCCCCGGAAACAGCGCCCATAAAATTGCCGTCGCTGTCGACCACGAGCTGCGAACCCACGGGTTGAGGCGCTGACCCCCAGGTTTCAACCACGGTGGCCAATGCCACCTTTCGCCCCTCTTCCACCCACTGCGCTGCCGTTTCCAAAACCATTTAAATTTTCTCCATCCATTTTGCCGGATCGTGATGCGTGCTAAGTGTAACTGAAAGGGTTGCCGCCAAATCAGCAAGACTGTCCAAACTGTGCACGGGCCTGAACTCATCCACAAACGGCATCATGGCGCGAATACCACCTGCCTTTGCTTCAAACCCATCATAGCGCAAAAGCGGGTTTAACCAAACAATCCGTTTGGCTGAGCGGCGCAAGCGTTGCATCTCGTCATGCAACACAGACACATCTTCCCGGTCCAATCCATCGGTCATCAACAACACATGCGCACCCCCCGCCAAAACCCGCCTGCCCCATTTGAAGTTGAACTCGTGCAGCGCAGTTCCAATGCGAGTGCCGCCCGACCAATCCTGCACATGAGATGAGACCAGCACCACAGCTTCATCCACATCACGGCGCTGCAAATCCCTTGTCACGTTGGTCAGACGTGTACCGAATAAAAACACCGTCACACGAGACCGATCATTCGAAATTGCGTGCAGAAAGTGAAGGAAGATGCGGCTGTAATTGGAGCATGAGCCAGAAATGTCACACAGCACCACCAAGGGCGGTTCCCGCCAGCGCCGTTCTTTTCGGTGCAGCGTCATGCCGCCCTTCAAACTATCGCGTAAAGTCCGGCGCATGTCAAAGCGCGGTCCAGCACCGGCAGCATGAAAGCGCCGCGTCGGAACTTCAATACGGTTCATGCGCAGCTTGGCAATGGCCGCTTTGGCCAACGCCTGCTCCGCCACACTCATTTGTTCAAAATCCTTGCCCCGCAACACGTCATCGCTAGAGGCGGTGAAGGTGGCATCAAGCTCCAGCACGTCATTCTTCTGGGTTGGTGTGTTTAGAGTGTGCTTCTTGTCATAGAGCGCTTCAGCCAAGCGCTTGAAGCCCGCCTGTTTGGGTTTGCCATCGGGCTTTCTGGCAATCTGATGCAACATCAGTTGCATCAATTGCTCAAGCATCTTGGGCTTCTTCCAAAACACATGGAATGCCTGTTCAAAAATTTCGCGGTGTTCGCGGCGCTTTACGAAAATAGCGTGAAGCGTCCAATAAAAATCCTCGCGCTCGCGCAAGGTGCCTGCTTGGGCCGCATCAATGGCATCGAGAACTGCACTTGGCCCAACGGGTAAACCCGCTTCGCGCAGCACCCGGCCAAAATGCATGATATTGGCGGCAAGTTTACCGGACGACGCGGAGTTCATCTCGCACCTGATCGAGAATGCGCTTTGCGCCAGACCCTTCCATGCGGGCAATATCATCCTGATATTTGAGCAGCACGCCCAGTGTGTCGTTCACCACTTGCGGGTCAAGCGTTACGCAATCGAGTTCATAAAGCGCGGTGACCCAATCCAGCGTCTCCGCTACACCCGGCACTTTGTAAATATCGCCAGCGCGCAAGGCTTGCACAAACGCCACAACCTCTTTCGCCAGTGCTTCTGACGCCTGGGGCCGCTTGGCTTTGACGATTGCCATTTCCCGCTCAGCATTGGGGTACCCCACCCAATGATAAAGGCAACGCCGCTTCAGGGCGTCATGCACCTCGCGCGTTCGGTTTGAAGTGATGATCACGATCGGCGGCGTCTCTGCTTTAATTGTGCCCAGTTCAGGAATGGTGATTTGATAATCAGAGAGCACCTCGAGCAAATAGGCTTCAAAAGCCTCATCAGTGCGGTCGAGTTCGTCGATCAATAGAATTGGCGCTTTACCATCTTCACTTTGAAGCGCTTGCAGCAGCGGCCGACGGATCATGAATTTTTCAGCAAAGATGGACGACGAAAGCTGGTCGCGGTTGACGGAACCCGCAGCCTCCGCCAACCTGATTTCAATCATCTGGGCCGCATAATTCCATTCATAAACGGCAGAGCTAACATCAAGCCCCTCATAACACTGCAGCCGAATGAGCTTGCGGCCCAACCCTTCCGCCAGAACTTTAGCGATCTCGGTTTTACCAACACCAGCCTCGCCCTCCAGGAAAAGTGGCCGCCCCATTTTGAGGGCCAGGAATACCACCGTGGAAAGATCTCGCCCCGCGATGTAGCCGCAAGAGGCAAGGAGTGCTGCGGTGGCATCAATGGACGTTGGAAGGTTCAAATACAACTCTTTCACATAAACCGCGTCATTCCCGCGAGAGCGGGAATAATGGTTTTGAATTTACTTCGCCAATCCCACAGCCCGGCCCGCCAACACGCTGATCAAATGCGCGCGGTAAGCAGACGTGGCATGCATATCCGACAGCAAACCCTTGGCCGACACTTTCACGCTTGCGATGGCTTTTGCCGAAAAATCCTTGCTCAAAGCAGCTTCCATGTCCGTGGCGCGGAAGGCATAGGGTGCAGCTCCCGTAACACCCACTCGAACCTTTCCTTTGGCATCTTGGCTCATGAACACGCCCGTGAGCGCATAGCGGGAAGCCGGATTGGGAAATTTCTGATGCGCAGATTTTTTCGGGATGGGAAAATGCACAGCAGTGATAATTTCTCCGGACTTCAAGGCAGTTTCGAACATGCCCGTGAAGAACTTGTCTGCTTCAATCTTGCGCTTGTTGGTTTCAATCGTGGCCCCCAAACCCAAACACGCTGATGGATAATCAGCGGCCGGGTCAGCGTTGGCAATTGAGCCACCAATCGTGCCTTTGTGGCGCACATGAACACCGCCAATTTTTCCAGCCATCTCGGCAAGCGCCGGAATGGCTTTCTGAATGTCCTTGGAGGTGCAAACTTCCATATGCGTGGTGCCAGCCTTGATGCTCACCATGGATTTCGACACCTTGATGCCAGCAAAATTCTTAATCGCAGTGAGATCAATGATATCGCTGGGGGCAGCAAGGCCCTGTTTCATGGTGGGCAGCAGCGTGTGGCCGCCGCCCATATATTTTGCGTCCTTGCCTTTTTTCATCATGGCAACAGCAGCAGTGGTGGTGGCAGGGCGGTGGTAATTGAAATTTTCCATGAGCTTTCCCCTTACTCAGCTGCCATTTTCAAAGGTTGCATCGCCGACCATACAGTCAGTGGTGTTGCCGGCATTGAAATCTCGCGAACTCCGATTGCATCAGTGATCGCGTTGATCACTGCAGGTGGAGCAGCGATAGCACCAGCCTCACCGCAACCCTTCATGCCCAGGGGATTGGTGGGACAAGGCGTGCAGGTAAAGCCCAAACGGAAGTTTCCAATATGTGGCATGTTTCCAGCGCGCGGCATATTGTAATCCATATAGGAGCCTGTTAGCAGCTGACCAGACTCGTCATCATAAACCACGCCCTCAAGCAGTGCCTGACCAATGCCCTGGGCTACACCGCCTTGCACCTGGCCTTCCACAATCATCGGGTTGATCAGATTTCCGAAATCATCGACCGCAGTGTAATCCGCAATCGTAGTATGGCCAGTGTCCATGTCCACTTCCACTTCGCAAATGTGAACACCGGCGGGAAACACGAAATTCGCCGGGTCGTGGAACGCCGTTTCCTTTAAACCGATTTCAATTTCCGATGTGTTGAACTTGTGGCCTGTGTAAGCATTCAGCGCAACTTCACCAAAGGTCAACTTTTTGTCAGTCCCTTTGACTGTGAACGTGCCGTTCTTGAACTCCACATCAGCAACCGCAGCTTCCATTACCGCAGCGGCAACCCGCTTGGCCTTCGCTTCAATTTTGTCGAGGGCCTTCGAAATGGCGTGCTGACCAACCGCCCCTGAGCGCGAACCATAGGTGCCCATGCCCATTTGCACTTTGTCAGTATCGCCATGCACAATCGAGACGGAGTCAATGTCAATGCCCAGCCGATCAGAAACTTGCTGCGCAAAGGTGGTTTCATGGCCCTGCCCGTGGCTATGAGAGCCTGTCAACACTTCCACAGTGCCAATCGGGTTCACGCGAACCTCCGCCGATTCCCAAAGTCCTACACCCGCACCGAGCGAGCCAACAGCTGCCGATGGCGCAATTCCGCACGCTTCAATATAGGCAGAGAAGCCTACACCGCGAAGCTTGCCGTTCTTGGCCGATGCTGCTCTGCGGCTTGCAAAGTTTTTGTAATCCGACATCTCCAAGGCTTTATCGAGGGCGGCGGCATAGTCACCTGTGTCATAACACATGATGACTGGCGTTTGATGCGGAAAGCTGGTGATGAAGTTTTGGCGACGAAATTCAGCCGGATCTATCTTCAATTCACGCGCTGCTGTTTCGACAAGACGCTCCACCACAAAGGTGGCTTCCGGACGCCCTGCCCCCCGATAAGCATCAACGGGTGCAGTGTTGGTGTAAACGGCGTCAACCTCAGCGTAGACGTTTGGAATATTGTATTGGCCCGAAAGCAATGTGCCATAAAGATAGGTGGGCACTGCTGACGCAAACGTGGAAAGATAGGCACCCATTGCTGCAATCGTGTGCACGCGAAGGCCCGTAATCTTGCCATTGGCATCCACGGCAAGCTCGGCCTTGGTTACGTGGTCACGGCCATGCGCATCAGAGAGAAAAGCTTCCGACCGATCCGCCGTCCACTTGACAGGACGACCGCCGATTTTCTTGGACGCCCAGGCGCAGGCCACTTCTTCGGCATAAATGAAAATCTTGGAGCCAAACCCGCCGCCCACATCAGGCGCAATCACGCGCAGCTTGTGTTCAGCCGTAAGGCCGTTGAAAGCCGAAATCACCAGCCGTGCCAGATGTGGGTTCTGGCTGGTGGTGTATAACGTGTGAATATCGCTGCCCGTATCGTAAGAGCCGATCGCTGCGCGAGGCTCCATAGCATTGGGCGCAACGCGGTTGTTGATGATGTCAAGCTTTGTCACATGCGCCGCATTTTTGAATGCTGCAGCCGTCGACTCCTCATTGCCCAAACCCCAGTTGAACACGCGGTTGTCAGAAGCTGCCTCGTGGATCTGAACTTTTGATGTCATGGCCTTGGCCGCATCCACCACATGGGGCAACACGCCGTAAGATACCACAACAGCACCCGCAGCCGCATAAGCCTGCTCGCGCGTCTCAGCCACAATCATGGCCACATGGTCGCCCACATAACGCACCTTGCCAACAGCCAGAACAGGATGAGGACCAGCCTTCATGCCTTCGCCATTCTTTGATGTAATGCCCCAGCCGCAAATGAGGCCACCGATTTTATCATTGACCAGATCTTCGCCCACATAAATGGCAACCACTCCGGGCATTTTCATAGCCTTGCCGCTGTTGATCGACTTGATGGTGGCATGCGCATGGGGTGAGCGTAGGAAATAGGCATAGGTTTGGTGTTTCAGGTTAATGTCATCCGTGTAGTTGCCCTTGCCGGTGATAAAACGAAGATCTTCCTTGCGGCGCACCGAGGCACCAATTCCAGTCTTTGTATCAGCCATGATTTCACGTTCCCTTTACATTGCTGCCGCGCCGGCCTGAACGGCCTTCACGATGTTATGATAGCCGGTGCACCGGCAGATATTTCCTGACAATTCGCGGCGAATGACGTCTTCCGACACATTCTTTCCATTACGCTTCACAATATCAATTGCAGACATGATCATGCCCGGTGTGCAAAACCCGCACTGCAAACCATGATGTTCCTTAAACGCAGCTTGCATCACATGCAGATCACTACCCCGGGCCAAGCCTTCGACAGTGGTCACGTCAGAACCTTCGCAGGCCACTGCCAGCACCGTGCAAGATTTGATGGCCTTGCCATTGATATGAACCACGCAAGTGCCGCACTGGCTGGTGTCACAGCCCACATGGGTTCCGGTCAGGCCCTGATGTTCGCGGATGAATTCCACCAGCAAGTGGCGCGCCTCAACTTCACCGGACACCACTTTGCCATTCAATTTCATTTTTACAATTGACATAGGACCCTCCCAGATATTAAATTTTTTCGCAATACTCATCACTGAGTTGTGTGTTAGTCAAGTACAACCTAGCGCGCTATAGTGAACCAGCCCCAATAAATCGATGCTGCAGTGCACACGAAACTAAATCTCAGTTGCATTCGTACCTGCAGCACCAATTGGAGAAAATCATGCTAAAAATGTTCGCAACTGTCTTAAGCCTGTTAGCTGTCCTCACCTTTGCGCGTGCCGACGATTTGGCGGCGGCTGACAAGACCGCCATACAAGATGCCATTAGCGGCCAGCTGGAAGCCTTCAAAGTAGAAGATGGCGCCAAGGCCTACAGCTATGCGGCCCCCATCGTCACCGGCGTTTTTCCCTCGGTGGAGATTTTTATGGGCATGGTAAAGCGCGGCTATGAGCCGATTTACACCAATACGAAATATGGCTTTGGCACCGTGGTAACCGATAACCTGGGCCGCCCAGCCCAACACGTCACCATCACCGCGGCCAATGGCAAACGCTACGAAGCTGTCTACGCTATGGAAAAACAAAAAGACGGCAGCTGGAAGATTGCGGGTGTGCAGATGGTGGAAATTCCCGGCGTCAATGCATGATTCAGCAACCTTAGCAGTGCAATTCTGTGAAGTTGGATAGTCTGCAAGTTCTGTAACAGGCTCAAATCCAATCGCCTTGACAATGATTGATCCTCGTAGAATTCGATGCAAACTGGAGTTGGGAGTTGGGCCCTTCCACCGGAAACCATTTTAAAGGATGCCGACATAATCAAAGTTTTGAGGTTAAACCAATACGTTCACATCTGTCGAAAATAGCTTTTCAACCATCGCTGCAATTGGAACTTCGTTCACAACTCCACTTTCAATGAACAGCGTTTTTGATGTTCCGTTCAGTTTTTTAGACGGCGCAGGGCAATTCATCTTCAATGGCAGCGGTCGTTCAACGACGACTATTTCTTTTGCCTTCTACATTGTTGATAGTTTGTACGCATATATTTTGCTGAACGATTCTTTCGCCGGCGACGCTGACTTTGATGACATGATCGTCAAGGCAAATATTTCAGCTGTGCCCCTCCCGCCAGCCGCACTGTTCTTGATGTCGGGCCTTGCTGGCATTGCTGCCTTGGGCAAGCGCCGCCGTAAACATATTGCGCCAGACTGACTGCTCGCGCACCTGAAGAAAGAAAGAGACAGGCGGTGCTTGGTGGCACCGCCTGTTGTCTTATGGTTCAGTTATTCTCGCAGGTAATATCGGAGAACGAGAAGCTGATCGGGTCTTTCACAATCTTGCCGTTACCGATGTACCTTGTTGCAATCACGGTTGTGAGGGGGGCTGACTGGTTGAAATCAGATGCACCGTCCCATCCCTTGGCTTCACAATATTGGTCTGCTGCCGTCTGGCCGTCACAGCCCACACCCTTTTTGAAACAATAAGCCAGGCGTGCGCCGCCAATCTTTGGCTTCTTGTAGGTTTTAGAATCGGCCCCGCCTGGAGCTGGGCCAGGTGGTGGTGGCGGTGGCGGACCTGCATCAGGCTTTTCGCATGTGATGAAGGTAAAACCATCGCAAGATGCATCGGCACATTGTTGGCCAGTGCCAATCACCACGGTGGGTGTTGCAGCGCCAATATCAAACGCTTCCTCAAAGTTGTTCGACTGGTTGAAACCCTTTGACTGGCAATATTGGTCGGCTGCCGGTTTTCCGCACTGGTTGCCCCAAACGCGGCACCAATCCAGCCGGAAGATGCCGACTTTTGGTTTGACAAAATCCTGTTCGGCGGCGTGTGCCGTTCCCAGCGTTGCGGCCAAACCCAGCCATAAAAGTGCAATTATTCGAAGCATTCGCATTTTCATCTCCCATTTCTAGAACCCCACACGCCCGAATCTATCAGAAATCCCCAACCCGCGCCACCTGTCGGAAATTTCTGCACCACGGACGGATTTATCTCGCCACAGTGTGACAGACTGAACTATCGTGGCCGAAGGGAGATTCCACATGCAATCAAAAGTCATCATCACCGCCGCCATCACTGGATCTGGCGACACTGTGGGCAAGCACCCCGCCATTCCGGTTACGCCGCAGCAAATTGCCGACTCAGCCCTGGAGGCAGCACGTGCTGGCGCTACAATTGTCCACTGCCATGTGCGCAATGTCGTAACGGGCAAAGGTACGCGCGATGTAGACCTTTACCGCGATGTAATGGAAAAGATCCGCGCCAAGAATTCAAATATCATCATCAATTTCACGGGTGGCATGGGTGGTGACCTTGATGTGGGACCAGGCGAAGAACCCATGACATGGGGTGCAGGTACCGATTTGGTGGGACCAGAAGCAAGATACCTGCACATTAAGGAATTGCGCCCCGAAATTTGCACGATTGATTGCGGCTCGATGAATTTTGGCGATGGCAACGCCATCATGGTGCAAACGCCAGCCCAGCTTCGCACTTGCGCTAAACTCATCCAGTCTTACGGCGTGAAGGCTGAAATGGAAGTGTTTGATTCCGGCCATTTGTGGTTTGCCAGCAAGATGTGTGAGGAAGGCTTGATGGATGAACTGCCACTTTTTCAACTTTGCCTAGGCATTCCGTGGGGTGCACCTTACAGCGCTGAAACCATGGCTTACATGAAAAGCCAGCTGCCAAAGAACGCATTATGGGCGGCTTTCGGCATTGGCCGCAATGAATTTCCGGCGGTAGCCCAAGCCGTATTGCTGGGCGGCCATGTGCGCGTAGGACTTGAGGACAATTTATACCTCGACAAGGGCGTGTTCGCCAGCAATGCAACGCTGGTGGAAAAAGCCGTGAAGATCATCGAAATTTTGGGAACAAAAGTGGCAACGCCAGATGAGGGGCGAAAGATTTTGGGTCTTTCAAAATGAAAATCAAAACTGTGGGCATTGCAGGCACGGGCCTCATCGGCGCAGGCTGGGCAGCGCGGTTGCTGATCCGCGGCTTCAATGTCATCGCCTACGATGTGCAAGCTTCAGCCGAAGCCAGATTGAAAGCGCAAATCAAAACTGCGTGGCCATCCATGGAAAGCCTGCTTGGCAAGCCCAAGAAAAAAGGCAAGCTCAAATTTACAACCGATCTTGCTCACATGGCAGCCAACTCAGACTTCATCCACGAAGCTGCACCCGAGCGCGAAGATTTGAAAATCAGATTATTCAAAGATATTGATGCGGTGGCAGCACCTCAAATCATCATCTCATCCTCATCGTCCGGCTTTCTACCCACAAAATTGCAATCTCAATGCAAACACCCCGAAAGAGTTATCATCGGCCATCCGTTCAATCCGGTCTATCTTTTGCCGCTGGTAGAAACCGTGCCGGGTGCCAAAACGTCCACCCAAACCATGGATGCGGCAGGCGTCTATTTCGAATCCATCGGCATGCAGGTGTTGCGTCTTAAAAAGGAAATCGATGGTTACATTTGTGACCGCTTGCAAGAAGCGCTATGGCGCGAATCACTCCATATTCTGGACAAGGATGTGGGAAGCACTCAAGACATTGACGATTCAATTGTCTATTCCGCCGGCATGCGCTGGGCCTTTATGGGCTCATTTCAAACATATCATTTGGCCGGAGGACCAGGCGGCATGCGGGATTTCATGAAACAGTTCGACCCTACGCTGGACTTGCCATGGACAGATTTGAAATTTCCCAAATGGAACGACGCTTTGGAAACAAGGCTGATCGAAGGCTGCGAGGCCCAAGCAGGCGGCCGCACGGTTGCGCAAATGGAAGCCAAGCGCAATGCGATTTTGGTTGATATGATGAAGCTGTTTAAAAAGCACAAGATCGGTGCTGGGTTGGTGCTGGAGCGTGAGATGAAGGCGAAGAGGAAAAGCAAATAGCGTGCCTTTCTCCCCTTGAGGGAGAACGTTAATGAAAACGGAGCAAAAACATGTCACCCCACCGCGTCATGATCACCGCTGCAGCCACGGGCATTGGGCGCGCAATTGCCAAAGCGTTTTTTGACGCAGGTGCACGCGTTCACATTTGCGATATGGATGAAGCAGCGCTTGAAACCTTCCGCGAGGACTTTCCGGAGATTGCCGCCACCACCGTTAACGTTCGCAATGAAGCCGAAGTTGACGTGTGGTTCGATGAAGCACTGGATGATTTGGGCGGACTTGATGTGATGGTGAACAATGCTGGCATCAAGGGGCCAACCGCACCAGTCGACGACATCGAACTTTCTGAATGGCGCGAAACACTCGAAATATGCTTGGATGCACAATTTCTTTGCGCGCGCCGTGCCGCCCCCGTCATGAAGGCGCAAGGCTCTGGCCTCATCATCAACATGTCGTCTAACGCAGGCCAATATGGATTTGGCAACCGAACACCCTATGCCGCTGCCAAGTGGGGCGTGATTGGGCTCACTAAATCATTGGCTATTGAGCTTGGCCCGCACGGCGTGCGCTGCAATGCCATATGCCCAGGCGCCGTCAATGGCCCGCGCATCATGAAAGTGGCGCAAGGTGAAGCAGCCTTGCGCGGTGTGAATGTTGATGTGGTGGCGGCAGAACTTGTTAATGCGCAGTCCCTCAGCCGCTTCACTGAACCAGAGGAAGTGGCCAATCTGTGCCTGTTCCTCAGCTCACCTGCCGCCTATATGATCAATGGCCAAGACATTGCTATAGACGGCCATATCGAAACTTTTCACATCAGGTAAACTATGGATTTCGCATTAAACGACGAACAGAAGATGATCATCAAGACGACGAAAGACTTCGTCGCCAATGAACTCTATCCGCATGAAAAAGAAGTTGAAGAAACAGGCGTGCTTCGACCAGAGCTTCGCGATCAATTGAAAGCCAAAGCAATAGCAGCAGGCCTCTATGCCGCAAACATTCCTGCAGAAGGCGGGGGTGCGGGGTTGGATACGCTCACATGGTGCCTTTACGAAAAAGAACTTGGCCGCGCCAACTACGCACTGCACTGGACTTGCGTGGGCCGCCCCTCCAACATCCTGATGGCCTGCAACACCGAACAGCGCGAACGCTATCTGGCACCTGCCGTGCGGGGCGAAAAGGCTGATTGCCTGGCCATGACGGAACCCGGCGTGGGATCGGATTTGCGCGGCATGAAGACGTTCGCAAAAGTTGATGGTGATGATTTCGTAATCAACGGCGTGAAGCATTTCATCAGCCATGGCGATGAAGCGCATTTCACAGTTTTGTTTGCGGCAACTGGCGAAGAAGACACGCCGCGTGGCAAAAAGAAATTGATCACGGCATTTCTGATCGACAAGGGCACCAAAGGCTTCACGGTACGCGAGGGTTACAAAAACGTCTCGCATCGCGGCTATCCCAACAACATTTTGGAATTCCAGGATTGCCGCGTGCATAAATCGCAAATCTTGGGCGAAGTGCACAAGGGTTTCGAGGTCGCAAATTCCTGGTTGGGGGCCACGCGCTTGCAAGTGGCTTCAACCTGTTTGGGCCGCGCCGAGCGCGCGTTGGAACTGGCGCTGCAATATGCCGTGGACCGTGAACAATTCGGCCAGCAGATTGGCAAATTTCAAGGCATTTCCTTCAAGCTCGCCGATATGGCCATGGAACTGAAAGCAGCTGAGCTTCTCACACACGAGGCCGCTTGGAAGTATGATCAAGGCACTGTCACCGAGATGGACATGGCCATGGCCAAGTTGAAATCCACTGAAGTGCTGGCTTTCATTGCCGACGAAGCCATTCAGATTCACGGTGGCATGGGCTTAATGAGTGATTTGCCGCTGGAGCGTATCTGGCGCGATGCCAGAGTGGAGCGCATCTGGGAAGGCACAAGTGAAATTCAACGGCATATTATTTCACGCGCATTGCTAAGGCCACTGGGTGGGTAACTTGCAGCGCCTGCTCAACCCCACTTCAATTGCCTTCATCGGGGGCAATGAATGTGCCATTGCTATCACGCGCACGCGTGAACTGGGGTTCACGGGAAAGATCTTTGCAGTCAATCCGAACCGGGCAGAGTTGGGGGGCATCTCAACCGTCAAATCAGTGGAGGACATAGAGGGGCCCATTGACGCGGTGTTCATCGCCGTGAAGCGCGAAGCCACGATTGAAATTGTCCGTGGGTTGACTAAAAAAGGCTGCGGTGGTGCCGTCATTTACGCTGCAGGCTTTGCAGAGGCTGGTGCCAATGACCTACAAGCTCAACTCCTCGCAGCCGCCAACGGCATGCCGTTACTCGGGCCAAATTGCTATGGCTTCGTAAACACGCTGTCTCGCTGCGCCTTGTGGCCTGACGAGCATGGCTTGGAAATTCGCGAGCGCGGCGTAGCCATCATCACGCAATCCGGAAATATCGCCTGCAACTTCGGCATGAGCAGGCGCGCCCTACCCCTCACCTCGTTGTTTGCGATTGGCAATCAAGCGGATGTGGACATGGCCCGCATGCTCGAAGCTCTGTGTACAGATGATCGCATAACAGCCATTGGCCTGCACATCGAAGGCTTGAAAGATATCCCCGCTTTCGCGCGCGCTGCTGAACTGGCGCGCCACCATAAAAAACCGGTGATTGCTTTGAAAACGGGCCGCTCTGAGCAAGGGGCAAAAGTGACCATGAGCCACACATCGTCGCTCTCCGGTGCCGATGAACTTTATGATGCCTTGTTCAAACGCCATGGCATTGCGAGGATGAAATCCGTCACCGCCTTCGCTGAAACTTTAAAGTTCTTGCATCATGGCGGCCCTCTGCCCGGTTCGCGCATCGTTTCCATGAGCTGCTCCGGCGGTGAGGCCGCCTTGATAGCCGACATGGCACTGGAAAAGAACGTCTCGTTCCCGCCCTTCACTGCTGCAACAAAATCCAAGGTAGCAGAAACGCTGAACGAATTTGTAAGCGTTGACAATCCGCTGGACTATCACACTTTTATTTGGGGCGACGAAGCCAAACTCGAAGCCACGTTCACCGCCACACTATCAGGTGGATTTAACGTGGGCATGCTGATCTTGGATGTGCCAACCCATCCCCATATGAACCCCGCTGCGTGGTACAAAACCGCGCGCGCCTTCACTGCTGCTGCCAAAGCCAACGCGGCGCGCGCCGTGATTGTATCCTCATTGCCTGAATCCATGCCGCTAGACCTTGCTGCGCAATTGAGTGCCAACAACATCACACCCATGATGGGGCTCGACGACGCGCTAACGGCGTTTGAAGCAGCGGCAATGATTGGAAGTTCTACCAAAATTCATCATCCCCGCCAAACAGGTGACTTTGTTTTAGAGCAAACAAAACTGCAAAATGAAACCCTGGTTCTTCACTTCGCGGGCATGACGGAATACGAAGGAAAGCAGCTTTTATCAAAATTCGGATTAAATATCCCAGAAGGCAAAGTTTGCGCCCCGTCAGACGCTGCAAAAATCGCCACCGAATTAGGTTATCCTGTGGCGTTAAAAATATCCTCAGCCAGTATTCTTCATAAAACCGAAATAGGCGGTGTGGCCCTGAACCTGAAAACCGCTGTCGAAGTTGAAGCATCCGCAACCCATATGGCGAAACTGGGCCATGAGCTACTGGTCGAAAAAATGGTCCAAGGGGCGGTGGCTGAACTTATCATCGGTGTCACCCGTGATCCGCAATTTGGCCTTGCTCTCGTGATTGGTGCGGGCGGCATTTTCACTGAACTGCTGAAAGACTCGGTCACTCTACTGCTGCCCTGCACTCAAGATGAAATCCTGCGTGCATTGAAGAGTTTACGTGTCTGGAAACTGATCGAAGGCTTTCGCGGAAAATCAGGCGATCAACGTGCAACACTGGAAGCCATAAAATCGGTGTGTCAATTTGCTGAAGCTTACAAGGACCAGCTCATCGACCTCGACATCAACCCGCTCTTTGTACTGCCAAAAGGTGCGGTGGCAGCAGATGCATTAATTTGTTTTAAGGCGCATGTGAGCACGCAACCCTAACCTTCATCCCCGCGAAAGTGGGGGGCAACTAAACTACAAAAGCCGCAGTGAGATTCAAGAGTATTCCCTGCCGAAGTTGGGATGACAGATTAACAGGAATAAAAAATACCATGAACCCTCCCATCCACACCACCCGAAATGGCGCCATTCTGGAAGTCACCATTGACCGACCGAAGGCCAACGCTATCGATGCCGCGACCAGCCGTGTTATGGGTCAAATTTTTGCAGACTTCCGCGATGATCCTGAATTGCGCGTCGCCATTCTCACATCAACGGGCGAAAAATTTTTCTGCCCCGGCTGGGATTTGAAAGCAGCGGCACAGGGCGAAGCGCCAGACTCAGATTATGGTGTGGGGGGCTTTGGCGGCCTTCAACAATTGAAGGGGCTGAACAAGCCGGTGATCTGCGCCGTCAATGGTCTGGCCTTTGGGGGCGGGTTTGAAATCATGATATCATGTGACATCATTATTGCTGCCGAACACGCCACATTTTCACTCCCTGAAATCCGCTCCGGCACGGTGGCTGATGCGGCAACAATCAAACTTCCCCGGCGCATTCCTTACCACGTGGCCATGGAATTGTTGTTTACGGGCCGCGTTATAAACACAAGCGAAGCCAAGCAGTGGGGCTTGATCAATGAAGTGGTTCCCGCCGCAGATTTGCTCACGCGTGCGCGTGCCCTAGCTGCACAATTGGCAGATGGTCCGCCGCTGGTGTTTGCGGCAATCAAGGAAATCGACCGCGAGACGAGTCATTTGCCGGTTCACGCCGCTTTCGAGATGGTAACCAAGCGCAAGCTTCCCACTGTCGACAAGCTGTATTCAAGCGAAGATCAGCTTGAGGGCGCCAAGGCCTTTGCCGAGAAGCGCAAACCCATCTGGAAGGGCGTTTGACGGCTAGTAATAACGCGAGGAATTTCGAATGCTTTCATTGTCCGCAAGCACGCGCGCCGCATCGCTGTTCAAAGTTGTGGCGAGGGTGAAAGAGTGACGCAAACGGGCCAACGATACAAAGCCCAAACGGGGCATTTCGAACTGGCTGATGGTGAGAGCGATGACACGAGACATAATTATTAACTTCCATTAACTAATGTTGATGATCAGAATATAGATCATTGCAATTACAATGAGAAACGACTAATTCTCATTCTATCATCAAATTTAATTTGAAGAACGTCACGAGATTGACATGATAGAGCATTTTCCCGGGTTGCGGTCGCTTCGCGCCTTTGATGCGGCTGCCCAACATTTAAGCTTCACCAAGGCCGCTGAAGTAATGGGGGTTACGCCTGCTGCCATCAGCCACCAAATCAAAGAGCTGGAAGATCAACTTCGGTTAACGCTGTTTACCCGCACCAGCCGCTCTATGCGGTTGACCAAGCAGGGCGAAATTCTTCACACCGCAGCACATGAATCAATTGAGGTGCTCACCCGCGCCCTGTTGCGCGTGAAGCGCTTGGAAAATCGCAACCAAATCCGCGTCACGTCCACCCATTCGGTGGCAGCAAAGTGGTTGGTGCCAAGGCTGGATGGTTTTCTGGCCGCTGTGCCTGGTGCAGATGTGCGCATTGATGTGTCAAACACCTTGGTTGATTTTGACCGCGATGACATCGATGTGGCCATTCGTTTTGGCGGCGGCAAATATCCGGGCTTGCAGTCGGATTTGCTGTTCAGCGATAGCCTGTCCCCGGTGTGCAGCCCCGGCCTGATCACGCCGGAAAAGCCGTTGCGCACGCCCAAGGATCTTCTCAAACACACATTGATCCACCTCGATTGGCAATCCGATGGCGCACCCTGGCCCAATTGGCGCATGTGGATGCATGC
Source organism: Hyphomicrobiales bacterium (assembly GCA_038230015.1). Lineage (GTDB taxonomy): Bacteria > Pseudomonadota > Alphaproteobacteria > Rhizobiales > Aestuariivirgaceae > Aestuariivirga. Next base: position 152,380 of record JBBRNW010000002.1, on the reverse strand, counting down.
AGTCGGCATTACAGATTTTGATGCCAACGCCGGCTTGCATTTTGGCCAAACCTCGCTTGCCATTCAGGCGGCCCTGGATGGCCACGGTATTGCATTGGGCGATTCAAATCTGGTGGCCGATGATCTGGCATCTGGCCGCTTGATCAAGCCTTTCGAATTGTCTTTAAAAGCCCCAAGTTCTTTTTCATATTATCTGATCACCAGGCTCGATACTACCGATGCGCCAATCGTAAACGCCTTTCGCCAATGGTGCCTGGCTGAAGCGCAAGCGGGGCAAAACTAGGGACAACATGATGATCAGCCGCCGCCGCGTATTACAATGGTTGGGTTCACTGTCGTTGGGCGGGTTGAGCACGCTCACCTATGCGGCTGTCATCGAACCCGGTTTTCGCCTGAATACAACCAGTTACACATTTACCCCACCGCGTTGGACGCCGGGCCTGAAATTGCGTGCCGTATTATTGGCTGATCCGCATTTAATTGAGCCCCACATGCCGCTGCCCCGCTGGCAAAACATCATCAAAACCGCCAATGCCTTGAACCCTGATATTGTGCTGCTGCTGGGGGATTATGTGGCAGGGCATATCTTTCGTACGGGCACCGTGCCGGTTCGCCAGGCCGCTGATGCGGCACGTGCTTTGCGCTCCCCTTTGGGAACATTTGCAATTTGCGGCAACCATGATTGGTGGGATGACCGCACCGCGCAGAAAAAGGGCCACGGCCCCACAGTGGCGCAAAAAGCGTTTGAGGACGCAGGCATTCCCGTTCTGGAAAACAAGGCTGTCCGTCTCAGCAAAGAGGGTTTGCCCTTTTGGCTTTCAGGTACAAGTTCGATAGTCGCCATCAAAAAAAGCGAAAATTTCAGAAACTTTGAAGGTCGTGACGACTTGAAGGGGACGCTGGCACAAATTACGGATGATGCCCCCATCATACACATGGCACATGAACCAGATTTGTTTCCTGAAATTCCTGATCGAGTTTCCCTCACCCTCAGTGGCCACACCCATGGCGGCCAAGTGCGGTTGTTCGGAAAATCCTTCGTCGTTCCCTCAGCCTACGGAACCCGCTTTGATTATGGGCACATTATTGAAAATGGCCGCCATTTAATTGTTTCAGGCGGATTGGGGTGCAGCATCATTCCAATAAGGTTTGGAATGCCGCCTGAGATTGTTGTGCTCGAGTTGGGATGACCAGTTCAGGCAGGTCACTCCGGCCCCAGAGCCGGATGTGCATCAAATGCTCCAAGCGGCATCTGCTCATAGTCAATGACCGTGCCATTCATCATCGACGCAGAGGGCGAAACGAGATAGGCCATTAGCCCCGCCACGTCTTCAGGCAGAATGAGGCGCCCTGCTGGCATACGCTTGCCAATGGTTTCATGCCAATTTTCAGGCAGTTTGTGAAACCCGGTTTGCAGCGCGCGTTCGCCCTCGGTGTTCACCCACCCCAGGTTGATGCAGAAGGCGCGAACTCCGTCTCGTTTGAAAGTATTGGCAGCATGTTTGGTCAGCGCCACGAGGGCCGCTTTAGACGCGCTGTAGCTGGCCAGATTAGGCGGGCCGCCATAGGCAATCATTGATGCCACATTGATGATCACGCCCTGTCCGGCAGCCACCATTGGCTTGGCTGCTTCCTGCATCAAAAATAGCGGCGCTTTCACATTCACATCAAAAAGCTGGTGGTAAATATCAACAGTCGTATCAGCAATGCCGCCCCGCGCCGTACTGCCAGCGGCGTTGACCAGAACGTCGAGGCGTCCAAAAGTTTCAATCGTTAGCGACACAGCTTTGGCGGGTGTTTGGTCATCCCGCAGATCTGCGGCAATTGTTTTGACACGTCCCCATTTTGCCAAGCCTTCAGCTTCAAGTTCCAGCCGGTGCGAATTCCGATCAAGCAGAACGACGCCGGCAAAACCATCACTCAAAAACTGCTTGGCAGTGGCTGCACCAATACCTTGTGCACCACCCGTGATGAGGGCGATGCGGCCACGATTAGTTGCTGATGGTGATGCGGGTTCGGTTTGCGCCATATTCTTTTACCAATTCATAAAGTTCCTCAGCATTATCTGGCGCCAGCCGAACGCAACCATGCGATGCAGGTCTGCCCAGCGACCTTAGACTGGTAGTGGCATGAACAGCATAACCGCCATAGAAGAAAACCGAATGAGGCATGGGCGCATTATCATATTTTTTTGAAAAATAGACAGCAGCAGTCCGCGTCACGCGGTAGGTGCCACGCGGTGTATGATAACCGGGCCGTGCCGTTGAAACTTTCCAATAGCCCGTGGGCCAACCATTCACCCGCACTGACATCCGTTGCGAAGACACATCAACATCGACAACAACAATAGGCGGCGGCGGCGGACGGTAAATTTTATGTTTGGCATGTCGCGCATGGGCTTTGCGCGCATAACTTGGTTCAGCAGAAAACGCGGCAACCAAGACGAAACTCAACAGCGCCAATATAAATTTCTTCACAACAACCTCCAAACCGAATTAAACCCTTCTGGCCCCTGGCCCAACCTTACAGAAAAGTAAACTGAGAGCAATCCGATCTTCGGTGCAAAATGTCGGTTTGGAAAAATGAAAAGTATGGTGATTAACCGCGGTCAATTTCCGCTTTTATCACCTGATGGGTGTGGGTAAATTTGACTGAACCGCCAGACCCAAGCCCTGAACATGTAACGCCTGTCATAACATAAGTGGTATTTGCAGCTTCACTATAAGGTGTTGCGGGAATGGTGGACCCCGCACTTCCGGTGGCACCATTGGAATAAGTCGTAACCGCAGTTGTTGCCCCGGTTGCGGCATTGCTTGGTGTGGTAAAGGTGCCATACAGAGTTGCGCCAATGTAAACGTTTAAGGATGCAGCGGTAGTCCCGCACGTATTCCAGCCCGTTTGCACAATGATTTGGGCGGCACCCAAAGCACCTGGTCCAACAGCCAATCCCACCATGCCACTTTGTGTCAGGTCTAAAGTGCCAGCGTTATCTTCTTGCGAATTAGGGCCTGGATTCGTAAAGGCGGTAAAGCCACCGCGGGCACCAGTTCTTGAAAATGTCCAGTTTGTCCAGGTGTTCAGCGTGCCAGATGCAAATGAGCCATTCGTCACAAGCTCAACTGTTGCAGCCAACCCCTGAGGCACTGAACCCATGAAAATGAAGATAAATGCGATCGGAAAAACCAGCTTGAACAGCTTTTGCATGACCAGACTTTTTACACCCACAAACCACGCAACTTTGGCGCCGTTTTAGACCTAGCGAAGGGGTGTTAAAGGCGAGTAAATCCAAGTTAAATCACAAGTTCAACTTAAAGCAAAAACTCACGTCCCACCTTAACGCGGGGGCTGCCGTTGTAAGCAATGATGTCTGCTGTGGCGTAAGTTTCAGTGAGTGTTGCAGGCAAGAAGCTGCCCGTTCCCACCATGTTGAGGGGTGCATTTGCAGCGGCCATAATCTGACATTTTTGCGGATCAAACCCTGATGATCCAACAATCATTGCGGAAGAATATCCCGCCTTGTCCAACGCCAAGCGGGCATGAATAATTGAAGCCACCGACACACCCTTGCCAAACAAAATACGACGCACTTTGTCGACGAGAATGTTGTTGGGGTCCATTTGGAAAGCCCGTCCCCCCAGCACTTTTTCAACAATGCTGTATTCGCCTGGCACTTTCAGCCATTGACCCACAACATCGACTGATTTTTCATAATCAAGCCCTTCCGCAAAACGGCCACCATGGGTGTCAAGGCGTATGCCAAAGCTTTTACCCTGTGCTGAAAGCTTGGCATCATCATAAAACCACTTGGCACACCGCAAGGAATCTTTGATTTCTTCGCCTGTATAATCAACAAGTGCGATCAACGATCTTGCCTCGGGCAAAGTCTCGGCAAACATTTTCATCGCGGCAAGAACATTACCTCCAGCATAGCCTACAAGCGCATGCGGCATGGTACCCATGCCTTGGTCCGCACCAAAAAACGGCGCGGTCAAATCTTGTGACGATCCTACAAAGCCGGTGACAGAAGCATCATCACGCTTTGCGGCATTGCTGCCCACCATGGCACCGTAAGCCGCCAGAATATTCATCTCGGCACCAGAGCCATGGCGCGCATGCATATCCATAAACCCGGCTGAGGGAATTGCCCGACACATTTCATAGGCATTGTTGGCGGCCACGCAGGGAAACCCGGTTTTTTGAAGCAGCAGCGTTTCAACTTCAGACAGCTTTTTCATGCTGCCCGTTACTTCCATCAACTTGTGTTCGGAAGGCACAACTTCACCTTCAGTTACAAAGCGTTTCACTTTGGCATCTGGCACGAAGTGGTTGATCAAGCGAATGGCAGGCTCCAGTGCTGCCACCACACGGCGGCGCATGAACACCGCAAAAGTCGCCTCAGCATCGCCATGTGCTTCAACAATGCGAGACGTGTTAGTGAAGTATTTGTCGGTTTGTGCGTCCACCGGTCCTGCCGCATGCACAAGGTCAATCAACCGGTTGAGGATGGCAATCTGTGCAACGTTTAGGTCTTTCACTTCACACCGTCCACAGCTGCTTCGGCCCCAAGGCGCAACAGATCGACATCCACCACAGCGGCCAGAAAGTTAAACCCCCGCGAACGGTATTCGTTCATCACCGCAGGGGAACCAGCAAACGCTCCTGCCACCAAACGGTTGCGCTTGCAGGCAGCTGCAACCTTGTCCATCCCGGCCAAAACCTCTGGCGCTGTTTTGTTGATCCCTGCCCCATTCGAGAGCGCAATTGACAAATCGCTTGGTCCAACAAACAAACCGTCAAGGCCTGGAACAGAAGCAATGTCATCCACCAGTTCCAAAGCTTCCCGCGTTTCAATCATTGCAAATACCATAGTGTCCAGATTGGCATTTTTCAGATATTCCCCGGGCGTTGTTTTCGTCACTTGCAACATGGTGTAACCGCCCCAGCTGCGCTGCCCTAGGGGCGGATATTTGGCAGCCTTGACCAAGCTTTGCGCTTGCGCCACTGAATTGATCATGGGTGCAATTAAAATTGACACACCGGCATCCAAAACCTGCCCCACCAATCCCGCGTCATTCCATAACACCCGCACAAGTGGCGTTTTTCCAACAGCAGCAATGTTGGCAATCATCGGCACAGCATCCTGAAAACCCATCATGCCGTGCTGCATGTCGAGACACACACCATCCAGCGGAAGCCTTGCAATCTGGCCTGCCAGCTGTGCGCCAGCCATGCTCATCCACGTAAACAAAAAGGGCTTGCCGTCGTGAAGCCGTGCGCGCAAGCCCGTCATGATTTAACTAGCCTTGATCTGCTCAACGGCTGTCGCCATCAATTGGCTCATCATCGCGCGTATGTCGTCTGGGGAGATGTCAACATTGCCCGCTGCAAAATCGGCCACCACTTTTCGCACCACATCATCATCACCGGCTTCTTCAAAATCTGCCATCACCACTTCTTTGGCATAAGCATCAGCAGCGGCACCCGTATGGCCCAGCTTTTCTGCAGCCCATGCTCCCAAAAGCTTGTTGCGCCGCGCTGTTGCCTTGAACAAGGTTGCCTCGTCATGTGCGTATTTATTCTCAAATCCTTTTTCACGATTGTCAAATGTTGTCATTGCCTTCACTCCCGATCAAATCACGCTTAAACCAGATAGCCATCGCTCACTAGCAAATCAACAGGCCTCGACTTATATATGTGATTGTGCAGCGCAATATAAGCAGCTAAAAGACCGATTAATTATTCCCACGGGGTTTAACTTCCTTTAGGGGAAGGCGAACACCGTGCTAAGTACATTTTTGAGTTAGGGTGGCGATGAGGATTCTCTCCATGAACAGCAGGCGAACCCGCATTTATGAAGGCAAGGCGAAGATTCTTTATGAGGGTCCAGAACCTGGCACGGTGATTGTCCACTTCAAGGACGATACAACCGCTTTTGATGCGACAAAAAAGGCCGTGATTGACGGCAAAGGCGTTTTGAATCAGCGCATCAGTGAATATGTGTTCACGCGCCTTGGCGAAATCGGCATCCCCACCCATTTCATTAGGTCGTTGAACATGCGCGAGCAACTGGTCCGCGAGGTGGAAATCATTCCGCTCGAGGTGGTTGTGCGCAATGTTGCAGCTGGATCTTTGGCAAAGCGTTTGGGGCTCGAAGAAGGCCATCCCCTGCCCCGGTCAATCATCGAATTCTATTATAAGAACGACGCACTGCATGACCCTATGGTGAGTGAAGAACACATCACCAGTTTCGGTTGGGCCACGCCCATGGAAATTGACGACATGATGCACATGGCCATCCGCATCAACGATTATCTGTCTGGACTGTTTTTGGGCGTCGGCATCAAGCTTGTCGATTTCAAGATTGAATTTGGCCGCCTGTTTGAAAATGAAATGATGCGCGTGGTTCTAGCCGACGAGATCAGCCCGGATTCCTGCCGCCTGTGGGACACCAAGACCAATGACAAGATGGACAAAGACCGGTTCCGCCGCGATCTGGGTGGCGTTGTTGAAGCTTATCACGAAGTGGCGCGGCGCTTGGGCATCATTCAGTTAAATGAACAGCCAGAACGTGCAAAACCAAAGTTAGTGAAAAGCGATATATGAAAGCTTACGTCAAAGTTACCCTTAAAAACGGTGTTCTCGACCCACAAGGCAAAGCCATCGAAGGTGCGTTGAGTTCGCTGGGTTTTGCTGGCGTAAATGGTGTGCGCCAAGGCAAATATTTTGAAATAAACTTGACTGGAAATGACAAGGAAAAAGCTCAGTCTGCTCTCAAACAAATGTGCGAAAAGCTGATTGCCAATACCGTGATTGAAAATTACGAGATTGAGTTAGGGTAGCTCTAAATGTTTCACATTGGTACCTGCACTCAATGTATAAAGCATGACCTAGCGATAAGAGTCGTAATGATCACACAAGGACATTTCGATGGGTACATTAGTCTTCATTTCCATTGCCCGAATTGTAAAATGCCAAGTTGTGCTTCAGCTCGGAACCCTGCGGGACACTCGATTAGAACGTTGCTTGATGCCCATCAAAGTACAGAGAGTTTTGCACTTGAAATTCAAACAGTATGGCCAAGTCCGCCTGAGCCAATTTTGCCTGAATTTATTCCTGAGAATGTTAAACAAGTTTTGATTCAAGCTGAAAGTAATTTTGCATTAAAACACACCGACGCTGCAGCTGTTATGTACAGAAAGGCGCTCGAGTTAGGATTAAAGGCTATTGATCCATCTCTCAAGGGCATGCTTGCTTCAAGAATTGAACAGTTAGGTAAAACTGGTAAATTGACTCAAGATTTAATGTCTTGGGCAAATGAAATTAAAGCATTGGGTAACGATGGAGCCCACGATGAAGAGCCAATGAAAAGTACAGAGCTCGGATCTCTGCGTGGCCTAACTGAAATGATTCTGAAATATTTATTTACACTACCGACGATGGTTGACGAAAGACGCAAGAAGTTAAACCGAGAAGACATCCCATGAAATCCGCCGTCATCACCTTCCCCGGCATCAACCGTGAGCGTGATATGCTGTCGGCACTCGAAGCCACCACGGGCCACAAACCGATTTCTGTGTGGCACACAGAAGCAACACTTCCGGCTGTTGACCTTGTGGTGGTGCCAGGCGGATTTTCCTATGGCGATTATCTGCGCTGCGGAGCTATTGCCGCCCGTTCCCCCATCATGCAGGACATTCGCGCCAAAGCACTGCTGGGTTTGAAAGTTCTAGGCGTCTGCAATGGTTTTCAAATCCTCACTGAGGCGGGGCTATTGCCTGGTGTTCTAGCCCGCAACGCTGCATTGAAATTTGTCTGCCGTGAAGTGAAACTCAAAATTGAAAACAATCAAACCTTCTTCACCAACAAAATGACAAAAGGCCAGATTGTGTCTTGTCCCGTGGCCCACGGCGAAGGCAACTACATCTGCGATACGGAAACCCTCAAAGAACTTGAAGGCGAAGGGCGCGTGGTTTTCCGCTATGCTGAAGGCACCAACCCCAATGGCGCCACCAACGACATTGCAGGCATCGTCTCGGCCAGTGGTAACGTCATTGGCATGATGCCCCACCCCGAAAACATGATCGAGCCCCTCCACGGCAAAATCGATTGCAGGCCTTTGTTTGAAAGCCTTTTAGCTGCTTAAACTTGAAGCAAAATTGCATCAAGTTTTTGAAATCGTGCTAAGCAAACATTCACCCTCGCCAGCGTTAACTCTAGATTAACGTAAAAATTTGCCGCTGAATGCAACTGTTCGCACGTTGCCGCGCGCGAACAGCCACAACAGAACCTGCAAAGAGGAACCGAAAAATGTTCGAAGCATTCATCAGCAAATTCAAGGCAGATCCACAACCCAACCCCGTTCTTGATCAGGCCAACACGGCCTTGCAAGAACGCGTAGCTCATATGTTTTGGGCCTCCACTGTAAAACCAAATGTAACGCCATTGGAAGCCAAACGTCATTTGCCGGTTAAAAATGCGCCATCAATTCGCAGAGCAATTGCCGCCTGAAATTCAGGATTTAAAAACCACAAGTCAAACTGCCGCAGCTCGCTTGCAAATATTAACATCTTTGCAAGCGAACTCTCCTAAAAATTGCATCATGCGGGGGCGCAAGTGATGAATGGAGAAGCTTGTGACAGAGAAACCAATTGAGCCCAGCGTGTCTGATTTCGAGCGAACTGTTGCCTTGCGGAAGTTGAATGAAGCACTGGCCAAGAATCGTGCGAAAAATGCTGCCGATGATGCGGCCTGCGCCGCTAGGGAAAATAGCAAAGGATAACATTCTCCTCAGGACACAATGAATTTGTGAATCTTCCGTAATTTCGATAAACGGCAGGCATGATAAAACATGCGGCTGAACCCACCATTACTCCCGAAATCGTAAAGGCCCATGGCCTCAAACCAGACGAGTATCAACACTTTCTCGATCTTTTAGGCCGCACCCCCACAATGACCGAGTTGGGCATTTGCTCTGCCATGTGGAACGAGCATTGCTCTTACAAGTCATCTAAGAAACACCTGAAGAAACTACATACCACGGGCAAACGTGTGTTGATCGGGCCCGGCGAAAATGCGGGCGTCATTGATATTGATGACGGTCAAGCCATCGTGTTTAAAATGGAAAGCCACAACCATCCATCTTTCATCGAACCCTATCAAGGTTCAGCCACCGGTGTGGGCGGAATATTACGCGATGTGTTCACCATGGGCGCCCGCCCAATTGCGGCCCTCAACGCACTGCGCTTTGGCGCGCCGGATCATTCAAAAACCCGCCATCTGGTGTCGGGTGTCGTGGCAGGTGTGGGTGGTTATGGCAACAGCTTTGGCGTGCCGACCATCGGCGGTGAAGTGAATTTTCATGAGAGTTACAATGGCAACATTTTGGTCAACGCCATGGCCGTGGGCATCGCCGATTCTGATAGAATTTTCCTGTCCAAAGCCCAAGGTGTGGGCCTTCCCGTGGTCTACCTTGGAGCGAAGACGGGCCGTGACGGTATTCACGGTGCGACCATGGCAAGCGCCGAATTTGATGATAAGGCCGAAGAAAAACGCCCGACCGTCCAGGTGGGTGATCCGTTTACCGAGAAGTGCCTGCTTGAAGCCTGCCTCGAGTTGATGGCGTCAGGTGCCGTCATCGCCATACAGGATATGGGGGCAGCGGGTCTCACATCTTCTGCCGTTGAAATGGGAGCCAAAGGCGATTTAGGGATCGAGCTTGATTTGGACAAAGTGCCCTGTCGCGAAAAAGGCATGAGTGCATATGAAATGATGCTATCTGAATCTCAAGAGCGCATGCTCATGGTACTGCGCCCCGAACTGGAAAAACAGGCCGAAGCCATTTTCCACAAATGGGGGTTGGATTTTGCCATAATCGGCAAGACAACCAATACCTTGCGTTTCGTCATTAAACATCAGTGTGAAGTGAAAGCTGATCTTCCGATCAAGCAAATGGGCGATCAAGCGCCAGAATATGACAGGCCATGGCTGGAGCCTCAGAGGTTGCCCCTGCTCACCAATGTGCCTGCCCCCGCTGATCTGAAGGCGGCCATTCTCAAGATCATCGGCAGCCCTGACATGTGTTCAAGGCGTTGGGTGTGGGAGCAATATGACAGTTTGATTGGCAGCAACACTGCGCAAATTCCAGGCGGTGATGCGGGCGTGGTGCGCGTTGCACCCAACAAAGCCATCGCCGTCACCACCGATGTGACACCGCGTTATGTAAAGGCCGACCCGTTTGAAGGCGGCAAACAGGCGGTGGCTGAGACGTGGCGCAATCTGACATGTGTGGGAGCCGAGCCCATCGCCATCACTGATAACTTGAATTTCGGCAACCCTGAAAAGCCTGAGATTATGGGCCAGATCGTGTTTGCCCTCAAAGGCATTGATGCTGCTTGCCGGGCACTGGAATACCCGGTCGTATCCGGCAATGTGTCACTCTATAATGAAACCAATGGTCAAGCCATTTTACCAACTCCGGCCATCGGTGGAGTGGGCCTGCTCAAGGATTTGAGCAAAATGACCACCAAACATTTCAAAGCCGAAGGTGACGCCATTCTGCTGGTCGGTGGCCACGGCACCCATTTGGGCCAATCCATCTATCTCCGTGAAATTCTGGGCCGCGAAGAAGGGGCCCCGCCGCCTGTCGATTTAGCCTTGGAAAAGCAAAACGGGAACTTCGTGCGAAACTTGATCAACAACAGCCAAGTAACTGCAGTACATGATATTTCTGATGGCGGCTTGATCGTGGCGCTAATCGAAATGGCCTTGCCAACAGTCCTGGGCGCAACACTGGAACCGATGGATCATGAGCAGCTCTTTGGCGAAGACCAGGCCCGTTATATGTTAACATGTGAAGCAACAGCCGCAGAAAAAATCATAGCTCAAGCCAAAGCTGCTGGCGTTCAAGTTGCCCACATTGGTACTGTAACAGCAAATCCCGAAATCAACCTTGAACACACCACACTCAAACTCGCCGACCTAAAAACCGCCCATGAGGGTTGGTTTCCGCACTATATGGCTGGCTAAAAACCAACGCGCTTCTGGCAAACATGGGCATTATGGTCATTCATCAAGTGCCTCCTTCCAGTGCTCAACTGACTTATAATTGATGGCCGTTTTGAATGCCGAAAAATCCAACAGAAGATGCGGCACACCTAAGAATTTAAACGCCAGCAGGTTAACGGATTCCACGAAGCAATCGCGCTCAAATTGTAAAATTGTGAGAGTATTATGTCTGATCGCCTGAGGGTCAAAATGAATGCGCTTCAAATCCTGAACCGCCAATGCAACGCTCTTGGCATCGGCAAAAACCAGCCGTGAATTATTTTCGTTTAAATAACGCATCCTGCCCCCAGTGGCAGGAATTGAAACCACCGGCATGCCACACAGCAGATATTCAACGCAGGCTCGCATTGTGCCCTCCCGCGCAGAAAGGCACAAACCCACATGAAAGCGGTTCAACTCGTCACAAACCTGTCCAAGCGGGAGAATGGCGTTGGGCCCCACGCGCTCGTCATTGAGAAATGTTGCATGGGCCAAAAAATTGCGCACCTCGTTGGCATACCCAAGATCAGCAAGTGTTTCATCACCATGCAAATAATAGATCAAAGCAAGCGACGAAATCTCCCTGCAAAGCATGTGGTTCTTGAACGGCTTCAAAACCGCATTGTAAACGGCATCAAAGTGTTTTGGCACATCAAACTTGGGCACAAAGATGGACTCGTCAATAAATATCGACGCATTGCCCAGAACGGATCGCAAACCGCACAGTTGTAATTCGATTAACTCGGATTCTTCATTGGCCAGAATTACAAATTCGGCCTCCGGAAATTCAACCTTGGCGTGTTGTACCTGACGATGCAACATTTGGAAATTTCCATCCAGCGACCATGACGGGCTGAGAAAATGGAGCGATCTCCGACCCCTGAAATAGTCAGGAAGCTGCGAGAGAACCCCAAGCGGAGCATCATGGTTGATTGAAGACAGAACCACCAATGGCTTGGCGCTGATCACGCAGCCTCGCGGCATCCATTCACTCCAACATCACCACGCGCGTGCCGACCTGCACTTGTGAATATAAATGCGCCACATCAACGTTCAACATGCTGATGCAGCCGGCGGTTGCCTTTTTGCCAATCCATTCCAGTTTGGCACCCCCATGAATACGGTTCACTGTGTCGACCTCGCCCTTGAACAAATACAAAGCCCTGGCCCCCAGCGGATTATCCGGCCCGCCGGGCATGCCAGCAGGCAACCATTTTGAAAGCTCCGGCTTGTGCTCCAGATGATAAGGAGCTGGCACCCACACGGGCCATTCCGCCATTTTCTTGATCGTCACTTCACCTGTCCACGCATGGGCTGATTTACCCAGCGAAACCCCATAGCGCCTTGCCGTGCCGCCGCCCTGAACATGATAAAGAAAACATTTGTGTGGATCGACCACGATAGTGCCCGCAGGCTCGGCCGTGGCAAACGCAAGTTCGCGGCGCTGGAATTTATAGGCAAGTTCCCCACCTTCTTTTATGTTGATAGCATATTTCTCGGCCCAAGCGGCACGCGAAATCAAGGCGGGTGATGCTAACACAGCAGAAACAACAAGGCGGCGCGAAAGGAGCATGGCAATATCCTATGAGGTGCTTTTCGTTTTACTATCCCGTTACAAAACTCACCACTGGTATTTTCGCAACCCAGCGGCTATTTGTAATCGGAGGAGTTACCCCATGGCCATGACCGCCCCAGATATTGAACGCCACATCAAAGACGCCCTGCCCGATGCCGTGGTGGAAATTAAGGACTTGGCTGGAGATGGCAACCATTATGCAGCCACCGTAGCCTCAACGGCGTTCAAAGGAAAATCCCGTGTACAGCAGCACCAGATGGTTTATGCAGCGCTGAAGGGAAATATGGGTGGCGTTTTGCATGCACTGGCACTCACGACAACTGTTTTGGAGAATTAAATGACCGACATTCACACTGAAATCGAGACCACAGTAAAATCTAATGACGTTGTTCTTTTCATGAAGGGCAACGTGGATATGCCACAATGTGGTTTTTCTGGCCGCTCGGTGCAAATTCTGCAGAACCTCGGCGTACCATTCAAAGATGTGAATGTTCTCGCCAATGATCAAATTCGCCAAGGCATCAAGGATTACACAAATTGGCCCACGGTGCCGCAGCTTTATGTGAAAGGCGAATTTGTAGGCGGAGCCGACATCATGATGGAAATGTTTCAATCAGGTGAGCTGAAACAATTGATGGCTGATAAGGGTGTGGCTTAACTCCCCCACTGTCAATCCCGCAAAAGCGCGAATGACGGGTCAATGAGGAAGACATGCTGAAACTCTACTATGCACCCAACACCTGTTCACTTGCACCCTATATTGCCCTTGAGGAGGTGCGCGCCTCATTCGAGCCTTGCCGTGTTAACTTCACCGCGGGCGAGCAGAACAGTGCGGAATATAAAAAGCTGAACCCCAAAGGCCGCGTGCCACTGCTCGTCACTGATTACGGCGTGATCAGTGAAAATGTGGCCATTCTTGCTTACATTGCGCAAACCCATCCCGTGCAGCATTTGGCCCCCACCGATGTTTTTCACTTCGCGCAAATGCAGGCGTTCAACACTTTTCTCTCAGCAACAGTACATGTTTATCATTCGCACAAAGGCCGCGGTTATCGCTGGAGCGATGACATTTCCGTTCAGGACAATCTGAAAATCAAAGTACCGCAAAACATGTTGGATTGTTTTACCATAATTGAAAATGAATATTTGCAAGGCCCGTGGGTCATGGGCGCGCAATTCACCGTGGCTGATTGCTATCTGCTCACAATTTCAAATTGGCTTGAGGGTGATGGTGTAGATATGACGAAGCTTCCCAAAACCACAGCCCACCGCAACGCCATGATGGAAAGGCCCGCCGTGGCAAAAGCTGTTGCCGCACATAATGGCTAACACGACACGTGCCTTTCTCGCCCTCGCTTTTACAATTCTCGTCTGGGGTATAGCACCTGCCTTTGTGCGTGGGTTTTCGCTGGCCACCGGCCCTGCTGATGCCATGGTCATCCGCATGTGGAGCGTGGCCATCGCGGCACTTCCACTGTTCCTGGTGTCAGGCCTGCACATTGACCGCCAAGACATCCCGAAACTCTTGCTCATCAGCATGGTTGGCATGTTCGGATATTTTCTCGGTTCGGTATTCGGTTTCACTTACGTCCCAGCAGGCTTCGGCAGCATGATCATCGCCGTGCAGCCTCTGCTCATTGCACTGATGGCCGCAGCACTGGGGGCCGAGCGCATGCGCCGCAACGCCATTATTGGCTTGCTGATTTCATTTGCTGGAACGATTTATCTGTTCAGCGGTAACATGGGCGCCGAGATGAAGTTTGACGACATGCTGAAGGGTGGCCTGCTGCTTTTGCTGTGCGATGTAGCGTGGGCCATTTACGTGATTTACAATAAACCACTGCTGATCAAGTATGGCACACTGAAAATGACTGCCTTGACGCTGTTTTTATGCGGACCACCCGCGCTGCTGTTTCTATCGGGCACAACCCTCCAATCACTGATCAGTTTGGACGGGCAGGCCATTTTTTCGCTGTTTTTCCTGTCGGTCATCGCAACCCTCATGTGCTTGGCCACATGGAATTATGCCACAAAATATCTAAGCGCCACCACCATGGGTGCATCTTTGTACTTAATTCCTGTCATCGCCGTTGCAGCCGGCTGGCTTGTGCTGGGCGAAGCTGCAAGTGTTGCAACCCTGAGTGCCGGGTTGATTATTCTGGCTGGCGTGGCATTTGCTGAATTTGGAAAACCGGCCTAAACCGCGCGCATGGAAGCTACGCTAAAACCCGTCCCGTGGTATTTCACTCCAACAGTCATTTTGGTTGCGGGCTGTCTGGTGGCAATCGTAAATTTTGGCGTGCGCTCCACGTTCGGCCAATTCACCCTGCCCATTTCTGAAGCTTATGGATGGCCACGCGAAACCTATTCTTTCGCAATAGCATTGCAAAACCTTCTGTGGGGCATTGCAACACCCATGGCTGGCGCATTGGCTGATCGCTATCGCTCGGCCCGTGTCCTCATCGCTGGCGCTGTGCTCTATGCCATAGGCATTGTGATGATGAATTATGCAGGCAGTCCCTTCATGCTTCATCTGGGCGGCGGGATTATCGTAGGTATCGGTATAGCGCTCTCGTCCTTCGGCATCGTCATGGCCGCGTTGGGCCGCATTGTGCCGCCGGAAAAACGGTCATGGGCCTTTGGCCTCGCCACCGCTTCAGGTTCGCTTGGCCAATTCATTTTTTCACCGCTCGTTGGCGCGTTAATAGCAGCTTACGGGTGGCACACATCGTTGCTGGTGTTGGCCGCCTCGTCATTGCTCATTATACCGTTTGCGTTGCCGCTGTTTGCACAAAAATTCACAAGCGTGCATGCGGCAGTTGGCGAAACCACGTTGTCCATGGGCCAGGCCGTGTCCAAGGCGTTCGGCCATGGGTCTTATAATTTGCTGGTCGCAGGCTTTTTCGTGTGCGGCTTTCAACTGGCATTTATCACGGTCCATCTGCCCCCCTATCTTGCCCAGCACGGCATGACCAAAGAATTTGCAGGCATTGCTATGGCGCTCATTGGCCTGTTTAATGTTGTGGGGTCTTACGCCTCTGGCATCATTGGCGGGCGTGGTGAAAAGCGCGTGCCGCTGAGTGCAATTTATCTGGCGCGCGCCGTTGTCACCACCGCGTTCATTATGTTCCCCATAACGCAAACCAGCACGCTGATTTTCACGGCCTGCATGGGTTTCCTCTGGCTCTCCACAGTGCCCCTCACCATGGGTCTCATTACCGTCATGTTCGGCACGCGCTACATGGGAACACTTTATGGCTTTGTGTTCCTGAGCCATCAGATCGGGTCATTCTTTGGCGTGTGGCTGGGTGGTAAATTATTTGATCTTTATGGCAGCTACGACATCGTGTGGTGGATGAGCATTGCCCTTGCCTTATGTGCGGCCCTAATCAATTTACCCATTAAAGAGCAGCGCGCCGAAAGCTTTGCAGCCGCATGAATTTTCCCGGCCACAAGTTTGCCCTCGCCGTTTTTTCGAGTGTCATGGTCGTGTGGGTTTTGGCAATGGCCATCATTATGCGCGCTGGAGCATTGCCGCCATAAGCCAGCGGCACCATGCTAGCGGTGTTTAACCCCGGGACATCACAAAACAAAATCCTTGCGGCGCTGGTCAACGCAGGAGCCAAGCCGATACGTGAAACGAGTTTCGGTTTTATCTGGGTCGTGCATGGTGATGAGCCTGGCTTATCAGGCAGATTGCGCACCAACGGTGTGATCGGCAATTACCGTAATCTACCGTTAAGCCCAACAATCGCAGGCTGTTTTGCATATGCCGACGCAAAGGTGGCCGAAGCCTTTCAATAATGCGGCGGCTTCTGATTGGCAGGCACATCACTAGCTTCCACCATCTGCATCTCCTCGCCGAGCCTGCGCAAGTGGGCCTCAATAGCTTCCATCTTGCGCCATTGGGCCATAATCACATCATTAAGGTCCCCAATGACCTTATCCTGGTAAGCAATGCGTGTTTCCAGATCGTCAATTCTTTCGGATAAGTCTTTCATTCTTCACTTTTCTACAAAAAAACAAAACGGCGGAGTTTCCCCCGCCGTCCAAAATCTTCGACCACGCAAAACTTAACGCGAATAGAATTCCACCACCAAGGCTGGCTGCATTTGCACAGGGTATGGCACATCGGTCAACGATGGAATGCGCGTCATCTTCGCGGCCTTGCCATCAGTCTCGATATAATCTGGCACATCGCGCTCGGCTGTGGCCAAAGCTTCCTGCACCACAACCATTTCTTTGGATTTTTCAGTGAGCTCAATCGTATCGCCAACCTTCAACTTGATCGAAGCAATGGTCACACGCTTGCCGTTCACTTTAACATGGCCATGGCTCACCAATTGACGGGCCGCAAACACGGTGATGGCAAACTTGGCGCGGTAAACGACGGCATCCAAACGGCGCTCCAAGAGGCCGATCAGGTTTTCTGAACTATCGCCCTTTAAACGCAAAGCTTCAGCATAAGACGCGCGGAATTGCTTCTCGCTGATATTGCCATAATAGGCCTTGAGCTTTTGCTTGGCGCGCAACTGCGTGCCGAAATCAGAAATTTTGCCCTTGCGGCGTTGGCCATGTTGGCCAGGGCCATATTCACGCTTGTTGACGGGAGACTTGGGACGGCCCCAAATGTTCTCACCCATGCGGCGGTCAATTTTGTATTTGGCGTCTAAACGCTTTGTCATTTACGGTTCTCCAGAACACTTTTATGGAAACCTACCCTCCTCTGCCGATAATCTGGCTGACAGACCACTCAGGATTGAGCAATCACAGGCAAGCAAAGACAGGGCAACGTGCCCCGGTCGATGCGCGGCTGATAGGGGAAGTGGTGGGGGATGTCAAATCAGTGAAGGACCAGTTTTGACATTCGTAACGTTACACGTTATAGAGCGCTATGATCCAAAGTTTCTTTGACCGCGAAACTGAACGCGTGTGGCAAGGGATAAGGTCAAAGCACTTGCCGGAAGATGTTCAGAAAATCGGGTTGCGCAAATTGCTTTATCTTAATCGAGCTATTGTAATCGGCGATTTGCGGCAACCGCCGGGTAACAGATTGGAGCAATTAAAAGGCAAGCGGGCTGGGCAGTGGTCAATCCGCATTAATGATCAGTGGCGTATTTGTTTTAAATGGGTAGAGGGAGAAGCAAGACATGTTGAAATCGTCGATTACCACTAACTCTGACGAAGCAGATCTAATGCCTATTCCCACGCCTGGCGAAATTCTGTTTGAGGATTTTTTGAAGCCATCGGGCCAATCGCAAAATGGCTTGGCGAAAGCCATCGGCGTTTCACCACGGCGCATCAATGAAATCATCTTGGGCAAGCGCGCCATCACCGCCGATACTGATTTGCGGTTAGCGCGCTATTACAGAATCTCCGAAGGCATATTCCTAGGCCTACAGGCCGATTATGAACTGCGTATGGAACGCCGCAAGTTGGGCGACAAACTAAATTTCATCGTGCCAAGGGCAGCGTGAATAACTGAAGGCCGTGCTTCATTCCCTGCCCCTCACTGAAACGGTGCATTCCTTGCGTGTTGTTCCATCGCAATGGCGTTGGCTTGGGCGAAGGTGAAGGCACCTCCAAACAGGGCGCGGCTGGTGAGTACTCCGGTTATGTTCGGCAAATAAGACAACGTCGAAATATCGTCGAGGCTTTTCACAACGCCGCTGACGATAACAGGTGTCCGGATTTTTGCAGCCAAACTCGTGGCATGGGCCATGGTGCTGTCAGGGTAATCTTCGTCGCGATCAATATCCGTAAAAACGATGGCCGCCAGTGCCACATCCTTAAACTGCAAGGCAAATTCTGTCGGGGTGAATGTCGTCGTTGTTGTCCACCCATCTACCACCACAAAGCCGCCGCGCGCGTCAATGCTCACCACCACGGCATCGGGATAGGCAGTCGCCGCCATTTTTACAAAATGCGGATATTTCACCGCCGCCGTTGCAATTACAACACGGCCTGCACCCGCATCCATCCAGCTGTGAACTTTCTCGATCGATCGAATGCCGCCACCCACCTGCACCGGGCAGCCCACGTTGCGGATAATTTCCTTGATCACCTCAGTATTATCACCATCGTTAAACACCGCATCAAGATCAACAACATGCAGCCACTCGGCCCCTTGGGCCGCAAGGTCGTGGGCAACCTCCACCGGGTCCGCATCATAAATCAGTGGACTGTCAATCCGGTTGCGGATCAAATTGACAAGTCGTCCTTTGCGCAATTCCAGATCAGGATAGATAATCATTATTTCACTCCCACCCTTGCGAAGAAGGCAAGCTTGCGCTCAAACCTGAGAGTTTAAAAGGGGGTTTAGACCGCTAAATCCAAAAGCTCATGCCCCGGAAATCCCATCGCGCTGTAAGCCGTGAGTGTCTCCGATCCCCCTGCCCTTGCCGATGTTAGAATCACGGTACCATGCGCTGGAACAGTGTCATCCTTCCCATGCACCGGCGTCTCCTCCGCCACATCGGCAACACGCCTTGCAATGGCAGCTGACGGGTCAATATAAATAACGGGCCACGGTGCCACTTCATTGATCTCATCGGTTAAAAGCGGATAATGCGTGCAGCCCAGCACCACCACATCTGTTCGGCCACCGTCGCGCTTGCGAAACACCGGGGCTACCTCATCCTTCAATTCTGCCATATCCACTTGGTGCCCGCGCAATTTTTGCTCAGCAATTTCTGCCAATCTTGGCGCACCATGCAAAAACACTTTGCAGTGAAACGCATAAGTATGGATCAATGAATGTGTGTATTCGCGGTTCACAGTTCCCGGTGTGGCCAGCACTCCAATGATGCCGGATTTGGTTTGTGCAGCAGCAGGCTTTATGGCAGGCACAGTGCCCACGAACGGCACTTGATATGCATCTCGCAATGCCACCATGGCTATGGTGGAGGCGGTGTTGCAGGCAATCACCACCACATCGGGCTGGGCGCGGGCAATCAAAGCGCCAAGCACCCTCACAATGCGAACGCGCAACGCATCTTCTTTCCAAGCGCCGTAAGGAAACCCAGCATTGTCAGCCGCATAAATCAAATGTGCATCGGGCAATTGTTTGGCCACAGCAGCAGCCACAGTCAGCCCACCCATGCCGCTATCAAACAAAAGGATGCGGGGATTATTCATCGCTATTGGCCTTGCGCCGCACATGCAAACGCGTGAGGGAGGATACAATGCCCCGCAAGGATTTGACTTCCTGTTGCGATAAGCCGCCGCGCGAAAACAAATTTCGAATATTGCGTATCACAGTAGGTCGTTTTTCAGGTGATTTGAAAAAACCGGCCATGGCCAGTTCCTCTTCCAAATGCTGGTAGAATCCGTAAAGTTCTTCCTTGCTTGCGAGTTCAGTGTTTGGCATGCGAAGTCCCGGCCCAGCCAATGCCGCCAACTCGCTCGTCTCCTGCCCCAATGATGTGGCCAAAGGCTTGAACCATTCATAGCCAACCAGCAAAACGGCCTGCGCAATATTCAGCGATGCATAAGCCGGATTAACGGGTGCTGAAATAATCACATCAGCCTTTGAAATCTCGTCATTGGTCAATCCCCAGCGCTCGCGCCCAAATAAAATGGCCAGCTTTTCTCCACGCGCCACACGGGCGTGCATGTCATGTGCTGCCTGTTCGGGCGTCATCACCTCTTTCACCATGTCGCGCGGGCGGGCCGTGGTTGCATAAATGAAGTTGTATTCACTCAAGCCTTCTTCAAAGCTGTCATAGATTTTAAGGCGCTCAACCGTTTCAGCCGCCCCGGAAGCCGCAGCCGTAGCCCTCTCTTTGTCCCACCCCTCACGCGGTGTCACCAGCCGCAAATCAAACAATCCGAAATTTGCCATGGCCCTGGCCGCCATGCCAATATTTTCCCCCAATTGCGGGTTGACCAGCAGCACTGCAGGTGATGGACCAAATTTGAGTTCGCGCGTTTTATCTGTGCCTGCCATGCCTGTACCTGCCATGACTGTTCAAATAGCGGCAACTTGTCAAATTCCAAAGTCCGAAAAATAGTTGACAAATTAAGTCGGGATTGATAATTTCTGGGCATTGCTGGAATAGGAGAGTGATAATGCGTGTTGTTTTACTGGCTTGTTTGTGTGGTGTGTCTACGGTCGCTTATGCGGAAGTCCCGGTTACCTATGAGCTGACTTTAAAAGCCGCAGCATTTGACAAATCCGAAATAAAAGTACCAGCAGGCAAACCCTTTATCATTAAATTCAACAACTTGAACGCGGCCCCGGCAGAACTTGAGTCGAAGGAGTTGCGCGTCGAGAAATTAGCTGCTGGAAACTCTTCTATCGTTGTGCGCGTCAAAGCGGTTGAACCAGGCAAATATCTGGTTGTTGATGAATACCAGGAAGATGTCGCAAAAACCTATGTGATTGTGGAATAAGTTTCACATCATGATTGGTGCACTCATCATTGTTTTTCGCGAAGTCATTGAAGCAGGGTTGATTATTGGAATTGTGCTGGCAGCCACGCGCAGTGTTGCGGGCAGCAGACTTTGGGTTGGCATTGGTGTTTTAAGTGGAATTTTAGGAAGCTGCGTTGTAGCTGCGTTCACGGGGTCTATAGCCGAATTTTTCAACGGCTTTGGTCAGGAAATTTTTAACGCCATCATTCTTTCTATCGCTGTGGCCATGCTCGCCTGGCACAATATCTGGATGGCGCTGCATGGCCGTGCCATGGCCGGTGAATTGAAGCAGGCAGGCAATGAAGTGCGTGAAGGCCGAAAGACGTTGACAGCACTGGCCATTGTGGTGGGGGCTGCGGTTTTGCGTGAAGGGTCTGAAGTTGTGCTGTTCTTGTACGGGGTTCTCATCAGCGATGGGGGCACCGCGAAAAGCATTGCGCTTGGCGCGGTTCTGGGCCTCGGTCTGGGCGGTATTGTTTCAGCACTCACCTATCTGGGTCTTCTCAGCATTCCAACCCGTTACATCTTCAAAACTACCAGTTGGCTGATCACATTCCTTGCGGCAGGCATGGCAGCACAAGCTGCCGGGTTTCTGGAAAAAGCAGGTGTTGTGGAAATCATGAGCAACGCGGTTTGGGACACATCGGGGTTGCTATCAGAAAAAAGCATCACAGGCCGCATCTTACACACGTTGGTGGGCTATGCCGATCAGCCCAGCCTGTTCCAACTGGTGGTCTATGTCGGAACATTGTTGGCCATCATAGCAGCAACCAGACTGGTCATGGCACCAAGACCCCCAGTTGCTCAAGCAAATCTTTAGTTCAAGCTATTAGCTAACAAAGTAAGTGAACCTGCGATGTGTGGTGCCATATATGCTGGCTATCTTGCAGCAGGCGATTACAGGGCGCAGTCTAACTCTTCCCGTCCAGCTTCCGCGCTTGTCTGAGCTGCGGAAACAAGTTGGACCAGATGCCAGCCACCAGCATTGTGCCCACACCGCCCATCACCACAGCAGTCACCGCCCCCAGCTTCCACGCCACCATGCCGGCACGAAATTCACCAAGCTCGTTTGAAGCACCGATGAACACGCGGTTCACGGCGTTCACCCTGCCCCGCACCTCATCAGGTGTTCGAAGCTGCATCAAGGTTTCGCGCACATAAACGCTCACCATGTCGAAGCACCCCATCAGCATCAGTGCGAAAATTGAAAGCGGCGCCCATGTGGAAAAACCAAACACCGTGGTAAAAAAACCGAATGCCGCGACGCTTGAAAACAAAATGAGCCCAGCGCGATCTTTAATCCCAAATTTTGCCAGCCACAGCGCCATGAGAATGGCCCCAACACCTGGTGCACCGCGCAACAGGCCGAGGCCCCACGGCCCAACATCCAAAATGTCTCGAGCATAAACCGGCAGAAGTGCGACTGCTCCCCCAAGCAGCACCGCAAACAGATCAAGCGATATGGCCCCCAGAACAATCTGCTCGCTTTTGATGAAGCTGAAACCCGCTAACAATGTGCCAATGCTGGTTTCGTTCACATGGTTCTCCTGCGGAATTGTGCCAATTAGAAAAATCGAAACTGCAGCCAGTCCCAACATCAATGTCGCAACGCCATAAGCTGCTTCACCTGAAATGCCGTACAGCAACCCTCCCAAAACCGGTCCGACAATTGAAGCCGTTTGCCATGCCATGCTGCCCAGTGAAATGCCATGAGGAATGGCCTCTTTAGAAATAAGATTGGGGGCCAAGGCATCGGCCGCAGGATTAAAAAACGCACGCGCGATTCCAAGAATGACCAGCACGCCCATGATGGGCCAGATTGTCGTTGGCTTGAACAGCGTGAAGGCCAAAAGCCCGACTGCGCACAAAACTTCAAGCGTCAAGCACAATCCCAAGATCACGCGGCGATTGAACCGGTCTGCCACCAGCCCAGTAACCAACACCAGAGCCAAGGCGGGCAGGAATTGCGCCAACCCAACAATTCCAAGATAAAACGGATCGCGCGTCAAGTCATAAACCTGCCATGCAACGGCAACTGACATGATTTGCACCGCAAAATTAACCAGAACAATTGCACCAAGATAAAACCGGAAAGGAGGATAAGTGAGCGCATTGCTCGAAAATGATTGTGTCGCCATGTGCACTCCCTGCCATGTGCCTCATGCCATGTCAAAGCGCAAGCCAGCAAAGCCTATCAGGATCACCTTCTTGCGAGGGTAAACCAGACCAAATCACACAAGAAAATTTTAGACCGCGACGAAAAATTGCGACTCAATTGCTCCCCTGCACTTCGCCTGCTATAGCGCCCCGTAACAATTACCCAACGCAGAGGCAGTCATATGAACAAGATCAAAGTCGCCAATCCTGTTGTAGAGCTTGATGGCGATGAGATGACACGCATTATCTGGGATTTGATCAAGACGAAATTGATCTTGCCGTATCTCGATATAGATCTCAAATATTATGATCTCGGGATGGAACACCGTGATGCCACCAACGACAAAGTCACTTTCGATGCGGCACACGCGATTAAACAATATGGGGTCGGCGTAAAGTGCGCCACGATTACGCCAGATGCAGCACGAGTGAAGGAATTCAATCTCAAGGAAATGTGGAAATCGCCCAACGGCACTATCCGCAATATTCTAGGTGGCTGCATTTTCCGCGAACCCATCATTTGTGAGAACGTGCCTCGTCTTGTACCGGGCTGGACCCAGCCGATTATCATCGGCCGTCATGCTTACGGCGATCAATACCGCGCCACTGATTTTACCTTTCCGGGCAAGGGCACACTCACTTTGAAATTTGTGGGTGAAGACGGCGCGGTGATTGAACGCGAAGTTTTCAAGGCACCCTCTGCTGGTGTTGCGCTGGCCATGTATAATCTGGAGGATTCAATCACTGAATTTGCACGAGCCTCGCTCGCCTATGGTCTGCAACGCAAATTGCCGGTCTATTTTTCTTCGAAAAATACCATTTTGAAGGTTTACGATGGTCGTTTCAAAGATATTTTTCAGGCCGTTTACGAAGCAGAATTCAAAGCTGATTACCTGAAGAACAACATCACCTATGAGCACCGCCTGATTGACGACATGGTGGCAAGTGCCATGAAATGGACAGGCGGTTACATCTGGGCGTGCAAGAATTATGATGGTGATGTGCAGTCTGATCTGGTGGCACAAGGCTATGGTTCACTTGGTCTGATGACATCAGTGTTGCTCACGCCAGATGGCAAAACAGTGGAAGCTGAAGCTGCACACGGGACTGTGACACGGCATTACCGCCTGCACCAGCAAGGCAAGGCAACCTCCACAAATTCAACAGCAAGCATATTTGCTTGGACAGGCGGCTTGAAGCACCGCGCCAAATTAGATGGCAATGCAGCGCTGGAACACTTTGCAAGCGCGCTGGAACGCGTGACTGTGGCTACCATCGAACAGGGAAAGATGACCAAGGATTTGGCAGTTCTGGTAGGTCCTGATCAAAAATGGCTCACCACGGAAGGCTTTATTGACGCTGTTGATGCCAACCTGAAAGCCGCCATGGCTTAAGACAATTCCCTTAGGGACAAGCGCTCACACTGCCGGAACAACCATCGTTTTTGTTAGCATTGTTCACAATCAAAATGCCGCCGCCAACAACCGCACCCAAAACAACCGTGCCGGCAATGGCAATTGTCGTTCCACTGACAGCGGAAAGTCCACCAGCCATCACCCCACCATTCACCGGTGTAATAAACGCTGACTCAACTGCCGCAGCTGTTTCGCCCATTTTGCAAGGCGCGGTTTTTCCAATTGTAAGGGTTTGCGGCTTTGAAATTTCAACTGAACAGTCTTTGGCCAGATAGTTTACAGTCACATGACTTTCAGCCCCAACCAGCACTTGGTCTCCTGCTGTCAACATATGTGTCTCATCCAGTGCGAAAAAACCAGCACCGTGGTTCACCAACACCTTGCCTTGAACGTCGTGTACGGATGCCAGAGCTCACTTAACCTCTGGATTTTTGAAGGCACAATCACTCTGGTTACCAATCCCAGTGTTGAAACATCATGGTATATGAAGGCTTAATGCCATGGCACGTCTAAAGTCACGCAGCTTCGTGTTCAATGGCTTCCAGAAGTTTGGCCGGATCAGTGGGTTTGCCAAACACACCCAAAGCGCCCTCATCCTTGGCGCGCTCAAGAAGCAGATCCGAACTAAAACCTGTCATGAAATAAACGCGGGCTTCAGGGTTCTGTGAGCGAATTTCGAGGAAGCTTTCAACGCCATTTTTCCCTGGCATCATCACATCAAAAAATCCGAGGTCAACCTGATTGGTTTTAAAAGCTTCAATGGCTTGTTCGCCATCATAGGCCACAATCACACGGTGGTTTTCAGATGAAAAAAGCTCGGCCAAGGCATCGGCATTTTCGGTATCATCATCCACCACCAGAATATTCAAAATTTTAGACATGTAGGGTTCCTTTCACACAGCCAGAATTTCAAGTCGGTCCAGCAGTGTCATGGGGTCAAAAGGTTTGTTCAAAACCCCGGTCACCGCCACATCGTGTAAGGGATCAAGCTCACTGTCTAAAAGTGTCGAAGGTGGCGTGACAATGATGGTGGGATGACGGTGGCCATCCTTGCGCAAAGTGTTGCAAATGCCAACGCTGTCAATCAGCGGGGCTTGCAGATCAACAATCAAAACGCTTTCATCTTTCGCAATGTCAAGCGAGCCATGGGTCTGGCTCATGAGGTGGCAAGGTTTGCCAGAGCCTGCAATCAGGCCCTGCAGAGTTTGGCCATAATGGCTTCCAAACGAGGGTGCTACCATCAAGCCATCAGAACCCACGTCATTCACCATCTTGAGAATGGCATCGAGGTCCATGGGCTTGCTCAAAACACCAAGTGCACCCTGCTCCACCGCTTGCCTTAACAGGTCTTCCACACTGTAACCGGTCATCATAAAAATTCTTGCCTGCGGCTGCATTTGACGAATGCGAAGAAAACTTTCAACTCCATTGAGGCCAGGCATCATCACATCCATGAACGCAAGGTCAAAATGCCTCGTCTTATGAGCCTCTATTGCGGCTTCACCACTATGAACCGCCATGGCCACATGACCTTCCATGTCAAAAAGTTCAGCCAGCGATTGAGCATTGTCGATGTCATCATCAACCACCAGAATGCGTAAGGATTTCTTCATCAGGCGGCGTCCTCTTCTTTTTGAAACAAAGGTAACTTCAATGTAAACACGGCACCTGCACCAAATGTGGAAGTCAGCGTCAATTCCCCGCCATGTTGAGTTGCAATTTGCTCGATGGCTGGAATGCCAAGCCCAGTGCCAAAACTTTTCGTTGTAAACAACGGCTCTCTGATTTTCGCCAACAGTTCAGCTGGAATCCCGGGGCCGTTATCAACGATGCGGATACAAGCATAATCTTTCTCGCAAAATGTGGATATTCTGATTTCCGGGTTGGCGTTTGAGTGCGGTAAAGGCGCATCACCATTTCCAACCATGGCCTCGCACGCATTGGACAGAAGATTGACCACGGCCCGCTGCAGGCGCCCCCCATCAAACGGCACCAGAATATTCTGTAAACCAAGCTCACAGGTAATTTGAACGATGGCAGGCATACGCTTGCATTCTTCTTCAATGATGGTCTGCAACCACTGATCAAGGTCATCACTCTTGCACACCAATTGCTTTGACCGCGAAAAATCCAGAAGCTGCGTGATGATGTTGTCACACCGAATAACGCCATTGTTGATGCGCTGAATCTGAGGCTCAACATCAAGGCCCTTGCCCTTCAACTTACGCTCCATCAAAAACACTGAAGTGCGCACAGCACCAAGCGGATTTCGCAACTCATGGGCAATGGTCGCCGTCAGCTGCCCCATCTGCTCCATTCGCCCTTTTTTCACAAGGGCGTCCTGCGCAGCTTTGAGCTTTTCCATGTTGAGTGCGAGTTCCTGGTTGAGCCGCAATATTTCTTCGTTGATGCGTTTCAACTCTGCATTTTCTGAAATATCAACAATGCTCACCAGGGCCGACCTTGTCTTGCCCTTGGTTAACAGCAGCCAGCCTGAACTGATCACTAGAACATGGCGTGTGGCGCCGCCTTGATAATGAAGCGTCCACTCAAAGCGGCTCGGTTCACCCGGAAATTTCCCGCCCGGCTGACCCAACATTACGGAAAGCTCAGCAAGATCAATCCCGTCCACACCCCGCTGCAAATAGGCCAGCACCAAAGGGTTGGCAAACGCAACCTTGCCATCTTCCTGAATTTGCATCACGCCAACAGGAACAGTTTCAGACAGGGCACGGTACTGTTCTTCGCGCTTTTTGATGGCCGTCAAATCATCGCAAGTCCCAATCAGAAAATGATTGCCACCTTCGTCTGTCAAGCGCGCCTTGCGCGTCATCACCGGCACATGCGTGCCGTCTTTCAGGGCATTGATCTCTTCAACTTTAACAAGTTCACCATCCTCCACCACGCGGCGGTCAATGGCCGTATAGGCGGCGACCGCCTGCTCTTCATAAAAATCCGCATCACTGCGGCCCAGAAGTTCTGCTTCAGTTTTGCCAATCAAGGCACAATAGTGCTTGTTGAGAAAAACAAACCTGAGGTCCTTGTCCTTTACAAAAATCGGTGTGGGCACGTTGTCGAGAATCTGTTGGAAAAAATCAGCGCTCATGTGGCCTGGACTGGTCGTGCTCACGCGGCGTTCTCCTTTGGTGTCTGCAAAGGCAAATGAAGTGCAAATTCCGCACCTTCGCCGGGCGTTGATTGAATAACCAACCGACCGTGATGTTGGTTGGCAATCTGATCAACGGCAGGCAGCCCAAGCCCAGTTCCAAAACTTTTTGTGGTAAACAACGGTTCGCGAACGCGGGCCAAATTGGCCTCAGAAATGCCGGGCCCTGAGTCTTTGATACGGATGACTGCATGCCCATCAAGCACCTCAGTTGAAATGCGAATGAGCGGCATGCGCGTTTCGAATTTTGCCGGGTCGTCTCCTTTGCCCACCATCGCCTCTGATGCATTGGACAAAAGATTGATCAGGGCGCGTTGCAGCCGTGCGGGATCAAAGGGCACAAGCCGGCCCGCCAAATTCAAATCACATTCGATGGAAACAGCTGCAGGCAGTTGCTTTGCTTCCTCTTCCAGCATTTTCATCAACCATTGATCAAGGTCAGAAGGGCGCGCCGCAAGCGGCTTCGTGCGCGAAAAGTCCAGCAATTGGGTTATGATATCGTCGCAGCGCGACACACCGTTATTGATGCGCGCCAGCTGCGGCTCAAAGCCCAAATTCTTGTCCTTGATTTTCCGTTCAATCAAAAAGGCTGAGGTGCGCACAGCGCCCAGGGGATTGCGCAGTTCATGAGCAATTGTTGCCGTCAATTGGCCAAGCTGCTCCATCCTCCCCTTGCTCACCAGCGCATCCTGCGCATCTTTCAACATGTGCATCTGATGTGCCAGTTCCTTGTTCACATTCACCATATCGTCATTGATCACGCTGAGCTTTTGCGACATGTCTTCGGCTTCATGTTGAGCCGTTTCAGCATCGCGCTTGGCTTGCGAAATTTCGTCCAGCCGCTTGAGTGTGGAGTTAAACATGGCAATGGCTGAACCAAGACCAATGATGACCGACAAAAGCGAGGCAACAATCACAACGCCAAGTCTTTGGCTCAACACTTGCGTTTGCTGCTGCTTTAGCAGCGCGAACCGCTTGTTGATGGCTTTCCACAAGCTTCGGTGACCATCCATTGTGCTGTCACCCCCCGTTCCCAGCCCTTTCAACAGGACCATTGATTCGGCAGGAGGTAAACGAAAGCCAGAAAGAATGGCCGCCGTCCGCTGTGTATTAGTTTTCACAATCACGTCAAAGTCGGCGAGAATTTGCAAATAGTCATAATTGCTGCGACCGGCATTTTTTGCAGCGTTGACTTGGCTTTGCATAAGCCTGGTTGATTCACGCAACGCGCCATCTGCTGCAGCAATAAACGCCAGATTTTCAGCTGACGGGTTTTTTTCCGCACTATCGGCTGCATATTGAAGTTGCCGGAGTTTAAGCACCGAATCCGGCATGCCTTGCGTAGAAGCAGCACCAAGGTAATGAGTGTCCGCCACGGCATCGAGGATGATGTAAGACTGTTCGCCGGTTTGTTGAACCAGCTGGTAAGCCATTTTTAAAATGGAAATGGGCTGCAGATTTGGCTGTTTAATCGCCCGCGTAAGGGGTTCAAAGGATCCACCCACCCCTGCAAGTTCTGCAAACACCGGACCCTCAATTTGCAATTTTTTGTAGTTGTCGGAAGTTGCCTTTCCCTCAGCAGCATCCAGCATGACGGGTGCCAACAGCGACAGAAATTGAATGCCCGCCAATTCTTTCTGGTTCACTTCCATTTCAGATTGAATGTTGCGGACCAGCAAAAACCCAAGAAAAACAATCGGGATCATCAAAACAACAATAATCCACACCAAACGGATGGCTGCCATTCGCGATTCAACAAGTTTAACCATTTGATGTTCAGCCTCTCATGGTATTTGCTTGCCTACGGCACAGCACCACACCACTTGCACCCCAAGATTCAAATCCCCGCCTGTTAAGCTTTGGTCAAATATGGTAAATATATGCCTAACAGGAAAACTGAGAGGTAAACGTGGAACAAAGGGTAGGCGGCTGCCAGTGTGGTGCGGTCCGCTACAAAATCACTGGCAATCTCGGTTCTCCCGGCATTTGCCATTGCCGCATGTGCCAAAAGGCATTTGGCTCGTGGGGGGCAGCTTTGGTTGATGTGCCACTGACCGAATTTACCTGGAGTAGAGGTGAGGCTGCAATTTTCATATCGTCTGCAATCGTAAAACGCGGCTTTTGTAGAGACTGCGGCACACCGCTTTTCATGCAGGAAAAAGGCGATGCCAACATTGAAATTGCAATTGGAACACTTGACCATCCAAACGCGATTGGTCACCTGCAAGGACAAGATGGCGTCGAGTCTCGCGTCAACTGGTTTCATGAAATGACCCATCTTCCAGAACGTAAAACTGCAGAGACCAGAACAGCTGCCGACCTCAAAAAATTGCAATCACTGCAACATCCCGATTTTGACACGGATGAATGGCCGCTTTCAAAAATTTAATCTAAAAGATTTCAGTCGTCTCTGAAATTTTCAATTCATTTGGATAAGCTGATCAGTGCTCTGATCGCTCGCACGGAATCTTCTGCTTTTGCTCCGTCAGGCCCACCTGCTTGCGCCATGTCGGGCCTGCCGCCGCCGCCCTTTCCACCGAAAACAGCAGAAGCAGTTTTCACCAGGTCAACAGCACTGAACCTTTCCACAAGGTCCTCTGTTACGGCAACAACAATTCCACCCTTGCCATCGCTTGCGGTGTTGGCCACAGCAACAATGCCACTGCCAATCTTATTCCTGGAATCCTCAGCAATCTCTTTCAACTGTGCCGCATCGAGACCAAATGTGACCAGCGACCAATAGGCCACACCATTCACAGTTTCAGGATCATGTTTGCTGGCGGTTGCCAATTTCATTTTCAGGTTTGAAACTTCACGCTCCAGCTTTTTGCGGTCATCAAGCAAGGTTTCAATCCGGGTCAGCATCTCTGCCGGCGAAGATTTTAAGGCAGCAGCCGCCGCCTGCACGCGTTCGTCCTGATGATTGAGATAAGACAGTGCCGCATCACCTGCCAATGCTTCCAGCCGGCGCACGCCTGCTGCGGTGCCACTCTCGGCAATCACCTTGACCAAACCAATGTCACCGGTGCGGGCCACATGCGTACCGCCGCACAGTTCAAGGGAATAGACAGGCCGCCCCGCACTTTCAGCGTTGCGCCCCATCGATACAACACGCACCTCATCGCCATATTTTTCGCCAAACAGCGCCATGGCACCTTCAGCAATTGCAGCATCAACAGACATCAGCCGCGTGTTTACAACACCATTTTGTAGCACAATGGAATTTGCAATCGCTTCAGTCTCGCGCAATTCATCTGCACTCAAACCCTTGTTATGTGAAAAATCAAAGCGCAACCGGCCAGGCTCCACCAACGAGCCCTTTTGGGCCACATGGTCTCCCAACACGCGGCGCAAAGCCTCGTGCAGTAAATGCGTGGCAGAATGGTGCACGCGGTTTCCCGACCGTCGGCCCGCGTCAACCGCCAACTCCACCGCGGCTCCAATTTTCATGGAACCCCGTTCCACCACACCAAAGTGAACCACGAGGTCGCCCAATCGCCTCTGTGTTTCAGTCACTTTGAACACGGCGCCATCAGGCCCGGCAATCACCCCGTGGTCTCCCGTTTGTCCGCCTGACTCACCGTAAAACGGCGTCTGGTTGACGATGATGGCGCCCTTGTCGCCGGGCTTCAATGTGCTCACATCCTTGCCATCAATCGTCATGGCCAAAATTTCGCCTTCGGCAGTTTCTGTGTCATAGCCCAAAAATTCAGTGCCACCCACGCGCTCGCGAATTTCAAACCACACTGTTTCAGTTTTGGCCTCGCCAGAACCTTTCCAGGCCGCGCGTGCGTCGGCTTTCTGTTTGGCCATGGACGTGTTGAAGGCCGCTGTGTCCACGGTAATGTCGCGCGCGCGCAACGCATCTTGTGTCAAATCGAGTGGAAAACCATAGGTGTCATAAAGTTTGAAGGCTGTTTCACCGGAGAACACATTGCCTTTTTGCAAGGTGGCTGATTCTTCGTCCAAAAGTTTAAGTCCACGCTGTAACGTATTGCGAAATCTTGTTTCTTCCAGTTTCAACGTATCAGTAATCATCACTTCGGCACGTGCAAGCTCAGGATAAGCAGCGCCCATTTCCCGCACCAGTGCGGGCACCAGCTTGAACATCAGCGGCTCTCGCATACCCAAAAGTTCGGCATGGCGCATGGCCCGGCGCATGATCCGGCGCAGCACATACCCCCGGCCTTCGTTGGAGGGCAAAACACCATCGGCAATGAGAAACGAGGACGCCCTTACATGATCGGCAATGACGCGGTTGGAAGCCTTGTTTTTTCCGTCAGCTGCAACGCCGGTGTTTTCGACAATGTTGGAAATCAAAGCGCGGAACACATCCGTTTCGTAGTTGTCATGGGTGCCTTGCAACACGGCAGAAATGCGCTCCAGCCCCATTCCCGTATCGATGGAAGGTTTCGGCAAGTCGACACGCAAAGTCTTGCTCTGCTGCTCAAATTGCATGAACACCAAATTCCAGATTTCAATAAACCGGTCCCCGTCGGCCTCGGCAGACCCTGGCGGTCCACCCCAGATCTTGTCACCGTGATCAAAGAAAATTTCAGAACAAGGCCCGCACGGGCCAGTGTCTCCCATCGCCCAGAAATTATCTGATGTGGCAATGCGAATGATCCGGCTGTCCGGCAAACCTGCAATTTTTTTCCACAGCGCATGGGCATCATCGTCTTCATGATAGACAGTCACTGTTAGCTTGTCCTTGGCCAAA
This sequence comes from Hyphomicrobiales bacterium, assembly GCA_038230015.1. GTDB lineage: Bacteria > Pseudomonadota > Alphaproteobacteria > Rhizobiales > Aestuariivirgaceae > Aestuariivirga. The sequence continues at coordinate 119,888 of JBBRNW010000002.1, read as the reverse complement.
CCATATTCCTTGGTCACCAAGTTCCAGGCCCATTCAATGGCATCGGGTTTAAAATAATCGCCAAATGAAAAATTGCCGAGCATTTCAAAGAAGGTGTGGTGACGAGCCGTATAACCCACATTGTCGAGATCGTTATGCTTGCCACCTGCTCGCACGCATTTCTGGGCCGTGGTGGCACGCGTATAAGAGCGCTTCTCTGCTCCGGTGAACACATTTTTGAATTGCACCATGCCCGAGTTTGCAAACATCAAAGTAGGGTCATTGCGCGGCACCAGTGACGAGGATTGAACAACCTCATGGCCTTGCTTTTTGAAATAATCCAAAAAGGTCGAACGAATTTGCGCAAGTCCTGTCATGTGTAAGTTCCACTAGGGGTTTCTCTCAGCGGTTCTTTAGGACGTGACATCAAGCTTTGTCCACAAATTCCGCGCAACGCCATCTTGTCTGAAAAACGGCTCAAAAAAATGCCTCCGGAGGGCAATCCGGAGGCAAGCAAGGGCAAGGGCGTTGTGGGGCATAACCTTGCATCTCAAGCGGTTTTGAATTCAAATACGCGACTTCAAAACCGTCGGGGGAAACAATCCAACTGGGATTAATTTATATTACGCACAAACTCAGGATTTGGTTTGATAAGGCAAAACCATCACTCGTCATCGCCTGCGTCATCCTTCAAGGTCCCATCCGTAATCTTGGCTGCAATCAAGCCTGCATTGGCCCGAATGGAAGCTTCAATGGCATTCGCCATTTCAGGATTTGCTTTCAGAAAAAGCTTTGCATTATCACGGCCTTGGCCAATGCGTTCGCCGCTGTAGGAATACCATGAACCGGATTTTTCAACGACACCCGCCGTCACACCCAGATCAACCAGTTCACCAACCTTGGAAATGCCTTCGCCATACATGATGTCAAATTCAACCATCTTGAAAGGCGGGGCCACCTTGTTCTTGACCACCTTCACACGGGTCTGGTTGCCAACCACCTCTTCACGGTCCTTGATGGCCCCAATACGGCGAATATCAAGACGAACCGAGGCATAAAATTTCAGGGCGTTGCCGCCCGTTGTGGTTTCAGGGCTGCCGAACATCACACCAATCTTCATGCGAATCTGGTTGATGAACACCACCATGCAATTGGATTTTGAAATGGAAGCCGTAAGCTTGCGTAAAGCCTGGCTCATCAACCGGGCTTGCAAACCGGGCAAACTGTCGCCCATTTCGCCTTCAAGTTCAGCCTTCGGGGTCAGAGCTGCAACCGAATCGATTACCAGCATTTCAACCGCACCAGACCGCACCAGCGTATCGGCAATTTCCAGAGCCTGCTCGCCTGTATCCGGCTGCGAAATCAGCAAATCGCCAATATTCACGCCTAATTTGCGCGCATAGCCTGCATCAAGGGCATGTTCAGCGTCAATAAATGCGCAAATGCCACCGCCCTTTTGGCACTCCGCAATGGTTTGCAGCGCTAAAGTTGTTTTACCAGACGATTCAGGACCATAAATTTCAACCACGCGGCCCCGAGGAAGACCACCAATTCCAAGAGCAATATCCAAACCAAGTGATCCGGTTGATATCGATTCAATCTCAAGCGCCTGATTTGCGCCCAACTTCATGATGGAACCCTTGCCAAAAGCCCGTTCAATCTGGCTCAACGCGGCTTCCAGGGCCTTGCCCTTATCGGACGACGTATCAACGACTTTCAATTGTGCTTGTCCCACTTTTTTCACTCCAGTACTATCCCATTTGCGGTGCCCAGATGCAAACACCAAACGGATGTTCCATCCATGTTTCTAATATGTTCTATTTTAGTTCTGGTGGCAAGGAAAATCTGCGGGCCGTTGAGACCAATCTTTGGTCAGCGCCGTTCGCTGCCATGAACATCAATCCGGTGGGCGCCGTATGAGGCAAGTGCATGGGCACAGAAATAGCACAGCCGTTGAGAAAGTTCGCCAGGTAAGAATTGCGCAAGCTGGTCCCGTTCAACCGCAGATAGTCTTCATCCAAGGCCAAATCGGTAATTTTTGGCGCAATGTTGGCTACAGTTGGAAGTAAAATCGCATCATACCCGGCCGCCAGTTTTGTAAACTGCTGCATGAGATCCGCACGCCGGGCGAGAAGATGCAGATATTCCGCCTCACTGGTCTCACCTGCCATTCTGATCCGGCCAGCAACGCGGGGGTCATAGTCTTCTCCACGCTCGACCAGAAGGCTGTGGTGAACGCGGTGTGCCTCTGCCCCCACAATGCCACCCCGTTTCAAAAGCGCGGGCATCTCGTTCAACCCCTCAAAATGAACGTCCTCGACCACAGCACCTGTTGCCCTGATGGCAGCCAGCGCGCGCTCAAAATCTGCTTCAACTTGCAGGTCCAGACCATCAAACGCCAATGTGCGCAAAATTCCCAAACGCGCCTGGCGTGAAGGACCAGCGGCAATCACCCCGTCCCAATCCCCTGCCATGATGGCATCCGCAGCCGCACAGCATTCAACCGAGTTGGCCAATGGTCCAACCGAATCCAAACTTGAAGACAAGGGATATGCCCCACGCTTGGACACCCGTTGGGCGCTGGGCTTAAACCCCACAATACCATTATAGGCAGCAGGTATCCGGCATGATCCGCCAGTATCAGTTCCTGTGCTCAAGGCGCACATGCCATCAGCCACAGCTACCGCTGCACCTGATGAAGAACCTCCGGGAATGCGCCCCACAGCGCGATCAAAAACATTGCGTGGCGTGCCATAATGCGGGTTGAGGCCAACGCCGGAATAAGCAAACTCCGTCATGTTGGTGCGCCCTAACGCCACAAATCCTGCCCTCTTCAAAGCGGCAATGGCATCAGCATCTCGTGCTGCCGGTAAAGCACCCTGCAACACCTTAGACCCCGCCGTGGTCACCTGCCCTTCAACATCAAACAGATCCTTAACCGAAAAGGGAATGCCGGCAAACAGGCTCGGCGCACGATGTGCTTTGCGTAATGCATCTTGAGTGTCTGCTGCTGCACGCGCAGCTTCCGCGTCAACCTTAATAAACGCACGCGAACCCTCACCCGCGGGATCGAGAATGCGTTCAAGACTTTGTTCAACCAAATCGCGAGACGTGACCCGCCCCGCATCCAGTTCGGCTGCCAGTTGTTGCAGTGTAAAATGGTTCACCCCATCACCTCTTTCACTTTTTCAACAAGTTGCTTGAGCGAGAATGGTTTTTGCAGGAACGCAAAATCAGCTGGCCCCTCCAGGTTGCGTTCGAATGCTTCTTCAGCATAACCCGACATGAAAATGACTTTGGTGTTGATCTTCCGCTTGCGCAGTTCCTTCAACATTGTTGGGCCATCCATTTCCGGCATCACCACATCTGATAAAATAAGTTCAAAGCCGTCTTTGTCGGCTTCAATTACTTCCAATGCCACTTCGCCGCTGTCAGCTTCCATCACTGTAAACCCGCGAGACGTAAGCGCCCGCACAGCAAAGGCCCTGACAGAATCTTCATCCTCAACAACAAGAATTCGCCCCCGACCCGAAAAGTCTTCGCGCTTTGGCGGCGCCGGCACAATGGCTGCAACCGCCGGTGCTTGTGCGCTGGGCACATGCTTTGGCAGGTAGATTTTAAACGTTGTGCCGGTTCCCACCACACTGTCACAATAAATAAATCCACCTGTCTGCTTCACGATGCCATAAACCATAGAAAGGCCCAGCCCCGTGCCCTTGCCAACGTCTTTGGTGGTGAAAAATGGGGCCCAGATTTTGTCGAGAATATCCTTGGGAATGCCTGATCCGGTATCTTCAACTTCACACACCACATAATCGGCAAGCGGCAACGCATGGCCTGTATCCTGCGATTTCTCGCGCGGCAAATTATAGGTGCGCACAAATAATTTGCCGCCCTTTGGCATTGCGTCTCTTGCGTTGACAGCCAGGTTGATGATCACCTGCTCAAACTGATGAATGTCAACCAGCACCAAATCCAAATCACGACCGTGCATAATGTGAAGTTCGGTTTTCTCCCCCAGAACGCGACCGAGGAGATTTCCCAGATCAGAAAGCGCTTCAGAAAGATCGTGCACCTTGGGCTGCAGGGTTTGCTTTCGCGAAAATGCCAGAAGCTGGCGCACCAGATTAGCCGCACGGTTTGCATTTTGCTTGATGTTCATCACATCTGCAAAAGCCGCATCTGTGGGCCGCATCTTGGTCAGCAGCAAATCGGCAAAGCCAATGATAGGTGTCAGCACATTGTTGAAATCATGTGCAATACCCGAAGCAAGCTCGCCAACCGCCTGCATCTTCTGGCTTTGGGCCAGCTGCACTTCAAGGGTTTTGCTTTCAGTGCGGTCCAGTGCAAATACCGAGATGCGCGCTCCCAAACTTGGAAGTTGAACAAAAGTCAAATGAACCGAGCGCGGATTTTCACCTGCAAAAACTGATTCAATTTCGGCCACATGCCCTGAAGTTTGGGACACCGTTTTCAATGCAGTTTCAATTTCCGCAACATTGTCCTTCGCCAAAGCAGAGGTTAAAAAACCGCCAACTTTCAGGTCTGGCGAAAGTTCCAGAAAACCGGCATTGGCTGCAATCAAAACACCCCGCTCATCAACTTCAGCTATGCCAATGGGCACAGCCGCCAAAAACTGTGCAACATCATCTGGGCTTGCCCGGCCGCCAGTTTCGCGCCGCATCACCATGCTGCGTGAGGGCAACACTTGGCCGCTTGCATCAAAGTCAGTGCGGCTCACCACATCATAAAGCACAGTTCCTGCCGTTTTGGATTTGAGCGGAAAGCTGAAATTGTCAATTCGGTGCCCCCCCGCAATGGGGGCAACCGCTGCAATTTGTTTTGCCCCGGCTTCGCCCAGCAGTTCGGGTGCTGTCAAAGCGCCAGCTTGCGCCTGGGCCAAATCCAAACCCAGCCAGCCTGCCAAAGTGGCGTTGACATAATCCACCTTCCCGCTGGGCAAAATAGAAAAAAAGCCAACGGGCGCATGATCAAGATAGGTGATGATGAACTGCAACCTGGTGAAGGCCGTTTCCTGGTGGCTGCGATCATCTGAAATGTCGGAAAGGCGCCACACCACATGCCCTCCTCTGGCATTGTATGTCAAAGGCGAAACGGAAAGCCGCAGCCAGCTGGCGCGGTCCGCAGCAGCACCAGGTGCAACGGCACCAGCCCCCAGGCGCACATCCCTGTGCAATACAATTCCATCTCGCGCCGCCTGTGCCAGCTGATAAACCGGCTCAGCAAATTCGCTATGACCAGAATAAAGAACATCAAATCCGACAAGACGAGACACCCCTGCGCGCGAGGCCAGCTTTAAGTAAGGCGCGTTTGCATAAATGGCGCGGCCTTTAACATCGGTCACCACGCAAGCGTCACTAATGGCATCCAGCAGAGAGTCAAAAAAATGTTTCTCAGCATCGCCAGACGCTAATTTTAACAGTCCGGAAAACCAGCCAAGCAGAGCAATCAAACCCAAAAATGAAAGCCCGGCACCGGCAGCCAGCATCCAAGGCTTGGCCGCATCTTGAAGAAACCAGGCGGCAGCACCCACACCAACTGCAACAGCCAGGATCAGAACGGGTGCGAGATAAGAAACAAGTCCGGCTCGGCTCGCCGATTTTATATCGTGTTCTGAATCACCGCGCGCCGCCATTAATTATTCCCCGAATCAATCTGTACTATAGGCGAAACCAGCACATTGGGCGCTGACCAACCCGCATTTTCCAACAGCTGAATCTGGGGGGTGATTCCTGTGATGTTTTCATGCTAGAAGTGTTAAAGAACATTGGAGGACGAATAATGCCCGACCTTTCACCCTATTATGGCTACATGATATCAGGACTTATCGTTCTCGCCGTACTGATCCTTGCTACCCTCATCTACCGATTGTTTAATCAGCGGGTGCGTGGCCGCAAGGGCGCACGGTTGGGGATCAGCGAATATCACGAACTTGATAAAACACGGCGATTGGTTCTGGTGCGCCGCGATGAGGTGGAACATTTAATCCTGATTGGTGGCAATCAGGAATTTGTTATCGAAAGCGGCATTCAAATAGCTCTTGAAGGACATCCGCACGCAACACAGCCTATGACTATGAACGATCCCATTCCCATGCGCCCTCCCCCGCGCCCCGCCGTTTTTGGCGATCGCATCTCGCCATTTCGACCTGTCTCACCTACCATGCGCCGCGATGATGATGAACCTGCATGAAAATGAAGTGCAGTCATCTCGAGGGAAATGACTGCGGTTGGGGTGTTACTTTTTCAGCTTCAGCGCGATGAAGCGCGTCTCACCGGCCTTGCCGCCCTTCGCCATCAAAAGCAGAACAGAGGCTTTGCCGTCTTTGGTCGCACCCTCAATGGCTGCCGACACATCGGCAGAACTGGTAACCGGCTTTCCACCCGCTTCCATGATCACGTCTCCAGCCGCGATGCCTTTTTCAACAGCCGGGCCGTCCTTGGCAACTTCTGTCACCAACGCGCCCTGAAGTTTCTCATCGGTCTTGTACTTGCCGCGAAGTTCCGCAGTAAATTCGCTCACCGTCATGCCAAGCAGTGTCACGGTAGAGGGTGCAGGTGCAGGCTTCACAGCATCTTGCTTGGCTACAACCTTTTCACCGTCTTCCAGCCTGCCTAACGTGACTTTGATTTCTTTTTCTTTGCCATCACGGATCACTTTCACCGAAACTTCCTTGCCCACGTCAGTTTCGCCAACAACGCGCGGCAGTTCCTTTGAATCGCCAATGGCGCGACCGTTAAACTCAACAATCACGTCGCCAGCATCAATCCCTGCCTTGTCGCTTGGGCTGCCGGTCGTTACGTCTGCAACCAATGCACCGCGGGCCTTATCCATGCCCATGCTTTCGGCAATGTCAGGCGTGACCGTCTGAATTTTCACACCCAGCCAGCCGCGCCGCGTCTCGCCATATTTTTCAAGCTGGGCCACCACGTTCTTTGCGGTATTGGAAGGGACCGCAAACCCGATACCAACCGAGCCGCCTGTGGGCGAAAAGATGGCCGTGTTAATCCCCACCACTTCACCATTTAAATTGAACAGCGGTCCGCCGGAATTGCCTTTGTTGATCGCCGCATCAGTCTGAATGTAATCATCATAGGGGCCTGCATTGATATCCCTGTTGCGCGCTGAAACGATGCCAAGCGAAACCGAACCACCAAGCCCGAACGGGTTGCCAATCGCCGTCACCCATTCCCCAATGCGAAGTTTATCGCTGTCGCCAAAGCTAACTGCAGTTAAGGGCTTTTCGGATTTCACACGAATGACTGCAAGATCAACCTTTGGATCGCGTCCCACCAATTCTGCTTTCAAGATTGTGCCATCCTGCATGTGAACCTGAATTGAGTCAGCCCCTTCCACGACGTGATTGTTTGTCACAATCAGGCCACTGGCATTGATGATGAAACCAGAGCCCATCGAACTGACTGAGCGATCATCAGGTGCTGGAGTGGTATTATCGCCACCTGGAGCGCCATCCGGAGAAGGCTGCAGGCGCTTTTTCAAAAATTCGTCGAAGAAGTCTTTGAAGGGTGAATCATCAGGAACCTGGGGAACCGAATTACCCGCCACTTCAGACCCACCCACTTTTGAGACCACCGAGATTTCAACCACAGACGGTAATATCTTTTCCGCCAAATCGGCGATGTTTGGCAGGGTTTGCGCTTGTGCAAAGGCCTGTTGCGCAAACGGATTGCTGGGCGATGGCAATCCCAGAACCAAAACCGAAAGCGCGACAGCGCCAAAAACATGAGAGGTCTTAAAACGCTTTGTCATCTAACAGTCTCCAAGCCGAATTCACAATGATCCACGCGACGGCCAAATTACGCAAACGTCAATTGCCAGAACACATGTTCCGGCAAAGCGCGTCCGCTCATTTGACAGTCTTAGCATGAATGCCATCATCTTCTTTAATTGAACAGGAACCAAGGCATAAATGAGCCTTCCGATCACCTTTACGAGACCGAAGGGCGTGAGGATTGTGCCACCCGTTACTTTTCAGCAGGAACCTGTGCTGCGTCTTTCTGAGTGCCGAAATACCGGAAGAACTCTGAGTCAGGGTTCAGCACAAGTGTCGTGCCGCCTGCGCCCAAACTTTTCTGGTAGGCCTGCATGGACCTGTAGAAACCGTAGAATTCAGGATCTTTCTCAAAGGCCAAAGCAAAAGTTGATGCCCGTTCAGCTTCGCCTTCACCGCGAATGATTTCAGATTGTCTCTGTCCTTCCGAGGTGATTTCCAAAACCTTCCGGTCAGCTTCAGCTTTCATCTGCGTATTCAGGGCTTCGCCCTTGCCACGCAAATTTTGTGCTTCTGCCTTGCGCTCTGATTTCATGCGCTCGTAAGTCGCGTCCAACACTTCTTTCATCAAATCGGTGCGGCGAATGCGAACATCCACAATCTTGATGCCAAGAGCTTCCGCTTCGCCAGCCACTTGTGTTGTGATTTCTTGCATCATCACATCACGATCTTTTGATAGTGCAGCCTCGAAAGTGCGCTTGCCATAAGTCTGGCGCAGTGCGGCATTCAAACGTGTTTCAATACGCTGACGGGCCAAGTCCAAATCAGCGCCTACAGTTTCTCGAAACTTTTGCGCGTCCATCACCCGGACCAAGGTAACTGTGTCAACCAGATAACGCTGTTTGTCAGAAACCTGAACGGCCATGTTGTCTGAACTCCACATGAATGTCCGTCGTTCAATGTCGATTACCTCATCGGCGATCGGCCATTTCAAATGCAACCCTGGTTCAGTTACAATGCGGCTCACTTCACCAAAATGAGAAACCAGTGCTGTCTGCCGCTGATCAACTTTGAACACGGCCATAGACGCCAGAAACAAAACACCCAGAGCAACAACAATTATAACTATTCGAGACGGTGCCATTATTGATTGCTCCCTGCAGGTGTCGCATTTTGAATGGCCGGTAGCGGCAAGTATGGAACGATGCCCTGCCCCGACTTGCTTGGATCCATGATGATGCGGTTTGATTTGCCGATCACGTTTTCCATTGTTTCAAGAAACAAACGCTGGCGCGTCACATCCTTGGCCTTTGCATATTGTGTATAAACCGAGTCAAAGCGCTGCGCTTCACCCTTGGCCTCGGCAACAATTTGCGCCTTGTAGCCCTTGGCATTTTCTACAATTTTCGCAGCATCCCCCTCAGCATTCCGCAGTTTCTGGTTGGAATAGCTGTCAGCGTCGTTGATCAGTTTTTGCTGGTCTTGCTTGGCCCGCTGCACATCTTCAAATGCATCAAGCACAGGTGCCGGTGGTTCAACACCTTCAAGCGTCAAACCCGTGATCTTGACTCCTGAATCATATTTATCGAGCGTGCGTTGTGCAATTTCTGCAACCTGCTCTTGGATCACCAACTTGCCATTGGTCAGCGCGTCAGATGCAGGCGTCCGCCCTACAATTTCGCGCATCGCGCTTTCAGCAACGGCCCGGACAATCGTTTCAGGTTGAGAGACATTAAACTGGAATTTTTGAGGGTCGTTGATCTTCCATAATACCTTGAAGCGAATATCAACCATATTTTCATCGCCAGTCAGCATCAGCGCTTCGTCGCCCCCATCGCCAATTGACGTTTGTTGCTCGGCAGCAACTGGTAGAAGTTCCATCACGTCAATGGGCCAAGCCGCAAAATGCAAACCAGGTCCAACTGTGCGATCATATGCACCAAGCCGCAGAACAAGACCGCGCTCATCCGGCTGCACTTGGTAGAGGGAACTGTAAACCCAGAACGCAGCAACAGCCGCAATTGGCAGCAGCCAAGTCGCAATGCCACCCCCCTGCGGAAGAACAGACTTGAAACTTTCTCTGCTTTTCTTGATTAAATCATCCAGTTCCGGCGGCAGATTTCCCGGTCCGCTTTTTTTTCCACCACCCCCGCTGCCTGATGGTTTACCCCATGGCCCACGATCATTTGGCGGCTGGTTTTTTCCGTCGTCATCTTGGTTCCAGGGCATCATGTATCCTTTGCAGTGTTAGGTTTGCTGGATGCCATATAGGTAGCGTCATCGTAATTGTCTAGATTGGCAATGTTGCACTTGTGCGGTCAAAAGTCCGAAGCTTGAATGAACTGCTGTCATTTGGCCCTTGCGGAAAAGACTCAATATGCGTTTCCTGCCAATCAGCCGCAGGCAGGGCAGGAAAATAAGTATCTCCTTCTGCGCCACAGTCCACATCCGTACGGTAAATACGTGTCGCAATTGGCATGAACAGCTTATAGATTTCACCACCGCCTATAACAGCAATTTCATTGGCATTTTCAGAAGACGCAGCTGACAATGCCTCTGCCGCAGTGCCAACCACTATTGAACCGGCCGCGGCAAAATTACGTTGGCGCGTAACCACAATGTTTAACCGGCCGGGCAAAGGCTTGCGCGGCAGGCTTTCCCAGGTTTTTCGGCCCATAATCACAGGCTTTCCCAGTGTGATGGCTTTGAAGAGTTTGAGGTCGGAAGACAAGCGCCACGGCAATCCCCCTTCACGGCCAATAACGCCATTGCGCGAGACTGCTACAACCATCACCACACGGCTCACTTTGCAAGGTCCCCCAAGGCCCGGTCACTCAGCACACAATAGCAATTATCGCTCTCGATATCGGCTCCCAGTTTTTCATAAAATTTGCGTGCGCCGCTGTTCCACGCCATCATCAGCCAGTAAATGGTTGCATATCCTTCAGCAACTGCAACTTTGGCCAGCTGCTTCATCAACAATTCAGCAATCCCTCTGCGGCGATAATCTGGCAGCACCACAAGGTCCTCCAGATACATCACTTCCCTGCCCCGCGCCGTTGAAAAACTGCGGTGCCACAAAGCTGATCCGGCGGGCTTGCCGTCAACCAACGCAACAATAGCTCCGATGATCGGATTTACAGCGAAAAGTGCGTCTTCAAAATCTTGTGGTCTAGAAGTCATGTGCGGTCCCCAAGCATGGGTTTTACCAAGTTCTTCGGCGCACATGAAAATAATATGCCCTTCTCCCGGTTTAATCCGCCGAACTTCAATCACGTTTGGGTGCCTGCTCCAAAGAGTGCAAGCGACGTCATGGCATTCCAGGCGCCATGGCAAGCAACAGTCACCCATAAACTTCCAAACCTCAGCAGCAGCACACCAAGGCAAAGCCCCATCAAGAACAGCACGCCGACGTAAAGCCAAGGCGCAGCACCCAGATGGGCCAAAGCCCACAATGCAGACGTGATAACGACGGCACCCACGCGACCCACCTGAGAATTCGCAAGTGCCGCAAAAAGTGCGCCGCGAAAAATAAACTCTTCTGCCAATGGCACGGCAAAGATAACGCCAGGAATGGCCAACGCAAACAGCAAGGGCTCGTTGGCCAAATCTGCCATGGTTTTTTCCACAAGACCTGCGGAGCTTTTATCACTCATCAAATCACCACCTGGCGAATAGGTTTGAGGGTCAATGCCCAGCACCAAGAATACGCTGATGAATATGACATACATCACGAACGCAAATCCAACCACGATTGCAATCCACCCCGCAATGCCAAGATCAGGCAGCCGCAGCGGCAATCGTCCGGCGCGTTTGGCCATGCCAAATCTTGCAAGGTACAAAGCAGCGACCACCACCAGCAGCGAAGCCGGAAACAGCCCCACAATGCTGGCTTTGGCAAAGGCAGAAAAACTATCCGGATTGCCAGCGCGCAGCTGCAAAAAATCTCCTGCAAAAAGCGCCTTGTAAGTCGCAAAACCAAATCCGGATTGCAAAAGAATGTTCAACACGAACAAGGCGACGAAAAGCAGAACCGCGCGAAGAGGGGTTTGCAATGTTTCACGCGGGTAAAGCCATTCTGACTTCGCGCGCAAAAAGTCCGGTCCAAAAACAGCCATAGTTTTAGACCGCTATCGGGGCGGAAATCCCGGTGTCGGGAGCGTAACCTGTCACTTCAAAGTCCTCATATTTAAAATCATCTACGTTAGAAATGTCGCGCTTGATGGTAAGCTGCGGCAATTTTTTAGGCGTGCGTGCCAATTGTATTTCAACCTGGCTCAAATGATTGAGGTACAAATGAGCGTCCCCCAAAGTATGAACAAAATCCCCAACCCCCAAACCAGTCACCTTTGCTATCATGTGCGTCAGCAACGCATAAGACGCGATGTTGAATGGAACGCCCAAAAAAATATCAGCCGAACGCTGATAAAGCTGGCACGACAATTTTCCATTTGCGACGTAGAATTGGAACAGGCAATGGCAGGGCGGTAGCGCCATTTCGTCAACATCATTTGGGTTCCACGCTGTAACAACTAAGCGCCGTGAATCTGGGTTGGACTGAATGCGTTTGATCACATCAGCAATTTGGTCAATGGCAGACCCATTACGTGCAGGCCACGACCTCCACTGCGCACCATAAACTGGACCAAGATCACCGTTTGCATCTGCCCATTCATCCCAAATGGTTACCTTATTGTCATTCAGATATTTGATATTGGTGTCAGCCTTCATGAACCACAAAAGTTCATGAATGATGGAACGCAGGTGAAGCTTCTTGGTGGTGACCAAGGGCAATCCTTCTGCAAGATCAAATCTCATTTGATAGCCAAATACAGATTTGGTGCCTGTGCCAGTTCGGTCACTCTTTGTAATGCCGAAATCGCGAACATGGCGCATGAGGTCAAGATATTGTTTCATGGAGGCATTTTATACGGCTCAGACGATTCCACCACATGAAAACGGCGACATTCGTGGAATGCCGCCGCAAATGAAAACCGCAGTTGAGCTTAGGCCAGCTTGCCGAGGGTTCCAGTCGACTCGGCCACCAGATAATAAACCGTGACACGGTGTTTGGTCTTGTCAGCTTTCATCTTTTCGCCAGCAGCTTTCACCGCGACCTCTGCTGGTCCCGCAGCGAGACCAAGCTTTTTGGCGCAAAAGCCATCGACCACCCGTTTGACTTCAGCATCATCTGTCATTGAGACAAATTGAGAATCTTTACCCCGCAGCGCAATACCGCAATATTTCACAATTGCATCAACAGCTGCTGCATTCACGTTTGACGTATACCTTTTAATGTCGGCCGAATAATCCAAAGCTCGCTCCCCCCCAATCACTGGGACTAACGCAACCACGGCGGTTACAGCACAAAAACTAGCAGCTAATCTATCAATTGAAAAGGTGTAACCTGCATTTTTTAACAACCTCTCGGCGAACGCGATCGGCCTTTATTTTGTGACAAAGAGCGACTATATGGTTGGTGTCAGGCGATGAAAGTCGGTTTGACTATGGTGATAAACGGCTAACGCAATAAGCTTATCGGACCCGGGGGCAGTACCCGGCGCCTCCACCAGAGACGGTTGCTGAGCAACCGTCTCTGAGGGGGGCGAAACAGGATCGACGAGAGTGTAAAGGTTGGTTTTTTGCCCGTGATGGTTCCGACGTGTCGGGCTAATTTCTAGTTGCAAACGATAACTTTGCTCCGGTTGCTCTCGCTGCTTAATGTAGCGCGAAAGACCAAAACTTGAAGCCCTTCGGTTTAGCGACCTAAGGCGGGGTTCGCTGGCACCTGGCAACAGAAGCCAGCACTTCCATTCAAGTGTAACTGTCACTAATCGCAATTTTCTCAGTTTTGCAGTGACTGCGACCCGTGAAAATCGAATTTGACCGCTCCATTGGATCTGTGGCGTCGCAAAGCGTGACATTCCCCCTCACCTGAGGCTATGCTTGCGCTGAATCACACTACTAAGAGCTCGCAATGCCCGAAGACTTGATGCGCTATGATCAACTTGCCCAAAATGCCCTGCGCGGAGTGGTGCGCGATGCCTTGCGCAAAGTTGAAAAGTCAGGTCTTCCTGGCGATCATCATTTTTACATCGCGTTTAATACAAAATACCCAGGTGTAAACATTGGGCACAGGTTGGCCGAAAAATATCCCCGTGAAATGACGGTCGTTCTCCAGCATCAATTCTATAATCTGATCGTAACGGAAGAACGCTTTCAAGTTGAACTTACGTTCGACAATATCCCCGAAAAACTGATTGTTCCGTTTGCCTCCGTCAAGGGCTTCCTTGATCCTGCCGTGCAATTTGGATTGCAGTTTGAGGTGGTCACTGAAGACGCTCCCGCAGAAAAAAAACTGGGCGTTGTTCCAAAAGCAAATGTGGGCGAGCAAATTTCTGACAACGTTGAAGTTGTAGACATTCAGCCAAATGAAGCAGCGCCAAAGGTCGTATCCCTCGATGCATTTCGTAAAAAATAAGTCGCTTGCATTTTGTTTTGCAGGTCTAATTGGGCTGACAGGCGCCGTTGTCGCACAAACTGTAGTCGACCAGACAGCCCTGGCCAAAAAGGCTGATGCAACTCAACCCGAAGCAGTGCCCGCGAATATTATGAAAATCCCGGCCAAGAAACTTTTTGGCAGCGAAAAGCTTCCGGCTGATTTGAAATCGAAGGCCATTGGCAATTATGCCCGTGGCTGCATGGCGGGTGGCAAGGCATTGCCCGTCAATGGACCGGCGTGGCAGGTCATGCGCACCTCAAGAAACCGAAACTGGGGCACGCCGCAATTGTTGAACGTGATTGAACGACTCGCAGTTGACGCAAAGCAAAACGACAGCTGGAATGGTTTGCTGGTTGGCGATATCTCACAGCCGCGCGGCGGACCCATGCTGACGGGTCACGCCAGCCATCAAATTGGCCTCGATGCAGACATTTGGTTCACGCCAATGCCAGACCGAGTTCTCAGTTCAAAAGAGCGCGAAACTTTTGTTCCGTTGGAAATGGTGAAAGACCACAAAACACTGAACACTGAAACTTGGACGGAATCGCGTGCGAAGCTTATTCAAACAGCGGCTTCCTATCCGGAAGTGGCGCGCATTTTTGTCCATCCGCCCATCAAAGCTGCTTTGTGCAAATGGGCCACGGGGGATCGGTCTTGGCTGGCCAAAGTGCGTCCACTTTATGGCCACACTTTCCATTTTCACATCCGCATGAATTGTCCTGCGGGTATGAAAGGCTGTGAGAACCAGTGGACACCAAAACCTGATGATGGAACAGGCTGCGGCAAAGAACTGGCCTATTGGATGAGCGGCAAACCCTTTGAAAAGCCCAAACCAAACCCGAACGCAAAACCCTATGTGCCGCCGCCCCCCTTGACACTGTCTGGTCTACCTGCTGAATGCCGCGCCGTTATCGCAGCACCCTGAGTTTTGCGGTCACATTGGAAAGCCAGGGGGCTTTATAAATGAGCGTAGCAGCGACCAGCACCAACACATTTGACAAGGCCAAATTGAAACTGGCGTTTGCGTCAATTGGTGTTGTCTTCGGTGATATTGGAACAAGCCCGCTTTATGCCATGCGCGAAGCGCTTCATCCTGTTGTAACAGCAGGGGGCGATTTGCGGATGGCCGTGCTTGGCGTTGTGTCGCTGCTGTTGTGGGCCTTGTTTATTATCGTCACCCTTAAATATGTGATCATGTTAATGCGCGCTGACAATCAGGGCGAAGGTGGCATTCTTTCACTGGTTGTGTTGGTAGAGCAGCTCTTGAAAAAGAAGGGCGGTGTTGTTTTGGGCCTTGGCATCATCGGTGCTGCCTTCTTTTTCGGCGATGCCATGATAACGCCTGCACAAACTGTTCTGTCGGCTGTGGAAGGCCTATCAGTCATCAACTCAGGCTTTCAACCTTTTGTTATTCCGATCACGCTGGCCGTGTTGTTGAGCTTATTTACCTTTCAATACAAGGGCACAGGTGGTGTTGCCGCAATTTTTGCACCCGTCACAATGGTGTGGTTTGTTTTGCTGGCCGTGATCGGCATTTCACATATCAGCGATGACCTTGAAATATTTCGCGCACTCAATCCACTCTATGGTTTGACAATGTTGGTTGACCAGCCAGGTCTGGCACTCAAGGTGTTTGGCGGTGTGTTTCTGGCGGTTACGGGTGGCGAAGCACTTTACGCCGATATGGGGCATTTCGGTAAAAATCCCATTCGCCTGGCATGGTCTGCAGTTGTATTGCCAGCCTTGGTGCTCAACTATCTGGGTCAGGGCGCATTCATCATCGCCCACCCTGAAGCCGTCGAAAATCCGTTTTTCCTCATGTTGCCGTCATGGGGGCTTATGCCGATTGTTTTGTTGGCAACGGCAGTTGCCGTCATTGCCAGCCAAGCGGTGATCACTGGAGCATTTTCAATCGCACAGCAGGCCATGGCGCTGGGCTTGTTGCCGCGCATGAATATTGTTCACACCTCTGAAACCGAAGGCGGACAAATTTATGTGGGCCAGATCAATTGGATGATCTTGATAGGCGTAATCATCCTGGTGCTGGTGTTTAAATCATCATCGAACTTGGCATCTGCTTATGGTGTGGCCGTTAACACATCCATGTTGGTGGATACGATTTTGGCGATGGTCTTCTTTTGGCAATCGCGCTCCATTCCGCGGTGGATTGCCATTCCTGCGCTGGTTTTCATATTTGCTGCAGAATTTATGTTCATTATGGCAAACGCTTTGAAACTGTTGAATGGCGGCTACATGCCAGTTCTGATAGGGGCAACTATCATTCTGCTCATGCTCACCTGGATGAAGGGGCGGAAACTTCTGGCAGCAAAACTGACTAAAGAATCAATTGAGCTTATTCCACTTCTGGAGAGTTTAGAGCGCCGCCAGCCAGCGCGTGTGGCTGGTGCGGCCGTATTTCTGCAAACCCAGCATAAATTTGCGCCCTCTGCCCTTATGCATAATTTGAAGCACAACCGCGTGCTGCACGACAAACTGGTTTTCATCTCCATTGAAACGGTAAAACAACCACGGTGGGAGGGTGACCGTGTTGAAGTCACCCAGGGACCGCTTGGTGCATGGATTGTTGAAGCCAAGTTTGGCTATATGGAGCAACCTGATGTGCCAGCGGCACTGCGCGCTTGCGAAGATAAGGGACTGAGTATTGACCCACGCCAAGCGTCTTATTTCCTCGGGCGGCGTGTCATCTTAATGTCACCCAGATCATCGATGCCATTTTGGCAACAAAGAATATTCATCATGCTGACCAATCAATCCGCCCGCGCTATCGAATTTTTTAGAATTCCGGCTGACCGCGTGGTCGAACTCGGCATGCAAATGAGCGTGTAATGACAACTCTTCTTCCTTTTTCGCAGCCCGGTAAATTCTACCGCGGCAATATTCACACCCACTCCACCCAATCCGATGGAGCGTTGGCACCCGAGGCGGTGGTTGAAGCTTATAAAAACGCTGGCTACGACTTCCTCATGCTGTCTGAGCATTTTATCGCGCATTACAACTGGCCCATCAACGATACACGAAAGTTTCGCTCGAATGATTTCACCACGCTGATTGGCGTTGAACTGCACGCGCCCGAAACCAGCGCTGGCGAACTTTGGCACATCGTTGCTGCTGGCCTGCCGCTGGATTTTCCACCCTGCGGACCCACCGAAAACGGAGCCCAATTGGCCAGACGCGCGCGCGAGGCAGGAGCCTTCATTGGCATTGCCCATCCTGCGTGGTCGCAGCTCACCATCGAAGATGGCCGCGCCATAGATGCAGCCCACGCCGTTGAAATCTATAACCATGGCTGCGCGATTGAAAATGATCGTGGCGACGGATGGTATCTGCATGATCAATTGATGAATGAAGGCCATAGGCTTTCAGCCTATGCAACCGATGATGCGCACTTCAAGTCGTTCGATTATTTGGGGGGCTGGGTGAATGTGAAATCTGAGAGCCTTGATCCTGAGGCGCTGCTGCGAGCTCTGAAACACGGCCATTATTACTCCAGCCAAGGCCCCGAATTTTACAATCTTGAGCTTCAGGGCAAAGAACTTTCAATATCGTGTTCTCCCGTTGATGCCATCACCGTGGTCTGTGGCAATTCCAGGTCTTGTGTCAAAACCGGAAAATCCATCACAGGTGCAACATTCGATCTTTCAAAGCTTGAACAAGGCTGGTTGCTAAAAAAACCCAGCCCCTGGTTCCGCGTCACCGTTATCGACAACGCCGGAAAACGTGCCTGGAGCAATCCGTTTTGGTGGGATGAGGTTTGAGAGAGGGATATCGCGGGCACCCTTGGCTCGTTCTTAAAAGTAAGGCTTTCACTGGTTGCCTGGAAAGCGTCGAGGCACCGCCGCTATTACGGTAGTGTGCAATGCTTGCGAGAAAATAGCGGTGTCGGCCTTTCCCAGCGTAGCTTCAAAACGTCTGGTGGGATCTGGTCATGTTCACTTACGGCTCTTGAAATTTGTACAGAAATCTTGTACGACTTAGTTATGAACACAATGTCATACTCAGAACTTCGCGCCAAGCTCAAAGCTGCACTTGACCAAGTGGTGGAAGACCATGACCCTATCATCGTTAAGCGCGCCAAGGGCCGTGATGCAGTGGTCATGAGCCGCGAAGATTATGATTCGATGATGGAAACGTTTTACCTTCTCCGCAGCCCTGTCAATGCCAAGCGGCTGATCGCAGCCTCCAAGCGCAATGGCAAAGGCGGCAAAAAGTTTGAATCGGCTAGCGATTTAAAAAATGCGTTTGATCTTTGATAAAGATGCAACCGCTGACCTCCGCTACTGGATTGAAACTGATCGGCGCAAAGCACTAAAAATCTTGGACCTTGTGCAGGCTGCACTGAAAAATCCGTTTGAGGGTATTGGCAAGCCCGAACCATTGAAACATGAATTGCAAGGATGCTGCTCAAGACGAATAGATCCAGAGCACCGTTTGGTCTACAAAGTCGTTAAAGATGATATGATTGTTCTTGGCTGCAAGTACCACTACACTGAGCGTTAACAACCCATTTAAAATGCCACTTGAAAAAACCATGCCCCAGTCCACCCGCACCGAGTCTGACACCTTTGGCCCCATTGAAGTTGCTGCCTCCAAATACTGGGGCGCGCAGGCGCAGCGGTCTTTGCAGAATTTTAAAATCGGTTGGGAAAAGCAACCAGCCTCCATCATCCACGCACTTGGCATCATCAAGCGCGCAGCAGCTGAAACCAACATAAAGCTATCAGGCCTTGACCCAAAACTCGCTACGGCAATTATCAGCGCCGCGCAGGAAGTGATTGAGGGAAAGCTTAACGATCATTTTCCGCTGGCCGTTTGGCAAACAGGTTCCGGCACGCAATCCAACATGAATGCCAATGAAGTGATTTCTAACCGCGCCATTGAAATGTTGGGCGGCGTGATGGGTTCAAAAAGGCCGGTTCACCCCAATGACCACGTGAACATGAGCCAGAGTTCAAATGATACTTACCCCACTGCCATGCACATCGCCTGTGCTGAAGAAATTCACCACCATCTGCTCCCTGCCTTGCAACATCTCCGCAATGCCCTGAACGACAAGGCGCAGCAATTTTCCAAGATCATCAAAATCGGACGCACGCATACCCAGGATGCAACGCCAGTCACTTTGGGCCAGGAATTTTCCGGCTATTGCCAACAGGTGGAAAACGGCGTGGCCCGCGTTGAGCAAACCTTGCCGCTGTTGATGCAATTGGCGCAAGGCGGAACGGCTGTTGGCACCGGGCTCAATGCCCCAAAGGGCTTTGCCGAAATGGTGGCACAGCACATTACACATATCACCCACCTGCCCTTTACGACGGCACCTAACAAGTTTGAGGCGCTCGCCGCCCATGATGCCATGGTGATGACCCATGGCGCCATCAACAGTGTGGCTGCATCGCTTTTCAAAATCGCCAATGATATCCGTTTTCTGGCGTCTGGCCCCCGCTCAGGTTTGGGTGAGCTCAACTTGCCTGAAAATGAACCGGGGTCTTCCATCATGCCCGGCAAGGTAAACCCTACGCAGTGCGAAGCGCTAACCCAAGTGTGTGTGCAGATTTTTGGCAACCAGGCTGCCATTACTTTTGCTGGCGCTTCCGGCCATTTTGAATTGAACGTTTATAATCCCGTTATGGCCTATAATTTTCTGCAATCAGTGCAGCTGATGGCGGATGCGGTAAACAGTTTCACCACAAACTGCGTGACAGGAATCGAGGCCCGCGAAGATAATATCAGCTTAGCACTCAACCGCTCGTTGATGCTGGTTACAGCTCTAGCGCCAAAATATGGCTATGATCGCGCTGCCAAGATTGCCAAGTCCGCCCACAAAAACGGCACAACGCTGCGCGAAGAAGCTGTGAAAGACGGTATTGACGCCGGTGACTTTGACGCCATCGTGCGCCCAGAAAAAATGTTGGGTCCATCGTGATTGCCGAGATCATAAATCTACGCCGTGTCAAAAAATCTGCGACCCGCGCCGCAGAGGAAAAAACAGCAGCAGCAAATCGGCAAAAATTTGGACGCAGCAAGACCGAAAAAGCCCTGCTTGAATTTGAAAATAGTCGCAACAAATTGGCGTTTGATGGCAAGAAGTTGCAAGACTGATGCCCAAAGACTTGAAACGGTCTCTGACTATCGCAGGTCATCGCACGTCACTTTCGCTTGAAGAAGAATTTTGGAATGCACTCAAGGTTATTGCGCAACAGAACCGCAAAAGCATTGCAACACTTGTGGCCGAAATTGATGAAGGTCGTGGCGACCGCAATTTATCAAGTGCCATCAGAGTTTGGATTTTGCATAAACTGCAAAATCAGTAATTGCATTATTGTGATGGGTTGATCTGCTGCAAAAACTTGCCGCTCTCCAAAGCGTTTAATGCAGCACCTTCCTTAATGGCTTTCGCAAGTTTTGCCTTGCGACGTTCTGCGTCGATCACGCGCTGTTGGGCAAACACCCTCTGTTCGCGCAGCCGCAACCGCAATTCATTGCGTTGCGCCTGATAAGCAAGGAACTTTTCTTCATCGCTTTTCTGCTGCGCCAACTCTTCGGCGGCAAGTCTTGCCTGCTCCTTTTGCGCCTTTTCCAACGCGGCAAGGTCGCGCGCCATAAAGGCATAGCCAAGCTTGGTCGCAACAGCCGCAGTATCCGTGCGAACACGCAAAGCACCAGGCGCGCCTGAGTAAGTCACTCCGAGGGACGGCAAATCCTTCTCTGGTTTGGCATCAATTCTAATCTGGGTTTCAAAATCTCTGGATGCAAAATCAAACCGCGGTGTCACGGTCAGGAAAGCGTCGGCACTTCCCATCACCAGCGGGGTGAAGTTAAGGGCACCGCCCTCTACCGATAACTTGAGTTGCTCTGAACTCAAGTTAACGCCAGGAGGTTGCAGTAAGGCATCAAACGCAAATTTGAGGTTGCTCGCATTTTCAACTTTTGCCAAGCTTGCAAAGAAATTCTGTGGCGAAAGCTGTGTCAGTTTTGCATCCCGCAGAACATAATTTGCCTCGCTTTTCAATGCTGTCATCACCGCAAGCGGGCTGCGGCCTTCGCCTTCAAACGTCCCGTCAAAGATTACAGATCCTTCGGCAAGTGATGCGCCGTTTTGAAGGCGCAACACCCGGTTTAGTTCCATAGGCATGTGAAGCGAGCCAGACGCTGTAAATAAGCTATCTTTGGGCTTTAACAAAATGTTCAGCTTCAACGGTTCTGCATCTTTATCACGCGCAGACACTGTCACTTGCCGTCCTGATGCATCAAAAGAAGCGCCCAACACTGCCATTTTCAGATCGGGTCCAAATCCGGTTTTTAAGGTTTCAGGGCGCAACCAAACCTCGCCTGAAAATTCAGATTGAGCAGTGGAGAAAATATCATCAAGGCCGTTTGGTTTTCCTGTCCATGGCATAAAGCCAGCAGATAGAAACTCGCGAAGATCAAGCTGATCGACATCAATCTCGGCGTTTACTTTCCCGTAAGGATCAAGTTCCGCTTTGCCAGAAATTTTTCTGGATGCGAAAGTCCCTGCAAAATTTGCCAGCCGCTGAAACTGGTCTTGGGTTGTCACATCGATAGAAAGAGACGTTGGCCCGCTTGCCCCATTCACAAGTGGCAGCGCTAAAGCTGTTCCAAGCTCTGTTGAGTCATCAGCGGTGAGCGTGAGCTTGCCATTGACGTTTTGCAAATTTGCAAGTGTGGCGCTGCGCCCATCAAATTGAAACTTGGCCCCCAAAATATCCGCACTCAGCGCGGCTTTATACCCAAGAGGCACGGAACCTGAGGCCGTTATCACAAGTTTGCCAGGTGTATTGCTTTTGCCAGATGAGATCCCAAACAGCCGAACGATATCACCTCCATCTTGCGCGTCGATTTCACCTGCAATGCCCAAAGTTGCGTCATTGCCCTTGGCAATGTCTTTCACGTCTCCTGAGATAGCGATTTGAAGCAGCCCCGACTGCCCTGAAATGTCGTAGGCAAGCAATGGCTCATTCACACCAGGGTTCACATTGAAACTGCCCTGCAACCGTGTAGCGCCCAACACAGAAGCCCAGCCCGGCTCTGTGTTGGATTGCAAAATCCCAATTAACCGCAGAAAACCACGTGGATTTTCAGCTGCCAATTCAGCTTTGATATCGCCTGATGGGCCAGAAGGGCCTTGCAGAACCAGGCCCTTGGCAGAAAGCTTCGCACCCTCAACTGAACCGATGACAAGTTTTTTGATTTCAAAACCACTTAAGCTTGAGTCAAATTCGAGGAGAACATCTTCCGCCTCCACACCATTGATACGAAGTTTATTTGCCGTCACCGCGAGGCGTTTTTCAAATCCTCCATCACCCGAAAACAATGCCACATACCCCGGGTTTTGAAAAAGCTTTGCAGTTCCCTTTGCCATGTAGGAATCCAGATCAAGGGCTTTGGCGTTCAGTTTCAAATCCAATGCGGCAAGCTTTCCAAGCTGTACGGCAATTTCGGCATCACCGCGTTCTCCGTCCAGCTCATACTTTAAATTTTGAAAGCCAAAGCGTGTGCCAGACCACGTAACATCCGATTGCGCCTTTAAACGCCCCCGGCCCCCTGTCCACACCTCAGTAATCTTGGCTTGCATCTCCGGCCATAGCCAACGCGTAAACTCGCGCATATCATTGCTTTCAACAGCCAGACTGCCGCCAAGCTCGGCCGCTGTTTCGCCCGGAAAAACGATCCCGTTAAATTTCAGCCTGCTGCGTCCAGGCAAATTGGCCGAAATTTCTGAAATGCGAACGACACTTTGCTCCGCTGCAGTCCTCAGCGAAAAATTTTCAAGAGTTTGTCCTGCAGCCGAGAGTGCTGAAACATCAAGACTGGCAGAAAGGCTGAGTTGTTCTGGAAATTCTTTCATCGCCATATTGAGAAGAGCCATTACACCGCCTGCCCGCCAAACGCGTAAAGATTGCGATCCGGCAAGTGTGTCAAGATCAAGCCGCGGTGAAGTGAGGGTGACAGCCGCCCTTACCCCTTTTTCAAACGTCGCTGTAGCCGTGCCCTCAATCAGGGTTCCATTGTCTTTGCTGTCATCTGGCGTAATCTTAATTCTATCAAGCTCAATCCTGTCAAAAGTGGCCTTGATATCAGATTGCATTTTAAGCGGTTTGAAGCTTCCTTCCAGACTTTGGCGGCCATCTTCAGTCACCACAGGGTCAAGCCGAAGTTTTCCCTTGAACGTCAGGTTTTCAATCTTGCCGTCAAGGGCTACTGCTGGAAATGAGCCGTCTTGCGGTTCGACACGCACTCCGAATTCAAAGGGGTCACCTGCCTTGTAGGCCGTGCTGTTAAACGACAGCGAAAGGGGCGTGTTGGCCTGATTGCCGCTGCCCCTCACCCGCCACGGACCAGCAAAACTTGTGGCTGACAACAAGGCATTGATGTTTGTCAGCGAGGCATCAACATTGTGCACACGGTCCTGAAGCTGCAAGGTGCCGTTTTGAATGTTGATGTGATCAAGTTTTACAGTGTTGAATATTTTCAGAGTAGAGTTGGTTTGTTCAGTCTCAAAATTCCAATTGAACATCCCTTCGCTCAACCGCGAAAGCGTCACAACAGGTTGATCGACAGTGATTGTTTCCACCTGAAGATCGCCGTTTATAAGCCCGCCAAGATTAAGCTGAAACGTAATTGTTTTGGCGTTGGCCATGGGGGCACCAGCCACACCCTTGGGATTTCCCAAACTTACATCGCCCATCACCAGCCTGGGCCAGGGAAACAGCCGCGCCGAAATATCCCCATTGATGGCAAAATCGCGCCCCGTGTAGTGGCGCGCGTAAGCCTCCAGATTATCGCGGTAGGCGTTCCAATTCACCACGAAAGGTGCGGAAAGAGCTGCGATCACCCCAATGACCAGCAAAATACCCAGATAAAATACAGGAGACCTCCAGACACTCATCACGGGCCTGCGTTTTTGCCGGGATTCATGATATTCAATGGATCAAGTGCCAGTTTTATGGCGCGCATTACATCAAGTGCATTGCCTTGTTCCAAAGCCAGGTAATCGCGTTTGCCAGAGCCAATTCCATGTTCCCCGGTGCATGTGCCCCCCATGGCAAGTGCCCGTGTGATCATGCGGGCGTAAACACCTTTTACCCGTTCAACTTCTTTTGCATCGGCACGATCGCAAAACAGCACCACATGAAAATTGCCATCCCCAACATGACCAATAATGGGACCGTAGATGTTGCTGTCAGCCAAATCCTTTTGAGTTTCCACAACGCATTCCGCCAATCGTGAAATGGGCACACACACATCGGTAGCAATGGATTCTTCCTTGCCGGGCATCAGCGATTTGGTTGCCCAAAACGCATCATGCCGCGCCTGCCAAAGCCGGGCCCGGTCTTCCTCTTGCGTGGCCCAGTCAAGTGCCGCTGCACCAAATTCGCCAGCAATTGCGGCAAACATTTCAGCCTGCTCAGCTACCCCAGCTTCAGTGCCATGAAACTCCACAAACAAGGTGGGCGCTTCAGCCAGTGTCAATTTGGAATAGGCATTAATAGCCTTGATGTGCTCAACATCCACAAGCTCGATGCGCGCAATAGGAATCCCCATCTGGATGGTTTGTATGGCGGTGTTGCAGCACGCTTCAATTGAAGCAAATGAAACCACGCCGGCCTTTATCGCTTCTGGAATGCCGTGCACTTTAAGGCCAACTTCAGTGATCACCCCAAGCGTGCCTTCACTTCCCACCATCAGTCGCGTCAGGTCATAGCCCGCTGAAGATTTTCGCGCCCGTGTTCCCGTGCGCACAATCTCGCCATTGGCCATCACAACTGTCAGGCCCATCACATTATCTTTCATGGTGCCATAGCGCACTGCATTGGTGCCCGAAGCGCGTGTCGCAGTCATGCCACCCAGTGATGCATCAGCACCTGGGTCAATTGGAAAGAACAGGCCTTTATCGCGCAGTTCCATATTCAACTGCTTGCGCGTAACGCCAGCCTGAACCCGCACATCCATATCTTCCGCATTCACATCGAGGATCAGGTTCATCTGACTGAGATCAAGTGATATGCCCCCTAAAGGCGCAGTAAAGTGCCCCTCCAGCGACGTTCCAGTCCCGAAGGGAATAATCGGAACGGCATATTTGGCACATATTTTGACAACGGATTGAACTTCCACAGTGGATTGCACAAAGGCCACGGCATCAGGCGGGGCTGAAGGGTTCCATGTCTGGTCTTTGCCATGCTGTTCACGTACGATCATCGCCGTTGAAAGCCTGTCTCCCAAAAGAGTCTTGAGTTCTGCAACGGCTCGGCTTGCGCTGTTTTTCATAACGGGTGTATCCATGGCGTCAAAACTAACACAACAAGCAGGATTTACCATGCCCTCACCGTGGACCGGACGATTGCTCACCGTTGAAGATCAATGGACCGATTATAACGGTCACCTCAACATGGCCTATTATGCCGTGCTCTTTGATCAATCCGCTGAGGAAATGTTTGAAACCTTTGGCCTTGGCCCTGATTATGTGCGGCAAACCAATTGCAGTTTTTTTACGTTGGAAACCCACACCACTTATGTGCACGAACTCCACGCGGGCCACCAAGTGCGCATCGAAAACCAGATTATAGATGCCGATGTGAAGCGCGTGCATTACGTGCAGCAGATGTTTCATGCGGGTGATAATTTTCTAAGCTGTGTGCTGGAGGTGATCGTAAGCCATGTCAATCTGACCGAAAAGAAAACAGTACCTTTTCCGGAACAAGTGCAAGCCCGCATTAAAGCGATGACAGCCGACCATAAAGCAATCCATCTGCCAAAGCAGGTGGGCCATAAAATTGGGATTGTGCGGCGATAGTTGATTGACATGTGCAGCACATAAAACCATCATTTAAGCATGAACAAGTTCATTCAAGTCAGGAACCTCACGGAAGAATTGCAAAAGAAGGTCAAACTTCGTGCAACCGAAGAAGGTCTGACAATTACTGACTGGGTTGAAAATTTGATAGAACTTGAAATGTCTCACCTCTCTATGAAGGAAATCTATGCCCGGCTGCGGTCAAGAGAACCTGTACACCTTAGCCCCAGCGCTGCGGAAATGATTAGAGAAGATCGCGATAGCAGATAATTGTGGTGGACGCGTCTGTCATTGTCCACATCTTGCTTGACGCTCAAATCCAACCAGAACTGGTTAACACACTGGAAAGAAGTGGGGATTTGATGGCGCCTCATTTGATTGATCTTGAAGTGTTGAGCGCAATTCGAAAACAACTCAATTTAAAAAAGATTTCTGATGAAAAAGCCAAAATTGCGCTTGAATATTTCAGTGCAATAACGATTGATCGAAGACCGGTGCAAATGCTCATCCCACGCATTTGAGAATTGAGAAATAATTTGACGCCTTATGACGCATCTTATGTCGCACTTGCAGAAATGACAGGTCTTCAATTGATCACAAGAGATCAGCGTTTAGGGCGTGTTTCAAATCTACTGACAAGAGTCATTACGATCTAACAAGTTACCCTGAACCGTCATACACCCGTAAAACTCCAGGCGCAAACGCCGTCACAATGGGTCCAACAAGGAACTCAGGGAGTCTATAAAATGGAAAACACCGGATACACGCATTTCGCTGAAGCCTTGGTTTTCGCCCATGGCCCGCGCGCTGCCACTGAAGCTGCACGCCATGCCCTGTTGTGTGAACGCTCTGGCGATACTGAAACAGCAGACACTTGGCGCAAAATTCAGGCCCAGGTTGGAAACACAGAGTTTTGTAATCTGAAACTTTGCGCCTGAAACATATCCAGGCGAAATATGCCACTCTGAACAAAACCGGAATGATTGCTATATAGGGGGATCAGAGAATCATGATCCCCTAAGATGACAATAGAAAAAAATACAGATAATCGCTCAATCAGCGCCCGTGCCATGCAGGGCACCGAGCCTGATTACCTTAAAGGCCTCAACCCGGAACAGCGCGAAGCCGTACTGTCGATTGAGGGTCCGTTGTTGGTGCTGGCGGGTGCCGGAACCGGCAAAACACGGGCATTGACCACGCGTCTAGCCCATATTCTGACCACTCAAAAAGCCTGGCCTAATCAAATGCTTGCGGTTACTTTTACCAACAAAGCAGCGCGCGAAATGAAAGAGCGCATTGGCCACCTGATCGGCAATGTGGTGGAAGGCATGACCTGGCTTGGCACTTTCCATTCCATCGGTGTTAAAATCTTGCGCAATCATTATGAGCTCGCAGGCTTGCGCTCTGGCTTTGCTATTTTGGATGACGATGATCAGGTGCGTTTACTGAAACAGCTTTTGAAAGCCGAAGGCATTGATGAAAAGCGTTGGCCCGCCCGCCAATTGGCCAATGCAGTTGATGGCTGGAAGAACAAGGGCCTCACGCCAGACAAGGTATCCGAAGGCGATTCCTATAGCTTTGCCAATGGCTTGGGAAAAAAACTTTACCAGGATTATCAAGCACGGCTGAAAACAGTCAACGCCTGTGATTTTGGCGATCTGCTTTTGGAAACCGTGCGGATTTTTCAGGAAAACCCGGATGTTCTGAAATCTTACCAGCAAAAATTCAAATACATGCTGGTCGATGAGTATCAGGATACCAACGTTGTGCAATATCTCTGGCTTCGCATGCTGGCCCAAGGCCACAAAAATATCTGCTGTGTGGGTGATGATGATCAATCCATTTACGGCTGGCGCGGTGCCGAGGTGGATAACATCCTGCGCTTTGAAAAAGATTTTCCGGGCGCTAAAATCATCAAACTCGAGCGTAATTACCGCTCTACGCCCGATATTCTGGGGGCTGCTTCCGGTCTGATTTCCAAAAATGAATCACGCCTTGGCAAAACATTGCGGACCGACAAAACTGAAACCACCCCCATAACGGTGCGGGGCCATTGGGATGGCGAAGAAGAAGCGCGCGCCATTGGCGATGACATTGAAGCGCTACAACGCCAAAAAAACCATTTGAACGACATGGCCATTCTGGTTCGTGCCTCATCACAAATGCGCGCCTTTGAAGACCGTTTTA
Source organism: Hyphomicrobiales bacterium (assembly GCA_038230015.1). GTDB lineage: Bacteria > Pseudomonadota > Alphaproteobacteria > Rhizobiales > Aestuariivirgaceae > Aestuariivirga. The sequence goes on along the minus strand of JBBRNW010000002.1, from coordinate 91,637 downwards.
TAACACTGGGCCTGCCTTACCGGGTGATTGGCGGACCGCGATTTTATGAACGCGCTGAAATTCGCGATGCGATGAGCTACTTTAAAATCGTGGCCTCGCCTGATAATGATCTGGCATTCGAACGCATTATCAACACGCCCAAGCGCGGTATTGGCGATGCTTCAATCAAGAAAATGTATGACGTTGCAAGAAGTTCAAACACGTCGCTTTATGTTGCGGCCGAAAACATGTTGCGCACCGATGAATTGCCCAACAAGGCACGCACGGCGTTGCGCCTGCTGGTGGAAAGTTTTTCGCGCTGGCGCAAACAGGTAGACGCCCTGCCCCACACAGAACTTGCAGAAATAGTGCTCGACGAAAGCGGCTACACGGAAATGTGGCAGCACGATAAAAGCCCAGAAGCCGAAGGCCGCCTGGAAAACCTGAGGGAGCTTGTGCGCTCTATGGGTGCATTTGAAAATCTGTCGGGGTTTCTGGAACATGTGTCATTGGTCATGGACCGCGACACAGGCAGCGAGACGGATGACCGGGTGAATATCATGACCCTGCATTCCGCCAAGGGCCTTGAATTCGGCACCGTATTTCTCCCCGGCTGGGAAGAAGGGCTGTTCCCGCATCAAAGATCATTGGATGAAAAAGGCCGCAACGGCTTGGAAGAAGAACGCCGCTTGGCTTATGTGGGCATCACACGTGCCAAGCAACGCGCCACCATCAGCTTTGCCCAAAACCGCCGTACGCATGCGCTTTGGCAATCTGCCTTGCCCTCACGCTTCATTGATGAACTGCCCGAAGCCCATGTGGAAGTTGCAACCATGACATCAAGTTATGGCGGACAGAGTTTTGCAAGCAGTCGTTTTGACAGCAACACAAGCTTTGGCAACGGCGGCTATGACACCCCCGGCTGGCAGCGAGCCCAAGTTCGCAAAACCAATGGTGATACCCTTCGCGTCAGCCCAAAATTCATCGAAGGCGAGATGGCCGCCAGCTTCGCCAATCCTCCAACCTACGCGGGCGGCGAACGCGTGTTCCACCAAAAATTCGGCTATGGCCAGGTGACCAGTGTGGACGGCAACAAGCTAACGGTGGATTTCGACAAGGCAGGTGAAAAGCGCGTGATTGATAGCTTTGTGGAACGCGGCTAATTGAGCGCCACGTCATTGGCATGCAAAGCGTTATGCTCTTTCACAGCTTTCGCATTTAACCCATTCGCTTCTCCAAACGCCAGCGCTTCCTCAATTCCCAACCAGTCGATATCCATCAGCCAAGCAATCTTCTCCTTCACAGCTTCTTCGTCCTCACGCTCCAATCCCAATTCGGGCGGGGCTTTCTTCAGTCTTTCCAAAGCTGCATTGTAATTCAAGAGTTGCAGAGCTGCTGCCGCAGTGTGAGGGTTCGCCAACAGCTGCGTTTCTTTCAAATACGGATCGACCCACAGCGCCATCACATGATCATATCCGCGACGATGTCTTTCTTTAGCAATATCGGGTAGTTCGTGGAGAACAACAGCTTCGTTGGCTAGACGAATGGCCTTACCGGCGCGTTCCAAAAGTTGTGCATGTTTGTAACACGCGCTACGCATAAACTGATCGGGCGGCATTGGAATTGTAAACAGCGTGTCTCGACGGAACGCTATGTTGTTGGAAGCATAACACCCAAGTGACATGCCAGACGTGCCAAACAAAAATCCAAAGTCAAGAATGGTCATCGCCATCCCTGTTATTGAAAAATCATCATAGAGAGTAAGGCCACCGACTGCTGAAACGGCAGGGTCTGCAAAAGGCGCCAGGATTTTCTCAAACCAGTTTTTTCGCAGCGGGCGACAATCGCCATCGAGATAAACAACGATATCATGAGTTGAATTTTGGGCGATAAAATTTTTCTGGCCATCATAGCTCTGCTCAGGCAAGTGCCACACTTTGACATTAGGATGCTTGCGCACCAGTAGAGGCTTGGCCACACCCATAGGAGTTGGATCAGCCACCGCCACTTCAACATGAGGATAACGAGCCGCAATATCAGCAATCTCACTGACCGCATTCAGAAAAGCTGCCTCGCTTTGTCCTTCGGAAATATTATAGGCTTCCGTAACCAGAAGAACGGAAGGGGATTCAACCTTTTGAAGACCATTCGGCATGACACTGCCTTTCAATGTCTTCAGATTAAACAAAGTCTGCCAACCCATGCAAGACACAATGCAAAGTGGCATATTATGGTCATAATGGTTTGCAAGGTCAGGGAACCATCGTGCTTATTGAGACGTTAAGCGCCAAAGCAAATTCACAATCGGAGATCCCATGAAACAATTTATGTCAGCCTTGGTTTTAACAACCGCTTTCGCAACCACTGCAGTTTTTGCCGCTCAAAGCCCAATGGGAACATGGTCAATGGGCAAGGTCACGGTCAAAGTGGTCGATTGTGGTGGCAATATTTGCGCCAACATCGTGGCATTGAAAGAACCGATCAGCAAAATTGACGGGAAGCCAAAAGTTGACCGTGAAAATCCAGATCCCAGCAAGCGGAACAGACCCTTGATTGGACTGGCCGTAATCTCTGGCATGAAACCTGCTGGTGAAGGCAAATGGACTGGTTCCATTTACAATGCCGACGATGGCAAAAACTACAGTGCCACCTTGCGAATAGACGGTGCCACATTGAAAGTGCAAGGTTGCGTTTTGGGCATATTGTGCAAAACCAATAACTTCGTTCGCGTCAATTAAATTTGCTCGGCAATCCGCTGCCATTCTTCCTCGAGAGTGGCAGCCCGACCGCCCCCCACACGGCGATACCAATAATCGCGATTCGTCTCATCACCTTCAACCCAATGCGCCAACGCATGAACCAAATCATACTGGCGCGTGCCTTCCGCGGTTTGACAAATGGCGTGCGCCTTTTCCCATTCTGAACCCAATTTAAGACCACCCTTTTTAAGCCACCACAGCGCCTTGGCAGGCTGTGAAAACGAGGCTGGCGGAAGTGCCTCAGAAAAATCCATATTCATCAGCGCAAAATGAAAAGGCGCAGGGAGCCATTGGACGACACACTCACACCTGCGATATTCTTGATTGACACACTCGTCTTGGCAATAGCGGCCCGCGTGGCCGGATTTTGAGCCAATGCCCGTCGCAGTTTTTGAATTCCACTGTAATTCCGTTCTGCCATGATTTTGAATTCTGAAAAAGAGGCAGCGGTGCCATACTCAACCGATCTGGGCGCAAAACTCAAATCAATCACCCCAATGCTTGGCACGTTTCGGATCTTTGCAATTTGCGATGCCCGCGAGCCTGCGGAAAGAATGGCCGACTGCGCCTCATTCGAATCAACAGAACTGACACGCGCATACGCCTCTGCGGGCACAGGCGTTAAAGTGGGAGCCAGCAATGCCAGCGCCAAAAAAGCTACCGATACTATTCTCATGTGAAACACTCCCTTTTAAGACTAACGCTGAAATGATTGCAAAGTTGCAACTTCGACTGAAGTTTATGCTTCTACCTGTTGTCCGGTCAAGCTGGCACCCGCATTGGCAGGCAGTTTGGTGAACACGAATATAGACACCAATCCCCCCGCCGCAACACTAAAAAATGCTGCAGCAAAATCAAACAAGCCCAAGCTAGCGGCACCTCGTGACCATTGCGAAACATCCAGCACGGTGGCAGCCACCGCCACACCAAGTGCTAAAGACAGTTGCTGGGCCACTGTATAAACCCCGTTTGCTTTGCTCACCTGCGCCTTGGTCACGTCAGCATAGGCAATCGAATTGAGTGCAGTAAATTGCATTGACCGTGATACGCCGCCCAGCAACAAAACCACGGACATGACCACATATGACATTGTGGGCGTGAACAACCCCATGGCCGCCATGAAAATGCACCCGGTCACACCGTTGACAATCAAAAGCCGCCGGTAGCCAAAATAGCGCAGCGCTCGTCCTGCCCCAAATTTCATTCCCAATGCACCAAGGGCAGCAGAACACGTAATCAGTCCCGTTTCAAAAGGCGTCAGGCCAAATCCAAGCTGCAGCATGAGGGGCAGCAAAAACGGGACAGCACCCGCCGCAATGCGGAAAAACAGTCCGCCTGTAATGCTGATACGCAAGGTGTCAATCCGCAACATCGAAAGATCAAGGATGGGATTGGGCACCACCCGCGCATGGCGCACATAGAGCACTATCAAAACACTCCCGGCGGCGATCATTGCCAACGCCAGGACTTCCGGCAGTAAGCCCCGCCCCACCACCGTGCAGCCAAACACCGTAAGCGCGAGACCAAACCCGGACAGAAAAAATCCCAACACATCAAGCCGTGGCACGCTGGTTTCACGCGTATCCGGCATGTAACTGCTGGCCAGCACCAACCCCAAAATGCCAAAGGGAACATTCATCCAGAAAATCCAGCGCCAGTGAAAATAAGTGGTAATGAACCCTCCAATCGGCGGCCCCAATAAAGGTCCGATCAAAGCCGGCACCGTCAGCCAAGCCATGGCATTGACCAGTTCCGATTTCGGAATGGCCCTGATCAAGATAATCCGGCCCACCGGCACCATCATGGCACCGCCCACACCTTGAAGCCCACGCATTGCCACCAGCCAAGCCAGATCAGGCGTAAACGCACATCCAATCGATGCCACCATGAACACGGCAATTGCCAGCCTGAAAATAAGCTTCGCGCCATATTTATCTGCCATCCACCCGCTCACAGGAAGAAACACTGTAAGACTGAGCAAATAGGTGGTGAAGGCCAATTTTAATGAAACCGGATTTGTACCAAGATCTGCTGCGATTGCAGGCAGAGACGTGGCAATAACGGTTGAATCCATGTTCTCCATGAACAAGGCGGCGGCGATGACGAGCGGAAGGATTCGGGTGGGCGACATGTGTTCTTAATGAACGTCTAGCGGCCTGATTGCCAGTCTGGCTTTCGCATGAATTTCAAAGCCTATATCTCCACGTCTCGCAAAAATCCGTTTAAAGCAAACCCATGATTTGGCTTGACACCTATACTCCCTATGGGTATAAAAATAAGCATGCAGGAAAATGCCAAAAATTCTGTTCTCAAACGTTTCAAGCGAATTGAGGGGCAAGTCGGCGGTCTGTCCCGAATGGTTGAGGAAGGTCGCTACTGTATTGATATCATCACTCAGATCTCAGCCGTTCGTGCTGCCTTGCGGCGCGCCGAAGAAGAAATTCTCAGAGATCATGTTAGCCATTGCATCGAGCATGCTATCACCAGCGGAAACGCGAGTGACCAGCGCACGAAGATCTCCGAAATTATTGATATTCTCGGCCGCAGCAATAAATAAAAACGAACCAAACTTAACGAGGAAAGAAGACATGACCTTGAATTCAAAATTGTTGCTGGCTGTGGCCGTTGTGGCGTTGGGTGCAGTGTTAACCTACGTCCAATTTTCCAAGACCGAGCCAGGCGGAACCGCTGGAATGGATCACTCGGCCATGACATCAACCCAAGCCTCAGAAACCCAAGCCTCAGAAACCCAAGCCTCAGATTCGAACAAGGGTTATCAGGCCGCCATGGACACCATGATGAAAGGCATGATGGCTCCCATGACAGGCAAGCCCGAACTTGATTTTGTGCAAGGCATGATGCCCCATCACCAAGGTGCCATCGATATGGCCAAGGTGGCTTTGCAATACGGCAAAGACCCAGACATCAAAAAACTGGCCGAGGGCGTGATCAAGGCGCAAGAAAATGAGATCGGCTTTATGAAAGAGTGGCTGGCGAAATCAAATGTGGCCGCGTTGCCTACCGTGCCAGCTTCACTTGAAATCAACAAGAAGGCCATGGAGACGATGATGAAAAACATGACCGCAACTTATACCGGCAATGCCGATGTTGATTTTGTAAAAGGCATGATTCCGCATCACCAGGGCGCCATCGATATGGCTAAAGCTGCCTTGCAATTTGTTAAAGACCCAGCACTTCTAAAGCTCGCGCAAGATATTGTCAGTGCGCAAGAAGGTGAAATCACGTTCATGACCGACTGGCTTAAAAAAAACGGGCAGTAACGCAGTGGTCGCTGGTCCAGCGCGCTACAGCCGAACAGCTATTGCCCTTCATTGGCTCATGGCTGTTGCCCTAATTGCGCTTCTTCTTTTGGGCGAGCAAACCATGGGAAGCCACACGGCAAGGTTCCTCCCCTCTCTTCATGCCAGTGCCGGACTTGTGTTGTTTCTGATGGCAGGCCTTAGGCTCTATTGGCGCTGGAAAAATCCCCCTCCCAACGCAATTTCAGCTTCTGCTCTCGAGAGGATGTTAGCCAAGCTTAGTCACCTCGCTTTATATGCAGCCATGCTTTTGATCCCGCTTACAGGCTGGCTTTCCTATACCGAGCACGTGCGCCGGTCGCTGGGCATCAGGCCTGCGAGTTGGTTTGGTTTTGCAATACCATTGCTGCCAGATTTCGGCATCAATTGGCATATTATCCACAATTTGGGTGGCAAGGCGTTGCTGCTGCTCATCGCAATCCATGCCGCGGCGGCGTTGAAACATCACTTCTATGATAAAAACGAAACACTCAAACGCATGTTGCCTTACAGGTGGCAGAGCATCATCTGAACCAGTCGCGAATGCAGCGCTTTCCCGCCAGCAATCATTCTAGGATACCGCTGGCACGACCCAGCAGAGTTAAATTTCCACTGCAACCTTTGACGCGCCAAAACTAAACAAGTATACTGGAGGTCTGTCCTGCAATAGCCAGGGTGGTGCCGCCTCAGCGCCGGTTTTTGCGCAAACCTTCGCACCGGAGCTTTCATAATGTCTAGGTTTTTCAATTGGCTAGAGCGCCGCGTTGAATCATTTCCTGAAATCACGCCGCAAATGCCAGCCACAACAACCTGGGGGTTTATACGCTTTTACGCCAAGCCTTTTTATCCGCTGTTGATTGTAGGCTTTTTGCTGTCCGTGATCATCGCCATCATTGAAGTGCGGGTGTTCGCATTTCTGGGCACGATTGTAGACACACTCACATCTGCCACGCCCGAAACTTTTTGGCCGGATAATAAATACAAGTTGCTGTTGTTTGGCGCACTTTCACTGATCATTTTGCCTTGCCTGAGTTTCGTGGCCGATTCACTTGAAAACCAGGGGCTGCGGGGCAATTTCGCCATGCGCATCCGCTGGCTTTCTCACCGCTATATTTTGCGCCAATCCATGGAATTCTTCCACAATGAATTTGCAGGCCGTGTGTCGACCAAAGTGATGCAGGCTGCACTTGGCGTGCGCGATGTGGTAATGAAACTGACGCAAGTGATATCTTGGGTTGCTGTATTTTTCCTGAGTGCGCTTGCCTCCTTTGCGGCCAATGACTGGCGGCTCACTTTGCCGCTCATTGGCTGGCTTATGGGCTATGCACTGACCATGCGCTACTTTGTGCCACAGCTTGGAGTGCTCTCGCAGCGCCAAGCCGATATGCGCTCGCTGGTCACGGGACGTATTGTTGACACTTACACCAACATGCCAACCGTAAAGCTGTTTGCCCACACAGCGCGCGAGGATGGCTATGCCAAGGAAGGCTTCATCTGGATGCTGCAAAGCGTTTATGATTCCATGCGGGTGTCGACCAAAATGAATTTCGCGTTGAACGCGCTAAACGGTGCCGTGCTCACGGCCACGGCCGCAGTGGCCATCTGGCTATGGTCGCAAAGTGCCATCACTGTGGGTGCCATCGCGTTTTCAGTGGGCCTTGTTTACCGCATGCAAGGCATGGCCCATTGGATGCTGTGGGAAATTGCGGGTTTGTTTGAAGATTTCGGCGTAGTGCGAGACGGTGTTGAAATGATAGCGCGCGAGCATTCAGTGGTTGACCGTGCCAATGCCAAACCGCTTCAGGTCACCGCAGGCAAAATCACGTTCTCCAATTTGAATTTCAATTATGGCCAGGACAAAGGCGAGCGCGGCCATAATGTGATTGATAATTTTACACTCACCATTCAACCCGGTGAAAAAACGGGCCTGGTGGGCAGGTCGGGTGCTGGCAAATCAACCATCTCCAATCTCATCTTGCGCTTTTATGATGTAGGCTCTGGCAGTATCTTGATCGACGGGCAAAACATTGCAGATGTGACGCAGGAATCCCTGCGTGCGAAAATCGGCGTGGTTACGCAAGACACTTCCCTGCTCCACCGTTCGGTTACAGATAACATTCGCTACGGCATGCCCGATGCATCGATGGACGACATCAAGCTCGCTGCCAAGAAAGCTCATGCCGAAGAATTCATTGCAAATCTCGTCGATCCCAATGAACGCAAAGGCTACGAGGCCCATGTGGGTGAGCGCGGCGTTAAACTTTCGGGCGGCCAGCGTCAGCGTATTGCCATTGCGCGGGTGCTTTTGAAAAACGCCCCGATCCTCATTCTTGATGAGGCCACCAGCGCGCTGGACAGCGAAGTTGAGGCTGCCATTCAGGAAAATCTCTATGCTTTGATGGAAGGTAAAACCGTGATCGCCGTGGCTCACAGGTTGAGCACCATTGCGGCGATGGACCGCTTGGTGGTCATGGATAAGGGCCGCGTTGTTGAGGAAGGCAGCCACAAACAGCTTTTGGCCAAAAAAGGTGGTCTTTATGCCAGCCTGTGGAAACGCCAATCGGGAGGCTTCCTCGTGCCCGAGGATATTAAGGTGGAGGCAGCCGAGTAGGCTGCTTTTAAATAACATTCAGCACGACGTTTTCGCGCGCCGTAAACTAACCCTTTGTTAACCAAATTTCCGCCACAACTGCGCTCCAAATCCACCCTCACTTTAGGGACATACACCATGAAACAGGCCATCATCATTGCCACAGCTGCAAGTGTGCTGCTCAGCGCTTGCACCACCAATCCGTTCACGGGTGAACAGCAAGTGTCAAACACCGCCATTGGCGCAGGCTCCGGCGCTATTTTGGGCGGCGCAGCGGGTGCCATTTTGGGGGCAACAACACCTCTGTCCACCCGCAAGGCCGCATTGGTTGGCGCTGGTCTCGGCGCGCTAGCTGGCGGCGGTGTAGGGCTTTACATGGACAACCAAGAAGCCCGCCTGCGCGAGCGCTTGCAAAACACTGGCGTGTCTGTCACCCGTGTAGGAGACAGTATCGTTTTGAACATGCCGTCAAATATTACATTTGATACCAACCGTTCTGAATTGAAGCCGCAGTTCTTTAACACGCTGTCTTCAGTGTCTGAAGTTTTCAAAGAATACAAGCAGACCATGATTGATGTGGTTGGCCACACGGATGCCGATGGGTCGGACGAGTCAAACTATGATCTGTCGCGCCGCCGCGCGGCCTCGGTTGCACAGTTTTTGTCATCCCAACAGCTCGATCCAAACAGGTTCTCGGTCGAAGGGCGAGGCGAACGTGACCCCATCGCTTCCAATGCCACGGCATCTGGCAAAGCGCAAAACCGACGCGTTGAAATTACGATTCTGCCTTTGACATAGCCTGCAAAGGTGGCGGCCCGCGTTACACTCACGTTTTCTGGTCTTTCTCATGCTGCGGCACTTGCTTTGAGTGACCGCATAGAGAATGATTTCCAAATTGATCCTTTGGCCGTCAGCATCAATGAAACCGATGAAGCAAATGAGATCTGGGAAACACGCGTGTGGTTTGACGACGACACATCAGCTGTTGCCTCGCGCACTCATTTGCAATGGCCCACAGCAACGATAGCAGCAGTTCCAGATATCGATTGGGTTAGGCGTTCGCTGGAAGGTTTAGCTCCGGTCAAAGCCGGGCGCTTTTTTCTGTTTGGCTCGCACGACCAGCATTTGCGCAAGGTTGGCGGCATATCTTTGAAAATTGATGCGGGCACAGCCTTTGGCACCGGCCATCACGCCACCACATCAAGTTGCCTTTTAGCGCTTGATGATATTCTGAAGCGGCATCGCCCTGCCCGCATTCTCGATCTGGGCTGCGGCACTGGCGTGCTGGCGATTGCTGCAGCCAAAGCGTTGAAGCACAAAGCCTTGGCCACTGACATAGACGCAGAAGCCATTCGCGTAACGCTCGGCAACGCCAAACACAATGATGCTGCCCCGTTCATTCTCACGGCTACGGCAGCGGGCTTGCATCACCCGGTATTCTCAAAGCATGGCCCCTTTGATTTGATTTTTGCTAACATATTGGCAAGGCCACTTGCCAGTTTGGCACAAAGCCTCAGCCGCATTTTGGCACCGGGCGGGCATCTCATCTTGTCAGGCCTCACGCGTGATCAACTGCGTTGGATCAAGGCCTGTTACGCAAACCGCGGTCTGACACCCTCGCGCGTGATACAAACCGACAATTGGATTACACTGGTTATGCGTAACCCAAAATGAAAAACGCTCCAGACCAACATTCTGAAGCGTTGTTCGTAAGGCCATAAAGCCAAATTTAAACGGAAGGTCTTACAGACCCCAAACACGCGTGCTGATTTCGCCGCGCATCACGCCAATATCGGCAAGCAAGCGGTCATCAAGCTGGTGCAGCTGACGCTCAGCGCGCGAACGCGACAGATAAGTCTTTACGCGGCCCATTACGCCAGCATTGCGGGTTGTTTCACGGTTCATATTCACAGTCATTTTAGTTCTCCATCTCTCAAATTACGCTCGTCAGAGCATCGCTCTCGAGGTTCAATTAATGTGCACCGCACAATTTCCTACTCTAAATAATGTACCGATCGCCGTTAAACCAGATCATTAAGGGTATAATTGATATGCATAAAACGCACGGCTTAGGTTCTCTAAATTTCACTTGTCGATTTGCAATGAACATCGGTTAGTATCGAATTATGGCAATTTTTTAACAGTACCATGGCCGCTTCCCTTAGATTTCTATGCTGCTCCTATGATAGACAAGTGGTTAAGATGTCGTAAATATCCGTTTTTCCATGCAAATTAAGCATGACAATTCTATGACGCAAAAGGGTTTCTGGAGATTAACGTGTTGCATTGCAGCATAAATCAGGTGGTTTAAGTTGCAGTCACTTCCCGTTAAGCTGCAAAAATCAAGATGACTCGCAAGAAAGACCACATGTCCAAAACATCCCCACTTCAGGCGCTTCGCGCCGAGATGAAACGTCAAAAACTTCAAGGCTATATTGTCCCACGGCAAGATGAATTTCAGGGGGAATATGTGGCAGCCTATGCCGAGCGTTTGAAATGGCTGACAGGCTTTGCGGGCTCATGGGGCTTGGCAATCATAACGCAAAAAAAAGCCGCGATTTTTGTGGATGGCCGCTACACCATTCAAGTGCGCGAGCAAATTGATATAGCTCACATCACGCCTCAACATCTTGTTGATGAACCACCCAGCAAATGGATCGAGGGCCATCTCAAAAAAAATGATCGCATCGGTTTTGACCCTTGGCTGACCACTGCAAGTGACGCCAAAAACTTTGCCACTGCTTGCGCCAAAGTCGGCGCCAAACTGGTGCCGGTGCCAAAAAATTTAATTGACAGAATCTGGGCAGACCAGCCCGCCCGACCCGTAAAACCCCTGACAGTACAGCCTTTACAATTTGCCGGCCGCAGTGTTGCTGACAAACTCAGCGACGTTTGCTTAGAATTATCGAATGCCAAAGCCGATGCAGTTGTGCTGGCAGAGCCTTCATCAGTCTCATGGATCCTGAATATACGCGGCAACGATGTGCCCTTCACCCCTGTTGTGCTGGCCTATGCCATCATTCACCGCAAAGGCAGGCCAGAGATGTTCGTGGACGCAAAGCGTCTCCCCGAAGATGTGCAGGCTCATCTCAAAGCAACAGCAATTATCCGTAAGCCAGAGGAGCTTGATGTTTCCCTCAAAAAGCTGGGTGCAAAAAAAGCCACAGTGCTTATCGACGCAAATTCCGCTCCCGAAAAAATTCGCAGTGTGCTTGCGGCGTCCGGTGCTGTGATCAAAGAGGGCATTGATCCCTGCACCATGCCCAAAGCCCGCAAAAATAAAACCGAACAGGAAGGGGCAAGATCTGCCCAGCGCCGCGACGGAGTGGCGCTGTCAAATTTCTTGCACTGGCTTTCCATTGCAGCACCTCAAGGCCAACTGACTGAAGCCACCGCAGCTGATAAGCTCACCGCATTTCGTCAAGCAACTGGCGTGCTGATGGACCTGTCTTTCGGCACCATATCGGCGGCTGGCCCCAATGCTGCAATTCCGCATTATCACGTAGACCCAGAACACTGCCGCGCCATCAACAACAACGAAATCTATTTGATCGACTCAGGTGGTCAATATCAGGATGGCACCACCGATGTGACCCGCACTGTGATCATTGGCAAACCGACAGATGAAATGCGTGACCGCTTCACGCGCGTGTTGAAGGGCATGATTGGCATTTCTACGATTTGTTTTCCCAAAGGCAGCACAGGCAGCCACATTGACGTTCTGGCGCGGGCCGCTTTGTGGAAGGCAGGTCTGGATTATGACCACGGCACCGGCCACGGGGTAGGATCATATTTGTCAGTGCATGAAGGCCCAGCCCGTATCAGCAAGACCAGCCATGTTGTACTTCAACCCGGCATGATCCTGTCCAATGAACCGGGTTATTACAAGCAGGGAGAATTCGGCATTCGAATTGAAAATCTGTTACTCGTCAAGGAAGCCACCGACATTGAAGGGGGCGACCGCCCAATGATGAGTTTCGAAACCCTCACCTTTGCACCCATAGACCGCAATTTGATTGATACAAAATTATTGACGCGCGAAGAATTGCACTGGCTTGATGCTTACCATGCAAAAGTGATGAAAGACGTGGGCAACTTCATGAGTGGACCTGCATTGGAGTGGATGAAACAGACCTGTGCCGCGCTGGCATAAAACGCTTTATAAAGTGCACCCCATGGCATTAAGTAAAAACCATCCTCAATCCCACCACACTGCCTATCCCAACCAAAATCGTAACCAGCAATGGCAGTTTCAAATAGGCTGAAAGCGCTGTCACAATCCCGGCCAGTGCCTCAGCCGTTCCAGTCATGAACACCATGGGCGTGATCACTGCCATAAGAACGGCTGGCGGCACAGCGTCTAATGCCGCTTTCATTCGACCTTTGACCACTACACCCCGCATCAGTAACAAACCTGAAAGCCGCGATGCGTAAGTGGCCAAACCCATGCCAAGGATCGCCAGCAGTGTCGTAAGATCAATCGACATTTTCGGTTTCTTGGTACATTAACGCTGCCACGGCCACGCCTGCCAAACCACCGATCACGATGTACCAGGCACCACTCAAAAATGTTTTGGCCATGACTGCAACAGCTGCACTGGTAATGATGACCATACCGGTGCGAGGACCCTTCCAAAAACCTGCAAGAATGGCAATGAACATGGCGGCAAATGCAAAGTCCAACCCTATCAAAGCAGGGTCTGGCAGAACAGAACCCAACAGTGCGCCCAGTGCCGAAAACAAAAACCACGTTGGCCAAAGTGGCACTGCAACGCCAATGTAATATCCAAGTGTCAGCGGCTGAGCCAGTGCGCGCCGCTCAAGCAAGGCCCACGCTTCATCCGTGAGCACATGCATGAGTAACGGGTGCCACCACCTTGCAATTCCGCCCATGTGACGAGAAATCGACGCCGCATATAAAACATGGCGCAAATTGATAACAAAAATGGTGAACACCACCAGCAAAATCGGCAGCGGTTCAACCCACATCTGAATGGCCACGAACTGTGATGCACCGGCATAAACCAGTGCACTCATCAATATCGCTTCCAATGGCGAGAACCCTTTGGTGGCAGCCAATGTGCCCCATAACATGGCAATTGGTGCATAAGCCAAACACACGGCCCAGCTATCAGACACTCCAGCCCTCAAGTCAGAGGCCTTGAAACTCATGCAGCACCAATGCGCACGAACCAGGATGCTTCGTCGATCACTTCAACGCCATATTTTTCAGCGTCTTTCAGCTTAGACCCGGCCTTCAGCCCTGCCACGACCAAGTCGGTAGACTTCGAAACGGACCCAGCAACTTTTGCCCCCAAACGCTCCGCCATTGCTTTGGCTTCCTCGCGCGTCATGCGTTCCAACGCACCCGTAAACACCACTGTCTTTCCCGACACGGGCGAACTGGCCGCCACAGCCGCCAGCGCTTGCGGCTCCACTTCACCAAGCAACGCGTCAAAAATTTCGATATTATGCGGCTCATCAAAAAACTGAATCAGCGCTTCTGCCACCACATCCCCAACGCCGTCGATCGAAGTCAGTTCAGTGCGTGCATCATTCTCCACCGCTGCTGCCGCCATTTTCATCTGGTCGCGCAAAGCTTTTGCCGATCCATATGAGCGCGCTAAAACCCGCGCAGTTGTCTCGCCCACATGCCGAATGCCAAACGCAAAAATGAAACGGTCAAGTGCTATCTTTCGCCGCGCTTCAATTGCTGCAAACAGGTTGGTCACGCTGGAAGCACCCCAGCCTTCGCGATCGCGCAATTTTTTTAATGCGCGGCCATCACGCGCTTCAAGAGTGAAAATATCTTGCGGCGACGTGATCAAACCATTGGCATAAAATTCTTCAATGATCTTGTCGCCCAACCCTTCAATATCAAAGGCATTTCGCGATGCAAAATGTTTGAGCCGTTCCACCCGCTGCGCCGGGCAAATCAGCCCGCCTGTGCAACGCCGCACGGCGTCCGTCTTGCCTGTTGCTCTTTCCTCGCGTGTCGCATGGCTGCCGCATGCCGGACAAACCTTGGGAAATTCATAAGGAACTGAATTTGGCCCACGTTGCGCCACACAAACAATTTGCGGGATCACATCACCTGCCCGCTGCAAAATAACAGTGTCGCCGATGCGCACATCTTTGCGGGCAATCTCATCCTCGTTGTGAAGTGTGGCGTTAGATACAACCACACCGCCCACGGTAACAGGCTTCAACCGCGCCACAGGCGTAAGTGCTCCTGTGCGCCCCACTTGAATATCAATGGCCTCCAGAACTGTGCTCGCCTGCACGGCCGAAAATTTATGCGCAACGGCCCACCGCGGCGAACGCGACACAAACCCAAGCCTGGCCTGAAACGCCAGATCATTGACCTTATAAACCACACCATCAATGTCATAGCCCAGCGTGGCCCGCTGCGCTTCAATCTTGCGGTAATGCGCAAGCAGTTCGTCGGCAGATTGGCACAGCACCATGAGCGGATTAATGGGCAGGCCCCACGCCTTAAACGCCTGCACTACGCCAAACTGCGAATCCGCCGGAAGCTGCGGGGCCTCGCCCCATGCATAAGCAAAAAACCGCAAGGGCCTTGTTGCAGTGATCGAAGCATCCAATTGCCGCAAAGACCCTGCGGCCGCATTGCGCGGGTTCGCAAAAATCTTCTCGCCAAGCTCAATCTGTTTCTCATTCAGCGCTGCAAAGTCCTTGGAAGAGATATAAATTTCGCCGCGCACTTCAATCACATCTGGAGCTGACGCAGAAAGCATTTGCGGAATGTCTTTCACATAAGCCACATTGGCCGTTACATTCTCGCCCTCGGCCCCGTCGCCGCGCGTGGCTGCCTGCATCAGTTTGCGGTTTTCATAACGCAATGAAAGTGATAGCCCGTCAATCTTCGGTTCAGCCGTCACCGCAACCGGTGTGTCATCAGTGAGATTTAAAAACCGCCGGACCCGGCCTAAAAATTCAACCACATCGTCATCGGCAAAAGCATTGGCCAAGGACAGCATGGGCATACGGTGTTGAACCTTGCCAAATTTTTCAGAGGGTGCAGCACCAACTTTTTTGGAGGGTGAAGTGGTTTTAGCCAATGTTGGATACTGGCTTTCAAGGTGCAGCAACCGCTTGCGTAGATCATCATAGTCAGCATCCGAAATCGTCGGCATATCCATCTGGTGATAAGCCACATCATGTGCCGCAATCTCACCAACGAGCTTTTTATGCTCAGCCTCAGCGTCTTTCCTGCTCATCCCCGCCCAGCCAACAATTCATCGGCCTGCGCGCGCGCCGCGTCCGTCACTGAAGCGCCAGACAGCATACGCGCAATTTCTTCGCGCCTGCTTTGCGACGAGAGGGGTTGCACCCGCGTCACCATGCGCTTTCCCTTCACATCTTCCATTTTGGAAATCAGCAAGTGCTGCCCGGCTCGCGCTGCTACTTGCGGCGAATGTGTAACGGCAATCACTTGCAATCCATCCGCCAAGCGCCGCAAACGGTTGCCAATGGCATCAGCCACCGCACCACCAACCCCAGTATCAATTTCATCAAAAATCAAAACGGGTGCAGAACCCTTGGCGGCCAAAACAACTTTTAGCGCCAGCATAAAGCGCGCCAGTTCGCCACCGGAAGCCACCTTCATCAAGGGCTGCAGGGGTGTTCCCGGATTGGCCGCCACCACAAACTCCACCCGGTCAATCCCTGCCACGCCGGGCTTTGCCGCATCCACCTGCACATCTGTTTCAAACCGCGCCTTGTCCAATTTCAGCGCCGGAAGTTCCGCCAGCACCGCCTTGTCCAAAGCCTTTGCCGTCTTGCGCCGTGCCGCACTTAACGCATCGGCTGCCTTTTCATAAAAAGCTTGGGCTTCCGCGTAAGCCAAATTCAAAACTTTAAGTTTGGCCCCACCATCGCTGAGTGCTTGCAATTCAGTTTCAAACTTCGCGCGCACGCCAGCCAGCTGGTCCACCGTACACTTGAATTTCCGCGCCGCCGCCCGCAAGGCAAACAACCGCTCTTCTGATTTTTCCAAATCCTTAGGATCAAACGCAAAAGCCTTGCGCGCTTCAAACATGGCCCGTTGGGCTTCAGAAAATTCAAGGATCACGCGGTCCAGCGCTTCACACACATGGTCCAGCCGTCCTCCCGCCCCTTCCTTGCGCCGCTCCAACCGCCGCAGTGCCGCATGCAGCCTGGCCTCGCCAGAACTATCGCCCGCCAGCGCCGTCTCCGCATCATCAAGTGCCGACACATATTGTTCCGACTGCATCATCATTTGGCGGCGCTCAGCCAAATGTTGCTCCTCGTCAGGTTCTGGCGAAAGCTCCGCCAGTTCCGCCGCCGCATGTTCCAGAAAGTCACGTTCGGCTTCTGCCCTTGCCATCAGGGCCTTGTGGTCAGCCAAAGCATCCCGCGCCAAAACCATGGCTTGCCAGAGTGTTGCAAGTTTCTCAACCTGCCCTTCAAGCCCGCCAAAGGCATCGAGAAGCCTGCGATGTGCCGCCACATCAACCAGAGCCCGGTCTGCATGTTGTCCATGAAGTTCAATTAATAAGACACTGATTTGACGGAGTAAATTCAAACTTACAGGTTGCTCGTTAATGGTCGCCCGGCTCGGCCCCTCAGCATTCTGAATGCGGCGGATGACAATTTCGCCCTCTGCATCCACACCCTGCTCTTCCAATAATTTATAAGCTAAATGCTCAGGCGGCAAACTGAAGGCCGCTGTCACACTCCCTTTGCTCTGGCCGCTCCGCACCAACGATGAATCACCGCGAGCACCCAGGGCCAACCCCAGCGAATCCAGCAAAATAGATTTCCCAGCCCCAGTTTCGCCTGTCAAAATGGTAAGACCAGCCTCCAGAGAAAGATCAAGTTTCTCAATCAAAACAATATCGCGAATGGAAAGCGCAGTGAGCATGGACTCAGTATAGCAAAGGTTTTTGGATGGTTGCGAGGGGGGAGAACAAAAAATAAACAAAATTGAGCATTGCGAGCTGACAATCAGGCTCAAGCGGCTCTTTTCTCGCACAGTCATTCCCGCAAAAAATGGAAATCTCGGTTTCATTTGGTCTGGTTCGCGAGTAGATCGTGCAGAGCTATTTCACAGCGCCCTGAACACTTTGCTAATCCAAGACGACTGGTTCTCCACTGGAGCTTGCCCATTGCTTGAAACCAATGTGTAAGCATCCTTGTACCACTGGCTGCGCGGGAAGTTGTGGCCCAGTACGGCGGCAGCGGTTTGCGCCTCTGACGTTACACCCAGCGCCATATACCCTTCCGTCAAACGATAAAGCGCTTCAGGTGTTTGAGATGAGGTTTGATACGTTGTGATCACGGTTTTGAAGCGGTTGATGCCCGCAAGATAAGAGCCGCGCTTTAAATAGTATCGGCCGACTTCCATTTCCTTGCCAGCCAGATGGTCGCGCGCCAGCAGCGCTTTCTGCCGCGCATCATTGGCATATTTCGAAGTGGGAAAGCGCCGCGACACTTCATCCAGAGAATTCAGCGCAGTCTGGGTTTGCGACTGGTCGCGCGTTACGTCAGCAATCTGTTCATATTGCGAAAGGGCCACGAGATAATAGGCGTAAGGTGTGTCTACATGGCCGGGGTGAAGCTCAATAAAGCGCTGGCAGGCATTTATGGCATCGCCATATTTGTTGGCCTGATAATTGGAAAAGCCCTGCATCAGCAAAGCCTTGGTGGCCCATTTTGAATAGGGATGAAGGCGTTCCACCTCGGCAAACTTTTTGGCAGCACTTTTGTAATTGCCGCTGTTCAAATCTGAAAGACCATTGTTATAAAGATTGGCCACGGTTTGATCATCGGATTTCGAAAGGTCAGGTGCCAATGCCGCGTTGGAGGAACCGCCCCCCAGCAGATCTTTCATGACATTGCCGCCTGAGCAACCCGTACTGGCAAGAGACACCAGCCCTAACACCACAAGTTTGGAAATTCGAATATGCATAGGCCCAACCATCAAATGTGTCTTATTTCCAGTGCAGCACCAAACCGAGGCCAGCGTGAAGGGAATGCGCCTATAGAAGCACGAAACCCGGCGGAAATGTGACCGCCGGGTCTGTTAAAATCAGACGATCAGAAAATGCTCAATTGGCTTGGCGGCGCAAAAATGCCGGAATGGCCAATTGATCATCGTCATAGCTTGTATCTTCTGCAATGTGTGGTTCAGGTTGTGGCGCGCGCTGTTGCACCTGCGGCTGAATTTTAGGTTCCGCACGGCGCGGTTGCGGCGCGGCCTGCTGTGCCGCTGGCTCTTCACGCCGGCCAAGGCCCACATCGGCAAGGCGTTCAAACAATCCCTTTTTGCGTTTTGCCGCATGTTCGGCAATGCTTTCGATGCGCCCCTGCTGTGCTGCAACCTGGCGCTGCGCAATCATTGGAAACTTATCAATGGATGGAATGCGCTGCTGCTGCGGTGCAGCATAGTCTTCCGTTGACGGCTCTTCCATCGGGTCGTGCTGCATGGGTTCTGGTGTAACTGTGGGGGTGGGAATTCGCGCAACCATCGGCGCTGGTCTCACAACCTTCGCAGCAACCGGAGCAGGATTATAAGCCATTGATGCTGCCGTTTCCGTTTGCTCATCCATCATGTCATCAGATTTCTGCGAACGCGCCTCGGCCGCCAAACCTGTGGCCACCACGGAAACACGCATGGTGCCTTCAAGGGCATCATCAAAAGTTGCGCCCAGAATGATATTGGCTTCAGGGTCCACCTCCTCGCGAATACGCGTTGCCGCTTCATCCACTTCATAAAGCGTCAAATCTGGTCCACCACAAATTGAAATCAGAAGTCCGCGTGCTCCGCGCATTGAAACATCATCCAGCAAAGGATTGGAAATCGCAGCTTCTGCCGCTTCAATAGCGCGGCGTTCACCGGAAGCTTCGCCCGTTCCCATCATCGCCTTGCCCATTTCGCTCATGATTGCGCGAACGTCAGCAAAGTCCAGGTTGATCAAGCCTTCCTTGGTCATCAATTCTGTAATGGAAGCAACACCTGAGTAAAGCACTTGATCTGCCATTGCAAAAGCTGCTGCAAAAGTCGTTTTCTCATTTGCCACGCGAAACAGGTTCTGGTTTGGAATAACAATAAGCGTGTCAACATAGCGGGCAAGTTCCTCAATGCCACGATCAGCCGTGATCTGACGGCGTGCGCCTTCAAAATGAAATGGCTTGGTCACCACACCCACAGTAAGAATGCCCATCTCCTTGGCCGCGCGCGCAATCACCGGTGCTGCCCCCGTGCCCGTGCCGCCACCCATGCCCGCCGTAATAAATGCCATATGTGAACCAGCAAGATGATCAACAATTTCTTGCAACGCTTCCTCGGCAGCAGCAGCTCCGATTTGCGGCTGCGATCCTGCACCCAAGCCTTGGGTTAGCGCTGTCCCCATCTGTACCCGGCGCTGTGCTGCGTTCTGCAGCAGTGCTTGTGCATCCGTGTTTGCGACAACAAACTCAACACCTTCAAGCCTGCTCTCGATCATGTTGTTAACGGCATTGCCGCCTGCACCCCCCACGCCAAAAACCGTAATCCTTGGTTTGAGTTCTGAGAGATTTGGCACTGTGAGTTTTATGGTCATGGGTCAATCCAGAAAAGCGTTAACGCTACCTGTCACATTCAGCCTCAAACAATAAGAATTGGTTAATTTCTGCTAACCAAACACCAAAACTTAGAGGCAAATGTGAGTCATTTTGAATCACTCCGGTGAACTGCGTTAATCCGCACAATCTATAGGTGTGTATTTTTAGAGTGCTTCCACCAACCACTGGCCCATCCGGCGCATGTAACCCATCTGTGCGCGGCTGTAATATTCTTCAACTTCCTGGCTAATTCCGTGTTGAATTTCTGGCCGCGCGGCATAACACAGCGTGCCGGCCGCAACAGCAAAGGAAGACTGCTTGGCCAAGTCCGAGATCTGCCCAAAACCTGTCGATGAGCCTAAGCGAACCTGCCTTTGCAAAATGGCTTGCGTCAGATCTCGCATCCCTGAAAGCTGGCTGCCACCGCCCGTCAATACCACCCTTCCTGCACCCGGAGCAGTTTGCCCCATCTCGGATATTTTAGCGCCAATCAGCTCAATAATTTCTTCAACACGCGGGCGCAAGATGCTGGTAAGATGAGATTTAGGAACTTTGTAAACAGTATCAACACCGCGCTCGCCCAAGGCCGGCACGGCCAACATTTCGCGGTCGCCATGTCCATCAGGCAACACGCTGCCCCACAGTGTTTTCATCCGTTCCGCATGGGCAATCGTCGTGGAAAGACCTTGCGCAATATCATGCGTCACATGCATGCCGCCCAAGCTCAGGCAATCAGCGCTCACAAGCTGGCCATTGTTGAAAAATCCAACACTCGTCAAGGCACCGCCAAGATCAATCACAAAAGTGCCCAAGGATAGTTCATCAGGTGTCAGGCACGCTTTTGCGGCTGCATAGGGTGCAATAATGAAGCTGGTGGCCCGCAAATGCGCCCGCTCAACTGCCAACTTCAAGTTGTTGAGAAATGCAGGCTCCACGCTGGTGACACTGAGGTCGGTGGATAAAACATTGCCGTGCATACCCAGTGGAGTGGCTACATTGATGACGCCATCAAGACCATGATTGATGGGAGTAACGTGTAAAAGCTTACGCTTGCCTACATTCACCTGCCCCATAGCCACGGTGATTGAGCTCTCCACATCGCGGCTAGACACTATGCCCGTCTGGGTGCGCACGCGGCCTTGGGCACAGCGTGATTGCGGCTTGCCGCCTGAAATTGCCACGGACACTTCTGAAATTGAAATTTCAGCCATCCGCTCGGCTGCATCAACAGCAAGCCTAATGGCGCATTCGGCCTCATTAATATCAACAATGCACCCACTGCGCACCCCGCGGGAGAGAGTTTGGCCAAAGCCTATGATTTTCAGTTCGCCGCGCGGGTCGTTGCGCCCTTTAATAGCCGAAGGCGCAACTTCGGCAATCATGCATGAAATCTTGGTAGAGCCTATATCAAGCGAAGCAACCGTGGAATTTCTTGAACGACCAGACCCACGATTTTGCATGTGCACACCACTCATTGTTTACGCCACCTAAATTCGACAACACCAACCGACTAGCGCTTTTTAGAAACGATTTTATCCAGGCTACTTGTCGTCTTGGGCTCTTCAACTTCGGCAATCGCCACTGTCATCTGTCCGGCCAAGCGCATATCAAGTGCGACAATGCCCTTGGACAGAATATTCTGGCTGGCATCAAGTGCGCTCACTTCGGCAAGGGCTTCGGCAACACCATGCTCAGGCAACGCAATCTTGACCCCGTTATCGAGGTAAAGAGTCCAGCGCCGCTTCCCCACTAAAGCTGCAGCACTGATCTTTTTCTTTAGCTCAGGAGTGGCTTCCAGTTGGTTAACAAATTCAGCCGCTGCAAGATTGGCACCCTCACCAGTGACTAACAAAAAATTTGAATGCCCTAAAAGTTCCAGACCTCCCATGGCAGCACCGGCTCTGTCTATCAGATAATAGGAATGATCGCGCTGCCAAATGGCAAACGGCACGCGTTCACTTACAATAATTTCAAGCGAGTTGGGATATTTTCGTTGAATGGAAGCCTCTGCAACCCAATCCATGCCTTCCAGCATGCGCCGTGCTTGATTTGCATCAAATCCAAGCAGGCTTCCTCCAGGTCGCAAATCCAATGTGCGCAGCAGCATTTCAGGGTCATGATGCGTCAATCCACTAATGCGTATGTCATCCGCAGCCAGTCCAATCAGGCTCGCAAATTTGTCAGGAATGCGCGTCCAGGGGCTGCCTTCATAATCAAGCTGGCCACCCACGATTATGCCGTGAACAATGGTAGCCCCAAGAAAAAGTACCGCAGACGCGCGGACCAGCATGCGTGTCCTGCGCCTAGCAAATATGTTCGGGAACACTTTCATCTGTTCAGCGAAGCGTCGTTGACCATCCAGGTCAACAATTCCGGAAAACTATGGCCCGCATGTGCCGCAAGTTCAGGCACCAGAGACGTGCCTGTCATTCCGGGCTGTGTGTTGATTTCAAGCAATATCAATTCACCCTTGTCACCGGGTGTATCATCATAACGGAAATCACACCGTGTAACCCCCCGGCACCCGAGCGCCTGATGAGCGATGAGCGAATAGCGCTGGCATTTGCGGTAAACTTCATTGGGAATTTCCGCAGGTAAAATATGCTGCGAACCACCTTGCGCATATTTCGAGGTGTAATCATAAAACCCAGCCGTGGGCACAATATCAATCACACCCAAAGCCACGTCGCCCATCACAGCGCAGGTCAGTTCGCGCCCTGGAATAAAACGCTCCACCATCACTTGGTCACCAAAAATCTCGCGCTGCTCCATCAAGATTGTAACGGGCCCGTTGGTGGTCCGGTCTACGATGTGAACACCCACACTTGATCCTTCTGCCACCGGTTTGATCACATAGGGCAGCGCCATGGGATGGCTGGTGGCGGCCACTTCCAAGTCAACCATCTTGCTTTCAGCAACGGGAATGCCCGCATCTTTGAACAAGATTTTAGATTTCTCTTTGTGCATTGCCACAGCTGAAGCCAAAACACCGGAATGGGTGTAAGGAATACCCAAGGTTTCAAACAGCGCAGATGCTGTGCCATCCTCGCCCCATTTGCCGTGCAGCGCGTTGAATACCACGTCGGGCTTCAAATCCAGTAACATGGAGTGAACCGTGTCGCGCTTTGCATCCATCATCACAGCATTAAAGCCAGCACTTTTGAGTGCAACAAAACAGGCCTCCCCAGACGCCAGCGAAACTTTGCGCTCCGCCGACCAGCCGCCCATCAACACTGCCACTGTGGTTTCATCTGGCCTGAGTTTTTCCTTGTTCAATTGGGGTGCTCCAAAGGCAGGCCAATGCGTTTGATTTCCCACTCCAGCTCAACACCAGATTGAGCCTTGACCCTGGCCCGAACAGTCTCGCCAAGTTCTTCAATCTCAGCCGCTGTTGCTCCACCCTCATTGATCAGAAAATTGCAATGCAGGTCTGAAACCTTGGCGGGCCCCACGTTAAAGCCTCTCATGCCAGCCTGATCGATCAATTGCCAAGATTTGTACCCCGGAGGATTTTTGAATGTTGATCCTCCCGTCCGGCTTTTAATAGGTTGGGCCTTCACGCGGTGTTCCACATGTTTGTCCATTTGCGCCTTGATCAAGGCCGCATCCCCGGGCTTTCCTTTCAACAAGGCTTCGGTGAAAATCAAATCTTCCGATGCGCCGCAGTGGCGATATGTGTAGTTCATGTCGCTATGCTGCAGCACTCTCATATTCCCTTCGCGGTCAACCGCGCGCACTTCCACCAGCACATCAGTCATCTCGCCACCATTCGCCCCGCCATTCATGCGAAGTGCACCCCCAATGGTGCCCGGAATACCTATAAGAAAGGTTAATGAATCAATACTGTGCTCAACTGCAAACTGCGCAACCTTCATGTCTAGCGCTGCTGTCCCCGCCCTGATTTGCACTGGTCCTGCCATTTTAATATCATTGAAACCCCTGCCCATGCGGATCACAACACCGGGAACACCACCATCCCGCACCAAAAGATTAGACCCTACACCGATCACGTAAACCGGAATTTCACGCGGCGTGTTTTTCAGGAAAACCGCAAGATCAGCTTCGTTGGCAGGCATGAACAACACTTCTGCGGGGCCGCCAGTTTTAAACCAGGTGAAATCAGCCAAGGGGGCATTAGCCATTAAACGCCCTTCAACCTTGGGCAATTTTTTCAGAAGTGCCTCACCATCTATGCGTGTCATCGCTTAAACCTTGGACAGATGTTCAAGTTGACCAGGCAGCGCATAGGCCCATTGGGTAATGGTGCCAGCGCCCAAACACACAACAATGTCTCCTGACTGTACCAAGCCATTCACCATGGGTGCCAGCTGCTCTGGCGAATCTATTTTATAGACGGCTCGGTGTCCCCGCGCATGCAAGCCCTCTTTCAAGTGGTCGTGACTTGCCCCTTCAATCGGGCTCTCTCCAGCAGAATATACAGGGGTAAGGATCACGGCATCCGCATCGTTAAAGCAGGAACAGAACTCGCTGAACAAACTGGAAAGTCTTGTGTAGCGATGCGGCTGCATCACCGCCACCACCTTGCCCTTTGTCACGCCTTGGGCAGCACGCAACACCGCTGCAATTTCGACAGGATGATGGCCGTAATCATCATAAACCGTAACCCCGTCATGTTCACCCGTGCGCGTGAAGCGGCGTTTGACACCTTCAAAATTTGCCAGACCTTTGCGAATGGCGTCATCACTCATCCCCAGTTCCCGCGCCACAGCAAGGGCAGCAGTGGAATTCAAGGCATTGTGATCGCCCGGCATTTTTAAAGCCAGATCAGTAATATCATGTGTCTTGCCAGTAACGCGGTGTGTCACACGAACCGAAAAACGCATGGCCCCATCGCGGTACACAGAATCGAGCAAACGGAAATCCGCCTGCGGGCTGCGGCCATAGGTAATCACACGGCGATCCCGAATTTTGCCAATCAATTCCTGAACCACCGGATGATCAATGCACATAACAGCAAAACCATAAAACGGAATGTTTTCAACAAATGCCAAAAATGCATCTTGGGCTTTTTCAAACGTGCCGTAATGATCAAGATGCTCGGGATCAATATTGGTCACAATGACCACATCGGCCGGAAGCTTGACGAATGTGCCATCTGACTCGTCAGATTCCACCACCATCCATTCGCCTTTGCCCAACCTGGCATTGGTGCCGTAAGCGTTGATAATGCCGCCATTGATGACTGTGGGATCAAGATTTCCGGCATCCAGCAATGCTGCCACAATCGATGTTGTTGTTGTCTTGCCATGTGTGCCGCCCACAGCAATGCAGGATTTAAAACGCATCAGCTCAGCCAGCATCTCCGCCCGGCGCACCACCGGAATATAGCGTGCCCGAGCCTCCACCAATTCAGGATTATCTGCTTTCACCGCAGATGAGATAACAACCACCTGGGCTTCACCGATGTTGAGGGCCGAATGGCCAATTGACACGTCGATGCCATGCTTGCGCAGCCGTGCCACATTATAGTTGTCAGAAATATCAGACCCCTGAACTTTGTAATTCAGCGTCGCCATAACTTCGGCAATGCCGCTCATGCCAATGCCACCAATGCCAATAAAATGAATGGGGCCTACATCACGTGGAAGTTTCATCGTTTCTCCGAACTCATCATTTCAACTGCATCAGCGAGGCGGTCAGCCGCATCTGGCTTGCCATGTCTCAAAGCTGATTCTGCCGCACTTTTAAGCCCCGCATAGTCACTCAGCAATCGCCCCAAAAATAAGGCAAAATCAGGTGCTGACAAATCCCCTTGCGGGCACACCCAGCCTGCGCCTGCTTCTGCAAAACTCTGCGCGTTGCGCAGTTGATCATTGTCAATCGCATAGGGCAACGGCACCATGATGGCGGGCCGACCAATTACGCCAAGTTCGGCAATCGTTGATGCGCCTGACCGCGAAATGACCAAATGCGCCGTCGCGATACGTCTTGGCATGTCCATGAAAAATGCCTGTAAGTCACATTCCAGGTTCAAAGCCCTATACTGCGCACCGACGCGTTCCACATCTTCTGGGCGGCATTGCTGGGTGATCTTCAATGTCTTCCGTGCGGTTTGCGGCATGGCGGCAAACACGCTCGGCATAAAATCAGAGAAAAACTTTGCACCCTGACTTCCGCCAAACACAACGAGATTCAATTTGTCTTTCGCCAATGGGTAACACGCGGCTTTTTGCTCCAATGCAATAGCCCGCACAGGATTGCCTGTTATCTTGAATTTGGCAGCGGCAGAACTCGGTAAACCCGTCATTGTGTCGAAGGATCCCGCGACAACATCAACTTTCGCAGACAAAAGTTTATTGGCGCGGCCCAGCACGGCGTTTTGCTCATGCACGGCACATGGAATGCGCAAGGTGGATGCCGCATAAACAGGCGGAAAAGAGGGATAACCACCGAAACCGACAACAGCCACCGGGCGTTCACGTTTCATGATTTTTTTAGCGACACCGTAGCCTCGGAAAAGTTTTAATAAACCGAGCGGTCGCCGTGGCGATGGACTTGCCGATTCAATAATATGTGTCGCTTCAGCAGGAAATGATTTGCCATAATCACGCACACGCTCATCTGTCATCAGTTGAATGCGGTAGCCGCGCTTGACCAGCGTTTCAGCAAGGGCTTGGGCCGGAAACAAATGTCCACCCGTGCCGCCTGCTGCCAGTATCACCAGTTTCCGGTCCTCGGATCTCATGCGATTGCAAAACCTGACATCGACTTAGGTTTAGGCGAGCTTGAAGGCAAATGTGATCGCCTTGCCAGTGCAAGCACAAACCCCATCGCCAGCGCTGTGCCCAGAAGAGATGACCCCCCATAAGAGATGAAAGGAAGCGTCATGCCTTTGGCAGGAAGCAAGGCCACGTTCACGCCCATATTGATGCAAGCTTGCAGGCCAAACATGGTGACCAGGCCTGTCATCGCCAAGGCTGCAAAGGGTTCCTGTTCACGTTTGGCACGGCTTAACACGCGCATGATGACAAAGAAAAATATCGCCATCAGGCAAAGACACACAATCAAGCCGAACTCTTCACCCACGACAGCCAAGGCATAATCGGTATGGGCATCTGGTAACACCAGCTTCGCAACGCCACCGCCGGGTCCTGCTCCAAACAATCCGCCATTGTTAAACGCAGCAATCGCGGTATCAACCTGAAACGTGTCACCTTTGTCGGGATTCAAAAACCGGTCAATGCGGGAGGCCACATGCGGCACCAGCGCATAGCACAGGCTCATGGCCACCACCCCAAGTCCAGCCAAGCCAAACACGTAAATCCATGAAATGCCGAACACCAACAGCATGGCACCAAATGTCAGTGTCATCAAAGCAGTTTGTCCAAAGTCCGGTTCCATGATCAAAAGACCAAGAAATAATCCAGCAGCTAAAAATGCAATAAGCCGTCCTGGCATATCCGGCCGCTTGCCATAATCAGCCAGAAACCACGCCGCGACAGCAACAAAGCTTGGCTTGGCAAACTCTGACGGTTGCAAATTCAGGGGTCCAATGTTGATCCAGCGGTGCGCGCCCTTGATCTCGGGTCCAAACTTCAAGGCGGCCACCATCAAAACAATGGAGCCCACAAATGTCAAAAACGCCGTTCGGCGCACCCACACATCATCAAAAAAAGAAACCGCAAAAACTGTAATCACAGCAAAGAAAAGATAAAACAGCTGGCTCTTGAAAAAATGAAAAGAGTCAAGACCAATGCGCTCGGCCACCGGTGGGCTGGCAGCCATGCTGATCAGCACACCGGTTGCCATGAGAAGCAAAACGGCAGACAGCAATGCGCGGTCTATGGTAAACCACCAACGCGCCAAAGCGCCGCGATCACTGCGGGAAATCAACATCACACATCTCCTCCAAAGGCCATTTTGACGCCGGGTAATTTCGAAACCAGATCAATGAAGGCATCACCGCGCACTTCAAAGTTTTTGTATTGATCAAAAGATGCACAAGCCGGTGAAAACAACACAACTGCCGGAGGTTTGGCATCACGCGCGGCTGCTTTTACGGCAACATCCAGTGTTTCGCATATTTCAAAATCAACTTTACCTCTTAAAAAATCAGAAAAAGATTGCGCTGAAGCGCCAATCAAATAGGCCTTCTGGATTTTTGGAAAATAAGGCGCAAGGGGTTCAATGCCTCCTGATTTGGAAATACCCCCGGCAATCCAAAAAATCTTGTCAAATGAAGCCAGTGCTTTTTCTGCTGCATCGGCATTGGTGGCTTTCGAATCGTTGATGAAGCCCACATCCCCTGCTTGGCCAATCTGCTGCATGCGGTGCGCCAGGCCCGGAAAACTTTTCATCCCGGCTTCGATAGCGGACACTGAAACACCAAGGGCGCGGGCCGCACCAAAAGCCATGCACGCATTTTGCCAATTGTGTTTGCCCTTCAATGCGGGCATGGCGCGAAGATCAATTTCTTCTGTTGTCTTGCCTTTTTGGTTCACCCGTAACACGCCATCATAAGCAGTAATGCCATCATGCAAATCGCGTAAAACAGAAACACCGCATTTCGTTGCCTCAGGCGGCACGTGGCGCATCATGGGTTTGCAAATATCATCGTCAACGGAAATCAAGGCCAGATCGCCTTTGGTCATTTTCCGGAACATGCGCGCTTTTACAGCAGCATAATGCTCCAGCGTGCCGTGACGGTCCAGGTGATCTGGCGTAACATTGGTTAAAATGCCAACCTCAGGCTTGAGACCCGGCATCAAGTCGATTTGGAAAGATGATAATTCCAAAACGTAAATGCGGCCCCGTGCTGGCTTTCGCAAATTAAAAACGGCAAGACCAATGTTGCCCCCCACATCCACGTCAAGCCCAGCTGTTTTTAATACATGGCCAGTCAATGCCGTCGTCGTCGATTTGCCGTTGGTTCCCGTAATCGCAACAATCTTTGCTCCACTGCCTTCAACTTCGCGCGCAAACGCTTCGGTGTCGCCAATGATTTCGGTGCCCGCGGCTTTGGCTTTAACAACCGTCCAATGCGGCTCAGGGTGGGTGAGTGGAACACCCGGACTCAAAATCAAACTATCGAGGATTTTAAAGTCAACGGTATGAAGATTTGTAATCGCGATACCTTCTGATCGCGCCTTGTCCACCGCGGGTTCGGAATCATCCCAGGCAAAAACCTCAGCACCGCCCGCCAGCAAAGCCTGTGCACATGAAATGCCAGACCGCGCCAAACCAAAAACCGCAATCTTTTTATCTTTGAAAGAATGTGCAGCAAACATCTCGAAGCTACCGCAATTTTAAAGTCGAAAGACCAATCAGCGCCAACACAAAGGCGATGATCCAGAACCTTATGACGATGGTTGGCTCTTTCCATCCTTTTTGTTCAAAGTGATGGTGAAGTGGGGCCATGGCAAACACCCGCTTGCCCGTCATTTTGAATGATGCCACTTGCACAATAACTGAAACTGTTTCCAGAACAAACAATCCGCCTACAATGGCCAAAACGATTTCATGCTTTACGGCAACTGCAATGGCACCAAGGCAACCCCCCAAGGAAAGTGATCCCGTGTCGCCCATGAAAATCATGGCGGGAGGTGCATTAAACCACAGGAAACCAAGCCCGGCACCAATCAGGGCACCGCAAATAATAGCAAGCTCCCCTGTGCCGCGGACATAATGTAAATTCAGATAATCAGAAAAATTGTGGTTCCCCACCAGATAGGCAATCAACGCATAACTGCCTGCAGCTGTCATGACGGGAACAATGGCAAGACCATCCAGACCATCGGTGATGTTGACAGCATTGCCAGCCCCAACGATGACCAACATTCCGACAAAAATAAAGAGCGGACCAAAATAAATCAGAACGTCCTTGAAGAACGGAACAGCAAGTGAGGTTGACAACGGGGCTTCCCCAATCCGCATGAAAATGAAAACCGCAAGACCCGCAATAAGAAATTCCGCCAGCAACCTTGCCTTGCCTGAAAACCCCCGCACGCTGGCACGCGTCACTTTCAAGTAATCATCATAAAACCCAATTGCGCCATAGCCAAGTGTTACAAACAAAACGGCCCACACGTAAAGGTTCGTAAGATCGGCCCAAAGCAAAGTGGAGATGAAGGTGCCAAACAAAATCATCAGGCCCCCCATTGTCGGCGTGCCCTGCTTTTCCACAATATGACGTTGTGGTCCGTCCAAGCGGATAGGCTGTCCCTTGCCCTGCTTGATTTTCAGTAGTGCGATGATCTTTGGCCCAAACACAAACACAAAAAACAAGGCGGTCAAAATCGCAAGACCAAGCCTTGTCGTCAGATAGCGAAACGCGTTGAAGGCCGACACCTCGGTGGTCAGTTTAAGCACCAGGTAATACAGCATCAGAACGTTTCCTTTTTTACAATCTCAAAATGGGCGCGTATCGCGTCCGTCAACACGCCCATGCGGCTGCCAAGCGAGCCTTTGACCATCACCACATCATCCGGACGCAAAGCCTTTATCAAGATATCTCTAAGTTCAGCAGACGTTGCAGCATGGGCTCCGCGTTTTTGGTCTGGCAGGACTGCCCAAAGGTTTTTCATCAAGGGCCCCACTGCATAGACAGCGTCGACCTGATTCTGCGCAATCGGTTTGTGAAGACCTTCATGCAACGGAGGCCCAAATTCCCCAAGCTCCAGCATATCACCCAGCACAGCAATGCGGCGCCCATTCTTGCGCGGCGTAAAGTGTCCAAGCAATGCAAGCGCTGCCTCAACTGAAGTTGGATTGGCATTATAACTCTCGTCGATCAGCAAAAATTCACCACTGCCAATATGAAAGTGCTCTTGCACACCGCGCCCCTTGGCAGGTTGCGCATGCGCAAGTTCCATGGTTGCACGCGCAAGATCCGCACCCATTAATTTCACAGCCGCAAGCACCGCCAGACTGTTCATCGCCATATGTTCACCAGCAGCACCAAGCCTATAGCTCACAGTCTCACCCATCACGTTGGCCGTTACACAGCAGCAACTTGAATGCAGTGCAATTTGGTCAAGCTTGACCAAAGCATCAGCCGAACGCCCAAAGCCTACAATAGTTTTGATCCCTGTGGATTTTGCGCGCTCAGACAGATAATAAAAATAGGGCGAGTCCTGGTTGATGACGGCAGCACCACCAGCAACAACGCCTGAAAATATTTCAGCCTTGGCCTCTGCAATGCCGTCCAGAGATTTGAAATTCCCCAGATGGCTGGCAGCAATAGATGTAACAATGCTCACATGCGGGCGCACCATTTTCACCAAGGGTGTAATCTCGCCAGCATGGTTCATGCCAATTTCGAAAACCCCAAAACTTGCGTTGCGGGGAAGCCGCGCAAGAGTGAGTGGAACGCCCCAATGATTGTTGAATGAAGCTGCCGACGCATGCGTAACACCTGATGCGCCAAGCGCCACGCGCAACATTTCCTTGGTGCTGGTTTTTCCAACACTTCCAGTCACCGCAACACTCTGTCCTCGGTTCCACTCCCGCGCGGCCCGGCCCATATTTTCAAGACTGTGCAAAGGATCGCCAGTAACCTGTAACACAGGTCCTGCAGCCAACATCTCATCAGTCACGCGCGACACGACTGCAACCCCTGCTCCTGCCTTCAAGGCACTGGCTACAAAATCATGGCCGTCCATTTTGTCGCCTTTGATGGCAACAAAAATATCACCTCTGTTTAACGAACGTGAGTCAATCGAAACACCCCCCAAAGGACCGCTCACAGTCCCATGCAGTGCGCCTCCCGTTGCTGCAATCAGCTCCTTGCTCGTCCACATTGCATCAGCCACGATAAAGTTCTCCACGCAGTGCAGCCGCAACGGCATCATGATCGCTAAAAGGCAACACGGCACTGCCCACAATTTGACCTTCTTCGTGGCCCTTGCCCGCGATCAAAACAATATCACCCAAATTTGCAGTGTTGACAGCTGTGAATATGGCCTGCGCACGGTCTCCAATCTCTGTTGCAGCTGGAGCCGACGCCCGGATTTCACGTCGTATTTTCGCTGCATCCTCTGTTCGCGGATTATCGTCGGTAATATAAACGTCGTCGGCCAATCGTGCAGCAATCTCTCCCATCATCGGGCGCTTGCCTCTGTCGCGGTCACCCCCACAGCCAAAAACAAGTACAAGCTTTCCCAAAACAGTGGGTCGAAGCGCTGAAATTGCTGTTTCCAAGGCATCAGGCGTATGGGCATAATCGACAAATATACTGGCACGATTGGCATTTGCGCCCACCAATTCCAGCCGGCCGCGGGCACCCTTTAAAAATTCCAGTGCATGCAGCACCGCGTGTGTTTCGCCACCCGATGCAATAACGAGACCCGCTGCAACTAAAGCATTTGACGTCTGAAACTCTCCCACCAGCGGTAATGCGATATCATGCATGCCCAATGACGATTGAATCTTCATCTGCTGTCCCAAGCCAGAGCGCTCTGTTTGCAACAAACGCAAGTCAAGGCCAGCACGTCCCACTGTAAACGCGCGGAGGCCACGGGCCTTGACGCGTTTCACGATTTCTTCCGTCTGCGGAATATCGGCGTTGATGACGGCCACGGAACCTTGCGGGAGCAATTCATCAAACAGCCGCATCTTCGCATCGAAATAATCTTCTAGCGTTGCATGATAGTCGAGATGATCGCGCGTGAGATTGGTAAATGCGGCAGCGGTCAACCGCAGTCCGTCCAAACGATACTGCGCTAAGCCGTGGCTTGAAGCTTCAATGGCAAGATGCTCCACCTTGTCATGAGCAAGTTCCGCCACCATTTCTTGCAATTTCATGGGATCAGGCGTGGTGTGGGAGAGAGAGGTTGCACCACCTGGTCCCACCACGCCAATGGTTCCAAGGCTGGCGGCGCGAAAACCCAGCTGCTCCCAAATTTGTCTCACAAAAACTGCAACTGAAGTTTTGCCGTTGGTGCCGGTAACAGCCACAATGGTATCGGGTTGACGATCATAAAACCGCGCCGCCATTTTTGCCAGCAAGCGCCGGGGATTGTCACTTTTGATGGAACCGCCCTCTCCCACCACTGCAACTGCACCCTGTGCCAGAGCTTGCGAAATATAAGTCGCCCCGTTTACCTTGCCGCCAGGCAATGCCACAAATACAAAACCTGGCGCAACTTCGCGACTGTCAGCGGTAATGCCTGCAACCAGCGGATCATCACCTGCGGGCATTACAGCATCGTCAAGAAGCAAACGGCTTAGGCGAACACTCATCGCCTCACCCTTCCTTCTTCGCAAGCTTGGCTTGTTTGGCCAGTTTGAGCAAATCCTCAGCACTAAACTGCGGAACAACCCTAAGCAAAGGCGCAACGCGCTCGATTATTTTTGCAGCCGTGGGCACAGCATTCCAGCCTGCCGTTGCAAAGCCATAGGTTTCTGGCAAAGCCTGTGGTTCATCGAGCATCACAAAAATTGCATATTTCGGCTTGTCCATGGGAAACGCACCAATGAATGTTGCCAAGCTGTGGTCCTTGGAGTACCGCCCATTGATCACTTTTTCAGCTGTTCCTGTTTTTCCCCCAACCCTGTAACCGATAACATCAGCTTTGGTGGCGGTGCCCTCCTCCACATTCAAGCGGAAAAGATATCGCATTTTTTCAGACGTTTCGGGTTTTACAACCCGGTGCGCCAAAGCCATTGCATCTTCTTTGCTGCGCCGGAAAAACGTCGGCGGAATTGAATTGCCACCATTGATGAGATCAGAAACCACCGACAATCCCTGCAAGGGTTGTACGGCAAAACCATGGCCGAATGCGGCGGTGGCAGAGGCAAGCCTGCCCCAGTTGCGCGGCAGCAGGGGCCTTGCAGATTCTGGAACCTCTGTAATGAGTTTATCGAGCAGGCCAACTCGCTTCAAAAATTCATGGTGCCCGTCCAGGCCCACCTGCAAGGCCATTTTGGCGGTGCCTATATTGGAAGAATTGGTAAAAACCTCCGGCACAGTCAAAACCCTGCGCTGCGCATGAAAATCACTGATCCGTGCGGTTCCAATAACCAAAGGAAAGCGCGCATCATACCGCGACTCCAAAGTAGCAGTGCCATAATCAAATGCCATGGCAAAAGTTACGGCCTTGATGACTGAACCCAATTCATAAACACCGCTTGTCAGTTTGTTTTGCTGATCAGCAGTGAGATGTTTCTCGTCGCTGTTTGGATTGTAATCAGGAATGGAAGCCAGAGCGAGAATTTCACCGGTCTCAGTGTCGAGAATGATCCCGCCGCCGGCCTTTGCCTTGAACTTGCTAACAGCCTTTGCCACCTCATCCGTCACCGCATGTTGCACATCCGTATCCATGGCGAGTTGTGCGGCCTCAGTGGTTTGCGATGCTGGTTCTGCCAGAGAAGCCGTATAGAGCGCACCTTGGTCATCCAGATATTTCTCGATGCCGGCAATACCCTTGTTGTCAACGTCCACATATCCAATAGTGTGCGCGGCAAGCCTGCCAAGCGGATAGACCCGCTTTCGTTCGTTTATATAGCTCACGCCGGGAATACCCAGATTATAAACCGCGTCGCGTTCTTCTGGCGATGCTTGACGCTTCAACCACACAAAGGCGCGCCCCGGCGCAGTCAGTTTTTCGCGCAGGGATTTTGCATCAAGTTCCGGCAAAGTGGCGGTAATCAATTCAACTGCCTCATCAATATCGGAAATCTTTCGGGGGTCAGCAAACAGGGATGCCACAGCCACGTCAGTGGCCATGACAACACCGTTGCGATCAACAATATCAGGCCGAGGTCGCGCTGCTTCTGTCAATGTGGTTTCAGCAGCAGGCTGTGCCCCGGTATTTTTTAAAGTTAGCAAAGTCAACTGCACAGCAATTGCGCCGAAGAACAATGTAAATAAAATTCCCAACAGACGAATGCGGTTCTGCCCTTGCAGGCTTGTGTCATGCACCGGCAAATTATGTTCCGT
Source organism: Hyphomicrobiales bacterium (assembly GCA_038230015.1). Taxonomy (GTDB): domain Bacteria; phylum Pseudomonadota; class Alphaproteobacteria; order Rhizobiales; family Aestuariivirgaceae; genus Aestuariivirga. Next base: position 56,522 of record JBBRNW010000002.1, on the reverse strand, counting down.
TTCTGCTGACATTATTGCATTTGCTCCAGAATGGCACCAATCGGATCGGCTGCCTCGGGCTTGAATTTGATCAGCGGGGCATCGGGAACGGCCTTTGCCAAATCAACTTCAGCCACTGTCTGGCTTGCTGTCAGGGGCACCAAATTCAGTCGTTCTTCGGCCAGCTTTTGCAGGCGCTCGGGTCTGGTTAAACTGCTCCATTCTGCATTTAACAATTTGATGGACTCACGCTCGTTGCTTAGAATTTTTTTCTGCTGTGCAATCTGCCGCTCCAGTGCCCGTGTCGAATACTCAAGTGAATATAAAAAGAAGGCCGACACCAACACTGCAATCACCAGCATGCCATTGAGAACTTTAATCATCAGGGCCTCCGCCGCGAGAGAGTGGGAACAGCCATCGCCTCTGCGTCAAATTCAAAGGAAGGTGCAGCAGTCCGAATACCGGCGCGCAGCTTGGCTGAACGCGCACGCGGATTATCCAGCATCTCTTGCGGGCCCGCTTCCACATGACCTTTGTGAACCATTGTAAAACTGGGTTGCGGCCCCAACGCAGCAACCGGCATATGGCGCGAATTGCTGGGCAGTGAGCCGCTGCGCGCAGCAAAGAATTTTTTCACGATACGGTCTTCCAGAGAATGAAATGTGACGACCACCAAACGCCCGCCCACATCCAGGATTTCTTCTGCCGCCACCAAGGCTGCCGCCAACTCGTCAAGTTCGGCATTCACGTGAATGCGCAAAGCCTGAAATGTGCGGGTTGCCGGATGCGTGCGATCTTTCATGCGTTGCGGGCCAGTGGCGCGCTCTATGGCTTTCACCAAATCCAGCGTCGTCATCAACGGTGCTACACTGCGCGCTTCCACAATGGCCTTGGCAATCGAACGCGAACGCGGTTCTTCACCGAGAATGAAAATGATTTGCGCCAGATCCTCGGCGTCCAGCGTGTTCACAATATCGGCAGCAGATCTACCATTTTGGCCCATGCGCATATCAAGCGGACCTTCCCGCATGAAGGAAAACCCACGCGAAGCCTCGTCAAGCTGCATGGATGAAACACCAATATCCAAAACCACGCCCTGCACTTTGGTCAGGCCCAAATCTTCAATAATGGATGTCATCTCACCAAAGGTTCCGTGTACCAGTTGCAAGCGTGCCCCTGCCCCAGAAACCAGATCAGTACCACCTGCAATGGCAGTGGCATCACGGTCAATGGCAAGCACTTTGCAATCTGCTGCGGCCAAAATTCCACGGGTGTAGCCACCAGCGCCAAATGTGCCGTCAACATAAGTTCCGCCATCTGTTGGCATCAGTGCTGAAAGCACTTCGGCAAGCAGAACCGGAACATGGCGGGAGTGTTGATCGGAAGGGGCAATCATGAAAGCAACATAAACACAATGAACAAGAGGTTAACGGAACCCCGACAATGCCCTTTGGATTGTTAACAAATCGTTTCAAAAGCGATTCATTTCAAGCACTTTTCCGACTTTCATTATCTTTGAAGAACGTCACATAGCAGTTTGCCACCAACAACAAAACTTCAACCCACCTTGATCGGCCCGGACGCTCCTTGTATGAATTACACTTTCGCAAAGGAGCAGTGCCATGAGCAACATCAAAGACGAAAGCACCTTGCGGTCCCGCTATCAGGAAGTTCATCCGCTGGCGCTCACGAAATCTCGACCCAAGCTTGATAGATTTTCTCGGCAATTTATCGGCATGTCGCCCTTTCTCGTGATTTCGACCGCCAATGCAACGGGTAAAGCCGATATTTCTCCACGAGGAGACCCGCCAGGGTTTGTTCACATCGTGGACGACAGCTCCATTCTGGTGCCCGACCGTCCAGGTAACAATCGCTTGGATACCTTGGCAAATATTCTCGAAAATCCAAATGTTGGATGTTTGTTTTTTGTGCCGGGTTTTGACGATACGCTCCGTCTGAATGGACGCGCACAAATTATTGAGAATGCGAGCCTGTTGCACTATTGCACTATTCAAGGCAAGAAACCCAAGATCGGGATTTTGATTGAAATCGACGAGGTTTTTATTCACTGCGCAAAAGCGCTCAGGCGCTCAAAGCTTTGGGGCGGCGACTACCTTCAAGACCGTACACAAATGCCATCGATTGCCCGCATCATACTTGAGCAAACCACTGAAATTGGAATTGACGAGGCAATTGCAACAGAAAGCGATGAAGACGTCGAAAGAGATTACAAAGAAGGATTGTGGTGACCCTTGGAGGCAACTTGAAAGGAGCACAGATTGAAACTGTTACGTCAATCGCCCTACTACTCCATCATGACACTGTGATCGCTGAGTAAAAATACCAGTCGGCCTATAAGCCGGGTTTTGTCCCCGTGGGGTGTTACCCACAGTGTATGGCCATTCATCTGGAACTTGTGTTGCCACAAGCTTCACGCAACCAACCCGGGCAGCAAAGCGGAAACGCCTCTGAAGCCCAAAGGCTTCGTGCCACCCCTATTCGGTCTTGCTCCAGGTGGGGTTTGCCATGCCAGTCTTGTTGCCAAGCCTGCGGTGCGCTCTTACCGCACCGTTTCACCCTAACCGAAGCAAGCCTCGGAAGTTTATTTTCTGTGGCACTTTCCCTGAGGTTTCCCCCGCCGGGCGTTACCCGGCACCCTATTTCCGTGGAGCCCGGACTTTCCTCCCTTGCACCCTTTCGGGCCCAGCAAGAGCGGCCATCCAGCCGACTGGTGCAGTGGCGTTAGGCGCAAGAGGTGGCCACGGTCAACAAATCTCTTGTATCAGCGTAAAAACACACCATGTCCCGGCTTGCTCCACAGGGGGAATTGAACATGACCGCAGCCACCATGACCACTGATGATACGTTAAAAGTGCTGAAGCGACTTAAGCTTCTGGCCCGGTTTATGGATTCGGGCTGGGTCATTCCCGGCACCAAGGTCCGTTTTGGTGCAGATGCTGTTCTGGGACTGTTGCCAGTTGGCGGCGACGTGGTTGCAACGCTTGTTTCGCTTTATGTGGTCGTAAAGGCCCGCGAAATGGGTGTGCCCAACGCAGTCTTGGCAAAAATGCTGGCCAACATTGCCATTGATACAGGCGTGGGATCTGTACCCGTATTGGGCGATATTTTCGATGTATTCTTCAAGGCAAATATCAGGAATACAGATTTACTACATGATTTCATTATGAAAAATGGTAAATTCTGAGTCTGTTGAAGCAGGTGCTGGTTTAACCCTGCACGGCTGACCCGCACCCAATTCCGGTGAGAATGCCCCTTTAAACAGCTAGCTTTCCCACACAACCTGCCCATCACAAATTGTGACCTTTGGTGTGACTTTATTCAAAGCATCTGCCTCCGTCTTCTCCAAATCGGCACTTAACACCACCACATCCGCTAGCATTCCCTTCTTCAACTGGCCCTTCTCGCGCTCGGAAAACTCTGCGTAGGCACCCTCTACGGTATAAGAATGCAGCGCCTGCTCCAGGGTTTGCGCGTGGCTTTCAAGGCCAGGTGCGAAGGCCTTGCGCGTCATGGCCGATTGCACGGCACGGATGGGGTTGATGTCAGAGACAGGCCAATCGGTGCCAAACACCACATGCGCACCTGATTTGCGCAGGGAATTCCACGCATAAGCATAGGGCCACTTTTGCTGCCCGATGTTTGAAAGTGTAGGCTCCAATGGCAAGCCTTGACTGCCCGGCGGATGTGGCGGCTGCATGGAGGCAAGCACGCCCAGCTTGGCAAAGCGCTTGATATCTGTGGGGTGCACCACTTCAATATGCTCCACCCTATGGCGTGAATCGCGTTTGCCATTTTTCTTCTGCGCCGCCTGATAGCCATCAAGCACACTGCGCACCGCGCCATCGCCAATCGCATGCACCGCAATCTGAAGGCCACGCTTGTCAGCCTCAATGGCAATCTGGTCAAACTGCTTTTGCGAAAACAGCGGCTCGCCGCGCCAGCCAGGTTTGCCCGGGTAATCATCCAGCATCACAGCTGTCTGGCTATCCACCACCCCATCCATGAACAATTTCACAAATCCAGATTTCAATTTGTCCGAGCTATAAGCCTTATGCATGGTGCTGGCGCGCTCTAGCGCTCCCACCGCCATGAAATTCTTGAAATGAAACGGGATAGTAGCGCGCGCAGTCAACTCCCCCTTGCGCTCAAGTGTGGCCAGCAATTCCAATGTATAAAGATTGCCATCCATATTGTGAAAGCTGGTGATGCCGTGTTTGGCGCAATGGGCTAGGCCGCGCCGAATGATATTGAGATCCATCTCAAACTGCTGCGGCGTTGGATAGGGTGTAGGGTCACCGCCTGTGTCCAATCCCAAATGGCTGTTGTTGGTTTCAGTGTTCAAAGCTGCCACTGGCCCAATCGCTTCCCATTCACGAAGCTCACCTGTGGCTGTGCCATCACTGCTCATTACAATTTCATTGCCCGCGCCAACTTTGCCGCCCTGCAAAATTCCGGCACGCTCCAACCCGGTCGTATTGGTCCACGCGGTGTGATGATCCGGCGAAAATAGCATCACCGGACGGTCAGCAATGATCTGGTCCAGATGCTGGCGGGTAAGGCCAACACCCTCACCCATGATCGTATAATCCGCCTGGTTGCCAATGAGCAGGCTTGCAGCGGGATGTGCAGTAGCAAAAGCTCTGAGTGCATTTGCTAAATACTCAAATCCCATAACTCCAGTGAGGTTGAGATTGTCCAGTTCCTTGGCTCCACTGAACAGGTGCATGTGGCTTTCAATAAAACCAGGCATCACTGTGCCGCCCTTTGCATCGATCATTTTTGTCTTGCGCGTTTTAAACTTCAAGATGTCTTTGGTGCTGCCTACCTTGAGAATGCGGTTGCCGGAAATTACCAGAGCTTCGGCGCGTGGCCGCTTTTCATGCATCGTTAGTACTGCACCATTGTAAATTATCATATCCGCAGTCATGTTTTTTGCCTCTTTCCAGTTCTTGCTCTATAAGCCCGGCAACGAAACGGACCAGCCCTCAATGCACATTATATATACTTTAATCAGCTTTATCTTGACCATCAATTTTGCCTTCGCGCAAGAACGGCAATGGAGTTTGGATACCTCCGAACGCGAGGCGTTTCTGGTCTTCGGCGTGCCTGACACTGATGATGTGGGATTGAGTTTCTGGTGTGAAATTGGCAAAAGCAAAATCTCGATTTTTGCCCCTGTCCCCCATGCTAGCGTTACCAAGGATAAAAAAATCCATATCGATCTCAAGATGGGTGACGAAAAATTCAATATCATCGCAAAGGCCAGCCAAACCCCGGGCACAACCACAGCAAGCGTGGAAGCCATTGTTGATGAAAATGGCACAGTCATGAAAGCTGTGAAACAAGCCCAGTTGATCAGCGTAACTGCATTGGGTCACACAGCCAATTATCCTTTGATTGATGCTGACATTGAAGGGTTGCTGCGCGTGTGTTCAGCAAGTGCTGCCGATTAGGCCTTCAGAAGCTTGTGCAACGTCATGACTGTGGATGAATCAGCCACGCCATCTACACGGCTTTGCCTGAAGTGACGCTGGAACGCTTCCACGACATTTTTGGTTCGAATGTCAAATTCGCCGGTCAAATCCAAACCATACCCATAAAGCCTCAGCAATCCTTGTAACGCAGCAACTGGGTCTCCGGCGTCACCATATTGCAAATAGCTGCCTCCTGATAAGGGTTCAGGCGTAACCCAATGCCCAACACCTCTTTCCGCCAAGAAAGACCAATCAAATTTTTCACCGGGATCAATTTTTCGTCCCGGCGCAATATCAGAATGTGCCAAAATATTGCGCGGCAAAATACGGTGGCGAGACATGATATCAGTGCACAATGCAGCAACAGCTTGCATTTGAACACGTGGAAACTCCGGATACCCTGCGCTATGACCAGGATTTTGGATTTCAATTCCAATAGACGCGGAATTTATATCTAACGTGTCATGCCAACTTGAAACTCCAGCGTGCCAAGCACGCAGGGTCTCATCCACCATCTGGACAATGTGGCCTTGTTCATCAACAAGGTAATGGCATGAAACGTGAGAGCGTGGGTCACACAACCAGTCACAAGCCTTCTGTGCGGCAGACATTCCTGTGTAATGCAAAATCAGCAAACTTGGCGTTACTGCTCCACTGCGTTCACCAAAATTGGGCGAACGCTGTAGGGCGTGCGGCAAATCAGTGCCTAACACTTCAGACTGCACCCTTTGTCAGTTTATCGAAGGCCGCGTTGATCCGGGCCAACCTGTCTGTAGCCAACCTTACCATTTCGCTTGGAACGCCCTTCGCCATCATTTTATCCGGATGCAAAGACCGCGACAAAGATCTGTGTCTCTTTTTGATATCAGCCAAACTGGTTCCGCGTTCAACACCAAGCAAATCATAAGGATCATCTTCAATAGCCATATGGCGGGCGCGAATGCGTGCAAATTCATGCGCGCCGAAGCCAAATATTTCTGCCACGCGCTCAAGGTAAGTCAGTTCATCTTCGTGGATCACGCCATCTGCCTTGGCAATGTGAAACAATCCATCCAAAACATTTTCCAGAGCATGCGATTTTACAGTGAAAAGCTTGGCCACTTGTGTTGCATAGGACTCAAAGCCAACAACATCCTGTTTTGCCAGGTTAAACACACGCTCCACGGCGGGCGCATCTTTTTCGGGAACTTTGAAAACCTGGTTAAAAGCCTTAACTTCTTCATCGGTCACAACACCGTCAGCCTTGGCCATTTTGGCACCCAGCGCGATCATGCCGATTGTGAAACCCACAGATTTTTCAGGCGCAGAAGATCGCCGGGAAAAGCCAGAGAGCACTTGGCCCACTGAACCCCCGATATCATTGGCCAAATCTGAAATGCGCGCCCAAACACTCATGCGCGCAATTTAGCTGATTTGCGAAACGAAAAAAGGCTTTTAGTTCTTTTTTCGAAAATAATAGCCAAGCGAAAATACAGGTGCGTCAATATTCAAGTGCCCAGCCAACCGCCGCTCCACATGCCAAGCCCGGCCCGCAGTCCAGGCCGTAGCCCATAACACCGGGACAGTAACACATGCCAGCAATACAAAAAGTGCAGAATCAGGCAGACCGAGCAATTTGCTGAACGCCCATACAGATGCAGCAGCTCCAGCTCCAACCAGGCTGAACGTCAAAAGCGTAACTCCCGCCGCCGCCATAAAGCACCCAAACGGACTAAAAGCCTGAGAAGACGTTTTAGGAGCCGCTTCCGGCTTTATAAATTCCTGATCCATGCTTCAGATATGCCAACTAACCTGCAGAGATGCAAGCGCACCAAGTGCGCCTGATTCAATAACATATGCGCCGTGTGGTGCGGACCTTCTTGTAACGGTGGTGACGTTGGCTCCAAACCTTGACATAGACCCGCTTCAACCCACAGCCATGGTAATAGCTGTAACGGTGGCGATGATAATAACCATAACTGGGGTAAGGATTACCGTAATAATAGGGGGATCCAAAACCCAGCGAGATGAAACTCCTGGCTTCAGCAGGGGCAGGAGCACCTAAAGTCAGTACAAGTGTTGCCGCGGCAGCCAATGTTAACAACGATTTGCGAAGCATTCAAAGAATCCTTTCAAAAATTGCAGCGCCCCTAGTTGAATCATAAGTCTTAAACACCAAACGGTCAAATGCTAAGCGGCAGCTGCGTTGGTTTCCACGCCCAACCCCAACATGCGGCAAATCGCATAAGTCAAATCTGAGCGATTGAGAGTGTAGAAGTGAAACGCATCAACGCCCTCGGCCTCTAAGGCCTGCACCTGTTCAGCTGCAACCATGGCAGCCACCAAGTTTCGGGTCTCAGGCTCACTGTCCAAACCGGCAAATCGCTTGACCATGGCGGGCGGAATGTGCGCCCCACACTTTGCAGAAAATTCTTGCACCTTGGCAAAATTTGTCACGGGCAAAATACCCGGTAACAATTTTATGTTAATCCCGCGGGCAGCGACCCTGTCACGCAGCCGCAGGAAAAATGCATTGTGAAAAAAGAACTGTGAAATGGCGTGTGTGGCCCCGTGATCAGCTTTATCGGCTAGAAAAGCCAAATCTTCCTCAATGGAAACCGACTCAGGATGTTTTTCCGGATAGGCTGAGACAGAAACTTGAAAATCCGCAATCTCGCGAATACCGCGCACCAGATCAGCCGCGTTGCGATACCCTTCTGGGTGAGGCGTAAACTTTGTGCCAACACCCGAAGCCGGGTCACCGCGCAGCGCCAGAATATGACGCACACCTGAGTCCCAGAACAGTTGCACAATCGCATTGGTTTCGGCCTTGCTCGCTCCAACACAAGTAAGATGTGCCGCGGGCGACAGGGCTGTTTCGCGCGCAATACGCCGTGCCGTTTCAAGGGAGCGATCCTGCGTCGTTCCACCGGCACCGTAAGTGATAGATACGAAACTTGGGTTGATGGTTTCCAAGCGGCGCAAAGCACTCCAAAGTGTCACTTCAGCCTCATCGGATTTAGGTGGGAAGAATTCAAACGATACTGATATTTTTTTGTTCATGTGCCGCGCACCAGGTTAACAGCAGTCAGTCCAATTGGCCGCTCGCTGTATTGAAGGGCCGCCAGCCAAATTGAAACCGTCAATCCATTGCGAGATTTAAGCCACGGTGGTGGAAGAACTTCATGCTTCACAAGCTCAAGTCCTGCACGATTAAGCCAAGCAACCATATGCTCGCTGGCAATGCCCAGACGCCGATGGGCATGGGCCGTACGCAGCTCTTCCATGTCATGTGGAGCAAAATCGATGATCATCAAGTGTCCATCAGGTGAAAGTACCCGGCGCGCTTCAAGCAGTGCGCGTTGCGGATCATCGAGAAAGTGCAGAACCTGGTGGATGATAACAAGATCAGCCAGTGCGTCGGCAAAAGGAAGTTGATAAATGTCGGCCTGGCGCACTTGGGCGTTGCGTAAATTCAGCTTCTCAATATTTGCCCGCGCAATAGCCAACATTTCCCGGTTTGTGTCCAGTCCGTAAAGCTGTGATGCACGAGAGCTCAAAAGTTCCAACACCCGGCCCGTTCCGGTTCCCAAATCTAAAACTGTGTGGAACCTCGCCTGCCCTAACAGGGACAGCATTGCCGCTTCGACATCCGATTCGAGAACGTGCAACGACCGAAGCTTTGCCCAATCTGCGGCACTTGCATTGAAATAAGCTGAAGCAATTTCACCGCGCTGCTGCCGCACCTCTTCCAATCGCGCCAGATCTGAGGCCAGCAATTTATCGCCGCCGGGAAGAAGCTCCACCAAAGCCTTTGCCAAGGCTCCACTTCGGCCTTGTTCGCGCAATCGAAACAAAACCCAGTTGCCTTCTTTGTGGCGGCTGATCAGTCCTGCCTCAGCCATCAATTTCAAATGTCTGCTCACGCGGGGCTGACTTTGCTCTAATATGAAAGTAAGCTCAGTCACGTTGAGCTCGCCATGCCACAGTGCAAACAAAACCCTCAACCGGGTTGTTTCTGCCACCGCCTTCAAACCTGCCAATAACTCTTCCATGACATCCTCTACAAATATCTATATAAAGATATCTTTATATAGGCAACAGTATATTTTCCGCTTTTTGATGATTATATGTCGCAAGCAGCTAATTGTGGTTGCCGAATGCTTGATTTATTTTGAAATTGGCCGAAATTGCCATAGTTATGTGCGATAATTTCTATTTAATGTTTGCACAAAATCAAAAAGGCGAGGCTGCCATGTCTGCAACATTTTCACGACGCGAAGTTGGACGTATTTTATTCGGTGCAGCACTTTTGCCCTTTCTAAAGGATGTAGCCCTCGCTGACGACGGCGCTAGTGTCTACGTCAAAAAGCTGGGCGCGGAGGTCATCAGACTGGCCAACGCAGGAACGCGCGGTGACAAAGGCTTGCAGCGCAAATTCGCAGCCCTGTTCAACCGTTACATCAGCATTCCAACAGTGGCCAATTTTGCCTTGGGAAGGGCCCAGCAAGAACTTCCAGGTGGCGATAAGGCCATGTTCTATGATCTTGTTGCCAATTATGCAGCCGCGCTATTTGTGTGGTATGTGGATGACTTCAAGGGTGATAGTTTAGAAATTAACACCAGTGCCAGCCAGGGCAAGTTTACGACTGTCGATACCAGCATCAAAGGGGGCGGTCTTGGTGGGGAAAAGTTGCGCTGGCGGATTTCTGGGTCCGGCGGCAACTACCGCATTGCAGATCTGAACGTAAAAGGTATCTGGCTCACGATATCCATGAAGAAGTTGTTCGCGGACACACTTAAGAGCTCGAATGGTGATTTTAAGGCACTCTATGCCAAACTGCGAGAAGCTGAGACATGGTAGACGCGAGTAACAAATTTGGCATCCTGCTGCTTTAACCATGGCTGACTGTCATCGCCTCTGGTAGAAATTGCGAATCATGGTTTCACGCCGCGCATTAACCTTTCTTTCTCTTGCCACTCTTGTCGCTCCGGCGCGGGCCGAGCATCCCTCAATTGCGTTCATGAACCAGATGGGCAAGGATTTGCTACATGCCCATCGTCTGGGCACGGTGTCTGCATTTCTGCGCGTCATCCAACGTTATGCAGACGTGCAGGGCATTTCTGAATATTCGCTGGGCGATTACAAAGTGGCTGGTGGCCAGAAACCAACCTATGTGCGCGGTGTGGCAAATTTCATGTCACGCTATTTTGCTGAACAATCACGAAGCTACCCAGTTGCAAAATTTGAAGTGGGCGAAGCAACTGTCGATAGCAACAAAGACATTTTTGTGGACACACGGATTTTTATGATGGCGGGCCAAACCTACAATGTAAGTTGGCGGCTTGCGTGGGTGAATGGTCAGTACAAAGTGGCTGATGCGAAATTTCTCGGCTTCTCGATGACCTATCAGCAGCGCAGCTTGTTCACGTCATTCATCGGCAAGCATAATGACGATGTTGGCCAACTCATTATTGCGCTCAACCGATAGACTTCATTAACCTCAAAGTGGCATCGAGAGAGGCTTGTTCATCAGGCTTATTTAGATGCGAAATATTACACTGGTTGGCTTGGCGCTATTTCTGAACGCCTGCTCATCTGGCGAGAAGTCGCCCCTTTTTGAAACAACCGGTGTAAGACCACCTGAACAATCTTGCGCGGTTGATCCGCGGTCATTCGCCAAAGCAGAACCGGTGGCAGATTTCTCCGAAGGTAATGGCTGCGGCATTCGCAACGGCTTCAGGCTCTATGAAGTTGATGGCATAAAGCTCAGCCAGCCAGCCTTGGTTACGTGTAATGTCGCAAACACCTTTCATACCTGGATACAACAGACAGTTGAACCGAAGGCCGCGCAAATATACGGCACCCGAATTGATGAAATCACGATTGCAGCATCTTACGCCTGCAGGCCGCGCAACAATGTGCGGGGCGGAAAACTCAGTGAACACGGTATGGGCAATGCAATCGATATTGCAGGATTTAAATTCGACGATGGAAAAGCAGTCACCGTGGCAAGTGACTATTATGGCGCCAGATATGATCGCACTTTCTTGAGCTCAATTCGTGCAGATGCGTGCGGACCTTTCCATACGGTGCTTGGCCCCGGATCAGATTCTCACCACCGCGATCACATACATCTGGACCTGCAACGCGAACGAGGCGGCGGACCCTATTGTCACTGAGTGCGTTTCACGTGCGCCTTGCGCCCGAACCACACGCACACCGCAACCAGACACGCAAACACCATTGACCTGAGCGTCAGCGGCTCGCTTAAAATGAAGAACGCCGCAAACTGCGTCATGAATGTTTGCAACAGTTGAACCTGCCCCACTTTGGCAACTCCGCCCATGGCCAATCCGTTATTCCAGGCAAAAAAACCGAAGAGCTGGCTCATCAGCGCCAGATAGGCAAAACACGCCCAAGCTTGAAATGACTCTCCGCCTGACACATCGCGGGAGAAATAGATTGACAGAGGCAACGTGATGGGAAGCGCGACTATCAAAGCCCAGCAAATCACTTGCCAGCCGCCCAGCTTGCGTGACAGTTGCCCGCCTGCGGCATAACCCATGGATGCTGCAATAACGGCAAGCACCAAAAGTGTATCAGCCTCGTGAAGGGCCGTACCCCCATCCCAAAGCGCATACACAACAACTGTCGACGAGCCTAGAATGCTCCACAGCCAAAAAACGCGCGACGGCCTTTCACCCGCAAAAATTGTGCTCATGACGGCGGTGCCCAGCGGCAACAAGGCCAACACCACGCTGCCATGAGACGCAGGAGCCGTGCGCATGGCAATTGAGGACAGAATTGGAAAACCCAAAACAACCCCAGCGCCGATCACAATAAGCGTTTTCAAGTCAGACCAGTTTGGCAGAGGTTGCCGTGTGAGAAAAAGCAAGGGCATGGCAACAAGTGCTGCCACAACTGTTCGCGCCGGACTGACGAACAGCGGATCAAACTCATGAACAGCAATCTTTGTCAGTGGCAATGTGAGCGAAAAAATCGCAACGCCAATAAAACCCAGAATATAGCCACGCGTTGTTAAAGTCATTGCATCCTCAGATCAGGTCTTGACATTTATTCCTAAGGAATATATATCTATCATGGTCAGCGAGGCAGAGGTGCGACGGCACTAAAGTTTCATTGACCCGCTGTTTGACATCGTAAAGTTCGCCGCCTGCGTCAGGGCATTTCATTTCGCTTCCACACCGGTGCGATGGCTGGCCTTGCAGCAACGGCTTGGTAAAGCGCCTTAAGGGTAGGATGCCGCGCGTACAGGGCTGGCAGATCAGGTGTCCAGCTGATCAACATGGCGGCGTAAATATCGACTGCGGAAAATGTCGTCCCTAACACAAAGGCCCCTGCCCCAGGGCATCTGCAAAAATGGCAAAATCGCGGTCCATATGTTCGGCTGCCTTTGCTTTGATTGCATCTGCATGAGCTGCATCGACGGAATACCGTGCTGGATAAAAATACCGCAAATCCGACATGTAAACTGCCGACGCAAAATACAGCATCCAGCGCAGATAGGCGGCCCGTTCCGGCGCTGCAAAAGCCGGAGCCAATGCCGCTTTGGGGTGGAGATCCGCAAGATAGATCATCATCGCCGCACTCTCCGTCATCAGCGTGTCATCAGACAGTCGCAAGATTGGCACTTCTCCGCGCGGGTTGAGGGCAGTCACTTCTGGTGAAGGTGAACCGTCACTGCTTCTGGGGAGATCAACCAGTTGAAAAGCCACTCCCAATTCCGCAAACAAAGCCTCAACAGCAGCAGAGCCAGACCCCGGCCTTGAATAGAGTGTAAACATGAACTTCTCCTTTGGACGAGACCCTATAAACCCTATATATGATCCAAACACCACCTCTCCCCTAGAACCAAGGACAGTTTCTCTCATGGTGCAGGCACCGGCACGGCGCAATGTGCGGTTTTCATATTCAACGGCCGACCAGCCCTTGCTGCAACGCGCTGTGATCCAAGCCATCGAGAAAATTGGCGGCCAGCGCAAGCTCAAGAAGCTCTACGTTCAACACCAGGAAAACCTATCACGCGGGGCCAGTTTTTTTGACAGTGCCGTCAAACTGCTACGCATCAATGTAAGTCATGATGATAATTTGAGCCTCACGCCAAAATCTGGCCCGGTCGTTTTCATTTCCAACCATCCCTATGGCGTTCTGGATGGAATCACCCTCACATGGCTGGCGTTGAAAGTGCGGCCAGATACCAAGGTGCTGGCCAATGATGTGCTGTGCCAAGCGCCGGAAGCAGCTGCAAACCTTTTGCCCGTGGCTTTTGCACCCACGCGTGAAGCGCGCGAAACCAATGTGAACTCGCGCCGCCAAGCGCAAGATTGGCTAAAGCAAGGCGGTGCCGTGGGCATATTTCCAGGTGGGGGTGTTTCAACGTCTGAGCAACCCCACCGCGGCCAGGCGGTGGACCTGGCCTGGGCGCCCTTTACGGCAAAAATGATTCGCATGAGCAGGGCCACTGTTGTGCCAGTGTTTTTCACTGGCCAGAATTCCAGGCTGTTTCAACTGGCCAGCCATTTGAGTTTGACGTTGCGGCTGTCGCTTGTTTTCCGCGAAACCGCCAGAAGAATAGGAACCGATCTTGCCGTGCGCGTGGGCAAACCCATTCCCTTCAGCGAGCTCGAACACCTCACAGACCGCGACCAGATGATAGCCGAATTGCGCAAGCGCACCTATGCGCTGGCCAGACCAAGCGACATCAAAGGTGACGCAAAGGACCTGCATCTGAGAACGGGCCGCGTGAAGGGCTGGAAAAAAAACGAGGCGGAGTGAGCGCAAACTCCAGTCGCCCGTCATTCCTGAAAAAATCGGACCTCACCTACAATCATACACGCTGACCTTTGACAGTGCCGAATGAATCTGTGAGGTTCATATGCTCAGGGGATGGGCATGACATTAGACATCGCAGGTTATCTTTCAGAAGTTCAGCAAGTTCATGCCACAGGCTTAGCCACCGAACACTCTTATCGCTCTGCCCTGCAAAAACTGTTCGAATCCATCGCTACAGATGTAGGCGCCATCAACGAACCCACAGGCGTGAAAGTGGGGCGGCCTGATTTTGTGTTTGTCCGCGAAGCAGGAAAAGGTGCGCAAATCACCGTGGGCCATTGTGAGGCGAAGGATGTGGGCCTCGACATCAATCCGAAGTCCATGAATGATTTCAACAAGGCCCAGCACGCCCGCTATGTGAAGGCGCTGCCTAATTTGAATTACACCAACGGGCTGGATTTTGCTTTTTATAAAAATGGCCAGCTGGCGCGGCAGATTTCAATTGGTGAGCCGCTGATGGGCATTCAAGCGAAACCTGATCAGTTCGCGGCGCTTGCCAACCAATTGAAAGACTTCTGCGCCGAGCGCCTGCAAACCATCACATCTGCTGCGAAGCTGGCGGAAATGATGGCGGGCAAGGCTGTTCTTATCAAAGATATTCTTGGCAATTCGCTGAAAGAAGACAAAGACCTGCAAACCGAATTGGCGGGGCAATATCAGTCTTTCAAAGATCAATTGATCCATGATCTGACGGCGGATGACTTTGCCGATATTTATGCGGAGACCATTGCCTATGGCATGTTTGGGGCAAGACTGCATGACACGACGCTGCAGGATTTCACCCGCGAAGAAGCGCTGACGCTGTTGCCGAAATCAAACCCGTTTTTGCGGGCGCTGTTTGGTTATGTAGCGGGGCCAACACTGGACGACCGCATTCGCCGTACCATTGATGAGTTGGCTGAAATTTTTCAGGCCACCAACTTGCCGAAACTGTTTGAAGATTTTGGCAAGTTCACCCAGCGCAATGACCCGTTCATCCATTTCTATGAGACTTTTCTTGCGCAATATAACCCGGCGAAACGTAAAGCGCGCGGCGTGTGGTATACGCCGGAACCCGTGGTCAACTTCATCGTTCGGGCGGTGGATGATGTTTTGAAATCTGAATTCGGTTTGGCCGATGGTTTGGCCGACACATCAAAAATCACCATTGATTGGGACACAGGCCAAACCGACAAAAAGGGCAAGGCTGTTTTAATTAAGAAAGAAGTGCACCGCGTCCAAATTCTTGATCCTGCCGCAGGCACGGGAACTTTTTTGGCCGAGGTGATCAAGCAGATTGCGCCGAAGGTGAAAGACGTAGCACCCGGCCAATGGTCAACCTACGTAGAAAAGGAATTGATCCCACGCCTGCATGGCTTTGAATTGCTCATGGCCAGCTATGCCATGTGCCACATGAAGCTGGATATGATGTTGACGGAGATGGGCTATAAGCCCACCAGCGAAAACCCACCGCGCCTTGGGGTTTACCTCACCAATTCACTGGAAGAGGGCGACAAGGCGAACCAGACCCTGCCCTTCGCGCAATGGCTTTCCAACGAATCCAAAGAAGCCAACACCGTGAAACGCGATATGCCGATCATGTGCGTGATCGGCAATCCGCCGTATTCGGGCGAGAGTTCTAACAAGGGCGATTGGATCATGGGCCTGATGGAGGCCTACAAGAAGGAGCCGGGCGGCAAGGAAAAGCTGAAGGAACGCAATCCGAAATGGATCAATGATGACTACGTGAAATTCATTCGCTTCGCTGAACATTTGATTGAGAAGAATGGCGAAGGCGTTTTGGGCTTCATCACAAATCACGGCTACCTCGACAACCCGACGTTTCGGGGCATGCGATGGCACCTGCTCAAGACCTTTGACAAGATTTGGGTGCTGGATTTGCATGGGAACGCGAAGAAGAAGGAAGTCGCAATGAGAAATATGAAGCACTTTGGAAGGGTAATGCCGCTGTTCTTTCTTGTGTCGCTTTGCCGAACTGGGCCTCACAATATCCCTTTGTGCAACGAAACTTTGGTTTAGCCGAAAAATATCAGACCGGATTTGGCGTTCAGAAGTTGATGCCATTGAATTCCGTTGGCATCGTTACAGCGCGTGATGGACTTACCATTGACATGGACAAGGACATGCTTTGGAAGCGTGTAGAAGATTTTGCCGGGGCGGATACGAATTCGCTACGGGCAAGATATAACCTAGGGGAAGATGTGCGGGACTGGCGGGTGCAGTGGGCAAAAAAAGACGTAATCGCCAATTTTAAAGCAGAAAACTTAGTGCGTATCGCGTATCGGCCATTTGACAGTCGATGGACGTTCTACACCGGGAATTCTCGGGGATTTCAATGCTACCCTCGCCACGAGGTTATGCAGCATTTATTGACGGGCAAGGTATTTGCGCTTCAGTTGTCAAGGCAACTCAAAGGAGTTGACGGCTATCACCATGTGCTGGCTCACTGCCATATTTCGGAATCGTCCCTTGTCTCGAATAAAACTGCTGAAATTGGTTATAGCTGCCCGCTATACTTCCTAGACACTGTCGACCAAACCCGCCGCATCAACTTTGACCTCAAAATTCACAAGGCCGTTGTGGCGGCGGCGACTGATGCTTCGAGGCCTGCTGCGCAGGCACCTCAGCATGAGGGGTTGTTGAAAGCGCCCGATGAGGTGGAGATTTTTGATTACATTTATGGCGTGTTGCATTGCCCGGCTTACCGCGAGACGTACAAAGAGTTTTTGAAAATTGATTTTCCGCGTGTGCCTTATCCGGCGTCGCCCGATGTGTTTTGGGATGTGTCGGCCAAGGGTTCACAGCTACGCAAACTGCACTTGATGGAAGATGCTGCCATTGGCCCTGCGCCATACAAGTTTGAGGGGCAGGGCGATAGCGTGGTTGGCAAAGTGAGTTATGACGGGGGGGTAGTGCGCATCAATGCTGCCCAAGGCTTTGACGGCGTGCCGGAGATCGCTTGGAATTTTTACATCGGTGGCTATCAGCCCGCACAAAAATGGTTGAAAGACCGCAAGGGCCGCGCCCTTTCATTTGATGACATCAAACACTATCAAAAAATCATCAAGATTTTATCTGAGACAGACCGCATCATGAAAACAATTGATATGCCGCTCAACTAAAACATGAACTCCCTATGAACGCTGGGTTCACCATGGTTTCACGCAAGGTCGCCTATGTCCATTGGCATCAACACCAACACAGGACACACTGATCATGTTTTCACACCGCATTTTCACCAAACGCGCCGATGCGTCTCACTTTGCGTTTCTGCGCGGTTCACTTGCCATTCTGCTCAAGCGTTCGCGCGCCACGCGCCGCCGTGAATTGCTTGAGCTTGACGACCATATTTTGCGCGACATTGGGCTAACGCGCAGTGATGTGTGGCACATAAAATTCTAAGCCACCCTCAAATGTTGCAATCGCATTTCACCTACTTGTCATAAAAATCCAACAAGCTCATGGTTTGGCGGTTCAAGTGATTTGCTGAATAGGGTTTAAGTCATGCGGTTCTTGCTTTTAGCTTTCATGTGCGGATTTGGCTTTCAGGCAGCTGCGGCTGCCAACTGCCCGTCCGAGAATTTTATCCAGAATGCAGGTGCTGCGTTCATGGGGGCTGCACGCGCAGGCTCGCCCGGCGCTTTTACCAGCGCTGCCTCGCGCTATGCAGATCTGCGCGGCATTGCACTGTTTGCCCTTGGCCCCTACCGCAAGGATTTACCAAAAAACCGCGAAGGCGAATATGTGGCGCTGTCAAAAAAATTCATGGGTGAATTCATGGCCGAATATGCCAGCAAGTTTTCAGGCACCGGCATGACCATTACCAGCTGCGCCGGAAGCCTTGTGGGCACAAGGCTTTCAACCGGACAATCCCTTACCTTCCGCCTGCAAGGCCAGCGCCGCATTGCCGATGTCAGTGTGTCGGGCGTGTGGCTTGCCCAAGCCATCCGCACCAAATTCACCAGCGTGCTGCACCGCAATGACGGCGATGTTAGCGCGCTAATGAACTGGCTGGCAAATTAGCAAAGCCGGGTTTCTCAACCGCACACTCCAGTTTCGCTCAGCGCGCAAATTTCT
Source organism: Hyphomicrobiales bacterium (assembly GCA_038230015.1). Classification (GTDB taxonomy): domain Bacteria; phylum Pseudomonadota; class Alphaproteobacteria; order Rhizobiales; family Aestuariivirgaceae; genus Aestuariivirga. Next base: position 38,135 of record JBBRNW010000002.1, on the reverse strand, counting down.
TATACTTGATCCGCTTCGGCATCACGCTGTCTTCGCCCAGCCTGCGCTTTTTATCTTCTTCATAATCCTGGAAGTTGCCTTCAAACCATTCCACATGACTATCTCCCTCAAAGGCCAAAATATGCGTGGCAAGGCGGTCCAGAAACATGCGGTCATGGCTGATGATCACGGCGCAGCCAGCAAAATCTTCCAGAGCTTCTTCAAGCGCCGCCAGCGTTTCGGTGTCGAGATCGTTGGTGGGTTCATCAAGCAGCAACACATTGGCGCCCGATTTTAACATCTTGGCCAGATGCACGCGGTTCCGCTGTCCCCCTGAAAGGGTTCCCACTTTCTGTTGCTGGTCAGCACCCTTAAAATTAAATGCGCCTGTATAAGCGCGGCTGTTCATTTCGCGCTTGCCCAGATAAATCACATCAAGACCCCCCGAAATTTCCTGCCACACAGATTTGTTGGCGTCGAGTGCGTCGCGGCTTTGATCGACATAACCCATGTGAACACTCTCACCAATCTTGATCACACCTGCATCGGGCTTTTCATCTCCGGTGAGCATTTTGAACAGCGTCGTTTTGCCTGAACCGTTGGCCCCGATAATGCCCACAATGCCGCCGGGCGGCAATTTGAAGTTCAGATTCTCAATCAACAACCGATCACCAAAGGCCTTGTTCACACCTTCAAGCTCAATCACATTGTCGCCCAAGCGTTCACCGGGCGGTATGATGATTTGCGCTTCGTGTGATTTCAAGCGCTCGTCATTTTTCTTGAGCAACTCATCATAGGCTGAAATACGCGCCTTGCTCTTGGCCTGCCGTGCCTTGGGGGATGCGCTGATCCATTCAGATTCGCGGTCGATTGATTTCTGGCGTGAGGCATCTTCGCGTTGCTCTTGTGAATAGCGTTTGGATTTGGCTTTGAGGTAAGCCGAGTAGTTGCCCTCATAAGGAATGCCCTTGCCGCGGTCGAGTTCCAAAATCCAGCCCGTTACATTATCGAGAAAATACCGATCATGCGTAACGATCAAAATGGCGCCTGCATAATCGCGCAGATGATGCTCCAGCCAATTCACGGATTCAGCATCAAGGTGGTTGGTGGGCTCGTCGAGTAAAATGAGATCAGGCTTTGACAGCAATAACCGCGTGAGCGCCACGCGGCGCTTTTCACCACCGGAGAGATTTTCAACTGAAGCATCCCCCGGGGGACAGCGCAGCGCATCCATTGCCACTTCAACTTGTGATTCCAAATCCCACAAATTTTGCGCGTCAATCACATCTTGCAGCTTGCCTGCCTTTTCGGCATTCTCATCATTATAGTCGGCCATGAGTGCATTGTATTCATCAAGAATGGCCTTCTGCTTGGCCACCCCCACCATGGCATTTTCAAGAACGGTCTTGGTGGGGTCGAGCTGCGGCTCTTGTTCCAAATAACCAATGGTGGCGCCGTCAGCTATCCACGCCTCACCATTATATTCCTTGTCCAGCCCCGCCATGATTTTAAGCAGCGTAGATTTACCTGAGCCGTTTGGTCCCAGCACACCAATTTTGGCATCAGGATAAAATTGCAAATGCACATTATCCAAAACCTTCTTGCCCCCGGCATAGGATTTCGAAAGGCCCTGCATATGATAAATAAACTGACGCGCCATGGTGTTCCTGATTGAAGTGAGTGTGTTGGCGCGGGTTCTAGACGGGTTCACGATGCGTGTAAACCAAAGCCAATCCCTGGCTTGAAATTTGGCAGCGTCTATGCCACATTGTCCGTATGAAAAACAAAATGGCCCTTAAAAATTTTAGCTCGCATCTTCAGTCCGTCAAGCGCGACGCGGCAACGGGGCAGTTTGCAATGTTGTCACCCAAGGACATCAAAATCACTTGGGCTGAGCGGTTTGCTGGCGACGAGATCGATGCTCTGGTCATCCCAAAACGAACATTGGCACGCCGCACCGCAAGAAACGAAGAACTGACGCCCGAGGAAACTGATAAAGCACTTCGACTTGCAAGAATTGCCACCGAAGCAGACCGGGTTTTTGCAAATAGCAAAAAAGCCGATTCGTGGTTGCGAACCCCACTGGCCCGTTTGTCTGGCCATTCGCCGCTGGAGTTATTGAAATCCGAAGCGGGGGCCCAAATTGTTGAGGAAATTCTGGGCCAGATTGATCATGGCATGTTTGCCTAACAATGATCTTATGGCGGATATCCAACTACGCTGATCTATCGGGCGTTGGGGGCCTAAAGTTTTCGGCCCGTTGGCACAGCAAGGGCAGACCCATCATATATGCAGCGGAACATCCGGCACTTGCGATGCTTGAAATTTTAGCAAATAGTCAACGATCAAATCTGCCAGATAGTTATATGCTGTTGACGATTGACGCGCCAATTTCCGCACACGTTGAAAACGTCTCTAAACTAAAAACCGGCTGGCAGTTTGACGAAAATTATACCAGAGATCTGGGTGATAAATGGATTGCAAGTGTTTCAACTCCCCTTCTGCAAGTGCCCAGCGCAGTAATGCCCAGCTCAACCAATTACCTCATCAACCCGTTGCATAAAGACGCAGCGAACATCAAAATCACCAAGCAGCAGACCCACGCACTCGACCCACGGCTGCGTTAAGACTGCAACTCCAATGCATCCTTGATGATCTTTTGCAGCTCTTCCCTGCGGTAAGGCTTCATGATGATGAAACCGTTTTTAAAGCGCGGTTCATCCTGATGCACCATAGCACCTTTGGGATAGCCCGATGTGTGAACGATCTTGAGTGCAGGCTTCAAGCTTTGGGCCGCTTGCGCCAGGTCAAAGCCATTCATGCCGCCCGGCATCACCACATCCGAGAACATCAGATCGATATCATCCTGTTCCTGCAAAATCGAAAGGGCCTGGAAACCATCTCCCGCTTCAACAATTTCATAGCCGAAGTCTTCCAGAAAACCGCAAGCCACAGCACGTACAGCTTCCTGGTCTTCCACCACAAGAATTTTCGGGCGACGTGCCGGCGCTGGCACAACAAACACATCAGTTGGAGTCAGAACCTTGACTGGCGCGACCACGGGCATACCCAGGCTTGCCACTTTTTCTGCGGCCTCTTCACCTGCACGCATGCGGCGCGGCAAATACATTTTCACTGATGTGCCATGGCCAACTTCGCTGTAAACGCTGATGTGCCCACCCGATTGCTTGATAAATCCGTAAACCATGGAAAGGCCAAGCCCGGTGCCATGGCCGGGCGCTTTGGTTGTAAAGAACGGCTGGAAGACTTTTTCCAAAAGCTCTGCCGACATGCCGCAACCGTTGTCTGTCACAGCCACCATAACATAATGGCCAGGCACAACTTCAGGATGGCGATCAGCATAGAAGCGGTCAAGATAGGCAGGTTGCGTTTCAATCGTCAGACGCCCGCTATCGCCCATGGCATCGCGCGCGTTGATGGCAAGATTAAGAATGGCCGACTCGAGTTGGGAAGGGTCAATCAAAGTGTGCGGGTCTCCCGCCATCACTTCAACCTTGAGTTCCACGTTTTCGCCAAGGGTGCGTTCAATCAGTGGCTTCAAATTGGTGACAAGATCATTCACACCCACATCGCGTGGTTCAAGCTCCTGCTTGCGGGCAAAGGCAAGAAGTTGGCGTGTGAGATCAGAACCCTTACGCGCAGCATCTACAGCTTCAGCCACCCGCTTGGTCGATTTTTCGTCACCGTTCAGTTTACCATCAAGCAATTGTAAGTTACCGATGATCACCGTCAGCAAATTGTTGAAGTCATGGGCAAGGCCACCCGTTAGCTGGCCGATCGCTTCCATTTTTTGCGCTTTCTGTAAGCGCTCATTCACTTCTTTCTTTTCACTGGTGTCATTGATTTGGACAATCAGCTGCTCAGTCTCGCCCTTCTCATTTTTGACCAAGGCAATTGATGTAGCACCATGCACCACACTGCCAGACTGTGTGGTGTAACGCAGTTCCTGTTGCAGCAGAGTTGTTTCGCCAGACAGCAACTGGCGCATGCCATTGAGGAATTGGCCACGGTCATCATTGTGCAATAATTCTTCAAAACCGTAGGTGGCAGTTTCCAGGTCCTTGCGGTCCATAAACTTGCAGAGCGACTGATTGGCCGCTTCAATTTGACCCGTCGGACTGACGACGGCCATTCCGTGCACTGCAGCGGCAAATGCACCGCGGAAGCGTTGGTCACTGCGCGAAGTTGCAATTTCGGCAATCTTGCGGGTGGTCACATCTTCAAGCACACACACAGATCGCTCAAGACGGCCCTTGTCGCCGCGGTAAGCGTTCATCGACAGCATGACAGTAGCCAACGACCCGTCTTTGCGGTGAATCAGAATTTCGCCATTGCGATAAGAGCTTGAAATCAAATATTTTGGATAAATTTCGGTGACCAAGCGGCTGCGTGATTCCAGCGGCAAAAATTCGCTGAAGCTGCGCCCCACAATGTCTTTTGGTTCATAACCAAGCGCTGTGCACCATGCCGCGTTGGCGGAAAGCATGCGCCCTGATCCATCCATGCTGTGCAACATGACGGGCAGATTGGCCAGAAGCTTTTCATAAACCCCACCCTGCTGATCAGGAAAGAAGGGCATGGATGTTGCCTTGGGCGCTTCAGGTTTTTCAACGCGCCAGGTTCCGGCCTGCGAACCCAATTCTTCCCAACCTTTAAAACCAACAGCACTCATGACAGCACAACACTCCTGAAACCTTGCGTGCAGTGTATTGGCTGCACAGTTAACGCTTCATTGCTGTGATTAATTCAAATGAGGCATTAACGGTAAGTAGTGTGGAACGTTTGTCGCTTGGTTAACGAGTTATGAATTTTTCAAGTTAAAGGCCGTGCAACTGCTTCAGCCGTGACAACAGCAAAAAGCAACCCGTCATCATTCTGCGCGTCTGGCAGGAAGTTTTTTTGGACTGACACAACAACATGTGGGTCAATGCCGCCTTGCTCTTTTGCCAAGGCCAGGGCCTGCGCTTTTGCCAAGGCTTGCGCCCTGTCGAGGGCAACAGTTCCACTGCCCACAACGTCCACCGCTCCCGCACCCAAAATGCGGTAAGCCCCATTGCCATCACCTTCGATTGTAACAGTGATGCGGTTTGTCACCATGCCCGCCGCAGCGCCAACGGCGTTGGCCACTTCACAATGGGGCACAAAATGAACATCGCACTTTAAACGCCGTGCAACTTCAGGATAGAAAATGCGCACCGGCCCACCAACGGCAATGATTGGAATATTTGGCGACAAATTAACGCTTACACATCCCAGCAGAGCGCGATCTTCACAAACGGCTTCGACCAAAACATCTGAATTTTTTAGGCCACCAAACGCAGCATCCAGCACACCCCGCGCCGACAGTGCGACAGTTTTATGCCAGACTGCCCGACAAAACGCTTGCACCCGCTCATCAGTGGCCGCTTTCATATCTTTAAAACGGGTCATTAAACGCGCACTGAGCAAAGCCGAGTGTGTTGACCAGTTGTTTTGCAGGCCCAGCACATGAACAGCGTCCGATGGTGTGAAAGCACTGAACTGCAAAAGCCCTCGTTTTCGAAGGCTACCCACAGCGCGCTGGGCCGACGATGAGTTTATAACTTTGCGAAGCGGGACCGGCGATGCAGATATTTCAGCATAAATTTCGCTTTCACGAAGGCTGAGCCCCACCGGATCACCGGGTGCCATGGCGCCGAAGGGCAGGCATAAAAATCGCCCCTGCATGGAACCCCCTTCATTGTCTGAAAGCTCTGACTCCATAATGGCATCAATGTAAGGATATTTTTGGCCAAGCAGAGAGATTGGGAGAGCCCGCTGGGGTCCTATGCGCAAAGCACCACTGAACTCTATGTGCACTTCGCTATCGCCGCCAAGGCCGATGGTCTTGACATCAACGGCTTTTACCATGGTTCGCCACCCTGCAACCTCGGCACCATTTTCGGCAACCCGTGGCCGTCCCCCCACTAGCACACCAATATCTGTGGTTGTTCCACCCATATCAGACATGATGAAATCATCGCGTCCCGAAAGCCACCGTGCTCCAATCAGACTGGCTGCAGGTCCAGAAAGCACGGTTTCAATGGGCCTTGCCGCCACAATCTCGGCATTGGCCAGACTGCCGTCACCTTTGACAATCATCAGCGGGCACGTGATGTTCTTTGCCGTCATGGCGCGCCGCATAGCCTCTACCAATTGCGTGACCCGGGAAATGAGGCGGGAATTCAACACCGCAGTCAAGGCGCGGCGGGGTGCATCCAGTGCTGTTGAGAGCTCGGTTGAGAGTGTTGTAGGCATTGACGTAAGGCTTGCGATTAATGCTCGTGCCCGTTCTTCATGGTCAGGGTTGCGCCCTGCAAATGACGATGCAATTGCAAATGCGCTGACCTCCGAAATTACAGAAGTCACAAATTTTAACAGCGCATTTTCATCCAGAGCAACTTGCTCCTCCCCATTATGGTCGTGGCCTCCGTCAACTTGCGCAATGCGAATACCGGGGAAAGATTTTGCAATTCCCGTCCGGTCCACCATGGCGTTATCAAACCCGATCAGGATTACGGCCACTGCGCTGCCGTGCCCCTCCACCACTGCATTGGTGGCTAAGGTTGTTGATACTGAAACAAGTTTGATATGATCCAACCGAAAAGTTTTATCCATTTTGGCAATTGCCAAATCCATGGCCTCACCCACTCCGATCGCCAAATCACCTTTGGTGGTGAGGGCTTTTGCAGTGGAAATGACTTGATGTTGCGATTGATCAATGATCGCGGCATCGGTGTAGGTGCCGCCGGTATCAATACCTATGAAGTAAGAAGCATTCTGAGAGTGGTTCATGCCCTGCCCTTAGCCGGAAAAGGTTTTCCTTGCCAAGCTGAACCGACTTGAAAAAAGCAAACTAACCATTTTGCAGGCGGTTGAGATTTGTGCGGATTTCAGCAAGCGAACCCACAACCCCTGCCCGGTCTGCATTCAATTTTATAAGCTCAAAACGCGTATTCAAACGTGCGCCTTCAAATTCCGGCTGCGGTTCGGAATTAAGCACACTAAGCAAATGCTTGGCCTTGATCATCGCATCTTCAATTTTTTTCTGCGAGTCTTCCAGACCAGATATAGCCCGTTCGTGGGCCCGGCGCAGAACACCAACCTGCCAGATTGTGCCCCCTTCTTCTGACCTGATTGCACGTTGCTTGGCTTCCGACGCAAGTCGCTCATGCTCAAAGCGACTGGGGTTGAGTGCTCCCAGTTGAATTGAAAAGCTGACCTTTCCATTGAAAGATTGGTCATTAACGTCAAAGCCGCCCGCCGACACATCATCACCCCACCCAATTTTGGCAGAAACATCGATTGCGCCTGCCGTGGTCAGTTCGCTGTTGATCTTGTCCATGTCAGCTTCCGCAAGTAAAAGTTCACGGCTCAAGGCGTCAGTGCTTTTTCCCTCCAGCAACCGCTCACTGATACGGCGATCTGCCTGTGATTTTGCAGCATCGCCTTCTGCGGAGAGACGGTCCAGCAGCACAGAAACCGCCGTTGCTTTCTCGCGGTCAATTGCGCCTTCTGTCATGGCTTTCGAGATTGAGGCGCGAAGCTTTTTTATATCCATTGCCTGCCCAATAATCTTGTCGGCTTTGGCACGGTATCCCGCGGCAGTCAGATTTTGGGGGGAGACAAATATAAGAACCTTAAGGCCTGTCTCAGCGAGGTATTTTCGGCATTTTATTTCCGCTGCCTGCTCAAGCAAGCTAGCCTTTTTGAATGATGAATAACTCACACTCAAGTTCAAGGCTGCTTTACCACTGTCGTCAATGCTGCCAAGCAAGCTGGGCGAACGCAGCACGGTTGCATCTGCCGCGGCGCTTTCGCGCAACTGTTTGCACCAAGATGACTGCCGTTGCTTTACGCTATCGCTCACAGGTTCAATTTGTTGAATATCCGACACCGGTTCAACCCGCGGTTTAAGCGGCAACATTTGCAAAGCCGGCGCAGGTTTCAGCGCTTGTGTTGATGAGACGATTTCACCAGCAACGGGCTCAACGCTGGGCCGCAGCGATAGCAACTGCCCACCCGTGCACCCGGCCACGCCAAGCAGGCACAGGCCCATGAACAATATGCTGGAATGATTAGAAATAAAGGGGCGCACGACCGGCATGAATAATCTCTCGCGTAGCAGCTTGAATATCTGTGAGGAGCGCTTCAACAAAAAAGCCGCGAATTGGCTTGCCGAAGAACGGATGAACACTGGCAATCTCGCCTGGCAGGACTTGCCCGACGATGCCTGCTTTCCAGCAATAAAACATGGTGAACTTGCAAGTGTATAACGCCGCCCCTTCCTTGAATTGCGCTTCGTTGCCATAAGGCACAAACAAGACGTCGACGCGCTCGGAGATGGCGCGACCCAACGTGGACGATTCCATGGTGATGATCTGCTTTTCAATGACAACTTCACTGTTGAGCAAAGTCTGTTTTGTCTTGTTCGAAACTTCGAATTCATTGCGCGCCGTATCAAATGCAGCACGTGCGTCCAACGCCTGCTTGGTGAGCAACAACAGGTCGGAAGACGCAGCGGTGATATCTGACATTGGGCCCGTTTGCGTCAGCTGCGTTTTCAAGGATTGCAACATCTTGAGCTGGGTTGTGAGCTGTGCCCGGTCGCTGCCAAGCAAATCAAGCTGGGTTTCAATGCCCGCCATGCGCTGGCCGGTTTCCAGAAGGCCTAGCGTATTTGAAGTGTAGGTTTTACGATCAATCAAATGTTTGCCATAAAGCTTGGCAAGATCATCGCTTAGTCCTCCAGCCCGCAACTGGCGTTCGAACACACTTTGGACTTTTTTGGTCCGGGTCACATTCTGGTCAATCACCCGCACCTGACGTTCGCGCGAGACGATTTCCTTTAATATCGTATCGCCTGCAAAGTTCACCAAAATCTGCGCTTCGCCTGCCGTGCGTTCAGCGTCTTGCGCGCGTTGTGTGGCTTCAACCAAACGCTGCTTGTTCATATTGAGGGCAAGGCGCAAGTCGCCAATATCCTTTTCCATGCGGTCCACCAGCACGTGACCGCGCGTCAGAGTTTGTGGTGCGGCCCACCCCGACGACATGAGAAAAAAGCCGATCATCACACCATAGAATGTGAAGGAGATGAACAAGATACCGAGCAACACAAAGGCCAGCCTCTTGTAGGCAGTCGAGACCAGTTGCATGCCCAGGTTTGAAAGCCAGATGAGGGGCGATCTGCCACGATTTGGCGATATTTGAATTTCCTTTTTTTCTTCTTCTGCCAGTTTGATTTTATCATGCCGCTTTTTGGTAGGATCAAGACCAAGTGCACGGCTTAACTGAAGGGACCGCAATGGGGATGTCAAAACCCGCGACACGCCAGCCATATTCAAGCATTTACTGACATCAGAAAGTTGAGCAATTACAATAAGCTTGAATTCATACTTCAAGTCTTGCAATAGCGGCACTAGGAGTTGTTTTGACAAGTCCTGGCGCAAGTCGACGATGATGATATTAAACTTTTGTGCCCGAACCAGGGCCAAGGCCTCATTGATCAGCGCTGCATATTCGATGCTCATGGAACCAATATGCGGTGAAACCAGATCGCAAATTTCATCTGCGCTCTGGCCAAAATAAAGAATAGTGGGCGGTGTCAAAGCCTCTTCGGGGGGGTCAGGCTTGGTCACAATTTTCACCATCACCCTCCTCCGACCTTGGCGGGAACGCCAGTTTTAGGCGGCTTCTTGGCGACTGCTCCACGGGTTTCCCATGACGTGGTTCCCAAGGTTACAATGGCAAGCGGTGTGAGGCAGACATACATCACAGGAAACACGAAGGCCATTGTCAGAAACCATACCCCATTGGTTCGACCTTCTTTGGGAAGATTATGCTTGTTGAGTTCGTAAGCAACAGCAAACACCGAAACAAGCAGAGCGTGAAAAATCATCGGCATGACAAAACCAAGCCGCACAATGTGAACAACCAGCGTGATGGGATAAAACAGCAACAAAAGCTGCATGGAGCAATAATGCACCAGCACCATTGGATGATACCGCGAGAGAAACGGCAGCGCGGTCAGAAAATCAACAATGTTCGAGCGACGCCAGCGCAGCTGCTGGCTGATGTAGCCCGGCATTTTGGGCGGTGCCTTGGTAAAGCAGCGCGCATGAAAGCAAAGCCGCGTTTTGTAACCCCGCTCTACAAGTTTGCGGGTCAGGAAGCGGTCTTCACCATATTTGACTTCATCGCCCAGAAACGTGCGGCTCTCCACGTCATGATCAACGGCTATCAACGCAGAGCGACGGTAAAGCGTCAGGCAGCCAGACAAACACATGACGTGGCTAAAGTTGTTTTCCAGATTCTTTAAGAAGTGGTAACCGATCCAATACTTCACGGTCTGCATCCGTGTCAGCCAGGTTTCGTTGGCATTGACCACGAAAACACAACCGCCCACACCATCTGCACCTGTGGTGTACATGTGGCGCACCAGCACCCTCACGACGTTGTGGTCAACGATGACGTCAGAGTCGACCGACATGATCAAATCAGTATGTGTAACCAGAACCGCGTTCTTGATCCCGATGCGCTTTCCAACATTCTTGGCGTTGCGCAAAACCTTCATCCAAGGATAAGTTTCAGCAATCTGCAGAAGATAATCGTAGGTGCCATCCGTCGAACAGTCATCGACAAAAACAACCTTTAGTTTCTCACGTGGATAATCCAATGCGTCGAAAGCCGCAGCTGTCTTCAAAATGGTCTCGCCCTCGTTATAAACGGGCACGATGATGGCAACGGTTGGCCACGCTGGAGGGTCAATATCATGGTCAGGCAAGGTGCGGCTATCGGACAAGCGCAACACGCTTCCAAACAAATAGCGATTGGTGAAAACAACCATCACCAAAATCGCAAATATCCATTCAAGATAAGATAACGCTAACATACTCACACACTAGGAACTGCACCCCAGCCCAACCATGAGATGTAACGTGCAACCGTTTCACTGTAGTTAATTGAGTGAGGTTTTATTCAGTTGCAGTTTACCTTCCGAAAAAACGGTCCAGTAACCTTTCGGCTGGATTAACCAGTTCGCTTCACCGCTCAGCTACGAATTTTGGTGTTCACTGCCCCCATCAATAATACCCTGGGGAGGGGCAAACATGAACATCAACGCAGCAATGGCTGAGCAATTGCGCTCGCACGGACAATCTAAACCGACTGCCATTCAGCTTCTGCAAGGCAACCCTTGCAGCTTTCCAAACGCCGCAACGGCGCGTGTTGCTGTCATTGGCCTTGGTTATGTGGGCCTGCCTTTGACACTTGGATTTGCCAAAGGCTCTCGTGCAATCGGGTTTGACATCAATACTCAGAAAGTAACCGAGTTGAAAAAAGGTCTCGATTTCACTGGAGAAGTCAGTGCCCGTGAGCTGAGGCAAGCAGACGCAGAATTCACAACGGATGCAACCGTGTTGAAGGAAGCTGACGTCATAATTGTGTGTGTGCCAACACCTGTAAACAGCCATAACCGTCCCGATTATGGCCCGCTCTTGTCCGCATCGCGCACCATCGGGACGCACATGAAGCGCGGCGCCGTTATCGTGTTTGAAAGCACCGTTGACCCCGGCACCACGGAAGATCGCTGCTTACCGGTCATTGAATCGGTCTCGGGGCTGAAGCTGGGCCATGATTTTAATCTGGGCTATTCACCAGAGCGCATCAATCCCGCTGATCCAACGCGCAAACTGCCAGACATCAAGAAAATTGTATCAGGTTCAACGCCAGCCTGTGCGGACTTTATGGAAGCCTTATATAGCAGGGTCATTAAGGCCGGGCTTTTCAAGGCCACGTCCATTCGCGTTGCTGAAGCGGCAAAGATCTTGGAAAATACACAGCGCGACGTGAATATCGCCCTCATGAACCAAATGATGATGCTGTTCGACAAAATGGGCATCCGCTCAACCGATGTCATTGCAGCCGCAAGTTCCAAGTGGAACTTCCATCACTATCGTCCGGGACTTGTTGGTGGTCATTGCATAGCCGTTGACCCCTATTTTTTAGTAGACGCTGGTCGAAGGCACGGCCTTGCCATGGAACTGGTGGCCGCTGCCCGCTCCGTGAACGAGCAAACAGCCTTGTATCTGGTTGAAAAGATAGAAGAGCTGATCACTCATCGCCGCGGATTGAACAAAGCCAAGATTTTGGTTTTGGGTCGCAGTTTCAAAGAGAATTGCCCCGATACGCGCAACTCGAAGGCCTATCCCATGATGGATGCATTATGGAACAGGGGTGCGGATGTTTATAATTTTGACCCTGTTGCTTTCGATGATCATTTTGAGGGCGGACGTGGCTCCCAAAACATCGAAGATCCCGCGGCTCATGGTCCTTATGATGCGATTGTCATAACGCTTGCCCATGATGTGTTCCGCGAACAATTTGATACCCCAGTGTTAAAGGCCCTCGCCCATAAACACGCTCCGCTGATTGATATGCGGGGCAATTTCGAAAGTGTAGAAATCAAGGATTGGTTCAGCTACTGGCGGCCATAGGCAATTACATACCAGATAAAAGGCGGCGTGATTATTACGCCGCTTTTTTAATGTGGCGCTATCCCTAATTGGTCAAAACAACCGAAGACTTACTGATGATTCCCGCTGGAACAGGAACTTTGGTTGAATTATAATCAGTATTCAGAATGAGATCAGGGCCTTGTTCAATACTGATTTTTTTTACAATTATAACTGTATAGGCTGATTTGATGCCGACGTTTGAATTTGGATCTATTCGCAGATTAGCGTTGGGCAAGTAAATGGTGCCCGTGAGGTTGATCACATTGGTTGCGCTAATCACATGGTTTGAAGACGTGCTGGTGTTGGGATTGTTAAAAAACAACAGGCCCGCCATGTCGCCGGTTTCCCTGCCGCTCATATCAATCGTCGCATTATCTTTGAAAGTTATTGTTGAGAGTGCACCAGTTAAAAAGAAACCAACATCTTTGCCTTTCGCAATTGCCGTATCAACAACTTTGAACTGGCCATCAACGATGTAATAATCTCCCGGTGCAAACGTGACATCTGCTGTTTTGTTCAAGGTGATCCCGCCACAATAAATACCGGGTTGCAAGGTAACACTTCCACTTTTAACAATCGTATTTGTAAAGTCACATCCGATAAACTTCGGAAGGGGATGTGAGGCCAAGGGATCGTCCATGATGGGGCAATCTGTAAGCACAGCCTTGTTGCTCGCTCCCCCCTTGATCACCACTCCGCCCGCTGAACACACTGTGTCAGCCACAATTGTTGCCGCATCACTGATCACTATGCCGCTGCCATTCGTTGAATTTGAATAGACCGAACATCCACTGGCCTGCAAATGCGCGTTTTGTTGCATAGCAATAGCTTTTTCGGAATTTGACTCTAACGCCAGAACACAAAGACGCGACTCTCCCGCCAATGTTGCAGTTGCACTCACTTTTACGGGCGTAATATTCGCTCCGATAAATTGGGCAAAAAATGGTGTCCATTCCTCAACAACGTCAACTTTCACGCTGCCAGCCTTGCGGTTTATCGTAGTTGTGCCAATGGCGTTCTCGCTTTTTCCGCGCAATCCTTCTGTAAGGAACGTCTGTGCCGCTGAATTTATGACGCTGTCGCTGCTTCCCGCCAATGCCAACTGCTTGGTGCTCGCCAATGCAGCGTCGTCAGCTGCAGTCTGCAAAGCCTGCTGCTTCATCGTGAAAGTGGCAAAGTCCACACCAACCCCCACCGCACAAAATAAAGCTGGCGATGCCAAGGCAAACATAATTGCGGTAGTGCCCGCCGTTGATCTCAAAAACGATTTAGCCATTTATGCCCTGTTTAGGCCTGAATTGATCAGCCTTGGGTTACCCATCACCATCCTAAACATATCTTGCTGATTTACTTAAAATCCAAAATGATTAAGACTTCTTTAGTTAACGCGCAATTTTGTTAACGGACTTCGCGAAATTAATTTCGATTTCAAGTGATATTAATCAAATTTGGGTAATGCTTCCGCCCGGAGGCAGTAAATGGCAACGCGAAATAATCATCAGATCGGCATAGGAAAAAGGATCGCTCGCCTGGTTGCATTCTCGGTGTTTTCAGCAATGGTTATTGTGGCTGTCATGTTAATGCTTGTCCAAGGCAGAAATGCCGTCCTTGAAAAGCAAAAAAACATCGAAGCGATTGGCTATGTTTTTGCCGCGGCACTTGCAGAAAAAATAGAAACTCAGAACACTGCAGACATCAAACAGGTTTTGCGCTCAATGGCACGACTTCCTGATATCATAAATGTTGCAGCACTTGATCGGAAAAATCAGACGATTGCAACAATGGGAAATGCAGCAATTCTTGATACCGAGGTGGCAAGCAGCAACTCATCAGTTTGGCAATTGCTCGGCAAGGGCTTCATGCCCGTTTCAGTGGATATCATTCGCGGAGGAACAACCGTTGGGAGATTGGTGTTGTTTGCGGATATCTCTGACATCCGCAACCAACTGTTTTGGACCCTTTTGACAACCTTGATTGCGTCGGTTCTTGCCTCTGCGTTGGCGACGCTGTTTTCCCGTCCACTGCAAAAGAAAATAGTGGGTCCGATCTTGAAATTGACTGCAGCGATCCAGAAAGCCCGAGATGCCCGCAGCTTCAAACACGCAAGCGTGCCGGGTGCAGAAGGTGAAACGCTCGTTCTCGTCAATACATTCAACAACATGATTTCAGACATCCACAATCGTGACCAAGCGCTGCGCCAGCTCGCCTATTTCGATCCTTTGACAGGTCTTGCCAACCGCGTGAACTTTCAGAAAATTCTCGAAACAATCATGACAGAAAATGCCCAACAAGCCACTTCATCTTTGGCAGTGTTTGTTTTCGATATTGATAATTTTCATGCCATTAACGATGCGCTTGGCCACAGTATTGGCGATGCCTTGCTTATGAACGTGGCGGCCTTGCTGAACGAGGAGGCTGGCGAGCAAGAACGAGTGGCGCGAATTGGGGGAGACGAATTCACGATCATGGTGCCCGGAATTGCAACGCAACAGGATGCGGAAGTTGAGCTCGCGCGGTTCATTGCTGCTCTTTACCAGCCCATCAAAATACTGGGCAATGAAGTCCACCTGACCGCGTCGGTTGGCGCAGTTTTGCTGCCGCGCGATGGCGCAGACTTTGGCGTGGCACAACGCAACCTTGATCTTGCCTTGCATGCGGCCAAGCAGCGTGGCCCGGGCCGCGTCTATTTTTACAAGCCGGAACTTACCGCTACTATTGAAATTGAGGCTGAACTGGAAAAAGGCTTGCGAATTGCGTTGCAGGAAGACGGTCTTGAAGTTCATTACCAGCCGATAATCAATTTGAGCTCTGGCCGTGTTGAAGGATTTGAAGCCTTGGCGCGGTGGAACCACCCAGAGAAAGGTTATATTTCGCCAGGTCTGTTCATACCTATAGCGGAAAAATCCGGACTGATTTCTGCTTTGGGAGACTGGGTCTTAAGAACGTCCTGCCATGCTGCAAACACTTGGATTGCCGCAGGCGAGCCTGAGCGCAGTGTAGCCGTCAATATTTCAGCCGCACAAATGCTACACAGCGGTTTTCTGGATAAAGTCCGCCGCGCTTTGGAAGAGTCAAAGCTTCCAGCCAAACTGCTGTGTCTCGAACTGACCGAAAGCCTTTTTGTCGGAAAATCGATGAACACGGTGCAAAAGCTTCTGCTTGAACTTAAAAACATGGGGATCAAAACATCTCTTGATGACTTCGGCACTGGATATTCTTCCCTTTCATATCTCGAGCATTTGCCGTTTGATAAATTGAAAATTGATCGCGCATTTGTCAAAAGCCTTAGCAACGGCAAGAAAAACGTCGATCTCCTGCAGGGCATTATTGGTCTTGCGCATGCACTCGGCATGAGTGTGGTTGCCGAAGGTGCCGAGAAAATTGAAGAAATCGAGATCCTAAGATCTCTGAACGCAGATGCGGTGCAAGGCTATGTTTTTGCCAAACCGTGTGCTGCGTTGGCAGCGGCGGCGCGCGCAAATGAAATTGATCTGGCTGCTCTTAATGGCAGTGTGAAAACCGTTGGTGGGCCCGGCAGGACTTGAACCCGCAACCAAGCGGTTATGAGCCGCTAGCTCTAACCATTGAGCTACAGGCCCCCAATGGTAGGGCATGGCTACAATATTTTAAGCGCCGTTGCTAGATCGTAATGTTACAATCCGACACAGCTACAGTTTCCCTGAAACCTGTGATAAAGATACTAGATGAAAGCAAAATCTCTAACGCCTGAAGCCGCAGTAGACAGGCTTATCGAATTGCATGACAAAGCGACGGCCTCACTCAGATTCTGTCTGAATTCCTATTTCAAAAAGAAAACTGTCCCCTCTGCAAAACAGCGACTGGAATTTTGTTATCCCGAACTGCGGGTGATTTATTCGACAACGGGCCTTCAGCCCTCTATTTCCAGGGCCTATGCAAAATTCCAGGGACCGGGAACATATGTGTCCACCATCACGCAACCCGTTCACTTTAGGCGCTATCTGATCGACCAGCTTAAACTGCTGGTGCGCGACTACGATGCGAAGATAGAAATAGGTCTTTCAAAGCAGGCCATTCCATATCCCTATGTCTTGGAAAAGGACAACGAGTTCGGCTCTAATGAAATTACCGCTGCTGAATTGGCATTGCATTTCCCGGTGCCAGACCTTGCCCATGTTGGTGACGAAATCGCGGATGGCAAGTGGGATCAGGTTGCAGGCGAACCTTTGCCGCTGGCGTTGTTCGACGCCGTGAGAGTGGATTATTCTTTAAAGCGGTTGCAGCACTACACCGGAACACATTGGAGTAAAATCCAACCTTGGATCCTGCTGACGAATTATCATCGCTACGTTGACCAGTTTATCAAGTGGTCTCTACAGCAACTGGCCAAAGATGGCCCCTATGACGCGCTCCACATTCCGGGCGGGCAAACCATCACCCGAGACATGTCGCGCAGCGACGCTGACGACATCATAGCCACCAACCTGTGGCACAAGTTTCAAATGCCGTCCTACCACCTTTCGCGCAATGACGGTGAAGGCGGAGTGACTTTGGTAAATATTGGTGTGGGCCCGTCCAACGCGAAAAACATGACAGATCACCTCGCTGTGCTGCGCCCGCATTGCTGGTTCATGATTGGCCATTGTGGGGGGCTTCGCCAATCACAGAGGATTGGTGACTATGTGCTGGCACACGCTTACTTGCGGCAAGACCATATTCTGGATTCAGTTCTTCCGCCTGATATCCCAATTCCTGCCTTGGCGGAAGTACAAGTGGCCTTGCAGCAAGCAGCTGCGTCTGTAACTGGTGAAACTGGCGATGCTTTGAAAGCCCGTTTGCGCACAGGAACGGTTCTGACCCATGATGATCGCAACTGGGAACTGCGCTGGACCAAAGAGCGAAAGCGCATCAATTTATCAAGGGCTATCGCAATTGACATGGAATCGGGAACTTTGGCGGCCCAAGGCTTCAGGTTCCGGGTCCCTTACGGCACACTTCTTTGCGTGTCCGATAAACCGTTGCACGGCGAAATAAAATTGCCCGGTGCCGCTAATGCCTTTTATGACCGGGCCGTAAGCCAGCACTTGCTCATCGGCCTTGCCGCATTGGATTTGTTGCGCGCCGACCGCGCCAGCCTGCATTCACGCAAGCTTCGCAGCTTTGACGAACCTCCGTTCCGGTAGTCATGACGCTGCCGCAATTTATAGGCAGATCGCACCTGTCAACATAAGGATGTGTCAATGTTAAAATCTCTACTTGCTGCTGCCTTTCTTTTCACAACTTTTACCAGCGCCTACGCCGAGGATGCCAAGATGGTCCGCACACTTTCTCTCTCAGGTCATGGCGAAGTTCGAGCTGTGCCTGATCTGGCGGTTGTGAACATGGGAGTTTTAACATCTTCTGAAACCGCAGATGCCGCACTGGACGCCAATAACAACGCAATGACAAATCTCATGGCTGTACTGCAGGCCGCTAAAATTGAGCCCAAAGATATTTCCACCTCAAATTTTAGTGTGAACCCCCGCTACGATTATGGCCAGAACAACGGCCAGCCGCCAAAAGTAACAGGCTATGATGTGTCTAATACGGTGACAGTTTTGGTGCATGAATTGACAATGATTGGCGAGCTTTTGGACAAAAGCGTTGCGTCAGGTTCAAACCAGATCAATGGCATTTCGTTTTCACTTGCCAATCCGGAGGCAGCCATGGATGCGGCACGCAAAGTTGCTGTCAATGATGCAAAGCGTAAAGCTGATCTTTATGCCATGGCGGCAGCAGTGACATTGGGCAATGTAATTTCGGTCAGCGAGGGCGCTTTGTATCAGCCCCCACAACCGATGATGATGCAAGCCAAAATGTCAGCCTCCGACGGGGCTGCTGTTCCCATTTCGCAAGGCGAACACGTAATCGCCATTGATGTGAACATGGTGTGGGAAATCAAGTAACCAAATTCCACTGTTGGGTTGTAGCTTCATAGATGAGAAGCTCTCCCAGGGCGATGTCAAACCATGCTCCATGGATGCCAATTTCACCCTTTTTCTCGCGCATGCGCAACCACGGAAACGTGCGTAAGTTGGCAACAGAATGCTCAACAGATGCGCGTTCAACTGCTGTACACAGCGTGTGTTCATCATCGTGGCTCTCGCGCACGGAAAGAACGACGTCTTCAACATCACTCATCCATTTGCCAATAAAGTCACCCTTCGACAGCGGGGCATTGTCTTCAACCACTGCACGAATGCCGCCGCACCGCCCGTGCCCCATCACGATGATGTCCTGCACACCGAGAGACAGAACCGCAAACTCGATGGCTGCACTGGTGGAATGGTGCTTGCCATCAGGCGCATAAGCAGGAACCAGATTGGCCACATTACGTGCCACAAAAATCTCCCCCGGCCCCGCATCAAAAATTGTTTCCGGCGCAGCGCGTGAATCGCTACAGGCAATAATCATCAATTTTGGCTTTTGTTCACTTTCACCCAAACTGCGATAGCGCGCCTCTTCGGCAGAATATCGTCCTGAGCGAAATCTGTTATAACCAGCAAGAACGTGATCGGGCAACGCCATTCAGTACCTCTTCGAATCTTGCCTCCGTTTAGGACCCTTGCGCGCAACTGTGAAGACGCGTTATGCGGATGTGCATGAGCACTGTGCATAAACTCTTCCCAACACTTTTGTACCAGGCAGACCTTGCAAAATTGCCTGCGTTTAACGAGGCGCTGGCCGATGCAGCGCTAACCCTGTCCGAAGATGATAAAGCAGGACAGCGGTGGTGTATAAAACACGGCTATCCCGGATACACATCTTTCGCATCGAACTTTGACTTGCCCGCTATGATCCCCGCTTTCAAAAACCTGGTGCGCGACCTTGACAAGCATGCGGCCAACTTTGTCAAAGAACTTCATTGGGACATTCGGGGTGGAAAACCTGTGTGCGACTCGATTTGGGTCAACGTTATGCCGGAAGGCGGCAGCCACACCTCCCATATCCACACCAACGCGGTGATCAGTGGAACCTACTATGTGGCAGTCCCCCATGGTTCTGGCCCCATTGTTTATGAAGATCCGCGCCACGTGATGATGATGGCGGCCCCTCAGCGACTGTCATCTGCACCACGCGAGATGCAGTCGCAAGTTAGCCAAACGCCAGCAGCCGGAACGATTTTACTGTGGGAGAGCTGGATGCGCCATGAGGTGCCATTGAACAAAGCGGAGGGCTTGCGCATCTCGATAAGCTTCAATTACGTGATCGGCGCAAAATAAAATCAATGCAGCTTTTTGGCATCTTCGTCCTCAAGATGGAAACCTCGCAAGACATAATGCAGCGCAGGAGCCAAGGCAAAACCGGCAACTGCTAAAAACAACAACCCTGAAAACAGGGCATAAAATCCTTCAAACAATTTTGCAGCTGTACTGTCCATGGCGGTCAAATCCAGGGGCCCCATGCCTGACAGAATCATCGCTGCATTCGCAAACGCCGTAACTGCATCCAAATGGCCAAGCGACATATAACCCGTCATGCCAATGGCAAGCGCAATGACAATAACACCGATTGACCACGTGGCATTGCGCAAAAGCCGCCGCCGCAAATTCTTCTGCCTGATCATGCTGAAAACATCCTTTCGCCTTGCTGGTCAACAATCAGTTGACCCTTGGCTATTGCGAATTCTGCCGCTTCATTAACATCGTTGAATTTATCGGCCCGAACAAATTTGTGGGTTTTCCCATCCTTGGATATTTCACCTGCCAACTGGTATTGCCCGCCCTCTTTATAAGGTGTCGCATTGATGGTGTAGCCATTGTAGGCAAGCGTTTTTGCGGGAGCCGGTGGTTTAGCCGTGCCGCCAAACAGGTTTTTAAACCAAGACATTTTATCCTCCAATCCTAGTTTCGCATTTCACGAAAAATCAAGTCATCCAATTGCCACAAATAATCGTAACTCTCGCAGTTGCAATACAGGGAAATGTTGTTGCAATACATGTAAATAAGGAGAGCTTCATATGAGCTATATCACATTGAACGGAATCAAACACGTGGCCTTGGACCGCCGTAAATTTTTAGGGCTGGCATCTGGCCTTATTGCTGCGGGCCTCTTGCCGCAAAATGTTATGGCATTGGCAGGGCCTTATACCTTCAAGCAGGGTGCATATGATGTAACTGTGGTAAGTGATGGCACATTGGTATTGCCGCTTACCCTTTTTGATTCGATGAGCAAGGCCGATGAGCTGAAAACATTGCTGGGCGCCATGGCAACGGGAGATAATGCACAGTTTGAAGCCAGTCCCTTGCTATTGAAATCGGCAACCGACGTCATCTTGATCGACACGGGCACAGGCCAAGGCTACCAACCCACATCGGGAAAAATTGCTGAAAGCTTGAAAGCTGCCGGAACTGACCCTGCAACAATCACAAAAGTGATTTTCACTCATGGTCACCCTGATCATCTCTGGGGCGCCACAGCAGACGGAAAAACGCCATTTACAGCCGCCAGTTTCCACATGTCAGAAACAGAATTCAATTTCTGGGCCGCACCTGATTTGGCCAGCAAAATGCCAAAGGAATTGGAAGGCATGATCAAGGGCACAGCCGCGCAATTGGCCGCCATCAAGGATAAAGTATCCTTGTTCAAAACAGGCACTGAAGTACTACCCGGCATCAACGTGCTTGACACCGCTGGCCATACGCCTGGCCATGTGTCATTCGAACTGGCAGGTGGCGACGGCATGATTGTTCTGGGCGATGTGTTCCCCAATCCAAACGTGTTCTTCCCTCACCCTGATTGGAAATTCGCATTTGATGGCGATCACGACAAAGCAGCGGCAGCACGTGTAGCTATTCTCGATATGGCAAGTGCCGGAAAAAAGAAGCTGATGGGCTACCACTGGCCCTACCCCGGCATCGGCATGGCCGAGAAGAAAGATGGCGCTTACGTTTATGTGCCGATGGCATAAGTTTCCGCGAATAACAAAAAGCCCGGTCTTGATGATCGGGCTTTTTTATTGACAAAAGTAAGGCGGTAAGACATCTTACTTAAATGGGCGTCGCATTCTCTAAAGTAACCTCCAAAAGCCAAACGGTGATCCCCCGCCAGGTACGAGAAAAGCTTGGGTTAAAGCCCGGCGACCGCTTGCGCTACACCACGAGTGATAAAGGCGTGATGATAGAAAAAGCCGCAGCGCAAATAGAAGATGATCCTTTCGCCGTATTTAGCGAATGGTCAAGCGATGCTGATGAGAAAGCTTATGGCGAACTCTGATACCCTGCCCCAGCAATTCGACATCGTGGTCGTGCCTTTTCCTTACTTCGATCAACTAGCCGAAAAACGCCGCCCCGCACTGGTGGTGTCTTCAAACAGTTTCAACAAAAAGCACGGATTAATCTGGGTGGTCATGATCACCAGCGCCACCAACCTCAAGAAGCCCGATGACATCACTCTGCCCGCATCAGCCAAAACCGGCTTGCCAGCTGCTTCCCTGATCAGGCCCTGTAAAATTGCAACGATCGAGCCAGAACGCGTGGTGCGAGTGATTGGGGAGGTTGATTTGGCGGCTCAAAAGGCTATTCGCCGATTGTTTGTAGATGCCATAAAATAATCTAAAGCAGGTCAATAAGCCTTTTGGCAAACCAGCTTGCCGTAAAATTGCACTCGTTATATGTCGACTGGGCATAGCTATGGGCAGACGCACATTCTTTTCAGTTAGCGGCACACCCATATTTGATGAGTGCTCTCACGCTGCTGTATTTATTGGCAGCCTAGCTTTTAACAGTGCACGTAGGGTCGATTAAATTTTGGTGCGCCAGCGCCGGCTGGAAAGTCATCTCAGTGACCACTCCAAACCGAAACTCCATAATCCGAGGCTGCACTCATCGTAAAAATCTGGGCCTTTTGCATGCCAAGACTTTGCCTTGCCGTTCCTCAGTTATCCAAGAAACTCCGCAGTTTCCTTG
Organism: Hyphomicrobiales bacterium; assembly: GCA_038230015.1. GTDB lineage: Bacteria > Pseudomonadota > Alphaproteobacteria > Rhizobiales > Aestuariivirgaceae > Aestuariivirga. The sequence continues at coordinate 15,676 of JBBRNW010000002.1, read as the reverse complement.
ACCTGCTCGGGTGCTTCAATTTCCGCAGCGCCTTGGCTTCAATCTGCCGGATACGCTCGCGCGTGACGCTGAACTGTTGGCCCACTTCTTCCAGAGTGTGATCGGTGTTCATGCCGATTCCAAAGCGCATTCTCAAAACGCGCTCTTCACGCGGCGTCAAACTGGCCAGCACGCGCGTTGTGGTTTCGCGCAAGTTGGCCTGAATAGCAGCATCGATTGGCAGGATGGCACCCTTGTCTTCGATGAAGTCACCCAAGTGCGAATCTTCTTCATCGCCAACTGGCGTTTCTAGCGAAATTGGCTCCTTGGCGATCTTCATCACCTTGCGCACTTTTTCCAATGGCATGGAGAGCTTTTCGGCCATTTCTTCAGGCGTGGGTTCACGGCCAATTTCGTGCATCATCTGCCTCGATGTGCGCACGATCTTGTTGATCGTTTCAATCATGTGAACAGGAATGCGGATGGTGCGCGCTTGGTCAGCAATCGACCGCGTAATCGCTTGCCTGATCCACCACGTGGCATAGGTTGAGAATTTATAACCCCGGCGATATTCAAATTTATCAACCGCCTTCATCAACCCAATATTGCCTTCCTGAATCAAATCGAGAAATTGCAAACCACGGTTGGTGTATTTTTTGGCAATCGAAATAACCAAGCGCAAATTGGCTTCCACCATTTCTTTCTTGGCAATGCGGGCTTCGCGCTCACCTTTCTGCACCATACCGACAATCTTGCGATATTCCTGAATTTGCAAACCAGTAGCAGATGCAAGTTCAAAAATCTCATCACGAATGACGATGATCGATTCCTTCTCATCGTTCACCCACTTTTTCCAACCATGTTTTGTCAGGCGGCCCACGCGCTTCAGCCAGTCCGCATCAAGCTCGTTGGACTGATATTCCCGCAGAAATTCATCGCGTGGTACTTTATAAGTTTCGGCAAGCCGCATGAGGCGGCCTTCCAAAATATTAAGGCGTTTGGCAATATCATAAAGCTGTTCAACAAGGGCTTCGATACGCGCATTGTTGAGCGACAATGATTTCACATTGGTAATAATGTCTTCGCGTAATTTGCGATAACGCCGGTCTTGTGATGGGGAAAGGCCCTCACCCTCCTGCACTTCCTGGTCTTGCAATTTGCGCAAGCTTTTATAAAGCCGTGCAATTTCGTCGAAGACTTCAAGAACCTTGGGCTTTAATTCCAACTCCATGGCCGACAAAGACACGCCAAGGTCATCGCCCTCGTCATCCTCATCATCTTCAACATTGGGCTTGTCGAAATCCTCTGGTGAAAGCACGTCAGAGAAATCATCTTCCGCACCACGCCTGGTTGGCGGTGGTCTGCGGGCCTCATTCTTGCTTTGCTCGGCGCGCTTGGCTTCGGCTTGCTTGCGCACCTCTTCCTTGGGCGGCACATAGGGCATCGGCGTTTGCACCGACTGGTTTTGCTTGGCATCGGGACCAGCATAAGTGGCTTCCAGATCAATGATGTCGCGCAAAAGAATTTTGCCTTCGTTCAGTTCATCGCGCCAGATGATGATGGCTTGGAATGTGAGCGGGCTTTCGCACAGGCCACTGATCATGGCTTCGCGACCAGCTTCAATACGTTTTGCAATGGCAATTTCGCCTTCGCGTGACAGAAGCTCAACACGCCCCATCTCGCGCAAATACATGCGCACAGGATCATCCGTGCGGTCAGATGGAACTTTGGGTGCTTCCACTTTCATCAAAGCGGTTTCGGTGCTTTCCACCTCTTCCACCTTGGCGGTTACACTTTCAGTTTCTTCTTCGCTTTCAACAACAGTAATGCCCATTTCGGCCAACATCGCGTAAATGTCTTCGATCTGATCAGAGGTCACTTCCTCCGAGGGCAATACAGCATTCAACTCATCCAAAGTCACATATCCACGCGCCTTGGCTGTTTTGATCAGGCGTTTGACGGCAGCATCGGATAAATCCAACACTGGGCCATCCGCAGCATCAGCCTCCGGAGCTTCTGGCTCATCGGCGGCGGTTGGCGGATCAACTTCGTCCTTTGCAACGGGCTTGCCAGTCGGGCGGGCGGGTGGCGGAATACGGGCCATAGAGTGCAATTCCTTCAAAAACCGGTGGAAGCGTTCCACCGCATAAACTGATTCGGAGCAAACCTAGTCGCCACGCTGTTAATTGCCGCTTAACCATAAATCAGCTGACCTGATCCATGGGCCGACCCGATGCAGCACCAAATCCCAGAATTTGAGATTCGTGGCCCTGGGCCGATAGCAATTGGTCGCGCACAGCGACCAGCGCATTGAGGTTGTCCTCGGTAGGTTCGGAGCCAAAAGCCGCTTCAGCGGCCTTCAACTCGCGATCGAGCGTGACGGCTTTGTGGTTGAGCGCAATCATTTGGCGGAGGCCCGTCCGCGCATCATCTTGTGCAGCTGCAGGACCGAGGAACCACTCATTCAAACGTTTGGCTTGGTCTTCAAGGCGGCCCAACAGCGGACCATGACCTTTAGACAGTAAATGACCTCGCAACACTGCCATTTCAAGGCTTTCCTGCGAGGACGCGACATCTAGAATAGTTGCCCGCAAAGAGTCAAGCTCACGTGAGACTAATTCTGCTTTTGAAAATTCCTCCCAAAACTCGTGTAAAAGCTCTGGGTGGTTGATCAGCGACAGCACAATCATCCGCTCGCGCCGTTCTGCCGCACTGGCAAAACCAGCTTTGCTGGCGAGCGCTTTCAACTTTTGCGAAGCAGGTTGCGCAACTTCCCAAGCTTTTTGTCCCCATTTCAAACGAGGTTGGGCTTTACCCGGTTGGCTATACGCTACGCGCTGGTTCCCGAACAGCGTGTTCAGCCGCTCTTGCAAATCAGCCAAATAATGTTTCTGCACGGTGTCATCTTGGATGAGCCGCAACTGTGTTTTCAATTCACGCTCAAACAGGGCGCGCCTTTCTGGCGTGGACCGATCATTCTCGTGAAGGGCGCGCTGCCACAGCACGGCCCCCAAGGGCTCGGCCGCAGCAATCACAGTTTTAACGGCCTCCGGCCCTTCTGATTTCAAAAGATCGTCCGGGTCTTGGCCTTCAGGCAGAAACGCAAACTTAAGCGAATGGCCTGGTTTCAGAAGCGGCAAGGCCAAATCTAAGGCGCGGTAAGCAGCCTTCTGGCCCGCACTATCACCATCAAAACATAAAATAGGCTCTGCCACCGTTTTCCACATCAACACCAGTTGATTTTCAGTAAGCGCAGTTCCCAAGGGTGCCACAGTTTCGCTAAACCCGGCCCGAAACATGGCTATCACATCCACATAACCTTCAACAGCAATCAGCTGGCTGGAATGCTGCGCAGGACCTCGCGCTTTATCGAAATTGTAAAGAATTTCACCTTTGTGAAACAGCGGCGTATCTGGCGAATTCAGATATTTCGCCGGAACATCAGCCCGCAGTGCCCGCCCTCCAAAAGCAATCAAACGGCCCCGCGCATCGCGAATGGGAAACATCACCCGGTCACGAAACCGATCATAGGCAACCGGAATATCATCACCCGCGACCAGCAAACCGGCTTCAACCATTTGCTCAACTGAAACATTCTTTTCAGCCAAATGCATGCGAAGCGCAGAGCGATCATCAGGCGCATAACCAATCGAGAATTCTTTTTGAATAGCGGGAGATAATCCGCGATCCGCCAGATATCCCCTCGCCTTGGCACCGCGCGCAGTGTGCAACTCAGCCTCAAAAAATGTTTTTGCAAACTCCATCACTTCATAAAGGCTCGAACGCTTTTCCTCGCGCTCAGCATCTGCTTGCGAATAGGCGGGCATTGGCAATCCAGCTTCCTGCGCCAGTTGAGCTACAGCTTCAGGAAACGGCACACCTTCTTTTTCCACCAGATAGCGAAAAATATCACCAGAGGCTTTGCAGCCAAAACAATAGTAACGGCCCTTGCGGTCATCGGCATGAAAACTTGGCGACTTCTCGCCATGAAACGGGCAGCACGCCCAATAATCGCCCTTGCCGGGGTTGGACTTCCGCCGGTCCCAAGCCACTTTTCGCCCGATCACGGATGAAACCGAAACCCGGTTGCGAATATCATCAAGAAATGAAGGGGGGAAAAACATAGAGTGGAGTTAATCCCTTTCGTGAGGTAAAATCCACCTAAATCAAAGTAGGAGATTTTGGCACCATGACTGTCCGCAACTACCATCCTGCTCTTGTTGCCCTCCATTGGCTGGTTGCAATTCTCGTAGCACTCCAGTTGGCGGGTGGTTATTTTGGTGCCAGTGCCATGGCGAATTCTGATCCGGCGAAATTGAATATCCTTAAGTTTCATATGCTGGGTGGAATGCTCATTCTGGTTTTAATGGCCATTCGTTTCGGGGTGCGTTTGCGGACCAGCCACCCGGAGCCTACCGAAAGCCAAAAGTCTGGAATTGGCAAATTGCGCACCCCACTGCACCTCGGATTTTATGCACTGGTTTTGGCCACAGCGGGTGCGGGTTGGTATACCGGCTTTTTGATATCGGGGGTTTATACAACACAGGGTGCCACACTGCCCGCTGATCTTGAGCAATTTACCTCCCGCATCATTCATTCCTGGCTGGCCTTCACGCTTTTAATTCTCATTGTCTTGCATATAGGAGCGGCGTTTAAGGAAATGCTGTCGGGAGACGTTCACATTTTAAACCGCGTCGGCTTTGGCAAGCGCCGCGACTAGACCCTGAGCACGGCCCGAACGGGCGACGCATCCAGGTTTTCAAACTTGAGCGGCAAGGCCAGCAGTTCATAGTCACCAGGCGAAATATGATCGAGCAACAGATTTTCCAAAATGAATATATTTTTGTTTTTACACGCCATGTGTGAGGGCAAGTCCTTGGAGTTTGCAGAATCAACCGAAGCCGTGTCTACGCCCACCAATTTCACACCATGATCAGATAGCAAGTGCACGCAGTCTTCAGACAGCGCCCGAAAATTTTTATTCCATATCAGCGAGTTTTGCCCTGCAAAAAGCCGAAGTAAAATACGGGGCGGACAATTTTCCAAATGGTGTTCTATATCCGCTGGCAGACATAATAGCCCTGAACCTTGCGCATCAATCACGCGGCATGGACCAACAAAAACATCAAGATCAACTTGCCCGATGCGATGGCCTTTCTCATTATAATGATAAGGCGCATCGACATGCGTGCCGCAATGAACTGACATGGTGATTTTGGAAACATTCACCGGAACGCCAGGCGCAATGCGCGTTACAAATTCTTCCGAGTAAGGTGTATCCATGGGGAAAACCGCAATTCCTGGACTGTAGCTTCGGGAAATGTCGATAAGCTTGCTCACGCCTTCAACACATCCATCTTGATTGGCCCATCCGCCTGGCCCAAAATGAACTGGTCAACATAAGGGTTGCCACTGCGATCAATCATTTTGGCTGGCCCTTGCCACAGTATTTCACCTTTATAAATCATTGCAATTTCGTCGGCAATCTTCCGCGCCGAAGCCATGTCATGGGTGATGGAAATCGTCGTGGCACCCAAGCGTTTCACGCAATCCACAATCAAATTGTTGATCACATCCGCCATGATGGGATCAAGGCCCGTGGTGGGCTCATCGAAAAAAATAATTTCAGGGTCTGCTGCGATGGCGCGCGCCAGGCCCACACGCTTTTGCATGCCGCCTGAAAGTTCTGCCGGATAAAGCTTGCCCACATCCGCGTTCAGCCCGACCAAAGCAAGCTTCTCCATGGCGATGTCCTTGGCCTTTACGCGCGGCGTTCGCCGGCCATAAATGAGACCGAAAGCGATATTCTCCCACACGCTCAGGGAGTCAAACAGCGCCCCACCTTGAAACAGCATGCCAAAACGATTGAGAAATTTATCGCGCGCTTCACCACGCAACCCAACCACATTTTCTCCCGCAATTTTTATTGAACCTGAGTCAGGCTGCAAAATTCCCATAATGCATTTCAACATCACAGACTTTCCGGTGCCTGACCCGCCGATTACCACCAGTGATTTGCCCTTCTCAACTTTTAAAGAAATGCCGTTGAGGACATGCTTTGAACCAAAACTTTTCCGCACATTTTCAAGCTCGATGTGCATCAGTTTTTTCCAAACAACAAAGACGTGAGCGCAAAGTTTGCGGCCAATATCATAATGGCAGAAGCCACCACGGCATTGGTGGTGGCCCGGCCCACACCTTGCGCACCACCTTTTGAATTAAACCCGTGGTAACACCCCATCAGCGCAATGATGAAGCCAAACACGGCGGCTTTGATCAAGCCAGATGAAATATCATCGAAGTGCAATTGATCAGCTGTTGTCTTGATATAGCTGAAACCATTAAATCCCAGCGAGCGCGTGCCAACCACATAGCCGCCCATAATGCCAATTGTGTCACCGATGGCCACCAAAAGCGGCAGCGACACCACAGCGGCCAACAGGCGCGGCCCCACCAGATATTTATAGGGGTTGGTTGAAAGCGTGACCAGCGCGTCAGTCTGTTCGGTCACCCGCATGGTGCCAAGCTCGGCCGCAATCGAAGCCCCCACACGGCCAGCCACCATAAGGCCCGCCAACACGGGTCCAAGTTCGCGCGTGATGCCAATGGCCACAATGCTGGGCACCAATTGGCCAGCGGTTGCAGGAGAAGAGCCTGTGAAAATTTGCAGTGCCAAGGCCCCACCCGTAAAAAAAGCTGTCATCGCCACAACGGGAAGCGACGTGTACCCAACGCGAAAAAATTGGAGTGCAATCTGGCTCAGATAAAATCGCGGTGTCAGCCCTTGCAGCAGAGAATCTTTCAAGAACAGCGCAACACTTCCGACCACCGCGCAAAATGACAAAAACAATCGACCTATGGCTGCAAAAATTTTCAAAGAGTCACCTTACGATTCGGCGCCAATGTAGCGGCGGTGATAGCGATTGCCCAGATGGGTCAGCAGTTCATATGAAATCGTTCCAGCCGATGTGGCAGCCTCATCAAGTGAAATATGTGGCCCGAAAATTTCAGCCAAAGTGCCCTTCTCGATTTCGTGATCTGGAATATCTGTCACATCACACGCCATCATATCCATGGAAACGCGCCCCACAATTGGAACCCGCCTGCCCGCAATAAAAACCTGCCCGGGTCCATCAACGCGCGTCGAAGACATTTTGCGTGGAATTCCGTCCCTGTACCCCGCCCCCAAAATGGCAATGTGCGAATTTCGCGCCGCCGTCCACGTTGCATTATACCCTATGCTGTGACCCGCCAATACTGTCCGAAGTTGTAACACCTTGGCTTGTAAGGTGACGACGGTTGCCATGGGGTTTGCATTTCCAGGTACTGGATTTCCGCCATAAAGTGCCACACCTGCGCGCACCTGATCAAAAGCGTAAGCGGCCCCTAAATAAATTCCACTGGAATTCGCAAAGCTTGCAGGCACACCAGGAAGCAAGTGTCGCAACCGATTAAATTCGTCCCATTGTTGGCGGTTGAGCGGGTTATTAACCTCATCTGAACATGCAAGATGGCTCATTAACAATATGATATTCAGAGATTTTATGAGATCGTCATCTCCACATAAATGTTCAAATTCTTCTGGCGTAAAACCCAGCCTATAAATTCCGGTGTCAACATGAATTGCGCAAACGGCACCTGAAGACGATGTCGCCCATTCTTGCGCCTCCGTTAATGAAGCAAGTGCGGGTATCAGCTGATGCTGGAGATAAAACTGGGCATGGCCACTATAAAAGCCATCAAGCACATAGATCTTTGCCTCTGGCAAAGCAGCGCGAACATCAGCACCTTCCATCGGCCTTGCCACAAAATAGTCCCGACACCCCTCGGCCCACAGCACCTTCGCCACGTGGACCAGTCCCACCCCATAAGCATCACCCTTGATGGCCACACTGCAGGCAGCAGGTGAAATTTGTTTTGCCAGGGTCTGGTAGTTTAACTTTAACGCCCCAAGATCAATTGTGATAATGGCACTGGCGAGGGTTTCTGGAATGGTCATGAATGAGCGACCAAACGAAAACCGGACAGGCGCAAGATGAGATAAAGTAAGATCACCCAAACCGCTCCGGCACATAGCCATCTTTGGCAAGATTGCTAAACCGTGTCAGCCTGCCTTCAAATTGCAATTCAACGGTGCCCGTGGGGCCATGGCGTTGCTTGCCGATGATAACTTCTGCTTTGCCGTGCGCACGGTCCATTTTTTCTTGCCAGCTTTGAAATTCCGGCGTGCCTTCATTGGGCATCAGGCGTTCAAGATAATACTCTTCCCGGTAAACAAACAGCACCACGTCGGCATCCTGCTCGATTGATCCAGACTCGCGCAGATCCGAAAGCTGGGGGCGCTTGTCTTCTCGCGACTCAACCTGGCGTGAGAGCTGCGACAAGGCAATGATGGGAACGGCCAATTCCTTGGCCAGCGCTTTCAAACCCACGGTAATTTCCGTTACTTCCTGCACGCGGTTTTCCGATGCCTTTTTGGCTGAGCCTGCGAGCAGCTGCAAATAATCAACGATGATCAGGCCCACACCCCGTTGCCGCTTCATGCGCCGTGCACGTGATGCCAACTGGGCAATGGTCAAGCCGCCGGTTGCATCAATATATAATGGCAGCGCCTGCAACTCGCGGCTCACATCCACCAGACGCTGAAATTCATCTTCGGAAATTTTGCCGCGCCGGATCAGCTCGGATGAAATACCTGACTGTTCGGCTATAATGCGGGTGGCCAATTGTTCAGAGCTCATTTCAAGCGAGAAGAAGGCCACCACGCCACCATCGAGCACTTTGTTTGAACCATCAGGCTGATACTCAGCCTTGTAATTCTTGGCCACATGGTAAGCAATATTGGTGGCCAGTGCAGTTTTGCCCATGGCCGGGCGCCCGGCCAGAATGATCAAATCAGAAGATTGCAATCCTCCCATTTTTTCATCCAAATCCGTAAGGCCTGCAGAAATGCCAGAAAGACCCCCATCGCGTTGATAGGCGGCAGATGCCATGTCGATGGCCGCCGTCAGCGCATGGGTGAAGGCTTGAAAACCCTTGCCATATTTATCGGTTTCCGCAAGACCATAGAGGGCTTGCTCTGCCTTCTCGATCATCTCTTTGGAATTGATTTCAATATCAGGTGCAAAAGCTTCGTTCACCACATCAGTGCCGATGCCGATCAATTTTCGCCGCTGCGCCAATTCATAAATGCTGCGTCCATATTCTTCGGCATTGATGATGGTTGTAGCCGATGCTGCAAGACGCGCCAAATAGGCAGCCCCACCAATTTCCTTCAGTGTGGCATCATTTTCAAAATGAGTTTTCAACGTTACAGGTGTGGCAAGCTTGCCCATCCGGATCAGCGTGGTTGCCGCCTCATAAATGCGCGCGTGAACGCCTTCGCTAAAATGATCGGCTGTGAGAAAACTTGTCACCCGGTCGGCAGCTTCATTATTGCTAAGCAACGCGCCAAGCAAGGCTTGCTCGGCCTCAAGATTTTGGGGCGGGCTGCGATAATTCTCGTCAGCAGGTGTATCAACCGTGCGAAGGGGAATAGGACTGTTCATAACCCAGACTCATAGCATTTTATTAAGCAGATTTTTCGTCAGTTTTGCTTATGCCCGCTATTCACAGGCCATTATTTCAAGCGCATTCCGCCCAAAAACAGTTGAACGCCGCTGGAAACTACAGTTTCCGCATCGTAATCTCCTGCTGCTTTTTCAGATGCAAACATTTTTGGCTTTAGCAGGCCCGCCAACACCAATTCAACAAATTGCATTGCTGCCAAACGCGGGTCGCAAGGCCGAAGAACTCCCTCATCCATCTTGCTCTGGAGATAAGCAGAGATGATTCGAGCGCCGTAGGCTGGGCCAGCTTCGTAAAAAGCCCGGCCAATTTCCGGAAACCTTTCCGAAGCAGCAACCACCATACGAACGTAAGCAATTGAATCAAGTGAGGTTACAAGTTTCACCATACGAAAAGCCAAATCATGCAAGACAGCTTCGATGGGGCGATCCACGCCTTCAATAACCACTGCTTGTTCCGCCTGATACCGACGATCTTGAAAAATCAAGGCTTCGAACAGCTTTTCCTTGGAACTGAAATAGGCATAAACCGTTCCTTTTGACACGCCAGCTTCCTTGACGATGTCATTCATGCTTGCACCATCAAAGCCTTGCGCCAGAAAACGCCTTCGCGCGCCTGCCAATATTTGCTGCCGCTTGGCCGTTTCCAAATTGTCATTCATGGCAAGAGCATCAGTCATTTTATCGCACCGAACAGTTCGGTCTTGTAGATAGCATCACAAGCTGTTAAGTCAAGACTGTACTGAACCGTTCGGTACGAAAAGAGATTTAAAATGAACGCACCTGCCTTCAAAATAACGCCTGTTCCTGAAAAAGCCATAACCCCCTCCGCCGTCGAGGTGGTCCATTCTCCAGCGGTAAAAAAGAAACCGACTATACGTAAAATCCTGTTTGCGGCCGCTGGCATCATCATTTTAGCTGTAGCAGGAAATTATGGCTATGATTGGGTCACATTTGGCAGATTTCAGATTTCAACCGACGACGCCTATGTAAAAGCAAACATGTCTCAGTTAGGCGCTAAGGTCTCAGGATATGTGGCATCCATTCCGGTTGATGAAAACGCCAAGGTCAAGACTGGCGACATCATTTTAAAACTTGATGATGGCGATTATAAACTTGCAATTGAAGCGGCCGCGGCTCGCGTTGAAACGCAGAAGGCCTCGATTGCAACCATTGGCCAACAGATCGCAGCCCAGCAATCACAAATCACTTCGGCTTTGGCCCAAGTGGACAGCGCCAAAGCGGCCGAACTTAATGCGGTACTCACCCAGAACAGAGCCAGCCAACTTGTAAAAAGCAATGCTGGCAGTCAACAGTCTTATGATGATGCAAATCGCATGCGTGCCATGGCCGCAGCCAATGTCAGCATTGCCATTGCCGCAGTTGATCAGGCCCGTGCCCAAATTGCTATTTTCAATGCGAAAACTCTGGAAGCGCAAAGCACCTCGAAAGAACTGGAAATTGCACTTACCAAAGCGCAGCGCGATTTGTCTTTCACTGAAATACGCGCACCTTTTGATGGCGTGGTGGCCAACCGGGCCGTTGAACCTGGCCAATATGTTGCACCTGGAACAAGGCTCATGGCTTTGGTGCCCACTCAACTGGCCTATATTGAAGCCAATTTTAAGGAAACCCAGATTGTGGAAATCCACGCCGGGCAAAAGGCTTTAATTACCGTAGACGCACTGGGTGGCAAAACCTATGAGGGCAAGGTGTTGAGCATAGCGCCAGCATCAGGTGCTGAATTCTCGCTGTTGCCGCCAGAAAATGCAACCGGCAACTTTACAAAGATAACCCAGCGATTACCTGTTAAAATTGCTGTGCCGCCAGAACTTGCGGCTCAACTTGTGGCGGGTTTATCTGTGAGCGTGGCTATCGATAGTCGCGATACTGGCCAATAACCATGGCTGCCCAGTCAAATACGCCTGCTGTGAAGCAACCCTTCAACAAGCGCCATGTTGTTGCCTTCGTCTTCATGGTGTTTGGCATGTTCATGGCCATTCTGGATATTCAGATTGTTTCATCATCTCTGGCTGAAATCCAGGCTGGAATTTCCGCCAGTGCCGATGAAATTTCGTGGGTCCAAACCAGCTATCTCATTGCTGAAGTGGTGATGATCCCGCTTTCGGGAACCTTGACGCGCATTTTTTCAACGCGGTATCTTTTTGTAGCGTCTTCTGTTGGCTTCACTCTCATGAGCATCATGTGCGCCAGGTCCACCAACATCAACGAAATGATTGTGTGGCGTGCCCTGCAAGGCTTTCTGGGTGGTGCGATGATTCCTACTGTGTTTGCCACCACATTCACAATTTTTCCACCGGCACAACGCAACATTCTCAGTCCTATCATCGGGCTGATTGCAACCTTGGCCCCCACCATTGGCCCAACGGTTGGCGGCTATCTGACAGAGCTGTTTTCCTGGCATTGGTTATTTTTGGTCAATGTTGTCCCTGGCATCTTGGTAACCTTGGGAGCCTGGTTTTTTATCGACTTCGATCAACCCAATCCCAAGGCCGCGGCAAATTTCGATTGGGCAGGTTTGGCCCTTTTGGCGCTGTTTCTGGGAACACTGGAATATGTGCTGGAAGAAGGGGCAGGAGAAAACTGGTTTGAAAGCGCGCTGATCTTCGAACTGTTTGTCATTTGCATTATCTCTGGGGCTTTATTTTTCTGGCGCATGCTCACCAAGCCAAATCCGCTCGTTGATTTTGGGGCGTTTAAAAATGCTAACTTCACGTCCGGTTCAATCTTCTCTTTCACCATGGGCATAGGTCTTTATGGCCTGACATACCTCTATCCGGTCTATCTCAGTCGTATCCAGCATTATTCTTCAGTGATGATTGGTGAAACCTTGTTCGTGACAGGTGTTGCCATGTTTTTGACAGCACCACTCGCGGGCAGGCTTTCAACCAAGGTTGACCCTCGTTTCATGATCGGTTTTGGCTTTATAGGCTTTGCTATTGGCACATTCATGGCCTCCAATATTACATCACAATGGTCGTTTAACGAACTCTTGATCCCACAAATCCTGCGCGGAGTTTCGTTGATGTTTTGCATGGTCACTGTCACCAATGTGTCGCTTGGAACGCTCACGCCGCAACAAATGCGTGGCGGGTCCGGTCTTTTCAATTTGACACGCAATCTGGGTGGCGCTGTTGGGCTTGCCATCATCAACACTGTGATGAACCAACGCCTGGATTTGCATTTGGCAAGGTTGCATGAAACAGTGCGTTGGGGTGCATACCAGGCTGATCAAACTCTCAGCAACATCACCAACGCACTCTCACCTTTGGGTTCAGACGCGGCGGCGGCAGCGCTGAAAAAAATGGCGGGCCTTGTGCGCCAACAGGCGCTAACCATGGCCATTGCCGATGTGTTTTATCTGCTTACATTTTTGTTTGCGGGAATTACGTTTTTGCTTGTTATCATGAAAAAGCCCGCGGCACAGAAAGCAAGTACAGCTGGCGGCCATTAACCGCTAAGCGGGGGATCTTTGGCCAATAAAAAAGGCCGCACATGCGAGCGGCCTTTCTTCAGCGATATAAACGCAATCACTCAATATCAGCTTTTTTCTTCTTTGGCTTGGCTTGCGTTTTGGAGGCAGGTTGTGCGTCTGCATCATCCTCGGCGGCAATTTCAGCTTGTGCTTCTTCAAACAAAGCTTCGGCAGCAGCACGCGCTTCCGCACGTTCGGTTGCACCGGTTGCAGAAAGATCCTCGCCGCGGGCTTGTGCTGCGGCTTCATCAACCGAGCGGGCCACGTTAACACTCACCGGAACAGAAACTTCCGGATGTAAGCCCACCTGCACAGTGTAAACACCAATCGCTTTGATGGGCGATGCAATGTGAATGTGGTTGCGGTTAACGGTTGACCCCGCAGCGGCTGCGGCCTCTGCAATATCGCGTGAAGAAACTGAGCCATAAAGCTGGCCCGATTCACCAGCCTGACGGATGATGATGAAGCTTTTGCCTTCAATGGCCTTGGCTTCAGTTTCGGCAAGCGCTTTGGTGGCGGCGTTCTTGGCTTCCAGCACAGTGCGGTCGCGTTCAAACTTGGCCTTGTTGTTGGCGGTGGCGCGAAGGGCTTTTGCGTTGGGCAAAAGGAAGTTACGGGCGTATCCGTCCTTCACCTTCACAATTTCACCCATGGCACCCAGTTTGCCAATTCGTTCGAGGAGAATAACGTCCATCTGTCTTACTCCTTACACAATGACATAGGGCAGAAGGCCGAGGAAACGCGCACGCTTGATGGCCTTGGCCAATTCGCGCTGCTTCTTTGCACACACTGCAGTGATGCGGCTTGGAATGATCTTGCCGCGTTCAGAAATATAACGCTGCAACATGCGAACGTCCTTGTAGTCAATCTTCGGCGCATTTGTACCCGTAAACGGGCAGCTTTTGCGGCGGCGGAAAAATGGGCGGCGTGCGCCTTGTTCCATGGCCATTACATCACCTCATCCATGTTCATGCTGAAACCAACATCATCATCGCGCTTTCTGTCATCGCGGCGGCGCATCATGGCAGATGGCCCTTCCTCAAGTTCTTCAACTGCGATTGTCATGTAGCGGATCACATCTTCGCTGATCGACATCTGGCGTTCCATCTCTGCAATTGCAGCATGGGGGCCTGAGATGTTCAGAAATGTGAAATAAGCCTTGCGGTTTTTGTTCATCCGAAATGTGAGCGACTTGATGCCCCAATTCTCGACTTTCTCAATCTTGGCACCGCCAGCTGTGAGCACGTTTGTGTATTGCTCCAAAAGCGCATCAACTTGCGTCTGCGTTGCATCCTGGCGCACCAGGAATGTGTGTTCATATAAACCCATAGGGGGACAACCTTTCTTGTGTTTCAACAACCAAAACCACCAGCGCAGAGCCTCTAACGATCCAGGAGAAAGGACAGTTAAGCCGATCAGTAAAGAGCGGAGACACGGGAAGCCGGAACCCAAGGTTCCTAGATGTTTGGTGAACACCCCTTCCGTTCAGCCCCCAGCGGGTGCCTTCAGATGCTGGCCTTATGGCGGATGTGAAGGCGCGATGCAAGGGACTAATCCCGTTTGAGCAACACCGCACAAGGCTCTACGTCCCAACTTTCGTCAGGATGAGATTTAAGCTGAATGTGATGGGGACAAGCTCAAGAGGAATCATCCCTGTAAACATCACCAGCAAGGGCGTGACATTCGCGCAGAATGAAATCCACATCAGCTGTGGGTTTAACCCGCCATCCTGGTGGCAGGCCGGGGCGCAAAGCAAAGATAAATTTCGGTTTCACCAGCATTTTGCGCCGCATCTGCCAGCGCACCAAACGCAGCGCTTGGCGCGGAAGATCTTCAAGTGCAAGGGCGGCAGCTGCCAACCTGAACGATAAAGAGAGAGCGTTGATACTGCCAACTTCTAGGACGGGCCGCGACTGTACCCCCGGATTGAAGGAATTGAACGGGTTGAAGGGATTATTTGAATAAGTTTTGACCACCACCAGAAGAGGATTTTCAACTGCAACAAAATCAAACCGTTTGCGTGTATCAAACAAGCGAAACGCCATGCGCCCAGATGCCTTGCGCACAATTTTCACTTTCTGCAGCATGATGCGTTTGGAAAAAGGTTTCACAACCACTCCCCGCGCCGCAATCACAATCAAGCGCCGCAAAGCCGCCTCCGCCGGCCGCAGCAGGCGCTCAGCTGCCACATAAAGTGAGTAAGGCAAGCGGTCGACGGTGCCACCGGCAACCACGCCAAGCAAGGCGTATATTTCTGCAACAATGCGGGCAAGCGCATTTCGGTTGATCTCAATGGCCCTCACCCAATTCATCCGCCCTACTTTCTCCTATGTTCCGAACTAGAACAAACATAGAACATTGTCAACGCTCATGAAAAGTGATTGCATCGAAATCAATGCAAGCACCGCTATCATTGCACTCATGACAATTGGAAATCTCCCCGACGAAACCAAGCGCCTTATCCGCATTCAAGCGGCCGAAAACGATCGCTCGAAGGAAGAAGACATGCGTGAACGGTTGATCCGCGAATATATACCATCCGAAAAACCGCAAAAGCTGGGATCTTGGGTAAATGACATTGTTTCATTATTTCAGGAAATTGGCGGTGCCGATCTGGGGCCCCGTCCAGCGAGCC
>JBBRNW010000001.1:0-339747 GCA_038230015.1 Hyphomicrobiales bacterium | reverse complement strand
GCAATACCCATGTTCTGTGCACCGCGTCTCTTGAAGAGCGGGTGCCACCCTGGCTGAAAGGCGGTGGCAAAGGCTGGGTGACGGCAGAATATGGCATGCTCCCCCGCGCCACTGGAGAGCGCATGAGGCGCGAAGCAGCCTCTGGCAAGCAATCAGGCCGAACCCAGGAAATTCAACGCCTCATCGGTCGAAGCCTGCGCGCCGTGGTAGATTTACGCGCCCTTGGCGAACGCCAGATCAGCCTGGATTGTGACGTGATACAAGCTGATGGGGGCACCAGAACAGCAGCCATCACCGGAAGCTTTGTCGCCTTGCAAGACTGCATCAGCTGGATGATGGCCCGTGACATGTTCAAAACTTCGCCAATCAAGGATCATGTGGCCGCCATTTCGTGCGGCATTCATGGCGGCAAGGCCGTTTTGGATTTGGATTACGCCGAGGACTCAACGGCTGAAACCGATGCCAATTTTGTAATGACAGGCTCTGGCGGCATCATTGAAGTGCAAGGCACCGCAGAAGGCGAGCCATTTTCGCAAGATATGTTGTTGCAACTTTTAGGCCTGGCCCATGGCGGCATTAAAACTTTGGTTGAAATGCAGAAAGCGGCCCTGAAATGAACCGCAATCTCACCGGCCAGAAAATAGTTATTGCCACCCACAATAAAGGCAAGCTTGAAGAATTTGCCCAATTGCTGAAGCCCTATGGCGTGACCACATTTTCGGCTGGTGGCTTAAGCCTGCCAGAGCCTGAAGAAACTGAAGATAATTTCCGGGGGAATGCAAAAATCAAGGCGCTGTCAGCCATGACTCATTCTGGTCTCATCGCCATTGCAGATGATTCAGGCCTGTGTGTGAATGCGTTGAATGGTGATCCTGGTGTTTACACCGCTGATTGGGCCGGACCCACGCGAGACTGGAACATGGCGATGCGGCTTGTGGAAGAAAAGTTGCAGGCAGCAGGTGCTGCAACACCAGAAAGGCGCAAAGCCCAATTCAAATGCACATTGTGCGTCATGTGGCCAGATGGTGTGGAGCGCTATTATGAAGGTGTGGCACCGGGCAGCTTGGTGTGGCCGCCACAAGGCGCACTTGGCCATGGTTATGATCCCGTCTTCGTGCCCGATGGCCAGACGAAAACTTTTGCCGAAATGACCCACGAGAAAAAGAATTCACTCTCTCACAGAGGTCGCGCTTTGGAGCTTTTGCTCAATGACCTGTTCTGATTTTGGCATTTATGTGCATTGGCCTTTTTGCAAGGCCAAATGCCCCTATTGCGATTTCAACAGCCATGTGCGCCATGACGCAGTGGATCATATGAGCTTTGCGCGTGCCATCACCACGGAACTGTCTTGGCTGCAACAAAAATCACAAGGTAAAAAAGTCACCAGCATTTTCTTTGGCGGCGGAACGCCCAGCTTGATGCCACCGCCCGCGGTTGCTCATGTGTTGGATCACATTGCAAAGTTGTGGACTGTGGCTGGTGATGCCGAGATCACGCTGGAAGCCAACCCCACCTCAGTGGAAGCAGAAAATTTCCGGGGCTACCGTACTGCAGGCGTAAACCGCGTGTCAGTGGGTGTGCAATCACTAGTGGCGGCAGACTTAAAGGCTCTGGGCCGCCAGCACACGCCAGAAGAAGCATTGATCGCCTTCAGGCTGGCTGCCAAAATTTTTCCGCGCGTATCTTTTGATTTGATTTATGCCAGACCCAATCAAACTGAAGCGCAGTGGCGCGAAGAACTGACCACGGCACTTGGCGAGCAGCAAGGCCACATGTCGCTCTATCAACTGACCATTGAGCCTGAAACGCGCTACCAGGATTTGTTTGATGCCGGAAAGCTGATCATTCCAGATGATGATGCAGCAGCAAATCTTTACGACATAACGCAGGAGCTTACGGCCAAGCATGGCCTGCACGCTTATGAAGTTTCCAATCATGCAGCAGCAGGCCACGAGAGCAAACACAACCTTACCTATTGGCAGTATGGCGAATATGCAGGCGCTGGACCAGGCGCTCACAGCAGGCTTGCTGCAGGTGTAAATCGCCTCGGGTTGATGAGCGAAAAGCACCCTGAAACATGGCGGCAGATGGTCGAAGACAACGGTCACGGCAGTATTGAAGAAACAGTTTTAGCCCCCACCGAACAAGCACCCGAGTATCTTCTCATGGGACTGCGTATCAAAGGGGGCATTGATTTGGAACAGCATGCGAAGCTTTCAGGAGCTGCGATTACTGAAAGCAAAATTTCAGCACTGGAAAATCTTGGCATGGTTACGCGCCAAGGCTCCCGCCTCATGGCAACACCGCGCGGGCGGCCTATATTAAATGCCATTATCAGAGAGTTGAATGGCTGAGCGCAGCTACCACATTGGCCCCAACCGCTATGATGCCCAAAGCATTGATGCAGGCCTTCACGTGGTGGCAACACCCATTGGCAATTTAGGCGACATCACGATCAGGGCCCTTAATGTGCTGGCGGCTGCTGATTATATTTTGTGTGAAGACACGCGCATCACTTCGCGGCTGCTGGATCGTTACGGCATTCGCAATACCATGAAACCCTATCATGAGCACAATGCTGAAAACGTGCGCCCTGCCATAATTGCGGCGCTGCGCGAGGGCAAATCTTTTGCCCTGGTCAGTGATGCAGGCGTTCCGCTGGTGTCTGATCCTGGCTACCGCCTGGTCCAATCTTGTATCGCTGAAAGTGTTCCAGTTACTGGCATTCCCGGCGCATCAGCAACGCTCACAGCGCTGGCCCTTTCAGGATTGCCCACCGATTGCTTCACTTTCATTGGCTTCCTGCCGCAAAAATCCAAGGCGCGTAAGGATGTGCTGTTGTCATTCAAAAAAACCCCCTCCACTTTGATTGTCTTTGAATCTCCTCACCGGATTGTGGATGCATTGGCCGATGTAACTGAAGTATTGGGTGACCGACCCATAGCGATAGCGCGCGAACTGACCAAACTGCATGAGGAGGTTTTGCGGGGAACTGCTGCCAAATTGCAATCTGTGCTCAGCGCACGTGAAGCAGTGAAAGGTGAAATCGTGTTGGTCATTGGTCCGCCGCAAGTGGAAGCATCTATAATCGACGATGATGCGGTTGACCTTGTCATTGCTGAGGCGCTGAAAGCAAATTCCGCCAGCAAAGCGGCCACCCTTGTGGCCAAACATTTTAGCTTGAAGAAAGATGATATCTACGCCCGCATTTTGAAAATCAAAGGTGAGGCATGACGAGACAGGCCGCAGAACGGCGCGGGCACTTGGCAGAAACTGCAGCCGAGATTTATCTTCGCTGTAAAGGCTACAGGCTTTTAGCAAGAAGGTTCAAATCGCCCTTCGGCGAGGTGGATTTGATCATGCGCAAAGGTGAAACAACGGCCTTCATTGAAGTGAAGGCAAGGGCAACACACGATCAAGCTGTAGGGGCCGTCACCCCGCGCCAAGCCAAGCGCATCAGCCAAGCGGCAGCCCTGTGGATGGCACGCGATAAAATTGCGGCGCAAAACTTTTGCCGGTTTGATATTGTGGCAGTGAACGCCTATTTCTGGCCGTCACACATTGAAAATGCTTTTTGGGGAGAACGCTAACATGGTGCTGAAAATTGCAGTCCAATCAGACCCCATTGAGCTTTTCAACATTGAAGGCGATTCCACGTTTGCATTAATGTTGGCGGCGCAAGGCCGTGGCCACAGCTTGTTTATCTATCACGTTAAAACCTTGGCTCTCGAAGGCGGCACCCTTTCGGCTGAGGGCCATGACGTGAAAGTGCAAGATGTGAAGGGGGCTCATTTTGAACTGGGCGCGCGCCGCCGCATCAATCTTGCCACACAAGATGCAATTCTCATGCGCCAAGACCCTCCCTTTGATATGGGCTATATTACGGCCACCCATCTGCTGGATATGATCCACCCGAAAACGCTAGTGGTGAATGACCCTACGGAAGTGCGCAACGCGCCTGAAAAACTGTTCATTCTTAAATTTTCCGAAATGATGCCGCCCACACTCATCACCCGTGATGTGACAGAAATAGAAAAATTTCGCCAGCACTACACTGATGTAATTTTGAAACCGCTATACGGCAATGGCGGGTCGGGCGTTTACCGCACGCATAAATCGGATCAAAATTTTTCATCCGTGCTGGAAATGTTTGCAAGCCTCTATGGCACGGAACCTTTCATCGCCCAGCAATATTTGCCCGATGTGCGCAAGGGCGATAAGCGCATTATTCTGGTGGATGGCAAAGTGGCTGGTGCCATCAACCGCATTCCAGCAGAACATGACAACCGCTCCAACATGCATGTGGGCGGCGTGGCTGCCCCCACAACAATGACTAAGCGTGAACATGAAATTTGCGAAGCCATTGGCCCTGAACTTAAAAGGCGCGGATTGATCTTCACAGGTATCGATGTGATTGGCGATTACATGACAGAGATCAACGTCACATCCCCCACAGGCATCAGGCAGGTAAAGCGCTTTGGCGGCGCCGATATTGCAGAACTGATCATGGATGCCATAGAAGCCAAGCGATGAGCAAGCTTGATCTGGTGGCCTTTGATGCCGATGATACGCTGTGGCATAATCTCATTCATTTTGATGCAGCCGAACGCGCGTTTGGTGAAATGTTTTCAGATTTTCTGCCCGCCACAGAAGCCATGGTCCAAATCATGGCGGCAGAGCGGCGCAACATTCCGGTTTACGGATTTGGTGTGAAAAGCTTCACGCTATCCATGATTGAAACGGCGATTGAAATTTCAGGCGGCAAAGTTGAAGCCTCGCGCATTTCCAAACTGATTGCGATGGGCCGCGAGATGCTGGATCATGATATTGAACTTTTACCCCATGTTGAGGAAACACTTAATGCGCTGCATGGAAATTATAAATTGCTGTTAGTCACCAAGGGCGATCTGCACCATCAAGAGCGCAAGGTTTTGGCATCTGGTCTGGCGCATTATTTTGAAGGCATTGAAATTGTGTCCGACAAGAAGCCCCACACTTACGAAAAAATATGCCTGCGTTATGGCAGCAACCCAACTCGTACGTTAATGGCAGGCAATTCGATCAGGTCTGATGTGTTGCCAATGATTGAGGCCGGTGGGTTTGGCGTTTATGTGCCATTCCATATTCTGTGGGATCACGAACATGAAGACGTTCCGGCCCATACACCTCGCTTTTTTAAAGTGAATGATTTGAGCGAACTGGAAGCGTTAATCGCTATATTGAACGCTTCATAATGTCTTTGCTAAGTCCTCGACCTTCGAGGGGTGACGGTTTTAGGAGGTCTAAACACCCTCAACCAAAACCATGTTGGCAATGCCTGCATCTTTGCGCAGCTCTTTGGCGGCTTGATATTCTGGCGAATGGTAACATTCCTTGGCAGTTTGCAATGACGCAAACTCAATCACCACATTGCGCGCATGGCCGTCTCCGGCAATTTGCACATAATCCCCACCGCGCGCCAAAATCTTGGCATCGTATTTGACGAAAGCCACGCGCGAGGCTTCAATATATTTTTGATATTGATCAGGGTCGGTCACGGTAACATGTGCAATCCAATAGGCTTTTGGCATGTGATATTCCGTTTGATAACAGTTATTGGGTTGCTTATAGTGATAACACAAGGAGAATTCAAATGGCTATGAGTGCTGATCTTGGAGCAACTTTAGAAAATTACGTGAGCAAGCTTGTGGAACAAGGGCGCTATAATTCCAAAAGCGAAGTCTTGCGCGAGGGAGTGAGGCTCGTGCAAGAGCGCGAACAGAGACTGGCAGTTTTGGATGGAATGGTTGCTGCGGGATTGCAGGATATTGATGAAGGCCGAACATTACCAGCCGACGAAGTCTTTGCTGAGTTGCGGACAAAGTTTACTCAACAAAAGCAATGAAACTTCGCTTTTCGAGATTAGCGCGAAATGATCTTGTTTCGATTGGTGAGTGGATTGCAAAAGGCAATCCAGTTCGTGCGGTCGAATATGTTTTTGAAATTGAAGCTGCCTGTAAAATCTTAATCGATTTTCCATTAACGGGTGAAAAAATTGGCCGCTACCTAAAAGAAGATATTAGGCGCAAAGTTCACGCCAGTCATGTGGTGCTTTATACGATCCGCAAAGAAACTGTATTTGTTGTCAGGGTGATGCACAGCGCGCAGGATTATTCTCGAATTCTGGATTGAAGCCGCACAAATCGTAAATAAGCCTATCCCCCAAAGGCATCCCAAAACGCTTTAGCTTTCGCAAAGAAGCCTTCTGATTCTGGCGAATTATTTCTCGCCTCCTTGTCAAACTCCGCCAGAATTTCCTTCTGCCGGCGGCTGAGATTGACGGGTGTTTCGACACTCACCTGAATATACATGTCTCCTGATTGCGAAGACCTGAGCACCGGCATGCCCTTGCCCTTCAGGCGGAATTGTTTTCCATTTTGAGCGCCATCTGGAATGGTAACGCGGGCTTTCTTGCCATCAATGGTGGGAACTTCAATTTCACCACCCAAAGCGGCAGTCGCCATCGAAATGGGAACCTTGCAAAAAAGATCAGCCCCGTCGCGCTGAAAAAATTCATGTGGCCTCACACTCATGAAAATATAAAGGTCGCCAGACGGCCCGCCGCGAAGCCCCGCTTCGCCCTCGCCCGTGTGGCGAATGCGCGTCCCATCTTCCACTCCGGCTGGAATATTCACATTCAGATTGCGTTCCTTGGTGACGCGGCCCTGACCGCCACATGCCCCGCAAGGATCAGCAATAACCTGCCCACGGCCAGCACAGGTGGGGCAAGCGCGCTCAACTGTAAAGAAACCTGATTGCGAGCGCACAGCGCCAGCGCCACCACAGGTTCCACAGGTTTTGGGTTGGGTGCCGGGCTTTGCACCAGAGCCTTTGCATGTATCGCATGACACCGAGGTGGGCACACGCACATTGGCAGTCTTGCCTGAAAAAGCTTCAGTCAAATTGATCTCGAGATTATAGCGCAGATCATTCCCGCGTTGTGCGCCGGAAGCTGCACGGCCGCGTTGGCGCGCGCCAGCCGCTGCGCCACGCTGGCCCCCCATCATGTCGCCAAACAGATCTTCAAATATATCAGACATTGAAGAATTGAATTCAGGACCAAAGCCTGCACCACCCGGGCGGGCATCTCCCCCATTTTCAAACGCCTGATGGCCAAAGCGGTCATACGCCGCTTTTTTCTGCGGATCTTTCAAAACATCATAGGCCTCGTTCAATTCCTTGAATTTGGCATCTGTGTCCTTGCTTCCATGGTTGGCATCAGGATGGAGTTTTTTTGCAAGGTTGCGATAGGCTGTTTTCAGGGCCTTCTCGTCAGAGCCTTTGGCAACTCCCAGAACTTCATAAAAATCGCGTTTGGCCATATTTCACTTCTACCTGCAGCGTCATTTCCGCGTAAGCGGACATCTTGCGAGATTGAGCAGAGACCCCCGCGTCTTGGCCCGGCGAAGCTGTAACATAGCTTCGGCGCGGACTGGTCGCGGGGGGTGACGTATTTAGTTGGACTTTCAACACAGAAGACTTACGACTTCTTGTTCTTCTCATCAATCTCGGTGAATTCGGCATCCAAAATGTCATCCATCTCGTCGCGTTCTACCTTGTCATCATTTTCATCATGATCATTGTCGGCGGCACCTGTAGACGCGTCACCTGCCCCGCCACCCTTATACATGGCTTCGCCCATTTTCATGGAAAGCTGCATCAAGGCGGTGGTCTTGGTTTGAATGTCATCGGCATCGCCAGCTTCGATTGCGGCTTTCAAATCTGCAATCGCTGCTTGAATGGTAGACTTGTCAGACTCAGGCACCTTATCGCCTGCATCCCTCAAGGTCTTCTCAGTCGAATGGATTAAGCTTTCAGCCTGGTTCTTGGCTTCCACTTGTTCCTTGCGCTTTTTATCCTCAGCCGCATTGGCTTCGGCTTCCTTCACCATTTTTTCAATTTCAGCATCAGAAAGACCGCCTGAAGCCTGAATACGAATCTGCTGTTCCTTGTTGGTGGCCTTGTCCTTGGCCGACACATTCACAATGCCGTTGGCGTCAATATCAAACGTCACTTCGATTTGTGGCACACCGCGCGGCGCTGATGGAATGCCCATCAAATCGAACTGGCCGAGTGACTTGTTGTCGGCTGCCATTTCGCGCTCACCTTGGAACACACGAATGGTCACTGCAGTCTGATTGTCATCAGCAGTCGAGAACACTTGGCCCTTCTTGGTTGGAATTGTGGTGTTGCGATCAATCAACCGGGTAAACACACCGCCCAAGGTTTCAATGCCCAGAGACAATGGTGTTACGTCCAGCAGCAAAACATCTTTCACTTCGCCCTTGAGAACGCCGCCCTGAATGGCAGCGCCAATGGCCACCACTTCATCAGGGTTCACACCCTTATGGGGTTCCTTGCCGAAGAACTGCTTAACGATCTCAATCACTTTCGGCATGCGGGTCATACCGCCCACGAGAACAACTTCATCAATCTGTGCAGCAGTAACACCAGCATCTTTCAATGCCTGGCGGCAAGGCTCAACGGTTTTCTGAATAAGATCATCCACCAAAGCTTCAAGCTTCGAGCGTGAAAGCTTCACAGCCAAATGCTTGGGGCCTGAGGCATCAGCGGTGATAAACGGCAAGTTGATTTCAGTCTGCATGGCAGATGAAAGCTCAACCTTTGCCTTTTCAGCTGCTTCACGCAAACGCTGTAACGCAAGCTTGTCCTTGCGAAGATCCATGGAATTTTCTTTTTTGAATTCGTCTGCAAGATAGTCAACAATGCGCATGTCAAAATCTTCACCACCCAAGAACGTATCGCCATTGGTGGATTTGACTTCAAACACGCCGTCACCGATTTCCAGCACCGACACGTCAAACGTGCCGCCGCCCAAATCGTAAACTGCAATGGTGCCAGCTTCGCGCTTGTCGAGGCCGTAAGCCAAGGCGGCAGCGGTCGGCTCGTTGATGATGCGCAAAACTTCAAGACCGGCAATGCGGCCGGCATCCTTGGTGGCCTGGCGCTGGCTGTCGTTGAAATAGGCAGGAACAGTGATCACAGCTTGTGTAACGGGCTCACCCAAATAGCGCTCAGCTGTTTCTTTCATCTTGGTCAAAGTGAAGGCTGAAATCTGTGAAGGGGCATATTTTGTGCCGCGTGAGTCAACCCAGGCATCGCCATTGTCGGCCTTCACGATGGAATAGGGCACGAGCTTTTTGTCCTTGGCCACCATCGGGTCTTCCATGCGCCGTCCGATCAGGCGCTTGATCGCAAAGAAGGTGTTTTCAGGATTGGTCACACCCTGGCGCTTGGCGGGCTGGCCCACCAAAGTTTCGCCCTCGGCGTTAAATGCTACGATTGAAGGCGTCGTGCGCGCACCCTCGGCATTTTCAATAACTTTAGGCGTTTTGCCTTCCATGACAGCCACGCAAGAGTTGGTGGTGCCAAGATCAATACCAATAACTTTACCCATTTTAGTTCTCCTCTGGCAGGTGCGTTTCTCAGCCCCCAAAAAGGCACTGAAAGGCTCGCAAACCCCCGCATTAAAATGTTGCCTTATCAGAAGTCTGATGCGGCGTTCTGGCGGTATATAGTTAGGGTTTGCGAACCTATCAAGGATTAGTGACAAGAGATTTTGATGAATAATGGCCTGAAACACTTTCCCGGTATGCTGGACCGAACCGAACAAGACAGCTTGGTGGCAGAACTGCGCACTCTTGTGGTTCAGGCTCCCCTCTTCATTCCGCTCATGCCGCGGACAGGAAGACCTTTCTCGGTGCGCATGACCAATCTGGGCAGCCTTGGTTGGGTGAGCGATCGGAGCGGTTATCGTTATCAGCCAATCCACCCCGATTTGGGAACCTTGTGGCCAGCCATGCCGCAAGCGATTTTGGATATTTGGCAAAAATTTGCACATTATCCGCACCCTCCAGAAGCCTGCTTGGTTAACTTCTATCAGGGGGGCGCAAAAATGGGCTTGCATCAAGACAAGGATGAAGAAGATTTCTCAGCCCCTGTCGTGTCTATCTCTCTGGGCGACACCGCAGTGTTTCGCTTCGGGGGCACTGAACGTGGCGGCAAAACCTCCACCTTAAAATTATCATCGGGCGATGTGCTGGTCATGGCTGGCCAGTCAAGACTGTGCTTTCACGGCATAGACCGCATGCATGTGGGAACGTCGACCTTGTTGAAAGAAGGTGGGAGGATTAACTTGACCCTTCGACGCGTAACCAAACCCTGATGTTATCCGTCCCGCAAAGAGGGATAATTCTTAAGCGCCAAGTGCCTTCAAATGCGCCAATTGCCCGGCCGTTGAACTGTCTAAATCAAATCCAGAAACTTTGCCTTCCACAACAGGCTGCAGTGCTGTGGCCAACTCCTTGCCCAATTCCACCCCCCATTGGTCAAAGCTGTTCAGGCCCCAGATCACGCCTTCCACAAACACGCGGTGTTCATAAAGTGCAACCAATCTTCCCAAGGTGTGCGGATCAAGTGTGTTGTAAGCGAGCGTGATCGAAGGCCGATTGCCTGCGAAAACTTTATGCGGTGCCAAAGCTTTGATCTCAGCTGGCGTTTTACCCGCAGCTTTAAGCAGCGCTTCAGCCTCCTTCACTGTCCGGCCCTTCATCAAGGCTTGGCTTTGCGCGAGGCAATTTGAAACCAGCAATGTGTGATGCTCTGCCATGCCCACTTCATGGGGGTGAGCTGCAATCAGAAATTCTGCCGGGATAATATCAGTGCCCTGATGCAGCAACTGATAAAATGCGTGTTGCCCATTGGTGCCTGGTTCGCCCCACACCAAAGGTCCAGATGCGGTCTTTAGCGGTTTTCCAGTCTTGTCCACACGCTTGCCATTGGACTCCATATCAAGCTGTTGCAGATAAGCTGGAAACCGAGAAAGCCGCTGGTCGTAAGGCAAAATAGCGCGCGCACCATGGCCACAAATATTGCGGTGCCACACGCCGAGAAGGCCCATGATCAGGGGCAAATTTTCAGCAGGCTTGGCCTTTGAAAAATGCTGGTCCATGGCGTGGCCGCCGCTTAAAAAATCAAAAAAATTCTTGGGGCCGATTGCGATCATCACAGAAAGGCCGATGGCCGACCAGATGGAATAGCGGCCACCCACCCAATCCCAGAATCCAAAAATCCGGTTTTCCGAAATGCCAAACGCTTTCACTTTGTCAATGGCTGTGGAAATCGCCGCAAAATGGGCTCCCACTTTCTCTTCGCCCAAGGCAGCCGCAATCCATTTGCGCGCCGTTTTCGCGTTGGTCATGGTTTCAATGGTGGTAAAGGTTTTCGAGGCGATCAGAAACAAGGTGGTCTCAGGATTGAGATTTTTCAGCGTGTCAGTAATATGCGCCCCATCAACATTCGACACATAATGGCAGCGCGGACCATCATGATAAGGCGCCAATGCCAAAGTCACCATGGCAGGTCCCAAATCTGATCCGCCAATTCCAATATTCACAACATCTGTAATCTTGCTTTTCCGAATATCAGTGGCAAACCGCGCCATCGCCTCCAACACATCATGAATATCATGCACCACATTATGGCCATCCACAAAAACCATTTCTGATTTTGGCCGCCGCAGGGCCGTGTGCAGCACCGCGCGGTGTTCAGTAGTATTGATCACATCGCCCCGCATCATATGATCGCGCGCGGCTTCCACTTTTGCAGCCTTGGCCAGCGCCATGAGCAGCGCCATGGTTTTGGGCGTGACGGCACATTTCGAATAGTCCAAGAGCAGATCATTTTGGCGCACCGAGAATTTTTCAAAACGCTTGCCATCCTTGGCAAAAGCCTTGCGCAAATCCACCGGAGAGGCCTTGCGATGGGCTTTGAGGTTTTTGAGAGCAAGGGATGGGGTCATGATTTAGCTCCGAAGGGAAGCGCCAACGGCCTTCTGTGCAGTGGCAACAATCTTAGCCGATAATGCCTCAATCTCGACATCTGTCAAAGTCTTATCGCGGGGCTGCAATGTCACTTCAACAGCAAGAGATGTTTTCCCATCTCCCAATTTATAGACATCAAACACCGTTGCCTCGGCGATCAAAACCTTGTCAACACCCTTCACAGCCTTGAGCAGTTCAGCGGCCAGCGTTTTGTCATCAACCACAAAAGCAAAATCACGTGACACCGGCAGCAGATCAAAATTCACCAAGGCGGCGCGTGCTGCTGTTTTAAGTCTTGCACCGGGCAGCGCATTCAAAATAATTTCAAAGGCCACAAGCGGCCCCTTCACATCCATGGCGCTGAGCACGCGGGGATGAATTTCACCAAAATAGGCAATCTGGTTTTTGGGTCCCATTTGAAGAGTGCCACTGCGGCCAGGATGAAACCATGCTGGCGCACCCGCCACAATTTGCGGGCTGGCCACGCCACATGCATCCATCACCGCAAGCACATCGGCCTTCACGTCAAACACATCAACGGCCCGCGCTCCACCTTGTGGGTTTCGCGCAGTGTATGATCCGCGGCGAAGGCCTGCGGCGCGCAGCGTTTCATCCTCTGGTCTGTCGCCAGCATAAGCATGGCCAACTTCTGCTAGCGCAATATCAGCAAAACCTCGCGCCACATTGCGGCCTGCGGCTGCGATAAGATTGGGCAGCAATGAGGGCCGCATGTCGGTCAACTCAGAAGAAATCGCATTGCTGAGTTTTAGCTCAGTCTGACCACCACCAAACAATTTGGCATGGGCTTCCGGAATGAAGGCCCACGTCACAGCTTCGTTAAAACCGCGTGTGGCAAGCGTGCGGCGCGAGGCCAGCATGCGCCTTTGCAAAGGGTTGAGCACTGGCCGGGCAATGGCGTTAGGCCTGTCCATCGGCGCTGAGGCTATTTTATCCAACCCATAAATGCGGCAAATTTCTTCCACAAGATCAGCCTCGCCCTTCACATCCGGCCGCCAGCTGGGGGGCTGGCACAAGCCATCATCAGTCGCGCTAAAGCCAAGATCACGTAAGATACGCAATTGCTCCGCCCACGCAATAATAACGCCACCAAGTGTCTCAACGCGGGTTTTGCGCAAAATATAAGACCGCGAAAATTCTGGCACAGCGCCCGCCACAACCAGCTCCGAAGCCTCGCCACCGCAGAGTTCTAAAATCATGCGCGTGGCAATCTCTGCGCCGTCTTTCGTGAAGGCGGGATCGACACCGCGTTCAAACCGGTACCGCGCATCAGAATTGATCGAAAGTTTGCGCCCCGTGGCAGCCGTGCGCCGGGGGTCAAAATAAGCGGCTTCGAGAAAAACATGTGTGGTTGTTTCAGAACAGCCCGAAGCCTCACCCCCCATGATGCCCGCAATGCTTTCAGCACCATGCTCATCGGCTATCACCGTCATTTGATCAGTGAGCGTGTAAGCTTTGCCATCCAATGCTAAAAGGATCTCGCCGTCTTTGGCAGGACGGGCAGAAATGTTGCCATGGGTTTTATCCGCGTCAAACACATGCAAGGGCCTGCCATAGGTAAAGGTGATGTAATTGGTGATATCAACCAGAGTTGAAATGGGGCGAAGGCCAATGGCTTTAAGGCGCCGCTGCAACCACACGGGCGAAGGCCCGTTTTTCACACCTTTGAAATAACGGCCCACAAAAAGCGGACAAGCATCAGTGTGCAGCGAAACGGACATTGGCGATGTGAATGTGCCTTTCACAGGCGTTACATCAACAGGCTTCAACGTGCCAAGGCCCTTGGCGGCCAAATCACGCGCCAATCCATGAATGCCCAAAGCGTCTGGACGATTGGCCGTCACTTTAATGTAGATCATCGGGTCATCAAGGCCCAGTGCCACCACAGCAGGTGTGCCCACCGGGAAGTCACCGTCAACCTCGATAATACCATTATGCTCTTCCGACAGCAGAAGCTCGCGCTCTGAACACATCATGGCTTGCGAGTCTTGACCGCGAATGGAACCCAATTGCAGCACATCTTTGGTGGCGGGGATCACTGCACCCGGTAAGGCGATAATCGCCTTGATGCCAGCCCGCGCATTGGGCGCACCACATACCACCTGTTTGATGCCTTCATCAGTTTCAACTTTACAAAGGCGCAGTTTGTCCGCGTTTGGATGCTTCTCAGCTTCCAACACATAGGCCACTTTGAACGCGGCCAGCTCTGTGGTGCGGTCAGAAACTTCTTCCACCTCAAGCCCAACACCAATCAAACCCTCGCAAATTTGTTGGAGCGTAGCTGTGGTCTCAAGATGTTCTTTAAGCCAAGAGAGTGTGAATTTCATTTTAGGTTGACCTTCCCCTTCTCCCGTTGCGGGAGAAGGTGCCTATAGGGCGGATGAGGGGATTGGTTGACAAGAGTTCCGCTATTGGCAGCCCCCTCATCCCCGGCGTTGCCGGACCTTCTCCCTCGAGGAGAAAAGGGTGAAGTTACGCACCGCGTCATGAAAGTCCGCCCGCTAATGTCGGCACTTGCAGGCTGCGGAAACCGTAATGGCGCAACCATCTCAGATCGCTTTCAAAAAACGCCCGCAAATCGGGAATGCCATATTTCAGCATGGCAATGCGGTCGATGCCCATGCCTAACGCAAAGCCTTGATAGCGATCAGGATCAAGCCCACCCGCCTTGATCACATTGGGATGCACCATGCCGCTGCCTAAAATTTCCATCCACTTGTCGCCGGTTCCCAATTTCAACACACCACCTTCGCGGGCGTATTGAATGTCCACCTCCATCGAAGGTTCAGTGAACGGAAAATGGCTAGCCCTGAAGCGCATGTTCACAGTGTCGATTTCAAAAAACGCTTTGCAAAACTCTTCAAGAATCCATTTAAGATTTCCAAGATGGGTTTTCTCATCAATCACCAAGGCTTCCACCTGGTTGAACATGGGCGTGTGCGTCAAGTCGGAGTCAGACCGAAACGTGCGGCCCGGTGCGATAATGCGGATGGGAGGCTTTTGCGACAGCATGGTGCGGATTTGCACAGGCGATGTATGCGTGCGCAACACCATGCGGCTGCCATCGGGCTTTTCATTGAAATAGAATGTATCGTGTTCCTGGCGGGCCGGATGATCAGGCGGCATGTTCAGGGCATCAAAATTATGAAAATCATCTTCAATATGCGGGCCCTCGGCAACCGCAAAACCCAAATCACCAAAAATCTGCACAACTTCCTCCCACACTTGAGACACAGGATGAAGGGTGCCAGAATTTTGCGGGCGCACAGGCAAGGTCACATCAATTTTTTCCGTGAGCAGCCGCGCTTCCAAAGCCGCTTCTCCCAAAACAGTCTTGCGGGCAGCCAGTGCGTCCGCCACTTTGTCTTTTAAAATATTAAGTGCCGCACCAGCTGCCTTGCGCTCCTCAGGTGCCATTTTGCCAAGGCCCGACATCTGCTCAGAGATCGAGCCCTTTTTGCCTAAGGCCGAAACGCGAATGGCTTCAACGGCGGCTTCATCGGAAGCCGCAGAGATGGAATTGAGAATGTCCTGTTCTAACGACATGAGTGACCTTGCAAATGAAAAGACCGGGCACAAAGCGTCTAAACGCTAATTGTGCCCGGTCAAGAGTCCGACAACTGATGCGTGAGTTAAGCTGCTTGCGCAGCCTTGGCTTTTTCAACCAGAACAGCGAAAGATGCTGCATCATGCACAGCAAGATCGGCGAGAACCTTGCGGTCCACTTCGATCCCGGCCTTGTCCAGGCCATAAATAAATCGTCCATAAGTCATGCCGAGCTCACGGGTTGCCGCATTGATGCGCTGAATCCACAAGGCGCGAAAATTGCGCTTCTTGGTGCGGCGGTCGCGGTAAGCATATTGGCCAGCCTTTTCCACAGCCTGAACGGCAACGCGGAAAATATTTTTGCGGCGGTTGAAATAACCCTTCGCAGCCTTGATGACTTTTTTATGGGATTTGCGGGCAACAACGCCGCCTTTGGTACGAGACATTTAATTCTCTCCCTTAGCGTGCGTAGGGCATGAATACGCGCATCAGGTTTGCATCACCTGAAGCGAGAATCATTGTGCCACGTTGGTTGCGAATAGTTTTGTTCGAGCGCTTGATCATGCCGTGGCGTTTGCCAGCAGCACCAGCGCGCAGCTTGCCAGAGGCAGTCATTTTAAACCGCTTCTTGCAAGACGACTTCGTCTTCATTTTGGGCATTTTGCTAAGTCCTTGTAGTTTAAGCATTAAAATAGCCGCCATGGCATGCCCTAACAGGCCAGGCGACGTGAAACCTCTGCATTTAAGCGGAAGGTGTTGGGGATAAAGCAGAATTAGCAGGGATTGGCAAGTTTATTGACGGTAGAACCAAGTGCGTAGATTACACCTTCTCCCACTTCCGGCTTTTCTCGCTTTTAAAAAACGCATCAATGATTTTCATGTTTTGAATGGCATCTTCAATACCCCATTTGGGCTTCTTCTTGTCTCGAATGGCCGCACTAAAAGCTTCCGCCTGTAATTGATATTGATCTGATACCGGATAAGAGATCCATTCACCCTCATTCATCTCCATTTTTTGAATAAAAATGCGGTTTGGCGCGTCTGGGGGTGCATTGAACGGAATTTCAATTTCAATCCGGCCCTTGGTGCCCAGGATATGCACGCGCTGATAGGGGGCGGCTTGCGTTGAGATGGTGAAGCTCAAATGCCGGCCCTTGCCAAAATCAGCAAGACCCCCCGCCGTGCGGTCAGTCTTGAATTTGGGGTCGCGGTCAATTGTGGCGGTGACGCGCTTTGGTTCTGCATCAAAAATATAGCGCGCAATGGTGATGGGATAACAGCCAATATCCAGCATGCCACCGCCGCCAATATCCGCCTTGTTGCGCACATTTTTGGGATCGCGCAGATAATAGCTGAACAGGCATTGAATAGCCACCACATCGCCAATCTCACCCGCCTTCACACGCACCCTGGCATCAATCCATTGCGGGTTATGCCGCACCATGAAGGCTTCGGCGATCAGAATATCTTTGGGCGCCTTGCGCAGCTTCTTGGCTTCCTTGGCCGTAATCGCGATCGGCTTTTCACACAGCACATGCTTGCCCGCTTTGGCCGCCTTTAAAGTGAGCGGCACATGCAAATGGTTTGGCAAGGGGTTATAAATGGCGTCAACATCAGGGTCCGCCAAAAGCTTTTCGTAAGACCCATAGGCCTTGGCAATGCCCAGTTCGGCTGCCGCGGCCTTGGCGCGCTTTAAAGTCCGCGAAGCAATCGCAACCACCTCAAGCTCGCTGCTTTTCAGCATACCCGGTGTCACTTTTTTCATGCCAATATTGGCGGTGGATAAAATTCCCCATCTTATCTTTTTCATCATTGCGTCCTTCGTTGATTTTGGTCCAATATGAAACACTTGTGCGCCAATGTGGAGTCCGTCGTTTGTGATTGGTTAAATGCCGGAATTTAGTTGCGTTTTGCTGTCCAATTTGGTCCACTGATTGAATTGGCGAAGCTCACATGTTCAGCAAAAATGGGCGCGCGCAAAAACGGATCATTTAAAGGAAACGCACCATGACATTTAAATCACTCATTGCAGGCTTTGGCCTGTTGGCCATGTCCAGCACAGCCTTTGCGGGCGATCCCGCATCGTGCCAAACTGTAAAAATGTCGGATATTGGCTGGACCGATGTGACAGCCATTACAGCTCTCACCGGTGCCATGCTCGATAGCATGGGTTATAAGGGCGATATCAAGCAGCTTGCAGTGCCGGTCACGTTCGCGTCCATGAAGAATAAGGATATTGATGTGTTCCTCGGCAACTGGATGCCGTCCATGGTGGAGGACATCAAGGCTTATAGTGCTGATGGCTCGGTTGAGACGGTGACAGCGAATTTACCCACTGGCGCTTTTTACACATTGGCCGTTCCAGATTATACCTACGACAAGGGCCTGCATGATTTTGCTGATATTGCAAAATTCAAAGACACCCTGAGCGGCAAGTTTTACGGCATTGAACCTGGCAATGACGGTAACCGCCACATTCTTGATATGATCAAGGATCCAACGTTCAAACTTGATGGTTTTGAACTGGTGGAAAGCTCTGAGGCCGGCATGCTTAGCCAAGTAGCCAAAGCAACCCAGAATAAAGAAGACGTCATATTCCTCGGCTGGGCACCTCATCCGATGAATGCAAATTTTAAAATGAAATACCTCACAGGCGGCGATGCTTTGTTTGGCCCCAACATGGGTGCTGCCACAGTGAACACCACCGTGCGCCAAGGCTATCTCGCTGAATGCCCGAATGTGGGCAAACTGGTAAAGCAGTTGAAATTTGAAGTGGGCATGGAAAATGATGTGATGGGTGAGATTTTGAACAAGAGTGCTGACCCCAAGGCTGCAGCTGTGGCCTGGGTTAAAACCCATCCAGATGTCATCACCCCTTGGCTTGATGGCGTAACAACATTTGATGGCTCGGGTCCAGCACTTGATGCTGTTAAAAAAGGTCTTGGACTGTAAGCGAGTTTAGTGACACACTCGGAGGCGGGCGCTAGGGGCCCGCCTTTTTCGTAACATGGCGGCTGCAGCATGGAACAGATCACCACACTCTTCACGACCAAAATTCCTGTGGGGCTTTGGGGCAAATTGGTATTCAGTTGGTTCACAACTCATTTTGATTTTATTTTTCGTGGCCTAGCCTGGGCGATCGGTATAGTGCTCGACAGCGCAGTGGCAACATTGCTGGCTGTGCCGCCGGTTGCACTGGCCATTGTATTTGCGAGCATTGCTTATCTGTTGCAGCGCTCATGGAAGCTGGCTTTGGGCACACTCATCGGATTCTTGTTTATGTATAATCAAGGCCTTTGGAAGGATACAATGCAAACACTTGTTCTGGTGGTCGCATCAACAACGGCTTCAATGGCCATTGGCATTCCCATGGGCATTTGGGCAGCCCATAGCCCGCGTGTGTGGCGGGTGATCAATCCGGTTCTGGATTTGATGCAAACCATGCCAACTTATGTTTATCTTATTCCAGCACTCATCTTGTTTGGCCTTGGCATGCCCTCTGGGCTGTTGGTCACAGTCATCTTTGCAGCGCCAACACCGCTTCGCCTCACGTATTTGGGCATTACCTCAATCCCCAGAGCCCTCATTGAAGCAGGCCAAGCCTTTGGTGCAACCAGGAAACAATTGTTGTGGAAAGTTGAATTGCCCGCAGCCTTGCCCACCATCATGGCAGGCGTCACACAATGCATCATGCTCTGCCTCTCTATGGTTGTGATAGCCGGGTTAATTGGTGCAGCGGGGCTGGGCAGCCAAGTTGTGCGCGGGCTAAACCAAATGAATATTCCACTTGGCGTTGAATCAGGAACATCCATCGTTATCCTCGCCATCATCCTCGACCGCGTATCCCGCATCAGGCAGGGGCACGCAGCTTGAAAACAAGGGTGTCATTTAAGAATGTAGATATTCTGTTCGGCACAAATATTGCGGACGCGCAAACCATGTTGGCTGCTGGTGCTGATCGGTCCGCCATTTTATCCAAAACAGGAACGGTGCTGGGGTGTGCCGGGTGCTCGCTGGACGTGAACGAAGGCGAAATCAGCGTATTGATGGGGCTTTCAGGCTCTGGAAAATCAACCCTCTTGCGCGGGGTCAACGGTTTGAACCATGTGACACGGGGATCAATTGAAGTGTTCGATGGCCAAAAGATGGTCGATGTGGTGTCATGCGATCAATCAACCTTGCGCAGCATCCGCCAGAAAAATGTGGCCATGGTGTTCCAGCAATTTGGTTTATTGCCGTGGCGCACGGTGGCCCAGAATATTGGCTTTGGATTAGAGCTTGCAGGAGTTCCAGATGATGAGGTTAAAGCCCGCGTCACAAAGCAGTTGAAATTGGTGGGCCTGGAGCAATGGGCGCAAAAATTTGCTCATGAACTTTCAGGCGGCATGCAGCAACGTGTGGGCCTGGCGCGCGCCTTTGCCACTGAAGCCCCGATCTTGCTGATGGACGAACCCTTCTCAGCCCTTGATCCACTAATCCGCACGAAGCTGCAAGACGAGCTTTTGCAGCTGCAAAAGGAATTGAAGAAGACGATCATCTTCGTCAGTCACGATTTGGAAGAGGCACTGAAGATTGGCAACACAATCACCATCATGGAAGGGGGGCGCATTGTTCAATCGGGACGACCAGAAGATATCGTGCTGCGGCCTGCCAATGATTATGTGCGCGAATTTATCGCCAATGTGAACCCGCTTTCGGTTCTCACGGCGTGGAATGTCATGCGCGGTGTGCATGAATTGGAAAAAGACAAAAACGGCTGGCTGTGGTTGGACCGGAGAAAAACCACTCGCTTCAAACTTGCCAAAGACAACAGGGTAACAGTTGTCGAGCGCGATGGCGTCAAAGCCAATTGGGTGCCTTGCGCGGAAGCGGAAAACAAATTTGATGTAAACACCAAGCCGGTGTTCTGGGCAACCCCAGGTACAAGCTTGAAAACCGTGATGTTGGCCATGCACAAATCAGAAACGGCACCCGTGGCCTTATTCAATGATGATAACAGTTTTGCGGGTGCAATTGGCGTAAAGGATGTTTTGCGTGCAGTATTAAAGCGGGCGGAGTGAATAATTCGCGCTCCTGAGCCGTTTTGCCATCACATAAATGCAGTTCCCGCTCCCAGCTTTGGCACACCGAGCCAAGCTGCAATTGTCTGGCCGATATCGGCAAAACTCTCACGCTTTCCAATCGCAAATTTCTGATTGCTCAAAATGGGGATCGTTTCACGCGTGTGATCAGTGCCTTGCCATGTGGGGTCGTTGCCATGGTCAGCGGTGATGATCAGCAAATCGTCCGGTCGCAATTTGGCCAGCGCCATGGGCAACATGGCGTCAAATCTTTCAAGTGCACGGCCATAGCCCAGCGCATCACGGCGGTGGCCATAATCGGTGTCAAATTCCACGAAATTGGTCATCAGAAATCCGCCATCTGAAAGCTTATCCATCTGTCGAACTGTCTCTGCCATCAATGCGTCATTGCCGGACGCTCTAAATTCCTGTCCGGTACCCGAATGCGCAAAAATATCGCCAATCTTGCCCACCGATATCACGTCGCGTGCCGTGGTGGTCAGCACATCGAGCAAAGTCGGAGAAGGCGGCAAAACTGCAAAATCCTTGCGGTTTCCGGTGCGCATAAAATCTGCGGGCGTGGTGCCCATAAAGGGCCGCGCAATCACCCGGCCGATATTCAGTTTGTAAGTCAGCTCCCGCGCCACCTTACACACATCATAGAGCTGCTGCAGGCCAAAACTTTCTTCATGGGCCGCAATCTGCAACACTGAATCGGCCGAAGTATAGATAATGGGCTTGCCCGAGCGCACGTGTTCCGCACCAAAATCCTTGATCACTTGGGTGCCTGACGCATGACACAGCGCCAGCAAACCCGGCAATCGGCAACGCGCTATGATATCATCCGTCAGAGTTTTGGGAAAAGCTGGAATTGTGTGGGGAAAATAACCCCAGGCAAATTTCAAAGGCACACCTGCAATTTCCCAATGCCCGGTAATGGTGTCCTTGCCTTGCGAAATCTCTTTGGCACACCCCCATGAGCCAGTTGTTGGCATTTCGGCGTTCAACCCATGGTGCGATCCACAGCCCAATTGCAACGCTTTGGCCAAACCCAGTTTCACAAGATGGGGAATGTGAAGTTTCATCTGATCTGAAATATGCCCGAGTGTATTTGCACCTTCATCGCCAAATGTTGCAGCATCAGCTGCACCACCAATGCCTACTGAATCCATGACAAATAAAAATGCCCGGCTCATGCTGTGTTACGTTCTATGACGGCGGGAATTTCAGCAACCACTTCACCAGTGAGATAGGCCGAACGGATTATTTTTTCCGCCCGGTTGAAGCTGTCTTCATCGCGCGCATGCACCATGCATAGAGGCGTATTCATGTCGCAGATAAAGTTTTTCCCAAGCAATTGCGAAAGTCCAACTCTATGATCAATGCTGTCGTCTGCCTGCCTGCGGCCACCGCCAAGTTCAATAACGGCAAGCCCCAAATCGCGTGTGGCAATTTTGGACACGACACCTTCGGTATCAGAATAAACCGGCCTGATGATGGGTGCTGCTTTTAAATATGCTTCAGGCCGTTCAACAAAATCCTGTGGACCACCTAAGGCAGATACCATGCGGGCAAAGACTTCCAGTGCCGCACCCGATTGCAAGGCCATTTCAAGCTTCGTGCGGGCGTCGTGATGATTGGAAACGAGTCCGGCACCCACCAGCAACTCTGTCCCCAGTGCAACAGTTATGTCGTGAACACGGGAATTTACAATTTCGGTTTTCAAAAATCCAACCGCGTGTAAAACTTCCAGCGCATTGCCAGCACACGAGGCCAAAGGTTGGTCCATGTCGGTGATCAAGGCTGTTGTTTTCAAACCCGCACCATTGGCCACCGTTACAAGGGAGTTTGCTAATGCGCGGGCGTCCGCCATATTTGCCATGAATGCCCCAGAGCCAAACTTCACGTCCATCACCAAATGTTGCAGCCCAGCCGCCAGCTTTTTTGAGAGAATAGAAGCAGTAATCAGTGGCACAGATTCAACTGTCGCTGTCACATCACGAATAGAGTAAAGCCGTTTGTCAGCAGGTGCCAGATCAGCCGTTTGCCCGATAATAGCGCAGCCCACATCGCGCGTGACTTTGCGAAATAAGTCAAGCCCCGGTGCAGTGGTGTAACCCGGAATGGAATCCAGCTTGTCGAGTGTACCACCCGTGTGGCCAAGGCCGCGTCCTGAAATCATCGGCACATAGCATCCACACGCGGCCAGCATGGGCGCAAGCATCAAGGATATGTTGTCACCAATTCCGCCCGTTGAATGCTTGTCTACCACGGGCCCCGGCAAATCCCATTTGAGAACGGTTCCTGAATCCCGCATCGCCACGGTGAGCCCAACAGCTTCATCAGCACTCATGCCGTTGAAAAAAACTGCCATTGCAAAGGCCGCAACCTGGCCTTCCGAAACGGAACCATTCGTCAGTCCACTGATGAACTCCTGCACTTCTGTTGAGGTCAATGCCCGCCCGTCACGTTTGGCGCGGATCACCTCTTGCGGCAGCATTAACTGAAATCCTTCAAAAAGCGCGTGATAAGTTTTTGCAGGCTGAGTGCAGCCTGGGCACCCTCGCGCTTGGTTTCTTCATGAGAAGGTGAAGCACCTTTAATGCCTGCAGCCAGATTTGTAATGATCGAAACTGCCACAACCTTGAGACCCAACCTCCGCGCCAAAATGGTTTCGGGTGCTGTGGACATGCCCACGGCTGTGCCGCCGATAATCTGCATCATGCGAATTTCCGCAGGCGTTTCAAATGATGGTCCGGAATACCAGCAATAGACCCCTTGCTTCAGCTTGATCTTTTCTTTTTTTGCAGCATCAAACATGGATTTACGCAAATTAGCATCATAGGCATTTGTCATGGACACAAAATTTTCGTCGCCGTGCTGGCCAATCAGCGGATTCATGCCCGCACAATTGATATGATCAACAAGCACCATCAGGGAGCCCGGTTTCATGGAGGCCTTAAGCGACCCTGCTGCATTGGTTAAAATCAATGTCTCAATACCAGCCTCTTTCAGCTGCTCCAAGGCTGGCCGCATCACTGCGGCATTGCCGCTTTCATAAGCATGAGCGCGACCTGCAAGAACAGCAACTTCAACACCGCTCACGTGTCCCACATAAAGCTTACCCGCATGGCCCGAAATTTTAGGAATTGGAAAGCCATCAAGTTCCGTATACGGAATAATCAAAGCGTCCTGAACCGCCTCAGCGAGCGAGCCAAGCGCCGAGCCAAGGATGATAGCAATTTTTGGATTTCGTTTCTGGAGCAAATCCTTGAGGTTTTTCATGTCAAATTCTCCGGGCCAAAGCTGGCGGGCAGCAATTCATCCAGTGTAAATGTCTGGATCAAATCGCCTTCTTCAGTGCAGCAATGAATCTTCACATCGCCCTTGGCGAACTCGCGGATTTTTTGGCGGCAGCCGCCGCATGGCGTGCACAGCTCATAACCATTACCAAGAACGGCAATTTCGGTGATGGCCTTGCCGCCTGCCATGACAAGATGCGCAATGGCTGAACATTCGGCACACCACCCTTGCGGGTAAGCTGCATTTTCAATGTTGCAACCTGAATGAATGCGGCCCTGTTCGTCCCGCAAGGCGGCACCAACATAAAACTTGGAATAAGGGGCATGGGCCCTGAGGCGGGCCTCCATGGCGGCAGTGATCAGGAGATCTCGCATTATCTGTCTTTCGTATAGGGAATACCTGAGGCCCGCGGCGGAATAGACTTGCCGATAAAGCCTGCAAGCAAAATCACCGTCATCACATAAGGCAAAGAATTGAAGATTTGCACGGGAATTTCAAATCCAAACAGTTTCACCCCTTGCATGAAGTTGGCAATCGCCTGCAAAAAGCCAAACAGCAAGCAGGCGTAAAGTGAAGGCCACGCCCGCCAGTTTGCAAAGATCAGGGCTGTCA
The DNA here is from genome assembly GCA_038230015.1 of Hyphomicrobiales bacterium. Taxonomy (GTDB): domain Bacteria; phylum Pseudomonadota; class Alphaproteobacteria; order Rhizobiales; family Aestuariivirgaceae; genus Aestuariivirga. The sequence continues at coordinate 315,326 of JBBRNW010000001.1, read as the reverse complement.
AAGCCAGATAACCTCGTCCAGCCGTCATGTCTCGCACAAAGCTTGCAGAAAGCGACGTGGATAAATAAGCACCTGCTATCCCGCATAAAATACCTGCGATGATAACTGCTTGATAGCGCAGCCTGGAAACTGAAATCCCTGCGGTATCCACAGCGTGTGGATTTTCACCCACAGCACGCAAGCGAAGTCCAAAGCGTGTCTTTGCCAAAGCCCACGCCGAAAGCGGAACCATGGCAAAGGCCACATAAGTAAGAATGGAATGATCAAGCAGAATTTTGGAGACAGGGCCAAACACCGGAATGGCAAACAAACTTTCACGCCCCGGAAAATCAAGGGGTGTAAAACGCGTGAGTTCATCCAGCGCAGGCGTGCGGCCCCCTTGCTTATACCAGCTATTGCCAATGACCACTGTTAGCCCAGCAGCCAGCATATTTATGGCCACACCGGACACCACCTGGTTTCCGCGTTGGGTGATAGATGCATAGCCATGCACCAAAGACATCGCCACAGCGACAAGCATGGCAAAAAGCAATCCCATCCATGCATTTTGAAAGTAGGAAGCTGCTGCTGCGGCTGCAAAAGCGCCGGCCAGCATTTTACCCTCCAGACCAATATCAACAATGCCAGACCGTTCACTCCATAAGCCAGCCAAACAGGCCAGAATAAGCGGTACCGACATGCGGATGGTAGATGATAGAATTTCAAGGAAGATTGAAAGATCCATTTAATCTTCCACCTTGAAGAAAAGCGCCGACAATGAAGGCCGGAAGGCATCTTCAAGAGCCCCCATGAACAAGATGACCAAACCTTGAATGACCACAATCATATCGCGCGAAATCGTCTGGATTGCGAAGGATAATTCGGTTCCCCCCTGATAGAGAAGGCCAAACAGCAAGGCAGACAAAACAATTCCCAAAGGATGCGAGCGGCCCATCAAGGCAACAGCAATCCCCACAAAACCAGCACCCCCCACAAAGTCGAGCAGCAATCGGTGTTGCACACCCAGAATTTCATTGAATGCCACAAGCCCGGCAAGTCCTCCAGACAGTGCCATGGCAATCATGATAATGCGAGAAGGGCTAATGCCTGCATAGACAGCAGCATCGCTGTTGGCCCCAACGGCCCGAAGTTCAAAGCCAAGTTTGGTTCGCCATAACAAGTACCATACCAAAAACGCAGCCAGCATGGCCAGCAGCACGACAGGATTTAAAGGAGATGACGGCAGCTTCATGCCGACAAGCCTGCCAAGCTCGCGAAAATTCAAAATATAGGCATCATCAATGGCGCGGCTTTCCACTGCCATTTTGCCAACGGGCCGAAACACATTGTTGATCAGATAAATCATCAGGCTTGATGCAATAAAATTGAACATGATGGTCGTAATCACAATGTGGCTGCCACGCTTTGCCTGCAAATAGCCGGGCACCCATCCGTAAAAGGCACCAATGGCAATGCTGCCCGCAAGGGCTGCCAAGAGGGTTACGGGTTGGGAAATGCTTCCAGGCAAAACGGATGACAGCGCACCGCCCAAGAGAAGTCCTGGAATGGCCGCCCCAAGGCCTGCAACATAAGCCTGTCCATCTCCGCCAATGTTGAAAAGTCCTGCATGAAAAGCAACTGCAACGGCAAGTCCGGTAAAAATAAAATTGGTCGCGTAATAGAACATGTAAGACCAGCCCTTGAGCGAGCCCACCGCCCCGTGCAGCATGATGCCCAGCGCTTGCAACGGGTTTTCCCCGATGATGACCACCACAAGTCCTGAAATAAAAAGTGCTATTGCGAGATTGAGAAGAGGAATCAATCCCACATCAACCCAGGTTGGAAGCTCTCCCCTCTGGCTCATGCCGCCTCCCGTGCGATGCCAGCCATCAGCAATCCGCATTCGCGTTCATCAGCAGTGGCTTCAAGCTCGCCCATAATGCGGCCAGAGAACATGACGAGAATACGGTCAGACAGCGAGCGGATTTCATCAAGTTCCACCGATACCAGCAAAATCGCCTTGCCCTCGTCGCGCAGTTGAATGAGACGCTTGTGAATGAATTCAATGGCACCAATATCAACACCGCGTGTGGGCTGGCCCACAATCAAAAGATCAGGATTGGAGCCGATTTCACGTGCAAGAATAAGTTTCTGCTGATTGCCGCCGGAAAATTTGGAACTCTTTAAAAGTGGATTGGCTGGTCGTACGTCAAATTCTTCCATTTGTTTTTGACATTGGGAAAGCACGGCAGCGCGGTTAAGATGAAACGAGCGACCAAGCTTGGGATTGTTCTGCCACCCCAATATGGCCGATTCTGCCGCACTGAAAGACGTGATCAAACCACGGTGTTGGCGGTCTTCTGGCACGTGTGCCATTCCGCGTTGGCGCAAAATGGCCGGATCGTGCAAAGTGGTGATGTCTTCTCCCTTGAAGATCACTTGACCCGAATTCGCTTTTGCAATTCCAGTGATTACGTCAAGAAGTTCTGATTGGCCATTGCCGGACACACCTGCAATACCAACGATTTCACCTTTGCGCACTTGGAGCGAAACGCCGTCCACACGGGGTGTTCCCTTGCGGTCTCGCCAGAGAACATTGCGCACATCAAGAACCACCTCACCCGGTCGCGCAGCACTTTTTTCCACGTGAAGCAAAACACGCCGGCCTACCATCAATTCTGCAAGCTCTTCAACCGAGGTACGAGCGGTTTCTTTTGTGGCCACCATTTCGCCACGCCGCATGACCGACACCCGGTCAGTGATCGCCATGATCTCGCGCAACTTGTGGGTAATGAGAATGACAGTTTTGCCTTGATCGCGCAGCTGTCGCAAAATGCGAAACAGATGATCAGCCTCATCCGGTGTCAACACGCCGGTTGGTTCATCAAGGATTAAAATATCAGCACCCTTGTAAAGCGCCTTCAGAATTTCAACACGCTGCTGAAGCCCCACAGGCAATTCGCCAACAATGGCGTCAGGGTCAACATCCAGTTCATACTCATCGGCAAGATGCTTCAATTCCGCCCGGGCCTTGGCCAGCGCAGGTCCAATCAAAGCTCCACCCTCCGAGCCCAAGACCACATTTTCCAAAACCGTAAAGGGATCAACCAGCATGAAATGCTGGTGCACCATTCCAATGCCCAGGTGAATGGCATCAGTGGATGATTTGATTCTCACCGGTTTGCCTTGAACCTTTATCTCGCCCTTGTCGGCTGCGTAAAAGCCAAACAGGATTGACATCAATGTTGATTTTCCGGCTCCATTTTCGCCAATAATGCCGTGAATGGAAGCCTTGGCAATCGACAACGAAACATTGTTATTGGCATGTACAGCACCAAAGCGTTTGTCTATTCCAATGAGTTCAATGGCTGGTGTGGCTGAGATCATGCGTGTAAGGGCAAACCAAAAATTATCTGTTATCCCGGCCAAAGTCAGCACCCAGACCGAAAAGCTGGTTGCTTGAAATATAACCGCAACCGACACTTATGGGTCCCGACTTCAGTCGGAATGACACTGAAAAAAAGAGCCTCAGGTTTTCACACCAGAGGCTCTAAATCAATCTCACTCAACCGGACATTTGCTGTCTGACATATAGTCGTGCACTTCCAGCTTGCCGGAGATGATATCGGCCTTTGCGGCTTCAACCTTTGCGGTCATGTCAGCAGTAAACAGCGCCTTGTTGTTATCGTCCATGGCATAGCTCACGCCGTCTTCCTTCAAACCCAAAGCTTTAATGCCAGGTTTAAAACCAGCCACGCCATCTTTCATGGTATTGTAGACAGCAACGTCAACCCGCTTCAGCATCGATGTCAGAACCTTGCCGGGATGAAGATAATTCTGGTTTGCGTCCACTCCGATTGAAAGTGCACCACCATCAGCGGCAGCCTGCAGCACGCCAAGACCAGTGGCTCCGGCGGCAGCATAAACCACGTCGGCACCCTTGGCCATTTGACCCTTGGTAATTTCGCCACCCTTCACAGGGTCGTTCCATGCTGCACCCGTATCGCCAGTCATGTTCTGAAACACGGTTGCATCCTTGTTTGCGGCTTTAACGCCTTGTGCGTAGCCACAGCCAAAACGGCGGATCAGCGGAATATCCATGCCACCTACAAATCCAACTTTGCCCGATTTGGATGCAAGTGCCGCAGCCATGCCCACCAGATATGACCCTTCTTGTTCCTTGAACACGATAGATTCCACATTCGGCAAATCCACAACCATGTCAACGATGGCAAATTTCAAGTCTGGAAATTCTTTGGCCACTTTTTCGACAGCGGCAGCTTGCGCAAAGCCAGCAGCGATAATGGGGGAAAAGCCCTTGTCAGCAAAGTTGCGGATGGCTTCTTCGCGTTGGGCTTCATTGGCAATTTCGAATTCGCCATAGGCAACCGAAGATTCAGCCTTGAATTTCTCGGCACCGTTAAACATTGATTCATTGAACGACTTGTCGAACTTGCCGCCAATATCAAATACAATGGCGGGGCCCATTTCAGCAGCTAAAGCAGCCGACATCATGAGCGTGGAAAGTGCTGCTGCACTGAGCAGTGTTTTTAACATGAATAGTACTCCCTGATTTTTAACCGGCTGGTCAAGCCTATTATCACTTGACGCTAAAACCAGCCTTTTTGCAAGCGGGGGGCAGTGAGAATTTGTCACTTGAATTGTCATATTCTCCTTCACATATCTGGTCCAACATGTCGTTGGAGACAATTATGAACAAAGATGAAAAGCCAGTAATCAGTAGTATTGATCTCGCCCATTTGGGCGGCGGGGTTTTGGCATATGTGAGAAAGATTGAGGCGGCGGCCGCTGCAAAGCTGGTTGGCAGCCCAATCCAGGTTCCGCCAAACGCCGAACTGTTTTGCCTCTATACCGCAAGTGGCTCACCGATTTCAATTTCAGCCAATTATGAAGCCGCTTTGGGAAGTGCAATTGAACATGAATTGATTGCGGCGAGTGTTCATTAACGCCTCACCATGGTGAATTAGTGTACCCAAATACTAAAAATCCGCCATTCCAACTGAAGCAGGAATGACGGATTTAATTTAGGCGGTAGATCAAGCTAGTTTTGATCGCACCTTAATTCATCAAAAGCCCAAAGTGCTATTCATCATTTTCTTGGTGCAAATAGCATCTGAGATATTGTTGCGGCAGTATTTGCTCCGGTTGGCCATGGCCTTTTCCTTGGTCATTGCCATCATCATCTTGCGCATCTTGAAGGTTTTGCTGTCCATGCAAAGCGGGTCAGCAATGTTTGATCGGCAATAGCCGATATGCGAACCCTGGTTGGCAGATTGAGCTGGAGCAAGCAGAAGCATAGTTCCTGTGATCGCAATTGCGGCGGCACATAAAAGATTTTTCATTGTATTAATCCTCAGGTGTTCAGCGTCTAATGAGAAACAAAGACGGGGAACTGTGTTTGTATTTTTATTTTTTCTCAACACATAAAGGCGTGAAGAACATGAAAGTTCCTCATTAAATATCAAATTTTTGGCGACGTAAGCGTGCTGGGTCTTTTTAAGCTGCCGTTGCGGTTGTTGTAGGTTCCGTCAAAATTGCATAAAGACCCTCGGCAGTTTCCGTACCCCGAAGCTTTTTGATCGTGTCGGGCTCGCGCAGCAACCGCGAAATGCGGGCCAAGGCCTTGAGATGGTCTGCTCCGGCCTGAGCCGGTGATAAAAGCACGAAGACCAGATCAACTGGTTCATTGTCCACGCTGTCATAAGCAATGGGGTTCACCAGCCGTGCAAACATGCCGTAAACTCTGGTCAGTTGCGTCAGGCGTCCGTGCGGGATGGCGATGCCTTGCCCAAGCCCGGTTGAGCCCAGCTTCTCGCGGGTTAACAAGGCTTCAAAAACAATCCGGTGATCAAGCGCTAGCATTGGCGCAAAGGCTTGGCTAAGTTCCTGCAACAGCTGTTTTTTGTTTTGGGCCTTCAGTTGCGAAAGTATGGCGCGCGCGTCAACAATTTCGGAAAGATTCATCGTCTAAAAACTTTCGCTCAAGCCGACTTTGCAGGTTTGACCCGCGGATCAAGCCAGCCGATATTACCATCTGGACGCCGATAGACCAAATTCAACCGCCCTTCCTTGCTGTTATGAAACAAAACAAAAGGGGTGGTGGAAATATCAAGCTGCATCACCGCCTCGCCTACAGAAATTTCAGGAATGACGGTGGCGGTTTCTGCAATGATTGGAGCATGAAGGTTCTCAGGCTCACTCTCGGCATCTTCAACATCTGGTCCAAAGACATACGCTAAAGCTTCGCGGGGCTCGCGCAGTTCACGCGGTGTGCGGTGATGGTCCTTCAGGCGTTGCTTATATTTTTTGAGCTGCTTTTCAAGATGCGCCATTGCTGCATCAGCACTGGCCATGGCAGCTCCATCCTCGGCATGGGCCTGCAACACAAGTCCGGTTGCCAAATGCAGCGTACAGTCGGTCAGAAAAAAGCCGCGGCGCTTTTCCACGATTACGTTACCGTGAACCGAGCCTTCAAAAAAGCGATCGCGAAAAGATTGCAATTTGCCTTCGATATGAGCGCGCAATGCATCTCCAATATCGAGGTGCTTGCCGGTGATCTTTATTTGCATGGGTTAGAGCGTCCTTGCCAGCCATCCGGATGATCTAGAAATGGGCGCATGAACCCGCTTCGTCAACACCCAAGGCTTCGATCTCAATCAAATTTATTTTCGAAAACCCGTCTTGGTGCGGCTTATCGTCTTTGGTAAGCGCAGCCCTAAGGCCGACCCTGCACAAAGTCAAGCACAGTCAGGCTTTCGATTTGGCTTCGCGCCGGCGCCCAACAGACGAAGGAATATTGAGTGATTCCCTGTATTTAGCAACTGTTCTGCGCGCAATATCAATATTCAACGATCTTAAAGCTTCGACAATTTCATCATCAGAAAAAATGTGATCTGAACTTTCGCCAGCAATCATGTCTTTAATGCGGTGGCGAACTGATTCCGCCGAATGGGTATCGCCAGCGGTTGTAGATTGAATGGCATTGGTAAAGAAATATTTGAGTTCAAAATTGCCGCGCGGTGTCATCATGTATTTATTTGAGGTGACACGGCTCACGGTTGATTCGTGCATTTCAATTGCATCCGCCACGGTCTTCAGTGTGATCGGGCGCAAATGTTGCACGCCCAAAACCAGAAATGCATCTTGCTGTTTTATAATTTCCCGCGCCACCTTGAGGATGGTTTTCGCGCGTTGATCTAAACTTTTAACCAACCATGATGCCTGCGCATGACATTCACTCAAAAATAATTTGTCCTCAACCTTATGTGCTCCTCTGGAAACTTTAGCCATGTATTGGTTGTTGATCAGCACTTTTGGTAGCGCCTCAGAGTTTAATTCCACAATCCAGCTGCCATCTTGTGCCGCTCTCACATAAACATCAGGAACTACCGCAATGACCGGTTCTGAACCAAAGGCAAGACCGGGTTTTGGATTAAGCTTTCGCAATTCCGCAAACATGTCTTGCACATCTTCCAGGCTCACTTGGCAAAGATTTTTCAACACCTGAAAATCGCGCTTGGCAACAAGCGGCAGGTGATCCAACATCACAGCCATGGCTGGATCATAGTGGTTGAGCTCCTGCAATTGAATGCGCAAACAATCGGGCAAGTCAGCAGCAAAAACGCCTGCAGGATCAAAAGTCTTCAACACCGTCAGCACGCGTTGCACGTGCTCAGGCGTTGCCCCTAAATATTCTGCGGCACTGGCCACATCACACGTCAGATAGCCCGCCTCATTAACCATGCCCACGAGATATTGCCCGATCAGCAAATCAACTGGGTCTGTGAGATGAAGGGCCAACTGGTTTGTGAGATGTTCAGGAAGGGACACGTTGCGGCTTATATTGGCGGCAAAATCGTAAGCTTCACCATCCAGGGAAACTTGGCCCGAACTGCGGGGAGAATAATCAGCGGGCATTGCCCCGGCACTATCGGCAGGAACTGATGATACAGCATCCGAGCCCAAATCGGCCCCATCGCCGTCAATGCCCTTGGCACCGTCCGTAAACGGCGTTTCGACGTCCACAGTGCTTGGCGGTTCTTCCCGTTGGGGTGTTACCTCAATGCCTCCATCACTGCGTTCCAAAAGCGGATTGCGCTCAAGCTCTGCGTCCACAAAGTCTTGGATTTCAAGATTGGACATCTGCAACAGCTTGATCGCCTGCTGCAGTTGCGGCGTCATCACCAGAGATTGCCCCTGTTTCAGGGCAAGTTTTTGCATCAAGGCCATATCGGCAAGAATTATACCAAATAAACAAGTGCTAAGTTAAGAGGCGCTAAGACTTCACAAGCGTGGTTAGCAATTGGTAATTATGAATTGATGTGTTCAATAACTAAATCCCTCACCCAAATAATACCGCCTGACATCGGGATTATTCACAATCTCTTGGGCCGTGCCTTCGGTTAGAACCTGCCCTTCATGGATGATGAGTGCGCGGTCGATGAGGTCGAGGGTCTCTCTGACATTGTGATCCGTAATAAGCACCCCGATTCCCCGAGCGGTGAGCTGTCGCACCAGCTGGCGAATATCACCGATCGCAATCGGATCAATCCCGGCAAAGGGCTCGTCGAGGAGCATGAATTGGGGGTTGGCTGCAAGGGCACGGGCGATTTCCACGCGCCGACGCTCTCCGCCAGAGAGCGCAACAGCCGGCGAATGCCGGATATGGGATATTGAGAACTCATCACACAACTCACGCAAACTGACTTCCCGTTTGGCCTTCTCGGGCTCATGTAGCTCGAGAACCGCACGAAGATTTTCTTCAACCGTGAGACCGCGGAAAATAGAGCTTTCCTGCGGCAGATATCCAATTCCCAAACGCGCCCTTTGGTACATGGGCAGGCTCGTAATATCCACGCCATCGAGACTGATGGTTCCCTGATCGGCTGCAATCTGACCAGTGATCATATAGAACACGGTCGTCTTGCCCGCACCATTGGGTCCCAAAAGGCCGACGGCCTCACCACGCTTCACAGAGACAGAGACATTCCGCACCACCGGCCGCTTTTTATAAGCTTTGGCCAGCAAATGGGCAGAAAGCCCCTCATCAGGTTCTGCAGGTTTTGTCATCTGTAAAGAACGGGTCTTTTCATGTGACGAAACAGGAGCAGAGCTGACTTTTTGATCTTCGTGTAGCGCCACCTATTTAGGTCCCATTTATCTTAATTTAGAGTGAATCAACGTAATATGCGCAAATTAAACATGTTTTTTGGCGCACCAAAACAAGTCTCGTTCATTTGGGCACAAAACCAACACGCACGCGCCCGCCCGAAGCTTGCAGATGTTTGGTTTTCAGGTTGATCACAACCTTTTTGCTGTTCACTGTCGTTTTACCCTGCACAACGCGCACATTGCCGGTAACTTCCAGTCGGTCCTGCGGGATATTGAATTTCGCGGCATCTCCCGTAATGGTCTGCGTGTCGGTGGTGATGACCACACCGCCTGTTGCGTCGATAAAGCTAGTCACCGATTGCATGGTGCCATCAGGCTGCTTTTGATCTTCGGACGTTACCACCATTTCACTGCTGGTGATCTGGTCCGTAGGACGTTTGGCAATAACATTGCCTTTGAAAATTGTTTTGTGTTCTGTGTCGATCACCTCCATCGAGTCAGCCTCGATTTGAACATTGTCGGCAGCGCGCGCAAATTGCGTTTGGCCCAGGCTGGCAATACACAAGGCCAACATAATTCCAATGCGGTTCTTCAAAACAATCATGGTGCAATCTCACTGTTGATATCGGTTTGCAAATTGGCCTTAACATGGCCTGTAAACAATGTCTTTTTTCCGCCGTCGCTAATTTCCAGGTGATCTGCAGCAACTGAACCGTTGTTTAACTCCACCTGAACGGATGATTGCGAGCTCAAATCCATCGTATCCACATTCATCGCAGCTTTTTCCATCAAGGCCTTGTAGCGGCCTTGCTGCTCAAAGACAACCTGACCCGATAAGGTCAATGCCTTGGTCTTTGAGTTATAAACCGCTGACTGGGAAGTGAGTTTAAGCGGACCACCGGCACTCCGCTGAAAAACCCCAGCGGGCGATCCCAGATGCGCAACATCCTTTTCGGTTTTATCCTGGACAGCGCTTAAGGATGTAATCGTATAGCCCAATCCGTTTTTGTCAAAACCCTGAATAATGGTGTTGGTGCCGCTCATCTGCGGTGATACGGGGCTAATTTCAGGTTTGATTTTCGGCGCTGTCTGAAACAGGCTGAAAAATCCGGATTGAAAAAGAAAAAACAGCAAAAGAAAAACACTGAATATTGCTGCAACAGGGCCAACCCATTGTGCCAGCCTCATGCGACCCACCGCATTCTGGCTTAAGGCCTTCAGCCTTTTAGCGCGTTGAACCTCAATGGGAGAAGACATCTTCTTCAGCCCAGCCGCCAAGATCAAGTGCTGCGCGCGTTGGCACAAAGTCAAAACAGGATTTGGCCATTGCAGCCCGGCCTTCCCGCTCCAGCATTTGGTCCAGCCGGGCTTTCACTTCGTGAAGATAGATTACATCAAGCGCTGCATATTGCTTTTGCGCGTCCGACAGCACATGGGAGCCCCAATCGGAACTTTGCTGCGTTTTGTTGAGCTCAATGCCCAGCAATTCCTTGATCAGGTCTTTCAAACCATGACGATCAGTATAAGTTCGCACCAGTTTGGAAGCAATCTTGGTGCAATACAAAGGTGCCGTATCAACACCCAGGTAATGCCTCAATACGGCGACATCAAACCGGGCATAGTGAAATATTTTGGTGACAGCAGGGTCGGCAAGCAAGGCTTTCAAATTTGGTGCCTCAAACGTGTCGCGGTCAATTTGCACCAAAACTGCGTTGCCATCACCAGTTGATATTTGCACCAGGCAAAGCTTGTCACGCCCTGGCTTCAAGCCCAATGTTTCTGTGTCAATCGCAATGGCGGAACCTGGATTGAAGTCAGCTGGCAAATCACCCCGGTAGAGTTTGACGGTCATGCAAAAATCCTGTGCTAAAATGAGAGCCTTACAAGACAGGGCCGCAATACTCAAGCTGCCAACCTGTAGCTCAACCTCAAATATTATTCAGTAGCGCCCATCACCAAACCTTCAATATCGTGCTTCTGGGTGACAGGAATGAGCTTATCGACAACGCGGCAAACAAGGTGCTGTCGCACATCATCAGGCAACCCATCGTAATAGTCTTGTGTCACCATCAGATCATGCAGTTTATCATGGCCCGCACCTGGCGCGTCGGCACCCAGAACAAGCACCGGGCGCGCAATCGGCGAGGGGTGCGCTGTCCCCCTGTGCACAGTCAAAGCAGACCTGCACGAGATATCACCCATCTCAGGGTATTTTTTTAAACCCTTTTCGGCAAACCTGGGCCATTCGGTTTTTTCAGGAAACATCTCATGTTTCCAGCCGCGGCCATCATCAAACTGTGTGCCAGGAGATATTTCAAACGGACCCATATCCTTCGTCACGTTCACCCCTGTCAGGTTAAAGGCAAGCGATGTGATCTGTTTTTTCTCATATGTCTCAGGAGGTGACGGAAAATCGCGGTGCCAGGGTTGAAACATGGCCCCCTGAAAAGGCACATCAAACCCAATTTCCACAATTTTATAATCAGGCCCCAAAACCGCCTTGCACATGCCAACCACCCAGGGATGGGATACAAGATCAACAAAACCCCGCATATCTTGGGGATGAATTTCCACATACCAGCGCCGCGGCCCGCGACCCACAGCACCCCCGGCACGTTGAATAGCACTCCAGAAGGCCGTCATCATGTCTTCGCGCATAGCCTCGGCCCATGCCGGTGAAAAGGCTGCCTTCAGTCCTGTGATACCTTCGCGCTGCAATGCAGCAAGGTTGCCTGAAATATCAGTCACGGTGTGCGCTAACTTTTTAAATTCTGCAGATATTATGCAATGGTGCCTGAAGAGGCATCCAATTTGAATGATAACTAATTGTTAAATATTGATTATTTCCGGTATGATTTTGTGAAATACCAACAATTATACCAACAAATCGAAATTCAGGATGGAAGTTACTAACTATAGGCTTATCTCATATCACTAAGCAAATGCTCCCGCAACGCTGCCATTGTAAGTGGCGAAAACGTGCTGATAGACCAAGCTCGTCTTTTCCTGCACTTCGTCATCGGCATAAGCATCTTGAGGCAGATATTGCAGGCTATCGAATATCATAGTCTTCACTTGGGCGGTCACTTGGGTGCTTTCGCGCCATTTGGCGATGCGGAGCTTTTCGGCCTTGAGTTCGGACAAGGTTTTGACAGCCACCTCTTTCACTTTGGCCTCGTCTTGCTTACTTAGGTTTGGTTTTTTTAGAATATCGAATATTGCTCGTGTTTCTTCAGTCAACCCCATCAGAATAGTAAGGGCTTCATCCTCAGAAAGCTTTGCAGTAAAATCAATTAGTTCATCAAATGCCATTTGTGTTGAGTGCGGGTCTTTGCCCTGATTGTAAGCCGCGATAATTTCCTTGTATTTTTCATAAAATTCCAGCCGGATCGGGTTTTGTTGCACCATTCGATCTAGCTTCTTTTCAATGGCTTCCTGAAGATCAAACACGATTGTGTTTTGTTCCTTGGACTTTCCAAAGGCCTTGCGCAGCTGGTCAACGTCTAGTTTTGAGAGATCAACGAAATCATTGTCGTTCTTGGCTGATGCAATCAAGTTCACGCTGGCATCCACCTCAAGCTGAAGCCGCATGATGATGTCGGTGATATCAGCGGCTTGCTGCTTTTGATTGAGTTGGTTGTAAATCGCCTCAATGGCATTATGCGCTTTGATATGTGGCTTGATCTGCTCTTCAGGATAGAGCGCCTTGTATTTGCGGAACACATCGCGGGCCGAAAACTCAAAGGTGGTGCGCGTGGTGGCATTCAGACAAACGCAATTCATTGCTTTCTTGATCAGCCCAAGCTTTTCAATTGAACTTGAACTTTCAATCAAACTATCAAGTTCAAATTCAAGTTCCAGTAGCATGGCCCGCACCGCCGCAATCGATGCTATCAGTTCCAGCGCAATTCCTTCGATGCGCTCAATGCCGCCCTGTTCGCTGTCATCGCCTTTGCCCTCAGGCTTTGCGCCCTTACCATCGGCTTCACCGTAAACCGAATAGGCTTCGCGCAGTTTTTGATAAACATTGCCATAGTCAACGATCAGGCCATTTTCCTTTTCGTCATCATAGACACGATTAGCCCGCGCGATGGTTTGCATCAGCGTGTGACCTTTGATCGGCTTGTCGAGATAGACGGTTGAAACACAGGGCACATCAAAGCCGGTGATCCACATGGCGCACACAATCACCAGGCGGAATGGATTGCTGGCATCCTTGAATTCCACTTCAAGATCACGATCCATCATCTTCTTGCGGTGAGGCGCGATCTCCAATTTCATCTTGCGGAATTTATCGACTTCGTTTTGTTCGCTGCTCACCACAACGCAAACTTCCGTCTCTTCCACCTGTTTTAAATGCCGCGCCAAATCCAGCGCCTCTTGCTCATCGCCCGCCTTGGCGATGCGTTTTTTAAGTTCGGCCACATAGTGCGGCCAATGCTGCATCACCAGATCATACATCTTCACAGCGGTGGGCTTGTCCAAAGCCACAAACATGGCCTTGCCTTGATAACCGCGTTCATTGAAGTGCCACACCAAGTCCTTGGCAATGGCATCAAGCCGCTTGTGTGAAGTTAGGATTGGATAGTCGCGGGCAAATTCTCGTTGCAGCTTGGCGCGCTGATCGTCGTCCAGCTCTTCGCCTTCCAGAATTTCGGCCATCTTGGCATCAAGATCAGGCCGCTCAATGTCAAGCTTTTCGCCACGGTTCAAATAGCGCAAGGGCAGCGTGGCGTTGTCTTCAATGGCGCGCTTGAAATCATAAACCGAGACATATTCGCCAAAGATGTTTTTGGTGAGTTCCAGTTCTTCCTTGATGATCGGTGTGCCGGTGAACCCCAAAAATGAGGCATTGGGCAAAGCGTTGAAGCGCATGTTTTGGGCAAACTTGCCGCCTTGTGTGCGATGCGCTTCATCCGAAATCACGATGATATTTGAGCGATCCGTCAACTTCGGATATTCGCTCTCAAGCTTTGGATTGATGGAAAACTTGTGGATCAGCGAAAACACATAGCGATGATTTTCTGCGAGCAATTCGCGCAAATGATCACGGCTGGTGGCCCGCACATTTTCTTCAGTCACCGCGCCCACACCCGTGAACGTGTCATAAAGCTGGTTTTCAAGCTCAGTGCGATCCACCACAATCAGGAAGGTGTAGCCACCGCCAAATTTGCGCAACATCTTCTGGGTTAGAAACACCATCGAGTAGGATTTGCCTGATCCTTGGGTGTGCCAGAAAACGCCAAGCTTGCCCTTCAGGTCTTCAATGTTGCGGGCTGATGCTATCACCTTGTTCACGCCGATGAACTGGTGGTTTTTGGCCATCAGCTTGGTGGGGGTGGCACCAGCACCATCAAACAATAGGAAGTTTTCAAACAGATCAAGCAGCCGCGCCTTGTCGCATGTGCCGCGCAACATGGTGTCAAGACTCACCACGCCTTCGGAGTCTTCCTCTATGCGCTTCCACTCAAGGAAATATTGATAAGGGCTGGTAATGGTGCCCACCCGCGCATCGGTGCCATTGCTGAGGATGATGATGGCATTGCAATGAAACACATGGGGAATCGTGTCTTTATAGTCTTTGATGTTGGCATGGTAAGCATGAGCCAAATCTTGATGGTGGGCTTTGAGTTCAAAGAACACCAAGGGAATGCCATTCACAAACCCCACCACGTCAGGGCGGCGATTATACAACTCACCCACCACTTCCAATTGGCGCACAGCTAGGAATGCGTTGTTCAACGGGTTGTCGAAATCAAACAGCTTCAGGCGTTTGCTTTGGGCTTGGCCTAAAGCATCTTTGAAGCTCACTAAAACGCCCTTGGTGAGAAGGTCATGCTTGTCCTTGTTGATTTGGCCAAGGGTTTTGTCAGCGGATTTTTCGGTGATTTGATAGACGGCTTGCATGTAAGCGCTGTCAGGCAAATCAGGGTTGAGGGTTTTAAGCGCCTTCAGCACTTCGCGCTTTAAGATCACTTCAGATTTATCATCGCGGCCAAGCAAGCCATCGGGCCCGAAGGTTTCATTCTTCCACGCTTTAACAACCTGCCAGCCAAGTGCTGTTAGAACCTCCTCAGTGGCATTTTCAACCAAACCATCTTCGGAGTATTCATAACTCATGCAACCACCGCCGCTGCGCCATTGCGTGCCAGATAGTCATCTATGTCGATCATGCCCGTCATCAAACGCGGCAAGAGTAAATCGCGGGCTTCTTTGAGTAGTGCATTTTGATGAGCATAATTAGATATTGCAACATGATACTGCATTGCCTTTTCCTCGAAGGCATCAATCAAGAATTCATTTGGCACAAGTATTTTTTCGAATTTGAGAAATGCTTGCCAATTGAAATTGATTATGCTGCTTGCCCCTCGAATTTCAAATATTTCTGTGGCTCCAACTTTTCGCAATAATCTGAAGTGATGAAACGCGAGTGGAGCCAGTTTCTTATTTGTAAGGCGTAACAATTTGCAAAAACTTGCACACATAACGTCATCGCCAAATCGAGCCAAGAGATGAGTAGTGACCAGACCTGTCTTTGCAACGCCTTCATCTCGACTTCCGCCGGAAACTTCAAAGATAATATCGCAATCTTGCAACTTCCTTGGTGCTAAATTGGATTTCTTATGAAACCTAAAAGGCACGCCTTCCAAAGTTCCCAAGTTCAACCCATCTAAGTCAGTTCCTCGGATGACGTATGAAGGCATTTCGAATACTTCATTTTCGACGTCCTCTCCCCAGCCGCCACCAATTTCAAAATCCACCAACGAGCCGATATTTGTTTTACTAAATCCTTCAGTCAATCCGGTTTCGGCGTTGATTGGTGTGGTCTCAAAGCCGGGGAAGCGCAGGCGCACAAACCATTCTTCATAGGTGATTTGCGCCATCTCTTCCAAAAGCTTGATGCGCTTCAGATTGGTCTCAATCAAATCATCGTAAGCCGACAAAACCCCCGCAATCTTTTTTTGAATTGGAAGGGGCGCATAGTAATTTTTTGTCGCCTCAGTGACGCTAGAGATACAAATGGCTGCGCCGAACCGCTCTTCGCGGCAAGTATTTCGCCTTTGACTTGCTCGCTGCCAACTAAATAAAATAGGAACCGAGCATGAACCTTGCTAGCGTCGGGCTTGATTAAGGCAATATTTTTTATGCTGAATGGCCGGTCAGTATTGATAAAAACGCAGTCACCCACGCTTCCAATATTTGAAAACAAGATATCGCCTTGTTGAGCGTGAGATCGGCGGATAATTTCTTGGTGATCTGCTTCGCTCACATGGTCACATCGGTCAAAGTCGATGAAGCCTTTTGAAATATCTTTTCCTTTGATCAATGGGTATCCGCGTTCAACAACCTTCGGTGTGTCGTGAGTTCCGTCAGTCACCTTTGTACAAAATGATTCCAACGTATCTGTGTTCCAAATCGTCATAAATTTGCGCCCTGCAAAATTAGACGCATCAAAGTTTGAGTTTCTCCATTCAATCCAGCCAATTCGCCGTGAATTTCGTCCAGCCGCGATTGATAATCGAAGCCTTCATCGAGTTCTACCGTATAGCCAACATAACGCCCCGGGGTGAGGCTGAAGTCATTGGCGGCCACATCGGCAACATCCACTATCTTGCACAGGCCCTCCACGTCTTCATATGCACCATTGGGGAATATTGCCTTCAGCCACTCATTTTCAGCAAAGGCTTTGCCCACGTCTTCACCACGGTAAGCTTTCACAATGGCGGCTAAGCCTTGCATTTGATCAGGCGTGAAATCCCGCAAGGTGGTATTGACTTGGCGGAACGTATTGCGCGCATCGATCATCAGGATTTTGGATTTATTGACTGTTGCCTTGCCCTTATCCAAAAACCACACATGGCAGGGCAGTGAGCGCGTATAGAAAAAATTATTGCCCACCGCCACGATGCAATCCACGCCGCCCGTTTCAATCAATCTTTGCCGGATCAGCTTTTCTGATCCACCCGCATCAGTGGCCGATGAAGCCATCACAAAGCCCGCGCGGCCCGTATCATTCAAATAATGATAGAAATACTGAATCCACATATAATTGCCATTGTCAGCGCGTGGAATGCCCACATCCGCAAACAGGCGCGCATCGGTTTTCACATAGTCGCGGTCTTTATCAATCTTGTTCACATTGAAGGGCGGATTCGCCATCACAAAATCACAACTGCCCACCAAATCATGCGGATCAGAATAAAAGCTGTTGCCCTCAATGATTTTGCCTTCAATGCCGTGAATGGCCAAGTTCATTTTAGCGAGGCGCGTGTTATTGGCTTTCAGTTCGGTGCCATAGACCTTGATGGCTTCATTCACCGCCAATTTGCGGTCTTCCACAAAATGCCCGGTTTGCACAAACATGCCCCCGAACCGCAAGCCGGATCGTGAATTATGCCGTGATCAGGTTCGATAAAATTGACAATGAGTTGCACCAAGCTTGGTGGCGTGAAGAACTCACCGCCTTCTTGTGCGCCCGCGCCCACCATGGAAAACTTCATCAGGAAATATTCATAGATGCGCCCGAACACATCGCCCTTCAGGCCTTTGACTGAATCCTTGTTAAACACGCGGATCAATTCGCGCAGCAAGTCTGTGTCCATATCCTGATAGTTCTTTGGCAGAATACCCGCCAAATCAGGATAGCCCGCCTCAATGGCGCGCATGGCCTCATTCACCGCTTCGCTAATGTCTTGGGCTTCGGGCAAGTTCGCCAAGTGATCATATTGCGACTTTTCGGGAAGCATCATGGCACCGGCTGCCAGATAGTCAGCTTGAGTGGCTTGGCGCATCCCACGCGGCCCCTTCAGCTTTGGCGCAATGGCAAGCTTGGCATCTTCAAAACGGTTCTGGGCATAGCGCAGCAAGATAAGCCCAAGCACAGGGTCTTTATATTCAGCCGCCGTGAGTTTGGAATTGGCGCGCAGATTGTCCGCCGCGTCCCAAAGCTCTTTTTCAAGCTGTTTAATCTGTTCGCTGTTCAACTTCGCCCCGCCCTTGATGCCGATTTTCCGGCTTGGGCGAATTGTTACCTGATCCAGCGCCGCTTATGAAGCCTTTCGTTGCAGGAAGGCTAACATGCTCGCAAACTCTTCCTTTGTTGGTTCAGTAACGGTGGATTTTTGTGCGTTATCCCCGAACTTGAAAGATTGAAGGATTTCAGATTGTCGCGTGGCACTTACCGCTCCATAAGACGAAAAAGTCGTCATGACATTGTCGTGGCTTAAATTTTGACTCCAAGATTTGAAGGCTTCAGGCGTTGGGCAAATCTTTTGACCTAAAGCGCCCAAAGTGTGCCGGATTGAATGCGGATGAAAATAGGGCAGCCCAACGCCTTCAAAAGCGTTCTTAAAAGCTTTGCGAATCGGATCAGCGCTCTTCCAATGAGTGCGCCTGAAGCCTGTAACGGTGAACATGCCGGTTGTGTCTAAACCCATTTCCGATGGTGGAAAGGCCGGATCATTGGGGCCGAATAGCTTTTCATTTTTGAGGTAGTCAATCCATTCCTTAACCATCGCTTCAACATCATCGCCCACCGGAAAGAAATCTGTCAGCATGGTTTTGCCGCGCTTGGTTCGCACTTCCTTTGCGTCTTGGAAGACTTGGCGTTTTTCAAAATCAATATGTTTGATCGAAAGTGAGGCCAGCGCATCATCACGCGCACCTATCAAAAGCGCCATGGCGATAATTGCTCTATCCCGCTTTTGAAACTCGGTTTCTGTTGGCATTGAACGCAACACATGGTGCACCTGCTCCAAGGTCGGGTAGGGCCTTTCACGGCTGGCTTGGGCTATGCGGCTGTCATTGGCTGATGGGTTGAAATACTCGCAATCGGCATAGCTGATCCTGGACTTGAAGCCGATTTGTCCGGCAAGCCAATGGAAGAAGGCTTTCAGGTTCATCAGCCGCGCATGGATAGTGGCAATTGCCAGTGGCTTGCCCGTTTCCTTGTTGAGCTGCTTTGCAAGGTTGGATTTGAACGCCTTGGCTTGCTCAATATGAAACTTTTTGAAATCCTGATATTTGGTCGATTTCTCAAAGTCAGCAATGGCCGCCGCCACTTGGTCAACACTGCTAGGGGCTTTGCCTTTGGCTTCTTCCAAATAGGTGAAATAGGCACGTTTGATGCGCTCGTTTTGCGGGTTGCATTTCGTCATGGTTTTATGGTCTTTCCTAGTGATCATTTGAACAGGATTAGGGTTTCTCAACTAGGTGTTCGGGTGCTTGGCAGATTGTGATGTCCAAAATCGTTTGAAGCGTCTGCAATGTGGCCTTGGATACGTTCTTGTTCATGATGGTGCCGCACTCACAAATGGCCTTCAGGTTTCCACTTTTCGGACTTCGCTGGACAAAGTCCGCCATGTTGCCAGCAGCCAACTTCGGCACACGGCACTTGAAGCAATAGAACTCATGCGGCTTGCATTTGATCTTTGACTTGGTTCGGTTTTGCCCAAATGCCCTCAAAGCCACGCCAAGGATAAGTGCTGGTTTTTGATCATTGAGGTAGGGAAGCGCACCATCCTTGAGCCAGCGCCGCACAGTGCCCTTGGCAATACCAAGCCCGCGCGCCGCTTCATCAACTGTATAACTGCGATGCACTTTGATGCGATGCCACTTTGGGCGGTACATGGCTTTGTTAAGCCTTGGCCGTATCGATCAGCGCGCGAATATCATCAACCCGCCAAGCCGTAATGCGCGGCCCAAGCTTCACAGGCTTGGGAAAGCGCCCGTCCTTAACCCCCGCCCACCATGTGGATTTGCTGACAGGAATAGGCCCTTTCGGCGCGATGATAGAAGGAAGACGAACAAAGCCACTAGAAGGAAGTTCAGTATTGTTTGGCATCGTGTAACCTCATGTGTTTGATCATGAGGCGGTATTAGGAAAGCCAATTCGATTTGAGGCCGAATTCGGTTTCGCGCTTACCGAGTTCGGTTTCAGCTCATTCTGTTCGGTTTAGTTTGTCGGAAAATAGGGCTTTTGCTTCGTTCAAGTATTTTCGGATGGTGTCTTCGTCCAAAGATAGTCCAGCCAGTAACAAGTCATCGGCTATTTCTTTTACGATATTGGATCGCGTAGCGTTTGGAGCATAGCTATATCCCTTCATTGCCATTCCTAGTACAAGCTGCAAAAGGCTTTCCCGTTCTCGAATGGAAATTTCAGTTTTTGGCTTTGGTGAATTATTTGATATTTGAGATTTTAATTGAGCTATTTTGTTATTGAGCGCGACAATATCTTGGTCTCTCATCGAGATTACAGTCGAATAATTTTTTACCAGAGTTTGTAAATCTAACACACTCTTATCGATGTATTCCGAATGCTTAGCTCGTTCATATGCAATATTTTCATCGGCCAAGTTAATCCGCTTTTGCAAGATAGAAATAGTTTCTTGCTGAGTTTCAGAAACTGATTTCCAGTCGGCAACTTGAAGGCCCAATTCTTTAACTTTTGTGACGAGCTCAACTGGTAAATCAAACCGCATGCGCTCTGCCCAAGCGACGAAGTTGGCAGGAACCGTGTTAACCCACAGCTGTCCCATCACCTTCGCGCGATTTACCTCTTCGCGCTTGTTCGAGAAATTAATTTTGAATGTTGAGTAATCTAAATACTTTTGGAGTCTTTCCCATGTAACAAATTTGGGATCTTTGCCCAATGAAAGCGCCACTGCCTCGTCGAGAGTCCAGTAGGAAATTCTCGACCAATATTCGAAATTTGCATTGGTATAACTTTGACTGAAAAAAGCCTCAGATTCCAATTTTTCAAGCGCTAATCGATGTTTTTGGACTTGCTCTTTTTTTGCATCTTCAACGAGTGTCCTAATTTCTTCGAATGATTTTTTCTCTAGTTCCAATTTGAACGCGGCCACGTCATTAATGATTTGATCGGAACCAAAGAGTCTTTCAGACTTTCCAACTGGCAAAGACATAATACGAAAACTTGGAAATTTTTCGTTGATTAGATAACTGATCTGATTTGATTTCCAGAGCGGGTTATTTGAAGCCATTAGCGGCCTAATTCCTATGTAAAGATGAATTTGGCCTTATGCCTTTGGACAAACCTATACTATCCTAGCATCTCGTCAATTTGACTAGCCCACCAATCCACCATTTTCACGCGTTCATCCCAATAAAACGCCCGATGATAGGCGCGGCGCACTTCATCATTGCCGACATGTGCAAGTTCAGCCTCTATGGCATCAGGTGCCCATTTGCCACTTTCGTTCAAAAGAGTTGAGGCCGTCGCCCTAAACCCATGGGAAGTTACTTGAGTTTTTGAAAACCCCATGCGCCTAAGCGCACCATTCAAAGTGTTTTCACTCATTGGTTTTAGTTTTGACTGAATTGAAGGAAATACCAGTTTTCCACCACCATTTTGAGCTTTCAAATCCAACAAAATTTGAACTGTTTGTTTTGATAGTGGCTTCTTGTGTTCACGGCGCATTTTGGCGCGAGTTGCTGGAATTGTCCAAATCGCTTGATCAAGGTCAAATTCAGCCCATTCTGCTTGGCGCAATTCGCCCGGTCTTGGATAAAGATAGGCCATCAATTTAAGAGCCATAGTAGTTTCAGGCATTCCTTCATAAGCCCAAATTGACTTCAACAACTCTCCAAACGCATTTTTGTTTGTGAAGGCCGGACGGTGAACCACGACCGGCGCAGTCAATGCACCTTTCAATCCATAGGTGGGGTCATTAACTGCTTTGGCGCTGGCAATGGCAAAGCGAAAGACCTGACCAATTATTGCCCTCAATCGCTTCGCAGTTTCATGGTTGCCTTGGCTTTCGACTTTACGCAAAGGCACAAGAATTTCAGCGGCACTTATTTCCGTAATTGGACGGCTTCCAATATCAGGTCGCGCGAGTGAAAGCAGCCAATGCTTTTTTGCTAATGTGGAGCTGGCTCTGCCTTCGCGTTCAACTTTGGCCAAGAGTTCATCGGCAATCGCATCAAATGTGATTGCAGCACTCTCTTGCTTATTAATCCGGTCAAGCTTCTGTTGCTGCACGGGGTCAATCCCTTCGGCCAATTGTTTCTTGGCCGCTTCTCGCTTCGTTCTTGCCTCAGAAAGGGTAATCGTCGGATATGCGCCAAGAGCCAAAGTCTTTTGCTTGTTCTGGTATCGGTATGAAAGTCGCCATAGCTTTGATCCTTGAAGAGTAACTAGCAAATGCAAGCCCCCACCATCGCTAAACTTCTTTGGGGCGGCTTTTGCCTTTACGTTCTTCACGAATACATCCGTCAGCGCCATTCTCGTCGATTCCCTGTTCAAACGAAACGACGCGCCGTTTTCCAGATACCAACAAAAGTACCAACAAATTTTCTGGATACCAACAAATCGCATCGGACAAATTTGGACTGTTGTTAGCATGAAAACAATAAAAAGGCCCGTAAAATCGGGCTTTTATTGCTAAATATCAATCGTAGCTGGACGATATAAATCTATGATTTGGTGCCCTGAAGAGGACTCGAACCTCCACACCTTTCAGTACACGGACCTGAACCGTGCGCGTCTACCAATTCCGCCATCAGGGCTTTGGGCGTCTCATAATAGGCACAGCGTCACATTGTCAATTCATGTCTTTGCAACCTCGTCAAAGCTTGGCTAAAAGACTTGCCGAAACATAAGGATCGATCGTGTGGTTCAAGCCAATTCGGATAAATTGATTACCATCGTTGGTGGCTCAGGTTTTCTGGGCCGCCATCTGGTGCGAAGTTTGGCAAAACGGGGCTACCGGGTGCGTGTGGCCTGCCGCAGGCCTGATCTTGCAGGCCAGGTGACCACGCAAGGTGCACCAGGTCAAATCGTTCCGGTGCAAGCCAACATCCGCTTCCCAGCTTCAGTAGTTGCCGCCTGCGAAGGTGCCTATGCGGTTATCAATTTGTGTGCGGTTCTTTACAATTCAGGTGCCCAGAATTTCGATACTCTTCATGTGGCGGGTGCTGAGACGGTGGCGAAATCTGCCAAAACCGTAAAGGCGCAACTGCTGATCCAGGTATCGGCCATCGGCGCGGACGTGAACGCCGTAAGTGCCTATGCTCGCACCAAAGGCCAGGGTGAGGCCAAGGCGACCGCAGCTTTTCCCGGCGCCATGATCATTCGCCCCAGCATCATTTTCGGACCAGAAGATAATTTCTTCAACCAGTTTGCAGCCATGGCCCGTTTTGCACCTGCCTTGCCGTTGATTGGCGGCGGCAAAACAATTTTCCAGCCGGTGTTCGTTGGTGATGTGGCCGAAGCAATTGCCATCTTGGTTGATCGCGGTCAAGCAACCGGAAAAGTTTATGAATTGGGCGGGCCCGAAAAACTCAGCTTCAAGGATATTCTCAAATACATTTTGGTGACCACCCAGCGAAAACGTTTGTTGGTGCCCTTGCCATTTGGCTTGGCCTCACTGTTGGGGGCAGTGGCTGGAGTGCTCCCAAAACCGTTCCTCACCATGGACCAGGTTCAATCACTGAAGACCGACAACGTGGTATCTGTCGGAGCGGAAACTGAAGGCCGCACGTTAGAAGGGTTGGGCCTTGCACCACATAGCATTGAAGCCATTGTGCCTGCTTATCTCTACCGGTTTCGTAAAGCGGGTCAGTTCAGCGCGCCCAACGTAACACCGGAATAAATCATTCCGAGCAACACAGCGCCAAGCACGACGCGGTAAATCACAAAAGGCAAAAAGCTGTTGGTGCGGATCAGGCGCATCAACACGGTCACAGTTCCAAGGCCTATGAAGAATGTCAGCACGCCACATAAAATCATGGCAGCTGTGACGGGTTCGTTATTTTTCAGTGCACTTCCGATCTTCAAGAACGAGCCTTCGGCATTGGCAGGAATGGAAAGCAGGAAGGAAAACCGAGCCGCATCAGACCGCAGGAAACCCATGGCGCGACCAGCCGTGATGGTGACACCTGAACGGCTCGTGCCAGGACTTAACGCCAGCATTTGCGCCAAACCAAAAAACAAGGCAGTTTTCGGCGTTATATCTGTCATTTTATTTCGGCTAAGGCCGTATTCGTCTGCGGCGTAGAGGAAAAACCCAAAAACAATCGAGTTGATGGCCACCACCACGGGCAGACGCAGGTGTTGGTCCAGATGTGTAAAATGAAAAATCAGCCCCAACAAAGTGATCGGGATGGAACCCACAATGATGTTGGTGACCAGTTTTGAATTTAACGTGACGCGGCGTTTGACCAGATCAATCAGGCCCCAGAACATTGCTACAACATCGCGCCAGAAATAAATCATGGTGGCCAGCAGCGTTCCAAGATTGGTAACGGCATCTGTCAAAACACCCTGGTCGGGCCATCCGGTGAGTGCGGGCACCAATATTTCATGACCTGAAGATGAGATGGGCAAATATTCGGTGATGCCTTGGATCAAAGCCAAAACGATAATTTGTAAAAAATCCAACTCAGACCCCCGCCTAAACCACGTTGCTTCGAATCGCTTGTAGCTAGCCGCCGTTGGGCATATACGCCAGCGAAATGAGTGGCAATAACGGCAGCACTGCCTTAACTTTTGGTAAACATGAGCAACCATGCCGAAACTTTTACATTTTGTATTAGACCCCTATAGCCGCCGTGCCAGATTGGCCCTGGCCGAATATGGCGAAGCTTGCGCCCTGGCAGAAGAGCGGCCGTGGGCCCCGAGCACGGCACTCTCGGAATTCAACCCTGCAGGCATTGTTCCAGTTTTGGTGGAAGAAAACGGTCTGGCCATTTGCGGCATTGAAGCCTTGTCCGAATATCTCGAAGAAACCAGGGGCGCACGCTACAGCCTGCTGCCGGGTTCGGCTTTGGCGCGTGCTGAAATCAGAAGATTGGTTGCCTGGTTTGATGTGAAATTTTACACCGAAGTCACCGAGCCTTTGGTGTCTGAAAAAGTTGTGCGCCGGTTTTTGACACCACATCAGGGCGGTGGTGCACCGGAAATGGAAAGGGTGAGACATGCCAAGCAATGTCTGAAATCCCATCTTGATTACCTGTCATATTTGATTGAAGAACGCTCATGGCTCGCAGGTAACGACTTGTCTATGGCCGATCTGGCGGCAGCAGCACATCTTTCCGCAATTGATTATCTGGGTGATGTGCCCTGGGGTGACCACGCCGTGGTAAAGAGCTGGTACCAGCGCATCAAATCAAGGCCCTCATTCCGCGTGGTCTTGCAGGATAGCGTGGCCGCCATGCCAGCCTCCCCAAGTTACGCCGACCTTGATTTCTGAATTGCGCAACGCACTTGAAGAAAAATCACGCGCTGAAGGTTTCTCAGACATGCGGATCACAAGTGCAACATTGCCTTCATCTGTGGGACATGACCTCGAAAATTTTATAGGCTTGGGTCATCACGCCAGCATGAGCTGGATGCCTGAAACCCTTGATCGCCGCAAATCTCCAAATGCCATGTGGGCAGAGGCCCGCACAGCCATAGTGCTGGCCTTGAATTATAGCCAAGGCCTTGATGCCTTCGCCAGACTGGAAAAAAAATCCACAGGTGTGATTTCAACTTACGCGCTGAACCGCGATTATCACAAGATCGTCAAAGGCAAGTTGAAACGCCTCGCCCAGTGGTTTGCGCGTGAGGCGAAAGCGGACGTCAAGATTTTTGTCGATACAGCGCCCCTGATGGAAAAACCTTTGGCGGCCAAGGCAGGTCTGGGTTGGCAGGGCAAGCACACGAACCTCGTATCGAGAGATTTGGGGTCATGGTTTTTTATTGGCACCATTTTAACAACAGCGCTGCTGCCGATTGATGAACCAGAGCAAGACCACTGCGGAAGCTGCCACGCCTGCCTGACGATCTGTCCTACGCAAGCTTTCACAGCACCCCACCGGATTGATGCACGCCGCTGCATTTCTTATCTCACCATCGAGCATAAAGGTGAAATTCCAGTTGAATTTCGCAAAGCGATGGGGAACCGCATTTATGGATGTGATGATTGTCTGGCTGTGTGCCCTTGGAATAAATTTGCCACAGCATCGCAGGACATGAAGTTAAAAGCGCGCGCAGATTTGATCGCACCTGAACTGTCGGAATTGTTGCGACTGGATGATGATGGGTTTCGCCAAAAATTTTCAGGCTCGCCCGTGAAGCGCATAGGCCGCGAAAGTTTTATCCGCAATGTGTTAATTGCAGCCGGCAACAGTGAAGATCAAAGCCTGTTGCCAACAGTTGCAGCCCTCTTGCAAGACGGGTCCGCTGTCGTCAGGGCAACAGCTGAATGGGTGATGACGGAGTTACAATGAACCACATTATCTGTTTTGGATTTGGGTTTTCGGCACAACACCTGGCCCGACTGCTCGGTGGGGGACTGTGGCGCATAACGGGGACCAGCCGTTCGGCAGAAGGTGTTGCGGCCATTACAGCAATGGGTTTCGAAGGCTTGAGATTTGATGACTTGAAATCCATTCCGTCCTCAGTCACGCATGTCTTATCATCGGTTCCACCCGACAAGGACGGCGATCCCGTCTTGCGCCACTTTGCACCGTCGTTATTCACCCAAACTCAAAATTTGCAATGGGTGGCCTATCTGTCCACCACAGGCGTTTATGGCGACAGGAAAGGTGCGATGATTGATGAAACAGCTGCACTTTGCCCCAATGGCGAACGGGGCCAGCGCCGTGTGGATGCTGAAAAAGCATGGGCGGCCATTGCAAATCTTCCCCTTCATATTTTCAGGTTGCCTGGCATTTATGGGCCAGGCCGCAATCAGTTGGAATCCGTTCGTGATGGAACTGCACGCCGTATCATCAAACCCGATCAAGTCTTCAGCCGCATTCATGTGGAGGATATTGCCGGAATTTTGAAGGCTTCAATCGAGCGTCCCAATCCTTCCCGAATTTACAATGTGGCCGATGATGAACCTTCTCCGCCGCAAGAGGTGGTCACTTATGCTTGCGAGCTTTTAGGGGTCGCACCCCCTCCTGAAATTCCTTTTGAAGAGGCCGAGCTTTCGCCAATGGCGCGCAGCTTTTATGCCGACTCGAAACGGATCTCCAATGCGCGCATCAAATCTGAACTGGGGTACCAGCTCAAATATCCAAATTACCGCGTGGGGTTGAAGGCCTTGCTGGAAAATTGATGTCCTGTCTTGCGGCTTGCTGCAAGATGTGATCACACAACTTTAATGCCGTCTGCTCTTTCCGCCAATTGCAACACGGTTTCTGTTATAACCTGGATTTGCCCGGGTGTTGACAAGCGGTGGTCGCCGCCTTTTATCAGCATCAAAGAAATATCTGGCCCCTGCAGCATCTCAAAGGTTTTCATGGCGTGGGACGCAGGCACGTCCTTGTCCTCTGCGCCTTGCAAAATGCGCACTGGAAATGGCAGGTGCATGTGTTCTTTCAACAAAAGATGGTTTTGCCCGTCGGTCAAAAGCTTCGCTGTAATCACGTAAGGTTCACCGTAGGCGGAGGGTTGAATATAGGTCCCGGATTCAGCAAGTACTCGCTTCTCACGGTCGCCAAATTTATCCCACATGAGGTTTTGGGTCATATCAGTTGCAGGCGCAATCAACACCAGGCCGAAAATGCGCCGAAACGCTGCAGGATCCTCTTTTTGCAACCGCCTTGCGAGCAGCAGTGCAAGCCATCCGCCCATCGATGATCCTACAATCACCCGCTTGCCTTTGGTGTGGCGCAAGAACATGTGGGTGGCCTGTTCCAGCCAAAGCGTAATGCTGCCGTCAGTGAACAGGCCCGAAGATTCCCCGTGCCCTGAATAGTCAAACCGCAGGGCTTGGCGTCTTGTGGCCCGTGCCAGCTCGGCTATGGCTTCACCCTTGGTGCCGGTCATGGCCGACTTGAAGCCCCCCAGCCAAAACATGCCACAGCGCCCCAACTCATCATCACCTCCGTCAATGCGGTAAGCAAGAGGAGTGGCCCCTAAATGATCATCGAACAAGGTTTCAATCACCTTCAAACCTCCCTGCAGAATGCCTCTTATACTGGGCCATGACATCTGCTAATGAAACCCGTCCGGATTCGCAATTTGATAGTGCATTCAGGCGCCAACCAAGGAGAATAGACCCACTTGAGCATACCCCCGAGAAAAACTGCACCTGTTCGCAGCGCCCAACCTGCCCCTAAAGAAGAAGCCCATAAAATCAATAATCGGATCGACAGCCGTGATGTGCGCCTGATTGATGCTGATGGCAACAATGTGGGAGTGGTTCCCACCCGACAAGCTTTGATCATGGCTGAAGAAGCCAATCTCGATCTGGTTGAAATTTCACCCGATGCCAAACCGCCAGTGGCCAAGATTTTGGATTACGGCAAGTTCAAGTTTCAAGAACAGAAAAAGGCCTCCGAAGCCCGCAAGAAACAGCGTGTGATCGAAATCAAGGAAATCAAATTGCGCCCCATGATCGATGATCATGACTATGATGTGAAACTGAAAGCGGCCAAGCGCTTTTTTGAAGAGGGTGACAAAGTCAAAGTCACGCTCAGGTTCAGAGGTCGCGAAATGGACCATCAGGAATTGGGCCACAAACTCCTGGCCAGGGTCAAGACCGATACGGTTGAAATTGCCAAGGTTGAGATGGAACCGCGCTTTGAAGGCCGGCAGATCATCATGATCCTCACCCCTAAAGCTGCAAAATAAACAAACGGCCCCCAAGTTTAAAACGAGGGGGTCTTTCGAGATTTTCACGTTCTCGCGTAGATATCCTCATACCTTGTGATATCATCCTCGCCCAGGTAATCGCCAAATTGCACTTCAATGATTTCAAGCTGGCCTTCGTGAAGGTTTTCAAGCCGGTGCTTGGCTCCCAACGCGATATCAACGGATTGCCCACGTGTTTTGACTGTGACGCTGTCGCCCACCGTGATCGTGGCGGTGCCATTCACCACTGTCCAATGCTCGCTGCGGTGCTTGTGGCTTTGCAGAGACAGTCTGCCCCCGGATGTCACAACAATGCGCTTCACCTTGAACCCTGGCTTCTCGTCCAACACATGGAATGATCCCCAGGGCCTGTTTTCACTAGACATGCGTTAAAATCTCCATTGCATCTGGCTGCATACATCATCTTTAGGGCGTTGATGTAGTGTGACTGTGACTATTGAGCATTGCAGTGCCAATTTGAGAACCCACACCACCGAGCCCGGTGATGCCAGTTCGATGTCCGCGATTGTACGAGTCCAAAGAAAGGAGTGCGAGCATTAAATCTTTTGATACAGCCATTTCAATTCACCACAATGAACGAATTGGAATAAAGCTCTTCTTCCGGCAGCGGCTTGTAGTTTTTTGGGATTGGTTCATGAATTGGCTTGACGCGACCTTGTAGTGATGCCAACCACCCTAAGCTGCTGGCTACTTTTCCGTCGGTCACCGCCTCATCGGTAATCTCCAGAGTGATCGCCTGCAGTGCAAAGCCTGCGCCAAACACATCTGCCAACTTCCCCGGCTTCACTTCCTTCACTGACTTCGGGTCATTGATATCACTGAACGTCACCAGCAGCGGATACTTGTCTGGCATGACATTTTGACTGTCGCGCATGCCAAGAAGTGCGGTGTAAAACATGTTCATGCGTTCTTCGGAGCCTGACGGATATTCATCCATCACGCGTTTGTAAAAGGCCAACATGGCCCAGTATTCAGTCGCCGTCTTTTCTCCACCCGACGACAAGAGTGCAAAAAGATATTTACCATTGCCAAGGTCGACAACCGCCGCTTCACCTCGCACACGGTAACCAACATTTGCTGGTGAAAGATAGCTTTGTTGTCCAACATTGGCGGTCACTTCCGTAACTGCCGAACCCGACTTCACACCCGCTGGCGTCGATACGACAACGGTCAACTTCTGATGATAGGTGTAAGTATTGCCCCAACATCCCGACAGCCCCAAACCAAGGCCAACTAACAGAAAAATCATCGCCAGTTTTCGTAAATGCAAGAACATCTCCGTTCCATTCATCCCAGTCAGGTTCAAAGGTTAACACGTCCCGTAACGACTACAAGTTGAAGCTATGTGCAGTTCCGCCAGCAGCATAGAGTGTCACCTTGTCGGTGACATAGGTGAAATCTGACATAGTTACGGTGCTGGCATCATCGCATTAGTGCAGAATGAAAAAATCCGTATTAATGACGAATTCCATGAATTCTGACAATTGACGGATAGAAAATGGCCCCCTATAAGCCCGCAATCGCAAAGGTGGGAAGAAAACGCCCCGCCGCTCTTTTATGAATTAGGAACTCTCATGGCCAACACATCCTCCGCCAAAAAAGCCACCCGCGCCTCGGCACGGCGTGCTGAAGTTAACAAAAGCCGCACAAGCCGTGTTCGGGGCCAAGTGCGCAAAGTCGAAGAAGCCATCACATCCGGCGTAAAAGCCGATGCTGAAATGGCATTGCAGGCAGCTGCCCCTGAATTGATGCGGGGCGCCCAAAAGGGCATCATGCACAAAAACGCAGCGTCACGTAAAGTTTCACGTCTCACCTTGCGCGTGCGCGCCATGCAGGGCTGAGCACCCGGAGCTGGCTTAAGTTCAGCTTGATTTGGTTTGAGACGCCGCGGGATTTTCCAGCGGCGTTTTTATTTGTCCGAACACTGATGTTTCATGACAAGAATAGTTGTTGTTATTCATTTACTTGCGGAGAATAGGATTTTTGTTCTGTGGAAAACACCAGCTGTGCGGGACTCAAATTTTAGAAACCTGTACCAAATGTGTCACAAAACAGTTCATCAATTAGATTAGCAAAATTAATTTAATCTCTTATTATCAAATGTTTATGAAAGTTTGCAAACTCAAGTTGCGAACTTGCGGCTAATTTTGTGTCCTCCGTGTACGGAGCGTTTGATGAATCAGGTTGCAACTGTCAGCAGCACTTGGCTAGCGTATTTCTCGAGTTGACGTTGGGGCGGCAAACCCACGACAAGATCAACGGGGGTCTTGTACACGGCAAGTGGCGTTGTTTGTAAAATACGCGTTTGAAATGACAAAAAACATTGGATTTTGGAAATCCAGTGCGAGGGGATTTTTGACATGATTAAAAAAGACAAGGGTTAAGGGCACAACGTGAAGTCTTGGACGGGAAATCCAGGCCTTTCAAAAAATCAAATTGGCAACATTTCATGCGCACTGCAAAGGCTTGCACGTGTGACGGGAATGTTTTGCCTTGAAGTGACTTGAGAAGAGGCGGCTAAACTGATGACAAACACAATGACAATGACGGGGACGATGACAGGCGAACAAAAGCCCCGCCAGCCCTTAGGGCAATTCAAGGACCAGTGGATTCGTATTGCGCAACGGTTGAAAGCTGAATTGGGCGATGACCTGTTCAACAGCTGGTTTGCCCGCATGGACGCAGAAGAATGCAGTCAAGGTCAATTAACGGTTTCGGTCCCCACACGGTTTTTACGGAGCTGGATTGAAAACCATTATTTGTCTAAACTTCATAAAATTGCAGAAGTTGAGTTTGGCCCGCTTGACACCGTGCAAGTGCGGGTGCGGGTGCAGGGTGAAGCCTCAAGGGCCAATGGCCAAGCCGGTGAGCCTGCGCGTTTGGCTGCCCAGGCCCCCGAACGTAACAGTGCTGTTGCCGCTCAAATACAAACCTTTCTGACGGCTGAACGCAGTACGTCCTTTGATGAATCGCAGACTTTTTCGAGTTTCATCATCGGGTCGTCCAATCAGCTGGCGCATGCCGCTGCCATGCGCGTGGCCAAGGCAACCACAGGTGCTGCCCTCACGTTCAATCCCCTGTTCATTCATTCTACAGCAGGCCTTGGCAAAACGCATTTGCTCAATGCACTGGCACACCATATTCGCACAACCCAACCCAACAGGAAGGTCTTGCTCCTCACGGCAGAACGGTTCATGTATGGCTTCATTCACGCCATCCGCCAGCGCGATACACTTGCATTCAAAGATCAGTTTCAAACTGTCGATGTGCTGCTGATTGACGATTTTCAGTTTTTGCAAGGCAAAGCCATTCAACAAGAATTTTGTCATGCTTTCAATTCGCTGGTTGATTCAAAACGCCAGGTCGTGGTGGCAGCCGATGTACCGCCAGCTCAATTGGATACCATCGACCAGCGCATGCGCTCGCGCCTGATGGGGGGTCTGGTGATTGATATTGAAACGCCTGATCTTGAACAGCGCCGCAAAATTTTGGACGTTCGCCACAACGCCATGTTGAACGGCGATCTTTCCCAATCCATCGCCCCTGATATTCTGGAGCTCATCGCCAACCGTATCACCGGTGGGGGCCGCGAATTGGAAGGAGCTTTGAACCGCGTGATGGCATATCAACAGTTCAACAAATCTCCCATCACGCTCGATCTCGCCTCAATGGTCCTGCGCGATGCTGCTGGCACGGCAGATCTTGGCCGCATTAAGATTGATGATATTCTGAAGATCGTGGGCCGCCATTACAATGTCGGTCGCACTGATCTGCTATCTCCGCGCCGGGCCCGTGCAGTGGTTTTACCACGTCAGATCGGCATGTATCTTGCCAAGAAATTGACGGCAAGATCATTGCCTGAAATTGGCCGGCGCTTTGGCGGGCGTGATCACTCAACCGTCCTTCATGCGGTGCGCAAGATCGATGAGCAAATCAAAGGTGATGAAAAACTGGCACGGGAAGTAGCAATGTTGATCCGGCTGGTGGAACAGCAGTAGCTACGCGCTCCCGATGAAAATTCCGGTCAAGAACACCAGCAAGCCTCCCACCGCAATTTGAAGAGCCGCCCTGATAAAAGGCGTGTCCATATATTTCCAGCGTATCCATGAGATGAGGCCAAGCTCAAGTATAACCACCACCACCGCCAGAACAAAGGCTGTATGGAAGTCTGCAATCAAAAACGGCAAGGTGTGACCAAGCCCGCCAACAGCCGTCATGATGCCAGAAGCAAGTCCACGAATAAGCGGATGGCCCCTTCCTGTCAGTTTGCCATCATCCGAAAGTCCCTCGGCCAATCCCATGGAAATGCCTGCACCAATGGAAGCTGCCACCCCAACCAGAAAAGTCTGCCAAGTATTATTGGTGGCAAAAGCGGCCGCAAAAATGGGCGCAAGAGTTGAAACCGACCCATCCATCAACCCGACCAAGCCCGGTTGTACCACTTGCAATAGAAACAACCGCCGCTGGGTTTCTTTTTCGTCGATTTTTGCATCAGCCGTAAGGTGTTCAAGACCCAGGCGTGACGCCAAGGATTCGTGGCCTTTTTCGGCTGACGCAAGTTCGCCCAACAGTTTCTTCACGTGAGGATCAACTGACTGTTCTGCCGCCTGCCTGTAAAAACGGTAGTTCTCAAGCTCAATGACTTCGGCCCGCCTGCGCATGGCGTCGATGCCCAGCTTGTTCACTGTCCAGGCTGGCTTGTGTTTGACAAAACCGTTGATATCAGCGCGCCTGATGAGCGGAATATAATCACCAAATTTTTTGGCATAAAGCTCAGTCAAACTGCGCCGGTGCTCATGCTCTTCCTCCGCCATTTCAACGAAAACCTTGGCGGATGCCGGATAATCGGCCATCAGGGCATTGGCAAATCCAGCATAGCCGCGCGCGTCATCGTCTTCGCTTGAAATCGCAAGGGCAATTATTTCTTGTTCAGTCAGATCAGAAAAGGATTTCAATTTAAATCTCAATATGATGTGGATGGGCAGGTAAACCAAATTCGTTTGTGACAATCAAATTGGTTACGTGGGTTGTTCTCATTCAGATTAATCGTCATAAAGCTTTCACAATTTAGCACAACCCTGGCTAAGCTCTTGTTATTCATCTAAACCATGAGGTGATTTATGGCGGGACTTTTGCGCGTGCAAGGCAAAATTGAACTTAAACAATTTTGGCCCAGTGGATTGTCAGACGCTGACACAACAAAAATTCACCTGACAATCACCGATCCAACATTTGAGTTTGCAGCCGACCACTTGAACTTCAAACCAACGCAGGCCTTTGAAAATGCGTTCGTGCGCGGCGCCAGCACCAAAAAACTGATTGACGCCCAAAACAGGATCACAGTCAGGTTACAGGGCATAGATGCAACTGAACTTCATTACCGGGCTGGCCCTTTGCAGAAAAAAGATAATCCAGACGTCACCGAAGCTCAACGCAAGACTTATAATGAAATCAACGGAACAGAACGGCGACAATATCTGGCTGAAACAGCAACTGTGGCCTTATCCCGAAAGCTCAATGGATTTGCCACTGGAGATGTCGTCGAGTGTATAATGGTGTCGTTGGTTGATCACCCTTTTGAGGTTGTTGACACTTATGGCAGGTTTGTGGGCAATATCCGGGTCGGGGCAAATTTTGCAACTGATCTGAATATTTGGCTGGCCGAGGAAGGGTGGTGTTTTCCCACTTTTTATTCTTCCATGGAAAATGAAGAAATTGAGATCTTGCTCAAGGCCATGAAAAAAGCCGGTAAGAAAAATGTGTTCAAATTCTATTCAACCAAGCTGAACGCTTTTGATCCCAAACTTGTTTTCAGAAAGCCTCCCGTTTCGCCCGATCCTGGCAAAGATAAAGGACCGGTTTTGATGCCAAAGCTGTTCAGGCGACAGGTGATTTACGAAATGGAAAAGGCAGCAAAGATTTTTAAAGGAACCTACAAGCAATTTCTTGAGAAAAAACCAGATTGGGTCTTTGAACTGGAAGATTTTATGAAGGCTGGCGTTCATTCTGCAACACCGCGCAAGCTGAGTGAATTTGTATCAGGAACAACTTTTACGCTGAAACCGCACCAACTTGTATTCAAGGAAAAGTTTTCAACGGTGGTGGATGGAAATGGGAAAATCATCAAAGAGTTCTAATGCTGGTTGGTGAGTTGAACGACACCTTTTCTCAAAACAATATTGCCATACAAGCGGGGCTCGCCAGAGGCCACAAGTGCATAGCAACTTTTTACGCGCGCATAAAAATCAGCCCCGACCAGAACTGAAACGTGGCGCTGGGGTTCGTGGGCTTTAATGATCCGGTCAAAATCCAGAAAAATCGGTTCTATGCGCTGTGGATCATTATAAGCGGCGGGCCGAAAAACACAGTCAGACACCATGTCATCAAGCGGCATGACAGATAGAACGGCATCAAGAATATCAGTTGCAGTGTTGCCGTCCATCCGCACCAGACGTTTGGCGTCAGTGTCAGCAGGATAGTTCCCGTCGACGATTGCAATCTCGTCGCCATGCCCCATGGCCCGCAAGATTTTCAGAAGCTCTGGTCCAAGAAGGGGATTTAAGCCTTTAAGCATGTAACGCCTCCTTGAATAAAACATCCCGGTCTATGATGAAGTTTGCAAACAACGGCAGGCTGGCCGCACCAAGGGCTCGCGCATCGCGTCCAATGGCACCTTCGCGCAAGGTAAAGCGGCTGATGCCGCTGAGATTTACAGTGGTGAGTACATGCTGCGTGGCCTCAACCAGCTTCCGCCGCACACGCGCTGGCATGGCGCCATCAATCACAATTTCAGAACATTCAATCACGCTGGCAATACTGGCGCAGGCATGCGCAATTCCCTCCGCTGCCTGCAAAATCCAGTCATCAACCAGCACGCCTGCGCTGCTCCAATCATCAGGCTGCTGCCATAACAGGTTCATGTCCTTGCCGTTTGCCCTTAACGCACGCTCCAGCACATAAAGCGAAGCAGATCGGATCAGTTGTTCAGCGCCGCCGGTCTTGCGGGGCACGGGAATTGACCCCAGAGCGCCCGCATTGCCGGTTGGGCCTTGAAATAGGCTGCCGTTTAAAACAAGTCCGCCGCCGATAAAGTAACCCACATAAAAATGGGCAAAATTTCGCACGCGAGATCCGCCGCCAAAAAACAGTTCAGCCGCACAGGCTGCCGTTGCGTCATTACACAGGTGAACGGGAAAGTCATAAAGCTTCGCCACTTCACCCATCACATCAAAATCGCGCCAAGCCTCCAGCACAGCATGAGGTGCGCCAACTTCTTCTTCCCAGTTCCAAAGCTCAAACGGGGCAGCAATTCCCAACCCTGAAATGCGACTTCGAAAAGCGGGCGTTAAATCTGCAATAAGCTGGGCTATGCCGCTTTTTGCAAAAGCCAAAAATGCAGCAGGTTCAGGAAAATGATAGGGTTGGCGCACCGTGGCCCGCACCTGTCCCGCAAGGTCCAGCAAAACCAGATCGCCTGACCGCCTTCCCACTTTCAGGCCGATGGAAAAGGCACCATCTGGATTAAGCAAAAATGGCGTAAGCGGTTGGCCCACTTTTCCGCGCTGAACCTTGCCTTTTATAACCAGCATGTCATTTTCAAGCTGGCGAACGATCACTGAAACAGTTTGTGCAGAAAGCCCCGTGAGCTTGGCCAATTCGGCCTTGGGCAATTGGCCATGTTGCCTGATTAAAGACAGAACGAGGCGTTCGTTGTAAAGCCTTACCCCTGTTTGCGTGGTTCCGCGTGAGGGCGTGGGGACTGAGTTGCCCTGTCTATCACTCAACCCACGTTCAATATTCACGGTCATATCCTGTTTGCCTGTTTTTCCGGCATTTTGGTCGGTTACCCCAACCTTCTCGCAAGCCACATTAACTGTCAATAATAAATCAAGCCGATTTACTTATTGACAGCCTGTTAAGTTTTCGGGCAGGGTAGGGTTCTGTTGAAGGTCATCGGCCAACGCTGGCTCTTCAATAAGCATCTTATCAGTTGTCGTTATTTTGGCCCTGCATGGGCCGTTCCATGGGAGGAATTCTAATGAAGTCTATTCTTAAGGCCGCCCTCGTCGGCGTGGCGCTCACTGGCTTTGCATCAGCCGCATTTGCAGGCACACCTGCATGCTTGATCACCAAGAACAACACCAACCCCTTCTTTGTGAAAATGAAGGAAGGCGCAACTGCTGCAGCCACAGCAGCAGGCATTGATCTTCAATCCTTTGCCGGTGAAAAAGACGGTGATGCTGCGCCGCAAATCACGGCAATTGAAAATTGCATGGCCGCTGGTGCCAAGGGTATTTTGATTACGCCGTCCAATGATGATGTGGGTCCTGCCCTCAAGAAAGCGCGCGCTGCTGGCGTTCTGGTGATTTCGCTCGACACGCCGTTAGGCGACAAGGATGCTCAAGACATTACGTTTGCAACCGACAACTTCGAAGCCGGTCTGCTGATTGGTGCCTGGGCAAAAGCCACTCTTGGCGATGCTGCCAAGGACGCCAAGATCGCCATGCTCGACATCAATAAGGATAACATCTCAGTTGACGTTCTGCGCGATACTGGGTTCTTGAAAGGCTTCGGCATCGAAGTTCCAGATCTCAAAGTCATGGGCTCGGAAAAAGACGCCCGCGTAGTGGGTCATGAATCTTCGGGTGCAAACCCAGAAGGTGGTCAAAAATCAATGGAAACGTTGCTGGCCAAAGAACCCAACATCAATGTCGTTTACACCATCAACGAACCAGCCGCTGAAGGCGCATATGCCGCTCTCAAAGCAGCAGGCAAGGAAAAGCAAGCCATCATCGTTTCAGTTGACGGTGGCTGCCCAGGCGTGAAAAACGTTGCGTCTGGAGTTATCGGAGCAACCTCGCAACAATATCCATTGTTGATGGCTTCAAAGGGCATTGAAGCGATTGCCGCTTTTGCAAAGGATGGCAGCAAGCCAACCGTAACTGAAGGCCTGACCTTCATGAACACTGGCGTTAACCTGATCACCGACAAGCCTGTTGACGGTGTGAAGTCAATCGACTCCAAGGAAGGCTTGGCCAAGTGCTGGGGCTAATAAGCCTGATCTCTTGAATAGTGCGAAAGGCGGCGGTAACGTCGCCTTTCGTTTATATAAGTGCCCGCAAAGTGGCACGCATAAAGCTTGGGAACGTTAAGTGAGGGCATTATGGCGGGAAAGCCAAAAGCTGCAAAAAAAGTTGCGGCTCAAACCAAATCTGTGAAGACAATTCCAGTTAAAACAGCGCTGGCAGAAGCTTCACCAACAATAACCCTCTCAGATTTTGAGGCCAAACTTAACCAAGCAGACAGTGCTGTTGCATCTTTTGCCGAAGATGATCTTACGCTTCTCTCCCGCGTTCGCGGATTTTTACGCGAATACCCAACAGCAATTCCAGCCATCATTATGGTGGTGGCGGTCATTGGCTTTGGCATCATTGCCAAAAATTTCATGACACCTGGCACACTCTCGCTGGTGTTAAAGCAAGTCACCATTACTGGCATCGTTGCCATTGCTCAGACTATCGTCATTCTAACGGCAGGCATTGATCTCTCAGTAGGTGCCATGCTTGTCATTTCTGCAATGGTCATGGGCAGGCTTGCCGTTTTATGGGCTGTTCCACCCATTTTTGCCATTCCCATGGGTGTGGCAGTTGGCACTTTGATGGGTACGATCAACGGTGTTCTCGTGGCAAAAATCCGCATTCCACCGTTCATTGCCACCTTGGGCACGGTTTACATCTTTAACGCATTAAAACTTTGGTATACGGGCTCAGAGTCAATCCGCAATGCTGACCTGGTCGAGAAAGCACCCAGCCTGTTATGGTTTGGAGGGCGCTTCGAGGGCCTGCTACAGGCGACGGGCGCCACAGTGATCTATGGCAGCGTTGCATTGCTTGTGATCGCCTTTCTGGCCTGGTACATGCTCAACCGCACCGCGTGGGGGCGTCATGTGCATGCGGTGGGCGATGACCCTGATGCGGCAATGCTTTCAGGCATCCAACTGGACCGCACCCTTATTTCGGTTTACGCCATGGCAGGCTTGATTTGCGGATTTGGCGCATGGGTTGCCATCGGCCGTGTGGAATCAATTTCGCCGATCGCATTTGAAACTGTAAATCTCGATTCCATCACCGCTGTGGTGATTGGTGGCACATCGCTGTTTGGCGGGCGCGCTTCAATCGTGGGCTCAGTGCTTGGTGCCATTATTGTGGGTGTATTCAACACGGGACTGTCACTTGCGGGAGTTGATTCATACTGGCAGCTGTTTGCCTCTGGCTGTCTGGTCATTATTGCTGTTGCACTTGATCAATGGTTGCGGAGGGCATCACAATGACACCGACACGAACGCCTATTTTGCAAGCCCGTGGCCTCCTCAAACGTTACGGCACAGTGGTGGCCTTGAATGGTGCAGACTTTGATCTTTACCCAGATGAAATCCTCGGTGTCATCGGCGATAACGGCGCTGGCAAATCGTCGCTGATCAAAGCCCTGTCAGGTGCAGTGACACCTGATCATGGTGAAATTTCACTCGAGGGCAAAACGGTAAGTTTCCGCTCGCCGCAAGATGGCAGAGATGCTGGCATTGAAACGGTCTATCAAAATCTGGCTTTGTCTCCAGCACTCTCCATTGCCGACAATATGTTCCTGGGTCGTGAAATCAGGAAGCCTGGTATTCTCGGATCTTTCTTCCGCATGATGGACCGCAGTGCCATGCAAAAATTCGCACGCGATAAATTGTCTGAATTGGGCTTGATGACCATTCAAAACATCAACCAACCCGTGGAAACATTGTCTGGAGGCCA
Source organism: Hyphomicrobiales bacterium (assembly GCA_038230015.1). GTDB lineage: Bacteria > Pseudomonadota > Alphaproteobacteria > Rhizobiales > Aestuariivirgaceae > Aestuariivirga. Next base: position 275,804 of record JBBRNW010000001.1, on the reverse strand, counting down.
GCGCCAGGGCGTAGCCGTGGCCAGGGCTGCGGCCTTTGGCTCAAAAGTCGTCATCATGGATGAGCCAACAGCAGCGCTTGGCGTGAAAGAATCACGCCGCGTCTTGGAACTGATCCGCGATGTGAAAAAACGCGGCATGCCGATTATCTTGATTTCCCACAACATGCCGCATGTGTTTGAAGTGTGTGACCGCATCCACATTCACCGTTTGGGCAAGCGCCTGTGCACCATCAACTCGAAGGATTTTTCGATGTCGGATGCTGTCGCCATGATGACGGGTGCCAAAGAGCCACCACGGGAATTATTGGGCACTTGATGTTTGATAGGCCTGAAATTGCAAGCCTCATCCGTGAAAAAGCGAAGGGTGCTTCTCGTTTCATCGTGGGAATTGTAGGTCCCCCTGGCTCCGGCAAGTCAACACTTGCCGAAGCCCTTCACCACAATCTTGCCTCATCAATCGTTGTGCCCATGGACGGGTTCCATTTCGATGACATCATTCTCAATGCCCGCGGCCACCGTGCGCGCAAAGGTGCGCCTTATACTTTTGATGTTATGGGTTTTGAGTCGTTGCTCAAACGAATCAAGGCGTGCGAGCCTGATGTCGCAATTCCGGTTTTTGACCGCACGATGGAGCTTTCGCGCAATGCGGCAGACATTGTGAAAGGCGATGTGAAATTCATTCTGGTGGAAGGCAATTATCTCTTGTTGAAACACCCACCGTGGCAGAGCTTGAAGCCGCTGTTTGATTTCACCGTTTTTATCACTGTTCTAGAAGCAGAACTAGAGCGCCGTCTAATGGGCCGGATCCTCGCTCATGGCCATGATGAAGCTTACGCCAAAAACTGGATTGCTTCCAATGATATGCTCAACATCAGAACTGTGATTGAAGACAGTGCCGCTGCTGATATATCCTTCAGCTACGAAATCTCAGACCACGTAAAACTCTGAATCTTGCCAAACCCACCCACAACATAAACCATCTCTGGTGTCATGCGCCAAAATCCAAAGTCGCCAAAGCCCGCATAAAGCTCAGCATAGGGATGGTGCGCAATATAGCGTGCAGGCTCTTCCTTAACCGCGTGCATCTGGCCAACAATTGTTGCGCGAAACCCTGTCAGCGCGTCTCCTTCGCTTGGCAATTCTGCCACCAGCAAGCTGGCTGCAGGATGTGCCAGCAGCGATTTGGTGTGCCGTGCTAAAGTTGAAAATAAAAACAGCGGCAAGCCGGCCTCATCCGTTGCCACATTCACCAGAGCACCAAATGGAGCACTGGTTTCAAAGTCCAGCACGCTCAATGTTCCGGTTTTAACCCGCTGCAAAACAGCTTTAATCATCTCTTTCATTTCAGCTCTTTCGGCGTTAACCTCTCCGCCACAATTTGTTCCAGTTTTATACCTATCGCGCTAGCACGACAACAACAGGGATGACGCATATGCCGACAGTGGCTTTGGTGGACGATGATCGCAATATCTTAACCTCAGTTGGCATGGTGCTGGAAGCCGAGGGGTACACGGTGCAAAAGTACAATGACGGTGCTGCAGCACTACAAGGCTTGCAAGATAACCCTCCCGATATGGCAATCTTTGATATCAAGATGCCGCGCATGGATGGCATGGAACTGCTGCGCCGCATTCGCCAGAAAACTGATCTGCCGGTGATTTTTCTAACCTCCAAAGATGATGAAATTGACGAACTTTTTGGCCTCAAGATGGGGGCAGATGATTTTGTGAAAAAACCTTTTTCGCAGCGCCTGCTGGTGGAGCGGGTAAAGGCCGTGATGCGCCGGGCGGTTCCGCGCGATGGCACACCCATTGTAACCGACGCCACAAAAATTATTGAGCGTGGCAAGCTGGTAATGGATTCTGATCGTCATGCCTGCACCTGGGTGGGCCAGAATGTAACACTGACCGTCACCGAATTTCTTATCTTGCAAGCCCTGGCCTTGCGCCCCGGCATTGTGAAAAGCCGCGATGCACTCATGGATGCAGCTTATGATGATCAGGTTTATGTTGATGACAGAACTATCGACAGCCACATCAAGCGACTGCGCAAGAAGTTCAATCAGGTCGATGAAAGCTTTGACGGCATTGAAACGCTGTATGGCGTAGGTTACCGTTTCAAGGAACAATAGCGCCGTTGAGAAAGGCCGCACAGCGGCAATGCTTGAACCTTTTAAAGATTTTGAAGTCGACGAGTTTCATGATGGCGATGACACTCCTATGGCTTACAGCAGGCGGCCCAAGCGTGCACTTCTCAACCGCTTGGCACCGTCTAGTCTCACGGCACGCATTGCGCTCATCAATATTCTGGGTCTGGTTGTTTTGGCCGCTGGTATTTTATATTTCAATCAGTTTCGCCAAGGCCTCATCAATGCGCGCGTGCAAAGCTTGATGGTGCAAGGGCAAATCATTGCAGCGGCAATTGCAGGGTCAGCGACAGCTGATACCAGTTCCATCGTCATCAACCCTGATTCACTGGATGCGCCCTCAGATGGCGGTGGCAATGCCGATCAAAGCAGCCTTGATTTTCCGATCAATCCTGAAACGGCGGGTCCGGTGCTCAAGCGGCTTCTTGCCAACACCACCATTCGTGCGCAAATTGTTGATCCTGGCGGAAACATGCTGGTGGATTCAAGCTTTCTCTATGGTGGCAATGACATCGTTCAATCCAGCCTGGGCTCACAAAACGCGGCGAGGGAAAACCTATTCACCAGCACCATAAACCGGATTCTTGACTGGTTCTTTACCACAGATTATCCCAAACACGTGGAGTACGGGCTGGACAGCAATTCTGATATGCCCGAGGTGAAAGCCGCCCTCAATGGCGCGTCCGTCAGCGTTGTTCGGCAAAATGACAACCGCGAAATCATCGTGCTGGTGTCAGTTCCCGTGCAGCGTTTCAGGGCTGTTCTGGGGGCTTTGGTATTGTCCACGCAAGGCGGCGAGATTGACGGTGTATTGCGCGCCGAACGCCGCATTGTTCTGCTCACCTTTGGCTTTGCAGCCCTGGTTTCACTTCTGCTGTCAGCTTTGCTTGCAGCCACGATTGCAGCTCCCATCAGGAAGCTTTCTGCGGCGGCAGAGCGCGTCCGCCGCGGTGTCAACAAACGGGTGGAAATTCCAGATTTTACTACGAGAAGCGATGAGATTGGTCAACTTTCAGGGTCGATCAGAGATATGACCGAGGCGCTTTATAAACGTATTGAAGCCATCGAAGCTTTTGCTGCAGATGTGAGCCATGAACTTAAAAATCCGTTGACGTCTCTTCGCAGTGCGGTTGAAACCTTGGACTTTGTCAAAACCAATGACCAGCGCAAACGCCTGATCGAGATTGTAGTGGATGATGTGAAGCGCATGGACCGGCTGATCACTGACATTTCTGATGCGTCACGCCTCGACGCAGAATTGGCGCGTAATGAAATCAGACCTGTTGACCTCTCGAAGCTTTTAGGCAGCATTGTTACATTATCCAACGAAACCGCCAAAGCGGGTGAAGCGGAAATTCTGCTGGTGGTGCAGCCCGTCACGGAAAAAAACAAGGCAGCCACGAAGTATTCAGTATTGGGCAACGATTCAAGGCTGGGTCAGGTTTTCCGGAACCTTATTGACAATGCCCGGTCGTTCACCGCACCGCAAACTAAAGTTCATGTGCGTGTGCGGCGCTTGGGCGACGATGTTGAAATTCGCGTGGAAGACCACGGCCCTGGCATCGGGGCTGAAAATCTTGAACGCGTTTTTGAACGGTTTTACACAGACAGGCCCGTACAGCATTTCGGCCGGAACTCTGGGTTGGGTCTTGCCATCTCGCGCCAGGTTGTGGAAGCCCATAAAGGCACAATCCACGCTGAAAATCGATTGGGCAAAGCGCCAGCAGGTGAAGCAGAAAAGCCTGTTCTGGGCGCCAGGTTTGTCGTGCGTATCCCTGCATTGGCTGAGGGTTGGACACCGGAAACCCACGCATGAACCAGAATTCAATTCACGCTTCCTGTGTCGTCATCGGAAGCCAAGGTATTATCATCAGGGGGGCTTCGGGATCAGGCAAATCCGACTTGGTTTTACGCTTGATTGATGGCTATGATGCAACATTGGTTGCAGACGACCAGGTTATCTTAAACCTGAAGGATGGTGGTTTATTTGCAAGCCCTCCGAAAAGTCTCGCAGGTAAATTTGAAATAAGGGGCCAGGGCATTGTTGACATGGCTTACTGTACTGAAATCAGAATTGCAGCTGTGATCGATCTTGTGCCGCTGGAAAACATTGAGCGCATGCCAGACCCAGACCATTTGAAAACCACACTTGAACAGGTTGAATTGCCGTGTTTGAAACTCCATGCTTGGCTTCCCTCCGCCCCCGCCCGTATCCGCGCATTTCTTAAGACCAATGCTGCAAATTCCTTTTGAGCGCGCAGCAAAAGGCGCTATTGAAACCTCTCTGCAATAAGGGACGGTCATACCTATGCACTCTGAGGTCGGCAATTCATGATTGGTTTGGTGCTTGTCACACATGGCCGTCTTGCCAATGAATTCATTCATGCACTTGAACATGTCGTTGGAAAGCAAGAGAGTTGCGAGGCCATCAGTATTGGGCCAGATGACCGTATGGATTTACGCCGTGCTGATATTTCAGCCGCTGTGGACCGCGTAAATTCGGGCGAAGGCGTAATAGTTCTCACTGATATGTTTGGCGGCACACCTTCAAACCTTGCCATATCGCTTTTGGAAGACGGCAAAGTTGAGGTGGTGGCAGGATTAAATCTCCCCATGTTGGTCAAGCTGGCCCGCATTCGCAAAGACTGTAATTTGCACAAAGCGGCAGCTGCTGCTCAGGATGCGGGACGAAAATACATTAACATTGCAAGCCAGGTCTTGGGCGATTGATGGCTACATTGGCGCGCGAGTTTGCCATCATTAACCAGCGCGGGCTTCATGCCAGAGCGTCGGCCAAGTTTGTAAAATGTGCCGAAGGCTTTGATGCCAATATCAGCGTCAGCCGTGATGGCCAAACCGTGCCCGGCACATCCATCATGGGGTTGATGATGCTGGCTGCAAGCTTAGGCACGTCTATCATGGTCGAAGCTTCTGGCCCGCAGGCTGATGCAGCGATGGTGGCATTGGAAAAATTAGTGGCCACAAAGTTCGACGAAGAATAGAATTGCCTATGGTCTTTGAAATTCCCAATCTCATGTTAAAGCCAGATGGCCGCCAATCGGCAACTGCAAGTGCAGTCCAACGTGGCGTGGGCCGCCTGCTGCGGGATCATAATTATGCCTTGCTGACTGAGTTTACCTTGGCATCGGGAAGGCGGGCTGATGTGATTGGTCTTGGTCCCAACGGTAAAGTGTGGATCATCGAAATCAAATCTTCACCTGAAGATTTCAGGGCTGATACCAAATGGCCTGAATACCGCGACTACTGTGATCGTTTTTCGTTCGCGATCCCGCAGCGCATGGACCCCAAAATCATTCCCCAAGAGGCCGGGCTGTTAGTGGCAGACCAATGGGGTGCCGAAGTGCTTAGAGAAGCCCCCGAACATTCCCTTCATACCTCAAGGCGCCGTGCTGTTTTGATTGCTTTTTCAAGAGTGGCCGCGCAAAGGCTGCACGGCCTATGGGACCCTTAAATTTACTTTGGCGCCCGCTTAGCCAGAATGCGCTGCAACGTTCGCCTGTGCATATTAAGCCTGCGCGCAGTTTCTGAAACATTACGGCTGCAAAGTTCAAACACCCGCTGAATGTGCTCCCACCGAACCCTGTCAGCCGACATGGGGTTCTCTGGAAGGGCGTTGCGGTTTTCGGTACCACCCATAAGAGCGCCATAAACCGCATCTGCATCTGCAGGTTTTGCGAGATAATCGATGGCCCCGAGTTTGACGGCCGTAACTGCTGTTGCGATATTGCCATAACCTGTGAGAACCACGACCCGCGCATCTGGCTTGGTCGCGTGGAGGGCTTCAATCACATCAAGCCCATTACCGTCCGCAAGCCGCAAGTCCACCACTGCAAAAGCAGGGGCCTCTTTGCGAACTTCGGCCACGCCCTCGGCAACCGTATCAGCCATTCGCACGGCAAAGCCTCGTGATTCCATGGCACGGCCGAGCCGTGTCAAAAACGGTTTGTCATCATCAACCAGTAAAAGTGTTTTCTCGGCAGTCTGTGTTATCTGGGTCATGCAGAGTGTTACGGCTCTCTTGGCGTTCTGGTTCAAGTTTACACTTTAAAGCTTGCATAGGCCATTGCATTAAACGCGCAACGCCACATCAATTGTTGAGCGGGGCCAAGTGATAGTAATGACGGCACCCGCCAATGGCGGTTTATGATTGGCCAGATTAACACTTGCTCCAGATCGTTCCAGCAAAGTTTTGGCAATAAACAAGCCAAGTCCCATGCCTTCGTGCTGCCCGGGCTCTGTTTGCGCATCAGCCCCATAGCCAGGTCTGGTGGTTACAAAAGGATCCCCCAATTGGTCAAAAATAGACTGGTCAAAACCAGGTCCATCATCAGCCACAATCAGCGTCACTTGACTAGGGCTCCAGCGCGCCTTGACGGCAACCGCTGAAGTGGCAAAGTCAAATGCGTTTTCCAGCAGGTTACCCAAACCATACGTAATTGCAGGATTGCGCTTGAACACAGGTTCATCGTTGGGCTTACGCTCATCGGCAGGTGCCGCATCAATTTTGATCTGCACCTCAGAGCCTCGCAAGGGAGCAACCAGATCTTCAATCATGGCATGTAAGCTCACCTGTTGGTACACGTCATCGGAAATTTGTTCAGGAACCGCCAGACGAGTCAAAATTTCGCGGCAGCGCGCGGCTTGGCTGATCAGCAGATCGATATCTTCGGTGTGGGGCCCTATAGCCGGAAACTCGCGTTTCAGCTCCTTGGCAACAAGGGCAATGGTAGCCAGAGGTGTGCCAAGCTCATGGGCTGCTGCTGCGGCCAAACCATTTAAGGCCGAGAGCCGTTGTTCGCGGGCCAAGACCAGTTCAGTCGCTGACAGAGCAGAGGACATCATGCGCGCCTCCTCTGCAATGCGCCTTGCATAAATGCTGGAAAACACAGTACCACACACGAGAGACGCCCACATGCCCGCCACATAAGTGGGCGGTGGCTGAAACAGGTCAGCAGCCGCCCATGGCAAGGGACGGTGAAAAAATGCCAGCAACGAAGAACATGCAAACGCCAACCCTGCCAAGGCGAGGGTCCATTTTAAAGGCAGGGATGTGGCCGATACAGTAACAGGAACCAGAAACAAAAACGCAAAAGGGTTTTGCAGTCCTCCCGTCAGGTAAAGCAGCCCCGCCAATTGCAAAACGTCATAACCCAGCAGCAACCCCGCAGGTTTGGACGCCAGGCGTTGGCCAGCCCGCCAGCGCAGGGAGAGAAAAACATTAAGCCAGGCTGAAAGGGCAATCAGCGCCAAGCAAGCGCCCAGCGGCACCCTGAAGTCCAGCACATATTGCACGGCCAGAACCGCAATCGACTGACCAATGACAGCAAGCCACCGCAGCCTGACCAACGTGCGCAGGCGCAAAAGCCCGCCATGATGATGGCCGGTTGTGCTTTGAGCAAAATCCGAATTTGTCATTGTGCCTCAGTTTGACATATACTGCACTGCACTATACTCTTGTTTCGCAATGCAAGATAGCAAACTTCTCCCTTCGCGCGCCAAGCTTATCGCGGCTTCGATCATGATCCTGTTGGCTGTGCTTCTGGGAGCGCTGGCACTCACAACTTTGAAGCCAAATTATTCGGGCTCTGGCACCGCATTGATTGGTGGCCCTTTCACAATGCTGAACGAAAAGGGTGAAACTGTTACAGAAAAAACATTTACCGGGAAGTATATGCTGATTTTTCCGGGCTTTACGCACTGTGGCGATGTGTGTCCCGCCCAATTGCAAGTGATGGCCGCTGCCTTTGTTGCACTGGGTCCGCTTGCTGAGAAGATAACACCAGTTTTCGTGTCAATCGATCCAGACCGTGATACGCCCCAAGTCATGGCTGATTATGTGAAAAACTTTGATCCGCGTTTGCAAGGCCTGACAGGAACACCAGAGCAGGTTGCAGCCTTCGCCAAGGCTTATCATATTTTTTACCAAAAAGTGCCAAACCCTAAGCTCCCTGAGGAGTATGAAATGGACCACAGTTCCATTCTTTACCTGATGGGGCCAGACGGAACATTCATGACCCACTTCACTTATACAACCGATGCCAAGGCCCTGAGCGAGGGTCTTAAAAAAGCTTTGCAATCCTGACCATGTTTTTGGAAACCCGTTTAAAATGTTAATGTATCCACTTTACGAAATGAACCATGCGGCGTTGCAACCGATACGCTGTTTAACCAATGCCTCGCTCGCCTTTTGGCAAAACGACGGGAACCCATTGTCCGGCACGCAATTTGGCCGCGCCACAACGGCATCACTTGAAATGCTGGAACGCGCCACCAGGCGCTATGAAAAGCCAAGCTTTGATATTGGTGCCACCCTTGTCGAGGGCACTAAATTTGTGGTCACAGAAGAGATTGTCTGGCAATCGCCATTTTGCAATCTCATCAATTTTACAAAACAGGGCTTTAAAACGCCGCAAACAAAAATGCTGATGGTGGCTCCCATGTCTGGCCATTTTGCAACATTGTTGCGCGGCACCATTGAAGAAATGCTACCCCATTATGATGTCTATGTAACAGACTGGATGGACGCGCGCGATGTGCCTGTTGCAGCAGGGCGCTTTGATCTTGACGATTATACCGATACCGTAATCACAATGTTACATCACTTGAAAACCAGGGCCCATGTCATGGCCGTATGCCAGCCTTCTGTTCCGGTTCTTGCCGCTGTAGCACTGATGAACGAGGCAGAAGATGATTTGGCACCTCTTTCAATGGTCTTGATGGGTGGCCCTATCGATACCAGGCGCAGCCCCACCGCGGTCAATAAACTGGCAGAGGAAAAAGGCTCTGCCTGGTTCAGAAACAACATGACCATGCGCGTGACGGGCCCTCATGCGGGCGTTGGTCGCGAAGTTTATGCAGGTTTTATGCAATTGGGCGGTTTTCTGTCCATGAACATGGAACGCCATCTCAAGGCCCACCGCGATCTTTACCGCAGTCTTGTTGATGGTGTCGATGAGGATGCCGAAAGGCACAGGATTTTTTACGATGAATATATGGCAGTTATGGATTTGACGGCAGAGTTCTATTTGCAAACGGTAGACCGTGTTTTCATTCATCACAATTTGCCCAACGGCACTTATATGCACAGGGGCAAGCTTGTTAATCCAGCTGCCATAACCAAAACCGCATTGCTCACAATCGAAGGTGAGCGTGATGATATCTCTGGTTTGGGCCAGTCTGAAGCCGCACATGAGCTTTGTCCCAACATTCCCGAAACGATGAAATTGCATCATTTGCAAATGGGTGTTGGACATTACGGCGTGTTTTCCGGCAAAAAATTTCGTGCTGAAGTTGCACCCTTGATTGTTAAATTTCTAAATGCCCAAGGCTGATGATCAGCCTTCTCGGACATTTCGTAAACCTGAGACAAGTCAAACCGCCTGAACCCACAACAATTGAAGTCAGCGGCAAAACCCTGCTTCTGACCTTCAGACGCAACGCGCGGTGCCGCCGCATGGTTTTGCGCTTAACGCCTGATGGTCAAGGCGTGGTGATGACACTGCCGCCGCGCACCAGTCTCGCTGAAGCCATGCGCTTTGCTGCAACCTCCAAACCATGGCTTGCCCAAACTCTCATCAAGCGCCCTGCTGCCGTGCCGTTTCAACAGGACAGTGCGGTTTTGTTTCAAGGACTTGTTCACACCTTAAAAACCACGGGCAGCAGGCGCGGCCTGATCTTGCATTCACCAGAGGATATGACCCTCACGATTCCGGGCGATCTTGCCCATGTCCCACGTCGATTGACAGACTGGCTAAAAGCCCGTGCAAAAGAAGAATTGCAAAAGGCCTCGCTACATTACGCAGGTGCTATGCAGGCAAAATTCAAAAAGCTGACGATCAGAGATCAAAAAAGTCGCTGGGGCTCGTGTTCGGCACAGGGTGATTTGTCGTATTCCTGGCGTTTGGTTTTAGCTCCGCCCTACGTGTTGGAGTATGTTGCAGCCCATGAAGTAGCGCATTTGAAAGAAATGAATCATGGCCCAAGGTTTTGGCGCTTGGTGCTGACCCATTGCAAATGCGCCAAACAAGCCAAGACATGGTTACGTCAGCATGGCCGGGAATTGCATCGCTATGGGCCCTCAGGAACAACCGTCATCCCCGGCGTTGCCGGACTTTCATCAGAGAACGGAAGGGAGCCCTAGTTTTTGCCAAACAGAAAATCAAAGAGATAACGTTTTTTCTTCTTGGGCGCTGGAACAGTGATTTCGGCTGGCTCTTGAGCTGGCGGAACGGCATTTTCAGTTAGTTGAGGATCAAGAACCGCAACTTGCTCTGAAGGCTCAACTTCAACAGTACCCGGCAGCACAGCCGGAATAAGACCTTGATGTGCAGGTTCCATGACGTCGCGCCACACCTGCGCTGGCAATGATCCACCCGTTACATTTTTAGTGGGCGTGTTGTCGTCATTGCCCATCCACACGCCTGTCACCATGTAAGGTGTGAAACCGATAAACCAGGCATCGCGGTAATCTTGGCTGGTTCCGGTTTTGCCGCCGATATCAAAATCACCAAATTGCGCCTTGGTCCCCGTCCCATACCTCACAACAGCGCGAAGCAAGCGGTTCATTTCACCCAGATTGCGATCAGTAATAACCTGCCCCAATCCGTCGCCACCATGTTCATAAAGCACCTTGCCGTCTTTGGTCGTAATGCGCCGCACCACATAAGGCTGCACTGATCTGCCACCATTGGCAAAAGGTACAAAAGCCGATGTAAGCTCAAGCGGGGTCACTTCGGACGTGCCCAAGGCAATGGAAGCATCATGACCCAAAGGAGACATAATGCCCAGCCGCTCAGCGGTGATTGCCACGTTCTCTGGCCCAACGGCGTAGGCTAACTTGGCGGCCACGGTATTGATCGATTGGGCAAAGGCTGTTTCCAGCGTGACGGCACCCTGATATTTTTGTTTATAATTTGCAGGCGTCCAACCTCCAATGCTTATGGGTTCATCCACTTCAATTGAGTCGGGTCTATACCCGTCCTGAAATGCCGCAAGATAAACAAAGGGCTTAAACGCTGAACCTGGTTGCCGCCTGGCCTTGGTGGCCCGGTTATACTGGCTCTTCTTGTAAGACCGCCCACCCACCATTGCGGTGACTGCACCTGTTGTATCAAGCACCACAATGGCACCCTCGCTCACATTCAGCTTCTTGGCACTTTCAGACAGGCGCTTGCGCAAAGATTTTTCCGCGTTGCTTTGGATTGCAGGATCAATGGTTGTTTCAACCACAATGGATTGATCATAATTTTTAACCAGCAGTGGCAATTGTTCCTCAATCCAATCCACCGCATAGTGTTTGGCGGGAATATAATTGGCAGACACCACATTCGAAGGCGCATCACGTGAAGCTTGCGCATCCTCTGCTGACACGAAGCTCTCACGCACCATCGCATCCACCACAAGCTTGGCGCGGGCCGCAGCGGCATCAGGGTGAAGGGCAGGGTTATAAGTGGTGGGGGCCTTCAACATGCCGGCCAAAGTTGCCGCTTCATTGATTGAAAGCTCAAGTGCCGATTTGTTGAAAAACACATGCGACGCCTGCTCTATGCCAATGGCGTTCGGCGCAAAATAAACCCGGTTCAAATAAAGTTGCAAAATTTCATCTTTAGTGAATTTCGATTCAAGCCAAATAGCCAGCACCGCTTCCTGAGCTTTGCGGGTTATTGTTTTTTCCGGCGTCAAGAAAAGATTCTTTGCCAGTTGCTGGGTGAGCGTTGAGCCACCCTGCACCAAATGACCAGCCAGAATATTGCGTGAAACAGCCCGCACCAAGCCAATGGGGTCAACCCCATAATGCGAGCGAAAGCGGTGGTCTTCGATGGCGATAATGGCGTTGGGCACATAATCAGGAAGCTCGGCAATGCGCGCGGCATCGCCAAAAAATGCACCTTGTTCAGCCAACACGGAACCATTGGCCGACAGCATCATAATGCCGGGTTCGCGTTCAGGAATTCTCAAAAGCCCGCGTGCATCAAGTGTAAACCAGATATAGCTGAACGCCAAAGCGCCAGCCACCACGCCCCAAAATCCAAGTGTGAAGAAGAATTTTATAAAACGCCACGACAGCGAGCGGCGGCGTTTAGGGGAACGTCGGTCGGTCACATCCGAGCGGGACGTGTCAGCAAAAAGTCGTGGCTCGGCTCTGCCTCGACCCTTTCGCTTTTTACTCGTCCCAAACAATCCCATATGAATTCCCCGAAAATCAAAATCCCGTCAGTCCCGCGTAGGCAAGGCTCCTGCTGCCTTCAAGCTCTATCTCGCCTTTGATTGCTTCCCACCTGCGCGGGAATGGCTTTTAGAGCGAGTGTTGTAGGCAAAAGGTGTCAAACGTTTAGCACCCTCTCCCTTGGTGAAAGGTTAAGCTGGAGTGTGCGAAAATGTGAATTTTAAACGTGGTGCAAAGATGGCGTGAAATCGCTCACATTGCGGCGCTCACATTACGGCGCTTACATTACGGCGCCCACATACCACGGCACATATTCATTATCGCCATAGCCCAATTCTTCCGATTTGGTTTTCTCGCCAGACGCTGTGCGCAAGATCAGATCAAAAATCTGCTGGCCTTTGGTTTCAAGCGAAACGCCATCAATGATGTCGCCGCAATTGATGTCCATGTCATCAATCATGCGCTCATAAATCGGCGTGTTGGTGGCAAGCTTGATCGAAGGACAGGGTTTGTTGCCATAAGCAGAGCCACGTCCCGTGGTAAAGCACATGATGTTGGCACCCCCTGCCACTTGGCCTGTGGCGGATACTGGATCATATCCGGGGGTGTCCATAAATACAAAACCCTTTTGCGTGACAGGTTCAGCATAATGATAAACAGCCGTCAGCGGCGTTGACCCACCTTTTGCGGCAGCCCCCAGTGATTTTTCCAAAATGGTTGTAAGCCCGCCCAGCTTGTTGCCGGGGGAAGGATTGTTGTTCATCTCCATCTTGTTGCGGGTGGTGTAATCTTCCCACCACTTGATGATTTCAACCAGCTTCTCGCCCACTTCGCGTGTTGCAGCACGCCTGGTCAGCAAATGTTCCGCCCCATAGATTTCAGGCGTTTCAGACAAAATGGCAGTGCCCCCATGGCGCACCAGAAGATCAACGGCAGCGCCCAAGGCAGGATTGGCCGTAATGCCTGAATAGCCATCAGAACCACCGCATTGAAGCGCTAGGATCAATTCGGAAGCTGAACAGGTTTCGCGTTTCTGAGCATTCACCACCGGCAACATGGCTTTTACGGCTTCAACACCAGCTGCCACCGTTTTACGAGTACCTCCGGTCTCTTGAATGGTCATGGTGCGGAAGGTTTCACCCTCTTCAACGCCGTAAGCTTCTTTAAAGCGCGGAATTTGAAACCCTTCGCAGCCTAGGCCCACCATCATCACGCCGCCCATATTGGGGTTTGTGGCATAACCCCACGCGGTGCGTTTGAAGATATCAAAAATCACGCCGCGATAATCTATCACACAACCATTGTCTTGCGTCAGCGCCACCACACCATCAATGTTGGGGTAGTCTTTTAAAATGCCTGAACGGTTGATCTCTTGCGCAATAAAGGTGGCTACTGTGGCCGAGCAATTCACGCTGGTCATGATGCCAATATAGTTTCTGGTCCCAACCTTACCGTTTTTGCGGCGAAAGCCTTGGAAACTGGCGCGGTCTTTTTCAGGCACCATATGAACCGGAATAACACCTTGCGAATAGGCATAATCATGAGAAAGTGCTGCCATCTCCACATTGTGTTCATGCACCCAATCACCAGCCGCAATATCAGATTTTGCAAAGCCGATGATCTGGCCGAATTTTCGAATCGGCACACCCTTGGCGATAGCTGTTGCCGCCATTTTGTGGCCCCGCATAATGCGCGCCAGTGTGGTCACGTGCTCGGCTGGTGCCTCGCCTTTTTCAACGATGCGCGTGCTGATGAGCACGTTGTCGCTTTGGTTCAATCTTAATAGAGCTGGCGCATTCATGGCTTTAATCTCATTGTCAAACTGTTATAACAGTTTCATAGTCGCAAGAAGCGACGAATACAACAAACTTGGAGCGCCCGAAAAATGAAGAAACGCCTGTTTAAAGCCCCCTCCGGTGCGGAAATTTCAATGACTGAAATGGGCTTTGGTGCAGCCCCCATTGGCAATCTCTACAGTGCTATTTCAGAAGATGCAGCACAGGCCACATTGAATGCAGCTTGGAAGCAAGGCATCCGCTACTATGATACCGCACCGCTTTATGGACTTGGCCTTTCCGAAACACGCCTCAACCATTTTCTGCGCGATAAGAAACGTAAAGATTATGTGCTTTCCACCAAAATTGGTCGCACCCTTCAAGTTGTCCCGCCAGATCAACGCACCGGCATCGGCAAGTTTTTCAATACGCCAAACCGCCGCGAAGTGTTTGATTACACATATGATGGCGTCATGCGTTCGCTGGAGTTTTCGCTGGAGCGGCTTGGCATTGATTCAATTGATATAGTATTTGCCCATGATTGTGATGTGTTTACCCATGGCTCTGAAGCCAAGCGCGATGCCCATGTGAAAACGCTCCTGGAAGGGGGTTACAAAGCGTTGGTTAAACTGCGCGATCAAAAAGTGATCAAGGCCTTTGGCGCTGGCGTGAATGAGTGGCAAGTCTGCGAAACCTTGGCCAAGGCAGGTGATTTTGATCTCTTCCTGTTGGCCGGGCGTTACACCTTGCTGGAGCAGGAGGCCTTGGAGTCATTCCTGCCGCTGTGCGAGAAGCGCGGAATCGGCATTGTGTTGGGTGGGCCCTACAATTCTGGCATTCTTGCTACCGGTGCCAAGCAAGGTGCCTTTTACAATTATGATCCGGCCCCCAAAACTGTGCTGGACCGGGTGCGCAAAATTGAAGCGATCTGCAAGGCACATAAAGTGAAACTGCCAGAGGCAGCTTTGCGCTTTCCACTGCACCACAAGGCTGTTGTGTCAGTCATCCCGGGTGCTGTTTCTCCCCAACAGGTGGTCGTGAATGTTAAAACCCTCAGCGCCAAACTGCCCAAAGCCCTGTGGAAAGATTTGAAAGCCCATGGCTTGATGGATGAGCGTGCTGCGACACCCAAATGAAAATTGATGCGCATCATCATTTTTGGAATCCGGCGCGCGGTGATTATGGCTGGATGGGGGGAGAGGGGTTAGCGGCCATGCGCAAGCCCTTTATGCCGCAGGATTTGGAACCCCACCTTAAAGCTTGCAGGATTGACCGCACAGTGCTGGTGCAAGCTGCACCGACCATTCATGAAACCGAGTATATGTTGGGGATTGCGGATGCCACAGCTTGGGTCGCCAAAGTTGTGGGCTGGGTTGATTTTGAAAACCGGGATGATCTTCATCATTTGCAACGTCTGTCAAAACATCCGAAGTTTTCAGGCGTACGCCCCATGATTCAAGACTTGCCTGACCCCGAATGGATGCACAAAGAAGATGCAGCTTGGGCCTATGATGCAATTGTTGATCTCGATCTTACGTTTGATGCGCTGGGGTTTCCACTTCACCTGCAATCATTTCAGCGTTTGTTTGATCGCCACCCCACCATGCGTACAGTGATTGACCATTGCATGAAGCCCCGCATTCGCGATTGTGCATTTGATGACTGGGCCAAAGGCATAGAGACATTGGCCAACACAACGCCTGCATTTTGCAAACTGTCGGGCCTCGCCACCGAGGCCAACTCAGGGTGGACCGTGGATGATTTAAGACCCTATGCCCGCCATGTAATAGAGAGTTTTGGAGCAACCCGCATCATGTGGGGTTCAGATTGGCCGGTGTTGGACCTGAACGGAAATTATGGAGGCTGGCACGCTACAGCAAAAACAATTGTTGCGCCCGCCGAAGAGAAAATGGTTTTTGGGGAAACGGCCGCTCGTTTTTACCGGATCAGTTAAAGCCCTGACGTAAACTTAGCCTTCGGCACGAACCGTATAGCTGACTTGCCACATACGCCATAAACCAAATACTGTAAGCGCCAGAAAGGGTGGCCACATCACAAGCCATGGCGAAAAGCCAGATACGCTTGCAGCAATTGAAGTTTGCTCAATGATGACATTGATGCCAACCACTGCAAAAATAGCAAGTCCAATTCGGTAGGCATCAACTGAACGCGGCCTGGACAGGGCAAAAGGCAGCGCAATCAAGGCAAGCAAGGGGATGGAAAGTATTTTCATGATGCGGTTGTGAAACTCTGCCACCATTTTTTGCTCTGTTGTGTTTTCGGGTGGCGCGTTAAACCCATTGAAAATCTCAAGCAAGCTCAGTTCTCTTTCATCAGCGCCTCGCGGCCTGAACATGTTTCCCGCAACACTGTCGAGTGGCAAATCCACTGTCTGTGATTTTGCCAGCGTAGGGGCTGAAAGTGCGGACTGACCTACAGTGGCAGGTTCCCCATCAAGCCTCAATCTATCGCTGTTCTGCATGCGCAAGACGGGCGTTTTTTGATCAGGATTGTTGATGAGAATGCCAGTAGCTGCTGTCAACGTCTCGCTGCCATCTTGCCCTTTGTCTTCAAACACGAAAAGTTTTTCAAAGCTGTTGTCACTTTGATTGAGCTGATCGACGATAAAAGTGCGTGCACCCGATTTCATGAAAATGCCTTCCCTGGCCAAATCAAAGGCATCAACATTGGTCAGCGTATAAACCACAGAGCGGTAAGAATAGCGCCCGTAAGGCTGCAACCACCCGACTGCAACAACATTGAAAAGCATGAGCACAACGGCGAGCCCCAGAACTGGCCGGAAAAGCCTAGGCAAGCTGATGCCTGCAGCATTCAAGGCATCAATCTCACGCGATTTGGACAGGCGATTAAAACTGAACAGAACGCCCAGAAAAAGCGCAATGGGAACTGCCAACCCCAAATAATTTGGGGTGAGATAAGCCAGCATTTTAAACACGGCCGTGAATGAATTTTTCTTGCCAAGCGTCACATCCAGAAATCCTAACATCCGTTCAGCCAACAGCAAAGTGAGGCTAATGACCAGTGTGGCTGCAAGGGGTGTGAGCACCAGCTTGATGATGTATCGATCAATTGTTTTTAACATGGCATCACACTTCGTTCCGGTCAGCTCTCGCTGGGTGACGGATAACAAGTCTCCGGTCACATCTAAAGTTAAAAATTATGTTCGCTTAATGTTCTTGTCAGAAGCTTCAACTTCAGTTAGCGTCTGAAAACTACAGCTTGGGGATGGGCAAAATCATGACAGCGCGGGTGGCAACAGTGGCATTTCAGGGTGTTGAAGCTGTACCTGTTGATGTGCAAGCGCAGTTTGTGTCTGGTCAGGCCATGTTCCAGGTGGTGGGGCTGGGGGATAAGGCAATTGCTGAAAGCCGTGAGCGGGTGCGCGCAGCACTTCATTCAATCGGCTTGGCATTACCGGGAAAAAGACTGGTGGTGAATTTGTCACCCGCTGATCTGCCCAAAGAGGGAAGCCACTATGATTTGCCAATCGCCTTGGCAGTTTTGTCGGCCTTGGGCGTTGTGCCCCCCGATTTTCTAGATCGGTATGTTGTGATGGGTGAGCTTGCGCTGGATGGCAGCTTGCTTCCTGTGTCGGGCGCACTTCCGGCAGCCATGGCCGCCAATGGCAGAGATTTGGGGCTGATCTGTCCCAAAGTGTCGGGCGCCGAGGCAGCTTGGGCAGGCGATGATTTTGATATTCTGGCCCCTGATAATCTCATCCAGCTCATCAATCATGTCAAAGGCACGCAAGTTCTGTCGCGGCCCAAACCACATCTCCTGATCACAGAAAAGCCCTTGCCCGATCTGGCTGATATAAAGGGTCAGGAGGCTGCAAAGCGTGCCCTTGAGGTGGCAGCTGCAGGTGGGCACCATTTGCTCATGGTAGGCCCTCCAGGGGCTGGCAAATCGATGTTGGCACAGCGCCTGCCCTCCATTCTGCCCCCCATGGATTCGCGTGAAATGCTTGATATCAGCATGATTGCATCAATCGGTGGGGAGTTGAAAGATGGTCAGTTGACAAGGCGCAGACCCTTCCGTTCGCCCCATCATTCAGCCTCCATGCCGGCATTGGTGGGCGGCGGCCTGCGTGCCAAACCGGGTGAAATGGCGCTAGCCCACCACGGCGTGTTGTTTTTGGACGAATTGCCAGAATTTCAACCCCGCGTTCTGGAGGCCTTGCGCCAACCCATGGAAACCGGTGAAACCAACGTGGCAAGAGCCAATTACCACATCACTTACCCTGCGCGTTTTCAGTTGATCACTGCCATGAACCCGTGCAAATGCGGGATGGCCGGAGAACCCGGCCATACCTGTAAGCAAGGTCCGCGCTGTGCGGCCGATTATCAGGCCCGCATTTCTGGCCCACTTCTGGACCGGATTGATATCCAGATTGAATTGGCGGCCGTTCGCGCCTCGGATTTGACATTGCCTACACCGAAGGAAAAAAGTTCTGATGTGGCTTTACGCGTTGCCAAAGCCAGAGCCGTTCAGCAGCAAAGATTTGTTGAGCTTGATCAGCCCCACCTGCGCACCAACGCACAAGCTGATGGAACATTGTTGGAGGTCATTTCAGCTTTGGATGCCGCAGGAACGGCTTTGATCCGTGATGCAGCAGATGCCATGAACCTGTCTGCCCGTGGATATCACCGCGTACTGCGTGTGGCCCGGACTATTGCTGATCTTGATGGCAGGGAGATGATTTCAAGACTGCATTTGGCAGAAGCGTTGAGCTACCGCCAAAAACCAGCGGGGTTGCGCCAGGCCGCCTGAAAGCCTGCGGATTTTCACCACTCATTTACCTTGAATTCATCGCGTAATCATTTTTAAAGCGCAACCTGTCAAAATGCTGAAAATCTTTAACCGAGACCTGTGGCAATTGGCATTTAGACGAGACATCAAAAGTCCAAGCGAGAGCAAACCTGATCCGGAAACCGCAAATTTCCTGATTCCGCTTGCCACTGTTCTTGCGTCGCTCTCACTGATTGCTCTCGCCATCCCTGATTTTTCGAATGAAGTTTACCCGCTTGCAGCAGCGGCCCTCATCGGGGGCATCTTGTTTGTGCTTGCAACTTTTCTTTATCTCTTCAAACGTGATCATGATGAACGGGTTTTTCGTTTGATGGCAGCAGTGACAGCAGCCCAGCAGGCAAGGGCGCAGGCAGAAATTGCTGTGCGCGAAAAATCAAGGTTACTCGCAACCGTCAGTCATGAGATCAGAACGCCGCTGAATGGCATAATCGGTATGGTAGGCTTGCTGCAAGACACAGAACTTACGCCTGAGCAGCTGAATTATGCAAACACCGCCCATGCATCAAGCCGTATTCTGTTATCCATCGTCGATGAAATTCTAAACACAGCCAAGGCCGCGTCTGGCAAATCACAAAAGCCCGTCGATATCGTCAATCTGGTTGAAAATGTAACCGAGCTTCTGGCGCCAAGGGCGCATGCCAAAAACATCCAGATCTCCGCCAGTGTAGATCCCCGCATCCCGCATTTCGTGTCGTGCGATGACTTGCGCCTGCGCCAGGTTTTGTTCAATCTAGCTGGCAATGCCATCAAGTTCACCGAAACAGGCAGCGTTGCAATTGAGGTTACTGTCAGTGAAGACCACCTTCTGAGCATTGCGATTTCAGATTCAGGCATTGGCATGAGCACGGAAGAATTAGGCAGGGTGTTCTCGGAATTCGAACAGGCTAAATCTACCACGACATTGAAATATGGCGGCACGGGCCTTGGCCTTGCCATAAGCCGCCGCCTTGTTTTGGAAATGGGTGGAACCCTTGAAGTGGCGAGCGAAATTGCCAAGGGAACAGTTTTTACGATTGTTTTGCGAGATAAAGTCAACCCCAAACCCAAAACCAATCTGGCGCTGGCAAACCGCACATATACCTTGGCCATGGAAAAAGGCGCAACGGCGCGTCACCTATCGCAAAGTTTGGAGAACCTCGGTGCAACAGTCAGCCATATTGCGACCGAAGCTGAAGTCAAAGCAGCTTTGAACACCAATGCGCCGCTCGATTTTCTGATTTCAGACAGTTCATTTGCGTCCTGCCTGATGATTTGGGCCACCAGCACATCTCTTCAGAAAAATAAAAATGTATGGGTCATGCTGAAATCGGAAGAGCGCCGGGCCCTGAAGCCACTGCTGTCACCACCCTTTGCGGGCTATCTTTTGCAGCCCTTGCGACGTTCCACATTACTGGGCCTGTTAAGTGAGCAAGACGGATCACTGCTGAAAAATACCAGTCACCACCTGAGACAGTCAGCAAAACCTTCAAAACATTTGAAAAAGTTACGGTTGCTTTTGGCCGACGATAATCCTGTAAACACATTACTCACCCGCACCATGCTGGCCCGTTGCGGCCACGAAGTGCTGGCCGTCAGCAACGGCGAGGCCGCATTGCAAGCTCTGGCTCAAAATGGAAAGTTTGATCTGGCTTTGCTTGATGTGGAAATGCCCCATCTCAATGGCCACCAGACCACCCGCATCATCCGCGAGCGCAAGATCAGGCAAAAAGGTTCGGCCAAGCTTGAACTGCCAATTTTAGCACTCACTGCCAATGCAGGCAGCGAAGATGTAAAAGCCTGCTTTGAGGCTGGCATGGACGGCCATCTGGCGAAGCCCTTCGATCAGCTGGATCTCGAGAACGCAATTGCAAAACTGCTGCAAAAGCGGCAAGCAGCCTAGACTTAATTTTGGCATCAAACCGTCATAATTGTGGTGTCCAACGGCTAAAATTCGGAGATGATAGTTGAAACTTGAGCCTCATTTTTCCAAGCGCCTTGATTTGGATATCAAGGTCGCAAAGTCTGTCGCTGAAGTCCGTGTGGCCCAACGGCTGCGCTACCGCGTGTTTCATGATGAGCTGGGCGCTGTTGCTGATCGTGCGGCACTTGCAACCGAAATGGACTCCGACCGGTTTGATGAGGTTTGCGACCATCTTCTTGTTACCAGACCACGCACCGCTGATTCAAGTGAAGAACTCATCATCGAAGATGATGAAGTTGTCGGAACTTACCGGATGCTGCGCCAAAGCATTGCCTGCGCCAAAGGCGGATTTTACAGTCAGGGTGAATTTGATATTGCACCCTTGTTGGCCCGAAAACCGGACTTGAGTTTTCTGGAATTAGGCAGATCCTGCGTTCTGGCACCTTACCGGGGAACCCCCGTCATTGAGCTTTTGTGGCAAGGCATTTGGAACTATGTCCGCGAGCATAAGGTTGATGCGATGTTTGGTTGCGCAAGTTTCGACGGGGTTGATCCTGATGCCCACGCCGACACTTTAAGCTTCCTTGGTTATCATGCCAAACCTCCAGCAGAGTGGAAAGTTCGCGCGCACGATGACCAGTATGTCGAAATGAAGAGAAAGCCACTTGAAGCCATTGATTCAAGGCGGGCCATGCTAAGCCTTCCGCCATTGATCAAAGGATATTTACGTTTGGGCAGCTATATTGGTGAAGGTGCCGTGATTGATCATGCTTTCAATACCACGGATGTTTTGGTTGTCCTTCCCGTGTCAGCCATCAACCCGCGTTATTTTGCCCATTTTGGCGCTCCTACCAATTGATATCAAATGCCGCCAAGGCCGCCAAGTTAACTATATCATTGGCGGTGGCATTCATTGACGCGATTTGAACAGGCTTTGAAAGTCCGGTCAGCAACGGCCCTATAACAGTCACCCCGCCCAACTGCTGCAGCATCTTGGTTGAAATTGAAGCCGAGTGTGCCGCTGGCATGACCAAAACATTGGCAGGCCCTTTCAAACGGCAAAACGGATAGAGCGCCATTGCTTCGGGAGACAGCGCCACATCAGCTGCCATTTCACCATCATATTCAAAATTCACCTTGCGACTGTCCAGCACGTTCACAGCACGGCGCACATATTCCGCCCGGTCCCCCTTGGGATAACCAAATGTGGAGTAAGATAAAAACGCAACGCGAGGTTCAACCCCAAAGCGCCGTGCAACACCGGCCGCTTCCTGTGCAATATCAGCCAGTTCTTCAGCCGTGGGCAATTCGTGAATAGAGGTATCGGCAATGAACACCGTGCGGCCCCGCACCAAAGCCATAGACACAGCAATGGGGCGGTGACCCTCCTTCGCATCAATCGCCCGCCTCACATTTTCAAACGCCACAGAATAATTGCGCGTAAGCCCCGTCACCATAGCATCAGCATCGCCCAAGGCCAGCATGCAGGCACCAAAGATATTGCGGTCCTGGTTGGCCATGCGCTGGCAGTCACGGTGCAAAAAACCTGCGCGCTGCAATCTCGCATAGAGAAAGTCAGCATAGTCTAAATTCCGGTGCGAAAGCCTGGCATTCTGAATCTCAACTGATTCATGAAGCTCAAGCGACGACGCTTTGAGTGCTGCCTCAATCACGGTTTCGCGGCCAATTAAAATCGCCTTGCCAAGCCCTTGGGTGGCAAAACTGTTGGCGGCCCTGATCATGCGGTCTTCTTCACCTTCGGCAAAAATAACACTCTTGGGCTGCGCTTTAACTTGCATGTAAACACTCTGCAAAGTGCCAGCGATGGGATCAAGCCTGGCCGACAGTTCTTGCGCATAGGCTGCCAGATCAACAATGTGTTTTCGGGCCACCCCGGAAGACATGGCAGCTTTGGCAACGGCGACCGGAATGCGCGAGATCAAACGCGGATCAAAGGGAGCTGGAATCAGGTATTCCCGGCCAAATGAAAGCTGCGATCCATGATAGGCCGCTGCAACTTCATCTGGCACATCCTCACGCGCCAGTTCAGCCAAGGCTTCGGCAGCAGCAATTTTCATCTCTTCATTGATGGTGCGCGCCCGCACATCCAAAGCACCGCGGAATATATAAGGGAACCCCAGAACATTATTGACCTGATTGGGATAATCAGACCGCCCAGTGGCCATGATGGCATCAGAGCGAACTGCGGCCACATCTTCTGGCAAAATTTCCGGGTCGGGATTTGCCATCGCAAAAATAATCGGGTCTGCCGCCATGGATTTTACCATGGACGATGTCAGAGCCCCGGCCACTGAAAGACCAAAAAACACATCTGCCCCGTCCATGGCATCAGCCAGTGTGCGCAATTTGGTGGGAACGGCGTGGGCTGATTTCCACTGGTTCATTCCTTCTGTGCGGCCTTGAAAAACCACGCCCTTTGAATCACACAAAATCACATTCTCATGTGGCACGCCCAAAGATTTGACCAACTCAACGCAGGCAATTGCTGCAGCACCAGCCCCATTGCACACAATTTTGCAGGTTTTCAAATTGCGGCCTGTGATATGCAGCGCGTTGATCAAGCCTGCAGTGGCAATGATTGCGGTGCCATGCTGGTCGTCATGGAAAACCGGTATATCCATCAGTTCACGCAGGCGTTGTTCGATGATAAAGCAATCCGGTGCCTTGATATCCTCAAGATTGATGCCCCCAAATGAGGGACCCAGATAACGCACAGCGCCGATAAATTCGTCAACATCTTTGGTGTCAACTTCCAGATCGATCGAATCCACATCGGCAAAGCGTTTGAACAAAACGGCCTTGCCCTCCATTACAGGTTTGGACGCCAGAGCACCCAAATCACCAAGTCCCAGAATAGCAGTGCCATTTGAAATCACCGCAACCAGATTGCCTTTGGAGGTGTAGTCATAAGCCGTTTCAGGATTTTCAGCGATGCGCCGCACGGGAACAGCAACACCGGGCGAATAGGCCAGCGATAAATCCCGCTGGGTGGCCATGGGCTTTGTTGGTGTAATTTCCAGTTTGCCAGGCTTGCCGCGGGAATGGAATTGCAAGGCTTCCTCGTCAGTAAAGGAAGGCCGGCTGGGTTGTTTGCTCATGTCTGGATTCGCCTATTATTTTTCCCACCATAGCTGAATTCACACACAGTGCAAAAGAGCATTGGCGAGGGCCCATGTTTATCTGATATGCACAAGCCATGGACCACCGCCCCGCCCGCGCAGATGAAACGCCAACACCGATGATGGCGCAGTATCTGGCGATCAAGAAAAATCATGAAGATGCGTTGCTGCTTTACCGCATGGGCGATTTTTTTGAACTTTTCTTCGAAGATGCAGAAAAAGCTTCTGCCACACTGGGCATAGCACTCACCAAGCGCGGCAAACACAAAGGTGCAGACATCGCAATGTGCGGCGTACCCGTGCATGCGCTTGATCAATATTTGCAAAAGTTGATCCGCCAAGGCCACCGCTGTGCCATTTGCGAGCAAGTGGAAGACCCGGCTGACGCTAAGAAGCGTGGCACAAAATCAGTGGTGGAACGCGCCGTTGTCAGGCTGATCACACCGGGAACGTTAACTGAAGACGCGCTGCTCGATTCCAAATCCCGCAATTACCTGGGTGCCCTTACGCTGTCCAAATCCTCTGGTGAAATGGCCTTGGCCTTTGCCGATATTTCAACAGGCGAAGTGGTTGTAACGCCAACCGATGCTCAACGTTTGGCCGCAGACTTGGCGCGCATTGATGCGTCCGAATTACTGGTCAACGACGCGTTGCTTGATCACAGTGCTCTCAACGCGACATTGACACAATCAGGTGCCGCAATCACTTCGGTGGCTGCCAGCCGTTTTGACAGTTTGAGTGCCGAACATCTTTTAAAGCGTCATTATGCAGTTGAAACCTTGGACGCCTTTGGTGAATTCAGGCGCGTTGATTTATCCGCCTTGGGTGCATTGATTGATTACATCACCCTCACTCAAGTGGGCAACGTGCCTTATCTCAGGGCGCCGCGCAAAGAAATGCCAGAGGCTGGTTTGTCAATTGATGCGGCAACCAGAACCAATCTGGAACTGGTGCGCAGTCTGTCGGGTCAACGAAAAGGCTCGCTTTTGGCCTGCGTGACCGAAACTGTAACGCCAGCAGGTGCACGCGCCTTGGGCGATGCACTTTCAAGGCCCTTGGCTGATGCAGCCTTGATCAATGAAAGGCTTGATGCGGTTTCGCATTTTTACGACGATGAGGGTCTCTGTGGCAATGTGCGCAACGCTTTGAAGCTGGTGCCAGATGTGGAACGCGCCTTGGCCCGTCTTACAGGCGGCAGAGGTGGCCCCCGCGATCTGGCTGCAATTCGCGATGGTTTGCAAGCCATGAATGCGCTGCTGTCGCTGTTGGCCACGCCGCACGGCTTGGCTATTTTGCCAAGCAGAGTTTCAAATGTGCTGCTCGCCCTGAAAGCAGCGCCGCAACATATCGCCACTTCTTTGGATCAAGCTTTGAGCGATGTTTTGCCTGCGTTGGCCAGAGAGGGTGGCTTTATCAAAGCAGGCTATGATGCCGAGCTTGATGAAAACAAAACACTGCGAGATGAAACCCGCCAGGTGATTGCAGCGCTGCAAGCGCATTACGCTGAAGCCAGCGGTGTGCGCAGCTTGAAAATAAAACACAACAACGTTCTCGGCTATTTCCTCGAAGTCACAGCTCAGCAAGCCGAGGTTTTAAAATCATCGGCTGCTGCGCATGATTTTATTCACCGCCAAACCATCGCCAATGCCTGCCGTTTTACCACCACCAAAATTGCAGAATTGGAACAAAAAATTGCGCTTGCAGCTTCACGCGTTTTGGCGCTGGAACTTGATCATTTCAAAGATTTTGTTTTTGAAATTACAGCGCAGCGCACGGCTCTCTCCAATGCTGCAATGGCGCTGGCCGAATGTGATGTGCATTCAAGCTTGGCACATCTGGCAAGGGTGCGCCGCTATGTCAGGCCAATTGTTGATACCAGTCTCACGTTCAAGATTGAAGGCGGCAGGCATCCCATTGTCGAAGACGCCTTGCGCGGCGCCAGTGCCCGGAGCTTTGCGGCCAATGATTGTGATTTAAGCTCGGAACAGAAACGCCTCTGGCTGCTCACCGGCCCTAACATGGCTGGCAAATCAACCTTTCTGCGTCAGAATGCGTTGATCGCCATTTTGGCGCAAGTTGGAAGTTTTGTTCCTGCAACGTCGGCACATATAGGGTGTGTGGACAGGCTTTTTAGCCGCGTGGGTGCAGCAGATGATCTGGCACGCGGGCGCTCAACCTTCATGGTGGAGATGATTGAAACAGCTGCCATCTTGAACCAGGCGACCCCCCGCTCTTTGGTGATCCTCGATGAAATTGGCCGGGGCACTGCCACTTACGACGGCCTGTCCATTGCTTGGGCCACGCTGGAGCATTTGCACGACATCAATGTTTCGCGCGCCCTTTTTGCTACCCACTATCATGAACTGACTGCGCTAACTGCTACATTAAAACAGCTTTATTGTGCCACCATGAAAGTCAAGGAATGGAAAGGCGATATTGTGTTTTTGCACGAAGTGGCGCCCGGTGCTGCAGAACGGTCTTACGGTATTCAAGCCGCAAAGCTGGCAGGCCTTCCCGCACCTGTGATTGCGCGCGCCACCGAGGTGCTGAAACGCCTGGAAGACGGCAGACAAACTTTGCAAAAACAAAATCTGGTCAGTGAGCTCCCGTTGTTTTCTGCAGCAATCAAAGTTCAACACTCCCAAAAAGATCACTTGCGCGAGCGGCTTTCAACCTTGGTTGCAGATGATGTGTCTCCCCGCGAAGCGCTCACCCTGATCTATGAATTAAAGCAGCTCGCCCTAAAGCCTGGTGAACCATGACGCCAGAATCGAAATTTTCAGAAAGCCTTCACGCCTTGCCAGTGCAAGCCCCCCTTGCCGTGCGGGTGAAGATTTCTGAACTCATTAAAATTTGCCTGGAAGACTCGCGAGGCTTGGCAGAGAGGCAGTTGATCAAGGACGGCAAAGGCACCAAATGCGCCGAACATCTGTCTGCCACTGAAGACACCATCATCCGCACGGTTTACAGCTATGCCAGCGAAAAAGTGTTTCCCGGTGGCTGGCCATCCGGGCTTTCTGTGGTGGCTGTTGGCGGCTACGGCCGCGGCACCCTCGCTCCTGGCTCCGATATCGATCTTTTGTTTCTGATGCCCGGAAAATCTGATGAGCGAGCCGGAAAAATTGTTGAGTTTCTTCTTTATGCCCTGTGGGATGCCCGCCAAAAAGTGGGCCATGCGACGCGCAATATTGATGATTGCCTGCGTCTCGCAAAAACCGACAACACCATTCTCACGTCAATTTTGGAAGCACGATTCATCTGCGGCCAGGAAAAACTGTTCGCCGAACTGGTGCAACGCTTTCGAAGTGAAATCGTTGCAGCCAGTGCCAGAAAGTTTGTAACTGAAAAATTGGCCGAACGAGATACGCGCTACACAAAATCTGGCCAAAGCCGCTATGCTGTCGAACCAGATTTGAAAGACGGTAAAGGCGGGCTTCGTGATCTGCACACGCTGTTCTGGATTGCCAAATACATTTTCAATGCCAATTCCACCGAAGAGCTTTATGAAAAAGCTGCTTTTTCCAAATCAGAACTGGCGCAATTTAAAAAATGTGAGGACTTTCTTTGGGCCGTGCGCTGCAATTTGCATTTCATTGCCAAACGCGGTGAAGACAAACTGAGTTTTGACCGGCAATCAGAATTGGCCGCACGCTTGGGCTATAAGTCACATGGCGGCCTTAAACATGTCGAACGCTTCATGACCCATTATTTTCTGATTGCCAAGGATGTGGGCGATCTGACCCGCATTTTTTGCGCTAGCCTGGAAGCCAAGCAGTTTAAGGATGCGCCGTCACTCAGTCGAATGTTTGAAAAATTATTGCCGCGAAAATCGAACATTTTGAAAGGCAGCACGTCTTTCAAGCTTGAAAGCGGTCGCATTTCAGTGGCCAAGGAGAATGTATTTTCTGAGCAGCCCCTCAACATGCTTCGTATTTTCAAATTGGCCAGTCACACCGGGCTGGAAATCCACCCTGATGCCTTGAAGGAGATTCGCAAATCTTTGCGCCTGATCGACGACAAGTTGCGCAATGATCCAGAAGCCAATGCCATTTTTATTGATGTTCTGACAAAAAGCACCGCACCTGAAACCTTGCTTCGCATGATGAATGAAGTCGGTGTGCTGGGTCGCTTCATTCCTGATTTCGGCAAAATCGTCGCCATGATGCAATTCAACATGTACCATCATTATACGGTGGATGAGCATTTAATCCGCACGGTGGGTGTGCTGTCTGATTTGGAACGCGGCCACCTTTCGGGTGAACATCCCCTGTCGGCCCAGCTTTTTCCAACACTCACATCGCGCCGCGTGTTGTATGTTGCAGCCTTCCTGCATGACATCGCCAAGGGCCGTACCGAAGATCACAGCTTGGGAGGAGAGCGCATTGCGCGCGACCTTTGCCCCCGCTTTGGCCTGGATGCATCGGAAACCGAAACCATAGCCTGGCTTATACGCTATCATTTGCTGATGAGCGAAACGTCGCAGATGCGTGACCTGAATGATTTTAAGACCATTCTTGATTTCACGGCAGTGATCCAAAGCCCTGAGCGCCTGAAGTTGCTTCTCATTCTGACGGTGGCCGATATCAGGGCTGTTGGCCCCGGCGTTTGGAATGGCTGGAAAGGGCAATTGCTGCGCACACTTTACGCTGAAGCTGAACCGCTGCTCACGGGTGGTCACACGGCAATTTCACGTCAGGAGCGTGTTGCCGAGGCGCAGACTAATTTTATCTCTCACTATCCAAGCTGGACAGAGCTGAAGCGCAAGGCCGCAACCCAAAGGCATTATGATCCCTATTGGCTCAATGTTTCGGTTGACCGCCAATTGCGCCACCAAGCCTTGATTGATAAAGCACCCGAACGCGGTGCCGTGACTGATATTCATATGGATGCTTTCGCCGCTGTCACTGAAATTACGGTCTTCACGCCAGACCATCCACGCCTGCTGGCTTTGATCACGGGTGCTTGTGCTGCCGCTGGTGCCAACATCATTGGTGCGCAAATTTTTACAACGACCGATGGCATGGCCTTGGATACGATTTTGCTGCAACGGGAATTTGAAGATGAGCATGATGAGCAGCGCCGCGCGCTACGCGTATGTGATGCCATCTTGAAAACCTTGCACGGTCAATTGCGTTTGCGTGAAGCCTTGGCAGAGGCCCAGCAGCCTAAGGGCAGGGCCTTGGCGTTTAAAGTGTCGCCGCGTGTGATAGTCGATAACAGTTCGTCCAACAAATACACAGTGGTGGAAATCAATGGCCTTGACCGGGTTGGTCTTTTGCATGGCCTAACTGAAGCTCTGTTCCACCTTAATTTAAACATCGCCTCGGCCCACATCACCACTTTTGGTGAAAAGGCCATTGACGTATTTTACGTGACGGATTTGACAGGTGCAAAAATTACCAATGCATCAAGGCAGTATCAAATTGACAAAGCCTTGCACGCGGTTCTGCTGCCCGCCGATCCCTTAAAAGCCAAACTCGCCCAACTCGCCCATGTCGTCCATGTCGCTCATTAAATCCGTTGCCAAGGTTGGGGGATATACCACTATCAGCCGTGTGCTGGGGTTCGTGCGTGATCAGCTGGTTGCTTTCACTTTGGGAACTGGGATGGTAGCAGAAGTTTTTTTCGTGGCCCAGCGCATTCCCAATTTGTTTCGAACACTTTTTGCGGAAGGCGCATTCAATTCTGCTTTCGTGCCACTTTTTGCAAAACGGGTGGAAGGGGAAGGCCTGCCCGCCGCGCGCAATTTTGCCCAAGAGGTTTTTTCAGCATTGCTGGCCTGGATGATCTTTTTTACCGGGGCCGCCATCATTCTCATGCCGTGGGCGATTTATGTTATCGCGCCAGGTTTTTCTGGTTCGCCAGAAAAAGTGTCGCTGGCGGTAAACCTCACCCGCGTGTGCTTTCCCTATTTGCTGTTCATGTCTCTCACGGCATTGCAGGGCGGCGTGCTGAACAGCATGCATAAATTCAGTGCCGCTGCTGCTGCACCCATTTTGCTCAACATTGTCATGATCATGTCTAACATTGTGGCGTGGGTTTTTGGCACCGGCAATTCGGCACTCACGGGTTATATTTTTGCCGCAGGTGTGTCGCTTTCAGGTGTGGCCCAATTTGTATTGCTGGCGGTGGCCTGCCGTAGGGCTGGAATGGATTTCTGGCCCACATGGCCAAAGCTTACACCTGATGTCAAGCGCGTCATCAGCCTCAGCCTGCCTGGCATCGTGTCTGGCGGCATCATGCAAATCAATTTGTTGATCGCAACAATGATTGCAACTGGTTTGCCGCATGCCGTGGCATTCTTGTATTACGCTGAACGTCTTTACCAATTGCCACTCGGCATCATCGGCGTTGCCATAGGTGTCGTGCTGTTGCCAACACTGTCTCGCAAATTGCGCAGCGGCGACGAAGTTGGCGCACGCGATTCAAAAAATCGCTCAATTGAGTTTTCATGGTTTCTGACATTGCCTGCAACCGCCGCCTTGATGACAATTGCCCAACCGATTTTGCAAACTGTTTTTGAACATGGAGCCTTCACCGCTCAAGACACGCTGCAAGTTGCACCTGCCGTTATGGCTTTTGCTTCGGGCCTTCCGGCCTTTGCGCTAACCAAGGTTTTTCAACCCGGCTTTTATGCGCGTGAGGACACCAAAACCCCCATGCGCTTTGCAATTGCTTCGGTGGTGGTCAACATTGCTGCCAGTTTAGTTTTGTCGCGCTTTTTTGGACATGTGGGCATTGCAATGGCAACTTCGCTTGCTGCCTGGACCAATGCAGCACTACTTTATATGCGTCTGCGGAAATTGAATTATTTTGCCTTTGACGCGCGCAGCGCCAAGCGCTTGCCGCTTATCATTTTATCAACGTTGATCATGGCCGCAGTTTTGCTCACACTGGCTTGGCTGCTGAAAGACAATTTTGCCGAGGGTACACATCTGGTCCATTCGATTTGGAGCCTTCTTCTTCTGGTGGTGGCGGGATTGGCAAGTTATTTTCTGGCCGCGCAAATTTCTGGCGCTTTCAGGCTTTCTGAATTAAAGGCGGCCCTCAGGCGTTAAGTTTGGAACCAAGAAGATGACGACATTTCCTCCACGCGTATTTTCAGGCATGCAGCCCACTGGCAATTTGCACCTTGGCAATTATCTGGGCGCCATGCTGAACTGGGTAAAAATGCAAGCCACCAGTGATTGTATTTATTGCGTGGTGGACATGCACGCCATCACGCAGTGGCAAGACCCCAAGGCCTTGCGTCAATCCATCCGTGATGTAACAGCCACCTATCTGGCCTGCGGGCTTGATCCCAAACGCTCAATTATCTTTAACCAAAGCCAAGTGCCCGAACATGCTGAGCTTGCATGGATTTTCAATTGTGTGGCCCGCTTGGGCTGGTTGAACCGCATGACCCAATTCAAGGATAAGGCGGGTAAGGATAAGGAAGCGGCCTCCGTTGGGCTTTATGTTTACCCCAATTTGATGGCGGCAGATATTTTGGCTTACAAGGCAACGCATGTGCCAGTTGGTGAAGATCAAAAACAGCACTTGGAACTGACCCGCGATATTGCTGCAAAATTCAACAATGACTATGCCGTTGAATTTTTCCCGCAACCTGAGCCCTACATTGTTGGAACTGCAACCCGCGTGATGAGCCTTCGCGATGGCACCAAGAAAATGTCAAAGTCTGATCCATCTGATTTGTCGCGCATTAATCTGACTGATTCAGCCGATGACATTGCCAAAAAAATTCGCAAAGCCAAAACTGACATGGATGCGTTGCCATCAGAGCCTGCGGGGCTCAAGGGTCGCCCCGAAGCTGAAAATCTCGTCGGTATTTTTGCCGCTCTTAATGATAGCACACTACAAGGTGTTTTAACCCAGTTTGGCGGCGGTCAATTTTCTGGGTTGAAAAATGCATTGGCCGATTTGGCAGTAGAAAAACTAGCCCCCATTGCTGTGGAAACCAAACGCCTGCAAGCCGAACAAACCTATGTCGACCGGGTTTTGGCCGAAGGTGCTCTGCGGGCCCGCGCCATTTCGGCACCCATCGTGCGTGAAACACGAGAGATCGTCGGGTTTTTGGTGTCTTAAAGCTAGCCCTTTAATTCTGCAGGGAACTGGGCTATATATCCGAGCAGAGGACTCAACTATGTTTATTCAAACCGAAGCCACGCCAAACCCAGCCACGTTAAAATTTATTCCAGGTAAACCCGTATTACCCGGATCCACACGCGAATACAAAAAGGCGGCTGACGCTTTGGAGTCTCCGCTGGCTGAAAAGCTGTTCAGCGTGAATGGCGTATCGGGCGTGTTTCTGGGGCATGATTTTATCACCGTGAGCAAAGGTGAAGGCGAATGGCAACATTTGAAGCCAGCCATTTTGGGTCTGATCATGGATCATTATGTGTCGGGTGCTGCCATGCTGTCTGATGCTGGCGTGATTGAAGTGCAAGGTGAAGAATTTTTCGAAGAAGTACATGCCGAGATTGTCAAAACAATCAAAGACCTGCTTGATACCCGCGTACGCCCGGCTGTAGCCCAAGACGGTGGCGACATTACCTTTAAGGGCTTTAAGGAAGGCATTGTTTATTTGAACATGAAAGGCTCTTGTGCAGGTTGCCCCAGTTCAACCGCCACGCTGAAACACGGCATTGAAAATCTGCTCAGGCATTTTGTGCCCGAGGTGAGTGAAGTCAGACCGGTTTAACGGTTTTCAAACTTCGCGGTCCTTTTTTCTAAAAACGCAGCCATACCCTCTTTCTGATCTGCAAGATCAAACATGGCGTGAATGAGCTCACGCTCACGTTTCAACCCAGCGCTCAGTGGCAGTTCATCTGCAGCCTTAACAGCCTGTTTGGCTGCTTTCACCACAGGCTGGGACAGGGCGGCAATCTTAGCGGCCGCCGCCATCGCCTCTTCCATCAATGTGTCAAACGGCACCACACGGGCCACCAACCCGCAACGCTCAGCCTCGGTTGCGTCCATCATGCGGTGGGTCAAAATAATGTCCATCGCCTTGGCTTTGCCGATGGCGCGCACCAAGCGCTGCGTACCGCCCACTCCCGGGATAATGCCAAGGCTTGTTTCAGGCAGGCTGAATTTTGCCGTGTCACTGGCAATGATGAAATCACAGGCCAGGGCAAACTCGCAACCTCCCCCAATTGCAAAGCCGCTCACCGCAGCGATGATGGGTTTGGTGATCGTGTTGATATGGTCCCATGCGTGCAGAAAATTATCTGCCTTCACTTCAGCAAAGGTTTTATCCTTCATTTCACGAATGTCGGCGCCGGCTGCAAAAGATTTCTCATTGCCGGTCAAAATGATGGCGCCAATCGACCTGTTGTTTTCAAACTGGTCCAACGCAGAATTGAGTTCCTGCACCATTGCCGTGTTGAGAGCATTCAATGCCTTGGGCCGGTTAAACTGGATCATACCCACTTTATTCAGTGTACTGACAATAATGGTTTCAAAATCCATGACTGATCCTATTTTTGGCACGTGGCACAATAAAAAGTTGATCTTCCGCTTTGCACAATCCTTTTGATCATGCCATCGCACCCTTCAGTGTCGCACGGTTCACCTTCACGGTCATAGGCGGAAAAGCGCTGTTGATAGCTGCCTTTGTCGCCCGCCGAGCCAGCAAAATCTCGCAAGGTTGAGCCCCCAGCGACAATAGCCTCATTCAAAATATCCTTGATATGACGAATGAGGCTGTCCAATCTCAGGTCATGTGACTTCGCTTTCACCAAACTTCCGGCTTTGCGTTTGGGCGAAAGTCTGGCGCGGTGCAGCGCTTCGCAAACATAGATATTGCCAAGTCCGGCAATGATATTCTGGTCGAGCAGGGCAGCTTTCAGCGGGGCTTTCTTGTGACGAAATTTTTCCGCAACATGTGCCGCATTAAGCTCATTACCGAGGGGTTCAACGCCAATGTTGTGGAGGAGCTTGTGATGGTGCAGCGCAGCGGTGGCAGTCACATCCATCATGCCAAAGCGTCTGGGGTCATTGTAAACCACGCGGGCACCGTTTCCCAACGTAAAAACCACATGATCATGCGGCCCGTCTGCGTGATCACCAGAGCCAGTTGGAAAATAAAAATCACCAAGAGAGGTGGGTTCTCCCAAGGCCTTGAACGCCGTAAAGCGTCCTGTCATGCCAAGGTGAACAATCAGGCTCTGGCCGTTGTCCAGTTCAACCAGAATGTATTTGGCCCGCCTTGCCAAAGCCAAAACTTTGGCACCTGTCAGCCGCGCAACAAAATCAGGAGGAAACGGAAAGCGCAAATTGGCCCTTCGCAACTCGATCGAGACGATGACTTGACCGCGCAAAATCGGCTCCAGGCCACGTTTGACAGTTTCAACTTCAGGAAGCTCCGGCATAGTTAACCGTGTTAACGTGTCACGCCACAGTTTCAATAGAAGTCTTTGCCGCAATGCCCTATCTAGGGCGCATGACACAGGACACTGAGAACGCAGCCTTCGGCTTTCGACAAGTTCCCACGGGTGAAAAGCAGGGCTTGGTCAACGAGGTCTTTTCCAAGGCGGCCAGCCGTTATGATCAGATGAATGATTTGATGTCTTCAGGGCTGCACCGGCTGTGGAAAGACGACATGATTACCATGTTAAATCCACCCAAGGGAGAACGGGTTTTCAATGCGCTGGATGTGGCCGGGGGCACTGGCGATATCGCCTTTCGCATTCTGGATGCGGCGGGCTCTGGCACCCGTGTTACGGTGGCTGATATATCGCCTGAAATGGTAAGCGAAGGTCAAAAGCGCGGCGAGCGTGAAGGCCGCCTGAACCGGTGTTCTTTCACGGTTGGCAATGCCGAGCAGCTGGCCTTTCCAGATCAAGGCTTTGATTCTTATACAATTGCGTTTGGCATTCGCAATGTAACCAATATCGATGAGGCGCTGGCTGAAGCCTACCGGGTTTTGAAACCTGGGGGCCGCTTTTTGTGCCTTGAGTTTTCCCATTTGGATTTGTCTTTTGCGCAGAAAATCTATGATGCTTATTCTTTCACGGTTATTCCAGCTGTTGGCAAAATTGTAACCGGCGATGGTCAACCTTACCGCTATCTGGTGGAAAGCATTCGCGTGTTTCCAAAACAGGAAGCACTTGCCGAAAAACTGCGAACTGCGGGGTTCAGTAAAGTGACTTACCGCAATCTTACGGGCGGCGTTGTGGCTATTCATTCGGGCTGGCGCATTTAATGGCCAATGCGTTTTCGAACACGGCGCGCATTCTGCATGCGGCTTATGTATTGGGCCGTTATGATGCCCTGTTGCCGCCAGAAGAAGTGGCACGTGCACCTTGGATTTTGCGGCTTGTTTTGCGTGCATTAAAATTTGGCCGCAAGGAAAGCCTGACAGGGGGCCAGCAAAATGCGCTCACCGAAGCACTGGCCCAATTGGGACCAAGCTACATCAAGCTTGGGCAGTTCTTGGCAACCAGACCAGATGTGATCGGCGCTAAGCGGGCATTTGAGCTTAAAGTGCTGCAAGACCGCTTGCCGGCCTTTGATGATGGAGAAGCGCGCGCTATTGTTGAGCGTGAATTGCAAATGCCGATCGCTGCATTATTTGAAACGTTTGGACCAGCTATTGCAGCCGCATCGGTTGCGCAAGTTCACAAGGCAATTACGCGGGACGGCAAAGTTGTTGCTGTAAAAATCCTCCGCCCAGATGTTGATGTGCGCTTCAGAAATGATATTGCCAGTTTCGGCTTTGCCGCGCGCATGATTGAAAGGTTCAGCCAGGTGGGCCGCAGGTTGCGCCCTGTGTCGGCTGTGTCGATGTTGAAAGATTCGATGAACCTTGAGCTTGACTTGCGCATGGAAGCTTCGGCTCTTTCAGAGATTGCAGACAATTCTAAAAATGACCCTGGGTTTCGCGTTCCCAAGGTGGATTGGGCCCGCACGTCCAAACGTGTTTTGACCACCGAGTGGATTGATGGAACACCAATGGCTGATGTACCCACTTTGCGTGCCAAGGGCTATGATCTCAATGCACTTGCCGACACGGTCATCCAGAGTTTTCTGCGCCATGCCATCCGCGATGGATTTTTTCATGCCGACATGCACCAAGGCAATCTTATTGTGGACAATTCGGGAACCTTGGTCGCTTTGGATTTCGGCATCACAGGACGCATCAGCCAGAAGGAGGGGTTGTTTCTGGCGGAAATTCTCTATGGCTTCATCACACGCGATTATATGCGCATCGCTCAAGTCCATTTTGATGCGGGGTATGTGCCAGCCACCCAGGATGTTTACACCTTTGCGCAAGCGCTGCGCTCAATCGGTGAACCCATTTTGGGGTTATCAGCCGAGCAAATTTCCATGGCAAGGTTGCTCACCCAGTTGTTTGATGTGACCGACCAGTTTCAAATGCAAACCCAGCCGCAATTGTTGCTGCTGCAAAAGACAATGGTGGTGACAGAAGGCGTTGCGCGCACCCTTAATCCCAATCTCGACATTTGGCGGTCCGGCGAACCTGTTGTTCGGGCGTGGATCGAACGCAAATTGGGGCCACTTGGCTTGCTGCAGCAAGCTTCCGGTAGTGTGGGCAGTGTGTTGCGATTGGGACTTAAACTTCCTGAAATTTTAAATGATGCCCACACCATCACGCGCAAACTTGCAGAAATGGCAAAAACAGAAACCCCCAAGCCATCGCGCTGGCGCACGGCTGCAATGGTGGCAGGGGCCGCTGCACTGGTTGTGATTGCCGTTGAAATGGTGCTTAAATAGGCTATGGGAAATTCTGTCCTCCTGATTATTGGCGGTGGCATCTCTGCCTATAAAAGTCTGGAATTGATCCGGCTTCTGAAGGGGAGTGGAATTTCTGTGCGCTGTGTGATGACCAAGGCCGCAGAACATTTTGTAACACCGCTTTCAGTGGCTTCCTTGTCTGGCGAAAAAGTGAACACTGCCCTTTTTGACCTGACAGACGAAGTTGAGATGGGTCATATCGAACTGTCGCGCTCCGCAGATTTAATTGTCGTGGTTCCCGCAACTGCCGATCTGATGGCAAAAATGGCGCAAGGCCTGGCCAATGATCTGGCCACCACAACATTATTGGCAACTGACAAGCCAGTCCTCATCGCACCTGCCATGAATGTTCGCATGTGGCAGCATGCAGCAACAAAACGCAATCTCAAAACCTTGGCAGCTGATGGAATTCACATCGTGGGCCCGAATGATGGCGACATGGCATGCGGTGAATTTGGCCCGGGCCGCATGGCAGAACCCGCCGAGATTTTAGTAGCCATTGAAAATCTTCTCCCAATTGCTGCAAAACTATTGGCCGGAAAAAAAGTCTTGATTACTGCTGGCCCCACCAGAGAGCCGATTGATCCGGTGCGCTACATTTCCAATCATTCCTCTGGCAAGCAAGGCTACGCCTTGGCCGAAGCTGCCCGGCGCATGGGTGCGGATGTGACTCTCGTTTCGGGACCAGTGTCCTTAGACACGCCTTTTGGGGTAAAATTCATTCAAGTGGAAAGTGCCGATGAGATGCTGGCCGCGTGTGAAAATTCATTGCCTGCTGATATTGCCATCTGTGCCGCCGCTGTTGCCGACTGGAAAATCAGCAATCCTGCTGTCAACAAGCTGAAGAAAGATAAATCCGGAACCCCGCCCTCATTATCGTTTGCACAAAATCCGGATATTTTGCAGATTCTGTCAACCTCTAAAAATCGCCCGCACATCGTTGTGGGCTTTGCCGCCGAAACTGAAAACGTGGTACAAAATGCCAAGGCCAAATTGGTCAGCAAGGCCTGCGATCTCATCATTGCAAATGACGTGAGTGCGGGCGTTTTTGCAACAAACACAAACACGGTTCATGTTGTGTCAAAATCTGGGGTGGAAAGTTGGCCGCAGCTTTTAAAGGTTGAAGTTGCTTCGCGTCTCATGGCTCACATCACACGTTTATTGAAATGAAAGTG
Source organism: Hyphomicrobiales bacterium (assembly GCA_038230015.1). Lineage (GTDB taxonomy): Bacteria > Pseudomonadota > Alphaproteobacteria > Rhizobiales > Aestuariivirgaceae > Aestuariivirga. The sequence goes on along the minus strand of JBBRNW010000001.1, from coordinate 237,893 downwards.
CAAATCATGCGGCTTGCTCATGGGGAGGATTTGGAACTCCCAAATTATGCCACAGAAGGCTCGGCCGGATTGGACTTGAGGTCCGCAGAATCGCTCACGCTTAAGCCCGGCAGCCGCGCCTTGGTGCTGACAGGGTTTGCAATTTCGCTAGCGGAAAATTTTGAAGCGCAAGTGCGCCCGCGGTCTGGGCTTGCGGTGAAACACGGCATCACAGTTTTAAACTCTCCTGGAACCATTGATTGCGATTATCGTGGTGAAATCAAAGTCCCTCTGATCAATCACGGTGTGGAAGATTTTGTAATCACACGCGGAGACCGCATTGCGCAAATTATCATCGCACCGGTCTCTAGAGTTGAATTGCAGGAAGTGACTAAACTTGATGAGAGCCCGCGGGATGCGTCTGGTTTTGGGTCGTCAGGGAAAAACTGATGACCCTTTCATCTGAAGAAGTGGAGCGTTACGCAAGACATCTGGTTTTGCCAGAGGTGGGGGGCCCCGGCCAAAACAAACTGAAGTCGGCCCGCGTATTGGTCATCGGTGCTGGCGGACTTGGATCACCAATTTTGCTTTATCTGGCGGCAGCGGGCGTAGGTAAAATTGGAATTTGTGATCATGACACAGTGAGCCTTTCGAACTTACAGCGCCAAATCATTCACACCACGCAGCAGGTGGGACACTTGAAAACCCAGTCGGCTGCCAAAATGATAAAGGCCATTAACCCGCATGTTCATGTGACTGAGCACAGCATACGTATAACTGCTGAAAACGCTTTGGACTTGATTGGTCACTATGATGTGGTGGCTGATGGTTGCGATAATTTCAATACGCGCTTTCTTGTCAGCGACGCCTGCTTCTTTGCCAAAAAGCCACTTGTGTCTGCCGCTGTCGGTCAGTTTGACGGGCAGATTTCAACCTTCAAACCCTATCTTAAAAATGGATCAGGCGACCCTTTTCCAACTTACCGCTGTTTTATCGGAGATCTGCCGGAGCGTGGGCTTTTTCCGGCCTGCGCAGAGGTAGGAATTCTGGGCGCACTTCCGGGCATCATCGGTTCCCTTCAGGCCATGGAGATATTGAAGGAAATTCTTGAGATTGGTGACAGCTTGGCAGGCCGCATCTTGATGTATGACGCGTTGGCTGCAAAATATTTTGAGACAAAGCTAAGTTGGAACCCGAACAATCCGTTGACTGGAACGAAAATATCAATCGATAAATTGCTTGCACAAAATTATTAGGCTTGCGCATAATTTCTCATATCGAAGTGACCAACGAGGTGAGTGTGAAATTTGGAACCAGTGGAGTGCGTGGTTTAGCTGTTGATCTCATCGGCGAGACAACAAGGCTCTATGTTGCTGCCTTTGCCAGATATCTTTTGAGCACAGATCAGGCAAAGCCTGGTGCGCGGGTATTTGTGGGTCTTGACTTCAGACAATCCAGTGCTGCCATGGCTCAAACAGCAATAGAGGCCCTACAATCTGCTGGTCTTGTTGGCACTTGGTGCGGAACAGTTCCAACGCCAGCCCCGGCCTATCACGCCATGAGCCAAGGATCAGCATCTTTGATGGTCACCGGTTCGCACATTCCCGCTGATCGCAATGGCATAAAATTTTATCGGCCCAATGGTGAGATCGACAAGGTAGATGAAGCCGACATTATAGCATGGACAACAAAAATAACTGCCCAACCCCATAAGCTAACGCCTGCCACATATGACAACCAGCAAGCCCAAGTTGAAGAAAAATTCTTCGCGCGAAACCAGATCATTCTGACCTCGGGAGCATTGTCAGGTTTGACTGTTGCAGTCTACCAACATAGCACGGTGGCAAGAGGTTTGCTGGTCGATACGCTTGAGTTTTATAGCGCAAAGGTTACGGCGCTGGGCCGCTCTGGCACCTTTGTTCCTGTCGATACCGAAGCGGTGTCGAGCGAAACATTGGCCCTCTTGACGTCTTGGGCACATGCGTCGCGCTACGATGCGATTGTCTCTGCCGATGGAGACGGAGATCGCCCATTTGTGGCGGATGAAACGGGCAAGCCAGTGCGCGGAGACATCATAGGCTTTCTGACGGCTGAATTTCTGCAGGCAGATGCGCTTGTCACACCAGTTACGTCCAACGCCAGTCTTGAAAAAGAGTTTGCGTCGCAAATTATTCGCACACGCGTAGGCTCACCTTATGTCATTGCAGGAATGAATGCCGCAGTTGCCCAAGGGTCAAAAAAGGTGATGGGGTTTGAAGCAAATGGCGGTGTTCTGACGGCCTCGGCGTTTGAAATGGCTGCAGGCACATTGTCATGCGTGCCGACCCGCGACAGTGTTCTGCCAATCCTTGCCGTTTTAAACTGGCTGAAGTTTAAAAATAAACCACTCTCGCTGGCTCTGGCCGAACGCGGATTTTCCGCAACAGCGTCAGGCAGGTTGCAGAACCATTCGCCACAGCGCACCGCATTTTTTATAATGCATTTAATGGAATCGCCGCAGAACTTATCTGAATTTTTTCAAGATTTTGGCAAAGTGGCAAAGACTGACATGACAGATGGACTTCGCGTGACATTGACTAATGGAAATATGATTCATTATCGCCCATCAGGCAACGCCCCAGAATTGCGCTGTTACACCGAAGTAAAATCTGAACCAGTGGCACAAGATCTTCTAGCCCGCGCACTGACCGCCGCTGATATTTTTATGACGGCCAATGGCTAACGGGAGGCACAAGATGAGATTGTCATTGGGAAAAATCTGCTATTTTATTTTAACGTTGGGCGCAATTTTGTCATCTAATGCCCATGCCGCCAAATTGGAAGTCGTCAATGCCGAAGACTTCTTGTCAGCTCTAAGGTCTTCAACAGGTGGCGAAAAGAAAATCTTGTGTCAATTGAAAATTATTCTGCATCTTTGACTTTAATCGTTTTTGCTGACTCTCGGATGTTACACTATCTTTAAATTGGCTCGCTAAGCGCAATCTTGTAACAATTTAAAGGATTGCCACATGCTCGCCAACGGTGTTTTTGGAACTGGCATTTCAGCCCATAAGCGGTCCAACGATCTTTCTGATTTTGCCGAAGAACTGGACATGATCGAAAAGCTTGGCGTGCAGTCCATAGAGCTGCCAACCTTTGACATGGATGTCGTTGTCGGATGTAAAATCCGTAAAGATCAAGTGGCACGGTTGAAAAAGGCATGTGCGGGGCGAACCACAGCTTTCACGGTGCATGGGCCGCTCTCAATCAACTTTATGGATGAGGTATACCGTTTGCCAAGTCACATGGAGGTGCTTAAGGCCTCCATGGAAGTTGCTGCAGACGTGAAGGCAGGAAATTACGTGCTTCACTCAGGCATGATCCCAACGCAACAAGCGCAAGGCATCGAAGCGGCCTATGAACGTCAACGCGAGTGTCTTTCGCGCGCAGGCGATGTGGCACGCGCACACGGCCTTACGTTATGTGTGGAAACCTTATTTGCGGATGATGGCCGCATTCAAACGGCGTCTCCTGCGAGGTTGGCAACTGAACTTGCAGCGATTGATCATCCACAAGTCATGGCAACCCTTGATTTCAGCCATGCCTACATCAAGCTGGATTTTGACGGTCGTCGCCACGATTTCATAGCGGAGTTAGCCGCTCTCGCACCTTTTGCAAAACACCTGCACATGCATGACAGTTTTGGTCGCCAGGATGACATCTGGATGTTTACCGATGGGGAGCGGCTGGCTTACGGCCATGGAGATTTGCATTTGCCAGTGGGGTGGGGTGACATCCCATGGGCAGAGATCATGGACGCCTGCGTTTTCCCCACAGGCGTTGTTTTCAACATCGAATTGCAGAGCCGTTATTGGCATGAGGCGCGCACCTGCGTCGAGACCGTGAAGGAACTTGCGGGCCGCGCGCACACACATTCCTTGGCCAAAGCTGCAGAGTAAATCGGGAGACCCACAGGCCAAAAAACAGCAAGTCTAGGCCACCTGTCCGATGGTCTTTTTATTGTAACGAAACTGTCACGATTTTGTTGCGCTGCTGGTGTTGTGTTTAAGTCATCAAGGACAACCCATGATTAAAATTCAGAACCTCAACAAATCATATAACGGAAAGGCTGCCTTGGCCGATGTGTCTCTTGAGATCAGCCACGGCTCGTTTGTTGGCGTGATAGGTCGCTCTGGAGCTGGCAAATCCACCTTGCTGCGGTGCATCAACCGGTTGACCGAGACAAGCTCAGGATCTCTGTTTGTAGACAACATCGATATCACCAAGCTGAAAGGCCAAGCGCTTCGCGACTGGCGCGCAAACTGTGCCATGATTTTCCAACAATTCAATCTGGTGGGTAGGCTGGACGTGCTGACCAATGTGCTGATGGGCAGATTAAATGGTGTTCCCAGCTATCGGTCATTGTTAAAAATCTGGTCCGTGCAAGACCGGGCTTCGGCACTTTCCGCACTCGAGCAGTTTGGGATTGCCAATCTTGCGGCCCAACGCGCTGAAACATTGTCTGGCGGCCAGCAACAGCGCGTGGCGATATCACGGGCACTACTGCAACAGCCTTCGATCATTCTTGCTGATGAACCCATTGCTTCACTTGATCCACGCAACACAAAAATTGTTATGGATGCTCTGCAGCGCATCAACAGAAACTTTGGCATAACGGTGATTTGCAATCTTCACTCGTTGGACTTGGCACGCAGCTACTGCGGCCGGCTCATCGGCATGTCGGCAGGAAAAGTTGTTTTTGATGGCACTCCGGAAGAGCTAACAGAAGCAGAGGCGCGTGAACTCTACGGTCTGGAAGCGGATGACGTGATGGAGACGAGCCTTGCCCCTGACCTCGTTGACCTGCCGGAGCCAACGGCAATTGCCGCCTGAAATAACGAACAACCGCGCATAAAAATTCAACCCAAGGAGACTTCAAATGACCAATCGTAGAAATTTTCTCGTTGCCAGCGCCGCCATGGGAGTGGCTGGCCTGACCATTCGCCCGGCCTTTGCTGAAGATTGGAAAGCCAAGTTTAAAGAAATCACCTTCGCTGTTGTGCCAGCTGAAAACGCAACTGGGGTGAATGAGCGCTATGCAGGTTTCATGGAATATTTGACCAAGGAACTTGGTGTCAAGACCACACTTCGAATTGCCAACGATTATGCAGCTGTCATTGAAGGTCAACGCGCTGGCAATATTCAAATTGCGTCTTATGGTCCAGCATCATTTGCGCGCGCTTTGGTCACCGGGGTGAACACCGAAGCCTTCGCCATAGACGTGAACAAGGATGGCAGCAAAGGTTACTACTCTGTATTTTATGTAAAGGCTGACTCGCCTTATAAAACGGTTGAGGACCTTAAAGGCAAGGTCTTTGGTGTTGTGGATCCGAACTCCACCTCAGGTTACAACATGCCAATTTTCAAGCTCAACGCCATGGGCATTGATGCTGACAAATTTTTCTCCAAAGTGTTGACCACAGGCAGCCATGAAAATGCTGTACTTGCCCTGGTGCAAGGCACAGCTGATGTTGTGGCAAATTCATGGACGTCTGAAGATGATTCAAACCTCACACGCATGTTGACCAAGGGTATGTTGAAGAACGCCGACGGGTCACCAATGAAAATTGAAGATTTCCGAATTATATTGAAGTCTGATCTCATCATCAACTCGCCGACCGCATATTTGGGTGACTTGCCCGAAGACATGAAAGAGGCAATTAAAGCTGCCTTCTTTAACGCTCCAAGCAAGGCTGGCGATGCCTTCGCCAAACTTTCCGATGGCAAAAACAAGCCATGGGAAGCCATTACAACCAAGGATTACGACAAGACTGTTGATCTGATCAAATTCGTGGACCAACTCAAAAAGAAAAGTTCATAAGTGATGAAAGGCGCGCTGCACCACACTGCAGCGCGCTACTTTTTTGTGTGTTGACCGAGACTTAAGATGATCAAATCAACACGCAGCGGGATAACCGCCCTGCCAGAAAGCCAGCTAAATCCACTCTTGTCTTCCTATAATCGTTCGCTTGTAAAAAGCAGGCGAAACAGTTTGGCCTACACAGCAATTTTCATTGTCGCTCTTGCATTTGCATGGTGGGCCGCCGAAATCCGGCCATGGACATTCATCGAAAAATTTCCGGGTTTCACCAGTTATTTTGACCGGATCAGCAAATTAGATTCAGGTGCTCGGGTATGGACGGACCCGGTCGAATGGTTTTGGGGGCTCAGAAAATGGTTGCGTTTGATGTTCGAAACCTTGCTGATCAGCTACATGGGAACAGTGATTGGTGCCCTCGGGGCTTTCGTGCTATGTTTCTTCACAGCGGCAAATATTAACACACACAAAGCGATACGTTTTACGGCACGCCGGTTTCTGGAATTTTGTCGCACTGTGCCAGACATTGTATTTGCCCTTATTTTTGTTGTGGCATTTGGTGTGGGCCCTCTCCCCGGCATTCTTGCCATCATGATCCACACCGCAGGCGCCCTTGGAAAGCAATTTTCTGAAGTGGTCGAGAATATCGATATGAAACCCGTCGAAGGCCTTCGTGCATCGGGTGCCAACATGGTGCAGGCCGTTCGCTTTGCAGTGCTGCCCCAGGTAATTGCAAATTTTCTGTCTTATGGAATTTTGCGATTTGAAATTAATGTGCGTGGCGCAACTGTGATGGGCTTTGTCGGTGCAGGGGGCATTGGTGATGAGTTTCTGCTGGCAATCCGGCGCTTTTACTATTCTGATATCAGCGCCATTCTGGTGATCATTATTGCAACAGTATTTGTGATTGATCTGCTGACCACGCGCTTGCGCTCCATGGTTGGCACTGGGGCAATGGCATGAATCCTGCCAACTTCAATGTAACCCAGCCTGATATTGCTGACTTGGCGCAACGTTACCCAAATATCATGAACCCATCGCCGCGCGGGAAAATTATGACAGGCCTATTGGCCGTTGCAATGGTGGCTTTGATTGCCTTTGCGGCCTGGTGGCTTGGTCTCAGTTTCGCCAGAGTGATTTCAGGAATAAATCAGCTTGGACTTTTTGCATGGCTTATGATGCCGCCCGATGCAGGCTCGCAAACGTCGCTTTATTTTAGAGCCTTAGGCGAAACGCTGGCCATTTCTCTTCTTGGCACAGTGCTGGGCGCAGTACTGGCATTTCCCTTAGGCATTCTAGCAGCAGCAAATGTTCTCCCCAGTTGGATTTTCCGGTTTGGTTTGCGAAGGTCCATGGATGTGTTGCGCAGTATCGATATTTTGGTGTGGGCCCTCATATGGATCAATGTGGTTGGGCTTGGCCCCTTTGCAGGCGTTCTGGCAATAGCATCATCTGATATCGGCGCCTTCGGCAAGCTCTTCGCTGAGACAATTGAAGGTGCAAGTGCCAAAGGTGCTGAGGCTATCAGGTCCACTGGCGGAAGTCGTTTGCATGAGCTTCGCTTTGGACTCATTCCAGAAGTCTTGCCTGTCATCTTGGGGACAATACTCTACTTCTTTGAATCCAACACACGGTCAGCCACCATCATCGGCATTGTAGGCGCGGGTGGAATTGGACTGCATCTCTATGAACAAATCCGCACGGTGGAATGGCAGCACGTATCTTACATGATCATCATGATTTTGGTCACTGTCGCTATTATCGATTATGGTTCGTCAAAACTGCGGGCCGCCATTGCTGGCCGGCAACCAGAGCACCGCAAATCATAACCGTGTGAAATCATAACATTATGAGAGCGTCAGTAAAGCATGCAATTGCATCTTCAAGTGCGCCGTTGTTTTCAACACGGATAATTTCAATGCCAAGTGGGAAAGGCGGTGTCTGCCGAAGAGTGCGGCTTGCAACGTTATGTGCTTGCTCACGGCCGCGGGCTTTTATTCGCGCACAGCAGATGTCTGGTGCAGCCGTTATTTCAGCAATGACGATAGAAGAAAAACGCTCCGCCGCAACATGAAGAACATGCCGCGAAACATTTATGACTACCACACGCCCGCTTGCGATTTGCTCTGCGACGTCCTTTGGAATTCCATAATGGTTTGCGTGAGCCTGCCAAGACAACACAAACTCACCTCGCCCCACAGCTGACACAAATTCCACGTCTGACATGCTGTCATGGTCTTCGGTGTCGATGTCGGCTTGCCGTGTCACCACGCGCCGCGGAAAAACAAACCTCGGGTTACCGGCAAGATTTTGTGCGGCACCGCGCATCACGCTATCTTTACCTGCTCCGCTGGGGCCAACGACCAAAACCAGAATGCCTGCAGAGTTGAACATCACATAACGCGGCGGCCCTTGGTCCACACACGCTTTACGACAGGTAAATTATCTGCAACGTGGACCTGCACAAGATCGGCACGCAAACCTGCACGCAATGTGCCACGATCTTCCAGACCTGCTGCACGGGCAGGATTGGATGTTACTGCACGCAGTGCCAGCGGCAACGAGAGCGCCGGAACCTGCTGTGGCAACGCAAACACCGCGTTAAGAAGGCTGGCCGGAACATAATCCGAAGAAAGAATATCAAGATGACCACTGGCAGCAACATCAACCGCAGAAATGTTTCCCGAATGGGAGCCCCCGCGCACGATGTTTGGTGCACCCATTAAAACGGCAAGTCCGCCTTGATGAGCCGCACGAGCCGATTCGGCGGTCGTTGGAAATTCGGCAATCACAACCTGATCCTCAAGGGCTTCTTCCACGTGGGCCAGTGTTGCATCATCATGGCTTGCCAAGCGCACGCCAAGTGTGCGCGCCAGATTTAAAATAAACGCTTTGTTGGCCAGAGCATATTTGCCTTGCATTTCAAGACGCTCTTCAATGTAAGCTTCAATCTTTTCCGGCAAAATCAATTTTTTGCCAAGATAATATTGCCTGAATTTGTCAAGCGATGTGAACTGCCTTGCCCCAGGCGTGTGATCCATGATGGAAATCAACGCAGGTGCCAATGCCGCACAAATGCGCTCTGCAGCTTCTGCTGTGTCAGCACAAGGCAGCTCACAACGAATATGAACAAAATGATCGGCACGCAAATGCCCGGCATTTTGGGCAGCCGTAATGGCGCGGGCAAGATTTTCGGCCTCATGTGCTGAATAATCATCCGGATCAAATGCACCAGCACGCAAGGCATCAAACACTGTGGTAATGCCAGAGGCAGCAATTTGCGCATCATGGGCAATTACCGCAGACACAGCAGGCCAATTCACCCCGGGGCGCGGATGGAAATGGCCCTCCAGATGGTCAGTGTGAAGCTCAACCAAACCTGGAATAAGATAATCACCATCCAGATCTTCATGAGCGGTTTGTAAGTTGCCGTGGTCAATCTGCTGAATGAGACCATTGTTGATCACCAAATGTCCCTGAACTATTTCATCATGTAAAACGAGTTTACAATTGCTGAGAACATGTGATGTCATGCGTAGGCTGCCCTGATGTTTGCTGCGAGCGGAAATGAGTGGGCGACCCGAAAGTAAGCCCCGGGATTTGACTCTCTAAAAATGGTAAGTGCGGAAATGGAAAGGGGCTGATTGACCACCTGGTGAAAGTGGTTTTGGGCGAGTTCAAGAAGCTCCGGCATGTCGTGTTCGGCAATCTTCTGCGTGAGGGTCATGTGAAAACGAAATTCGTTAAATACATAAGGATATCCCCAATCCATGAGATAGTCTTTTTGACGAGAACTCAAGGCCGCTAAATTCCGCCGACCCAGTTCAATGTCATCAGGCGGCGCTCTCAAGTGATCAAGTGCGCGCACACAAGTTGCAGCCAGCTCTTCAACATCTTCGCCTTGTGTTTCGGGAACCAAAGCTAAAAATCCGTCAATTGATTTTAACACCAAACGTGAAATAGCCACAGCCGAAACCTTTTGTGCGGTTGCCGTCATGCAGGCCATCAAATCTTCAAGTGTCATGCCAGGCTTCAAATGGAAAGGGGCTTTGAGTGTGGCATGAAAGCCGTAGCGGCTGGCCTGATCTGTCATGCCTTTCAGCGCACCATGACCGGGTTGCTCCAAGTTCTGACCGCTATAGGCATCATAGCCCAACCACTTTGAACCTAAGTCGTGCAACACACTTGTTGGAGAGGGAGTGTAATAAACTGCAAACCGCATAATAGTGACCCTACGCCTTGATGTTACGGTTTCATGTCAGTGGAGACTGATTTCACGCGAGCAGCTTTTACGTCGTTCGTCCTCGTCATGAAAAACCCCCAGCACTGCACTGCCTTTGTGCCGGGCCTCTGCGATAAGCTCTAATACGCGCATGCGGTTGCCTTCGTCCAATGAGGCCGTGGGCTCATCAATGAGAAGCAGCGGATAGTGTGCAGCAAAGCCCCGGGCAATATTGACACGTTGTTGTTCACCACCTGAAAAAGTCATCGGCGACAAATGCCACAATCTTTGTGGAATGTTTAAACGATCAAGTAAATCGCGCGCGCGAGCAATTGCTTCGCCATGATCAACCCCGCGGTCCAGAAGGGGTTCCGCGACAATCTCTTCTGCCGGAACACGGGGAATGACCCGTAAAAACTGTGTGACATAGCCAATCGTCTGACGCCGTAGGGCAAACATCTGTTGCGGCATGGCAGTCACAATATCAATCCAGTTTTCATCTTGTTTCACAAGAATTTCTCCAGCTGTTGCGCGGTAGGTTCCGTAAACCAGTTTCAACAATGAGCTTTTGCCTTTTCCAGAGGGTCCGGTCAGGGCTACAACTTCTCCCGCATCTGCATCAAGATTTAAATTATGTAACACCGAAATGCGCACACCGCCTTGCTGGTGCAAGAAGAATTCCTTGTTGAGCTGTCTGATTTTCAACATCGGATCCACCGCATTAAACCTGCAACACAGACGATACAAGAAGCTGCGTGTAGGGCGCTTGCGGGTCTTCAAGAATCTGGTCGGTCAAACCTGTTTCGATCACATGGCCACCTTGCATCACCATCATGCGTGACGATAACAACCGCGCTACTGCAAGGTCATGCGTGACAATCACAACCGACAAACCCAATTTGCGCACCAGCCCGCGGATCATATCCAGCAGACGCGCTTGAACTGAAACATCAAGACCACCTGTGGGTTCATCCATAAAAATCAGACGTGGTGATGTTACAAGATTGCGGGCGATTTGCAGCCGTTGACGCATGCCCCCCGAATAATCCCAAGGGCTGTCGTCAATGCGGTCTACCGGAATTTCAACGTCGTTCAACCAGGTTTCCGCTGCGTGCCGAATGCGACCATAATGCCTTTGGCCAACGGCCATCAAACGTTCTCCCACATTGGCTCCCGCCGAAACCCCCATGCGCAATCCATCACGTGAATCCTGATGCACAAAGCCCCAATCCGTGCGCATCAACAGGCGCCGCTCTGCCTCGGACATTGTTTCAAGCGCAATCACCCGGCCGTCGCGCATGGCATATTTGATAGTCCCAGATGTTGTGGCCAAATGACCGGAAAGACAACGCAACACCGTAGTTTTACCAGAACCCGATTCCCCAACAATCGCCAAGACCTCGCCTGCATGGAGATCGAGCGAAACCCCTTCACAGCCAACCCGGTTTCCGTAATATTTTGTCACATCTGATACTGATAAAAGCGGCGTCACAGGGCGGGCCTTTTTCCGCAATAATCACTGTCGGAACACACGAACATGCGCCCCCCTTTGTCATCTGTCAGAATTTCATCAAGGAAGCTGGTGGTTGAACCGCAAACAGAACAGGGCTTGTCCCAGCGCTGGATTTCAAAAGGATAATCCTCAAAATCCAGGCTTTTTACAGCTGTGTAGGGAGGAATGGCATAAATGCGTTTTTCACGGCCAGCGCCAAACAATTGCAAGGCTGCCGATTGATCGAGCTTCGGATTATCAAATTTAGGGATCGGTGTGGGGTCAAAAACATACCTGTCATTGACCAGTGCCGGATAATCGTAAGAGGTGGCAATCTGCCCAAATATCGATATATCTTCATAAAGTTTGACATGCATTATGCCATATTCTTCCAGCGCATGCATTTTCCGAGTTTCGGTTTCACGGGGTTCCAAAAATCGAAGGGGTTCAGGAATAGGAACCTGAAACACCAGAATTTGTCCCTCATGCAATGGCGTTTCCGGAATGCGGTGGCGCGTTTGGATAATGCTCGCATCTTCCGTGGTCTCAGTTGTTTTCACGCCAGCGGTTTTGACAAAAAATTTCCTGATGCTCACCGCATTGGTCGTGTCATCAGATCCCTGGTCAATGACTTTCAAAGTATCCTCCGGCATCAAAAGGGCAGCCGTCACTTGCACGCCACCGGTACCCCACCCATAGGGCATCGGCATTTCCCGGCTTGCAAAGGGCACCTGATAACCAGGCACCGCCACTGCCTTCAAAAGCGCACGGCGTATCATGCGTTTGGTTTGCTCGTTCAAATAGGCAAAATTATAAACGGGGGCTGTCATTCAGGCTCCCTCAATTTTCGCAGCAACATCAATTCAGATTGAAAATCAACATAATGGGGCAACTTCAAATGCTCAACAAAACCTGTCGCCTGCACATTGTCAGAATGGGAAAGAACAAATTCCTCATCCTGTGCCGGAGCCACACGCTCTTCGCCAAGTTCACCGGCTCGAAGGGCCCGGTCAACCAACGCCATAGACATGGCTTTGCGTTCTGATTGCCCAAATACCAAGCCATAGCCCCGGGTAAATTGGGGAAGTATGCCGGCGGAGCCTGTAAACTGGTTGATCATTTCACATTCCGTCAGATCAATTTCACCAATCACAACTTCAAAACCCAGTTCTTCCGGCGTAAAGGACACTTCAACCTTGCCCAACCGAATTTCACCAGCAAAGGGATGGTTTCGGCCATAACCGCGTTGCGTCGAGTAGGCCAATGCCAGCAAAAATCCTTCATCGCCCCGTGCCAAATTTTGCAAGCGCAAGTCTCGCCCGGCCGGAAAATCAAGAGGCTCTTGTGTTAAATCTCCAGGTTCATTTTCAGATAGCAAGGCGGGTTCAATCAAACCTTCCTGCCCCAAAAGGTCCAATACCCGCACGGTGGGGCCACCTCCAAAGTGTTCGGTGCCAGCGGCGGCAACGGCCACAGGAGGGTCTTCTGCGAGCTCAAAATCCAGTATCCGGTGCGTATAGTCAAACGTGGGGCCTAGAATTTGTCCGCCAGGCAAATCCTTGAAAGCTGCTGAAATCCGGCGCACAGGGGCCATGGAATTGGTGTCAAGTGCCTGGCTGTAGCCAAAGCGCGACAGGGTGGTGCGTGCGGCCCGCAGCAGAAATATGGCCTCGATCATGTCACCGCGCGCTTGCTTCATGGCGAGCGCTGCAAGTTCACGATCATAAAGTGAACCCTCATTCATGATGCGGTCTACTGCGATTGAAAATTGCTCGGTAATTTGATCAAGCGTGATTGCGGGAACCGAAAGTTTGCCGCGGCGTTGCTCCGCCAATAAGGCATGGGCGGCGTCGATTGCCTTTTCACCCCCTTTGACCGCAACATACATTATGCACTCTCCTTTAATGTGATGCAGGTGGAGCGTGGACAGCAGGCAATCGCATGGCTGCTTGCAAAAATAACGTCCACCCCCAAGGGATAGGAGTGATGATTGACCATCATGTCGAGCCAGAATTGCTCAGACAAACCTTGAACGCCAAAACCAACGGGCTGTTTCAAACCCGGGCCCGACAGCATAACGGCATCCTTATCGAAATTATCAACCTGAATGATCACCGTTGTCGAGCGGTCGGGGTATTCATGCGTTCCTTGCTCAAATTGCCGAAGTAGCGGCAGTTGAGTTTTAGCTGACAGAATTGCAAATGACGCACCAGAAAGCCCCTCCACAATCGGTGCACCTGTGTGGAATTTAAGGTGCGGCTTGATGGCATCAGTGTTGAATTCCGGTGCCAGCCAAAGGGGTGTTTGAAAATCAAACAGGGTCTGGGCAATTGCCAGCGTCGTTGCAAACGCAGGCTCAATGGCGTGGATTTTAGATGCAAATTCGAACACGTGGCCAGGCTTTGCCATGGCATCAAGAAGCACTCTGAAAAGCCGTGAGGATTGAACTGCTGCGGCAGAATAAGCAATCTCAGCCATCGCCGCGCACCAGTGTGAAAAATTCCACTTTTGTGGCTGCCGCTTTTTGACCGGCGAGCAAGCGCCTTGCCGCAATTTTCTCGCGCAACGGTTCCACCACTGTTTTCAGCACGTGATCATGATGCGTTAATTGCTGCAAAAGGCCATCACATATTGCAGCGACGCGCGCATGTTCCAGGTTTCGACCAAGCAAGTAGGAATGACCCTCGTATCCTCCAGTTAACTTGACGCTACACCGGGTCACCGTTGCCTCGCCCACATTGAAAAGCGCTCCAGATCCGCCCATCCGCCCCCGTAACATGATTAAACCGGTTTCAGGCGGGCGAAGAAAACTGTGCACGGTTTTAGAAATTCCTGCGCTGACACGTTCCAAATCATCCCATGATGATAGTGAAAGGATTCGCATCCAGTCTTGTCGTTCAGCGGTATCACACTTCTCCATTCCTCGAGACACCAAACCAGTATTACAGCTTCATGACATCGGCAGTCGGGGTTGGACGTTCGTATTTCTCAACAAATTCTTCTGCGCTCATGGCACGAAAATCTGGCAATGCCTGATGAATTTCGGCGTGGCTCCAATCCCACCACGCCAATGCCTGCAGTCTTTCGGCAATTTTTTGATCGTGACGCCATTTGATAAAATGGGCTGTATTGCCAGCAACAATTGCATAAGGGGGCACATCTTTGGTCACCACAGATTTGGCTCCGATCACTGCGCCGTCTCCAATTGTGATGCCCTTCATAATAATTGCACCGTGCCCAATCCAGGTATCATGTCCAACATACACCCGGGTCGACCGGCGCCAATCAAAAATCTCACTTTCATCTCTTTCAGTTGGCCAATAATAGCTTGACCGGTACATGAAATGATGGAGCGATGCACGGTGATAGGGGTGCTCACCAGGATTGATCCGTGTGAATGCCGCAATGTTTGAGAATTTGCCGATTGTCGAATACGCGATATCCACAAAGCGGTCGGTGTAGCTGTAGTCACCAAAAATTGTTTCTGTGATGCGCGTCCCCTCTCCCAATTCAACAAACCGCCCCAGTTTGGCTTCAACAATTTTGGCGCTGGAGTGAATGACAGGGATGTCAGAGAGCTGCGTCATGCGAAGGATGAAACCTATAATTTATTTATAATCAGTATAGCAAGGTATTGTGTAAACCATACAACAGGCCAAAGTCGTTGGCCACAATCATCAGTCCGCAGGATCAACACGCGTAAGACAAAACATCACCCACGTCGCGGCAATCAGATAACCACCTAAAACATCGGAAACATAATGCACGCCCAAAAATATACGTGAAGCGCCTATGGACACGACTACTATTGCCGCCAAACTCCATAAGGCCGTCACCGCAAAGCTTGATTTCTGGCGGCTCAAAAGTAAAATCAAAGTGACATAAAAAGTAAAACTGTAAAGCGCATGTCCGCTGGGAAAGCTGAAAGATGAGGGCATGGTATTGGCGTATGTTTCCTCTGCCCTGGGGCGGTGCACAAGCCATTTTAAAGTAGTTTCAAGCAAAACAGCACCAGCCATTGAAAATGACATTAATTTTACAGCATACCAATCAGCCCGCAGTGCTGCGAGTGTTACCGTCAAAACGGTGAGAACACTCATGACAATGACCGATCCCATCAGCGAAATATTTTTCCAGACTGTTACAGCGATTAGCGTGTTTGATTTTATGACTAAGCTCCGAATTGCTGCATCGAATAAATCTGTTTTCCCATTTGATACGAGTATCAGAAGTATCAAGAATACAAACCCCAGCATGAGAATTATGGCTGGGCGCGAATTGTGAACCATGCTCAAGGCGTTTCATACTTGGACTGCGGCACGATCACAGTTAATGCCTTTGGCAGAATCTTGTAATTCAAGGGTGGCTTTAGAGTGAAAATTTCGCCATCGGTTGCCACAGTCAATAATTTCTGCCTGCTTTTTACGTTTAGAGCCGTGGCTTCAAATGTCATGTCATCTGGTTTTTCGCGGCGGAGCATGAGGGCAACCAAATTCAGGAAAAAGCCTGTACGGCTGCGAGAGGCTGGCATCGTAACCCACAATTTCCCTCGGTCAATGGAAAGGCGCGTTCCCACCGAACCGACACGGGTTTCATATTTATTATTGCCAACAAATAGCAAAGCCGTTTTACACGCAATTGAAGGACCTTTGGTAGGTTGAACGTCCAGATCAAATCTCCTGAACCGACCTAAAATTCTGATTGAGGCTATTAGCGCTGCCCACCATTTGCCATAACCTGAACCTTGAAGTGTTTCACGCATTTTAACGATTGCCGGATAAAGACCAACGCTAGAATTGTTCAAAAAAAATCTATCATTGACTGAGCCCATATCAATTGCCTTGCTAGCCCCGGCACAAATTACATCAACGGCTTGTGAAATATCGGGTGGAATACCGAGATCACGCGAAAAATGATTAAGTGTACCCAAGGGTAAAATGCCAAGACGAAGGGAGGGATGACCGATGATTGCGGTGACGACAGCATTAATCGTTCCATCGCCCCCACCTGCCACAATAACATTGCACATTTGTGAAATAGCGCGACTGACCACATCACGGATTGAAGTTTCCGCTTCAAGCTTGATAATGTTGAGTTCGACCCCTTGTTTTTCAAATAATGCGGCAATCATCTTCACATCAACCGTGCCGGACCCGCCTGATTTTTCATTCAAGATGCAACAAATTTTCAAAATTTTGTCCTGAGATCAATTGTGATTGCTATCCCAGTCTCTATTCGCTGGAATAGAAGGGTTCAATTTGTATTTATGATATGTTCGGCAACAATTTTTCCGTTGTCGGCGGAATTGGCCAATCCCTGGCTGAATGGGTATCTTTCCAGGACCTGAGGCAATGCCAGACAGTAGATCGAGGCTTTCAGCCCAGATTTTAGATTAAGCCGAAACGGAGATTGCAAAGAGGCTTTCCCGTCTGCTAAGTTTTTGACCAGAGATCGAAAAGGTAAGTCATCAAGGGGCGCCGAAGCTTGACCACGTGCATCAATCATCACGTCAAAATCATGAAGTTCAGTTTGAATGTCTACTGTAACATGTCCATTTTCGGTAGACGTAAAAACTGCGTCATCACCGCTGGCTTTAAGATGAAGAACACCTGCGTCAAACATCGCAATTACACGTGCCAGCGATAGATGTGGCACAGCTGCATAACTGTCCGCAAAAACTGGCAACAGGGTTTTGGAAAAATGTGACCAGTCTTCTTCATCAAGCGCCCTTAGCGCCCGATCAAAATTCTCATGGGCACGTAATAAAACGTAGCGTGATGGAATTGTCTGTTTCTGTTTGATGGAGAGGCGGTCTTTGGCAAAATCTACTTTGAGAGCATTTTTTGCGCCAAGCTCTTGTCGCCTTTTGAAATACGCCTCATAAAAACCGTCGATGGTTCTTGAAGTTGGTCCCAGACTATCAAGGTAATTTGAATCTGCATCGTCAAGTTCTTTACACAGCAAACTAAAGAGCCGTTGAAGAAGACCATCGGGTCCGCTGGTCACCTCCGCATCAACAGCTTTCTGTGTGAGAACGTGTAAATGCTCATAAGGATAGCGGTAATAGAAGTCTCCTTCGGGCATAATCCCCATTTTTGAAATCATTGTCACTTTCAAATTTTGAGACGTCTGGTGTGGTTGCCAGGTTATTGTCCCATCATGTTCGTCAAATTTTCCATGGCTAGAACCCAACGCGATGACAATATCGATTGCAGACAAGGAAGATCCCAAAATTCCTATATTGCCGGGTGGCAGTTGCGTGACCCTTGTATAGGGCCATGGCGACAGTAAATTGGCTTTTCCGATCTTTGGTGTGGACGGCCAGGAATGACCAGTCGCAATCACGACATGATCAAACATATGGGTCTTAAGATCGTCCTCAAGTGTCACCAGAATCAAATCTTGATCATTGACAGCAATATCTGTAACTTTTTTATGAGCCTTGATCGAAACGATATGGCCCATTTCGCGTAACAGATTGCATATGCCAACACATTCGTCTGCGAGAAATTCGCCGATCAATAAACGGGGGTAAAACGCACGTGCACTTAGCTCATGTGTTGAAAGTTCCCATTCTCCAAGCTCGCGTTTGGGAAGTTCCTCAAGCCATTCTATTAATGTACGTGTAACTTCAGGAATTTCTCTGCTGAAAGCATTGCAAAGCATATATTCGGCATTCATGTCAGAACGATAGGGCATCCCCTTGCCAGACTCGGAATGCGATTCAAAAACTGTGATATCGAGAGGCTGGGCTGAAACCGTCAGGTGTTTCAATATGTAAATGCAAGTAGCGCCCGACCCGATGATGCATACTTTATTGCGGAACATTTTCTGTCTTTTTTCAATTGCCGCTCACGTAACGCTTCTGTCTGGTTTCTGTTCCGCAACGTCATCAACAATGTTGCATGGAACACATAATTCGCAATGGCATCACACAAAATATCGACATCAAAAATGAAAGTAAAAAATGTTCTTTTATGGTCTTCAGTATTTGCATTAAGCTTCTGGGCGGTTGCCCTCGTCCCCAGATTTCAGATGGCTGTATAATTTGTTTGCCCGTGTGAGATGTGTCCGGATCGCCTGCTCGGCACGATCAGCATTTCCAGATTTGACGCCTGCGAGAATTTCGGCGTGTTCGGCCAACGTAATAGCTTCAGCGCCCTGCACGCGCACTAGATGTTGATAGAATTCCGAGAGCCAAGTGATGAGAGATTCACTCAAGGCCGGGAAAATCGAATTTCCCGTAATCTGTGCGATTTCGCGGTGGAAAGCCATGTCACAGCGCGCGAATTGACTGAGATTGGAGAGGGACGCAACATGAGCCAAGTGCCGTTGTTCCAGCCGTTCAATGTCAGCTTCGTCTGCGCGCTCGGTGGCTAGCCTTACCGTTTGGACTTCAAACAGCAACCTTGCTTCTTTGAAATCTTTGAGACTCTTGTCTGAATTTCTTAAGATTCCGCTAGTCGTCAAATCTACTGTCTGCATGAGATTGGTAAAACTAGGTGCCGCCACCTTTGCCCGCTCACCCGGGTTCAACTCGACAAGACCTATGCGCGCCATGTTTTGCAGGGCCTCGCGGATAGCAGGTCTGCCCACATCATAAAACGCCATCAATTCTCGCTCAGATGGCAAAGCATCACCCGCCCGCATTGATCCTTCCTTGATCGCCGCCATGATGCGAACCATAACGTCTTCATAAAGGCGGCGGCGCTGGATGGGTTCGGCAGAAAAAGCAGTCATGATGTTGAATTCAGGGGCCTGATGGTGCGTTTCAAAAGCGCAGCAACGCGCTTTCCGCGGACGCCATCAACAAAGACAGCAAAAAATATGATGATACCTTGCACAATGGGCTGAGCATAGAGATTGACACCGGTAAAGGAAAGACCAGTCGTAACAGTTTGAATAAGCAAAGCACCAATCACGGCACCAATTGCAGCACCGGATCCGCCAAACAGACTGACACCACCCAATACGGCTGCTGCAATCACGTCAAATTCCTTGCCTTGGCCAAAACCGGCATCAAGACGACCGATCTGTGCAATCCAAATGTATCCAGCAACTGCCGCACACCCTGAGCAGATAATATAGCACCTTGCTTGGATCCATTCGACACTGAGGCCTGCCTTGCGAGCACCTTCAGGGTTGTTACCGACAGCATAGATCTGTCTGCCAAAACCTGTGTAGGCAAGTATAAAATGTGCCACAGCGGTAACGAAGGCAAGCGCCCAGATTGGCAACGGGATAGCAAGAACACTCGCCGAACCAAAAGCAAGGAAAGATGGTTCAAAATCAAACGGCACAGAATCCGTCAGCCAAACCCCAAAGCCACGAAAGAAAAACAGTGTGGCAAGCGTTACGATAAAAGGAATAATGCGCAACTTGACAATCAGCAACGCATTTAGGGCCCCCAAGAGTAAACCCATTGCCAACGCTACAAAAAGACCCAGAACGGGCGGAATGCCAGTATTCTGCATCACCAGCCCTGCTACAAGGGGAGCTAGATAAATTACAGAACCCACGGAAAGATCAATACCTGCGATCAGCAAGACGAAGGTCATTCCAATAGCGGCAATGCCAACGAACGCTCCTTGCTTGACAATATTGCCGAGACTTTCCACTGACAGGAAGTGTGCGGACTGCAACCCAAAATAAAGCAGCACCGCCGCAAATATCAGATAGGTGGCATTTTTTAATATGAAATTCGAGATTGAGTCTTTTGATAAGTTCATGTGTTAAACCTCTCGAAACGCCATGGCTAAAATCTTGGCTTCATCAAAATCCTTGCGGCTGACTTCGCCCACCACTTCGCCACGGTTCATGACCACAATTCTGTCAGCCATGCCCATGACTTCTTCAAGCTCGGACGAAATCAACAGCACCGTGCCACCACTTGCTGCCATGCGGTCAATCAGCGAATAGATTTCATACTTGGCACCCACATCGACACCACGCGTTGGCTCATCAAGAATAAACAATTGCGGCTCGTTCATTTTCCATTTGCCGATAACCACTTTTTGCTGATTGCCACCTGAGAGTGATTTGGCTGACTGCAGATGAATGTTTGCAGCTTTTAACTGCAACTCGTGCGACAATTGCTGGGCGCGCTGTGACAAGCGGCCTTCATCCACCATGCCTGTCACAGCAGCACCAAATTTCTCAATTGAAGCAAGCGCGAGATTCTCTTCAATTGACTGGTCAAGCATCAAGCCTTCCTCACGGCGGTTTTCAGTCACAAAAGCCATACCCTGAGCAATGCGCTCGCGTGGGCCACCTTTTAAAATCTTGCCGTTGAAAGTGATGGTGCCAGCGCTGTGCGGATCAATTCCGAAAATGATCCGCGCAAGCTCGCTGCGCCCGGCGCCTAACAAACCAAACAATCCTACAACTTCGCCTTTGTGGGCGCGTAGCGATATGGCTTCTATAACACCTGGCTGGGACAGGTTCTCAATCTCCAACATGGTTTCGGTGCCAGGTGGCATGCTGCGTGGCGGGTACATGCCCGCAAGCTCCCTTCCAATCATGGAACCAATCATGCGCTTGATTGAAAAATCAGCTGTCATTCCGGAGTCTACCAACCGTCCGTCACGCATCACCACCACTTGATCTGACAGCTTTCTTACATCGCCTAGAATATGCGAAATATAGATGATCGTTGTAGCGCCTTTGCGAAGTGATTCAATCGTTTCAAAAAGGCGCGAGACTTCACGCGGCGTGAGCGATGTCGTTGGCTCGTCAAAAATAATCAGATTTGCTTCGTTGTGTAGCGCCTTGGCAATTTCAACGAGTTGGCGTTCACCTGGCGAAAGCCTGCCCACTTGCAGTGAGGGATCAACATCAAGTGCCAATCTTTTCAGCAAAGACGCCGTTCGTTGGTTCATCCCTGACCAATCAATCATTCCGCGCTTGCGCGGAAAGCCATCAATGTAAAGATTTTCAGCAATTGATAAATTGCTAAAGAGATTGAGTTCCTGATGGATAAAGCCAATTCCAGCTTTGCGTGCTTCTGCAGGGTTGGCAGGTTTAAAGGACTGACCGCGCCAGATCATATCCCCTGATGTTGGCATGACAATACCACCAACCATGTTCATGAGCGTGGACTTTCCGGCACCATTCTGGCCGATAAAACCAAGCAGCGCGCCTGCCGCTATCGACAGGGTGAAGTCTGAGACAGCAGGTACGCCAAACCAGGCTTTCGAAAGCTGCTTGAATTCGAGGATAGCGGTCATGTGAGCTCTCGTAAAAGTCTGGTCCGCCAGACATCAAGAAATGCTGCACCTGCAATGACGACGCCCTTCACCATATCAACTTGAAAGGCAGTCAGGTTCATGTAGTTCAAAGAATTTGAAAGCAACACGAAAAAAATCACGCCAAAAAAAGTCCATTTTATTTTGGCTTTTCCACCAAAAAGACTTGTGCCACCGATGACTGCAGCACCAATGATATCAAGCAGGAAAGTTCCAGCCCCCAAGGTGGGCCGGCCGGAGCCTAGTCGAGCAGAATAGAGCACGGATGCAAGTGCTGCGCAGACAGCCGAGATCATGAACACCAAGATGATAATGCGGCGCACAGGGATGCCTGAAATTTCGGCTGCTTTTCGATTTGCACCAATTGCCAGCACCTGTCTGCCAAACACTGTGCGGTTCAACAAGACATGCGCAAAAAAAGCGACACTCAGCGAAAGCACCATCGGATATGTAATGAAAGAATAGATGATCTTGCGGGGAATCTGGCTCTCGCCTTTTGCCCCAAAATAAAGCGAAATGAGATCACCCTTTCCAAGCTTGATGAAGCTTTCTGGCAATTGTTCAATATTATAAGACAATGGCAAATAAATCGCGAGCGCTCCAATAATCAGCATCGTGACCAAGGTTGTCATGAAAGCTGGCATGCCAATGACGGCAACAGCGTAACCGTTCAAGGCTCCAATTAAGGCTGCGGTCAGGACCATCATCAGAATTCCTAAGGGTACCGCCAGAGTAAGTCCGTTTAAAAGCCCTCCCTGTTCAGTCAGAAAAATTCCCCACAGGGGGGCACCACCGAGAACGACGGGATTGCCACCCACCGCAATCAACATTGCGCCGACAACAGATGTAAGGCCGATCACAGCCCCCTGGCTGAGATCAATGCCTGCTATCGCCAACACAAATGTCTGCCCAATGGCGACAATTAACAGGGGCCATGTGTTGGAAAGAATGTTGACGAAATTTTCCGGCGCAAGGAGGGTCGGAATAAAAGGGGCCAGGACCGCAACATAAGCCACCGAGAGATAAAGTACAAAATAATCGGACAACAGAATCTCGGTAATGCGGCCTGTGAGTGTTTTCTTCGGTTGCGCTGTCGCCACGGGCTTAATGCTTTCCAGTTAAAAAAAGTGTTGCCGACCAGGGAGGGGCCGGCAACACCGGCAGTTTATTATTTGCCTGCGAGAAGCTTGCAACCCCACATCTTCATCTCGTCTGTTGCCAAATTTGCCTGCGTTAAGGCAAATCCTGGATCAGCGATCACGCGGTTGGGCTGGGTTTCCTTTTTTTCCACCGCTTCGAGGATTGCTTTCATTGCTGAATCTGCTTCGAAGAACAGGTCCTGCACCCCGGTGGCATCGACAAGGCCTTCTTTGATGAGGCCGCAAGCCGATTTGTCACCGTCTAGGCCGCCCATGATCACGTGGCCTGGTTCGCCAATTTTCTTCCACAAGCCACGCGGTTCAAAAACCGAGCGGATCGTTGGGAAGAGAAAGTCAGACGACGTGAACAGCATGTCAACCTTAGAATTTGCAGTCACTGCTGCTTCAAGGTTGGCAAGGCCAGTTGCTGCATCCCACTTCGTTGCAACTTCAGTTACATTAAAGCGGTCTTTGTGCTTGTTGATGGCAGCATAAAAACCATCCTTGCGACCCACCGCGTTTGAATCACCAAGATCACCGACCATGACAATAGCATTGACCTTGGCATCCGCTGGTGCCTTCTTCAAAGCTTCAGCGACAAGATAGTCAACAGTCGTCTCAGCAATCATCTTGTTGTCAGCAACAACAATAAGGCCCTTGGAGAGGTCTGAAGCAGGACGGTTGAAGAGAGCAATTGGCACATCAGCACTTTGCGCTTCCTTCACGATTGATGAAGCGCTCGCTCCATCCAGCGGGATCATAATAATGCCGTCAACGCTTTGGGCAATACAGTCCTTGACCTGTTCAAGCTGTTTGTTGGCGTCTTCCTTGGCATTGCGTTCCAATACCTCATGGCCCGCTGCTTTTAATGTCTCCGTGATCGCTTTGTGGCCAGCCACCCAGAATTCTGTTTCCAGATCCTGAAAGGCAAAGCAAATCTTGGCGGCATGGGCACTGGTCGTACTGAGCAAACTTGCAGTAGCTATGAAAGCGGCTGCGGTAAGTGTCTTTACAAATCTCATTTTGGTTCCTCCGTTGGATTTTTTTAAAGAAAAGCAGCTGGCTGGTGTTGTCCAACTGCCCATCAAGATTGCATGGGTGTGCAACCAGGATTTCGGTGCGAAGGAAAATTCCGCTCATGCTGCGGCAACCTTCATAGCTGACATGTTCTGTGTGGTTCCTGTCTTGGATGACGCAATGGCCGCGAGGGTAAGCGCGAGTGTTTCAAGATTATCACTACCCGATGGTTGGGCCTTGACCTGTCCTGCCATCACCTCAACGGCATGTTGCTGAAATGCGAATACCGATTCCTGCACAAGGTGCCACGGCTTATCGCCCCAGAGCGGAACTTCTGGTTCACACATTTCTTCACTGACGCCACTTGCCGCGTGAAGGCGCAATCTATAGCCAGAGCGCACTTCAATGGTGCCCTTGTCACCCTCCAACCAAGCCAAGGTTTGCGGGAATGGATCGGGCTTTATATGACTAAAAAACGAACAATCAACGGTCGCTGTGGCTCCCGATTCAAAACAGAGCAGAGCCTGGAAAGCATCTTGCCCTTTGATACGAGGATTAAGACGCTGCGTTTGGCAGCACACGCGGGTGACATCGCCACACAGGAAGCGTGCGACGTCAAAAAGGTGTAACCCAATATCGATCAACGCCAGATCTTCAACTTCTGCTAAATAGGGTTGATTGGCATAAATGTCGAAGCCGTGGCGGAACGTCAGGCGCAGGAATTGTGGTGCTCCGATCACCCCTTGGGCGACAAGTTCGCGCAGACGTCGGTAAGGTTTTTGCCAGCGGAAATTTTCATGCACCAGCAGCTTCACGTTACGTGCAGCACAGGCTTCAACCATGGCCAGCCCATCGGCATAAGTTGCTGCAAACGGTTTCTGACATATGACTGTTTTGGCGTATTGCGCTGCCAGAGTTACAAGTGAACGATGTGAGGAGACTGTTGTGACGATATCAACAAACTCCGGCGCAACAATGCTCAGCATAGACCTCGCATCGGTGTATGCTTTAACGCCAAACTGGTCTGCGAAGGCATAGGCCTTGGCGGCATCAAGATCGCAAACGGCCGCAATCTTCGCGCCTTGAACATCATTCCAAGCCTGCATGTGGTTCTTGGCAAAGAACCCACAACCAATCAGGGCACCATGATTTGTCACGGGTTGGATTCTTTCTGTCTGCCTGGATTTTTCACGGTTTAAATTTTACCATGCACTATCAAATCGGAAGCTTGGCGGATCACCTTTGGTGACAGGGCTTCACGCCAATTTTCCTGCATGATTTTAGATTTGCCAAATTTTAAAAGACGCAAAGCCGCGTCAGACGGCACTTTCGGCGAATAGCCAAACCACATGGCAATTTCCACATTGAGATGGCCGATTAGGAAATCTTGGGCAGCCTTGCGCGAAATACCATATTTTGTTTCGCACTCATCGACAGCTTCTGTCAGCACGTCGACCATGCACATGGCCAACATCTCAGAAAGGCCAGGTTCGAGAATGGCCAGCTGTTCCACCGTAACACGGTGCGTCTCGTCGGTGGGTGACCACATGGCCTGGCAGATTTCAGCTCCGATTGCGTAGTGATCTTCCGGACCCTGCATCAGCGCGCAGACAATCGACTGCTTGGCGATACCGCCATGGTAGTCGCGGCGAGCGGGCCATTCGGTTTCGTCGTTGTAAAGTGGGGGATGGCAGGGATGGCCGACAAAATAGGTAAGATCTGGGCGGTTTTTTGGCAGCACGTCTGCATAGGGGGCAGCAGCGTCAAGGATCAGCAGCATAGTGCCTGCAGCAAGCTTTCCCTCAATATCTGCTGCAACTTTGCCAATGATATTATCTGGCAACGCCATGATAACAACATGTGCGCCTTTCAAACCCTCATCAATGCCAACGGCTTTAATGTTGGCTTCGCCGAGCCTGGCCTTCCCAACTTCGCCCGTATCGATAGCCCGCAGATCATAGCCTGCATCAAAAAGCTTTTTGGTAACGCGAAAGCCCATTTTGCCACCGGCCCCAAGAACCGCGATGGAACGCTTCATTGAATTCCTCCCCTTGCGAGACTGTTTTTGTCTCTTGCATTATGCTTAATAACCAAGCTACCTAGTATACCAACTGCATGTCAAGTCCCTTAAAATGACTTTGCAACAAAACTGCAGGGAGTTAGACAATGTCGGTGAACCAGCGCCACATCAGCGTTTCCACTGTCGCCTTCGATGGATATTCATTTGAAACGTCTTTCGCGGAATTGGAACGGCTTGGCATAAAGCTGGTCGAACCAGCCTACATCAAGGGTTACATGGTCTTCACAGAAGATGACTTTGAGGCGGCAGCAGTGTCAGCGATGAAGACAAGCTTAAAGCAGCATGGCCTGTCATCGTTGGCTATCTCAGCACATATGGATACGGGTGAACTCCATGCCGAAGCGATGTTGGCAAGGCGTATTCGCTTTACGGCAGAAATTGGTGCGCGCTACACCATCACCAATTCGACCACGCATAACCGCCGTATGCCCCTGGAGAAAACGCTAGTAGCCAATTTGCGCTTGGCAGAAAAGCTTGGCGTGATCATAGCGCTCGAAAACCCGGGCCACGGCACGACCAACATCATGATGGATGCCGAACGTGGCGCAGAACTTGTGCGATCATTCAATTCACCTTTTTTGCGCATGAATTACGATACAAGCAATGCACTAACATGCACCGAAGGTGGGACCCGACCTGAAACGGACATCGACTTTGCCCTTCCGCTTTCAAATCACATGCATTTAAAAGACGTGGTGCGCACGAATGACAGCTGGCGCTATGTGGCAATCGGTGCGGGCGAAATTGATTATCAAAAGCTGCTATCCAAGTTGAAACTACGCCCGGACATTTCTTTGACACTCGAACTGCCATTGCGGCTGTCTCGCAAATTCCATCAAGAACCTGTTCGTGAACCACATCTTTCAAAAATTTCCTCCGTCTCCCAAGCAATCAAAGAATCGTGGAACTGCTGCGCCAATGCTTTTGGCGATCTCGAGATGATGTAAATGTCCAGGCCCACTTTGACTAAAACTGAAAAGATTTTTGGCAGCACCCAACCAACCAACAAAACGCGCCTGCTGACCGCAGGCCCTTTGGCAGCACTTCTCGACGAAGGCGGTTTGCGCACAATTTGTTACAACGGAACCGAGGTGGTGCGCGGAATATCCTATCTCTGCCGCAATGCAGATTGGGGCACGTATGAGCCAAAGATCACCGATCTTGAAATAAAACAGGACGAGCAATCTTTCCTCATCAGCTACGATGCAAAATGCGTTGATCAATTTCAGGAGCTGGATTACCGAGTAGTTATCAAGGCCAGCAAAAGTGATGGGCTCCACATTCACGCACGGGGTATCCCGCAGACAGACTTCATCACAAATCGCACGGGGTTTGTTGTGCTCCATCCGCTCGAAGGAACAGTCGGACAAGCACTTACGGTCACGCACACTGATGGCAGCAGATCCGAGACACATTTTCCGGATTACATCAGTCCGGGCCAGCCAATTTTTAACATACGAGCATTGAGCACTAAAATTAGCCCTGGGGTTACGGCCACACTGACTTTGACAGGTGACACTTTTGAAATGGAAGACCACCGCAACTGGATGGATGCGTCCTTCAAAACATATGTACATTCTTTGAAAGAGATATGGCCTTACACTTTAGAAAAAGGCGTGCCGTTTGAACAATCCGTCGCACTGACATTTGCGGGTCAGCTGCCCGCTCCGAGCAGGGCCCGGCCATCAGAAACAATTACAATCAACGTGGGTCAGATTTCTGGCCTCATGCCGGAAATCAGCACACCCATAGACACGGCAAAAAAGCATCATCTTCATGAGTTGCGCCAAAGTGGCATATCGTCCTTTATTGCACAATTGGATGGCAGGCAAAAAAATCCAATGGAACACTTGAAGTCCATTGCATCCGTTCTGGACGGTTCAGATTCCAACTTGAAGTTAGAAATCATATTGCCCGGCAAGAAATCTGCAGCCGAAGAGGTTGGATCACTCGCACAGGCCATTGCAGAATGTGGGCTTAAACCAAACGCCATTGTTATGACACAGGCGCATGACCTCGTCTCTTATCAACCTGAACAACCAAGGCCTTCCGGACCAACTTACGCAGAGATGGCGACAGCCGCACGGTTGGCCTTTCCAGGGGTCCCGATTGGAGGAGGGGCGCTCACCAATTTCACCGAACTCAATCGCAATCCTCTGCCGTCTAATTTGTTTGATTTTGTAACACATTCGCTTTGCCCAACCGTGCACGCATCCGACGATCTCTCGGTCATGGAAACACTCGAGTCACTGCCGTGGATCTTTGCCTCCGTTCGTCACATGGTTGGCAACTTGCCTTACCACATAGGCCCAACTTCAATTTCAACACGAAGCAATCCCTATGGTAAAGGCCTCACGCCCAACTCTGATAACATCAGGACCTGTCTTGCTGAAAAAGATCCGCGTGAGAATGGTCTTTATTTTGCGGTTTGGTCGTTTGGCCTGATTGCCGCTTGCGCAAAATCTGGAATCAAAAATGTGGCAATCAGAAATTTGTCTCCGCCTGCATTAAGCGTGGCAGGATGGATGGCGCGCGTTGCTGGCAACCATCAACGTGACACCAATTGCTCGCAGCCATCAAAAATCGCCACATTGGCCTGGGAATTCGAATCCGGAACAGCCCTTTGGATCGCAAATCTTTCGCGTGAAACACGCGCTGTAAAAATATCAGGCTTGTCTGGAAAGCTCCGGATGCAGCGCATAAACGCATCCACATTCAATCATCTGGCTTTTAACACGGCCTTACCAGAAACAAAGCTCACTGCAAAACGATTACTTTTAAAACCCTATGAGCTTGTCCTCGTCACCGCACAAAACGCAGAGGAAGAATTTAAAAAATTTGCAACTGACAAAAATCATTGGCGCACCCGACAGGATTCGAACCTGTGACCTCTGCCTTCGGAGCTAAGTGCTTATTGGCTAAATAGTTGAATTTATTGAGACGAATGCTCACAAAATACCATGAACGCATCAGAAACATCACCGCATTATCCGGACATTATCCGGACAAGAATTGAAGGCTCCTTGGTCTCATGGTGGCGATCTTCAACTGGTCGTTTCTGATGGCGGCATGATTGCGCCGCGCCACGGCTCACCCGGCAGCCGCCCAATGAGCATCGCCTGAACAAGTGCCGCTGCGGTAGTGAAGTCCCAAGAATATCCGCCTGCCAACAATGGGCCTATGTCAGCAGTGAATTGTGGATCGTTGCGTTTCAGATGCATGTTCTGTTCAAAGAGCGCGCGGGTAACACTATGACCGTCATTATTCATATAGGCCGCGAAGGTATCCACAATGCGAGCAGGATCAACACCGCCATGCGTAAGTGCCGTTGCTAGATCAAAAAGGTCACGACCTTTCTTGCGTTGATAAAGAGCGCGCAGCTTTGTACCAAGCAATTCATCAAGCTCATAGGTCGGTATTTCGCAATGACCCTCGAACCAACGCGATGCGACACTGAACGGAACGCGCTTGAATCCGTGAACTGCGAAATGTTCTCTCGAATTGATTTCCACTTTCAGCTTCATGTCGATCGGCGGGTTATCTTCCGAAGCAAACCTATACAAAAATGTGACACGTCCTTCGGTCTGTTTCCAGCGTGGCACACCCAACCACGGGTCGAGGACAGAGCGCATTGCATCCATCACTGGCCCTGCTGGTTCGGCACGCATCTGCACCAGGTCAATGTCTTCAGAATAGCGGGCGGCTGGTTTAAGATAGAGTTTGTAGAGTGCCGTCCCACCGCGAAAAGCCAGTGCTTCCGCAAGCACCGAGTTTGAAAATATATCAACGAGGGCGCGAGAGATGACCAGGTCTTGCTCGATCTGGATGTCCTGCACCCAAGGGGCTTGCGCCCGCTATTCTGTAATATAATCGCGTGGGATCAAAACTCGGCCTCCACGTCGGCATTGATATCAAGCATCCAGCCTTCGTCCCGCTGGGATTTTTCAGCAACTGCCGAGGGCAACAAGACAGTTGCCTGCCGGACGTGCGTGCGGACATATGTTTTTAGGGCCTGCGCATGCGAGCCAGCGTCGACCCTCTCCAGCAAATAGCCTAGCCGCTGGGCCCACGAAATGGGTGCAATCTGCGCTGCGAACACGAGTTTGTTGGGGTCAAGTTTTTCCGCAAGTTCCCCGAGAATAGTTGCAACTTGGTCGAGACCTCCGACATGGCTATAATAGCCGATAAGATCGATAGCCGTCGCCTCAGGTGTTGAGACAAGCACGTTGCCGCGCGGCGTGTTGAAGCTCTGCACGGGGATTTCGCCTATGTTCTTTCTCCCGACGAAGGCGACGCGCACCTTGCCACAGACCATAGGGCGACGTGGCTTTGCCACCATCACTTGGTATTCTTGGGGGCGGTGGTGGGCCGCACCATGATATTGTGCTGCAGAGAGCAGGCCGGTATAGTAAGTCACCCCCAGTCGCTTCATCAATTGTGGAACGAATTGATCGGCGGGCAGACAGCCGAGAGAATGATATTCCGGGGGGACGACGACGTAAAAACTCTGGGCTGGTGAAGCAATCAGTCCCTGCTTGGCAAGGCGGTTTAGGGCGAGTTTGGCAGCGGCGGGCGTAAGACCTAGAGCAGACTGTGCTTCGGAGGAGCTGAAGTGGTAGTGACCGTTTGCTGCAAGACCTAATATGTAGTCGCGAGCGCGTAGTCGTTTCTCTGGTTTCATGTGCATAAAGTATCATATTTTGATACTTTATGCAATCAATTTATAGAAATGAACACTGAGGTGGCACTAACCCGGATACTTCTGAACTACCGTTAAATCAAACACAATTCGTAGAACAAGAATTTCATAGTGTTTTACGGGCAATATTGGGGCGCGCACTGATCGCTTCCGCGATTTCATTTTGATGGTCGGGATTGTGATGACCATAGTGCTTGAGCAAAGTCAGAACGCTTGTTGAAAGAAAATCCGAAATCTTGAAAGGGTCTTTCACTGACTGCATGAGCCAAGTTGCGGCTGTGTGTTTCAGTGTGTGCGGTGAGACGTTTTCAAGATAGACCCGATCTACAGCATTGTTGAATGAAGTTTTGATATCCGCAACTGGTTTGCCTTCCCATTTAATGACAGACTTAAAAAGCGCCCTTTGCAATCTGCGAAACATGGCGGGCGATGGCCAATGATGAAGTTAGGCCGGGGGACTCGATGCCAAGTAGATTGATGAGCGTTGGTGCGCCGATTGATTTGCCTGTTTCAATAAAGAAATCCGCAGCATTCGTATTTGGCCCGCTGATTTTTGGTCTGATGCCGCAATAGGCAGCGGAAATTCTGCGATCACGGATTTTGGGACAAAAGCCTTCGAAGGCTTTTCTAAATTCTGGGATGATGTGTTCTGAAACGGTATGGTCCTCCCGATCGACCCATTCTATGCTCGGCCCGAGTTTTGCAGCACCTTGCATGTCTAACGTCACATGAATGCCAAGCGCACCTGGGACAGGCAATGGATAAATGAGATGCGAAAACGGTAACTTGCCGGAAACATTGCAATAACTGCCCTTTGCCAGATAACGCGGCGGAAAATAGGAAGATGAAAGTCCCGTCAGTGCCATCGCAGCTTCGTGCGCCCCATGGCCTGCACAATTGATTACGGTGTTGCAGAGCAGACGAGTGACGTTGCCTTTTGCATCTTTGATTTCAGCTTCGATATTAGATTCATAACTGTTGCCGCTTACCACTTTACTATCAAAAGCTAAAACAGCGCCATATTGTTCCGCTTCGCCTTGCAATGAAAGCATAAATGCCGCGCCGTCGATGATGCCTGTAGATGGAGAAAGCAAAGCTGCCTTGCACCGAAGTTCTGGCTCTAATCGCATAGCTTCAACAGCACTCAGTTCGATGAGATCAAAAACGCCATTGAGTATTGCTGTTTGTTCTATTGCGGCAAGTTTCGGCAATTCAGTGTCGCTTTGGGCGATGATTAACTTGCCAATTTTGCGAGTGTCTACGCCGTGTGTGGAACAATAGTCATAGAGAAGTTTTTTGCCTTCAACGCAAAGCTGCGCTTTAAGGCTTCTCGGTTCATAATAAATGCCGGCGTGGACAACTTCGGAATTGCGTGATGATGTACCAGTGCCGATTGAATTTTCTTCTTCCACCACGATAACTTCGCGGCCTTGCATGGCAAATTCACGGGCGATAGCGAGGCCGATGACGCCTGCACCAATAATTAGAACATCAATTTTTTCAGTCACGACTTGAGAGACGCGCGGCTTCGGCAATAAGAATGAAGAAGTCTTTCTCGCTGTGTCCTTGGGCAATTGCCGCCTCATAAATTTGGCGAATGTTTGCATTTACGGGCAGGGGCGTGTGATTTTCGCGGCCAACGTTCAGAAGAAGATCTAGATCTTTGGCCAGCATGGAAAGTGTTGCAGCTGCTTTGTAGTCGGCATTCACAATCATATCCCGCTTATAGTTGATGAGCGGTGAAGCGACCACGCTTTGAGAAATCACATCCATCATTGTGGCATTGCAAAGCCCGCCCTTATTGCCGAAAGCCAGGGCTTCGCCAAGCAAAGCGGAAGTTGCGGCCACCTGCTCTGCCCCCAAATAATTGGATCGTTTTGAGATAGAGTTTTCTGCTGTAACTTCCCTGGCTGGGAGGAGTGGAAGAAGATGAAAGCATCAAAATTCACGGACGCACAAAAGGCGTTTATTTTGAAGCAAGGATCTGACGGTCATCCGGTGGCAGAGATATGCCGGAGGGCTGGGATTAGCGAGGCGACTTATTTCAATTGGAAGAAGAAGTACGAAGGCCTGCTGCCCGATGAGATGCGGCGGCTAAAGTTGCTTGAAGATGAGAATGGCAAGCTGAAGAAGCTGGTGGCAGACCTGTCGCTTGACAAGGCCATGCTGCAGGATGTTCTGCGGCGAAAACTGTAAGGCCTGCTCACAAGCGCGAGTTGGTGGATAAGGTTTGTTGTGAATGGACAGTGTCAATCCGAAGGGCCTGTGAGGTACTCGTGGTTGGCACGTCCACCTATCACTACAAGCTACACCGGCGTGATCAGGCCGATCTGGAAAAGCGCATCAAGGAGATTGCTGAGACACGCATGCGTTACGGATACAGACGTGTGCATGTCCTGTTATTGCGGGAGGGTTGGATGATCAACATCAAGCGAACGAGGCGCATCTACGCCGAATTAGGCCTGCAATTGCGCAATAAAACGCCAAAGCGACGTGTGAAGGCCAAGCTGCGGGAAGACCGGTGCCCCGCTTCGCAGCCTAATCAAACTTGGGCGATGCGCTGCCCGGCAAGCGTTTGGTCTGGTGGCATCAATGCGGTCTTCGCGCAGCTTCGCTTTCACGCGCCTCTTGGGCGGTTTATGCCGCAATTGCAGACCTAACTCACGATAGAGGCGGTAAACCCGCTTTGGGTTCACATGCCACCCCTCACGCAACAGCAGCACATGGATGCGTCGATAACCCTAACGCACCCGCGTCTCTGCAATTTGCTTTATCCGGTAAATGAGCTCAGCCTGTCCGCCACGTTTGGACTTATAAACATAAAGCGCTCGGTTGATCTGCAAAGCTTCACAAGCCCGCCTTGTCGAAACTTTCCAATCAACGCGAACCTTGTCAACAAGTTCACGCTTACGGGCAGGCCTTAGAGTTTTTTTGAGAGCACATCCTGCAACATGGCTTTGTCCAAGGACAAGTCTGCCACGATCCGCTTCAACTTACCGTTCTCTTCTTCGAGCTGGCGCAGTCGGCGCATCTCAGACGGTAGAAGCCCCGCGTACTTCTTGCGCCAATTGTAGAAGGTCGCGTCTGATATCCCGGCCCTGCGACACACCTCCGTAATCGCTGTGCCGTCCTCTGCCTGTTTCAAAATAAAGACAATCTGCGACTCGGTAAAATTGCTCTTCTTCATCGAACTCTCCTTCGCGTTCCCGCAGGAACATTATTGGAAAATTCTAACTCTGGATGGACCAATTTACGGAGGCAAGGTCAAGATCAACGAAAACGGGCCTTTTGACGAAGATTGTGCCGTCACAGAAGTAAAACCTGTGACGGCAAAAAACGGAAACGTTGGGCATTACAGCAATTTTATGCCTGATTTACCGCCCTTCATTCGTCGATCAATTCAGAAAGTTGTGAAACGGCATGCTGTTTGACCCAGCATCGGCACCCAACATTGACCCATCGCTTTGGAATTTAAGAGTTTGCATCGATTAGAAAATATACTGAAGCTCATGGGTCACGATTGAACGCCGAAGTGGGTCAATGTTGGGTGCTTATTCACATGAAAGGGTATTGAGGAGTATGCCTCTTTTAAGCGTTGTGCGCCCTGGGCTTGCCGCTCTAATTCTTGGATAGGTATTAACCCAAGATTTAAGCAGCTCGTCAGATATGGGCTCGCCTTGAGAAGTTAGGAAGGTTCTGGTAGCGAAATCGTACCGTGCATTTATTAATTCCGGCAAAGCATTGTTCAATGATGCTGTTGAAACAGCAATCAAGCTCTGCACGTTAGCAAGGTCATTGCCTTCAATCCATTGTCGAGGTGGGACGTCAAATTGCTTCCTTATACCTTTGGCAGCAATTCTTCAACTTTTTCGGCTTTTGGATTTCTATTTAAATTGGGTT
This sequence comes from Hyphomicrobiales bacterium, assembly GCA_038230015.1. Taxonomy (GTDB): domain Bacteria; phylum Pseudomonadota; class Alphaproteobacteria; order Rhizobiales; family Aestuariivirgaceae; genus Aestuariivirga. Next base: position 203,264 of record JBBRNW010000001.1, on the reverse strand, counting down.
TTTCCGTCACCAGATCGGCGGGCTTACTTACTTCTTCTTTGTCAGGGACTTTAACTTCTGAGCTGCTTCCATCTTTTTCGCCGCCCATTCCTTGTTCGGTTCTTGATGGGCCTGATTGCTGAGCGCTTGGCTTAGCACTTGTCGGACGCTCTTCTGTTCTGGTTTTTGGCTCATGCTTTAATCGTAGCTCGGCTTGGTGTCCGTGTTCAGGATTTTTAGTGCTTGATCCGTCAGGAACCGATGTCTTTCCTCTGAGAGCTCCGAGAAAATCTTCGAGAGACGATCTGAGGGAATGCCCTTCGTGGAGGTGCTTTGCGGCGACGGCGAGGGCGTCTGCAACTGGTCCTTTGCGCCTTGCTGTGGCTTGGAGGTTTGCGAGGAGTTCGGCATCTTCTGTGGCCCTTTGTGCGTTTTCTTTGTCGGCAAGCTTATTGCCAGCATTCTTAATGCGAACAGCTTCCTTCACTAAAGTCTTGAATGCTGCACGATCCTTCTTAATCGCAGACAAGGCCGCTGACAATATCTGTGCGCGTTCCTTTAATAGGATTTGGGTTTGCTCAGAAGAGCCGAACAAATCTACCATTGTTTCAGTGATTGTTGGAGCTTGCAATGCGCCTCGCACAATGCTTTCGGCGCAGCGAACTGCACGTAAAATAATAGCAAGACATGTCTCCAATCAAAAACCCAAAATCTTAAAACTTGACCATGATAAATGATATTTGAACTGGGCTACGAATGGGAAGGAAGAGCAGCAAGATGGTTTCCGTCGAATCGTTACCCAAGAACATTTCTGCAGGCAGCCTCCACCTAGAATGGAAACGGTGCGGTCGTGCCTGTTGCCGCTGCACCAAGGGGTTACTTCATGGACCTTATGTCTATTGGCATCGTCGTCAGTGCGAAAAACAGAAAAAGACGTATGTTGCGATGCAGAGCCTTGGAAAACGCGTCGCGGAGCTTGAAGCACTCAAACTCAACTTGCCTCGCCCATCAATGATGCGGAAGGCGCTGAAGGAGAACAGGGTATGATGGAAACATCCAATTCGATGGTTCAACTTGAAGAGGCTGAGCTAGCTTCCGAGCGCCATGAAGCCAAGGTGCAGCTTGAGCTCAATGAACAACACCGCATGCTGAAGCAACAAGCCATGGGCATGTTAGCAGCTGTAAAAGGTCGCCGCGGTGCCAACACTGAAGAGTCTTGGCAAATGGCGGTTGCCCAAGCCAAGATTGATTACAATTCACGCAAGTTCTTGATCGAACGTCTCGGAGCCGATCGGCAACTTGACTTGCCATTGGTTGCCACCCTGACGCAGCTACGCCATGAACTGCTGAAAGGGATCGAAAATCCCTTGATGGCAGATAACATGTTGGCGGATAGTGCAATCATTGCATATCGCAATCTCCTTCGCGTCCAAGGCTGGATAGGCTCAACAGCTTTCATCGTACAGCGCGAACTCTTTGGTCAAGAGCCGCTTGAAACCTCTCATGGCTATGGCGAAGCGATGGTCATTGAAAAGCGCGTTGAACAACTTGAGCAAACATTAATGCCACTCTTGGATCGCGCCCAGCGAATGATGATAAGGGCGCTTGACAGATTGGAGACCAGACGAAGCGGAAAATCGCAGGCCGGCATATCAATCGGTATTGCAGGGCAAGTAAATGTTGGAAGTGTCGTGCGTACTTCGGGCTAAATCGACTTGTGCTTTAATATACAAATTTAAACGAAGAATAGCCTAAACGAGAGCAGGATGCGGAACTAATCCGTGGCATGACCACTGCGCTTCTACATCGCCTTTAGGCGCATCAAGAATTTCGCCTGTATCGAGTTCAGACCCACAACGGGGCGCATCAACGTCTTCGTCAAGACCGACCTAGCCACTGTGACGCTGGAGCCCGGCTTCACGCGCCATGTCTCGAACGTCGGCCATTTCGGCACCGGCGATCTCGAGATCACCCTCGCCAAGCCCGAGGACCTCGAAAAAGCAATGGCGCTGATCAAACGCAGCTACGAGGATTCATGATGGAGGCTGCGCGAGCATGACGATCCGGCTTATTGACAAAGGGTGGGCGCAAGAGTTCGCAGACGCCGTGGCGGAGAGCGCCGGTGCAATCCGGATCATCTCGCCCTTCATCAAGGCAAGAGCGCTCAATCGCCTTCTTTCGGCGAAACCGAACACCATCAAAGTCATTACGCGCTTCAATCTTGCGAACTTCGCAGATGGTGTTAGCGACATCGCTGCTCTTCGCAGTTTGCTCCGTGCCGGGGCATCGGTGCGCGGCGTAAAAAACCTGCATTCGAAGCTGTATCTGTTCGGGGCCGACCGAGCGATTATGAGTTCAGCAAACCTCACTGAAGCCGCTTTGACCCGAAACCATGAATTTGGTTTCGTGTCGCAGGACAAGGAGGTCGTGGCTACTTGCAATCAGTATTTCGACGATCTGTGGTCGCGCGGCGGGCCTGATCTTACATCTGAAATGCTGGAACGGTGGGATCAAGTCGTAGCGAGCTATCTTGCTTCCGGTGGGGGGTTCAATCAGCATGCTGGTCTGGGCGATTTTGGGGCCGACGCGGGATTTGCGCGACTGATGCAATTTGCCGTTTCGCCGCTTGTCGCCGAGGCGTCCCAGGCATTTGTGAAGTTCCTTGGCGTGAGCAGCGACAGGATACCTTTGACATTTTCCACCATCGAAGAAATCAAACGAGCCGGCTGTCATTGGGCCGTAGCCTATCCCGCGGTGAAGAGGCCGCGGAACGTTCAGGACGGTGCAATCATGTTCATCGGTCGGCTGACACAAGACCCCCACGACATTCGGATTTTCGGGCGTGCAATTGGTATGCGCCATGTGCTGGGACGTGACGACGCGACACCGGACGATATTGCGCTGCGTTCCTGGAAGGCCACTTGGCCACGATACGTTCGTGTGCACCATGCCGTGTTTGTGGCAGGCACATTGGCAAACGGGGTTTCGCTGAATGGGCTGATGGAAGAGCTCGGTGCCTCCTGTTTTGAGGCCACAAAACGCAATGCCTTGAAAGGCGAAGGAAACACGAACCCGCGCCGCGCCTATTTGCAACAGGCTGCGGTAGAATTGTCAGCAGAAGGTCAAGCGCGGCTCGGCGAGCTACTTCAGTCCGCTTTCGGCAAGCACGGCATCATCCCGAATGCCGAGTTGTCGAGCCTCGACTGGCCCAAGGTTCCGGAAATCAAACCCCAAGGTGGAGGCTAGACGGATGGAACTCAATCTCGTGGTTGCCGTTACCGATCGTGATTGGTTCGACATAATGCGCCAGCAGCCGAACCTGACCGAGGTCAATTTCTGGGCGCCGTCCGCTGCCACTTTCCGCGCCTTGCAACCGGGCGATGTTTTCTGATGCAGACACTCTAAGATTGTTGGGCTGGAAGAAGAAAAAAAGTGCCGAACAACAAATTTGGTACCGTGCAGATTGTCACGATGCTTCAAAAAATTGTGGCAAAGAGCAGATCGATTGCTGTGGTATGCAAATTGGTGAGAACAACCTGGAGAGCTTTGTGATGAATGTTTGGCTTGATACTTTTCTAAAATCGAGCCTTTGGTTGCCAATTGGTTGCCAGAATTCCACACAATCCAAGACCCCAATTTAACTAGCGTTAAGTTATTGAAATACAATGATTATTGGCGCACCCGACAGGATTCGAACCTGTGACCTCTGCCTTCGGAGGGCAGCGCTCTGATCCAGCTGAGCTACGGGTGCTGTGGATTTCGCATAGCGGATCCTGATGCAGGCTGCAATCTAAGTTAATTTGCGCCAGTTTTGTTTTTCCAAAGCGGCCTCAAATTGCCGTGGCGAAAGTTTTTCCCGCAAGGCCCGCCGCATCAGTGCGCCTTGTGTTTCGGGAGCAAGGCCCCCATGGGGCGGGTCGCGGTCAAGGTTTGTGGGGAAAGCATAGCCTTCTGCGCAAGCCGCAATGACATTATGGGTGGATCTTTCATCCATCCCCAATGCTGCCAACATGGGGTAAAGTGCTGTACTCATCCGCGCCCGGTCCATGGCTTCCATAGCCCGGCCATAGGCTGAACTCACTTGCAACAAATTGCCCATGCGCCGAATAGTCTTTGACGTGTTGTGTCCGGCGGCATGAAATAGCGCTGGATTGAAAAATGCCATGTCGCCTTTTACGAGAGGAAGCTGCGTATAATTGCTGTTAAAGAATTCCTGAAATTCAGGCTTGCGCCATGCAAAATAGCCGGGCGCAAAAGTCTGGCTGAAGGGCATGTATAATGTAGGACCAGTTTCAAGTGGCATGTCCACATGCGCCACTGCACCTTGCAATGTAAGGGCAGGCGAAAGGAGATGCACATGGGCAGGAAAACGCTCAATCTCCGCAGCCGTCTGAAAACCCATATGATAGTCGCGGTGCACAGATTGCGCTTCACCACCGGGGTTCACCACATTCACTTGGCTGGTGATCTGATAGCCTGTGCCCAGCCAAGCCTCGCTGACCATGGCAATCATGTCATTGGCGTAATAACGCGCAAAACATTCGGGATCGCGCAGTGCAATTTTCTCCAGCGCATTCCAAATCCGGTCATTGGCCCCGGGCTTTGCAAAATGATCACCGGCACTGGTGTTGCTGGCGCGCTGCTCGGCAATGATGGAATTGAAGTGGCCGCTCATAAGATCAAGCGCTGCCATGTCGCTGACAGCATTTTTGAAAACCACGATTCCAGGACCAGACAGTAACACTTCAGCCCATTCCGCCATGACCGCTTTGCGGCCCTCAGCATCCTGTGCTGTGGCGCGAACAGCGGCACTGTCATAAAGCGGAACATTTTTCACAATGTCTGTTGCGAACGGATAGTTTTCTGGCGTGGTCTTGCGGTTGATCAGTTTTTTGAAATCTTCAAGATCGCAAGAATCAGGCGTTAACCAAACGCGTTGAGACCGCAAAGCCGAAATATTGTCATTCTTCATGTCGCACATCCTTTGGGAAGTTCACCTGTCTTAACCAATAGCAGCAAGCACCTTAACATTCCAGTTTGCTAACCATGCTTGATCATGCGCTGGCCTGTTGGCGTGGTGTTTGCTTTGGTTATTCGCGGCATCTTTGCGTGCCAAAATAGGACGGCGAACCATGGTTAAAACCAGTGAACATTCTCGCATCGCGTGGGTGGATTATGCCAAAGGCATTTGTATCATCCTTGTGGTGATGATGCATTCAACGCTTGGCGTTGAAAAGGCAGCGGCCACATTAACCTGGCTTCATCCGTTTATAGACTGGGCAAAACCATTTCGCATGCCAGATTTTTTCTTGATCTCGGGACTCTTTTTGTCCAGTCGCATCAACAAGGACTGGCGCACATATTTCGACACCAAGGTCCTTCACTTTGCTTACTTTTACATCCTGTGGATGACCATTCAAGCCTTCACCAAAGATGTGGGAATTTTGCGCAGCGAGGGCTTTTCAAGTTTTGCATTCAACTATCTGCAAGGTTTTTATGAGCCCTACGGCACGTTGTGGTTTATCTATCTGCTGGCCATTTTCTTTGTCGTGACAAAGGCCATGCTGCGCGTGCCACCACTTCTGGTGTTCACAGCAGCGGCCCTGTTGGAAATTGCCCCCGTTGCAACAGGCTTCATGGTCATTGATGAATTTGCCTCGCGCTATGTCTATTTCTTTGCCGGATATTGGATGGCAAAACAAATTCTGCAATTTGCCGATAACGTCAAAACAAGAACCTTGGCTGAAATCGCGGTGGGCCTTTGCGTATGGGGTGTGGGTAACTTCGCATTTGTGCACACGGGCCTTGCGTCCTGGCCGGTGCTGAGTCTGGTTCTCGGGTTTGTTGGCGCAAGTGCTGTGGTCAGTGCCGGCGTGTTTCTATCGAAAACAAACATGGCTGGTGCCATTCGGTATTGCGGACAAAATTCAATTGTCATCTATCTGTCCTTTTCGCTTTTCATGGCCGCCACCCGCACGGTGGTGCTCAAAACTGCGCCCGGTCTGGATTTGGGCATTGTCTCACTTTTGGCCACCATTGCCGGAGTTACAGGGCCCATCCTGCTCTTCTGGGTCACCCGCAATACCAAGTTCGCATTCTTGTTTCGCCGACCAGAGTGGTCAAAGCTGGAAAAGCCTGTGAAGCGGTGGCATAGTGCATCCTATGTCAAACAGCTCAACTCTGAAATCCGGTGATCATCTCTATCTCATAGACGGCTCTGGTTATATTTTCAGGGCTTATCATGCTCTTCCACCGCTCACGCGCAAAAGCGATGGCTTGCCGGTGGGTGCTGTACAGGGGTTCTGCAACATGTTGTGGAAGCTGCTGTCTGAAAACACGGCGGCCAAAAAGCCAACGCATCTGGCCGTCATTTTTGACTATTCATCCAAGACGTTTCGCAACGAATTTTATCCTGCCTACAAGGCGCACAGGCCAGAACCCCCGGCCGATCTTCGCCCGCAATTCGGGTTGATCCGCCAGGCCACCAAAGCCTTCAATGTGTCTTGTGTGGAAATGGAAAATTTCGAGGCCGATGATCTGATTGCAACCTACACCAGGCAAGCAACCGAAGTTGGTGCAACAGTACGTATAGTAACCTCCGACAAGGATTTAATGCAGCTGATCAAGCCGGGTGTCACATTGCTGGATACCATGAAGGACAAGGAAATCAGCGACGCTGAGGTTTTGGAAAAATTTGGCGTAACCCCCGATAAGGTGATTGAAGTTCAAGCACTTGCAGGAGATTCTGTCGATAATGTTCCAGGTGTTCCCGGTATTGGTTTGAAAACCGGAGCAGAACTCATCAATCTTTACGGTGATCTGGAAACGCTGTTGGCAAAGGCAGGCGAGATCAAACAAAACAAGCGCCGCGAAAATTTGATTGCCTTTGCCGAGCAGGCCCGCATTTCGAAACGCTTGGTAACCTTGGATTATCATGTGCCAGTCACCCAAGACTTAAGTTCGTTTGCAGTGGATACACCCCGTGCGGCCGATCTTATCGGGTTTTTGAAGGCACTGGAATTCACAAGCTTTACCCGCAAGATTGCAGCAGCACTGGATGCCAGCAGTGATGCTATTGATGCCGTACCGGTGAAATTTGAGTTCTGGCCCCCTGAAGGGGGTGCGCCTGAAACTCAAACTCCCACACTGTCACGCCCGCAAGTTACGGAAACACTACTGGGCGAATCTCTGGCAGAGTCTCATTTGCGTGGGAATGACACTGAGGTCGAAGATCAAATTGAGGCCCAACTTAAATCCATTCCCGTGACCCATGCTGACTATGAAACCGTCACCACGCTAGAAGCTCTTGACCGTTGGATTGCCGCAGCGATGGCCCAGGGCTTTGTGTGCATTGATACTGAGACCGACTCACTGGATGCGATGCAAGCCAACATTGTGGGCGTGTCTCTTGCCCTTGCACCGGGCAAGGCCTGTTACATTCCGCTGGCCCATCAGGGGGCGGGTGATGGGTTGTTCAGCGCTGGTTTACTTGCGGGCCAAATTCCGCGCACTGAAGCCTTGCAAAAACTCAAACACCTGTTTGAAAATTCGGGCATTCTGAAAATCGGTCAAAATCTGAAATATGACATGCTGGTGTTGATGAAATACAACATTGTCGTTGTGTCGATAGATGACACCATGCTTCTGTCTTACGTGATTGAATCTGGCGATGTGGGCCACGGCATGGATGAACTTTCCCAGCGCCATCTTGGTCACAAGCCTATTGCCTTCAAAGATGTTGCAGGCAGTGGCAAGTCGACCATCACCTTTGACCGCGTGGCCATTGACAAGGCGACAGCCTACGCCGCTGAGGATGCCGACATAACTTTACGCCTGTGGATGCTGCTGAAGCCCCGGCTTTTGAAAATGCGCAAAGTGACAGTGTATGAAACCCTGGAGCGCGCATTGGTTCCAGTGCTCATGCGCATGGAGCATGAGGGAATTGAAGTTGACCGTGCGGTTCTGGCCAGGCTCTCGTCAGAATTTGCCGGAAAGCAGGCGGCTGTTGAAGCAGAAATTTACAGTCTCACCGGGCAGTCCTTCAACATCGGATCGCCAAAGCAATTGGGTGATATTCTGTTTGGCAAAATGAATTTGCCCGGTGGTCGCAAAACGGCAACGGGCGCTTGGAGTACGGATTCAAGCGCGCTGGATGATCTCGCAGCCCAAGGCATCGACCTCGCCAAAAAAGTGTTGGAGTGGCGGCAGCTGGCAAAACTGCGCTCAACATACACAGATGCGTTGCCTCAATTCATCAACCCAACCTCAGGCCGCGTTCACACATCATATTCCATGGCGTCCACGTCTACAGGTCGCTTGTCATCAACCGATCCCAACTTGCAAAACATTCCTGTGCGCACCGACGATGGCAGGCGCATCCGCATGGCTTTTGTGGCCCCGCAGGGTTTCAAGTTGATCAGTGCGGACTATTCGCAAATTGAACTCCGCGTGCTTGCCCATGTCGCGGATATTCAGCAGCTCCGCAAAGCCTTTGCCGATGGTTTGGATATTCATGCCATGACCGCCAGTGAAATGTTTGGTGTGCCCATCGAAGGCATGGAGTCTTCTGTGCGCCGCCGGGCTAAGGCTATCAACTTTGGCATCATCTACGGCATTTCAGCGTTTGGCTTGGCCAATCAATTGTCAATCAGCCGTGAAGAAGCAGGAGAGTATATCCGCACCTACTTCAAGCGTTTCCCCGGCATTAAGGATTACATGGAAGCCACCAAGAAAGCAGCCCACGCCCAAGGCTATGTGGAAACCATCTTTGGTCGCCGCATGCATTTTCCGCGCATAAACTCCACCAATCCTTCGGAAAAAGCATTCCTTGAACGCGCCGCCATCAACGCTCCCATCCAGGGCTCTGCCGCCGATGTGATCAGGCGCGCCATGGTGCGCATGATGCCGGCCCTGCATGAGGCAGGCCTTCATGCCCGCATGCTTTTGCAAGTGCATGACGAATTGATTTTTGAATGCCCTGAAGATGAGATTGCACGAACCTTGCCACTTGTCCAAAAAGTAATGATCAAAGCGCCTGAGCCTGCGTTAAAACTGGTGGTACCCCTGCAGGTAGATGCACGGGCTGCACAGAATTGGGACGAGGCGCATTAGGCTATGAAACTGTTGTTGATCGAAGATGATGTGAGCACCGCAGATTATGTAAAACGCGGTCTCACTGAGCAGGGCCATGTGCTGGACCATGCTGGCACCGGCAAGGATGGATTGTTTCTGGCTGCCACTGGCACTTACGATGTTCTGGTAGTGGACCGCATGTTGCCAGAACTTGATGGCCTGAATATTGTGAAAATGCTGCGCGCCACCGGTAACCACACACCGGCTTTACTGCTCACGACGATGGGTGGCCTTGATGACAGGGTGGACGGTCTGGAAGCAGGGGCCGATGACTATCTGGTGAAGCCCTTTGCATTGGCGGAACTGAGCGCACGGTTGAATGCCTTGGCACGCAGGCCACCTTTAAACACCCAACAAACTCTGCTCCGCACAGGCGAACTGGAAATGGATTTGCTCAAACGCACTGTAAAGCGCGGCGGCAAACTGATTGATTTGCAACCGCAAGAATTCAAATTGCTGGAATTTCTATTGCGCAGTGAAGGCCGTGTGGTTACGCGGACCATGCTGCTTGAATCAGTTTGGAATTTTCACTTTGATCCGCAAACATCGGTGGTTGAAACCCACATCAGCCGCTTGCGCGCCAAACTGGACAAGGGCTTTGCATATGCCATGATCGTAACCCTGCGCGGTGTTGGTTACCGCCTGCTGGACCATGCCTAGGCTTTTTAATACGGCAAGTTTCAGGCTTGGCGCGTTGTGCACTTTTATCTTTGCATTATGCTTTGCGATATTTTTATCATTTACCTACCTCATAACAAGCAAGGTTCTCGAAGATCAAATCCGCACCCGCGTAAATGATGAATTGGCCGCCTTTGTAATCGAAGCCACAAATGATGGCACAGAAACTGTAGTCACTGACATCATAGAGCGTTTGTCCCGCGCTGCAGTCGTGCCTGCTTACTATTTTGTAAGCGATAACAATGGCAAAAAACTGGCAGGCAATCTTGTCAACGTGGAGCCTAAATCCAATTGGCAGATATTCAATTTTGAATCAGGTTTGGGGTTGTCGGTCAATGTTGATGAAGATCATCAAATCTGGGGACAGGGGCAAAAGCTGCCAGACGGGTCATTCATCTTTGTGGGTCAGGATGCCTACCGTGTGATAGCGGCACAGGAAGCCATCATCGATTCATTTCTGTGGTCTGGTGGCTTGGCCTTGGCTTTGGCAATAGCTGCGGGGCTTTTGATCAGTCTCAGTTTTCTGCGGCGCATTGATGATATCAACATCACCAGTCTTGCCATCATCGATGGCCGCCTGAAATCGCGCATTCCCTTGCGCGGCACGTCTGATGAAATCGATAAACTTTCGGCCAATCTCAACCGCATGTTCGACAGTAATGATGCGCTGGTGGAAAGCCTGAAACAAGTCAGCACTAATATTGCACACGATTTGCGAACCCCACTTAGCCGCTTGCGCCAGAAATTGGAAGAGGCAAAGTCGAAAGCCACAACTGTGAAGGAGCTACGCGCACGCGTGTCCAGTGCCTTGGACGACTCGGAACAACTTTTGAAAACATTTTCTGCCTTGCTGCGCATCGCCGAGGTTGAATCAGGAACGCGAAAATCGGCTTTTGCGCAAGTTGATCTTTCTGAATTGTTTCGCCGTGTAGCCAATGTCTATGAGGCGGTCATTGAAGATGAAGGGAAAACTCTGAAGGTCTCGATTGCTGAGCACACCACGTGTTTGGGAGATGGTGAATTGCTGCTGCTGTTGCTCGTTAATCTGATTGAGAATGCAATTCGCCACACCCCGGCGGGCACACGCATAGAACTGCGACTTGAAAAAAATCCGACACAAGCAAATATGGTCATCGCCGATTCCGGACCTGGAATTCCAGAGCATCTTCACAGCAAGGTTCTGGAACGCCTTTATCGTCTCGACACGAGCCGGTCCACGCCAGGAAACGGATTGGGCTTGGCATTGGTGTCAGCAATCGCAGAGCTGCACGATATCAAATTAACGCTCAGCAACAATCGCCCGGGTCTAAAGATAGGTTTTGCTATCGCTCTGCTTCGAGGCTGAACAGAAAAAACTATTGCGGCACAGTAAGCCCACAAACTCCAACCACAATCATGGCAATGCCTGCCCATTGCCATGGCGAGACTTTTTCCTTGAGAAAAACCATGGCAAGCAACACTGATATCGCCCCATAAGAACTGATACCCATTGCACCAAATTCCTTGCCTGGCAGGCGTCCCAGATAGTTGATGCCTGCAACTGCTGCCACATCCAGCAATGCCATGGCCGCAATGCCGCGCCAGGCGGCGCTGTCAATTTTTGCCACTGCGGGCTTCTCGGCAAAGGCAAATGGCAACAGAAAAAAGGCAGCGGGTATGCGGCAAAGCGCAGTGGTTTCTATTTCGCCAAGTGTTTGGCTTATGACTTGACCCAGCACGGCAGCGGCAGCAAAGCATAAAACCGCCAGCAGACAGAACAAGAAAAGCGGAACACGCTGTTCTTTGGCCACACTTTTCAAACCGCCATCATCAGGACCGGTTCGCCCCACAACAATTGCCCCGGCCAAAATGAGAACAACAGCAAGCCCTTGCAACGCACTGGGTGTCAACCCGGCAATCAACCCCCATAAAACAATTAGCGCCGGGTAGCCCGCAGTAAAAGGCCCAACGATGGAAACGGGTGCCATGCTGAAGGCCTTGAACAAGCTGCTGACTGCGATTGCGTAAATCACGCCCAACACCAAAACCAGCGCAAGGGTTTCAGAACCTGCATGCCAAATTTGGCTGTTCCACAAAACATATCCACCCAGCAGAAGGGAGCCTGCAACCATGGTGCAAACCGCCATTGTGTATGAGCCTACAGAATTTGCGAATTTGCGTGCCAAAAGGTCATGCACCGACCAGCTAACACCTGCAAATAGTCCCAGTCCGATAGCCAGCATTTATCACCTCAATTTTCAGTATGTAGCAGACAGCCAAAAATTGGCCATGACGGTTTTGAATGTCTGAATGGCCAGAAACGACTTTCCATCCGGTTTATAATGTATAGTCTATGCAAATGTTTCTCTCTGTCTTCGACCTTTTTAAAATCGGCATTGGCCCGTCATCGTCCCACACCATGGGGCCAATGGTAGCTGCCGCACGGTTTTTGCAGTTGACCTTCCCCCATCCCACGGCAGCACGCCTGACAGCAACATTGCACGGGTCGCTGGCCTTCACCGGAAAAGGCCATGGCAGTGATCGCGCGGTGGTGCTGGGACTTGCCGGAGAGAATCCGCAGGATATCAATCCTGATCAGGTGGAAACCATTATAGCCACAATGAACACCGTCAAACTTGCGTCTGGCACCAGCATCCCCTTTGATGCAGCACGCGATGTTATCTTTGATTTTGGGCCAGCCCTCCAGGGCCATGCCAACGGTTTGGTGTTTCGCCTGTTCGATGCGGAAGGCACTCAACTTTTGGCTGAAACCTATTTCTCCATCGGCGGAGGGTTTGTACAAACTGAAAAAGAACGAAGCATTGATCAAAAATCATCAACGCCGATTTTGAACGTGCCATATCCTTTCGGCAACGCTGCGCAAATGTTGGAAATGGGACACGACGCCGGACTTTCAGTTACTGCGATGAAGCGTGTCAATGAAACAGCAGTGATCTCGGATGCTGCACTTGATGCGGGCCTTGATAGGATATGGGACGCTATGAAGGCCTGCATGGATCGGGGTTTGAAAACCCAAGGCATATTGCCGGGCGGCCTCAAGGTGAAACGCCGTGCCGCTGATATTTACGCCAAGCTCAAGACCGAGCAGGGGGATAATTCAATTCAGCCGCATCAGATCATGGATTACCTGTCAGTTTACGGGATGGCCATAAATGAGGAAAATGCAGGCGGCGGCAAGGTGGTCACAGCGCCCACCAATGGTGCAGCAGGCGTGGTGCCCGCCGTCATCCGGTATTATCTTGATCATTGCATTGGCGCTGATCAGGCTGGCGTTCGAACGTTCTTGCTGGCGGCTGCGGCCATCGGTGGCATTATCAAGCACAATGCTTCAATTTCCGGTGCAGAAGTGGGGTGCCAAGGCGAAGTGGGGTCAGCATCGGCCATGGCCGCTGCTGGTTTATGCGCAGCTTTGGGCGGCAGCAATGAGCAGGTAGAGAATGCAGCAGAAATTGCGCTGGAACATCATTTGGGCATGACTTGCGATCCTGTGGGCGGCCTTGTGCAAGTGCCGTGCATTGAGCGCAATGCCTTTGGAGCTGTTAAAGCCGTTGCAGCGGCATCGCTGGCTTTGCGCGGTGATGGCACGCATCTGGTTCATCTGGATTCGTGCGTTGAAACCATGCGCCAGACAGGTGTTGATATGAGCGAGCGTTACAAGGAAACGTCGCAAGGCGGTCTGGCCGTGAATGTCGTGGCGTGTTGACTATTTCCGCTGTCGTGGTGCCAGCGCCACCGCTGTCAAAGGGTCTTCCGGCCAAGCGTGTTTGGGGTAACGGCCGCGCATGTCTTTTCTTACGTCAGGATAGGCGTTCACCCAGAAAGTTTCCATCGACTGCGTAACAGCGACGGGCTTGCCCGCTGGCGACAGTAACTCAACTTTTATTCTGGCCCGACCCTCAGCAATCTGCGGAACAGATGTCATGCCAAACATTTCCTGCAAGCGCACCCGCAATACCGGGTCACCCTCTGCCCTGTAATCAATGGCGTAATGCCCGCCGCCCGGAACTTCTATGCGCGAAGGCGCCAGTTTTTCAAGCTTTGAAAGCATCACCCGGTCAACCATGCCGCGCAGGATTTCCAACATGTCCAAACTGGCCAAATGGCTTTTTCTGCTTTTGCCTGCAAGATAAGGTGTCAACGCCTCCAGAATGCGGGCGTCGGACAAATCTGGCCAGCCTGCATCAGGCAACACGCGCGCCAGAAATGTAATCCGTGCACGGAACATTTCCGCCGTACTGCTCCATGGTAACACTGAAAGACCCATGATTGCCACACCCTGGGCCATCGCCAGTTGCATGGCCTCAGGCTCGGGGGTTGTAAGCGGGCGTTCTTCAAGAATGACTGCGCCAAGTTTCACCACGCGCGCTGCACTCACGGCGTAGGCCTTATCATCCCAGTAGACAGTGGAGCTTTCCACAATAAGATCCTTAAAATGTTTCTCGATTTCAGCGCGCGTGATTGCGGCGGCCAAATGAACAGTGGCATCAACCTGTGTGCCATCCAGCAAAGCCACGGCAATGAAATCTTCTTTTGCCAGAACATCCTGCAAAGGTACCACGGCCCCGGATCCACTGGCCATCCGGAACCGACCAAGCGATGCCCGCTTTTGTGCAATGCGGTCTGGATAGGCCAAAGCCAAAAGCACACCATGCGAAAGCGCACTCGTTTGATTTTGAATGCCTGCCGCATCACGGATCTGCTGTGCCACATTTTTGATCCGCTCCCGAGCCGAACCTCGCACATGCATCAACCGCGTTTCCACATCCACTGATGTTTCTCGCGGTAAACCATCGCGTTCGGATATCAAGGCAGCCACATCGGCAGCAAGCCCAGACTTGGCCGTTATGACCATGTGAGAAAGGCGGGGATGAAGCGGCAGCTTGGCCATGGCACGGCCATGGTCAGTGATGCGTTTTGAACTTTCTAGCGCCCCTAATTGCTGGAGGAGATCTTGCGCTTGGGCAAATGCGGCGGCCGGTGGCGGTTCTAACCATGGCAGACCATCAAGTGTGGTTACGCCCCAGCAGGCCACCTCAAGCGCCAAGGATGCCAAATCAGCAATCCTGATTTCGGGGTCATCTTGAGCCAGCAGTGCGCGCGTCTCGCCTTCGGGCCATAGCCGGTAGCACACACCTGGCCCCACGCGTCCAGCCCGGCCTTTGCGCTGTGCAGCAGAAGCCTGGCTCACCCGCACTGTTTCCAAAGCCGTCATGCCAGACGCAGGGTCAAACCGGGGCACCCGTTTGAAGCCGGTGTCAATCACCGCTTCCACACCCTCAATCGTAAGCGAAGTTTCGGCAATTGTAGTGGCCAGCACAATCTTGCGTCGTCCAGTGGGCGAAGGCGTGATAGCAGCATCTTGATCGGCCAAAGCCATAGCCCCATAAAGTGGGCGGACGTCACTTTTGTCTGGAACGCCATCGGTCAGAAGCGCCTGTTGTACCCGGCGAATTTCACCTTCCCCCGGCAAAAACACCAGCAGACTACCTTTGACTTCGCGGAGCGCTTTTGAAATTGCCCGGACTGTGTCACCAACAAGTGTCTGGCGCGATGTCTTGTCGAGATAGCGCGTCTCCACCGGAAACATTTTACCCGTGGCGGTGATTAACGGCGCATCGCCCAAATGTGCAGCCAACTTCGCCGTATCAAGTGTGGCCGACATGACCAGAATTTTAAGGTCTTCACGAAGCCCGCGTTGCATATCCAACGACAGCGCCAAACCAAGATCACCATCCAGGCTGCGCTCATGAAACTCATCAAAAATAATCAGGCCCGTATCTGAAAGTTCCGGGTCTGCCTGCAAACGCCGCGTGAGAATGCCTTCAGTTATCACTTCAATGCGCGTCGCCTTGGAAACTTTTCGTTCCAGCCGCACGGTGTAACCCACCCTGGCCCCCAACTCCTCACCACATGTCTCGGCCATGCGCGAAGCCGCAGCGCGCGCCGCAAGCCTGCGCGGCTCAAGCATCAAAATCTTTTTTCCCGCAAGCCAAATCTCTTGCAAAAGCGCCAAAGGCACCCTGGTGGTTTTGCCCGCGCCCGGTTCTGCGACCAGAATGGCACAAGGCCGCATATTCAGTGCGGCCTTGAGATCAGGAATTATGTCGTCGACAGGAAAATGCATATTATTTCTATTCCAACAGCTCAAGCGGTTGCGGGTTCTTCAGCACCACAGAACATGTTGAACATCACATGATCTCGTGTGCCCAAGGTGGATTTGCCCCTGGTCTGGCGCAAGTGATAGCGGCAGCACGCACGGCAAAGGAAACTGCGTGACGCAAATCATCTTCGCGGATTGCGGCCAGCGCTGCCTTGCTGAGGTGGCCTTCCGACAATAAAGTGGCAAGTAACCCTGCTGTAAATGTATCTCCAGCCCCCACTGTGTCTGCGACCACCACTTCAGGCGCTGCATGTAAAAATTTAAAGGCCCGGGTATAAGTCTCCACCCCGTCGCCACCCTTGGTCACGGCGACGATCTTTGGGCCCTTCTTCAGCCAATGTGTGGCAGCCTTGGCAGTCTCATGATGTCCCGTCATCCAGTACACATCCTCATCGGAAATCTTGAGAATGTCGGTCATCGCAATCAGGCGGTTGAGGCGCGCGATATGGGCGCGTTTGTCCTTGGTCAGTGTTGGTCGGATATTGGGGTCAAGGCAAATTACGCGGGTTTTGCATTCCCGCTTCATCAAGGCTTCAAATGTTCCGGCACAAGGTTCAGGGATGAGACTGATTGATCCAAAATGCAAGGCGGCATAAGCCTTCGATAATTTCGGCAAATCCTTCTTGGTCACCATGCGTCCAGCTGAGGCCGCATCAACAAAAATGTAGCGTGCTTGACCGCCTGTCAGTTTTACAAAAGCCAAAGTCGTATCAAGCGCGTGAATTTTTGCAGGCCGAATGTCCACATGACTTTCCTTGAAGCCTGCCACCAGAGAGTCCCCGAAGAAATCTGTGGAGAGGCCGCCAAAATAGGCAACCTTGGCACCCAACCGCCCTAAGGCAATTGCGGTGTTGTAAATCGACCCGCCGTTAAACGGTTGATACACTTCCGCGCCATCCAAACCCTTGCGCGGAAGAAAATCGATCAAGGCTTCACCGCAACACAGTATCATGACAAGACATCCCTTAAAAATGCATAGCGCACCACCATAAATCACGCCGATAGATTTATTGCCAGAGACTTTTCAGGTGTGGTAACCCGGCGGCAGACGAATTATGAGGGGCGCACCTCAAAACTGGAGTTTGTAGAATAGCATGACCCCAAGGATTATCCCAGTTGAGCTGTTTGACATTATTGTGTTTGGTGCAACCGGAGATTTGGCACAGCGCAAGCTGATCCCTGCCTTGTTTCACCGTGACCAACAGGGGCAAATTCCGGAAGGCTCTCGCATCATCGGCACGTCGCGCCGCGACATGAGCGATGATGAATTCAGATCCTTCGCAACAACCGCACTGCAATCCTTTGTCGGCGATGATTTGCGCACCCCGGAAATGATGGCAAAGTTTCTGTCTCGTTTCTCTTACGTGGCTGCAGAAGCCGGTAAGGATGATGGCTGGCCAAAACTGGAACAACAGTTGAAAAACCACGAGGACCGCACCCGCATATTCTATCTTGCTGTTGGCCCAGATTTGTTTGGACCCATATGTGAACGCCTAGGCAACCATAAACTTGTCACCCCAAAAACCCGTGTGGTAATTGAAAAACCCGTAGGCCGAAGCGGCGAATCTGCCAAGGCTCTGAACGATGCCATTGGTAAAGTGTTTGACGAACCTTCGATTTACCGCATCGATCATTATCTCGGCAAGGAAACCGTGCAGAATCTGATGGCGCTGCGTTTTGCGAACGCGTTGTTTGAGCCTTTGTGGAATTCAGCTCACATCGACCATGTGCAAATTACAGTTGCTGAAACGCTCGGCGTTGAAGGGCGTGCAGGTTATTATGATAGCGCAGGGGCTTTGCGCGACATGGTGCAAAATCATATTCTGCAACTCCTGTGTTTGGTGGCCATGGAACCGCCAACCTCCATGGACGCAGATGCCTTGCGCGATGAAAAACTTAAAGTGTTGAAATCTCTAAAACCCATAACTGCAAACAACATTGATCACCATGTGGTGCGCGGACAATATCAAAAGGGTGCGTCCTCCACTGGTGCGGTCGCTGGCTATCTGGATGAATTGGGTAAAGAGTCAAACACCGAAACATTTGTGGCCATCAAAGCGGAACTTGCCTCTTGGCGCTGGAACGGCGTTCCATTTTACCTCCGAACCGGAAAGCGCCTGCCATCGCGTGTGTCAGAAATCATGGTGCAATTCAGGCCAGTGCCGCATTCTGTTTTTGATAAATCCGCAGGTCACAGAGAGCCTAACCGCCTGGTCATCCGCTTGCAACCAGATGAGGGTGTGAAATTATGGTTGATGATCAAGGATCCGGGGCCCGGCGGGATGCGGCTTCGCCAGGTGCCGCTTGATATGACGTTTGCTGAAAGTTTCAGTGCGCGAAATCCCGACGCCTATGAACGCTTGCTCATGGATGTGGTTCGCGGCAATCAAACACTGTTCATGCGCCGTGATGAGGTATCTGCGGCTTGGAACTGGACAGATCCTATCCTGGAATGCTGGAAAGAGTCGGCTGAAACACCCAAGCTTTACACGTCAGGCACTTGGGGACCCGTTCAAGCGATAGCGATGATCGAACGCGATGGCCGCACTTGGTATGAGGCGCCCAACACATGATCGAGACGGAGCGGAAATTTAAAACAGGTCTGGAATTGGCAGATGCGCTGGCTTTGGATGTTGCAGATTGGATAACATCAGCAATTGCCGAACATGATTATGCGGTGCTGGCCGTTTCCGGTGGCACAACACCCCAGCAGTTTTTTGCCTCACTTTCAAAAATTCATCTGGATTGGGCCAAAGTTCAGATCACCTTGGTGGACGAGCGGCAAGTGGATGAAACCAACCCGCGCTCAAATGCCAAGCTAGTGAAAGACTGCTTGATGCAAAATGAAGTGGCGGCCGCACAATTTGTTCCGCTTTACCAAAATCCCAATGCAGCAAATCTCTCCCGCTTTTCTGTGGCCATCTTGGGCATGGGCAATGATGGCCATACAGCCTCGTTTTTCCCCGGCGGCAATCACTTGAAAGAAGCATTGGATGTGTCGCAATCCCATTCCATCATTGCAATGACCGCTGCGGGTGCAGGAGAGCCTCGCCTGACATTTACACTGCCACGCCTCCTGGCTGCAAAACATCTGTGTCTCCATATCGAGGGCAACGATAAGCAGGCCGTTTTGCAGAAGGCGCTCGCAGGTGAAGATCAATTTGAAATGCCGATCCGGGCTGTGCTGAATGCTGCAAAACCACTTTCGATCTATTGGTGTCCATGATGATCGTTTTTTCCGCGTCACCAGTGGGAGCATGATTTAATGTCAGTAAACAAAACAGTTTCTGCCGTTACTGAAAAAATTATTGCTCGCAGCAAAGCCTCGCGTGCGCGCTATTTGGACAAGATTGCAGCAGCGCATGATGCCCAGCCCAAACGCAAATCTCTGGGTTGCGCCAGCATTGCCCACGCCTATGCGGCCTGCAGCACACACGATAAGAATGCTTTGCGCAATGGCACGGGTCCAAACCTTGCCATCGTCACATCCTACAACGACATGCTATCAGCGCATCAACCTTTCGAGCATTATCCAAATTTGATCCGCGAAGCAGCGCGTGCTGCTGGCGGCACAGCACAGGTGGCAGGTGGTGTTCCTGCCATGTGTGATGGGGTAACCCAAGGTGAAACCGGCATGGAGCTTTCACTGTTCAGCCGCGATGTGATTGCGCTGTCCACGGCGGTGGCCCTCTCGCATCAGATGTTTGATGCCTCGGTCTATTTGGGGGTGTGCGACAAGATTGTGCCGGGGCTTATTATTGGTGCGTTGACATTCGGGCATCTGCCAGCGGTTTTTATTCCGGCAGGCCCAATGACATCAGGCTTGCCAAATGAAGAAAAAGCAAAAATCCGCATGCTTTATGCGCAAGGCAAAGTGGGCAGAGAGGCTTTGCTGGAAGCAGAATCCCAAGCCTATCATGGCCCTGGCACTTGCACATTTTACGGAACCGCCAATTCGAACCAGATGCTGATGGAAATCATGGGCTTGCATTTGCCAGGCTCAACCTTTGTCAATCCCGGTACGCATCTGCGTGACGAAATTACCAAGGCCTCTGCCAAACAAGCAATGAGCATTTCAACTTTGGGCAATCAATACACCCCCATCGGCAAAATTTATGATGAGAAGGCCGTGGTGAACGGCGTCGTGGGTCTGCTGGCAACAGGCGGTTCCACCAACCATACCATGCATGTGGTGGCCATGGCGCAAGCCGCAGGCATTGTGCTGACATGGGACGATCTGGCGGCGCTTTCGAAAGTTGTGCCGCTTCTCACCCGCATCTATCCCAACGGTAAAGCTGATGTGAACCATTTCAACGCAGCAGGCGGCATGGGCTTTATGATCCGCGAATTGTTGCAGGCAGGGCTGCTGCACGAAGACGTGACCACTATCATGGGCACGGGATTAAGGGGATATCTGCAAGAACCAGCCTTAGCGGAAGACAAGTGTCTGACGTGGCGGGAGTGTGCCAAGGTCTCTGGTGATACAGCAGTATTGCGCGGGGTGTCTGATCCGTTCCAAGCCACGGGGGGCCTGAATGTGCTTGAAGGCCCATTGGGCCGTGCGGTTATCAAATCATCCGCAATTCCTGAAGATCGTCACGTGATCGAAGCCCCTGCCATTGTTTTTCACAGCCAGGACGAATTGCATGAGGCCTTCAAAGCAGGACACCTGCACAAGGATTGCGTGGCCGTGGTCAGGTTCCAAGGTCCCAAAGCCAATGGCATGCCGGAACTTCACCGATTGACACCACCCCTTGCTGTCTTGCAGGATTTGGGCTTCCGTGTGGCATTGATCACCGATGGCCGGATGTCGGGTGCATCGGGCAAAGTGCCAGCCGCCATTCATGTGACACCTGAAGCAGCAGACGGTGGTGCTATTGCCAAGATTAGAGACGGCGATCTAATCCGCATTGACGCAACCAGAGGCACGCTTGAAATTTTAGCAGATGCGACAGAATTCGCAAACCGGCCTTTGGCCACTCATGATATGCGGGCCAACGAGCAAGGGACTGGCCGCGAACTTTTTGCAGCGTTCCGCAAACTTGCTGGTCGCGCCGATCAAGGCGCGTCATTATTTGAGATGATATCATGACCCGTATTTACCAAAAGAATCTTGCAACTGCTCTAAAGGCCGCCCCTGTCGTGCCTGTCATGGTGATAGACAGCATCAAGGATGCAGTACCCCTTGCACGAGCTTTGGTGAAGGGTGGCTTGTCCGTTCTTGAAATCACGTTGCGAACGGAAGTTGCGCTCGACTGTATCCGCGCCATTGTTGCAGAAGTTGCTGGCGCCATTGTAGGTTCGGGCACCGTGCTGACACCGCACCAGCTGCGCGAAAGCAGAAAGGCAGGCTGCACCTTTGCAGTGTCGCCAGGGTCGACCGGTAAACTTTTGGGAGCGGCTGAAGACGAAGAAGATATTGAGCTTTTGCCAGGAGGTGCCACTGCCAGCGAATGCATGGCGCTGCTGGAATGGGGGTATTCAATACAAAAGTTTTTCCCAGCAGAACCAGCAGGTGGTGTTGCTTATCTTTCAAGCCTCGCCTCGCCGTTGCCGCAGATCAGTTTCTGTCCGACAGGCGGCATCACCCCGGCCTTGGCGCCTGATTATCTAAAGCTGCCAAATGTCATCACCATTGGGGGATCATGGATGATCCCCAAACCATTGGTTAAGGCAGGTGATTGGGAGGGCATTGAAAAGCTCGCCCGCCAAGCTGCGGCACTCAAGTAAAAATGCCAGCTGTGGTTTGGCCAACTTATGTCCGCCACACCAGTTTACAAAAAATTGCGACGTTAAGCCTCACACTTTTAGCAGTCACAAACGGAACGGCCTTCACCCAAAAACTGGAGACGCTGACTAAGGTATTAAATCCATCGCAAGGCCTCAATCTTGGTGGCCAACCCTCTGCTTACAGTGACACATTCAGCGCATTGGACTTGATGCATGGCGCAGATGCCTGGATCATCAATGATGCAAAAGGCCAAGAAATCCGCGGTGCCGTTAAACTTGATGCCAAAGGCTGGCCCATTGAATTGCCGATTGAAAAGGGTGTTGCACAGATAATCCACTCCAATATATTTTACACTAAAATCATGCCTGCCACAGATTATATAGTGGAATGGAAAGGCGAGGGAACACTTACAACCTATACCAAATATGAGCAGATTGGACCCAACAAATACCGTGTTCATTTTGATGGTGATTACAGCAAGGGCGACAACGGGATTACGCTCAACATAGAAGCAACCGATCCCAACCATACCGGCAATTATATAAGGGACATCAAAGTCTATCAGGAAAAATATTCTGATCTGGTCGCGATGGGCGAACATTTTGATCCCAAATGGTTTCAGCAGATCGATGATTTCCGCGTGCTCAGAATGCACGATTGGCAAGGCACAAATTTTTCCAAAGTGACTGAGTTTACCAACAATGATTTGACTGCTGACCAAGCCTTCTGGGTGAAGGACGGTCGTGGCATGCCCTATGAATTGCTGGTGGAAGTGGCCAACCAGGCAAAATCAGATTTGTGGATCAATATTCCCCACATGGCCACTGATGATTATATGAAAAAAGTGGCTCAATATGTGAAAGACCATCTTGATCCGAGCTTGAAACTCTATGTTGAATATACCAATGAATTCTGGACCGAGGGCTTTGATCAGCACCAATATCTGATCGACAAAGGAAAAAGCCTGTTTGGCGATGTGCCGTTTGCAAATGCTGAAGCTTATGGCACGCGTGCATCAGAGATGACGCAGATTTTCAAACAGGTGTTTGGCAATGACCCACGCCTCATCCCAACAGTTACCATTGATCATCAGGGTTTCAGCAATGGTGAAGCGCTGAAAATGTTGACGACACCTGACTATGTGGCGAAGGGTGGAAAATCCCCCCTCGATGCAGGCATAAAATATTTAGCCACTGACGGCTATTTTACCTGGTTCAACACCGATCCCGCAACTGACAAAATGGTAGGTAGCTGGATGAAGCAAGTCGACAAGGGTTATGGTGCTGCGCGAGATTTTCTCATTAGTCAGATTAAAACAGATCTTTCACCGGCATGGGCCAATGGTCGCACACTGGCAGATCAATACGGCCTGAAATTTGGAATATATGAAGGGGGATCGCTGTTGATCAACGGGGTCGATCCAACTGGTGGCAATCCGAAATATACAAACTTTAATGAACAAGTTCAGCTCTCGCTGCAAATGAAAGATGTTTATAAGGTGGCCATTGCCGAATGGCAAAAAAAGGGAAGCAGCCCCTTTGCCTGGTATTCCGATACAGGGCGCTGGGGCCCATGGGGGGATTATGGTTTATGGAATGCGCCCGACTATAAACCCGAGTTGCGGACCACAGCAATCATTGAAGCCAACACCAAAATGGCACCGTGGGTGACCGCTGATCCTCGCCCCGCCTCAACCTTCGAAAATGGCCTTTATGATGCCGGCACCAAAAACAGGGACACTATCAAGGGCACTGCGTTGGCAGACCGGATTTATGGCTTGGACGGCGACGATGTCCTCTATGGCTTTGGAGAAGATGATCTCCTGATGGGTGGCGCAGGCAATGACACGCTTTCTGGCGGTGCTGGCAATGACCGCTTGCAGGGTGGCACAGGGAATGACGCTTTGACAGGCGGCAGCGGGCAAGATATTTTTTACATGAGCGAAGGCCAGGACACTGTAACCGACTGGCTTGAGGGCGATCACATTGTGGTGCCTGCAGCAGAACGGAATTTTGCCAGTCCAGCGTCAATTAAAATCTTGCAAGTGGGAGCTGATACAAAGCTTTCCTTCGCGCAAGGGTCAGAAACATGGGTATTGGTTTTGCAAAACACCGATAGTTTAACTATCACGACTGCGGATGATTTTTTGTTGAGATGAAACAATCTCTACCGTCAGTCGCCGCCCTCATGCATTGCATTCACATAACGCTCGATGGCGAGTGCTTCTGTTGAAAGGCCTTGGCGATAAAACAGCAACAGGCTGAGTGCCAGTGTCGCAATGATGGATACAACGGGGCCTGCAAACAAAAAAAGTGAAGCCACTGCAAAGTAGAAACCGCGAATGCCGTTATTCAAACTTGCAAGCGCTTCGGTGAGCACGGTCGCCGTTTGAGCAATCATGATTTTCGCCTGAGGCGTTTCTGCAGGTGCTTCGTCAAGGCCACCAATCATGGCCAGCGTGTAAGCCAGTTTACGAATAGCATAGGTAAACGAGAAAAAACAAATGGCCATGATCAATGTGATAGCCGCAAAATAGACCGTGAATAACCCAAGGCTGATGGGCGTGAAAAACGCCATCTCGACGAGCGAAGCATGTACGCGGTTTATGGATGCCAAGGTGCCCACTAGTCCAGCCAGCACAATCAAAGTGGCCGATCCGAAGAATGACATGGATGCAGAAATATGCCCCAGCAAAATGCCATCAAACACGCGGCTTTCGCGGCGGCTGTGCAACAACATGCGCATCCATTTCAGGCGCACCACATGAAGTTGGGTGTTAAGTGTCCCATGGCCAAAAAAACCAAGCACTGGCCCGTAAAGCGACCACATCATGAAAATCAACATCATTGCAAAAATGTGCAGGAGATCAAAATCATAGGGAAATATCATGCGTGTATTTCCTTGATGGTGGCAGCCTTCATCGAAGGCGTACGCTCCAATGCATAATTCAGGTTGAATGCCGATGAGGCCATGAACACAGGTGCTCCATCCAGATCATGCGCAATGGCTGAGCGGTTTGAATCCTGAAAACCATCCATGGTTTTGGCATCATCACAAGAAATCCAGCGCAAGATTTCAAAACGTGTGGTTTCAAATGTTGTGGGCACGCCATATTCATGTTCCAACCGGTCAGCCAGCACATCAAGCTGCAAAGCCCCAACAACCCCCACAATTGCACCAGAACCATCAATCGGCGTGAACAATTGCACAACGCCTTCTTCGGCCAGCTCTTCAAGAGCAGATTTCAGTTTCTTGGCTTTCATCGGATCGCCCAAGCGCACACGCCGCAAAATTTCAGGTGCAAAACTCGGCACCCCTGTGAAAACGATATCCTCACCCTCGGTCAGCGTGTCACCAATGCGCAGCACGCCGTGGTTGGGAATGCCCACCACATCGCCCGCAAAGGCTTCCTCAGCCAGCGAGCGATCCTGCGCAAAGAAAAATTGTGGCGCATTCAATGCCAGACTTTTTCCAGTGCGCACAATCTTGACCCGCATGCCACGTGTCAGTTTGCCAGAAGCAACCCGCATGAACGCAATGCGGTCCCGGTGGTTGGGGTCCATGTTGGCCTGAATTTTGAACACAACGCCTGTCAGCTTTTCTTCAGTCGATTTTACAACACGTTGCCTCGCCTTCTGGTCTCGCGGCGGCGGTGCGTAGGCAATGAGGGCATCAAGCAAATCACGCACGCCGAAATTCTTGAGAGCCGAACCAAAGTAAACCGGTGACAAATGGCCTTCCAAAAAAGCCTGATGGTCAAATTTCTGGCCTGCCATGTGCTGTAACGCCAATTCTTCACGAAATTGCGCTGCACCTGATGCTGAGAGCAAAGTATCGATCAACTTGTCTTCCGGCCCGGAAACCACTTGCCCGGCAGGGTCCTCATCAATGCGGCGCACACGCGAACTCATCAAATCATAAGTGCCCACGAATGTTTTACCAATGCCGATGGGCCACACCATGGGCACAATGGTAAGCGCCAACCCTTTTTCAATCTCGTCGAGAAGATCAAGTGGCTCTCTTGCTTCACGGTCAAACTTGTTGACAAAGGTCACAATGGGAATGTCGCGCAACCGGCAAATTTCAAACAGCTTGCGTGTGCGGTCTTCAATGCCCTTGGCGCCATCAATAACCATCACGGCAGCATCCACCGCCGTTAATGTACGGTAAGTGTCTTCAGAAAAGTCTTCATGGCCCGGTGTATCAAGAAGATTGAATACACAGTCATTATACTCAAAAGTCATCACCGATGTGACGACGGAAATGCCGCGCGCCCGCTCGATCG
Organism: Hyphomicrobiales bacterium; assembly: GCA_038230015.1. Classification (GTDB taxonomy): domain Bacteria; phylum Pseudomonadota; class Alphaproteobacteria; order Rhizobiales; family Aestuariivirgaceae; genus Aestuariivirga. Next base: position 177,299 of record JBBRNW010000001.1, on the reverse strand, counting down.
ACATCCAGTCAGACCGCGTCCGCCTGCGGTCACCCTTAGCGCGGACCTGGCCCGCCAGCTGGATGGCGCCGCCAAACAGCAGCAGTTTTTCCGTCAATGTGGTTTTACCGGCATCAGGATGAGAAATGATCGCAAATGTGCGGCGGCGGGCAGCTTCGGTTTGAATATCAAGGGCCATGGTGTGGCCCGCATACTATCAAGGGCAAGCGCCGTCCAGTCGCAGGCAAATGAAATTTCTTTGGTTCAATCTCAACATTGCCCTTTTTGGCGCGCTATGGCATGGATCAGCCCTCATGAATAACCTCTCCCTCGTTGGCGATATTGGTGGCACCAATTCCAGATTTGGTCTGGTGGAGCAGGGCTCCATGGTGGTCACAGAAATCGAATCTCAGAAAAATGACAGTTTCGGCTCTCTTGAGGCGTCCATAATCCATTATCTCGGGCAACGAAGTTTAACCTCACTTCATGCTGCAGCCTTGGCCGTGGCAGCACCAGTGGACCGCGAAATGATCAGGCTGACCAACCGTGACTGGAGCTTCAGTGCCGCAACGCTGAAAAGCGCAACCAACGCGCGTTCATTCCGCTTGCTCAACGACTTTGAAGCACTGGCCTATTCATTGCCACATTTCGGAGACAGCGATTTGATCCAGATTGGTGGCATTAAATCAGAAAAACCTCAGGTCAAGGTGGTGTTGGGGCCAGGAACAGGTTTGGGCATGGCAACACTCGCACCACTTCCACACGGAGGCTGGATGCCCATTCCCGGAGAAATGGGTCATATTACGCTCCCCATCATCAATGCTGAAGAACTGGCTTTGCGCGATAAAATTGTTGGCGTCGGAAAATTTGCTGAAGTGGAGGATGTGCTGACAGGGCCCGGGCTGCTTGCACTCTACCGCGCGGTCAGCGCTTCGCCCAGTTTGCAAACATCTGAAGCAGTGTTGCACGCGGCATTGGAAAGCGCAGATCAATCTGCGCTCAAAGCCCTCGACCATTTCATGACATTTCTTGTGCGCCTAGCAGGCGATGCGGCAATGAGTTTGCAAGCCCGCGGCGGCGTTTATCTGGCCGGTGGCATTGCGCCTTCGATTGCTGAAAAATTGAAAGCCCCCAAGTACCGCGCAATATTTGAAGATAAGGGTCGCATCTCGGATGTCATGAAGCCCATCCCCCTCTATGTGATTACTGATAAATTTCCGGCTTTGAAGGGCTGTGCTGCAGCATTGACAGCGTGACCCATGCGTTAATTATTGTTGATGTGCAAAATGATTTTTGCCCAGGGGGACGCCTGGCTGTTGCCGATGGCGATGCAATCGTTCCGCTGATAAATGAAATTGCCAACGGTTTTGCTCATGTTATCCTGACGCAAGACTGGCATCCTCAGGGTCACTCCTCTTTTGCGTCCCAGCATGAGGGTCATGCACCCTTTACGCAGATCGAAATGCGTTATGGCCCGCAAACCCTCTGGCCAGATCATTGCATGATCGGCAGCTCTGGAGCCGAATTTCAACATGCGCTGAATGTGGCTCGCGCTGAACTCATCATCCGTAAAGGTTTTCGAAAGTCTATCGATTCCTATTCTGCTTTTTTTGAAAATGATCACAAGACGCCAACAGGTTTATGCGGCTATCTGAACGAGCGTGGCTTTAAAAAAATCACGTTTGTGGGTTTGGCCTTCGACTATTGCGTACGTTACTCTGCCGAGGATGCAAAAATGCTGGGCTTTGAAACTGAAGTCATTGAACACGCAACGCGGGCCATTGATTTGGGTGGCACAGCAGAGAAAACGCGTCAGTCATTTCATGAAAAAGGCATAGTGCTCACATGAATTTGGCCTTTGCTGCAAGGCCGCAAGTCACACTCCCCATTCAGGGCTCAGAGACCGTGTTTCCGGTTCACCGCATTTACTGTGTGGGCCGCAATTACGATGATCATGTCAAAGAGATGGGCGGCGTTGTTGGTAGAGATCCGCCTTTCTTTTTTTCCAAACCAGCTGATGCTGTTGTGACCAATGGCAGATTTCCCTATCCGGCACGCTCTCACGATGTTCACCACGAAATCGAATTGGTTGTAGCTCTTGGTCCTACGGCTGAAATTTTTGGCTATGCGGTAGGGCTGGACATGACACGCCGCGATCTTCAAGCAGAGGCCAAAAGGCTGCAGCGCCCATGGGACATTGCCAAGAGCTTTGACTATTCGGCTCCTGTTTCAGCACTTGTGCCCATAGCTGAAACAGGCGAACTTATCGCAGGATCGATAACCTTGGATGTCAACGGTGCGCGCCGCCAGACTGGTAATATCGCCAACATGATCTGGACGGTAGCCGAAATCATCAAGGAGCTTGGTGGCTACTTCAAGCTTGAAGCTGGGGACTTGATCTTCACTGGAACTCCGGCAGGTGTTGGTGCAGTACAAAGGGGAGATCACGTTCATGGCGCAATCGAAGGCCTGGGCGTGATTGACGTAACTGTGGTGTGAGGGCAATGCCCATAACATAAAAGGCATTGCGCTGATCATTTTAATCCCACTCAGGCAGAAATATAAGCGGTTTTCACACTGGTATAAAACTCGGCAGCAAAACGGCCCTGTTCACGTGACCCCATGCTGGATCCCTTACGCCCGCCAAACGGCACATGGTAATCAACCCCTGCAGTTGGCAAATTGACCATCACCATGCCAGCCTGAGACTTGCGCCTGAAATCACTGGCGTGTTTGAGTGAGCCTGTGAAAATGCCGGAAGACAACCCAAACGGCGTGTCATTTGCAACCGCCAGGGCTTCGTCATAGCTTTCAACTTTGATAACTGTGGCGACAGGTCCGAAAATTTCCTCTTGATTGATCCTCATCTTGTTGTGGGTTTGAATAAAGAGAGCTGGAGAGAGATAGAAGCCCTTGGTGTCACGATTGAGCCTCTCGCCACCCCATGCAAGCTCGGCCCCTTCGTCACGTCCGATCTGGATGTATTTTTCATCCTGCGCAAGTTGGCTTTCGTCCACAACGGGACCAATCTGCGTACCATCTTTCAGCGCATGGTCAACTTTCAGCCCCTTTAGGGCCGCAATCATCTTTTCAACATAAGCATCATGAACGCGCGATTGCACAATCAAACGCGAGGAGGCCGTGCAACGCTGTCCCGATTGAAAGAACGCACCATCAATCGAAGCGGCAACCGCCGCATCGACATTGGCATCATCTAAAACAATCAGCGGATTCTTGCCGCCCATCTCCAGCTGAAACTTGCCACCCCGGGTGGCCATTGCAACGGCAACCTTGCCACCCGTATCGACTGAACCAGTAAATGATACGGCGTTCACATCGCGTGAGGACAGCAGGCTTTGCCCGACAACCGAACCCCGCCCCATGACCAGATTAAAAGCACCCTTCGGCAATCCGCTGCGCGATATGATCTCTGAAAGCAGCCACGCCGTGCCTGGCACCAAGTCAGCAGGTTTGAAGACAACGCAATTGCCGTAAGCCAATGCAGGGGCGATTTTCCAAGCTGGAATGGCAATTGGAAAATTCCATGGGCAAATCAGGCCCACAACACCAACAGGCTCACGGGTGATCGTCACCTCAACACCTGGCCTGGTTGAAGCCACAGAAACACCTTCAATCCGCAAGGTTTCCTGAGCAAAGAATTTGAAGATTTGCGCAGCCCGTGCTGTCTCCATGATGCCATTTGACAAAGGCTTGCCTTCTTCACGCGCCAGCATGTGGCCAATTTCGTCCTTGCGCGCCAGCAATTCCACACCAATCATTTCAAGTGCATCAGCGCGCTGTTGCGGCGTTGTCATGGACCATACAGGCAATGCGGCCTTGGCAGCGGCAATGGCCGTTTCAGTTTGTGATGCATCGGCTTGGGTGTAATGCCCCACAACATCGCTGATATCGGAAGGATTGATATTTGTGGAGGTGGACACTCCTTCCACCCATTCTCCCGCAATGTAATTTTTAAAAATAGTCATGGCCTGTGCTCCGATTTGAACCCTGTGATAGCACAGAAAATTCAAGATCGAAGCGCCAATACATCAGTCGCAGTCTAAAACGAGAGCAGCTCTTTATGTCAACACAGATTATGTGCAAACACTTCCGGCAGCCTTGGTGGTCTGCCAGCAGGTCAGCGTCAGCGACGTGCGCGGACGCACAGCAATCGACTGGCTGATCAAGAATGTGCTGGCCCCCATAATTGTGGTTCCAAGGAAGGTAGACATATAAGGTGTCCAGCTCATGCAAGACCGGGCCAGGATCACGTCATTGCCTGCGGCCATAAGAGACACCATGTTTGCTGTTGAAGGTAACCCACCGCAGGAAGGCCCGTTGCCATTGTTCGACGACCAGATTTTGGTGACAGTGCCGCCCACATTGCGGTAGCCATAAACTTCAACGCGAACATCAGCTGCCGGTGTTGGAGACATGACCATGGCGGTTGCGTTGTAAAAATCATCAATGCTCGACTTAAGAATGTCAGTGCGCTGTTGTGCAATCAGATCTGCAGTTACACCGGCGGAAGCCGTGACCTTTCGGTTGAAGGAAATGAGGCCAGTGCAATCAACCAAGCCAAAATACATGAAACACATGAACGGCAATATCATGGCAAACTCGATTGCTGGCATGCCAGAATCATTTTTGAGAAATGAATGCAATTTTTTGATCATGACCATTTTCCTCAAGTGCACTTTGTCGTAGATGGGAAAGGCTCATTCGAAAACAGGGCAATTCCGACCAATCGCTTTTTCGACGTCACACTCGTGTTGGCGTTGAACTGCATCATCGGGAACACGAAATTCCAATCATATGTGGCAATCACGGCAACAGCCTCAATGGGTTCGCCGCACTTGTAGCTTGCCGCGCCGGCACTTCCGTCAGCCTTGGTTCCAACATTCAAATTGCCCGGAAGTTTGGCCTGAAGTGATGCAAAAGTTGGAGCGGAATCCGAATAGACAACAATCTTGCTGCAATCCATCATGCTCCCGACAACATCGCAGATTTTGGTTTTAAACGCATCGGCGCTCATGCTGCTGGTTTGAGCCTGGCCGGTGCGCATCAGGCGGGCAGATTGTTGCACAGCGGCCTGCAACGAATATTCGCTGAACATCATGCAGCCTGTTTCCATGATGGGGCACAGCACAAGAAAAAACGGTCCGGCTACAAATGCAAATTCAATAGCTGCAATGCCGCTTTCTGATTTCCGGTAGCAGGCAGTGCGCTTCACAATCCGCGACAGCATATTTTTCAACATATTCAACTCCCCGTAGTGGACACTAAAAATTCCACTCCTGATAAAGGAAAGTCTAACAGCAGAGCATTGCCAGCTCTTGAACAAATTCAGTTAAATTTTATGTAAATTTAAAAAAATGGCGCTCCGCCCAGAGCGCCACTTCGTTGTTCATTTTAAATTTGTATTGAATTTGTATTATTGTGGCGCTGCGGGCGCTGCCGCTTCAGCTGTTTCTTTGCCAGTCGCAAATTTGGTTTTTCCTGCGCTGACGCTGATGAGATCTTTGGTATATTCAATCGGATCACCAGGCATGATTGTTGTCTCACAGTAGGGCGCACAACTATAAGAAATTCTTTTTGGAAATCCACCACCACTAAAAATGGCCATCATATTGGTGTTCACGTGCCCAACCGAAATATCAAAGTCCGCAATCTTGTTTCCGGCCGCATCTAAAATGAGCAAATTTGTATCGCCAAAGGCATGCCCGTGAATAAAGACTTGTTTACCGTTCAGACTTACGTCAGCAATAGCAGGATTGCCAATAACAACAGTGGCAGGTTCTGCTGATAATGTGATGAGGCTTGACTTGTCAGTGACTATTGTCATCTGAGTGCCAGCAGAGGCATGTGGCCCCAAAGCAAGAACACCAACCGAACCAGCCAGAAAAAACCAAAATCCACGCGTCATCATCGTATTCCTTATGTCACCAACCAGCACTTTATTGCGCAAGTCATGCCTCATAATGGTGAATCTTCTGTTACCAAGGGGATAATGAATGGAATAATCGCATTTCAACCCATCCAGTTTTACATTTTATTATGCGTGTTTTTCCAAACTTCTAAGTTGTAAAAAATTGCAGACAGGAATTAACACCCTTTTAGGTAGCGCGCAGTACAGACGAGATATTACAGATGTTTTAATCTGCTGCGATATCAAATTGCCGTAGATTGGTTTTGAGCGTTCCAATCAAAAAGGAAATCGAAATGAAGAAATTTTTACAAGATGAAACTGGCGCTACAGCAATTGAATATGGTCTGATTGCATCGGCGATGGCAGTGTGCCTGATCGCGGCAATGCCCTCAATCAAGAATGCGCTGACCGGACGCTTCGCCACAATCGGCACCAGCATCACAACTGGCAAGTGAGCTGATAACGGCCATTACAATTGGAGTTCTTTTTCGGAACATCTGATCAAGGTTAACTCGCTCTTTACGCAACGTGTGTGAAGCTTCACTCATCTTAAACAGCGCAAGTCTCATTTTCGGGCCTTGCCTACGATGGAAGCAAACATGTTGCATACTTTGTCGGCGTCTCTTCTCCCTGTTCTTTTGATCATTGCTGCCACCAGTGATATGATGTCACTGCGCATTCCAAACTGGTTGACTATTCTGATTGCAGTGTTGTTTTTTCCAATGGCGCTTGTCACTGGAATGCCGCTTGCTGATTTTGGCATGCATGTTCTGGCAGGTGCCGGCTTATTCGCAGTGGGTTTCATCTTTTTCCAGTTTGGCATTTTTGGTGGTGGCGATGCTAAGCTTATGGCCGCAGCAGGCTTGTGGTTTGGAACGACTCAAAGTCTGCCCTTCTTGTTCATGACGGTTATGGCAGGTGGAGTTCTAGCGCTGGTCGTAGGTGTTTGGTCGGCCATATCCATCTCGTGGGAAATTGAAGGCGACAGCAGATTTACAAAAAATTTCGGCGAAAAAATCAGGGCATTGAAACCCAATGTTCCCTACGGTTTTGCCTTTGCCATTGGCGGCATCATTGCATTCAAAGACACCTGGTGGATGCAAAGTTTTACATAAATGTTCAAAATGTGGCGTGGTCATTAACCTAAATTTGACCATTCCAGCACAATGTTGATTTTCGATTAGGTGCAGATTGCGCCGTGTGAGGATAAGACGATGAGTAAAATGCGCGTATTGATGTTCGTTTTGGCAATCGGGTCAGCCGTAATGGCGGGGCTCATGGCCAAAGGGTTCATTGGCAAAAAGCCAGAGCAGGTTGCCGAGCTGCCCGTATTGAAAACCGTTGATGTCCTGATAGCCGCTAAAGATGTGTTGATGGGTGACAAGTTCCTTGCAGGAACACTAGTGTGGAAGGCCTGGCCACAGGACAATGTCTTGCCCAGCATGATTACCAAGGATGCCAAACCTGAGGCCATGACCGAAATGGAAATGGCGCGCGCGCGCCTTGCACTTTATGAAGGCGAGCCTGTTCTGGAAAAGAAAATCGTAAGGCCGGGCACAGGCGGGTTCATGAGCGCCATTCTTCCAAAGGGAATGCGTGCCATATCGGTTGCAATATCATCGCGCTCTTCTGCTGGTGGATTTATTCTGCCCGATGACCGGGTGGATGTGATTTTAACAAAGAAAAGTACGATCAACAGCTTGACAGTTGTAAAATCAGAAACAGTTATTTCCAATGTTCGTGTTCTCGCGGTGAATCAGGTTTATCGCCAGGCAAATGAGGGCGATGCGGTTACTGTGGAAAAAGGTGAAAATGCAACACTCGAGCTAAGGCCGGAACAAGCAGAAATTTTGGCGCAAGTTGAATCCTTGGGCGAGCTTGCCTTGGCACTTCGGTCCATCGCTGAAAACGATGGTAAAAATATGGAACAGGAAGGGCCGAAATTGGCCGGAAAATATGCAGGTAATGCCAAGCGGGTCGGCAACGACACCTTGATTGTGCGTTACGGCATTGAAACCTATGCGACAAATCAGTGAGGCGAGCAACATGAAAACCCCAAAAGCCAAAACTGCAACGTCTCTGAATTCTGGTGCAATAATGAAAATGTCTTCTTGCGCGGCCGCACTTCTCGCTTCTTTCATGGTGTTTGCACCGCTAACCGTTTCGCCAACTCTGGCAACGGATATTAACGTTACCCAACATGGTGAACAGGGCCGTTACGTGCGCATCGGTTTGGATAAATCGATCATCATTCATCTGCCTGAAAATGCTCGCGACGTAGTGGTTGGCAATCCCGAGATCGTTGAAGCCATGGTGCGCACAAAAAACACCGCATATCTTTTTGCGCGCAAGCAAGGTCAAACCAACGTGTTTTTCTTCAATGCCGAAGGCCAGCAGATCATGGCACTCGACTTGGAGGTTGCACTGGACACGCTGCCCCTGACCAAACTGTTGCAACGGTCCATGCCGGGAACCCGCGTGACTGTTGATACCATGGGCAAGAACGTTATTCTGGGCGGCACGGCCATGAACCCGGCCGAAGCCAAACAGGCTGAAGATCTTGCCAGTCAGTTTATTGACTCGGCCACCTTTTTTGCCGGAGGCGGCAAAATTGTGAATACAATTAAAATCGCTGGTGAAGACCAGGTGATGTTGCAGGTTAAGATTGTTGAAATTCAACGCGACGTCTTGAAACAGTTTGGTGTCAATTTCCGTGCGATCATTGATGCCGGAAAGTTTGCTTTCAATCTGTCGAACATCAATCCCTTCGCCACCAACGAGTTGTCGTTGAACGGTGGTTACAAAGGCTCTTTCGCATCTGGCAATAGCAATTTTGATGGCGTTGTGAAGGCCATGGAAAGTGATGGCTTGCTGCGTACGTTGGCCGAGCCAAACTTGACGGCTCTGTCTGGCCAAGCTGCAAGCTTCAAGGCCGGCGGCGAATTCCCCTATCAAACTTGCGACTACTCACAAAAACCAGTGGTCTGTGAAATCAAGTTCAAGGAATTCGGTGTGGATCTGGATTTCACTCCAGTCGTTCTCAGTGAAGGGCGCATCAATCTTAAAATTCATACGGCCGTGAGCGAACTCAACAGTGTGCAATCTGGCGTGCAAAATGTGCCCAGCGTCAACAAGCGTTCTGCTGACACAGTTTTGGAAATGCCCAATGGCGGATCCATGATGCTGGCGGGGCTCATTCGTGAGTCCACGCGCCAAAATGCATCTGGCACGCCAGGTCTGAAGAAGCTTCCGGTGCTGGGTGCTTTGTTTCGCAGCCGCGATTTCACATCCAACGAAACCGAGCTAGTGGTTATTGTAACACCTCACATTGTGCGCAGCGTTGCCCAGCAGCAACTGACTACGCCTGACAAGAATTTTGAACCATCGACTGAGCGTCAAGCTTTGTTCTTTGGTCAGTTGAACAAGAAATACAGCAGCAGTGCCAACAAGTCCCCCCAGGGCAAGTACAACGGCAATGTTGGTTTCATCGTTGAGTAGTTTGGAGCGTAACCTATCATGAAAAAATCATTTCACATGCTTGATCGCTCATCGGTCTTTGTTCTGCTGTGCTGTGCAGGTGTAAGCCTCTCCGGCTGCATAACCGATGAAGCCGCACTCGACGACTTCCGACCAGCTGTCCCTTATAGTGGGTCGCAGGCCTTCCCGATAACAGTTGCAAAAGGTCCTGTCAGCCTTGCAATTTCATCTCGCAGTGGCACCTTACAGCCAAGCCAGATCAACGCTGTGCAGGCCTTTGCCAATCAGGCCCGTTCTGCAGGTGTGACACCAATCACAATCAGCCGTCCAAGCGGCGGTGGCGCATCCGCCCGCGTTGCAAGTGAAATTGCAGCCCTGATGGTGCAACAGGGAATTTCACGCAACCTTGTAAGGATTGCCACACATTCAGGCCCGTCTTCGGGCCCGGTTATTCTGTCTTATATAACAACGTATGCCCGAACCAAAAAATGCGGTGAATGGCCCGATGATTTGTCGGATAATGACATGAACCAGCACATGGCATCGCATGGCTGTGCCGTGCAAGCCAACATTGCTGCCATGGTGGCCGATCCGAATACGCTGATTGTTCCTGCGCCATCAGAACCTGCCCGGGCTGCCTCGCAGGTCATGGCCATTAAAACTCTTGAGAACCCAAAGCCAGCTTCAAACTCCTTCTTCTCATTCTTCTAAACTTGCCAGCATAACAAAGACCAGCTTGGTCAAGACAGGATTACAGTAATGAACACCGCAACCGCCGAACCCACCCTTTCAATGCAAGCCGAAAACTTTCCGGTGGCCTTGGTCCCGCGGATCAATATTGGCATCTTCTGTGAAAACCAGCAGACTGGCCAAACCCTGCAAGCTGCGAGTGTGGATCGTCGCATGTCGCGCGCGCATGTCAGTATTCAGTTGGGCGGCATTGCAGCAGCCATTCAGGTTCATCAATCAGAGCCAACCCCGAATGTTCTGGTGGTGGAATCGCACGGTGATCGCACCACGATCATGGCTGAATTGGGCAGGCTTGCCGAAGTCTGTCAGCCAACGACGAAGGTGGTTGTAATTGGCCATGTGAACGATGTGATCCTCTACCGCGAGCTCATCAAAAATGGTGTCAGTGAATATCTTGTGGCACCAGTCACAGCAGTTAATTTCATCGAGACGCTAGCCTCGCTCTACAATGATCCCAAAGCAGCCCCCTTGGGCCGCATCGTGGCCTTTGTGGGATCAAAGGGTGGCGTTGGCTCCTCCACGATTGCCCATAACGTAGCATGGGCCGTGTCTCAGCGCCTTGCCATTGAAACGATCATTACCGATCTTGATCTGTCTTTTGGAACAGCATCCTTGAATTTCAATCAAGATGCCGGTGGCGGAATTTATGAAGCCCTGGGGCAGCCAGACCGTGTAGACGGCACGCTGATTGAACGCCTGATGACCAAACTGGGAAACAAGTTGAGTTTGCTAAATGGTCCAGGCGGAATTGAACGTGATATGAACATTGAAGCCCACTCTGTTGAAACCGTCTTGAACATCGTTCGTCACAGTGCCCCTTTGGTTGTGGTTGACGTTCCAAATGTCTGGGCACCATGGGTTAAGTACACATTGCTCAGTGCCGATGAAATCATCATCACCGCAACCCCCGAACTTCCAAGTTTGCGAAATGCCAAAAACCTTGTGGATCTTTTGAAAGCCTCGCGCCCACACGACAAACTGCCACGCCTTATCCTCAATCAGGTAGGCGTTCCAAAGCGGCCCGAAATTCCACCTGCCGATTTCGGGAAGGCCATCGGCGTTGCCCCATCTTATATTATTCCCCACGATCCACAAAGCTTTGGCCTCGCGCAAGGCAATGGGCAGATGGTGTTTGAAGTTGCGCCAAAATCAAAATCTGCAGAATTGATGTTCAGCCTGGCAGAAGCTGTGGCAGGCACACAGAAGTCAGAGCCAAAATCCGGTCGCTTTGCCTTTATGTCAAAATTACCAACGATGAAAAAGAAATAAGGAAGCACAAGAATGTTCGGCAAAAGAACCGACGCTGGCGGAACTCCAACGGTCACAGTTCCACCGTCTCCTGGTGCTGCCGCTAGTGTTGCACCAGCTGCTGCAGCCGCAGGCTTTGTTCCAGATCTGAAACCAGCTTCTGGCTTTGGCAACAATCAGGCCGCCGCACGGGTCGCAGCAGTGTCAGCACCCAAGCCCGCAGCACCTGTTGAAGCCAAGCACAAATCTGAATCTTACTATGACATAAAAAGCACTATTTTTAATGCCTTGATCGATGCAATCGATCTGACCCAGTTGGGCCAACTTGACCGCGACGCTGCGCGTGATGAAATTCGCGATATCGTCAACGAAATCATCGCACTCAAAGATGTGGTCATGTCGATTGCCGAGCAGGAAGAATTGCTCGAAGATATTTGCAACGACGTTCTGGGTTATGGTCCACTGGAACCCCTTTTGGCCCGTGATGACATCGCCGACATTATGGTCAATGGCGCCAGTGCAGTGTTTATCGAAGTCGATGGCAAAATGCAGAAAACCGGCGTTCGCTTCCGCGACAACGCCCAGCTACTCAACATCTGCCAACGCATCGTGAGCCAAGTGGGCCGGCGTGTGGATGAAGCGAGCCCGATTTGCGATGCCCGCTTGCCCGATGGTTCACGTGTGAACGTCATTGTGCCGCCGCTCGCAATTGATGGCGCCGCACTGACCATTCGTAAATTTAAGAAAGACCGTTTGCGGCTGCCTGATCTGGTGAAGTTTAAATCCATCACCCCAGAAGGCGCAACCATTCTTGAAATCATTGGCCGGGTTCGGTGCAATGTTTTGATTTCTGGTGGTACAGGCTCGGGCAAAACAACATTGCTCAACTGCCTCACAGGATATGTAGATCACGATGAGCGTGTGATCACCTGCGAGGACGCAGCTGAACTTCAATTGCAACAGCCACACGTAGTGCGCCTAGAAACCCGCCCGCCAAATTTGGAAGGCGAAGGTGCGATTACCATGCGCGATCTTGTGAAGAACTGTTTGCGTATGCGCCCTGAACGCATCATCGTGGGCGAAGTGCGCGGACCTGAAGCCTTCGATTTGCTTCAGGCCATGAACACAGGCCACGATGGTTCCATGGGAACGCTCCACGCCAACTCACCGCGCGAAGCCATCTCCCGTCTGGAATCGATGATCACCATGGGCGGTTTTGCTCTACCTTCAAAAACCATCAAGGAAATGATTGTGGGCTCAATTGACGTGATTGTGCAGGCCTCACGGCTGCGCGATGGTTCACGCAAAATCACCCACGTCACAGAAGTGATCGGCATGGAAGGTGATGTGATCATTACCCAAGACCTGTTCATTTACGATATTGTTGGCGAAGATGCTGCCGGCAAAATTCTTGGAAAACACCGTTCCACCGGCATTGCACGCCCGCACTTCTGGGACCGTGCCCGTTACTACAATGAAGAACGCCGCCTGGCCGAAGCTTTGGAAAAAGCCGAATCCCGCAATGAAAAAACCTGAGTGAAGTAAAAGGACCAACCCATGTTTGGGCAAGATTTAACTGACCTCGCTTTTTCTCTAATGGTAGCTCTTGCCGTTGGCGGCCTGGCTGTGGCCATTCTGTTTCCACTGTTTTCCAACAACAACACAAGCTCGCGTGTCAAGGCTGTGGCGGCTGGTAAAAAACTCGAGTCAAGCGGCAGCTCTTTCAGATCCAGATTTTCTGAAGATTCAAAAGATACCCGTCGCCGACAAATTCAGGAATCTCTGAAACAAGTCAAGAAAACCGATACTGAACGTCGGAAAGTGCGTGCAACTTTAAGCCGGACGCTGGAACAAGCAGGCCTCAGTCTGTCTCCCAAGGCCTTTTGGATGATCTCTATTTTTGTTGGTATTGGCTTGGCCGTTGGCACTCTTGTGTTCGGCGCACCCATCTACGTGGTGGGGGCCGTGGGATTTGTGGGTGCTTTAGGTTTGCCACGCTGGATTTTGGGCATTCTCAAACGCCGCCGTCAAAACGTGTTTCTCGATGACTTTGCCGATGCCATTGACGTCATGGTGCGCGGTTTGAAGTCAGGTTTGCCAGTGTCAGAAGCTATGAAAATCATTGCCACTGAATCAGGCGACCCCGTGGGCCCCGAATTCACTGAAGTGATCGAGGGTCAAAGGATTGGAATTCCACTCGATCAGGGACTGGAACGCATGGTCGAGCGTGTGCCTCTGCCGGAGGTAAACTTTCTGGCCATTGTCATGACCATTCAATCCAAGACTGGCGGCAACTTGTCAGAAGCGCTTGGTAACCTGTCGCGTGTTTTGCGTGACCGGAAAAAGATGAAGGCAAAGGTTGCCGCAGTCAGCCAGGAAGCAAAGTCTTCGGCTGCAATCATCGGCTCTTTGCCCTTTTGTCTTGTTGGTATTCTGACACTGCTCAATCCCAACTATCTTGATCCACTCTTTCACACTCAAATGGGCAACATGTTGCTCATGGGCAGCGGAACCTGGATGACGATTGGCGTTCTTGTCATGAAAAAAATGATCAACTTCCAAATTTGACGGCCACGATCGGATATATGTGATGCAATACCTCCAGCTTCTCCTCAAACCGGAAAACATGTTCACGATTTTGGCTGCAATGGCCACTTTCGGAACTGTGTTGACGTTGTTGCTGCCATACTTTGAAAACGACAAGCTGCAGGCGCGCATCAAGGATGTGTCTGTCGAGCGGGATAAATTACGGGCTGCGCAAAAACAGCAACTCATGGGTGGTGAAGCAAAACTGCGTGAGCGGGTTAAGTCTGGCACCATCCCACAATTGGTCAATGCATTTAACCTGAAGAAAATTTTTGAAGCTGAATCCTCTCGTACTAAATTGCGTCAAGCAGGTTTCCGCGCTGAAAAACACCTGGTCACTTTTTTGGCCGCCCGCATGATTGTTCCGATCGTGGTTTCAATTATCACCTTTGTATATGTTTCAACATTTTTTGCCAATCGCTTCGCGCCCAATATTCGCGTGGTCATCACCATTGTAAGCTTTATTTTTGGGTTCTATTTGCCGTCCATTATAGTTTCAAACATGGTTGCCAAGCGCAAGCAGTCAATCAAGAAGGCCTGGTCGGATGCACTTGATCTTTTGTTGATTTGTATTGAATCAGGTATGGCGCTTGAACCGGCATTGATGCGTGTGGCCAAGGAAATTGGCAGCCAGTCGGTGCCGCTTGCAGAAGAAATGTCATTGACGGTTGCCGAACTTTCCTACTTACAAGACCGCCGGAAGGCGCTTGACAATCTCAGTAAACGGACAGGTCTCGAAACCGTGCGCTCGGTGGTCACCAGCCTCATTCAATCTGAGCGCTACGGTACGCCGCTTGGAACGGCCCTGCGCGTGTTGGCTCAGGAAAACCGCAACGACCGCATGGCCGAGGCGGAAAAGAAAGCCGCAGCCTTGCCTCCTAAGCTTACCGTTCCCATGATCCTGTTCTTTCTGCCGGTGATTTTTATCGTCATTCTCGGACCGTCAATCATCATGGTCACGGGTGCCAAGTAAAATCCAGTTTTAAAGCCGGAGCTGAAAGCGCGAATGGCCGTGGCTGGTTTTATTCCAGTGATGAGGCTTACACACCAACTGCCAGATTGCCATCCACCCGGCAATACTGATCAAAATCCAATAGACTGGCATTGTTGCAAGAATAAACCACCATCCAGATATGTTTTTTCGCTTCAATCCTTTCGCTCCGGCAAGAATTGAAACGGCAGAGCCGAGACTGAGAACAACGATATTGAGGCCCATTACGACCGTCAAAAACATCGAGTCAGTTCCGTCCATCAAATGGCCGGTTACTAAAACATAAATAGCGTACCCAAATAAAACGGGGTGAAACAACGCGGAAATGACGATACCAAGTGTGATGGCCTGTAAAGCAAACCACCCATAAAGGCCAACCTCTCGCCAAAGCTTTATGGGGTGGCGCATGTGAACTAGCCACGTTTGCATGAAGCCTTTTAACCAGCGCGCCCTTTGGTTGAACCAGTTGCCCAAAACCAGAGTTGCTTCCTCATAAGTCACACTGTCCAATACAGATGTAGTAAAGCCACACCTTGAAAGCCTGAAACCCAGATCTGCATCTTCAGTCACGTTATAGGGGTCCCAGCCTTCAAGGCGTCGCAAAATTGCAGTTCTGAAGTGGTTTGACGTGCCGCCAAGCGGAAGCGGTAAACCTTCTCTGACAAAGGCTGGCAGAAGAAGTTTGAACAAAACCGCGTATTCAACTGTAAATTGCCGGGTCAGCCAATTTTCGTTGGAATTGTAAAACGCAAGTTCGGCTTGCAGGCAGGCCCGGTCAGCGGGCGCAATGGCAAATTGCGCCGCTGCTTTGCGAAGTTGATCAGGTTCCGGCACATCCTCGGCATCGAATATCGTAAGCAAGCTGCCGCGTGCAAATTGCAGAGCATAGTTGAGCGCCCGCGGCTTGGTTTGCGGCGAACCGCAAGGAACAACAATCACATCAAACCAATCTGGCAAACGCATGCCACCAAGGGCTTTGTGCATGGCGAGATCATTTTGTTCGACAATGATTTTAATATCGAGCTTTTCTTCTGGATAGTGGAGCCGCATCAAAGCCCGGATGAGTTGGTTGAGCACTTTTACTTCTCGAAAAACCGGAACAAGAACCGAGTAGACGGGCAAGTCCTCATCGGAGAGCGGTGGCGCAGAGTGTTTTTGCGGATTTTTAATTTCGAGAACGCAGAGTGCGCGCAGTGCAACAATGGACAGAAAAAAGAGACCGCCCAGAAAACTTGCTGCCGCGCAAAATATGGACCAGTCCAGAAAGGCGTAAGCTAATCCAACAATAAGGGTCAAGACACAGAACCACAAGAACTGCGCAACGCTAAGCCTGTGATAGGAGGATAAATGTGGAAATTTGCGCAGAAGTGAAAATGTGGCATGCGCCAAAATTTCAGCGCCCAGTTTGAAACGCACAGCATTTTTCAAGTCTGTAGGGTCAATCTCTGCAACGATGCGGCGCCCTGCGGCAGCTGCAATTTTGCGCGCTATAGACCCCGCAACACCATACATGGTGTAATTGGGAAGACACGCCACAGGAATGGCCATTTCTTGCAGGACAATTCTTTTATCCTCCGCCGACAGGCGATCAAACAAACCTGCGATCAGTTCTGGTGGCAAAACCGCAAGATCGGGGGAAGCCTGATGCTCATGCGCGGGCGTATACTCTAACGCTTCCTCTGCGTGTACAAACTGGTATATTTGTGCCGTCACCAAAAGCCCCTGCCTGAAACATGTTTCAGGCAGCACAACTAAAACTGGAATATATGTCAATGACCACTACGCGAGGGATGTATTATGCAGCAATAATACACGTTTTAATTGCATTTTTATTCAGTTTTAAAGTTCAGGCAGATGACAGGGAATTTTCGCGCTTTCGCCATTTTGATGTTGGGGCTATAGCACCCCTCGAAGCTTTCAAGGGCCCTGTGATACTGTTGGCAGATCAAGATTTTGCGCCCTTCAGCTATCGGGACGCCACTGGAAAACTGGTAGGCCTTTCTGTCGATATGGCATTCAAAGCTTGCGCCGAAGCGCGGATAACCTGCACAATCAAGTCCGTTTCATTCTCAGAATTGCTGCCAGCGTTACTTCGCGGCGAGGGGGATGTGATTGTTTCAGGCCTTCGCATGACACCAGCCATCTTGCAAAAAGTAACGATGACCAGACCCTATTATTTTTCTTCAGGCAGGTTCATCACACGCGTGGGAATGCCCTTCAAAGCGGCTGATATAAGATCATTGGCTGGTCGCAGAATTGGATTTGTGAAGAATACCAGCCATCAGGCATTTTTGGAAAAATATTATGATCGCTCGGCCCTTAATTCTTTTGCCGGCGAAGCAGAGATGTTTGAAGCCTTGCGCACTGGCAAACTTGATGCGGCCTTTTCAGACTCCCTTCATGCTGATTTTTGGATCAAGGGCACTTCCTCTCGCCAATGCTGTGTGGCACTTGGCAAAAGCTTTATTGATCGCGCCACATTTACCCGGGGTCTTTCATTTCTGGTCAAGCAAGACCGTGAAACGCTGCGGGAGTATTTGGATTTTGTTCTCGATAAAATGGAACAGGATGGCGAAACGGCAAAAATAATGGCGCGCTATCTGCCAGCTTCACCGTTTTGAGTTCCCACGGCAGCTTGAATGTTTTTCAGGCCGAGCTTGACCAATTTCGCGTTGAGACCTGCGCAGATTTCTGAAACAAGCAACGGCCCCTGGAACACCAAGGCTGAGTAAAGCTGAAGCAAACTCGCACCCGCCTGTATTTTGGCAAATGCACTTTCAGCATCGTGCACCCCGCCCACACCGATGAGAGGAATCCTGCCACCGGTCATCTGGTAAAAATTCCAAAGCTGTAGCGTTGAAAGATTAAACAGCGGCTGCCCCGACAATCCTCCCGCCTCCTTTTGATGTGCAGATTTCAAGCCGGGTCTGCTGATAGTGGTGTTGGAAATAATCACACCATCGACAGTTCCTCCCTCACACACGGCGGCGATGTCTTGAAGTTCATCGAGTGTCAGATCAGGCGCAATTTTTAAAAGTACGGGCAATGGCCCTTGTCGTGCAGTGCTCACACGCTCCAGCAAACGTTGCAAATCACCGCGCGTTTGCAAATTCCGCAAACCCGGTGTGTTGGGGGATGAAATATTTATGGTGATATAGGAAGCCAGATCAGAAAAACAGGCAATTCCCTTGACATAATCCTGAATGCGATCTTCTGAATCTTTGTTGGCACCAATGTTGATGCCCACAATTCCACCGCGTGCCTTGCGGGCTTCAAGCCGCTTTCGCACTCTTGCATGGCCATCATTGTTAAAGCCCATGCGGTTTATCACAGCTTGATCTTCAGGCAGGCGAAACAAGCGCGGCTTGGAATTTCCGGACTGAGGCAAAGGTGTTACCGTTCCGATTTCAGTAAACCCAAAGCCTAATTGCAAAACTGCGTCCGGCACTTCAGCGTTTTTATCAAAGCCAGGCGCCAGTCCTAAAGGATTGGGGAAGGCAAGGCCAAAAACTGTTGTCTGCAATGCAGGCCATTTTTGTGGTGTGCCGGCCCCGATCAAACCTGTTTTTAGCCCAGCAATTGTCAGTCCATGCGCACGTTCGGCATCCATCCGGTGCAAAACGTGTTTTGCCACGGCAAAACCCAGATGGGCCACTTTCATGCGGGAAATTCGGCAGGAAATCGGTGGGTTGTGCCATCCCATGGCAAAGCCTTCACCCAGCGGACACGGCCCGGATCGAGCGGCGCAAAGACATGCGGAAAACTTTGTCCGCCGCGAGACGTTTCCCATTTAAGATGGAGTGCAATGTCCTGCTCAGAGACCGCCACCAAGAGAAGATTGAGTTGCCCGGCAAAATGCAGGCTGGCTGTCTCGCGCACCTGTTCAGCCGTGGAAAGATGAATGAACCCGTCCTTCAAATCCAGCGCTGAACCTTTGAATTCTCCCGCTTCTTGCGCCTTGCGCCACTCTTCATACGTTGTAATTTTATAAAGTTCTGCCACTGAACTTCTCCATTCAAGGCCACCATAGGCAACAAAAAGTGGCTGGACAACCACTTCTATTGGAGGTATAGGTTCCTATCAAAGGTCAAAAATCATTGAACGGAGGCAGAACCAATGTTCTCGCATAAGCAAGTATGGGCGGCGATTGATACGATTGCCGAACGTTATGGCTATTCGGCGTCGGGCTTGGCTAAAAAATCGGGTCTCGATCCCACATCCTTCAATCCGTCCAAGCGCAATGGCCCTGATGGTAGACCGCGGTGGCCGACCATGGAATCTATTTCCCGGGTGCTGAATGCTGCGGGCGCAAATGTTGAAGAATTCATGGATTTGCTCTCGGGCCGCAAAGGCCAGCCGCCGCGTCTGAAACAAATTCCCATGCTGGGCTTTGCCAAGGCGGGCAAGGGCGGCTTTTTTGATGATTCAGGCTTTCCAGCCGGTAATGGCTGGGAAGAAATTGATGTGCCTGGTGTAACCGATTCTGCGGCTTACGGCCTCGAAATCACTGGCGACTCAATGGCGCCTGTTTACCGCGAGGGCGACATCATCGTGGTCTCGCCAGCAGCCACCATCAGAAAGGGCGACCGTGTGGTGGTGCGCACGTCTGATGGCCAGGTGATGGCTAAAATCATGCAGCGCCAAACCGCCAAAACCTTGGAACTAGCCAGCTTCAACCCCGCCCACGAGACTAAGGTTCTGGACATGAAGGACGTGGATTGGATGGCGAGGATCATCTGGGCCAGCCAGTAAAATAAAGTCCTATAGGTCGAATGCTGGTTAAAATGTGCAGGTTGGCAGACTTGCGAGGATAAATAAATTAAGCTCCGAGAGCATGGAAATAAAAATCACGCTCCAAAATCTTGATTGTGTGATGCTGCAAGGCAAGTGAGGCGAGAAGAGTGAGTTCTCTACCCTGCCAACTCACCCTTCAGCGCCTTCGCAATCAGCCCCCGCGTGTTGGCCACACCGTAAAGCGCTGTGAAGCTGCCAAATCTTGGACCGCGTTCTGCACCCAGCAACACTTGATAGAGCATGTTGAACCAGCCTTGGCCCACTCCTAATGTGCCGTCTTTCTGGGGAACCGTATAGGGTTCGCGCCTGCCGATGTCATAGACCACCTGCTGGATGGTTTCAGACGTTGAATTTTCGGGCAGTTCTCCCAACGCCGCACTCAAATCGGTCAAGGCCTTGGCCTCATCCTCCGTACACGGACGATAAACCTTGTTGGGTTTTACAAAATCCAGATAGTAGCGAATGGCATAGCCCACCATTTTATCAAGGCGAGGATGGGTGACTGCATCCATCTCCGGCATGTAACGCTTCAAGAAAGCCCAAAGCACAGATTTATCCTCAGTATTGGCAACTGCCACCAAGTTGAGCAGCAAGGCGAATGTAACACCCCCTGTTTCAGGCTTTGGCGGCAAGCCACCATGGATATGCCACACCGGGTTCATCAGCTGGTCTTTAGGTTCAGTCTGCTTTTGATAGCCATTCAAATGTTGCGCATATTCATCAACGGCGCGCGGGATCGCATCGAAGAATAATTTCTTGGCCTCGCGGGGTCGGTTATACATATAAAGCGAAAGAGAATCAGGGTCAGCATAAGTGAGCCATTCATCAATCGTGAGGCCGTTGCCCTTGGATTTGGAAATCTTCTGGCCTTTGTCGTCCAAGAATAGTTCATAGACATAATGGTCGGGCGCAATACCACCCAGAATTTCACAATTGCGATCATAAATCGGCGCGTTGGATTGATGGTCCTTGCCGAACATTTCAAAATCCACGCCCAAGGCCGCAAAGCGCATGCCAAAGTCTGGCTTCCATTGCAGCTTGGTGCGACCACCCCGCACATCTAGCGTGGTGTCGGTTCCATCTTCATCGGCAAAGGTAATGGTACCTTTTTTGGCATCAATGGCTTTCATCGGAACATAAAGCACGCGGCCTGATGTGGGCGAGATGGGCAGGAACGGCGAATAGGTGGCTTGTCGCTCTTCACCCAAAGTGGGCAACATGACACCCATGATATCGTCATATTTTTCCAGCGCCCGGATCAGCATATGATCAAAGCGGCCTGATTTATAATAATCCGTGGCACTGCCGAATTCATACTGAAAACCAAACGTATCCAGAAAGCGCCGCAACATGGCGTTGTTGTGGTGTCCAAAGCTTTCAAAGTCACCCCCGAAAGGATTGGGCACGGAGGTGAGCGGCTTGTGCAAGTGAGGTTCCAGAACAGATCTGTCCGGCACATTTTCAGGGATCTTGCGCATGCCGTCCATGTCATCGGAAAACACCAGCAGCCGGGTTGGCACATTTGACATCAACTCAAAGGCGCGCCTGACCATGGTCGTGCGCGACACTTCACCAAAGGTGCCAATATGTGGCAAGCCCGAGGGGCCATATCCGGTTTCAAACAGCACTGACGTCTGCCCTGATTTTTCCACCCGCTTTAAAATCTTGCGTGCCTCTTCAAAAGGCCAGGCTTTAGACTCAAGGGCAGCGTTACGAAGGGCAGGAGAGATGGACATTGAAAGAGTTTCCAGATGAAGTGTCCGGCCTCTTTAGGCAGGGACACTTCACGGGTCAATCTTATCCGGCGTTTGTATATTTCTTCAAGAACGCCATGCTCCGACCCCAGGCCAATTCTGCCGCGGCCTTGTCGTAACGTTCAGAGTTAGTGTCGTTGTTAAAGGCATGGTTCACACCATCATAGACAAAAAGCTCAAAGGTTTTGCTGTTGGCTTTCAGCGCGGCTTCGAAGGCATCTTTCCCAGCATTGATCCGGTCATCCAATCCGGCATAGTGCAACATCAAGGGCGCCTTGATTTTGGCAACGTCATCGCCCTTGGCCTGTTGACCATAATAAGCCACACCAGCACTCAATGCAGGATCCCCCACAGCAAGCGCGTTCACTTGGCCACCGCCCCAGCAAAAGCCAACGGCTCCTACTTTTCCATTTGCACGCTCATGCGCCATCAGGGCTGCCGCGGCTGATTGGGACGTGGCCAAAACGGCCGCAGGCTCAAGTTTTCCAATCATGTCGCGGGCCTTGTCCTGATCGGCAGGCGTTCCACCTGCAGCAGTCAGGTAATCCGGGCCAAAGGCCACAAAACCTTCCAATGCCACACGTCTGACAATGTCCTGGATATGGGGGTTCAACCCCCGATTTTCGTGAATGACCAACACGGCAGGCAGTTTTCCAGTGGCATCCTTGGGGAAAGCCAAAAGACCCTTAATGCCAGGTGCAATTTCGGTTGTGCTTATTTGCAACCGAGGATCATCCTCGGGCACCATTGCAGCGAGAGCGTAATTGTTTTCGAGCAATGGCAAAAGAGCAGTAGCCGCTGTGGCAGAACCAGCCACCAGGGCCAAGCGATCCAGAAAGTCGCGCCGCGACAGGCCGCCATGCGTGTATCTATCGAAAAGTGAAATGATCTTCTGGTCCATATCTTTGTCTCCTTTGCAGCAAATGAGTGGTCATGCTTGATGAAGATTATGACAACCCCGTGGCGATCTTCTTTGACAAGCCATCGATCTTGCTTAAACGCTTGCCACCATGGGTCTCACTAATCATGTGCTTAATTTGCCTCCAACTGCCCTTTCAAGTGGCCTTGGCGCAACAGTGGCTGGCCAAAAGCTGGGGGCAGCTGCAGCACTGGCAAGACTATCAGCACTTCCGCATTTGATCTGCCATGCAGGCTTTTTGATTGATCGTTTGGGGGCTGCCGCGGCTGCTCCCAAAAGCCTCATAAGTGCAGCAAAACATATCAAGCATTTTGACGTGGCTGAACTTTTTGCCTTCATTGTGCCAGCCCGTGTGGCAACGCCAACGCCTTCGGGTTTTGCCCGGTCATTGTCTGTAGAGATTGGTCAAACGGAAGCAGATACGCTCATTGCGGTGGTGAACGATCTTCTGGAGCGGGTTTCAAACCGCAATTACCCCCTGTTGCGCGAAGCAGCCGAAGCGGCGAATTTTCTGGCGCGCGCCAATTGGCCCTGGGCAAAATCGGTGCTTTCTGCAGTGCTCAAAGCCAATCCCAAACTGGACGTGGGAAACTTTGCCACAGGCCTTAATGTGTGGGACCGAATTGAAGAATGGGAAGATGACGGTGGCAGGGCGCAAGGCACCCAGCACGGCGTTTTACCCGGTGACGCTGTAAATTTTCTGCGCGAAACCTTGGGAACAGGTTCTGAAACCCGTCAAAGCCAGCGCGATTATGCCGCCACCGCGACCTATGCGTTTGAGCCCCGCGACCGCAAAGATGTGAACAACATTCTGCTTGCCGAAGCAGGCACAGGTCTGGGTAAAACCTTGGGCTATTTAGCACCGGCTTATCTTTGGGCCCGCCAGAACAGTGCGCCCGTTTGGATTTCAACCTACACCAAAAACCTGCAGCGCCAGCTTGACCAGGAATCTCAGCGTTTGGTGGGTGACCCTGCAGAACGGCGCGAGCGCATTGTCATCCGCAAGGGCCGCGAAAATTATGCCTGCCTGCTCAATATGCAGGAGGTGTTTGGCCGGTTGACCAATGCCAATGCCCGCTCGGCCCTTATGGCAGCCTTGATTGCGCGCTGGGCCAGATTTAGCCGCGATGGTGACATTGTGGGTGGCGATTTTCCATCATGGCTGCTGACACTGTTTCAAGACGTCACAACTGATGCAGAAAGCCGACATCTCACACCAGCTGCCATGGGACTGACTGACAGGCGCGGCGAATGCATTTATGCGGCGTGTTCACATTTTAAGCGTTGCTTCATTGAGCGTTCGGTGCGCGCTGGCCGTAAAGCCGATATTGTAATTGCCAACCACGCGCTCGTGCTGCACCAGGCCGCGATTGATCAAGCCATAGGAGTGGCGACCACGGCCGAAGAAGAAGCTGCACCTGGTGGCATCAAGCGGATTGTGTTTGATGAGGGCCACCACCTGTTTGATGCGGCTGATTCTGCATTTTCAGGCCATCTGACTGCCATGGAGGCAGCAGAACTGCGCCGTTGGTTGCGCGGGCCTGAATCTGAACGCAGGCGCGGGCGTGGCCTTTCCGAACGCATTGGTGATTTGGTGGAAGATGAAGAGAATTCTGAAAAACTGTTACAACAGATCTTGCGAGCCGCAGCAGCCTTGCCAGGACCAGGCTGGACCAGGCGCATTCAAGGGGGCCAACCCGAAGGTTCCGCCGAAGAATTTCTCGCTCTGGTGCGCCAGCAAGTTTTGGCACGCTCCGAAGCATCGGGCAACAATGCCTTGGAGACCGAGTGCCTGCCACTTGTTGCAGGCCTGAGCGATGCAGTTGAAGATTTATTGATGTCATTGACAGACTTGAAAAAGCCCATGTCAGCTTTGGCCAACCTTCTGCTTAAAAAATTGGACAGTGACGCTGATGAATTGGAAACCGCCGATCGGGGCCGGATTGAAGCCGTCGCACGGTCTTTGAAGCGCCGCGGCGAGGTGATGCTCGGCGGATGGATTTCGATGCTCAAGCATTTGATTGGAAATCCTGATGCGCTGTTTGTCGATTGGTTTTCGGTGGAGCAGGCGTTTGGAAAGGAGGCTGATGTGGGTCTGCATTCGCATTGGATCGACCCTTCAGTGCCGCTGGCCAATACCGTGCTCCGAAGTGCGGACGGCGTGATCATCACGTCTGCCACCTTGAAAGACCGCCCACCCGACGTGCCCGATGATTGGACCACTGCTGAAATGCGCACCGGCGCTATTCATCTGCCCTACCCTGTAAAACGCGTGGGCTTCGACTCGCCGTTTGACTACAAAAGCATCAGCCGCGTGATCGTGGTGACAGATGTGAACCGGGAGGACATGGACCAGATTGCAGCCGCCTACCGTGAATTGTTTGTGGCCTCTGGCGGCGGTGCATTGGGGCTGTTCACGGCCATTGCCAGATTGCGCGCCGTGCACAAGCGCCTGGCCCCGGCCATGGCGAAATGGAGCTTTCCTTTATATGCCCAACATGTTGACCCGATGGATACAGGCACACTGGTCGACATGTTCCGGGCTGAACGCGATGCCTGCTTGCTGGGAACCGATGCGGTGCGTGATGGCGTAGATGTGCCGGGCGATTCACTCAGGCTCATTGTGCTGGACCGCGTGCCGTGGGGCACACCGACCATTCTGGAACGCGCCAGGGCCGAGGCCTTTGGCGGCAATGCCTACAAGGACATGGTGGTGCGCCTGAGGTTGCGCCAGGCCTTCGGGCGGCTGATCAGGCGCGAAGGGGATAAAGGCTGCTTTGTCATTCTTGATCCAAGATTGGCGACAAGATTTACGACTGCTTTTCCACCTGGCATAAAAATTGACCGCTTGGGATTGGTCGATGCAATTGATCTGGTAAAGGGATTTACGCCTCTCTAGACAATAACACTCCTACTCACTACCTTCACTTAAACAGGTGTCCAGGCGAGGGTCGGGAACCAAAACATTAGCATCAGTGGTCGTTTTTCTGGGTCCCGTCTTTCGCCAGGATGACAGAACTTTACATTTAGGAATTTTCATCATGCCAGGCACCATCAGCAATCAACAAGCTCTCATCTACGTCATGGTCATGATGTCCGCCGTCGAAGGTCGCATGGCTACAGAAGAGGTGGCAGAGATGGACTTACTCATTCGAACTCTTCCTGTATTCAAGAATTTTGACGGGGCGCGCCTGGTCACGGTCGTACAGGAATGCGGTGACATTCTTGAAGATAGCGAGGGCATGACAACGGTTTTGGGCCTTGTTACCAATCAGCTGCCAACCAAGCTCAAGGAAACGGCTTATGCGTTGGCCATTGAAGTGGCGGCGGCGGATTTGGTGGTCGGCAAGGAGGAAATGCGTTTTCTTGCCATTTTGCGCGATGCACTGGGCCTTGATAAACTGGTGACGGCCGCAATAGAGCGTTCGGCTATTGCGCGATACCAGACGGTTTAGACAGTGCGAGAGCCCGAGGGGCAAATGAAGGCTCTCCCTGCTGCATTCACCCACTGGTTTGCCGCACGCGGCTGGCAACCGCGCCCACACCAATTGCAAATGCTCGCACACGGTCTTGACGGGCAAAGCGCTCTGCTTATCTCTCCCACGGGTGGAGGCAAAACTCTGGCAGGGTTTTTGCCAAGTCTGGTAAACCTTGCCGAACCTCATGAAACCCAAGGCATTCACACACTTTATATTTCGCCACTCAAAGCGTTAGCCGTGGACATTGCGCGCAATTTGGAAACCCCCATTGCCGAAATGAACCTGCCCATTACTGTTGAAACCCGCACCGGCGACACGCCGCATTCGCGCAGGCAACGCCAGCGTATCATTCCGCCAGATATTCTGATCACCACGCCGGAACAAGTATCACTTCTGATTGCTGACCCCTCAGCCCTGCATCTGCTGCGCAGTCTGAAAGTTGTGATCATTGATGAGCTTCATTCCATCGTGGCCTCAAAGCGTGGCGTGTTGCTGTCATTGGCCTTGACACGGCTCAAAGCCCATGCGCCGCACGTCTGCTTCACAGGTCTTTCAGCCACGGTGGCGGACCCTGACGCATTGCTGGCGTGGCTATCTCCCAACACAAATTTGGTACTGGGAAAAGCCGGTGCGCCTCCTGATATTCGAATTCTTGATTCTGTCAGCCGCGTGCCGTGGGCCGGGCACAGCGCGGTCTATGCCATTCCTGAAATTTACGCCGAAATAAAAAAAGCAAAACTGTCTTTGATATTTGTGAACACCCGCAGTCAGGCAGAACGGGTGTTTCAAGAACTTTGGACCGCCAACGATGATCATTTACCTATAGCACTTCACCATGGTTCACTTGACGTGGCCCAGCGCCGCAAAGTCGAGGCTGCGATGGCAGATAACAAGTTGAAAGCGGTGGTGTGCACCTCTACGCTGGACCTGGGCATTGATTGGGGGGAGGTGGATTTAGTGGTCCATGTTGGGGCCCCCAAAGGTTCATCGCGGTTGTTGCAACGCATTGGCCGTGCCAATCACCGGTTAGATGAAGCCAGCAACGCCATGCTGGTGCCGTCCAACCGCTTTGAAGTGCTGGAATGTGAAGCAGCCCGCGCTGCTGCAAAGGAAGGTGTTCAAGATTCTGAATATCCGATGGTGATGAAACTGGATGTGTTGGCACAACATATTTTAGGCTGTGCGTGTGCTGGCCCGTTTGATGCAGATGACTTGTTCAAGGAAGTTGTTTCGGCTTTTACCTACCGCAAGCTTTCGCGAGCGTTATTTGATCAGGCCTTGGATTATGTGGCAACCGGCGGCTACGCCCTGAAAGCTTATGAACGTTATGCCAAATTGAAACGTGAGGCTTCCGGCAAATATCGCCTGGCTCATCCCTTGCTCGCCCAGCGCTATAAAATGAACATGGGCACAATCATTGGGGCTGAAGTGTTGACGTTGCGCATGGCAGGTATTCGCAATCGCGGCGGAAAGCGCGTTGTCACCGGGGGCCGCGTGTTGGGCGAACTGGAAGAATATTTCCTCAGCACACTGAAGATTGGTGACACATTTTTATTCTCAGGTGAAGTACTGCGCTTTGAAGGCATTGATGAATTTGGCGCTCTGGCCACCAGAGCACCGGGCCGCGACCCCATGGTGCCGTCTTACGCAGGTGGAAAATTTCCACTCTCGACCCATCTTGCTGAACGCGTCCGCGAAATCATTGGTGATAAAGAAAAGCAAATTTTTTTGCCACCGCAGGTTAAAGATTGGCTCGATACGCAAAGCTGGGCCTCAGTGTTGCCGCAAGCCAACCAGATGTTGGTTGAAACATTTCCACGTGCCGGCAAGCACTATCTGGTGTGCTATCCTTTTGAAGGCCGATTGGCCCAGCAGACTCTTGGAATGCTGCTGACGCGCCGTTTGGAACGTTGGGGCGCAAAACCCATGGGGTTTGTCAGTTCTGAATACGCGCTGGTAATCTGGGGCCTTGGCGATATTTCTGCCATGGCAGCAGCAGGCAAACTGTCAATGGCCAAGTTGTTTGACGAAGACATGCTCGGTGATGATTTGGAGGCGTGGCTAGCCGAGTCGAATTTGATGAAGCGCACATTCAGGTATTGCGCAATTATTGCAGGCCTCATTGAGCGTAATTACCCTGGCAAGGAAAAAACCGCTCGCCAAGTGACTGTAAACACCGATTTGCTTTACGATGCGCTGCGCACCCACCAGCCCGACCATATTCTGTTACGTGCGGCGTGGGATGATGCAGCCGAGGGTCTCATTGATGTTCACAGACTGGGGGCCATGCTAAAGCGCATCAAGAACCAGATTGTGCACAAGGCTTTGGAGAAGGTCTCGCCGCTATCTGTTCCGGTGCTGCTTGAGATTGGCCGCGAATCAATTTACGGCGAGGCCCATGATGCCCTTCTCGCCGAAGCCTCCAACGCCCTCATTGATGAGGCCATGCGGGTTGTCTAAAATTCACAAGATTCTCCTGGGAGGCGTTGAACTTGTTCCCGATCTTTCAGGTGCACTTTATGCTCCTGAGTTCAACACGCTGATCATCGCAGATTTACATTTGGAACAGGGATCGAGCCTTGCCAGGCGCGGCATTCATGTGCCGCCCTTTGATACAGTGATGACATTGGCTTTGCTCGAACAAGTCAGTGCCAATTCGAAGGCTAAGCGACTTATACTACTCGGCGATAATTTCCACGATGGCGAAGGCGAAACACGACTGGATGAGGTGCATCTCGCAAGGCTGCGCCACCTGACAAAAAATTTCGAAACCGTGTGGATTTCAGGCAACCATGATCCCGAACCGCCAAAGGCAGTAGGGGGCACAGCTGCTGACATGATTAAGCTTGGCCAACTCACGCTGCGGCATGCGCCGTCTTCAGCGTCGGCGTTTGAAATTGCAGGCCATCTCCACCCCGGTTGCGGCATCAACCAGCGCGGGCGGCGCATTTATGGCAAATGTTTTGTGGCCGATGAGAACCGCCTGATCATGCCTGCCTTTGGGGCATTCACAGGTGGACTTAATATCAAGTCAAAGGCCTTCGCAGGCTTGTTTGATATGAAAACGGCGCATGCCTTCATGATAGGCCGCGCCGCATTGCACCGGTTTCCGGTGGCGAAAATCAGCTCGTTTTAGACTGCAGCACAGTTACAAGTTCAGGTGTAACATTGCCTGTCACCTTCATGCCTTGTTGCAATTGAAACAGCCGAATGGCATTGGCCGTGCTGTTGCCCAGCTGTCCGTCGGCATCGCCAACCTTGTATCCAAGCTTGCTCAACAGCGCCTGCGTTTGGCCAACCAGAGTGGCAGGTTCTGTGCTGGCAACTTTTTTCTGGGAAAAATCAGGTTTCCAGGCGCGGTCATCTATCGCCACAACGTTTGCAATATCCGGCGCCTTGTCCGGCTTCCAGTTTTTCAACCGCGATTTGACTGATTGAACAGCAGCAGGCGATAGGGATTTGGCCAGCGCTTCCGCGTGAGTTTTGGCGTCCATGTCCTGCTGATCGGCAGCGGCAGTGTACCAGAATAACGCTTCAACGGCATTTGCTTTGGTGCCAAGTCCACGCTCGATCAACACTGCAAGGTTGAACTGGCTGTCTTTCAAGCCGTGATTGGCAGCCAGTGAAAACCACTTGAACGCCCGCGCATAATCAGGTGCACCCTGTTCAGTGCCAGCCGATATCACAGCCGCATTGTGCATTGCGCGCACATTTCCCAGCGATGCCGCACGCTCATACCATGACAATGCGGCCTTAATGTCTTTTTCAACGCCCTTGCCACGCTCATACATGGTGGCCAGACGATATTGTGCAGGCGGCAAGCCCGCTGCTGCAGCCTTGCCATACCAGTAAGCTGCCTTGGCAAAGTCGGCCGAAATATTTTCGCCGTTCAGATAACGCGTGGCAACCACAAACTGCGCATTGGCATCGCCAGAGTTGGCAGAGTTGACGAGGGCCTTTGAACCAATCCCTTGATCGAGTGCTGCGGCATCAAAGGCCACCGCAGGCGGAGCCACTGCAGCTGGAAGAGAGCCCGTTAAGATGTCATCGGTTCCTGCATCAGGCGGCGCTTCACTGCGTTGTTCAGGAACCGGAGCTGCAGAATTTTGTTCAAGCGGTGCCGCCTGCGGCAGAGGTGGTGCCGAACCTGCGGGTGCTGGTGCCATTGTGGCTGCAGGGGGTTGATCTGCGGGTTGATCAATCAGCGTTGGAGCAGGTTGTTCAGCCGGACTGAAAACGGTTTTGCTGACAAAGAAGGCCAGCATTGTCAGCACTAGGATACCTGAGAGTACCAGAGTGCGTCTGGTGCCCGCAACATTGCTGTTGGCCGGTTTGATTTCTGGGGGAAGCTTGACATCACCGGCAAGGGCTGCTGATTTTTTTGGCTTGCCATTTTTCATGAACGGCAATTTAAAGCTCATGAGCTTTTTAGATTTTTCTTCGCTGAAGCGCGCAGCAGAAGGAGAAATTCCACTAAGAAGGCTCTTTTGGTTTGAAGCAGCTTGTGCTGCCCGTGCCATAGCCAGAAAATCTACAGCGCCATTGGCGGCTTGTGGCGCTGCAGCACCGGCCATCACGGCTTCAAATGGATTGGTTGATAGGGGTGCCGCAGCTTCAAATGGATTTGACGAAGCAGGTTCTGCGAGTGTTTCAAAGAACGGTGCAGGCTCTGGTGTCTGGACCAAGTCCGGGGCAGCACCCATCACATCAGCAAATGGAGAGGCCTTTATTTCTGGGGCCAGCATCTCTGGTGCAAAGTCAGCAAGGGCCCCCATCTGTTCAGCAAGGCCTGCTATCTGTGGAGCAGGTAATGGTGCTGCGGCTTGCGCCACGCGCTGGCCAATGGTTGCGGTTTCAAGCTCGGCCAACTTGCTGACAATCTGTTCAAGTGTTTCATGAACAGCTTCAAGTGTTTCCTGATTGCGTGAATCTGCGGTGTGAGATGCATCACGCACCGCTTGAAGACCTTGTTCCAAAGCCATGATTTCAGGCGATCCGGCCAGGTTGACAGGTCCGGCCTGCTGGCTGATCACATGCTGGCCCATACGTTGGGCGGCATCTTCTGCCACATCCTTGGTCCACGTGCGGCTTTGTTCAATGCTGTCGTAAAGCTGGCTGATGGCCTTTTCGATGGTTTCAAGATGTGAGAGTTGATGCTCTGTGCGGCCCAACCTGTCCGTCACTTCGGCCAGCTTGTCTTCAAGCTCGATGCGGGCCACCCCGTCACCCTGCAGGCGTATGGCATCGTTCAACCTGTGATCAAGTTCCACCATGCGCCGCTCAAGTTCATTGAGCTGCGGCAGGTCACGCGATGCTGAGTGTGTTTGTTCCAGCCGATGCGAAATCTCCATGATCCGCTTGTCCATATCGGCAAGGGGCCGCATGTCAGGGCCTTGGGCGACACGCGTGGACAATTGTTCAACAGCCGAGCGCAGGGCCGTCACATCGCGGCTGGAGGCTGAATTCTGGCTGGCCTCATCAATGCGGTTGTTGAGACGTTCAATTTCAGCGCGAAAGCGCTGGATGTCGGCAGGATTGGTTGAATTTGCCACAAACGATGTCTGAGCTTCGCGTAACAAGCCCAAAATTCGCTGTTCAATAATGCGCAGTTCTTCCTGACTGGCCTGCACAGCTTGGGTTTGCGCTTTGGAGGCTAATGCTTCGGCGGTATCGCGCACGGTTTCAATCCGGCCTGCGAGATTTTCCAGCTCATGGCGCAAAATGTCTGAATGATCATGCGCCGGTTGCGCTTGGCTTTGGTCCACTCGCCTGGCCAATTCACTCAAGCGGTTTTCAAGTTGTGAGAAGGCAGGCGCTTGCCGCAAAACCTGATCATTCGAAGTTCCGCCCGCCCTTGTGGCCATATCGGCCATGCGGTCTTGCAGCGATTTTAAATTATCGCGGGTGCGCTTATCCGAAACTTCCAGATGCTCAACAATGTTGCGGACTGCTTTTTCGAGGGTCTGGAACCCTGCGGTATCTTCTGGCTTGGGTGCTGGGGCTGCTTTATGGGATTGGGTGATCTGGCGGCTGAGCGTGGCCAAGCGGTCATTGACTGCGGAAAATGCCTCAACAGTTTGGCGTTCATTGCTTTCGACGCGGGAAAAAACTTTTGCCATGGCAAAACGGTCATCTTCGCTTTGCTGCGGGGCATAACTGCGCGTATCAGATTCGCGACGCGCCAAAAGCGCCAGCTGTTCTGCAATGTCTTCAAGCTTGGTTGCCGCCCGTTCAATCGGATGAGTGGAAATGCGGCTGCGGGCAATTTTGGCAGGGGCCGGATTATCAGGATTGTCTTCAGCCTGTTCGTTGATTGCGGAATTCAACCATTCACCCAAGGTCATGCCTGAGCGTCTTGCCGCCGTTTTGGCAACTTCGCGCAATTCAGGCTCAACGCCCTTGATGCTCCAAGGAATTCCAGGCTTCATATATTTAACTCTCCAACACTGATGTGGCCCATGTTTCGTCAAAACAAATCAGCTGCAACATCCCACTCGTAAATGCCGAAAATTAACTTTCTTGGTAAAGATTGGGTTAAAGAGCAGATGTTTTTATGCGATATCGCAAGCCGCTGGAGTTTTAGGACCTTGTTTGAATGTTAAATCTCGCCTTCGTGGCCTCGCCGCTGGACCGCAATGCTAACAATCGCGCAAAACCTGAATTTATAATGGCCAGGCGACACGCAGCCTCATCCAGAATTGTGCAGATCGCTGGCGATGCTGTTCGCCTTGAAGGCACAAAGCTTTTCATTGCAAATGATGCCCCCGGCGAGGAAGCTATTTACTTGGGTGAAGACGAAATAGGCTCTGCCTGGTTCGTGCGCGCGGTTGAAGCCAACGACACTTTTAAACCGTTGCGGAGCCTGATGCTGGAGGGAACCTTACCCGCAGCTGAACTGTCCATCTTGGCGCAAGCCAGAAGCTTGCTGCACTGGCACGCCTCTCACATGTTTTGCGCAAAATGCGGAGCCAGATCGTTCATGAGCGATGCTGGCTATCGCCGCCGGTGTGAGGCATGCGGGGCCGATCACTTTCCGCGCACTGATCCTGTGGTGATCATGGCAATCACGTATCAGGGAAAAATTTTGCTGGGCCGTCAGGCCAGCTGGCCGCCGGGTATGTTTTCAGCGCTTGCAGGCTTCATGGAGCCGGGAGAGACAATTGAACAGGCCGTGCGCCGCGAAGTGCTGGAAGAAGCGGGCATTGTGGTTGGCAAGGTGAGTTATGTGCAAAGCCAGCCTTGGCCTTTTCCCTCAAGTTTGATGATCGGCATGATGGGCGAAGCTGAAACAGCAGAAATCATCTTGGACCCAGCAGAACTTGAAGCGGCCCGCTGGTTTGCCAAGGATGAGTTAGACGTGATGATTAAACGCAACCATCCAGATGGCCTCACAGCATCTCACCCCTATGCGATTGCGCATCACATCGTAAAGGCTGCGATGGGGATGTGAGGTCATTGCGGCAAAGGCCTTAACCCACTCTTCCTTTAATCTGTCCAAAAACTCTAACTGGACCTTGGCGCGCGCGAAATTTGATGCCATTGTGAACTGATATAACAGAGGCCACACATGTATCTTGGATTGGATTTTGGAACGTCTTCCGTCAAGGGCGTGTTGATTGACGCTCAGCAGAAAATTCTGGCCACTGCCTCATCACCGCTCAAAGTCTCGCGGCCTCATCATGGGTGGTCGGAACAAAATCCCGAAGACTGGTGGAAAGCGGCCAATGCCGTTGTAAAGCAGCTGCGCAAGATGAAACCCAAAGCCGTTGCCGCAGTTGCTGGCATTGGCCTGTCCGGCCAACAGCATGGCGCAACGTTGCTCGACGAGAACGGCAAGGTTCTGCGCCCCTGCATATTGTGGAATGACGCGCGCAGCTTTGAAGAGTGCAAGGATATTTTAGCTTCCACACCGGAAGCCTTGAAGATTACGGGAAACATTCCACTGGCGGGTTACACAGCCCCCAAATTGCTCTGGGTGAAAAAAAACGAGCCCAAGATTTTTGCCAAAGTGGCCAAGGTCCTTCTGCCCAAGGATTATATCCGCTTCCGCATGACAGGAGATTATGCCTCCGACATGTCCGACTCGGCTGGCACCTATTGGCTTGATGTGTCCAAGCGCGAATGGTCTGAGAAAATGCTGGCCGCAACCCATCTGACAGCAGCAAACATGCCAAAACTTTTTGAAGGCACTGATGCCACAGGAAAGCTTACCGCTGCGGTGGCCAAGGCTTGGGGCATGCCGCTCCTCCCGGTTGTGGCGGGTGGTGGTGGAGATAATGTGGCATCCGCCATTGGCATAGGCGCTGTGAAAGATGGCGATGCTTTCGTGTCGCTGGGCACATCGGGGGTCATGTTCGTCTCCAACGATCGTTACAGCCCAAATGCAGGAAAAGCAGTTCACGCCTTTTGCCATGCCATGCAAGGCAAGTGGCACCAGATGGGGGTAATTTTGTCGGCCACCGCAAGCCTTGAATGGCTGGCTGGTGTTTTGAAAACCCCAGCCCCCAAATTGACGGCGGCCCTGGGTAAAAAACTGGAGCGCCCGTCTAATCTTTTGTTCCTTCCCTATCTGTCAGGCGAGCGCACACCGGTGGCAGATGCGCAAATCCGAGGTGCCATCATTGGCCTTGGTCATGAAACCGACGCCAAGGAAATGACCCATGCTGTTCTCGATGGGGTTGCCTTTGCGTTTCGCGATTCACTTGAAGCGCTCAAAGATGCTGGGTCCACCATTACGCGCGTGATGGCAGTGGGCGGCGGCACCAAATCTGAATTATGGTTGAAGATTATAGCCACCGTTTTGGGTGTACCAGTCGATTTGCCAGCCTCTGGTGAAGTGGGGGGCGCCTTTGGGGCAGCCCGCATGGGCCTGATGGCCGCCACGGGGGCTTCATACGCCAGCGTATGCACCAAACCAAAAATTGCCAAAACCATCATGCCTGATTTGAAAGCCAAGCCTGCTTATGATGCAGCCTATGCGCGTTACGTAAAACTCTATCCAGCGATCAAGGAAATCTAACATGGCGAAATTCTATTCGATTTCAGACCCTATCAAATATGAAGGTCCGAATTCTGCAAATGATCTTTCTTACCGCTGGTATAACCCCGGTCAAAAAGTTTTGGGCAAAACCATGCGCGAACATCTGCGTTTTGCTGTTTGCTATTGGCACACATTATGTTGGCCAGGTGGCGACCCGTTTGGGGGTGAAACGTTTATGCGGCCCTGGCATCATGATGCTGACGCCATGTCTGCTGCCCGCACCAAAACCGACGTGATGTTTGAAACTCTGCGCCTGCTCGATATTGACTATTTCACGTTTCACGATTTGGACATCGCGCCCGAAGGCAATTCGCTGAAAGAGTTCAACGCCAATGTTTCTGCGATTGCCAAAATTCTTGAAAAGAAAATGGCGTCCGACAATAAAAAACTTCTGTGGGGCACCGCCAACATGTTCTCCAACCGCCGCTTCATGGCGGGTGCAGCCACCAATCCTGATCCGGATGTGTTTGCCTATTGCGCAGCCCAGGTGAAACATTGTCTTGATGTAACCCATGATCTGGGTGGCGAAAATTATGTGATGTGGGGTGGCCGAGAAGGTTATGAATCGCTGATCAATACAAACATCGGCCATGAGTTGAAACAGGCAGGTCGCTTCCTATCTCTCGTGGTTGAGTACAAACACAAGATCGGCTTCAAGGGCCCGATTTTAATTGAGCCCAAGCCTAAAGAGCCAAGCACTCACCAATATGATTACGACGTGGCCTCCATCTATGGTCTTCTCAAATCTTACGGGTTGGAAAACGATGTGAAAATGAACATCGAACAAAACCATGCCATTCTGGCGGGCCACACGTTTGAGCATGAAATAGCACTTGCTTCCTCACTCGGTATATTTGGGTCTCTCGATCTCAATCGCGGCGGCTATCAAGTCGGCTGGGACACTGATCAATTTGCCATGAATGTGCCGGAACTCACGCTAATGATGCTGGAAGTGATCAAGGCCGGGGGCTTCACCACGGGGGGCATGAATTTTGATGCCAAAATCCGCCGCCAATCCATTGATCCTGATGATTTGCTTTATGGTCACGTGGCGTCAATGGATGCTTGCGCGCGCGGTCTTCTCAATGCGGCAAAAATTATTGAGGCGGGCAAAGTGGCAGCAGCAGTTGAGAAGCGCTATGAGAAATGGTCATTGCCGCAGAATAAAGCGATGCTCGAAAAGGGCGCAACACTTGATGGCATTGCCGCACGCGTGCACAAAGATGGGCTGGAGCCGCAGCCCGTTTCTGGCAGGCAGGAATACATCGAAGGTATTTTAAATAACGTTTAAAAATAAAAGTGGGAGGATTTAAAATAATGGCAGGCAACATCAAAGGTCCGGCAATTTTTCTGGCGCAATTTGCAGGCGACGCAGCGCCATTCAACTCTTTCGATTCAATCTGCAAATGGGCTGCATCATTGGGATACAAGGGCGTGCAAATTCCAACGTGGGATGGCCGCATGATAGATTTGAAAAAGGCCTCAGAGTCGAAAACCTATTGTGATGAACTGAAAGGCACGGCGGCAAAACACGGACTTGAGATCACTGAACTCTCAACCCATTTGCAAGGCCAGCTTGTAGCCGTGAACCCTGTCTATGATGAAGCGTTTGATGCGTTTGCGCCAAAGGAAGTTCAGGGCAATCCCAAAGCCCGCACGGCTTGGGCTTGCGACCAAGTGAAGATGGCGGCCAAAGCATCCAAGCATTTAGGCCTCGCCACGCATGTCACCTTCAGTGGAGCCTTGTGCTGGCCTTATCTCTATTCCTGGCCGCCCCGCCCCCATGGTCTCATTGATGCAAGCTTTAACGAACTGGCCAAACGCTGGAAACCCTTGCTGGATGTGATGGATGAAAATGGCGTTGATGTGGGTTTTGAAATCCATCCCGGCGAAGACGTGATGGATGGCATCACCTTTGAAATGTTTCTCGAACGTTTAAACAATCACAAGCGTTGCCAGATCAATTATGACCCTTCGCATTTTGTATTGCAGCAATTGGATTACGTCGATTTCATCGACATCTATCACGAGCGAATTTGCGCTTTTCACGTGAAGGACGCGGAATTTAATCCAACCGGTCGCCAAGGCGTTTACTCCGGCTTTCAACCGTGGGTGAAACGAGCGGGCCGCTTCCGTTCCTTGGGTGATGGCCAAGTGGATTTCAGCGCAATTTTTTCAAAGCTTGCACAGTATGATTACAATTCATGGGCGGTGCTGGAATGGGAATGCTGCCTGAAATCATCTGATCAGGGTGCTGCTGAAGGTGCACCGTTTATTGCATCTCACCTTATTCAAACCACAGGCAAGGCGTTTGATGATTTTGCAGGCGGCGGGGCCGATCAATCAGCGCAGATCAAAAGGATGTTGGGGATTTAACATGGCGATCACCGGCAGCAAGGCTTTCAAAAACACAGGCCGCATTCGCTATGGTATGGTGGGTGGCGGGCAGGGGGCCTTTATTGGGGCCGTGCACCGGCTGGCCGCCAGGATGGATGACAAATATGAATTTGTAGCGGGGGCACTTTCAGCGGACGTTTTAAAAGCCAAGGCTTCTGGCCAAGAATTGGGCCTCGCAGCAGACCGCATATATGTCGACTTCAAGGCCATGGCCAAGGCCGAAGCCAAGCGCGCCGATGGTATTGAAGCTGTTTCCATCGTCACCCCCAACCACATGCATTTTCCAGTCGCCAAAGCTTTTATCGAAGCAGGCATTCATGTGATCTGCGACAAGCCACTTTCGCTCAACCTGAAAGAAGCACGCGCGCTGGAAGAACTTCTCGGAAAAAATAAGAATGTGATCTTTGCACTCACCCACAATTACTCTGGCTACCCCATGATGCGCCATGCCAAGGCCATGATTGCGGCTGGCGAACTGGGAGATATTCGCGTGGTGCAGGGCGAATATCCGCAAGATTGGCTGACCACGGATCTAGAAAAATCTGGCCAGAAGCAAGCGGCCTGGCGCACTGATCCAAAGCGCTCAGGTGCGGGCGGTTGCGTGGGCGATATCGGCACTCATACGTATCAATTGGCCACTTATGTGACTGGCCTCACCCTGCAAGAGCTTTCGGCTGACCTCACCTCTTTCGTCAAAGGCAGGAAGCTTGATGACAATGTCAGCGCCATGCTGCGCTTCAAGGGCGGTGCTAAAGGCATGATCTGGGCCAGTCAGGTGGCAGTGGGAAATGAAAACGGCTTGAAGCTGCGCGTTTACGGCACCAAGGGCGGCTTGGAATGGACGCAAGCGGACCCGAATTATCTTTGGTACACGCCATTCGGCGAACCCAAACGTTTGATCACCCGCGGTGGCGCGGGTTCCAACGCTGCTGCCGCCCGTGTAACGCGCGTGCCACCGGGCCACCCCGAAGGTTACCTCGAAGGCTTTGCCAATATCTACACGGAAGTGGCCAGAGCCATCGAAGCAAAACGCAGCGGCAAGAAGCTGGAGAACGACGTCGATTTCCCTGGCATCGCAGATGGTGTCAAAGGCATGGCTTTTATTGAAGCCTGCGTGAAGTCATCTGAGAAGAATGGCAAGTGGATGAAGGTGTAGCGGGCTTATGTGCTCCATTTGCATTTCTGACATCGAGCCAGAAATTGGCACCACGGCGACGACAATCACAGGCTATATGAAAATGCCCCGGTCATGCAGCTATAAGTCGAACGACCCCAGTCTGGAGATCACCTCATCAAAAGGTAAAACATCAAAAGTGTTTTAGCTGTCCGATGGGATGTGAACGGCAGAGCTTATCTGGACAGGTGAAGTGAAACTGAGCCACACCCATTTCATGAAGAAACGTGAGGAAGAATGCGATTTGTTAATTGACACCCTTTGTGATACAAAAGGTGTCAATCAAGCGAAGGAGATCACGACCGTGTCCAGCGTCCAATTTTCCATCCGTCTTCCGAATGATCAAAAGGAGTTTCTTGACTCACTCGCCGGAGCGACTGATCTCTCTCGTAACCACCTCATCAGTGCGGCCATTTCAAAAATGATGGAAAATTATGAGTTTGTTTTGGCCAAAGTTGAAGAAGGCGATGCGGATTATGAGGCAGGCCGCGTTGTTTCAATGGAAGAGGCAGAGCGGCGCGCGCAAGCCGTAATCGACCAAGCCATTCAACGCAAAGCAAAATGAATCGCATTGACTGGTCAGAAAGGGCAGTAGCGGACTTTGAAGCGGCCCTTGCCTATATTGCCAAAGAAAGCCCGCAAAATGCGCAGCTGGTAAAAGATAGAATCTTTAACACGGTGAAACATTTGGAAGCTTTTAGTCTTGGAACGGCGGGACTGAAGACTACGCTTAAGCTGTTCATCCCCAAAACGTCGTATTTTGTAATTTTCAGGAGAAGTGCAGACGGCAACATTTCACTTCTTGCATTTCTCCACACCTCGCGAGATTGGGGTAAACTTGATTGGGATAAGATTGCGTAGTTTCTGATGTGCGCTCCTCATTTAACGCTTTCGCAGTGCCATAAAACCGTTATAAGCGCCCCACAAAATCAGGTCTTATCAATCAGGAGTTTCCGATGGCTAAAGTTCGTGTCGCAATCAATGGCTTTGGCCGCATCGGCCGCAACGTGTTGCGTGCCATTCATGAATCAGGCCGCAAGGATATTGACGTTGTGGCCATCAATGATTTGGGGCCTATCGAAACCAATGCGCATTTACTGCGCTATGACTCAGTGCATGGCCGCTTTCCCCATAAAGTGGAAGTGCAAGGCGACATGATCAGTGTGGGGTCTGAAAAATTCAAAGTCACCGCCATGAAAGACCCCTCGCAATTGCCGTGGAAAGAGCTAGGCGTTGATATCGCGCTTGAGTGCACGGGCATTTTCACTGCAAAAGACAAGGCCTCAGCCCATTTGGCCGCAGGTGCCAAGCGCGTGATTGTTTCAGCGCCTGCTGATGGTGCCGATTTCACAGTGGTCTACGGCGTGAACCACAAGGAATTGACCAAGGATCACATCGTAATCTCGAATGCCTCTTGCACTACCAATTGCTTGGCTCCTGTAGCATCGGTTTTACATAAGGCCGTAGGCATTGATCACGGCTTCATGACAACCATCCATGCTTACACTGGCGATCAGCCCACTCTTGATACCATGCATAAGGATTTGTACCGGGGCCGCGCGGCTGCCATGTCCATGATCCCAACTTCAACCGGTGCTGCCAAGGCCATCGGCTTGGTCATACCCGAGCTCAAAGGCCGCTTGGACGGCACATCAATCCGCGTGCCAACACCCAATGTTTCAGTGGTGGATTTTAAATTTGTGGCCAAGCGCAAAACCACGATTGAAGAAATAAACGCCGCCATCAAGGAAGCCGCCGAAGGACATCTGAAGGGCATCCTGAATTACACACTGGATCCAAATGTATCGATTGACTTCAACCACGATCCACATTCTTCAACATTCCACATGGACCAGACAAAAGTGGTTGAAGGCACGCTGGTGCGCATTCTCTCATGGTATGACAATGAGTGGGGCTTCTCCAACCGCATGAGCGACACAGCCGTTCACATGGGTTCGCTGATCGGCTAAAGGTGGGGGATGAAACAACGCCCTCTCCTCATTTCCCCGTCCATTCTCGCTGCTGATTTTTCCAAACTTGGTGACGAGGTGAGGGCCGCCGACCATGCCGGTGCTGACTGGATCCATATTGACGTGATGGATGGGCATTTTGTGCCCAACATCACCTTTGGTGCGCCTGTCATGCAATCCATCCGCAAATCCACCGCGAAAACATTTGATGTGCATTTGATGATTTCGCCAGCGGATCCTTATCTTGCCCAATTTGCAAGCGCTGGCGCCGATCTCATCACAGTCCACGCAGAAGCAGGCCCGCATTTGGACCGCAGCTTGCAAGCGATACGCGCGCTCGGCAAAAAAGTGGGTGTGGCACTTAATCCGGCAACGCCTGTGACTTTTCTCGAACATGTCATCGACCGCCTTGATCTCATTTTGGTGATGACGGTGAACCCAGGCTTCGGAGGCCAAACTTTCATTCCAGCGATGTTAGATAAAATCCGCCAAGCCAAAGCGCTGGTGGCCGGTCGCGATATTGATATTGAAGTAGATGGTGGCGTAACTGTTGAGAATGCACGTGCGATCGTGAAGGCGGGGGCCAATGTGTTGGTGGCGGGCTCCAGCATTTTTAAAGGTGCTGATTATGCCGCCACTATCAAAGCGCTGCGCATAGCCGCCGAAACCACTTCAGTATGAGTGATAAATATCCATCAGTAACGGATGAAGGTATTCGCAATTACCTCATTGAAGGCGAGAATTTTTACCCCGCTGATGCGGTTGATTTTACCATGGCCGAGCAGCGCGCTTTTTATAACAAATTTTGCGGGCATTTTGATACTCCGCACCCAGCGGGTGTCACCACGCATGATTTTAAAGTCGGTCACATTCCGTGCCGTACCTACACTCCAAATAATCCTAAAGCGAAATTGCTCTATTTCCATGGCGGTGGATTCGTGTTGGGCGGCCTTGCCAGTCACGATTCAGTCTGCGCTGAATTATGCGCTGGTGCAGAAGTTGAAATCACGGCCGTTGAATATCGCTTGGCACCAGAGTACCCATTCCCAACTGCCTTTGATGAGTGTTGGACAGTGCTCAATCACTTGGGCCCTTGTATTGTGGCTGGTGATAGTGCCGGCGGAAATTTGGCAGCGGCACTTTGTTTAAAATCGCGCAACGTGAACGGCCCTCAGATTTTAGCGCAGGTTTTGATCTATCCGGGCTTGGATGGCGACACCACCAAAGGCTCATATCTCACGCAAGCCCAAGCACCTGGTCTTACAACAGCAGACTCCATTTATTATCGCAAAGCCTATGCAGGCTCACCCCATAAATATGCAGGCGCATTAAACGAAACTGATTTCGCAAATTTGCCGCCTGCCTTCATTGTGGCAGCAGGGCTTGACCCCTTGCATGATGACGCAACCGAATATGCGCGCAAACTCATTGCAGCAGGCGGCCATGCAACGCTGCGAGATGAACCTTTGTTAATCCACGGATTCCTCCGGGCCCGCCATATGAGCCAACCTGCCGCAGCAGCCTTTCAAGCAATCATTGCGGCCATCAAGGGTTTTGCGCCATAGTGCCGACTTAAAACAAAGAGCCACACATGCCCGTTAAAACCATCACCAAATTTCCCCGCAAAACCAAGGACGTTGAAAATTTCTGGATCACCATGTCCGACGGCGTGAAGCTTTCGGCGCGCATGTTCTTGCCAATTGATGCGGAGAAAAATCCAGTGCCGGCCTTGCTGGAATATCTGCCTTACAGAAAGCGCGACGGCACCCACGAGCGTGATGCATTGACCCATCCTTATCTAGCGGGTCATGGCTATGCCAGTGTGCGGGTAGATATGCGGGGCTCGGGTGACTCGCAAGGTATCATGCTGGATGAATACACCAAGCAGGAACAAGACGACGCCCTTGAAGTAATCGCCTGGCTTGCCAAACAAAAATGGTGTTCCGGCAAAGTGGGGATGTTTGGAATTTCGTGGGGTGGCTTTAATGCGTTGCAAGTGGCAGCGCGCCAACCCCCGGCGTTGAAAGCAATTGTTACTATCTGTTCGACAGATGATCGTTATGAAGACGATATCCATTACAAAGGCGGAACCCTTCTCAATGAAAATCTGGGCTGGGCTGCCACCATGCTGTCTTATTCTTCGCGTCCACCTGATCCTGAAATTGTTGGCACCAAATGGCGCAAGATGTGGATGGAGCGGTTAAAGAATGAGCCCTTCCTGTTGATCCCTTGGCTGCAACACCCCCACCGTGACGCGTATTGGAAGCACGGTTCTGTGTGTGAAGATTTTGGCAAGATCACAACACCTGCTCTGATCGTGGGGGGCTGGAACGATGCCTATTCCAATGCCGT
The DNA here is from genome assembly GCA_038230015.1 of Hyphomicrobiales bacterium. Classification (GTDB taxonomy): domain Bacteria; phylum Pseudomonadota; class Alphaproteobacteria; order Rhizobiales; family Aestuariivirgaceae; genus Aestuariivirga. Next base: position 134,460 of record JBBRNW010000001.1, on the reverse strand, counting down.
GCCAAGAATGATGCGCGGGTTGCGCTGCCCGCGCAAAGCCATCATAGGCCCGTGGGTGCATAAATATCCGCACTTTGCTGTGCCAGAGCCCAAGATTGGTTTTTTGCAGGAAATGGTGCGCTGGTGGGACCATTATTTGAAAGACATCGACACCAAGGTGCAAAATGAACCGGACTACCGCGTTTATGTAATGGACGCCTACAAGCCCGGAAAATTTCCCGCGGAAATCAAAGGCCGTTGGATTGGCGATGCCTACTGGGGTTTTGCCAACACCGAAACAAAATCATGGGCCTTGAGTTCGAAAGGAATTGCGGCAGCCCCTGATGATAAATCTTTTACCCTCACGTCAAAGCAAAACACTGGCTTTGACGGTGGCGAATATTGCATCATCTGGTTGGGGCCGGAATTTTCAGGCGACCAGGCTAAGGACGATGCCCAATCCATCACCTTTGATAGCCCTGCAACACTTGATGATATGGACATTGTGGGCCAACCCACACTCACGCTGGATTTCTCGGTTGATAAGCCGGTAGCGCATGTTGCCATCAGGTTGAATGATGTATGGCCTTCGGGAGAAGTGTCTCGCATCACCTATCATTTGCAAAACTTGTGTTTCCGCGACAGCCGTGAAACACCTTCGGCACTCATACCCGGTGTGCGGTATCAAACAAAAATCAAACTGGATGATATTGCGTGGAAACTGCCAAAGGGTCACAAATTGCGGGTTTCCATATCCACATCATACTTCCCCATGATGTGGCCTGCCCCTGAACCTGTCGCGCTGACTGTGCACACCGCAAAGTCAGAACTGCACTTGCCAATTCGAAAAAAAGTGGATGTTGAAAAGGTGGTGGAATTCGGCTTGCCAGAGGCCGCTAAACCCGTTTCGCAAAAGCAGCTGAAAAAACCATCCTCAACACGCAAAGTAACTGTCGATGCCAAAACCGGTGAAACCAAACTCGCGATCATTGATGATTTTGGCATGCAGAACATCTTGCCCCACGGCATGATTATTTGGGGGGCAGGGCGTGAGAACTACTCAATTATGCCGGATGATCCGTTATCAGCCAAAATGGAAACCCATTGGACGGAAGGCCGCAAACGCGGAACTTGGGAAACCCGCACTGAAACGTATGGAAGATTGACGGCCACCAAAACCCATTGGGTTGTGTGGGGCAAAATTGAAGCCTATGAGGGAAGAAAGCAGGTGTTCGTCAAAGAATTTAATGAGACGATTGAGCGCAAGTTGCAATGATCCAAATTATTGGAAATAGGCTAAAAGGCGCACCCAAATGACGGTTAAATCAGATATTTGCAAAAACGGCGGTCATGGCTAATTCGCAGACAACCGAGCGTAAGGATATTTATGCGGTGCTATTGCACCGTATTGCCCAATCGCGCGATCAGCAGGCCTTTTCAGAATTATTTGATCATTTTGCCCCGCGCGTCAAAAGTTTCATGATGCGCAAAGGCTCCAATCCGGAGCAAGCTGAAGATCTGGTGCAGGAAGCCATGATTATGGTGTGGTCTAAGGCGGCCCTGTTCACGGCTGAGCGTGGCTCGGTGTCCACCTGGATTTTCACCATTGCAAGGAATTTGCGGATTGATCGTCTGCGCCGTGAAAAATCGCAACTTTACACGGATCTTGAGGATTTTGACGCCCCCGACGAGCGCCGTGGGGCGGAGGAAACCCTGGGACGGTTACAGGAAGATAACCATGTAACCAAGGCTTTGAGCCAAATACCCGCTGATCAGCGCGATCTTTTGATCCTTTCTTTTGTCGAAGACGTACCTCAAAGTGTGATAGCAAAAAGACTCAACATTCCGTTGGGCACTGTTAAAAGCCGCATGCGCCTGGGGTATCAGCGCCTGCGAAAAATACTGGAGACGATGACGTGACGATTGCTCATCATTTAGATGATGCCACACTTGTGGCCCTGGCGGCGGGGACGCTGAACGAAGCGCATGCTGTAATTGCGGCAGCGCATATAGCTATGTGTCCTGCGTGTCGAAACACGTTGAAAAGCGCAGAAGCCATTGGCGGGGGTCTTTTGGCGGATTTCACAGATGTGAAGCTTTCTTCTGGGTTAAAGGCGGCAACTTTGGGCAAGCTTCAAAGTGTGGCAGTGGCTGAGGTTCGCGCACCACACGCCAAGACCAAGCCTGGCGAATTGCCGGAAGTGTTGAGGCGAACTCTAGGTGTGAATTCGCTTGACGATGTGAAATGGAAACGAAAGTTGCCTGGCATTGGGATGTATGATGTTCCCCTGCCAAAAGGCACCACAACCAAATTGAAGCTTCTGTCGCTGGATAAAGGCATGACAATGCCAGTTCATGGTCACGGTGGCGAGGAAATGACACTGGTCCTGCGCGGGTCCTACAGTGATAAAATGGGCCGCTTTGCAGCAGGCGACGTTGCAGATCTGGCTGAAGACATTGAGCATCAGCCGATAGTAGACTCTGACGAAACTTGCATCTGCTTGATTTCCTTTGATGTTCCAGCAAAGTTCAAATCATTCTGGGCAAGAGTGGCACAGCCTTTCTCAGGCATGTAATTCTGAACGGCAGATAAACGAACCCCTCAGCCTGGGTTCAACCATCCCTCTCTAGAACAGCATCATCAAATGCTTTTAGAGAGGGAAATAGACCATGAACCGCTTTTTTAAATCTGCTGCCGCCGCAACCATCATTCTCGCAGGCCTGTTCACATCCGCAAGCTTTGCCGAAACAAAGAAGCCTTTTGCCGGTGTGGTTATCGTGCCAGCCTCCGCCCAGCCTGAACTGCAGGTGGCGCCTGAAAATCAACCCAGCTTTAAACGTGGCACGGTGGTGGCCTATGCCACTGATAAAAAGCCGGGCTCCATTGTGATAAACACCAAAACAAACCAGCTCTTCTATGTCTTGGGGATGGACCGCGCAGTGATGTACCGCGTGGCCTCGGCCAAGCCTGGCTTTGAATGGAAGGGCACAAATAAAGTATCAGCCAAGAGCCAATGGCCAAACTGGCGCCCTCCGGTTGAAATGCAAGCCCGCCGCCCGGAATTGCCAGCCTTCATGGCAGGCGGTCCAAAGAACCCACTGGGAGCACGCGCCATCTATCTGGGCTCATCCATCTACCGCATCCATGGCACCAATGAGCCAAAATCCATTGGCAAAGCCGCCTCATCAGGGTGCATCCGCATGCTGAACGAAGATGTGAGCGAGCTTTATAACTTCGTGAAGATGGGCGCAGAAGTGACTGTGCTATAGAGACTACAAGTGCGACAGTGAGCGAAGGGCTTCGACAATCGCGTCGAAGCCCTTTTTTGCGGGCTCAGAAACGTGCCGCGCCCGCATATAGGAATGGGAAAGTTCAGGCTCTTCGCGCACTACAACTGGCACACCCACCGCGCGCAATTTTGCGGCAAATATCAAGCCATCATCATAAAGCGGATCATGGGCGGCAACGGTAATGAAACTGGGCGGCAAGTCTGAAACATCAGTTGCCAAATTTGGCACCGCTTTTTGATCGTGCCACGGGCTAGACCCCTTGGGACCCAAAAAACTTGTCAAATAGAACTGCATTTCATCTCGCGTCAGGCAAGGCGCGTTTGCGTTTCGCATGTAAGACGGCGTGTCAAGATTATTGCCCAACACCGGATAGATCAACACCAAGGCTTGAAGTTGCGGCAGGCTTAGATCTTTCAGCGTCAATGCAAGGGCCACCGACATTTGACCGCCTGCACTGTCCCCTGCAGCAACAATTTTGGTAAATCCCTGTTCGCCCATCCACCGCCAGACTTTAAGTGAGTCTTCAAGCTGGGCCGGATGTGGATATTCAGGCGCCAATCTGTAGTCCACCAAGGCCAGCACGCAATCAGCGCCCACGGCCATTTCTGCACACATATCATCATGCGTCTCCGGCCCGCCCAAAACCCAACCGCCGCCGTGAAAATAAAGAACCCCCGGTTTAGGGCCTTGCCCTTCCGGCGTGTAAAGCCTGAACTTCACACCCTCAGTTTCCAAATCTTCAACTGTCAACCCCGAAGGGCGCGGAGCGCGAAATTGGGTGCAAAGCTCATTCCAGGATTTACGCTGTTCAACCAGCGGCCAAAGCTCAGACCCTGCCGGAATCTTCGCCAAGAGTTCTTTGTAAAATGCCAGCATACCAGGGTCTAGGGACATCAGTTTGAGCTTATACCCATACTGTCATTTTATGCGTGATTGAAACTCCCTATCAACCGGTACGGCGCATTCTCGCCTGTGGGGGCTGATACGCCATCCGCGCATGGTATTCGCAATAAGGTGACCCATCCCTTGGGCCGTGGCCGCAGAAGCAGAAGTCTTCCTTGTTGGGGTCACCAATGGGCCATTTGCAGGTTTTATCGGTAAGGTGCAAAATCGTGATGCGGCCATCCTTGGCGCTATCCACCAAGCGCAGGGGCTTGGGTTCCGGCAAGGCCATGGGACGCGGCGAGGCATGAATTTGTGCATAAGGCTTCAAGGCATTTGCACCGGCTGTGGGCATGGAGGGCGAACGACCGGGAACCGAAGGCTCGCGCGGGCTCTTGCGCGCGGTGCGGGGAGCCGTGTTGCGCGGTTGTGTGGCACGGCCTGAAAGATTGAGCCGGTGCACTTTTCCGATGACAGCATTTCGCGTAACACCCAACGAAAGGCGTGTTGCAATTTGACTGGCACTCAAGCCGTCCGCCCACAGCTTTTTTAAAAGTTCTACGCGCTCTTCTGTCCAAGGCGCTTTTTCCGATGTTGATACCAAGTCGGTCATATTTGAATCCTTTATGCTTCACAGGATGCGATGCATCCCGCGTCAAAACTCTGACGCATTACTGAAATACCCGCTACATTTCGTAGCCCGTTAACCAATTACTACTATGGGCAGTGCAGAAGATTCAAGAATCGCCTGCAAGTTATGCCCATGTTTTACGCAATCGCCGTTTTGCCTGTATGGTTAACAAAGACCTAAGCCCGCTTTGAATCAGCATAACATGCGGTGTTTTGACTCAGCTGCGGAGAAGGCCGCATTGACCATGCGCATCATCTTGACTATGAACTTATTTCGACAATTGCGCCGATATCCATCGGCGCTTTTTGGTTTTGGGGAGATGCCAAGATGATTGCACCAGTGCTGCCCACGTATAATCGCGCTGCGGTTTCGTTTGAACGTGGCCTCGGTGCGCGGGCCTATACCCCAGAAGGCGTGGAGTACCTTGATTTTGGTGCTGGCGTTGCCGTCAATTCCTGTGGCCATGCGCACCCGCATCTGGTCAAGGCGCTGACCGAGCAAGCTCAAAAAATTTGGCACACATCAAACATTTATCAGATGCCAGGTCAGGAAAATCTGGCTAAACGGCTGATCGATAAGACTTTCGCCGATACCGTGTTCTTTTGCAATTCTGGTGCTGAAGCCCTTGAACTGTCCATCAAGATGGCGCGCAAATACCATTATGCCAATGGCCAACCAGAACGGTTTGAAATCATTACTTTTGAAGGTGCCTTCCATGGCCGCACTCTGGCAACCCTTGCTGCAGGTGGGCAGGAGAAATATCTGGAAGGCTTCGGCCCAAAATCACCCGGCTTTAAACAAGTGCCGTTTGCCGATCATCTCGCTCTTGAATCCGCCATAGGAGTGGAAACGGCAGCGATCCTGATAGAACCCATTCAAGGCGAAGGCGGCATTCGGCCAATTCCGCACCAGTGTTTGCGCGGCCTGCGTGAGCTGTGTGATAAAAACGGCATTTTGCTGATTTTTGATGAAGTACAATGTGGAATTGGCCGCACCGGCAAACTTTTTGCGCATGAGTGGGCAGGAGTTACGCCAGATATAATGGCTGTCGCCAAAGGCATAGGCGGCGGATTTCCACTCGGTGCAGTTTTGGCCACCGAAAATGCTGCCAAGGGCATGACAGCTGGCACCCATGGCTCAACATTTGGGGGTAATCCGCTGGCAACTGCGGTGGGAAATGCAGTCATGGACGTAGTGCTGGAAGAGGGGTTTCTGGATAACGTGCGCCGCCAATCCCTCAACCTGAAACAGAAATTGGAACGTCTGAAAGACCAGCATCCCACGGTAATTGAAAGCATCCGCGGGGAAGGCTTGATGATGGGTATCAAGTGCAAGGTGCCAAACACGGCTTTTGTAAAGGCAGCACTGGATGCAAAACTTCTGGTGATTGCAGCAGGAGATAACGTGGTGCGTCTATTACCGCCACTCATCATTACCGATGCCGATGTGACCGAAGCAGTGAACCGTCTGGAGCACGCCTGCGTTGCCCTTGAGCATAAAGTAAACTGACATGTCGCATTTCCTCGATCTCAAAGATTTCTCCAAGCCGCAATTGCGGGCCATGCTGGATGGGGCCTTGAAACGCAAGAAATTGCGGGGGGCATCTCCGAAAGGCACTGCAGATGCTGACTTGCCACTCAAAGGCAAAGCCATTGCGCTGGTTTTTGAGCGGCCTTCAACCCGCACACGGTTTTCATTTGAAATGGCAATCCGGCAATTGGGTGGCGAAGTGTTCACTGTGTCAGGTGCTGAAATGCAATTGGGCCGGGGTGAAACCATTGCCGACACAGCGCGCGTTGTGTCGCGCTATGTCGATTGCGTCATGCTGCGCGCCAAGGCGCATGACACCTTGATGGAATTTGCATCAGCCGCAACAATCCCCGTGATCAACGGCCTCACCAACCGCACCCACCCGACGCAAGTGCTGGCCGATGTGTTGACTCTGGAAGAACACAAAGGCGCAATTGACGATAAGCGCATTGCGTGGGTGGGCGACGGCAACAATGTCTGCGCCTCCTGGATTGAGGCTGTCGGCGTGTTGGGCGGTTCACTTCGCATCGGGTGCCCTGACACGCTTCGCCCACGCCAGGAATTCTTGCACTGGGCCACGCAAAACAAGGCAGACGTTGATGTCATCACGTCACCTGAGCAAGCAGTGGCCCATGCCGATTGCGTAATCACGGATGCCTGGGTTTCCATGCATGATGAGGACGTTGAAAACCGCCATAATGTGTTGCGGCCCTATCAAGTGAACGCGGCATTGATGAAGCATGCGGCCAAGGATGCAATTTTCATGCACTGCCTGCCAGCCCACCGCAACGAAGAGGTGACCGATGAAATCATGGATGGCCATCAGGCTGTGGTGTTCGACGAAGCGGAAAATCGTTTGCATGCCCAAAAAGCAATCCTGCTCCACTGTTTGGGTAAATCCTAAGCCATGAACATGATAGCTCCCCTTTGTGAACATCACCCATGCCTGATGTCGTAATTCCCTTCGCTGTCAAACCTCTGGGCGTGCGCGGCCGCATTGTAAGATTGGGTGCGGTGATTGATGATATTCTTTCGCGCCACAATTATCCTGAAGCTGTGGCAGCACTGGTGGCGGAGTCGGTGGCCCTGACCGCAATGTTGGGAACAGCGCTGAAATTCGATGGCAAATTCATCGTCCAAACGAAAACATCTGGCCCTGTGCAAATGCTGGTGGCCGATTTCGTGTCCCCTGGCGGCGTTCGCGGCTGCGCTAAATACTCAAAGCCCCGCCTTGAGGAACTGAACAAACCTGACCAAAAACAATTGCTGGGCGAAGGCATTCTTGGCATGACGGTGGATCAGGGCACTGACATGGAGCGCTATCAAGGCATTGTGGCTTTAGGCAATTCAACCTTGGCTGAGGCAGCACACACTTATTTTCAACAGTCCGAGCAAATCCCCACACGCCTGCGCGTGGCGGCGGGCCCCTTGCTGGCGCGCGGCGAAAAGCAAACCCATTGGCGCGCAGGTGCCATCATGGTGCAGCATTTACCAAGTGAAGGCGGCTCTTCGCCCTTGCCTGAAATGCAAGGCGATGCGCCTGAAGGCAGCACCATTGAAGTTCAGGAAGACGACAACTGGGTCAAGGCGCGGTTGTTGCTGGACACCATCGAAGACCATGAATTGCTTGACCCCACTTTAACCGCAGAAGAAATTCTCTACCGTCTTTACCATGAGGACGGTGTTACAGTTTATCCCGCCATTGCCATTACAAGGCACTGCACCTGTTCGCGCGAAGCAGTTTCAGCAATGCTGCAAAATTTCTCTGCCTCTGACCGGGCAGACATGGTGAAAAACGAGCAGATCGAAGTCACCTGCGAATTCTGCTCGACACCTTATCAGTTCAAGTTAGCCGACTTTGCGGCTTAAAAGTTTCCGGCCACAACCTGTCATTGGCCACCACCGATTTTCCCACAGGAACCAATGAAGCCAAGGCCAGCTTCACATGCGCCCAGGCAAACGGAATACCAATGATGGAAATCGCAAACGCCATCGCTGCTGTCAGGTGAGCCAGCGCCAGCCACCAGCCTGCAAGTACAAACCAGATGACATTGCCAATGGTGCCAAGCGTGCCAGTGCCCAAATCAGGCTTGCCCAGATCTTCGCGCGAAACAATATCATACCCAAACGGCCAGAATGTATAGCGCGCAATCATGAAGCAGGAGCGTGCCCAAGGCAGGCCCACGATAGTGAGCGCCATGATGACACCAGCCAAAATCCAACCAAGTCCGGCAATAAAGCCGCCCAGCACAAACCAGATGAGATTGAGAATGAGGATCATGGTGATGTGATTTCCTTAGTGGCATCCATGTGGTGGGTGCCGAGCCGATTTCAACGTCTTATTTTCGCGCCACCACCGCTCTCGGAAAAGAATAAGGGAATTAAAGTTCTAATTCACGCTATGCACATCATAAGGACTATCGAGCGAGAACGCCGGGATCTCCACCTCAAAGCCTTCACCTTTTTCATTGATCATGCCGTAGCTTCCGCTCATCACGCCTGATGGCGTTGCCAGAGGGCAACCGGACGTATATTCAAACTTGTCGCCTGAACGCAGCAAGGGTTGCTCGCCCACGACGCCGTCACCCTTTATTTCCTGCTTGCGGCCCAAGCCATCGGTGATGATCCAATGACGGGTGAGAAGTTTTACAGTCTCACCACTCAAATTTTCAACGGTAATCGTGTAGGCCCAGACATAGCGCCCCGCATCTGGTTGCGATTGATGCTCAAGGAACTGAGGGTTAACGCTGATGCGGATATGGCGTGTTGTCTGCTGATACATGAAGGCAGTCTAAGCCTTCTCTCGCAGTTTTCCACTGGGAAAGTTCTGGCTTGCCTAAAGGGCGGTTTTGCAGCCAAAAGGAACCATGACGACGAATGACATTCAAGGCATTCTGCCAGCCCGAAAAATTGCTGAGTATTGCGCGCAAGGCTTCATAAAACTCGCGCGCAAACTTGATGCCGACCAAATTCAACCAGCCAGCCTGGATTTGCGTTTGGGCACTGTGGCCTACCGCGTTCGTGCGTCCTTCTTACCTGGTCCAAACCGCCGTGTGGCCGACAAACTCAAAGATATCGTGCTTCATGAAATGAGCTTGAGTGACGGGGCGGTGCTGGAAACGGGCTGCGTCTATATCGTGCCACTGCAAGAATCACTCTGCCTGCCCAAAGGCATTTCCGCTGCCGCCAACCCGAAAAGCTCCACCGGCCGCCTTGATATTTTCACCCGTGTGATCACAGACTTTGCCCAAGAGTTTGACAAGGTTCCCGAGGCCTATGATGGACCTCTTTATGCTGAAATTTCACCGCGCACATTTTCCATTTTGGCGCGCGAAGGATCAAGGCTTTCGCAAATCCGCTTTCGCGCCGGACAGTCGCAGGCAACAGATAGTCTCATCCACGCGTTGAACGCCCGCGAACCTTTGATTGCCGAAGGTGAAATCAACATTGATGGTGGCTTGGCATTGACGGTTGATCTCTCGGGTGGTGATGGCTCAAACCCTGTGGGCTTTCGCGCCAAGCGCCATTCAGCTTTGGTTGATGTTGATAAAAAGGCCGCTCTTGACGTGCTCGATTACTGGGAACCCATCTGGCACAAAGGATCACTGATATTGGATCCTGACCAGTTTTATATCCTGGCGTCCAAAGAAGCAGTGTGCATTCCGCCCAGCCACGCCGCCGAAATGGTGCCGTTCAATCCCCTGGTCGGAGAATTTAGGGTGCACTACGCAGGCTTTTTCGATCCGGGCTTTGGCCATTCATCAGGCCATGGTGAAGGTGCACGCGCTGTTCTGGAGGTGAGAAGCCATGAAGTGCCATTCATTTTGGAAGATGGGCAAATTATTGGCCGATTGATCTATGAACCGCTGACAGAACCACCCGACATGGTGTATGGAGATAACTTAGGTTCAAACTATCAAAAGCAGGGTTTGAAACTGTCAAAACATTTCAAGGCCTATGGTGGAGAATACAAGTCATAGGCGGGCGTAGTTCAGTGGTAGAACGTCAGCTTCCCAAGCTGAATGTCGTGGGTTCGAGTCCCATCGCCCGCTCCAGGCTTTCAGGCTGGTTTGCGGATTTTTTAAATCGTAACGTCAATAATTCCCTCGTCAATTTGTTGAGCAAAATGGGCCTGCTGGTAGCGGAAAACGACAATTTACAACAGTGGGTCTGTGCTGCATGAGAGGAGCTCTGGCAAAAGCAATGTTCCTCACGCTTGCCGCCAGCCTGCTTTGGGGCGCAGGAATGAAAGGGCAGATCTGATGAAAGTGCTGCGTTGGATTGTTGCGGTAATAGCGCTGCTGGGAGTGTTTTTTTTCTGGGCACTGGGTGGCTTTAACCCATCGGTTTCCTGGAACCGCAGGCTCACCGTCGTGGTTTCAACGCCAAATGGTGATGTCTCTGGCTATGCAGTGCAGCGCGAAAGCATTCAGAACCAAGATGGTTTATTGGTCACACCTGAGGCGTCAGGTGCCTCACACAGTCTCGGCGGCGAAGCGGTTGTGGTTGAGATTAAACCGGGACATTATCTCTTTGCTCTGCTTGTTGACTACAAGCCAGATACATTTCAGGTATTGCTGCCTGGCGAAGCTCCGCTTGAAGTAGCGACCAAAATGACACAAATGCGCGGGCTGAATGTGCTTCCAAGCTCGCAATATCCAATGCTGGTCACATTTACGGATATCAATGATCCCAAGTCAGTGAAGGAAGTGAAGCCGGACAAATTGGCGGATGCGTTTGGGCCAGGCTTTGCGCTGAAGTCCATCACGCTGGAGATTACGGATGAGGCGGCGACGAAGGGGCAGGTAGAGAAAAAGCTACCATTCTTGGCCCAGGAAAATCCAGTGTTTATAGATGCAAATAAATATCCATCTGGTCATCCGTTGCGCCGACTAAACAGACGTTCCTTTAAGACTGGGAGTTAAATCAAATGTCAATTAGTAAAGAATTGTTCACCGCAATATTGGCGATGGATTCTTACAATCGAGGCTACGGGCAAAGACTCGATATCGTAGCAGCTGGTGCATCAAGTTCGCAGATTGGAAATGCAACTCTTGGTCTAAACTCTAACAGGAGGGGCGTGATAATGAGAAGCGACTACTACAACAACTTCACTCCTTCGACACCACCGTTGATCAGCAGCGACCAACATGCCTTTGCGACAACAGGTGAATTGTTCTGGGCAAGCGGAAATTCATAAGGCGCACAGCATGAACCGGAGAGACATTATTCCCATGCTGGGTCTGGCACCAGTGTTGGCGGGCTGTGGCGGTGAGACGGCAAACGTGCGGTTTCGTGTGATTGCGAAGGTGACGGTAGACGGCGATCCTGTTGAGGCATCAACTGTGATGGAAGTTAAATACAGTCGCGTCACCAACAGTTTGATTGGAGCAGGCGGGGCTACCCAGCTCTGGGGTGAAGCGTTGATACTTGATCTCAAAGGTAGGCGGACGGTTTACATTTTGCCGCTTGCAGTAGATTCGTCAGGTGCACTTATTCACAATTTGTACGAAGGAGCGGTGTTGCGCAGCTTTGGGATCACCAATTCAATTGGCGTGTTGGAAGATCGCGATTTTGAGAGGTTGAGGACGGCAAGTGGTCGGGTGCCATTCAACTACTTCTCAAAGTTGCCTGCCTTTGTTGCATTTCGCGACGAGAAAATACCCAACACAGTTTACGAGATAAATCCAAGACAAATGGCGCAGAGTTTTCCTGGTGTGGAATTTGTTGGCCTCGACATCGAAATTGTAGACAGTCCGATTTCAACAGGTCTGCAAAATCGATTGCAATGGTTGGTGAGCCCAACAGAACAACCAGCATTTGATAGAGACAAGCCAGGCCATCAACGGTCAGCCAAAGATGAACCCATCGGCTACAAAATTGGATACATAAGCTTCATCAGAGATGGATGGTAAAAATGACAACGGCACAAGATGTTCAAGTGGCCTTGCTTGCATTGGACGCCTATTCGCGCGGCACGAATCCCATGCTGACAGACGCAAACAATACTCCTTTGGCAACGAGTATTGGGCCCGCTACTTGGAATTATGCTTCTGACTCGAAACTTCTTGGCTCAGCTGCATCAATTTATGGTCAGCAATCGTATCTCTAAAACAATATGATATTCTGAAAGCGCAGCCATGCAAGGTTCCAATAACCTCAGCTTCCCAAGCTAAATGTGGCGGGTTCGAGTCCCATCGCCCGCTCCAGGCTTTCAGGCTGGTTTGCGGATTTTATAAATCCCGACGTCAATAATGCCCTCGGCAAAACCCGCTTCGCAATAGCACAGGTAGAGTGTCCACAATTTGCGGAAGCGCTCATCAAAGCCCAGCGGAATAATCTTGGGCCAAGCCGCTTCAAAACGCATGCGCCATTGGCGCAATGTTTCGGCATAGCTCTGGCCAAAGCATTCAAATTTTTCCAGCATCAGGCCGGCTTTCTGCGCCTGCTCTTTCATAATTTCCTTGGTCAGTAACATGCCGCCCGGAAAGACATAGCGCTGGATGAAATCCACACCGTTGCGGTAGGAATCATAATTGGATTCCAGAATTGTGATGCCCTGCACAGCAGCGGCACCACCCGGTTTCAAACGGTTGAACAAGGTCTTGAAATAAGCTGGCCAATGCGGCTCACCCACAGCCTCGATCATCTCGACCGACGCGATGGCATCAAAAACACCTTTGGTATCGCGGTAATCCTCAAAATGAAAATCCGCCTTGGTCTGCAACCCGGCACCGGCGATGCGCTCTTGCGCAAATGCAAGCTGTTCTTTGGAAAGTGTAATGCCACGAACATGGGCCCCTTTTTTGGCGGCCTCTTCGGCAAATCCACCCCAACCACAGCCAATTTCCAAAACCTCGGACCCGCGTTTAACTTCGGCCATGTCGAGCACCCGCGCATATTTCAACCGTTGTGCAGCTTCCAGACTGTTGCCGTTGCCCTCAAAAATCGCGGATGAATACGTCATCGTATCATCCAGCCATAATTTATAAAAAGCGTTGCCCAGATCATAGTGTGAAGCGATATTATCCTTGGCACGGTCTTTGTCGTTGTCGCGTGATTTGTGCCAAAGTTTATCTTTCAAACTGGCGAAAAACACAAAACGTGATGCGCCATCAAGTTCAGAACGGTTTTGCAAATAAAACCGGAAAAATGCTGTGGGGTCACGGCTTTCCACATCGCCTGCCATATAGCGATCAAAAAACCCCAGCTGGGCGCGGCGCATGCTGGCCCACACGACCTTGAAATTACGCAATTTCAAATCAGCTTTTTCACCAGGGTTTTTCCCGCCCAACATGATGATTTGCCCGGAGGGCAATGTAAGTTCCAGTGAGCCTTTAAAGTCAGACGGCAGCAAGCGCTTTGCCACGCCCACAATCAACCGCCCCAAAATGCCTTCCGCCATCGTCCGTGCCTTAAATACCGATTAACTTATTCAGACCGTCACAATGGTGTTGTTTCCTAAAATATTCAAGGGCCTAGAGGGTAAACAGCACTCACCTGTGATCACGGAAATAGAAATTGACGGACTGCATAACCCGTGCGAGCATAGCGCCCACAACCGTCAATGCTGGCGGCTATAAAAAAAAGAAAATGGCAGAGGAGGAAATTACGAAGATCTGGGCAAATCTATACGGCCCTAAATTTCGTTTTTTCAACGTCTCCAGCACTGTTTACCACTAGGTCACCTGAGGAGAAAACACATGACCGAATTTGATATGAAACTTTCAATGGCCAAAAAGGCCGTGGGTCAGGGCAAATTGTCCCGCCGCGACTTCATGGCCTTCACCATGGCGTCCGGCATGACCTTGGCAGCCTCGCAACTGATGTTTGCCCAAGCTGCACGCGCTGAACCCAAGAAGGGCGGCACGTTCAAAGTGGGTATTGGTCACGGCCAAACAACTGACTCGCTTGATCCTGCAACTTGGTCAAACGGCTTCACATTCGCCTTTGGTAAATCCGTTATGGGTGCGCCATTGGTTCAGGTGAATGCCAAGAACGAAGCTACACCACATGTGGCTGAAAGCTTTGAGCCATCAGCCGGTGCCCAAAAATGGGCCTTCAAAATCCGCAAGGGCATTACCTTCCATGATGGCCGTTCATTGACTGCTGATGATGTTGTAAACACCATCAATTATCACATCGGGGCAGATTCAAAGTCACCCGCCAAATCCGTTCTGTCGTCAATCACGTCGGTGAAGACTGATGGTCCAGACACAGTTTTGTTTGAATTGAAGGGCGGCAACGCCGACTTTCCATTCCTGCTCACTGATTATCACATGTCAATCTACCCCTCCAAGGACGGCAAGATTGATTTTGCGGCGGGAATTGGCGCTGGCCCCTACAAAATGAAAAGCTTCGAACCCGGTGTAAAGCTGGTGGGCGAACGCAACGAAAACTATTTCGGCACCACTTATTTCGACTCAGTTGAAATGCTGTCGATTGTGGACGTTGCAGCCCGCACCAATGCCTACCTTGCAGGCGAAGTGGACTTCATTGACCGTGCTGATTTGAAAACTATTGACATGCTGAAGGGTGCGCCAAACACCGAACTTTATAATGTGTCTGGCTTTGCGCATTACACTGCCCCCATGCATGTGGATACCAAACCCTTTGACAATCTTGATGCCCGCACGGCACTGAAATATGCCATCAACCGCCAAGAACTTGTCGACAAGATCTTGTTTGGTTACGGCTCACCAGGCAACGATAACCCGATTTCTGCGGCCATGAAATATGCCATCAATCCAGCCCCGGTTTATTCTTATGACCCCGACAAGGCAAAAGCCCTGTGGAAAAAAGCCGGCATGGAAGGAACGAAAGTTGATCTTTCTGCATCTGATGCAGCTTTTGCAGGCGGTGTGGATGCGGCCCTGCTGATGGTCGAACAAGCCAAGAAGGCCGGTATCGAAATCAACGTGATCAAGGAACCAAACGACAGCTATTGGGATAACGTCTGGCTTAAAAAGCCATGGTGCTTGTGCTATTGGGGTGGTCGCCCCGTGGCTGATATGTTCATGTCCGTTTCTCTCGCTGCGGATGCAGCTTGGAATGACACACGCTGGAAGAACCCGCGCTTCAATGAGCTTCTGCTTGCTGCGCGCGCCGAAACAGATGAAACCAAGCGTGCTGCCCAATATGCCGAAGCCCAACAGCTGGTGCACGATGATGGTGGCCAGATTGTTCTCATGTACAACAACTTTGTTGGCGCATTGAACACAGGCGTTGGCCACAATACCTTCAACTCAGACTTCGACCACGATGGTGGTTACATGTATGAGCGTTGGTGGAAGGCATAAGCTTTAGACATATGAAAAAAACCCCGTCAGGAAACTGGCGGGGTTTTTTTGTGGGCGTCCGCCCTCTGTGTCTTCTCCCGTAAACGGCAGAGAAACTTTCTAAAACTTTTCGCTATCACTCCCACCCTACTCTCTGCTAGGTTTTAAAATAACAGGCCAGCAGAGCTTGAGAGTCTTCGGGGATAACACGCAATGCATCCAGTTTTAAAAACGGTGCTGCAAAGATTGGGCTTGGGCTTGCTCACACTTTTTGCTGTGTCGATCATCATTTTTTCATCCTTGCAAATGTTGCCGGGTGGCTATGCCCAAAACATTTTAGGCCAGGGGGCCACGCCTGAAACTGTCAAGAATTTCAATCATGAGCTTGGCCTTGATCGCCCAGCCTATGTGCGTTACGTGGAATGGATTGGCAATGCCGTGCAAGGTGATTTTGGCAATTCCTATTCGGGCACCACAGGCACAATCAAACGCAGTGTGTCAGGCATCATTGGTCCCCGCCTTTATAACACATTCTTCCTGGCCAGCATGGCTGCCATTGTTGCAGTTCCGCTTTCGCTTCTTTTGGGTGTTCTTGCTGCACTCTACCGAAACTCCTGGTATGACCGAATCGTCAATTCATTGACCCTCACCACGATTGCCATGCCTGAATTTTTCATCGCCTATTTGCTGATGTTTTTCTTTGCGGTCAAACACCGCTGGTTTTACACACTGTCCACCGTCAGCGAGTCAACGCCATTCTGGGAACATGTCAGCCGGGCCTCATTGCCTGCTCTCACCATGACCTTGGTGATCATCGCGCACATGATGCGGATGACCAGAGCCTCCATCATCAACCTGCTTGCAAGCCCCTATATTGAAATGGCGCAGCTCAAAGGGGTGTCTAAATCGCAAGTCATCATTCGCCATGCGCTCCCCAATGCATGGGCCCCGATTGCCACCGTCATCGCTTTCAATCTCGCCTATCTTGTTGTGGGCGTTGTAGTGGTTGAGGTGGTGTTTGTTTATCCGGGCGTGGGCCAGATGATGGTGGACGCGGTATCAAGCCGAGATATGCCGGTTGTGCAAGCCTGCGCGCTTATTTTTGCAGCCACATACATCACACTCAATTTGCTGGCCGATATTGTGTCCATCGTCACCAATCCAAGATTGTTGCATCCCAAATGACCAACACAACCGAACCCCTCCGCCAGATCAAGGCCCGCCGCACGGCCTTTGAAAACATCACCCGCACCTTGAAGACGGCACCCTTAAGCGCGTGGTTTGGCATGATCGTGATTGCCATTTATGCCTTCTTTGCCATTTTTGCGCCGTGGCTTGCGCCCTTTGCCGAAAACGATGTCATTGGCAAAGCTTATGAACAGTCAAGCGCCACCAGCATTCTGGGCACCGATCAGATTGGCCGCGATCTTTATTCAAGACTGATTTACGGTGCCCGAAATACCATTGGCATTGCACTTGTAACAACGCTGGTTTCGTTTTTGTTTGGGGGCTCGCTTGGCGTTTTGGCAGCTCTCAAGCGCGGCTGGCTCGATCAAGGCATATCGCGCGTCGTCGATGCGTTCCTTGCAATCCCAGTTTTGATCTTCGCCTTGATGATGCTGGCGGTCGTTGGCAAAAGCGTGATCAATCTGGTCGTCATTCTTGCTCTTCTGGATGCAACGCGCGTGTTTCGCCTGTCGCGTGCTGTGGCTTTGAACGCAGTGGTGATGGACTATGTGGAATCGGCCAAGCTGCGCGGCGAAGGCATGGGCTGGATTGTTTTCAAAGAAATTGTTCCAAACATTCTGCCACCCCTCATCACCGAATTTGGTTTGCGGTTTTGCTTTGTATTCCTCACCATTTCAGCACTTTCATTTCTTGGTGTGGGCATTCAGCCGCCAACAGCAGATTGGGGTTCCATGGTGGCTGAAAACAAAACCCTCATCACATTTGGCAATCCCGCTCCGCTTTATCCGGCGGCAGCCATTGCGCTGCTTACGGTAGCGGTCAACTTTGTGGTGGATTGGTTCTTGCACAAAACTTCGGGGCTTCGCGATGGCAAATGAAACAAAACGCGTAAA
The DNA here is from genome assembly GCA_038230015.1 of Hyphomicrobiales bacterium. Classification (GTDB taxonomy): domain Bacteria; phylum Pseudomonadota; class Alphaproteobacteria; order Rhizobiales; family Aestuariivirgaceae; genus Aestuariivirga. The sequence goes on along the minus strand of JBBRNW010000001.1, from coordinate 116,788 downwards.
AGGCGATGTGCTGCTGGAAATCAGGGGCCTGAAGATTGAGGGTCAAAGTGATGATCAATGGAAACCCATCATCAAGGGCCTTGATCTCTCCCTGAAGCGGGGCGAAGTGTTAGGCCTCATCGGCGAATCTGGCGCTGGCAAATCTACGCTTGGTTTGGCTGGCATGGGCTATGCCAGACCCGGTTGTCGCATCTCGGCTGGCTCCATCAATTTTGATGGCATTGATTTGATTGCAGCCACCGAAGACGTGAAGCGCGGCCTCTGGGGCTCGCGCATTGCCTATGTGGCACAAAGTGCGGCAGCTTCCTTCAACCCCGCCCATCACCTGATTGACCAGACAGTTGAAACCGCCGTCAATCATAACATCATGCCGCGTGACAAAGCCGAGGCAGATGCCCGCGACCTTTACAAGCGCTTGCAACTGCCAAACCCTGATACGATCGGAGAGCGTTTTCCCCATCAAGTGTCCGGAGGCCAGCTGCAACGCGCCATGACAGCCATGGCCATGTCTTGCCGGCCTGATCTGATTATTTTTGATGAACCGACAACAGCACTTGATGTCACCACGCAAGTGGAAGTGCTGGCCGCCATGCGCAATATTGTCGACCAGTTCAACACAGCGGCTATTTATATCACCCATGATCTGGCTGTGGTTGCCCAAATGGCGCATAGAATCATGGTGCTGCGATATGGCAATCTGGTGGAAGAAGCACCCACCCGCGCCATGCTCAAACAACCCACGCAAGAATATACCAAATCGCTGTGGGCGGTGCGCAAACTGCAAAAGCCTGAATCCAGCAGCGATGACATTATTTTGAGCATCAATGCCGTTGATGCGACTTATGGCGGTGGCACAGCAAAAGTGCTGGATAATGTTTCGGTTAAAATTCCGCGCGGCCGTACGGTTGCGGTGGTGGGCGAATCTGGCTCTGGCAAATCCACCTTGGCCCGCGCCGTCACAGGTTTGTTGCCACCCAGCAAGGGAGAAATCCTGTTCAACGGAACGGCCTTGCCAGCAGCATTGGCCAATCGCCAGCGCGACACGCTGCGCCGCATCCAAATGATTTATCAATCGGCTGATACCGCCTTAAACCCCCGACAAAAAGTGCGCGATATCATTGGCAGGCCATTGGAGTTTTATCTTGGATTGAAGGGAGCTGACCGCGACCGCAAGGTGGTTGAGCTTCTGGAATCAATTGAACTTGATGAAAGTTATATTGACCGTTTTCCCTCGGAAATGTCCGGCGGTCAAAAGCAGCGCATTTCCATTGCGCGCGCCTTGGCAGCCGAACCTGAAGTTATCATCTGCGATGAGGTGACGTCAGCGCTTGACCAGATCGTGCAGGAAGAAATTCTGTCACTATTGATGAAGCTACAAAAAGATACCAACGTGACATATATTTTCATCACGCACGACATAGCTACAGTGCGGGCGATTGCAGATGAGATAGTGGTCATGCACCGGGGCAAGGTGGTGCAGCAAGGTTTGAAATCAAAGGTGCTGAACCCGCCTTACCCGGCCTACACCGAATTATTGCTCTCATCAGTTCCAGAAATGGACCCTGATTGGCTCACGAATTTGCTGAAAAAGCGCAAAGTAACAGTTTAAAATTGAACTCACGCGGCTTTAATATGTGCCAGAGTTCACCAGTCCATCCAAAAATCCGTCTGCCTGCTTTTTGATTGCAACTTTTTCAGTTTCAGCAAATTTTCCATAGGTGTGACACGATTGCCCCATGCGCGGGTTTTTTGAAAATTTGTCTTTGTGCCGAGCAATGAAATCCCAGTACAAAGCGTTGAAGGGGCAAGCATCGTCACCAGTTCGCTTCTTCACATCAAATTTGCAGGTTTTGCAATAATCCGACATTTTATTGATGTAGTTGCCAGACGCAGCATAGGGCTTGGAGGCGAGCAAGCCACCATCGGCATGCAGCGCCATGCCAGATACATTTGGCAATTCCACCCATTCATAGGCGTCGGCATAAACCGCCAAATACCAATCTTGCACGTCAGTGGGGTTAATACCCGCCAGCAATGCAAAATTGCCAGTGATCATTAAGCGTTGAATGTGATGGGCGTAAGCGTTCTGTTTGGTCTGCTGGATGGCCTGTGCCATGCATGTCATGTCGGTCTCGCCCGTCCAGTAAAAATCGGGCAGCGGTCGGGTGGCCTTCAAACTGTTCAAGCTGCGATATTCCGGCATCTTCAACCAATAAATGCCACGGATATATTCGCGCCAGCCTATGATCTGGCGAATGAAACCTTCCACGGCTTCAAGTGGGGCCTTGCCGGCATAAAATCGTTTTTCCACTGCGCGGCAAACCTCAACCGGGTCAAGCAAACCCAAATTGATATAGGGTGACAACACGGCGTGGTGCAAAAATGCCTCGTCCTCAACCATGGCGTCTTGAGTTTCGCCAAAACGCGGCAGGGCATGCTCCAGAAAATGGGCAAGCGCCAAGTGCGCATCTTCAGCCGTCACTGCAAACCAGAAGGGCTCAAGATCACCAAAATTATTGTCAAACCTGTTCTTCACAAGTGCTATGACTTCAGTGGTTATCTTGTCTGGTGCAAAACGCGGCGGCTGAGTGGAAAACACCTCTCCCTTTGCAGGCTTCCTGTTTTCAGCGTCAAAATTCCAGCGTCCGCCTTCGGGTTCATCACCATCCATCAGCAATTTTGTTTGCCGCCGCATGTCGCGGTAAAAAAATTCCATGCGCAATTCTTTGCGCCCCTGTGCCCATGCTCTAAATGCACCCTGCGAACAAATGAAACGCGTATCTTCGAGCGATCTGATATGAGCGAGTTCCTGGCGCAACCGCCATTCCCCGGCCTCTGTCATCACCACATCAGCGATGTTATGGCGCTTCTGCGCCCGCGCCACTTCAGCTTTCAACGAGCCTGCATTTTGTGGGTCATCCAGCTTTACATAATCAACCGTCCAGCCTTGGCTGCGCAAGGCTTCCGCAAAGTGCCGCATGGCTGAAAACACCAGCACCAGTTTCTTTTTATGGTGGCGCACATAATTGGCTTCGTCCATGACCTCCGCCATAAAAACGACATCCCGCACCCTGTCACCTTGCAACAATGAAGGTAGGCGAGGCGACAGCTGGTCACCGAGAACGAGGATGAGTGATTGATCTGGCTGGGTCATGACGCGTATACGAAGTGTAGTTTTAAAGGGATGCTATGTCACCACCAACACTTCTCTGGTTGCGTCAGGATTTGCGCCTGTCCGATCACCCGGCGCTCACTGCCGCTGCCGCGAAGGGCCCGATTATTGCAGTTTATATTCTGGATGATGAAACGCCTGGCTCGTGGAAATGGGGTGCCGCCTCGCGCTGGTGGCTGCACCACAGTTTGGAACATCTTTCCAAAAAACTGCCTCTAGTTTACCGCCGCGGCAAGGCCGATCAGGTGATTGCTGAATTGGTAAAGGAGACTGGGGCAACCTCAGTGCACTTTACCAGAGATTATGCGCCGTGGTCAGCACCGCTGGAAGCGCGCGTCAAATCTGTGTGCGAAACAGCAGGTATTCAGTGTCACCGCCATAAAGGTTTTTTGCTGCATGAACCAGAAGACATTCGCAATGGGTCGGGTGAACCCTACAAAGTTTACACCCCCTTTTCGCGCGCCTGTTTTGGCAAAGGTGAGCCTCGCCCTTTAAAGCCGGTGCCAGAATTTGCAATGCACGAAAAGCAACTTCAATCCGAAACACTGGCAAGCTGGAATCTTCTGCCCACGACACCTGATTGGTCGCCAGGATTGCATGACTCGCGCACCCCGGGCGAAGAAACAGCCATGGCTGAACTCCATAAGTTTTTTGACGAGGGGTTGGCGGGCTATGCCGAAGGCCGCGACCGCACCGATAGGCCCTTCACGTCAAGACTGTCACCACACTTGCATTGGGGCGAAATTTCGCCCCATCAAGTGTGGCATGCCACCCGGAACGCGCTGGCCAAAGCACAAGGCAAACTTGACGCCAGCGGTGAAAAATTCCTCAAGGAAATTCTCTGGCGCGAATTTTCCTATCATCTGATCCATTATTTTCCGCATTTCCCCGATGAGCCCTTTAAATCTGAATTCTCTCATTTCCCGTGGGATAACAATCCAGCCGCCCTTCAATTGTGGCAAAAGGGCCAAACGGGTTATCCAATCGTTGATGCGGGCATGCGCGAGCTGTGGGCCACTGGCACCATGCACAACCGCGTGCGCATGGTGGTGGCGTCGTTCCTGATCAAGGATTTATTGCTTCCGTGGCAAGAAGGGGAGCGCTGGTTCTGGAACACGCTGGTGGATGCGGATATTGCGTCAAATTCAGCCGGCTGGCAGTGGGTGGCAGGCTCAGGCGCTGATGCATCACCCTACTACCGCGTATTCAACCCGGTGCTGCAAGGCCAGAAGTTTGACCCTGAGGGCGTCTACGTTAAAAAATGGGTGCCTGAATTGAAGAGTGTCCCAAAAGAATTTATCCATAACCCTTGGCAAATGTCATTGCCGCCCAAGGCCTATCCAAAGCCAATGGTTGACCATGGCATTGCCAGAGACCGTGCGCTGGAAGCGTTTAAAAAAATCAAGAAAGGTGCTGCATGAAATTATTAGCCATCAGTGGGGCATTGCGCAAAGCCTCCACCAACACCGGGCTTTTGCGCGCACTCCAAGATTTAAAACCAGCAGGCGTTGATATCGATATTGCCAGCTTGCACGGCATTCCACTGTATGACGGTGACGTTGAACAGGCCACAGGCAAGCCGCAGGCCGTTAAAGATCTGGACGCCCGCATCAGGGCTGCGGGTGGCGTGATCATTGCGACACCGGAATATAATTTTTCTGTGCCCGGTGTGTTGAAAAACGCAACTGATTGGCTTTCGCGTGGCGGCTCCCCCTTCAAATGGAAACGTGTCGGCGTGATTGGCGCTGCTGATGGCCCGTTGGGAACCGGCCGCTCGCAATATCATTTGCGCCAAAATCTGCAAGGGCTGGAAGCAATTACCATGCCGAAGCCTGAATTCTTTGCCGGACAGAATTCTAAGAAATTTGATGCCGATGGCAATCTGCACGACGAAGAGTCAAAAAAGTTTCTGAAGGCCTGGCTCACGGCCTTTGTCGAATGGGTTGAAAATAAGCCTTAGTGCAGTTTGAATTTACGTAATCTAACTCTTCGGCGGGTCTTGCAATTGCGCCCAGGTGTTGGGTTGCGCCAGCATTTGTTGCAGATAAGCCAAATTGGCCTCGACCTGATCGGGCGGTAAATCCTCCGACGCAATCTTGCGCGCCTCATCAAAATGGCCTTGCAGGCCCACAACCAAAGCCAGGTTTTGCCGCACACGCGGTTGCAAATCCACGCCCGGTTGAGCCACTGCCGCACGCAATATTTTTTCAGCGTCCGGCAATTTGCCTTCCAGCACATAAGACATGGCCATGTTGTTTTCGACTGTCAGCTCACCTGGCTTCAAATTGAGCGCTGCACGGTAAGCTCCGCGCGCTTGATCATGGTTGCCCTGTTGATCATAAGCTGAGCCCAATGCGGAAAATGTTTTCCAGTCAGCACCGGGAGATTTGGTTGCACGGTCAAGAATAATGATCGCTTCGCCCGCGCGTCCCGCTGCCAAAACCTGTTTGCCGATTTTGCTCTGCAACATGCCGTCGCTAGGGTGTGTTGCAGCCACGGTTTTCAGAACTTCCATTTGCTGGTCCGTCTGGCCCATTTTTCCAAGATTGTCGGCATAGTCCATCCCTAAATTGGCGTCGCTCTGGTTTGCGGCCCATTTTTTGGATAGGCCTTCAGTACGGGTAAATGAGCCAACGTCGGGTGCTTTTGGCAAGGCTGCGGTGCTGCCTGTGTTCATCGGATCAGCATCCAGCTTGGCTTGCCTGCTTTGGCAGGCGCCCAAGGCCAGTGAAGAAGCCAACACAAGGACTGGCCAAAGCCGGAAGGAGGCCGCGCGCAAAGGAAGGGAAGGCATGAAAGCTCCAAACTTATAAAATCGGTTGTGCCAAGCATGCTGATTTTTCCTCAATAATTGATTAACCATAAAGGCTAACCCCGACTCAGAGGAAAATCTCATGCTGGATGCAACGCAAATCTTGAAAACGGATGGGACCTCCATTGCTTTGCGGGTTATAGCCAAATCCGATCTCACCAAAGTCTTGAAATCTGCCAAGCCCCGGATCAAACAGTTGGCACTGGCGCAAGGGTTTGAAGCAGCCCCCCTCAGTTTTCTTGTGGTGCCAGATGGAGAGGGCAACACCACCCAAATTTGGGTGGGTGCACCTGCGGCAGATGCTGATCCTTTCGCATTGGGCAGCATGGCCAGCAAGTTACCGCCGGGACATTACCATTTTGAAGGATTACCTCCCCACACTGATTTGGCAGCATTGGGGTGGTGTTTGGAACTTTACAAGTACGATCCCTTTCGCAAGACAAACTTGCGAAACGTCACTTTGAGATTACCTGCCGCTTCAAACCGCGCCGCGATCAGTGCAGCCGCCAATGCAACATTTCTGGTGCGAGATTTGATCAATTCGCCAGCAAATCTGTTTGGCCCCGAAGAGCTGGAAGCTGTCGCCCGCAAGATTGCAACCTCACACAAAGCGAAATTCACTGTGGTGAGTGGCAAAACTTTGGCCAAAGATTTTCCCCTCATTCACATTGTGGGTGCAGCCAGCACCAGAGCGCCACGTCTTATTGATTTCACCTGGGGCAATGCCAAAGCACCGAAAGTAACACTGGTTGGCAAAGGTGTGTGTTTTGATACGGGTGGCCTTGATATCAAGCCATCAGCCAGCATGTTGCTGATGAAAAAAGACATGGGTGGTGCTGCCAATATTTTGGGCCTGGCCCAGTTGATCATGCAAGCAAAACTCAACATTCGACTGCGCGCGCTCATTCCAGCGGTTGAAAATTCAATTGCGGGTGATGCGTTTCGCCCGGGCGATGTGTTTAAAACCAGAAAAGGTCTGACAGTAGAAATTGGCAACACCGATGCCGAAGGCCGCCTGGTGCTATGTGAGGCCTTGGCCTTGGCTGATGAAGAAGCACCGGAAATTTTGATTGATATGGCAACCCTTACCGGAGCCGCGCGCGTGGCCCTGGGGCCCGACTTGCCACCGTTTTACACGGATGATGCAAAGCTTGCCGCAGCCCTTCTCAAACATGCTGAAAACGAGAATGACCCGCTCTGGCAGTTGCCACTGTGGAAACCCTATTACAGCATGATCGAAACGCCGATTGCTGATTTGAACAATGCAGGAGCGGGTGGCTTTGCAGGCTCCATTACGGCAGCACTTTTCTTAAAGCGCTTTGTTGAGCGCACAAAATCCTATGTGCATTTTGATGTATTTGGCTGGACCCCCACGGCAAAGCCAGGGCGGCCAAAAGGTGGTGAAGCCCAAGCCATGCGCGCAGTGTTTGGCGTGTTGAAAGAGCGTTATGCAAAATAAGCTTGCAATTTTGGGCCTCAGCGCCAAGACTGAAACGGCTCCGAAACAATCCCTTGGCTTTTATTTATGGCTGTCTCGCTTAGTACCGCGCAAGTCCTCACCCTCTGGCATCAAGTGGGACTGGCCCAGGTGCGCGATGAAGAACCCGATCTTTCAGTCCGGCAAATGACTATTTTATTGTCAATTTATTTGGAACCTCCGCCCCACACTGTGCGCGCACTGGCCGCAAAACTGAACGTTTCTAAACCTGTGATCACCCGCGCTTTGGATGCTATGGGCAAATTAGGCTTGGTGAGCAGACGCAGAGATGAGTGCGACCGGCGCAACGTGCTCATCCAACGCACAGTGGGTGGGTCACTCTTTTTGGAAAGGCTGGCTGATCTCGACAGCGCAAAATCGCAAGGATTATGATGCTTGATAAACGACTGCATGCTTACCGAAATGACCTCGCAGATGTTCGACTGAAAAGCAAAGTGGATACAAAAGTTTTCAGAGAAGGCGGCCTGATGCAAATGCTGGCGCCCATAGCAACGCTGCACCGCGCCCCTGCCCATGATGCTCCACAGGAAACCCAAGTGCTTATGGGTGAGGAGGTTCGCGTGTTTGATGTGGCTGAAGGCTGGGCGTGGGTGCAACTTGAACACGATGGTTATGTTGGATACTTGCGCGCCGAATTTTTAAATCCAAAAATTCATGCTCCGTCGCATCACGTCGTGGTGCCTTCAACACTGCTCTATACCAAACCTGATCTCAAAACCCAACCCGTGAAGTTTTTGCCGATGGCTGCAAAAGTTACAGTGACTGCCGTGCAAGAACTATTTGTTGAACTCGCCACAGGCGGTTTTGTGTTTGCTGAACATCTCGCTCCACTGGCCCATGTAACCCACGATTTTGTAAGCGTGGCCGAACAGTTTCTAAACACGCCCTATGTGTGGGGCGGAAAATCAGCCCACGGCATTGATTGTTCCGGCCTTGTGCAAGTGGCACTTCACATGTGTGGCAAAGAGTGCCCGCGCGATGCCGACATGCAGGAAAACGATCTGGGTTCGCCGTTGCTGATCAACAATCTTGACGGCCTTAAACGTGGCGACCTGATTTTTTGGGAAGGCCACGTGGGCATCATGCGCGATGAGCAAACGCTACTCCACGCCAGCGGACATCAAATGCTGGTGGTCAGCGAGCCATTACAAGATGTGGTGGACAGAAACAAACCAATCACGAAGATGAAGAGGCTGGCATGATATTCTGAATCACTGTCATCTTAGGAAACGCAGGACATAAGTTTTATGGGGTGTCACCGAAATAAATTTCATGCACTGTCACCGTAATCTCTAATGCCATTGTAATGCAGGTTTAGTGAAATGGACTGCGCCGTGATTCACAAACTGATTCTTGACATAGATACCAACTAAATGTTTTGGCTAAGGTCGGCGGCTCCAATATTCACGAGGCCGCCGATTTAACATTAGAACTCGGCCATCAACCCCACAAACCGCTTAAACAAATAATGACTATCTTGCGGGCCGGGGCTGGCTTCGGGGTGGTGTTGCACGCTGAATACGGGCTTGCCTTCCAGAGCAATTCCGCAATTTGAGCCGTCGAACAAGCTCACATGCGTTTCAACCACGCCTGCTGGCAAGCTGTCGCGGTCCACCGCAAAGCCGTGGTTCATGCTTACGATTTCGACTTTGTTCGTGGTGTGGTCTTTCACCGGATGGTTGGCACCATGATGGCCCTGGTGCATTTTCATTGTCTTGCCGCCAAGCGCCAGTGCCAACATTTGATGGCCCAAGCATATGCCGAAGATGGGTTTGCCGGAATCCACCAACGCGCGAATTTCTGGAACGGCATATTCGCCCGTGGCCGCAGGGTCTCCTGGGCCGTTGGACAGGAATATGCCATCAGGCTTCATCGCTAGAATATCAGCGGCCTTGGCGGTGGCAGGCACAACAGTCACCTTGCAGCCCGCACTCACCAGGCAGCGCAGAATATTCCGCTTCATGCCATAATCAATGGCCACAATGTTAAATTTGCCTTCACCGGGCGTGTATCCAGCTTCCCAATCCCATTGTTTCTCGTCCCATGTCATGCGCTGGGTGAGGGACACATCCTTGGCCAAATCCAGCCCCTCTAAACCGCTCCAAGCTTGGGCCATGGCCACAAGTTTTTTCACATCAAACTTGCCTTTGGCGTTATGTGCAATCACGCCATTGGGCATGCCATTCTCGCGGATCAAGTTTGTCAATTCGCGTGTGTCCACACCTGAAAGACCAATGATGCCGCGCACCTTCAGCCATTTATCAAAATGCTGGGTGGAGCGATAATTGGCAGGCTCCGTCACCGCCGCCTTGACAATACAGCCTTTCACAGCGGCACTGGCTGCCAGATTGGTGGTCTCGCCATCATCCACATTGGTGCCCACATTGCCAATATGCGGAAATGTAAACGTCACGATCTGGCCTGCATAAGAAGGATCGGTCAGAACCTCCTGATAGCCCGTCATCGCGGTATTAAAACACACTTCGGCAACCGCCTCGCCTTCAGCACCAAAGCCCACGCCTTCAATCACGGTGCCATCAGCCAGCACCAGAAGGGCTGTACTTTTCGTCTGCTCCCAATCGCTGAAATGAACGCGCGCTTTTGCTTTGGCCTTGGAAATGGCTTTCATATCTTTCTGTCTCCGGGATTTGATATGCGTTAAGGGCTCAGGGCTGCGCCGTCAAGGTTGCCCCAAAAAGCAAATCGGCCTATTCACCGTTTTTTGGTTTGAGGATTGAGTGATGATCTTGCGCGAACAAATTACTGCCGACATGAAAGATGCCATGAAATGTGGCGATAAACGCCGCACGCAAACTTTGCGACTGATGAATGCGGCCATCAAGGACAAGGATATCAACAGCCGCACGGATGGCCATGATTCCACTCTCACACCTGATGCAGGCATCATGGAATTGTTCATCAAAATGGTAAAACAGCGCCAAGATTCGATTGCAGCTTTTGATGCGGGCGGTCGTGCCGAACTTGCACAAGCTGAGCGGGACGAAATGGCAATAATCCAGTCATACATGCCAAAGCAAATGACCGATGACGAGGCAAAAGCCGCTGTAGCGGCCATCATCTCAGCCAGTGGTGCCACCAGCGTAAAAGACATGGGCAAGGTGATGGCCGAACTCAAAACAAAATACGCCGGCCAGATGGACATGGCCAAGGCCGGCGCAATCGTCAAAAGCTTGCTGGCTTAAACCGTAACGTTGGTTGTCACTTTCACATTGCCTTTGATTGAATGTGAATAGGGGCAAACCACATGGCCCTTGGCTGCAATATCATCACCGGCCGCTTGCGTCATGCCTGGCAAATGCACATCAAGGGTCACTTCAAGGCCAAAACCTTCGCCATCATCGCGAGGACCAATGCTGACATGAGATGAGACTGTGGCTGCGGCAGGCATATCAATTTTGGTCTGGCTTGCAGCATGGCGCATAGCCCCCAGATAACAGGCGGCATAGCCGGTTGCAAAAAGTTGCTCAGGATTGGTGCCCTTGCCGGTGCCGCCCATTTCCGTTGGCGTGGCCAGGGTTACAGTTACGCGGCCATCATCCGTTGCGCTTAATCCAACGCGGCCGCCGCCACTTGCCTTTGCGATTGCTGTGTAAGCAATTTTCATTTTTTCATGTTCCATTCTGTTGCTGTCTGGGATTTGGCTGTTAGCATTAATTTCGGGGCTGCAACATGCTGATCTCTTGCAATGCTGATAAGCTACTGTTGAACATGAAATAGCCTTAAAATGGCCCAGCCAAAACCCTTTTCTGGCTGCTCAAATGCCGCGATTGGAGGTCAGCTTCGCAATCAGATCCTGCGGGGGATCGGCAGGCGGAACGGCTTCCATAACGTGGGGCATACAGAGATTCTCCTTTCCATTCCCTCGCTTGAAGCGAGACGACCTGCTCGGCTCCTGTCGCCGTCCCGAGTTGATGCGGGTCTGGGGCCCGTCCAATTGAGTATCTTTTGGGCGGGCCTCGTACTTTTCAGGGCACCCTTCGCACGAATCAGTTTATGTTTCGTTCCATGCAACTGAATTCCCAAATTTTTCAAATTGGCGCGCAATCATTTTCGGTGCTGGATGTTTTGATTGGAGCTGGGCTCACGCTTTTGCTCTGTGCAGTCATGTTGGCTTGGCGTGCCCAGGCAGGGCGCAAAGCCGAGCGCATGGAAGCCCAGCAGCGCAACGCTGATATGGAATACCGTTTGGCAGAACTCTCAGGTGCGCTACAGAATTTTTCTGCCCAAGCCCACAGCCAGCAAATTCACTTGCAGCGCACGTTGGATGAGCGCCTCGACACTGTAAGCCTGCGCATGGGGCAGGGATTGACCGAGCAAACCTTGCGCACAACGCAATCCTTGGGCCAATTGAACGAGCGACTTGCCGTGATTGATGCTGCCCAGAGTAATTTGAAAGCCTTATCTGGTGAAATGCTGAGCTTGAAAGATATTTTGTCCAACAAGCAGACCCGTGGCACATTCGGGCAGGGACGCATGGAAGCAATCATTACCGATGGGCTTCATTCGCGGGCCTATTCATTTCAAGCCACACTGTCAAACAACATGCGCCCCGATTGCCTGATCAGTTTGCCGGATTCAAGATTGAAACTGGTGATTGACGCCAAGTTTCCTCTGGAGGCTTACAACGCCATGCGCCACGCCCCTGATGAAGCAATGCGCAAAATCGCCGAGTCTCGCCTGAAAACCGATGTTCTCAAACATGTGAAAGACATTGCCGAGAAGTACCAAATAAATGGCGAAACCCATGAAACGGCCATCATGTTTGTGCCGTCGGAATCAGTTTATGCCGAAATCAATGAAAAATTCGAAGACGTTGTGCAGCGTGCGCACCGCCAGCGCGTCATCCTGGCGTCACCCAATGTGCTCATGCTGCTTGTTCAAACCATGCAGGCGATTGTGAAAGATGCGGCGATGCGAGAACAGGCCCATGTCATTCAGGCGGAGGTCGTGAAATTGCTGGAAGATGTTACGCGGATGAAAGACCGCTTTGGCAGCTTGCGCAAACACTTTGACCAAGCAGGCGGCGATCTCGATCAACTTGACATTTCAACCGATAAGATTTCCAAGCGCGCGCTAAAAATTGAAAGCATGGATGTGAGCGACACCCCGGCTATTACCGAACCAGATAATATTCGCAGGTTGGCAGCAGGGTAATCCATCATGAATGTCATCTTTGATCTGGGCAAAGTTCTCATCGAATGGGACCCCCGGCATGTTTACCGAAAATATTTCGACGATGAAGAAAAGATGGAGTTGTTCTTGTCCACAGTGTGCAGCAATCAGTGGAACCTGGAGCAAGATCGTGGCCGCACATTTGGTGAAGCAGTGAAAATTGCAACGGCTGCTCATCCTGCTTACGCCAGGGAAATTTCAGCCTATGACGAGGAATGGCACGCCATGGTGCCAGGTGCAATTGAAGGCAGTGTTGATATTCTTGAAGATCTTTACAAGAAGGGCACCCCTCTTTTTGCTATAACCAATTGGAACCAGCACAAATTTCGCGAAACCAGATTGCGGTTTCCGTTCCTTGTGCTGTTCCAAGACATTGTTGTTTCAGGCGATGAGAAACTGATAAAACCTGATGCGGCCATTTACGAGCTTTGTTTGAGGCGGAATAATCTTCACGCGAAAGATTGCCTTTTCATCGATGACAGTTTGAAAAATGTAAAGGGCGCTGAAGCTGTGGGCATGAAGGCGCATCATTTTTCATCACCTGCAAAGCTGCGCACAGAACTTAAGCAATTGCGGCTGTTGTGAAATTTAAACACACGTGTCATCCAAACGAATGATTTAATTTCTATTGGTTTTTGCGAGAAAATATTTCCAGAAATCAATTCAGGGATGAAAGTTATGAAGACCTTAGATGCGGGGGCATCAAGGCACGGTTCTGCCGTTATCAAACCCGTGTATGTTTCAAATCACGTCCGTGGCTCAGCAAAATATTGGCTCGCCATTTTGATGTTGGTGATCGCCACAGTTTTTTGGGGTCTGGGCAATGTGGCGCAGAAAATTGCGCTGCAAGATCTAGCACCGGAAATGTTATTATTTATCCGGTCCGTCATAGCACTGCTGTTCTTGCTTCCACTTGCCCTGTGGGAAATTCATGAGCGAAAACTGAAACTCAGAGTGATGGTGAAGCATGGGGGCTTACTTTTACTTACGGCCCTCAGCTTTGCAACCGGTTTGGCATTTCAAACCCATGGCGGCCAATTGACTTCGGCCATCAATGTTGGCTTCTTGATCAATCTTTGCGTATTGATCACGCCCTTGCTGCTTTATTTCGTATTCGGTGAAAAAATAAACCGTCTGACGTTCTTGTCCTGCTTCATTTGTTTTGCCGGTGCGGTCATGTTGACAGGTTTTAATTTGCAAACGCCCAACGCTGGCGATGCCTTGTGTTTGGGGGGAGCGTTTTTCTTTGCCGTGTGGATCATCGCTCTTGATCGCACGTTGAAAGTCATTGATGCGCCAATTCTGATCACCGCTTTGCAGTTCGTGCCCACAAGCGTTGTGGGGCTGTTTCTGGCAACCCCAAACGGCGAAATATTTCAGATTGATTTTTCCAATCTCTGGCCAGCCTTACTGTTCATCAGTATTTTGAGCACCTGTATAAGCTTCTTGATTGCGTCTTATGCGCAGCGTTTGGTCAAGCCTGTTGTTGCCGGCATGATTTACAGCTTTGAAGCTCTGTTTGGTTTCATTTCGGCCTATTTCCTATTGGGCGAAGGCTTGAGTTTAATTGCCACGATTGGCGGAGTGATGATGTTCGGCAGCATGTTCGTGTGCCAATACTGGGCCAGCCGTACCGAGAACCGCGCCGCCTGATTTGCCAGAATGACAAGATCTCAGCTGGACTTTTCGCCGCAGCAGAGAACACGGCCAAATCGTGCATTGATTTCAGGATGTTAAATCCATCATCCTGCGCTTGACACAACGAAACACCGTAACTATCAAGAGCGCGCTTTGGGAAGGGGCTACGTTGCCTGGTACGGAGAAGTTGAATATGGCTGATCCGCGCAAGACAAAATCCACCCCAACCTCAGAGCTCGGCGATATTTCTGCGCGGCTGAAAGATTTGGATGCCAGGCTTTTGGCTGAGAAGTCAGAAAAAGCCAATGTGGAAAAACCGTCGATGCAATATCAAGGGGCGAGCGATTATTCCAAGGGATACAAGCTGGCGAGTGAGTTCGTGGCAGGTGTTCTGGTGGGCGGCCTTTTAGGCTATGGGCTGGATTGGTTGGTTGGCACGTTGCCGTTGTTCCTGATCATTTTTCTGCTCTTGGGTTTTGGTGCAGGCATCCTAAATATGTCGCGTGCTGCGAACCGGACCCCTCCTACACCTGCTGAGTTGGCAAATATGAAGCAGCCTGATGACGATGAAGATGAGGATAAATAGTGGCGAACGATCCAATCCATCAATTCCGCATTGAAGACCTCGCTGGTCCGGTAAACATCGCTGGCTATGATATCAGCTTTACGAATTCCGCTTTATTCATGGGGCTTACTGTTGCCACCATAACAGGCATTTTGCTTGCCGCTGCCAGCAAGGGCTCAATGGTCCCAAGTCGCCTACAATCTGTCGGCGAAATGTGGTACGGCATGATTGATAACATGGTGAAAAACGTGCTGGGTGAAGAGGGCAAAGCCTTTTTCCCCTTGGTATTTTCGCTATTCTCGTTCGTTTTGGTTGCCAACATGCTGGGCATGTTTCCTTATTTCTTCACAGTCACCAGCCATGTGATTGTCACTGTGGCGTTGGCGCTTTTTGTGGTGGGCCTTGTCGTCGTTGTAGGCATTACCAAACACGGTCTGGGCTGGTTCAAGCTGTTCGTGCCTCACGGCGTGCCCTTGGCAATTTTGCCTGTGATTTCTGTGATCGAAATCATTTCATTCCTGTCGCGCCCCATTTCACTGGGCCTGCGCCTTTTCGGCAACATGCTGGCAGGTCACATCGTATTGAAGGTGTTTGCAGGCTTCGTGGTCAGCTTGGGTGCCCTTGGCGGCATTGGCCTCATTGGTGCCATTGCCCCCATGTTCATGGCCGTGGCACTGACCGCACTCGAATTCCTAGTTGCATTTTTGCAAGCCTTCGTATTTGCCATTCTCACCTGCGTTTATTTAAACGACGCGCTTCACCCTTCGCATTAACCTTCAACCCAAACTTAAAAACTCTAGGAGAACTAAAATGGATCCAGCAGCAGCAAAGCTCATCGGCGCAGGAATCGCATGCATTGGCATGGGCGGAGCCGGCATTGGCGTGGGCCATATTTTTGGCAACTACCTTGCAGGCGCTTTGCGCAATCCGGCCGCCGCTGGCTCGCAATTTACCAACGCCCTGATTGGTGCCGCTCTCGCCGAAGGCTTGGGCATTTTCTCTCTCGTTGTTGCCCTGCTTCTTTTGTTCGTTGCCTAATTCACACTTTTTAACTTTGATTTTGGGCTGGTCCGCAGGGGCTGGCCTTCTATCTTGATTTGAGGCAAATCTTATGGCTACGACCGAAAGCACCACCGAAAGTACCGCGCATGGCGAAGGCCATGGCGCGTTTCCACCTTTGGACACGAAGTCGTTTCCTTCACAGCTTTTCTGGTTGGTGATTTTCTTTTCAGCACTTTACCTGCTGATGGGCCGTGTGGTGTTGCCAAAACTTGCAGCTATCTTGGGTGCCCGCAAAGCCCAGATTGATGGCGATCTTGCGCGCGCGTCGGCATTGAAAGAAGAAACCGAAGCAGCGATCAAGAATTACGAAAAAGCATTGTTTGATGCGCGTGCCAAGGCCACGGATATTGGCCGCGAGACACGGGCGCAAGTGTCTTCTGAGCTGGATACTGAGCAAGCTACACTTGACGGCGCACTGTCCAAAAAAATCAAGGATGCTGAAGTCAAAGTTGCCAAAGCCAAGGCCAAGGCCATGGAATCAGTGGAAACCATCGCCATTGAATCTGCCTTGGATATTGTTGCGAGCTTGACGGGAGGCAAAACCTTAAAGACCGTGGCAGCCAAAGCCGTGGCATCGATCAAGCGTTAGGGAGCGAGCTATGCAGTTTGACCAAACATTTTTCGCCCTTGTTGCCTTGTTAATTTTTATTGGCATTGTGCTTTATGCAGGTGCGCACAAGAAAGCTGCAACCGCTCTCGACGAACGCGCCAACCTGATCTCAAAAGAACTGAATGATGCAAAGCAACTTCGCGTGGATGCTGAAAAGCTTCTCGCCGACTACAAACAAAGGCGCATAGACGCCGAAAAAGAAGCACAATCAATTATCGCACAAGCAAAATCTGCTGCCACTCAATACGGCGAAGAGGCAAGGCGGAAACTTGCTGAAACCATTGCCCGCCGCACCAAACAGGCGGAACAAAAAATAGCGCAAGCCGAAGCAGCGGCCGTGAAGGATGTGCGTGCCACTGCGACAGATTTGGCAATTGCCGCCGCAACACGGTTGATTGCCGAACAAAAAGCGGGTGGCAAACTGATTGCCGGCTCCATTGCTGCGGTTAAATCGCGTTTAAATTGAAATCTTTATGTTCATGACTACGTAAGAGGCATCATGAGCAGTCTCCTCCTTCTTCTTTTCAAGGGCAAAGTGCTGATTTCAATTTTCAGCATGCTGGCCACCATTTGGGTTTACGCGCAGTTTTATGGCTGGCCCTTTGCCGTTGGTTTTGTGCTGATGATTCTAGTGCATGAGATGGGGCATTACATAGCTGCCAAGCAACGCGGACTGGACGTAGGTTTGCCTGCGTTCATTCCCTTCGTAGGGGCCTGGATCAATCTCCGCGAACTCCCACATGATTCTGAAACAGAAGCTTATGTTGCCTATGCAGGCCCCTTCGTGGGAACACTTGCGGCCTTTGCCGCTTATTTTTATGGAACGTACGTTGGCAGCGAATTGTGGGTAGCGGTGGCCTATTCCGGCTTCATCATAAATTTGTTCAATCTCATTCCGGTGTCTCCGCTTGATGGCGGGCGCATTACGCAAGTTCTTTCGCCACGCATTTGGTTTTTGGGAATTCCGTTATTGGTCGTTTTGTTTTACTACAGCCCAAGCCCCATGCTTATCTTGATCGGGTTGTTGGCCTTGCCCAATTTACGTGCCGCCTGGAACTATAACCCCGCCTCGCCTGAAGCGCTGCGCTACAACACAGTGCCGCCCATGATCAAGCTTCAATATGCGGTTCTCTATCTGGGGCTCGCGGCCGTTCTGGCGGTCATGAGCTATGAAGTCCACGAAACCCTGGGCCGCCCGGGCTTATAATCAGTCGTCCTAAAGCCCGGATCACCACCCAATAAAGCACTTCCGGTGCGGGTGCGCAAAATGTTTACTCCGCCGCTTGCATGTAATCTTCAATCGGCGGACAGGTGCAAACCAAATGGCGGTCGCCATGCACATTGTCCACGCGTGCAACCGTCGGCCAATATTTCGAATGGGCTGTTTCACCAAGTGGAAAATAAGCTTGCTCTTTTGAGTAGGGATGAGCCCAATCTCCAAACAACTGCTTATGGGTGTGCGGTGCATTTTTGAGCACGTTGTTGAGCTTGTCTGCGCGGCCGTGTTCCACGTCGGCAATTTCTCCTGCAATCGCAATCATTGCATCGCAAAACCGGTCAAGCTCGCGCTTGCCCTCAGACTCGGTGGGCTCAATCATCAACGTATCAACCACCGGAAATGACATGGTGGGCGCATGGAACCCATAATCCACAAGGCGCTTGGCCACATCTTCAACTGATAAACTTGCTCGCTCTTTCAACCAGCGCAAATCAATAATGCATTCATGCGCCACATAGCCACCAGGCCCTGTGTAAAGCACCGGAAAATGAGGGCTTAATCTTTTGGCAATATAATTCGCATTGAGAATGGCCATGATGGTGGCTTTGCGCAAACCATCCCCACCCATCATGGCGATGTACATCCATGAAATGGGTAAAATGCTGGCAGATCCCCACGGTGCAGCAGAAACAGCACCCTTGTCCCCGCTGCGGCCAGCTGCAGGATTAACCCCCATAACAACGGCATGGCCCGGCAAAAACGGCGCCAAATGCGCGCCAACTCCAATAGGCCCCATTCCCGGCCCGCCACCACCATGTGGAATGCAAAACGTTTTGTGCAAATTCATGTGGCACACGTCAGCGCCAAGTTCAGCAGGGCGCATCAAGCCCACTTGCGCGTTAAGATTGGCCCCATCGAGATAAACTTGGCCGCCATGCGCGTGAATGATGGCGCAGATGTCAATCACTGCTTCTTCAAAAACGCCATGCGTTGAGGGATAAGTGATCATAAGCGCTGCCAGATTTGCCGCATGCTGGGTTGCCTTGGCTGCAAGATCGTTGACATCAATGTTGCCATGCGCATCGCAGCCCACAATCACAATCTGCAAGCCTGCCATCGCTGCTGAAGCAGGGTTGGTGCCATGCGCCGAAACCGGAATGAGGCAGATATTGCGGTGAGCATCACCACGCGATTCATGATACCGCTTGATTGCCAGAAGACCTGCATATTCACCCTGAGACCCCGCATTGGGCTGCATTGAAACAGCATCAAAACCGGTAATCTCCGCCAGCATTTCTTCCAATTCTTCAAACAACTGCTGATACCCTTGGGTTTGCTCAAGCGGTGCAAACGGATGCAGCAAAGAAAAATGCCGCCACGTGATGGGGATCATCTCGCTGGTGGCATTCAATTTCATGGTGCAAGAGCCCAGCGGAATCATCGCCTGGTCCAATGCCAAATCTTTGGATTGCAACAGTCGCAGATAGCGCAGCATTTCCGTTTCCGAATGATAGCGCGAGAACACAGGATGGGTGAGGTAACGCGAAACCCGCTGCAATTGCTGTGGCAAGGCCGGGCGAACCAACCCATCAACCACGTCAAGATCGGTCTCGTCTGCGCCAGACTTGAACACCGAAAGGAGATTCAAAACTTCCTTCCTCCGTGTGGTCTGATCAAATGAAATGCCAATATGGTCAGCATCCACAAAGCGCAGGTTGATGTGCTTTTCCTTGGCCTTGGCCCACAGCATATGAGCGCGGCCAGGAACATGTAAGGTGACCGTGTCAAAATGGAATTTGGTTACAACGTCAAAACCCATGTTGGAAACTGCGGTGGCAAAGATTTGCGTAAAACGCTGCGTGCGTTCAGCGCTTTTGCGGATGCCACCGGGCCCATTGTAAACTGCAAACATTGAAGCTGTGATCGCCAGCAAAACCTGTGCCGTGCAAATATTGCTCGTCGCTTTTTCGCGGCGGATATGTTGCTCGCGCGTTTGCAGCGCCATGCGAAGAGCGCGGTTGCCTTGTGCATCAACCGATACGCCTATCAGGCGTCCGGGCATCACGCGTTTGTACTCGTCTCTTGTTGCAAAAAATGCAGCATGCGGCCCACCATAGCCCATGGGCACGCCAAAGCGTTGCGATGAACCAATGGCGACATCTGCACCAAGCTCACCAGGCGGCACCAACAGGGCCAGCGCAAGCAAATCTGTTGCCATAATGGAAAGTGCGCCAGCAGCTTTAAGCTCGGCCATCACGTTGCTAAAATCCCGCACCTCGCCTGACGAGCCAGGATAAGACAACAGCGCAGCAAAGCAGTCAGCAGGCTTCAAATCAGTCAGCGGGTCACCCACTTTGACAACAATGCCAAAACCCTTGGCGCGGGTTTCAATCACGCTGAGGGTTTGGGGATGAGTGTCGGCATCGACGAAGAATATATCTGATGCTGACTTTGAAACACGCCGGGCCATGCCCATGGCTTCGGCAGCAGCAGTTCCTTCGTCTAGCAACGAGGCGTTGGCAATGTCGAGGCCCGTCATGTCCACCACCATCTGCTGATAATTAAGCAGTGCTTCCAGGCGACCCTGGCTCACTTCAGCTTGGTAGGGCGTATAGGCTGTGTACCAGCCCGGGTTTTCCAGAATGTTGCGCAAGATCACTTTGGGTGTGACGGTGCCATAATAACCCATGCCAATCATTGAGGTGAAAACATCATTGCGCTCTGCCGCTTTGCGCAAATAAGAAAGTGCTGTGCGCTCCGCCATGGCAGGCTTCAAATCAAGCTTGCGCTTTGAGCGGATCTTTTCAGGCACGACTTTGGCAATGAAATCTTCCAGGCTGGAAGATTGCAACATGCGCAGCATGGCCTTGGTCTCGCTATCATCAGGACCGATATGACGGCTGATAAAGTTTGCACCAGGTTCAAGGTCTTTGAGTGAATGTGTCATTTTAACCTGCTACAAATTTGTCATAAGCGTTTTTGTCCATCAGCCCATCAAGCTCACTTGGTGCGCTGAGTTTAACTTTCATGAACCAGCCGTCGTTTTCGGCAGCCCGGTTGACCAAAGCCGGATCACCTGAGAGTTCATTATTAGTCGCGATCACTTCGCCAGAGACTGGCGTGAAAACCTCGCTGGCCGCCTTCACACTTTCAACGGTAGCAACGGCAGCATTGGCTGTGATCGTGGAGCCAATTTTCGGCAGCTCAACATAAACCACATCCCCCAATTGCGATTGCGCATGCTCGGTGATGCCAATGGTGGCAATACCGCCTTCAACCGTAATCCATTCATGGTCTTTGGAATATTTCATCTTTTAAGTTCCTTCTTGTCAAAAAGTGATAATGCGCCAAAAGCTCTCATCTCTTGAACCTGTTGGCAACAAAGGGCAGCTTCACAACTGTGGCCGCCATAGCTTGCCCGCGCACAATGAGATTGAGTTTGGTATCAACCCCAGCGAAAGCAGCTTCCACATAGCCCATGGCAAGCGGGCCATTGATCGTGGGGCCGAACCCACCAGAGGTGATCACACCAATCTTGCGGCCATCCAGGTTCTGAATTTCAGTGCCGTCGCGCGCTGGTGCACGGCCCTCTGGCTTAATGCCCACCCGTTTGCGCGCTGGCCCACCTCGTAGCTCCTGCTTCACGCGCGCAGCTCCCATAAAACCGCCATCCTCGCGGCGGCGCTTGGCAATTGACCATTGCAGCCCCGCTTCAATAGGCGAAATCAGCTCAGTCAATTCATGGCCGTAAAGGCACAAGCCTGCTTCCAGCCGCAAAGAGTCACGTGCCCCAAGGCCAATGGGTTTAACGTGGAGATCGCGAAGTAAAAGCGACCATAGTTTTTCAACATCAGCGGCCTTGACTGAAATTTCAAAGCCATCTTCACCCGTGTAACCTGAGCGCGAAACCTGCACCGGAATTCCGCCAAGGGTCAACTGTTCACTAAACATGAACTTCAATTCACGTAGGGTTGGAGCATGTTGCGTCAGCACAGCTTCCGCCTTAGGCCCTTGCAAAGCCAACAAGGCAAGATCATGGGCCTGCTTCAGCACAATGTTCTGGGGTAAATACTTTGCAAAATGGGCGTGGTCAGCATCTTTGCAGCCGGCATTGGTCACCACGTAAAGCACGCCATCATCTTGCAGTCGTGTGATCATCACATCATCAAGCGTGCCGCCTTCATGGTTCAACAGTTGCGAATAACGCTGTTGCTGGGCAGAAAGCCCGGCAATATCGGCTGGCACCAGCTGTTCCATGGCAGATGCCACAGCAGCGAAAGTTTCACCGGTTACAAAACTCTGCCCCATATGAGACACATCAAACAGCCCGGCATTCTCGCGCGTCCATTTATGCTCGGCCAAAACCCCTGTAGGATATTGCACAGGCATCTCATAGCCTGCAAAGGGCACAAGCTTTGCACCAAGGGCCTTATTGGCATCATAAAGGGGGGTGCGCTTCAACGCCGGTTCACTCATATACGTCTCCTGACAGGTACACAAAATTCGGCCTTTGCCAAATTTGCCCCTCTGTCAGTGACCTGAGAGTTTTCACTGCACCAGCAGCTTTCTCCTTCGGTGAGTGGTTAAACCACTGCTCTCCAGATTTAATGCCATCCAAGCGGTCCATTTGCCTGAGAGTTTCCGGGGCGGTTGCTCCTTCGGCGCTGAGTTTTAAATCAGTCTCTCCCGCTAGGGATGGTATAAAATACTCGCCAAACCTAGGCTGATGCCCCGCAAAGTCAAGCAGCCACCTCTAACTTGACAAGATAAGCCTCAACCCTCATTTCTGGCTCATGCAAAAGCCTGCCCTTAAAATATTGCTCACAGCACCGCGCGGATTCTGCGCTGGCGTTGTGCGGGCCATCGATATTGTCGAGCGCGCGCTGGAAATTTACGGCGCACCTGTTTATGTGCGCCATGAGATCGTTCACAATAAATTTGTGGTTGATGATCTGAAATCAAAGGGTGCGATTTTTGTGGATGAACTGGATGAGATTCCGACAGGCGATCATCCGGTAATTTTCTCGGCCCACGGTGTGCCAAAATCAGTTCCTGCCGAGGCCCACCGCCGTGCCATGTTTCAAATTGATGCCACCTGTCCGCTGGTCACAAAAGTTCATATGGAAGCGAAGCGCCACCATGAGCAAGGCATGGACCTGATCTTGATCGGCCATAACAACCATCCAGAAGTGGTTGGCACTATGGGGCAACTGCCCGATGGGTCAATCACACTGATTGAAACCCCTGATGATGCTGAAAAAGTGTATGTGCGCGACCCCAACAAACTCGCTTATGTGACCCAGACTACATTGTCTGTTGATGACACCAAGGATGTTATTGCGGTTTTGCAGCGGCGTTTTCCCGCCATCAAAGGCCCCACCCGTGAAGACATTTGTTATGCTACCACCAACCGCCAAGATGCCGTCAAATCCATTGCAGATAAAATTGAAATGCTGATCGTGGTAGGTGCACCCAATTCATCAAACTCAAAGCGGCTCGTGGAAGTGGGCGAAAAAAATGGCTGCCCGCGCGGGCTTCTAGTGCAGCGTGCCACCGATTTGCAGTGGCCCACGCTGCAGGGTCTGAAAACCATAGGCCTCTCGGCTGGCGCATCGGCACCAGAAATTCTGGTTGATGAAATTATCGATGCGTTCAAACTGCACTATGATGTCACGGTTGAAAAAGTGGTACTGCGCGAGGAAAATGTGTCGTTCAAACTGCCGCGTGAACTCCGCGTGGCATGACAAAAAACCCAATTATCATTCACACCGATGGTGCTTGTTCAGGAAACCCGGGCCCCGGTGGTTGGGGCGTCGTGATCGAGTGGAAGGGTACGCGCAAAGAGCTTTTTGGGGGCGAACAGCTCACCACCAACAACCGCATGGAACTGGTGGCCGCCACAAAAGCCCTTGAAGCCTTAACGCGCGCCTGCTCGGTGGAAATGCATGTCGACTCAGTTTACGTGAAAGACGGTATCGGCAAATGGATTCACGGTTGGAAAAAAAACGGCTGGAAAACGGCCGATAAAAAACCGGTTAAAAATGTTGAACTCTGGCAGGCGCTGGATGAAGCCATACAGCGCCATGAAATTTCTTGGCACTGGGTCAAAGGCCATGCGGGCCACCCCGAAAATGAGCGCGCTGATGAATTGGCCAGGCAAGGTATGGCGCCGTTTAAACCGGCACCCACTGCACCTGATCAATCCGCGTAGCGCCAGTGGCCAACATGATCACGCGGTCTAACCCCAATGCGACGCCAGATGTAGCAGGCATCATCGTCAAGGCAGCCAGCAAATCCTCATCAATCGGATATCGCTCATCATAAAGCCGCTGCTTCACGTCCATCTCCTCCTCAAAGCGGCGGCGCTGTTCTGCTGCATCTGTCAGTTCACCAAAGCCGTTGCACAGCTCGACCCCGCAAGCATAAAGCTCAAAGCGTTCCGCCACGCGTGCATCATGTGCGCAACTGCGGGCCAAGGCTGCCTCGCAAGAAGGATATTCATAGAGCACAGTCATGCGCCCGTTGCCCAAATGAGGCTCCACCTTTTCGACCAGAATACGGCTGAAAATATCTGACCAGCTTTCGCCATCCTTAAAAGCAACAGGGGCTTGAGCCGCCAAAGCGTCACGATTGTTCAGTGTGCTGAGCAAATCTATACCTGCGTATTTCAAAAACCCGTCTTGCACAGTCAGCCACTCGGCTGGGGCTTGCGGGTTGCAGTGTCGCCCGCGCCAGGTGAACTGAACACCACCGCCCGCCAATTGCACCAACGCCAAAGTGTCTGCAATGATGGTTTCGTAATCCTCTTCAGCGCGGTACCATTCCAACATGGTAAATTCTGGCGCGTGGGTCAGTGTGCGTTCGCGGTTGCGAAACACATGGCCCAAATTGAAAATGCGAAGCTCGCCCGCCGCCAATAATTTTTTGCACGAGAACTCGGGCGATGTGTGCAGATAACGTGGAATGCCCACTCCATCATTTCCAATCATCATGGTCTGAAAGGCATGCAAATGAGCTTCATTGCCGGGGGATACTTGCAAGGCAGGGCAATCCACCTCGAGAAAATCCCGCGCTGTAAACCACGCGCGAATATCAGCAATGATCCGGTTGCGAGCCAGCAAAAACGGCCTGCGATCAGCATGCCGCGAAGGGTGAAACCAGGGGGAATCGGGGGTAGGCACAGGGGTTGGCTTTCAACTGTTTCACTGCTAATAGCCGCGCCAACACAAATTCGCAAAATTTAAAAGAGAGAGACTCAGTGGTAAAAGTGATCGCTAGCGGCGTGCGCAAAGGCAACGTTATTGAACATGAAGATGGCAAGCTTTATATCGTCCTGAAAGCTGAATCCATGCACCCTGGCAAAGGCACCCCCACGACAACGATTGACATGCGCCGCATTTCTGACGGTGTTAAAACCGTGGTGCGTTACAAAACCACTGACGCCATGGAACGCGCTTTCGTTGAAACCATCATGCACACCTATTTGTATCAGGACGGCGAAACCTATGTGTTCATGAACCCCGAAAGTTTTGAGCAGGTTCCGCTCACATCTGATATGGTGGGCGACTATGTGCCTTACCTTCAAGAGGGCATGGAATGCCAGATCGCCATGTTTAATGATGGCCCTATTTCAATTGAAATACCGCCGCGCATTACCCTTGAGATTACCGAGACCGAGCCTGCGATTAAAAACCAAACCGCATCATCCTCATTCAAGCCCGCTATTTTATCGAATGGAGTGCGCACGCTGGTGCCGCCGCACATCAATGTGGGAACCCGCATCGTTGTCGATACCAATGACGGCTCTTATGTGGAACGCGCCAAGGATTGACCTAAAGCAGACCTGCGGTGTGCCCGAATGACCCCAGAAACATGATGGCCCCCAAGAATGCAATGATCAGCCCACCCAACACTCTCAATGCGCTCGCGGCACCTTGCAATCTATTCTGGTCACCTTTGGCAAACCGCAAAGCAAAGTCTTTGCCATAAACCGTAACTGTTGCAATCAGCGCCACAGTGAGAAATACGCCAAAGCCCATGGCAAGTGTTGCTGCAATGCCCGCCCAATAAAGTCCCAACGTGCTGGCCGACAACAACATCAAAATAGCACCCGTGCAGGGCCTCAGCCCCACCGCAATTGAAAGTGAAACGGCTTTGGTCAAAGACCAATCGGAAACGCGCATATCCTGCGGTGATGGCGCATGGGCATGGCCGCAGTTTTCATCATGAATATGACCCTTGTCAAAATGAGGATTAACAATTTCAAATTTGAAATCGGGATTTGGCTTGCGCTGCCGCACAAAGCTGCCAAGTGCCAGCCATATCATGTAAAATCCCAGCAGTGAAATCATCGCATAACTGGCAGATTCCAGATAGCCTGTCACATCGCGCACCACTGACCCCACACTGGCAACAAACAAAAACAAAATGCTGACAAGGATGATGGCGGTCAGCGCCTGAAACATGGAGCTCATCAAGGCCACGAGCAGGCCCCGCTTCAAGTCATTTTCGGTGGCAAGAAGCCACGATGAAATGATGACCTTGCCGTGCCCTGGCCCTGCCGCATGAAACACGCCATAGCCAAACCCCAGCAGCAAGAGTGTCCACGCGGCAGTGCTTGAATTTCCGACGCGCATGGCCCTCAGACTGCCATTCATCGACCCATAAAAACTCTGTTGCCAGTCCCGCGCCCACAAAACTGGATCTTCCCAAAATGAAGTCATGATAATGTTGCCTGCAGCATCTCGCGGCTGCACCAAAAGTTGGCGCTTCTTGATCACCACTTGTGGCACAGCATCGCCAGCGGTTTGAGCATGAAGGCCAGACACACCCGTAAAGAGCAGAAAAAAAGCCAGGATGATGTTCTGGATTAAGCGCCGCATTTCACACTTACCAATTGCGCAAACAAGGAACCGAAATCTTCACCAGCTTCAGGCTTCCATTCCCTGTCCTTGGTGGCCAACATGGCCAGGGTCTGGTTCATTTCACCATCCGTCAACAGCGGATTGATGTTGACCTTGCACCCGTCAGGAATTTTTCCGTCGCTATCAATCGGCTGCTCCTTGGCATAATCAAAAGCGATAAAAAATTCAGGATCATAGACTTTCACCATGAACTCTTCTTTACGAGGATCAAGGGGTGTTTGCAGTGGAACTTCAAAATGCAGCTGGAGTTTTTTGCCGTTATAGGTTTGCCCGGCATTGGTCGGAGGTGCTGTGGCCAAAAGTTTGCCACCGGCTCTCATGAAGACGAAATAATCATAGTCTTTGAGGGATGCCATGTTTTCCGCAGTCAACGGTTTCAGCTCATCTTGGCTATATTCGCCGTCCCCATTCGCATCCATACCGGTCAAGGCTTCGGCCGCATAAACATCATCAAAACTCCATTCAACATTGACCCCCTGTATCAGGCCGGCGGCATTGAAAATAACGCTGCTGCGCATTTCAACCCAGACATGTGGATGGGCTTGCGCCAAATTTGGCACAGCAACTATCATTAGAGCGAGATATTTCAAAATTGATCGCAACTGCATTTCCAATATTCTGTGTTTGAAGTCGATCAAAGTCATGTTCAAGCATGTCCCGCTTCGGTTGACAGCATCCGGTGATCTACCCCAAGTTTGTGCAATGCTGCAACATGCAGGTTTTCATGTGCGGTGCCAAATACCAATTCAAAGTCTGCCTCACAGTTCAGCCAGCCATTGTGCATGATTTCGTTTTCAAGTTGGCCAGACCCCCACCCTGCATAGCCCAGTGCTACTAGATGGCGCGCGGGCCCTTGCCCCAAAGCGATTTCGCGCAGCACAGTCACAGTGGCAGTCAAACCAAAATCCTTGGAGATTTTTAGTGTTTCGTTACGCGACATATAATCGGCGCTGTGCAACACAAAACCCTGAAAGCGTTTGACCGGACCCCCGTTGAAAACCAGTCGCAAAAGTGTTTCTTTATTTATGGTCCGCCCCTTTTCGCGCACATCCAGTTTTTCTACCAAATCCGCAAAAATCATATCTGGCAAAGGTTTGTTGATGACCAGTCCCATAGCCCCCTCAGAGCTGTGTTCGCAAACAAACACTACCGAACGTGAAAAATCATCCCCTTGAATGCCTGGCATGGCAATCAGCAATTGGCCCTTGAGTGATGCAAATTTCGTCATGGTAGTATATTAGTCCCAAATTCTGGTGACGAGAAGGTGATTGGCATGTGCTTTCCCTTTTAATTAGGGTTAGAATATGAACCGAAGAATTTTTATAACGTCATTGGCCTGTCTGCCATTTAGCAGCAAAACATTTGCCGCTCAAACTTGGCGGGCAAAATTTGTCACGGGTCAGTTTGATGGAACCTATTATCAGATGGGTCTCCATGTGTCGCTTGATCAAGGCTGGAAAACCTATTGGCGCAATCCCGGTGAAGCGGGTGTTCCACCTGCAATAACAGCAGAAGCTGCAAATTTTGACTCCCTGAGAGTTGATTTTCCGCTGCCCACCCGGTTCAAGGATGAAAGCGGCGAAGCCATTGGTTTTCATGACGAGGTTTTATTTCCGATTTACCTGAAGCCCAGGAATCCATCGCAACCTGTGATCACAAAGTTATCGGCATTTTTTGGCGTATGTGACAAAGTTTGCATCCCGGCAACAGTGGATCGTGAAATAACGTTCAGTTCGCAAACCGTTGCGGATAATGCCGTTCTCTTGTCCCGGTGGCAAAGCAAGGTGCCAAAGCAGGCACCAATTGTTTCGGCCAATAAAATTATTGATGGTCATCTGGTTCTGGACTTGACACAAAAATTTGACGATCTCTTCATCGAAGGACCCGACCGTTTTTATTTCCGTAAACCAGATTTTGCGCGCCAATCAGGAAAGGCGTGGATCAAGATTGACGGCCTGAAAAAGTCGGATGATCTCTTGAATGTTGATTTGCGCGCAACTGCCGCAGCAGCAGGGCAGGGGCTTGAACAGCATTTCACTGTCGCCTAAACGGGCATTCTCAAATAACAGGATTTATGATGATCAAGATTGGCGATAAGCTCCCCAGTGCAGAATTCAACGTGATGACAGCCGATGGTCAGCAAAAGCTTTCAACCGATGTTGTTTTTGCAGGCCGCAAAATTGTGCTGTTTGGGGTGCCCGGTGCATTTACACCCACATGCTCGATGAACCATCTTCCAGGCTTTCTCACCCATTTTGCTGCAATCAAGGCCAAGGGTGTTGACACGGTGGCCTGCACCTCGGTCAATGATGTGCATGTCATGACCGCATGGGGCAAGCAGTCAGACCCTGAAGGAAAAATCATGATGCTTGCTGATGGGAATGCAACCTTTGCAAAAGCGTGTGGCTTGTCATTTGATCTCGCTGTTGCAGGGATGGGAGAGCGGTCGAAACGCTATTCAATGATAGTTGATAATGGTGTTGTTGAAGCGCTCAACGTGGAAGATAAGTCTGGGGTGAATGTTTCGGGCGCTGAAACTATTTTGCAGCAGCTCTGATATCATCACCACCCGTCAGTTCTGCGAAAGTGGCGAAGGGTCGTTATAAAGTTGACACCCGCTTGGCAATTTCCGCTCTGAAAGAATGTGCAGGATAAGTCCCCAACACTTTCATGAATGACGTGAAAAACCCAAGTTCCTCAAATGCCAGTTTCACCGGCCGGTCAGAAGGGTGGCCTTCAATATCGGCATAAAACTGCGTGGCATTGAATTGACCTTCAATTTGATAAGACTCCAGTTTTGTCATATTCACGCCATTTGTAGCAAAGCCCCCCATCGCCTTATACAAGGCCGCAGGAACATTGCGTACCCGAAACACAAAGCTGGTCATCACTGGGCCATTGTTTGGGGTGGCATCCATCTGGTGCTTTGATAAAATGACAAAACGCGTTGTATTGTGTTCTTCATCTTCGATGTTTTTCTCAACGATATTGAGCCCGTAAGTGTCCGCCGCCAGTTTTGTTGCAATCGCCGCACGAGACTTGTCACCAAGCTCCGCAAGTTCACGCGCTGCCCCTGCGGTATCCACCGCGACAACAGCCTTTAAATTATGCTTCTTGATGGCTTTGCGGCATTGGCCAAGGGCATGCACATGGCTGTGCACTTCTTTCAAATCAGAAAGCTTGGCGCCGGGCAAAGCCAGCAAATGAAATTCAATGCGCAAAAAATGCTCACCCACAATCCACAAGCCTGAACTTGGCAGAAGATGATGAACATCAGCCACGCGGCCTGCAGTGGTGTTTTCAATGGCAATCATGGCCAAATCAGCCGAACCGTCTTTGACAGCTTGAAACGCATCTTCAAATGTATGGCACGGCAAGGGATCAAAATCGGGACGGGCCTCAACACAGGCAATATGCGAGTTCGCTCCCAGTTCACCCTGGAATGCAATTTTCTGTTTCGTCATTTGGAACCCTTTATGATCCGTCTTGCCGTTTCGAGGTCAGCTGGTGTGTCCACGCCCAACGGAACGGTATCCACCCTCACCACCGCAATTTTCATGCTGTTATCCAAGGCGCGCATTTGCTCGAGCGAGCGTTCTTTTTCCCGTACACTCATGGGCAACTTTACAAAACGTTCCAGCGACGACCTGTGATAAGCATAGACCCCGATATGGTGCCAGAATGGCGCTGCCATTCCCAGCTCCCCTTTGCGCACAAAATCACGCGCATAGGCCACTTCGCGTTCACCGTCCAAAGGAGCAATCACCTTGACAATATTGGGGTTGGCCACATCGGCATCATCGGTAATCAGTGCAGCAATCGTGGCAATATCCACATCAGCGTTGGTCAGCCCGGCCAGGCAGCGCCGCATGGCGAGAGGATCAATGGTGGGAAGATCGCCCTGAAGATTTACAACATATTCAAAACGCCTTTCAGGGTCACGCAACGCCAGCGCTGCCGCAATCCGGTCCGAGCCAGACGCCAGCCGAGGTTCCGTCATCATCGCGTCGCCACCAGCCGTGCGAATGACGTCGGCAATCGTATTTTCCGCAGCAGCAATCAGCACATGGCCTATGTTGGCAGCAACGGCGCGCTTCCAAACTTCCACAATCATCGGCGTGCCGTGAATGTCAGCAAGAGGCTTTCCCGGCAATCTGGTTGAAGCCATTCGGGCCGGAATAATAACAATGGTATTATGGTGTTCAATCATGACTTTAACCGACGGGCGCGGCAAATTGCGCGGGTTCTCTTATAGGTGTTGCGGGCCATAAGCGAAACGATTAGTTTCAGCCCGGATCGGATTTTCGAAAAAGGCCTGTTACGTTCATGGATAGCTTGGAATTTAATAAAATCGCTGGAGCTTTCTTGGGCACCGCTCTTTTGGTTCTAGGCCTCAAGACCTTCAGTGGAGAAATCTTTCGCGCCGAGGCACCGGAAAAGCCGGGCCTGCTCATCGAGGTTGCAGAAGTTGCACCTCCTGCTGCAGCCGGAGGTGACACAGGCGGTGGTGCAGCAACACCTGCACTTTCACTTGGAGTATTGCTTGCCAAGGCCGATGTGGCCAAGGGACAAGCGGGCTCCAAAGCCTGCATGGCCTGTCACAGCTTTGAAAAAGGTGGTGCCAACAAGGTTGGGCCGCACCTGTGGGATGTGGTGGAGCGCCCGATGGGAAGTGTTGAAGGTTTCAGCTATTCCGAGTCTTTCAAAGCCATGGGCGCAAAGCCTTGGGGTTATGATGAACTCAATGCATGGTTGAAAGCACCCAAGGAATATATCAAGGGCACTAAGATGGCCTACGCTGGCATATCAAAAGACCAGGACCGCGCCAACGTGATTGCTTATCTGGCCTCTCTTGCCGATACGCCAAAGCCATTTCCAGCGCCCTGATTTGTCCGCAATTGTTGCGTGAAGTCAAACACCGGGTGCCAGTGCAGCCGGTGTTTTCTTTTGCAGTGACACCTGAGATAACAACATCCATGCGAATCAGAGTGTCAGCTTCATGATCACCCGCCGGACAGTTCTTAAACTGGCAAGCGCTGTACCCCTTTCGGGCCTTGTCTCCCCTCTTGAACGGGCCTTTGCGCAAGACAAGATCTTCACCCATGCGGCAAGCCCCTATGGCGATGTAAAATATCCCGCCGATTTCAAACATTTTGGTTATGTAAATCCAAATGCGCCTAAAGGTGGCAAGCTGCGGCAATGGGCGTTGGGGTCTTTTGACTCGCTGAACACCTTCACCATCAAGGGCGATCCAGCCACCATCACAGTGGCAGAAACCCTGTTGACACGTTCCTTCGATGAGCCCTTTACCGAATATGGTTTGCTGGCAGAGAGCATGTCTCGCCCGGATGATTTTTCATCCGCCACTTACAGGTTGCGCCCTGAAGCCAGATTTCACGATGGCAGGCAAGTTTCAGTTGAAGACGTGATGTGGAGTTTTGAGGCACTGAAAGCCAATGTGCCCACCCGTGCGGCCTATTATAAAAATGTGATTAAGGTTGAGCAGTCGGGTGAGCGCGATGTTACTTTCGTGTTCGACGTGAAGGACAACCGTGAACTGCCCAGCATTTTAGGCCAGCTTGCGGTGCTGCCAAAACACTGGTGGCTGGCCAATGGGGCCGATGGCAAACCACGCGATGTATCGGCCTCAAGTTTGGAAATTCCCTTGGGTTCCGGCCCTTATAAATTCAAATCCATCGTACCGGGCTCGTCAATCACTTTACAGCGCGTGCCAGAGTATTGGGGCAAGGATTTGCCAGTCAATGTGGGTTCCAATAATTTTGATGAGATCAGTATTATCTATTTTCAAAATCCGTTGGTGGCCTTTGAAGGTTTCAAGGGTGATCAATTTGATTATTACCAGGAAACGATCTCAAAAAATTGGGCTATTGGCTATGATTTTCCGGCCGTCAAAAACGGTCGTGTAATCAAGGAGGAAAGTCCGCTCAAAAAAGTAAATGGCATGCAAGCCTGGGTGCTGAACCAGCGCCGCGCCGTATTTCAGGATGTTCGCGTGCGCCAAGCCTTCAACCTCGCGTTTGATTTTGAATGGGCCAACACCAATTTATTCTATGGCCAATATACGAGAAGCCGCAGCTTTTTCAACAATTCGGAATTGGAAGCCGAGGGCCTGCCATCATCAGAAGAATTGGTTTTGCTTCAACCCTTGCGTGATAAACTGCCGCCAGAAGTTTTCACCACAGAATATGTAAATCCTACCAACCCTGACGCAATATCCCGCCGCAAAAACTTGCGCGAAGCCACAAAACTTTTGGCCGACGCGGGCTGGACCATCGTGCCAGAAGGCGGGCGCAACATTTTAAAAAACGCCAAGGGTGAAATACTCACCGTTGAAATTACGCTCGATTCCCCAGCCTTTGAACGCGTGGCACTGCCCTATAAGCAGCAACTGGAATTGCTGGGTGTTGGTGTGTTGGTGCGCACAATCGATTCAACGCAAATGGTGAAGCTGAAAGAAACCTTCAACTACGACATCATTGTCAATAATTTTGGTCAAAGTCTTTCGCCCGGCAATGAGCAGCGCTTCTTCTGGGGTGCCACCGAAGCCGATAAAAATGGCACACAGAATTATGCCGGCATCAAAAATCCGGCCATTGATGCGCTGATCAATGAAGTCATTTCAGCCAAAAGCCGCAAGGATTTGATCACGGCGTGCCGCGCCCTAGACCGTGTTTTGATCTGGGGCCACTACATGGTGCCGCAATGGTTCAGGCAAGGCGAGCGCATTGCCCATTGGGACAGGTTTGGCAAACCCGAAAAGACCCCCGATTTTGATCTGGGTTTCCCGAGCACCTGGTGGTGGGATGAAGCAAAGGCCAAAAAAGTGTCTGGCGGCTGATGGGTGCCTATATCGTCAAGCGTCTATTGCTGATGATTCCCACATTACTGGGTGTCATGTTGCTGACCTTTGCAGTCATTCAGTTTGTGCCCGGTGGCCCTATCGAAAAAATCATCGCTCAGATGGAAGGCAATGGCAGCGACACCGATAACCGCTTGAACGGGGGTGGGGGAGAAACCAGCGGCGATCAAAACAACACCACTTATCGCGGCGCCAAGGGCCTTGATCCTGAGTTTATCAAAAAACTTGAAATCCAGTTCGGCTTTGACAAACCCCCGGTAGAGCGCTTTTTGCTGATGATCAAAAATTACGCAACCTTTGATTTTGGTCAAAGTTATTTCCGCTCAAAATCTGTCGTGTCGCTGATTGCAGAAAAACTTCCCGTTTCCATTTCACTAGGCCTCTGGATTTTGATCATCACTTATGCAGTGTCAATTCCATTGGGAATCCGCAAAGCCATCAAGGATGGATCGTCATTTGATATCTGGACCTCTGCCGTCATCAGCATCGGCTATGCCATACCATCTTTCATTCTTGCCATTTTCCTGATCATCGTTTTTGCCGGTGGCAGTTATTACAACTGGTTTCCCTTGCGGCTTCTCACGTCGGATAATTTTTCTGATTTAAGCCTGTGGGGCAAAATAAAGGATTATGCCTGGCATCTGGCACTGCCGCTGACAGCGCTGGGCATCGGCAGTTTCGCCACCATGACGCTGCTCACCAAAAATTCATTCCTTGACGAAATCAGAAAACAATATGTCACCACGGCGCGCGCCAAAGGCCTGACTGAAAACAGAGTGCTTTATGGCCATGTGTTTCGCAACGCCATGTTGCTGGTGATCAGCGGATTTCCGGGTGCTTTTTTGCATGCATTTTTCACCGGCTCGCTTTTGATTGAGCAAGTGTTCTCGCTGGATGGTTTGGGTCTGCTCACCTATAAATCAGTGGTTGACCGGGATTATGCGGTGGTGTTTGCCAACCTTTACATCTTCACGTTGATTGGGCTCGTGGTCGCCCTCGTCAGCGATTTGTTGTATACATGGATTGATCCGCGCATTGATTTTGAGGCGCGCGATTTGTAATGGCGAAACTGAATGCGTTAAACCAGCGCCGCTGGAAACTGTTCAGGGCCAATGCCCGCGGCTTCTGGTCGTTCTGGATTTTCTTTGGCTTGTTTGTGCTGTCTCTGCTCGCCCCTATTCTGTGTAACGATAGGCCCATGCTCGTAAGCTATAAGGGCGAAGTGCTGTTTCCCACATTCGTTGACTATCCTGAGTCAAAATTTGGTGGTTTTCTGGCAAAAACAAATTTTCGCGATCCTGTGAACCTCGAAGAAATTGAAGGTAACGGCTGGCTGCTGTGGCCACCCATTCGCTATTCTTACAATACAGTGAATACTGAAGTGCCGCGCCCGGTTCCATCTCCTCCAGTTTCGCTTTTAAGCCGCGATGAGGCCTGCGTAAAATACCCTCTGAAAGCAGCTGATCAACAATGCCTCGCAGGCAACATGAATTGGCTTGGCACTGATGATCAAGGCCGCGATGTGATTGCCCGCCTGCTCTATGGTTACCGCGTGTCGGTTGCCTTTGGTCTCATTCTCGCGGTTTTTTCATCTCTTATTGGCATTGGGGCTGGTGCTGTGCAGGGCTATTATGGCGGATGGACAGATCTCTTGTTCCAACGCTTCATTGATATATGGTCGTCAATGCCAACGCTTTATCTGCTGATCATCATCGCAGCTTTTGTCACGCCCAGTTTCTGGTTGTTGCTGATTATTCTGGTTCTGTTTTCATGGACGGGTCTTGTGCGGCTGATCCGGGCTGAATTCCTCCGTGCACGGAACTTTGAATATGTGCGCGCCGCCCGGGCGCTCGGTCTTTCAAATGGCAAGATCATGTTCCGGCATTTACTGCCCAATGCGATGATTTCTGCTGTCACGTTCATGCCGTTTATTGTTGCAGGATCAGTTACCACACTCACAGCCTTGGATTATTTGGGCTTTGGCTTGCCACCAGGGTCACCCTCCTTGGGTGAACTGGTGAAACAAGGCAAAGATAACATCCAGGCACCATGGCTGGGTTTTACGATTTTTATCCTGTCGTCCACCATGCTCACTCTTTTGGTGTTCATAGGTGAAGCAGTGCGCGATGCGTTGGATCCACGAAAGACTTTCACATGAATGCGCCTTTGCTGAATGTGAAAGACCTGTCTGTGGCGTTTGGCAATACGATTGCAGTGGACAAAGTCTCGTTTGCACTCAACAGGAGCGAAACCTTGGCCCTGGTGGGTGAATCAGGGTCGGGTAAATCAGTTTCAGCCCTGTCGATTTTAAAACTGCTGCAATACCCCGCAGCGTCTCATCCATCGGGTAAAATCCACTTCAACGGACTTGATTTGCTAACCGCAAGTGAAGCAGAGTTGCGCCAGGTGCGCGGCCGCAACATTACGATGATATTTCAAGAGCCGATGACCTCGCTCAATCCGCTGCACTCGGTTGAGAGACAAATTGGCGAAATTCTGGAATTGCACCAGGGCCTCAAGGGCCAAGCCGCGCGTGAAAGAATTGTCGAGCTGCTGGAAAAAGTGGGCATTCGCGAAGCGAGCACCCGCTTGCAGGATTATCCGCATCAGCTTTCAGGTGGCCAGCGCCAACGCGTGATGATCGCCATGGCGCTTGCCAACAAGCCTGATCTGTTGATTGCCGATGAGCCCACAACCGCACTTGATGTGACCGTGCAAGCGCAAATTTTAAAGCTGCTGAAAGATTTGCAAAAAGAATTTGGCATGGCGCTGCTTTTGATCACCCATGATCTGGGCATTGTGCGCCACATGGCCGACCACGTGTGTATCATGCAAAAAGGTAAAATCGTCGAACATGGCGATGCCAAGACAGTATTTTCAAATCCTCAACACGCCTACACCCAAATGCTGCTTGCGGCAGAGCCAAAGGGCCAGCCCCCCAAAGCTGATGTGAACGCCGAGATCATTCTGCAAACCAGAAATCTGAAAGTGTGGTTTCCCATAAGGCGCGGCTTTTTCCGGAGCATCACAGGTCACATCAAGGCCGTTGACGGCCTCGACCTCACCCTTCGCGCCGGGCAGACGCTGGGCATTGTGGGTGAATCTGGCTCTGGCAAAACCACGACCGGCCTTGCTGTACTGCGGCTTATCGCATCTGAGGGCGAAATATCATACAAGGGACAGCGCATTGATGGCTTCAAATCAAGGCAAATGCGGCCCTTGCGCAAAGACATGCAAGTGGTGTTTCAAGATCCATTCGGCTCGCTCTCTCCCAGGCTTTCGGTTTTGCAAATTGTAGAAGAAGGCCTCGTCATTCAAAA
Organism: Hyphomicrobiales bacterium; assembly: GCA_038230015.1. Classification (GTDB taxonomy): domain Bacteria; phylum Pseudomonadota; class Alphaproteobacteria; order Rhizobiales; family Aestuariivirgaceae; genus Aestuariivirga. The sequence goes on along the minus strand of JBBRNW010000001.1, from coordinate 79,895 downwards.
TCCCGCCATGAGTATAAACGAGCGCCGGTTACGCGTTGCAAAGGCGCTTGAAGAAGTGGGCCTCGATTCAACCACCATGGACCGTTATCCGCATGAATTTTCTGGCGGCCAACGCCAGCGCATCGCCATAGCGCGCGCCTTGGCTTTGCAGCCAAAGTTCATCATGTTAGATGAGCCAACATCGGCTTTGGATATGTCGGTGCAAGCCCAAGTTGTTGACCTGCTGCGCGACCTTCAATTGAAACACAACCTGGCTTATTTGTTTATCAGCCACGATTTAAAAGTGGTTCGCGCCTTGGCCAATGATGTGATCGTGATGCGAAATGGCATGGTGGAAGAGCGTGGCACCACAACAGACATTTTCAGCAATCCGCAAAAACCTTACACCAAGGCATTGATTGCAGCGTCTCTTAATTTGAGGGCCACCGAGGGAGTTGTTAAGCAATGAGCGCATTTGTTTTCGTTATCCCCACATGGCCTTCCGATATATGGAAAAGTGCCATGAATAAAGTTGCCCCCGCATTGGATGTGCGCGTCTGGCCTGATGCTCTTAGTAAGGTGGACGAAATTACCTATGCGGCCGCCTGGTTGCCACCTGCCAATGTCATGAAAAGCTTTCCAAACCTGAAGCTCATCTGCTCCCTGGGTGCAGGCGTAGACGCCATCCTGAGTGACAAAACATTGCCGCCTCAGCTTCCCATTGTACGCGTAAACAATGATGATCTTACCCACCGCATGAGCGAATATATTGTATTGCATGTGTTGCTGCACCACCGCCAACAGCGCCGTCTTGATCATAATCAGAAACACATGATCTGGGACAGTTTCCCAACCCATGCGGCATCTGCCCTCACAGTGGGCATCATGGGTCTGGGCGTTATGGGTTCAGATGCTGCACAGAAATTGGCCATGCTTGGTTTCAAGGTTGTTGGCTGGAGCCGCACGCGCAAACACATTCAAAATGTTGAAAGCTTTTCGCAAGATGAGCTTGGTCAATTTCTCGGCAAAACCGATGTCCTCATTTCGCTTTTGCCAGGCACGAATGCAACTGATGGCCTTGTGAACCGCGCACTCATTCAAAAGCTATCGCGCAAAGGCCCTTTTGGTGCGCCAATTTTTATCAATGCAGGAAGGGGCCGCCAACATGTTGAAGCTGATCTTTTGACTTGCCTTAATACCGGAGAACTCTATGCGGCAACTTTGGATGTGTTCAACACAGAGCCTTTCCCAAGTGAAAGCCTGCTCTGGTCGCATCCAAAAGTAACACTCACGCCCCACGTGGCCGCAGATTCCGACCCTGAAACAATTTGTGCTTATGTTTATGAGCAAATTCAAAAGTTTCAGAGTGGTGTGCCGCTACAAAATCTGGTGGACCGGTCGCGCGGATATTAGAGTATGATTGACTGGCGCAGTTTCAATCACACTCTAACAAATCCTACTCTAACACCCACACCAAGATTATTGAGCTGGCGCACTTACGCTGCTGTTATTATTATCTTGGGTGGCAAAATACACAATCGTGCCAACAGCTGCCACGGCACCCACAACACTCATGGCAATCGGCACCGTAAGATCGGCAGTCCTGCCTGAAGCAGTGGGGGTAATCACCACGCCAGCAGGCATCACTACGCTGTCACCTTCAAAAGCAGTCTTACCAACTTCACAAGACTGGCAGGATTCCGATGGACTAAAAATTTGTGGTATCGTGATGACGAGTTCAAAAATTATTCTTTGAAGTTGATATTTTATGACTGGCGCTCAGCGAAAAGAAATGCGGCTCTACAATGGCAGAGAGCAGGAGAAAGCAAGAAAACTTGAGCTGCTTTAGCGAAACCCGTTCGTCGCCCGCACCAGTGCATCGGCAATCCCTGGTTCGGTTCCGGTGTGGCCAGCATCCAGAATTATTTCAAAGCGCGCTTTGGGCCAAGCTTTTGAAAGCATATAGGCTGTCTCTGCGGGTGTGACTACATCATAACGGCCTTGAATGATCACCCCTGGAACATCTTGCAGCACATGCGCCTGGGCCAACAGATGACCATCAGACGGGAAGAAACCTTTGTTCACAAAATAATGGCACTCGATCCGACTAAACGCGATGGCAAATTGCTCTTCACCAAATTGTTCAACACGAGAAACATCAGGTAGCAGTGAAAGCGTTGATCCTTCCCACTGACTCCAAGCGCGGGCACATCTTATCTTCTCGGCCTCGTCATCCCTCGTCAAGCGCTTGTAATAAGCGCGCACTAAATCATAGCGCTCTTCTTCGGGAATGGGTTTCAAAAACAAGTCCCAAGCTTCAGGAAACAGAAAGCTCGCACCCTCTTGATAAAACCAGCGCACTTCACGTTCGCGCAGTGTGAAAATGCCACGCACGATCAACTCGCTCACGTGTCTGGTGTGTGACTGAGCATAGGCCAGTGCCAAAGTTGAACCCCAGCTGCCGCCCACCACTTGCCAGCGCTCAATGTTCAAATGCATCCGCAGTTTTTCCATGTCTGCAATCAAATGCTGGGCGGTGTTGTCTTCCAGCGAGGCATAAGGCGTGGAAGCGCCGCAGCCGCGCTGGTCAAACAGGATGATCCGGTAATGTGCGGGATCATGCAGGCGGCGTAAAAAGGGTGATATGCCACTGCCAGGTCCGCCATGCAAAACCACCGCAGGCTTCCCGTTGGGATTGCCGCAAACTTCATAATAAATGTCGTGCAATTCAGAAACCTTCAAACGACCCTGCACGTGGGGTGAGATTTCCGGATAAAAACTGAGACATTCATTCATGTCAAGCAACGCTACTGAAATTATGGGTAAGTGGCCAGATAGTTTATGGTTAATAAAGGTTTAATTTTTTACTATTGCTGGCCCGCGTAATCAGTTAAAGAACGCGCGGCGTGACACTGGCGGGGAAGTCAGCGCGCACATTTAACAACGTGGGGGTTTTGATAGTATGTGGACTGAATTTAAAAACTTTGCATTCAAGGGTAATGCTTTTGATATCGCAATCGGCTTGATCATGGCCGCTGCCTTCGGCAAAATTGTTGACTCAATGGTCGGTGATTTGATCATGCCAGTGGTGGGATTAATCACAGGCGGCGTCGATTTTTCTCAGAAATTTGCTCAACTTGCAGGAGCACCTGCAACAACTTTGGTTGCAGCCAAGGAAGCTGGAGCAACATTCGCCTATGGAAACTTCGTGACCATCGTCATCAATTTTCTCATTCTTGCTTTCATTTTATTGCAACTGGTAAAGTTTTCCAATCGTCTCAAGAAAGCTGAACCACCAGCACCGCCAGCAGCTGCATCGACAACTGATGTTCTGCTGAAAGAAATTCGTGATGCCTTGGCATCCCCCGCTGCGGTTGCCGCCATCAAGAAAAAATAATTCGCCGTTACATTCAAACTTGAAACCCGGGTGCTGGTCGCCCGGGTTTTTTCTTGTCATAAGAAGAGATGAACAATAATTTTGAAGCACTCACACCCCAAGCCCGGTCCGAACCCGAAAGTGGCATTCTAACGGCCGCCATGCACGGCTTCACCAAGCCTGGCATTATTCCATTCTGGTCTGGCGAGGGCAATTTGCCAACCCCTGAACGTTTTTCGCGGGCCGCCACCGAAAGCCTGTTGAAAGGTGAAACCTTCTACACATTTCAGGGGGGCATTCCTGAGTTGCGGCAGGCCTTGGCCCGTTATCATTCACGCCATTATGGACGTGAGTTTGATGCGTCCAATTTTCTTGTCACCAGCGGCGGCATGCAAGCCATTCAAACCGCCATCCAAATGATTTCAGCAGAGCAAGATGAAATCATCATCCCAACGCCCGCCTGGCCCAACTATGCAGGGTCACTGCGGGTCAAGGGGGCCGTGCCTGTGGAAGTTCCCATGGATTTTCTCAATGGCAAATGGATGCTTGATTTGGACCGCCTGTTTGCCGCAGTTACACCCCGCACCAAAGCCATATGTTTGAACTCGCCATCAAACCCGTTGGGTTGGACAGCAACCAAAGCAGAACTTATCGCCATCCGGGATCATTGCCGCAAGCATGGATTATGGATTATAGGTGATGAAGTGTATTCGCACTTTTATTTCCAAGGCCAGCGTGCGCCGTCATTTCTTGATGTATGCGACACGGAAGAACAGCTTTTGTTATGCAATACGTTTTCCAAAAACTGGGCCATGACAGGCTGGCGTGTGGGCTGGCTGCAAGCCCCCAAAGCTTTGGCCAAAACCATTGAAACTTTTATCCAGTACAATTCTTCCGGCACACCGGTGTTTTTGCAGCGGGGCTGTACCGTGGCCCTGGACGAAGGAGATGATTTTATCTCCCAGCAAGTGGCCACCGCCAAAAACAACCGCGATAAGGTCGTGCAGGCGTTGCAGCAATTTCCGCAACTGAAACTTTCAATCCCCGACGGTGCGTTTTACATGTTCTTCGGTATCGACGGCATGACTAATTCGCTGGCCACGTCATTGCGAATTATTGATGAAGCCAATGTGGGTTTTGCGCCCGGTGGCACTTTTGGACTTGGGGGTGAGGGGTATCTGCGCATGTGTTTTTTAAAAGATGAAAGCAAACTTGAAGAGGGATTAAATCGTTTTGCAAGCTGGTTAAAAATGACCAAGCAATATTGACTGCTGCCTTTTTAGATATTGCAATGCACAAATTATAAGCGATATGGAGTTTTTGACACTGTTGGCGGTCCCGCGCCAGGAAAATTTTCTGTTTCTAAACAATGCGTTGCATATTTTTTCGTAGAATTCAAAAATCTGGCACGCGGGGTGCAAAGTAATTTGCGTAGCACAACACTGATTTGGATCCTCCCATTTCCACAATCTCAACTGGTGCAACTTAAACAGGGCTTTGCAGCTGTGTTTAACAAAGGGATGGACGCAAAGCGCTTCGGCTTACAAAGCACTTTGCATGTCCATCCCTCTTTTTTTTGAAACCTCAAGAGTGTGTGAACAACGGCACCAGGCCGTCAATCACAAACTGCACCGCCAAAGCAGCAAGAATGATTCCCAGCAGCCTTGAAATCACCGCTCGCCCCGTAACACCCAGCAATTTTGAAATCCGCTCTGCCGCCAAAAAACTAAGATAGCACGACAGCATGACACACGCTGCGACCACATAAAGTGCTGTCAGTTTTGTCCAGTCGCCCTCGGCACGACCCGCCAACAAGATCATGGCGGAAATAGCACCGGGCCCTGCCAGCAGGGGAATGGCCAGTGGAAAAGCTGCAATATTTTTGACATGGTCGATGGTGACAGCTTTGGTCGCCAATTTTTGTTGGCGTTGTGAGCGGCGGTCAAACACCATTTCAGCCGCCGCTGATAACAGTAAAAGTCCGCCGGCAATTCGAAATGCCGAGAGCGAAATGCCAAGCAAGGACAGAAGTTTTGCGCCGCCCAATCCTGCTCCAAGCAAAATCAGAAAGGCGATGAAAGAACCACGCATGGCAACTTCTGCCCGCTGCGCCTTGTTCAAATCATGGGTCAAACCCAGGAATATGGCGCTCATGAATATAGGATCGGAAATGACCAGAAGGGTGGCAAGTGTTGAGGTCACATAGTCTTGCATGCCGTCACGTTACCTTGCGCTTGCCCACTTGAACAGCTGCTTCCAGGGCCTGCAAAAATTGCGATCGGTCACGCGCTGTAAAGGCAGCATTGCTGCCGCGCATCTCGGTTGTCTCGCGAAGCTCAGTCATCAGATTTCGCATCGCCAAAGCCATGTGGATGGAATCTTCGGTAAAAGCCTTCCCGCTGTTTGAAATCACGCGGGCGCCCTTTTTGTGCGCACGGGCCGCCAGCGGAATATCTGCTGTCACAACAATATCATTGGGCAGGGCATGGTCCACAATCCAGTCATCAGCAGCATCCGCGCCCGCAGCCACAACTGCACGCCGCACATGTTCGCCAAGCGGTAAACGCATGTGGGCATTGGACACATAATGGATGACAAGGTTGTGCCGCGCCGCCACTTTCGCTGCTTCGTCTTTCACCGGGCATGCATCTGCATCAATATAGATTTGCATTCAGACCATCGTGCATTCAGGACATTGTATTGGGCAGTTCCCGCTCTCGCTTGGCCACAAACGCGGCCAGCGCCTCAGCAATGCCCTCATCCATCTTTGGTTTTTCATAAGCAGCCAGGGCCGCACGCGCTTTTTCACGCCCGCGCTCGCCATGGGTCTTGCCGCCTTCAGCCTTCCACTGCTCATATGAATTAAAATCCATGATGCTCGGCATGAAAAACGCTTTTTCAAAATTTTCCAATGTGTGCGCTGTGCCCAAAAAATGACCAGCTGGTCCCACGTCACGAACAGCACTCATGGCCTCTTTAAAATCATCAAATTTTAATCCGCCTGCATATTTATACCAGCCCGAGAGTTGTTCGCAGTCAGTCATAAATTTGGAATAACCACAGGCAAGCCCCGCTTCCAGCCAGCCTGCCACATGCCAGATGTAATTGGCACCCGATAAAATTGCGGCATGCATGAGCATGTTGGATTCGTAACCTGCCTGTGCATCATTGATTTTTGAACCCACGTGAAAGCCTGAAGTGCGCCATGGCAATTTATATTTTCGCGCCAATTGCCCCATCACAAACATCATCTGGGCAGCTTCTGGTGTACCACCCATGGGGGCACCAGTTTTCATGTCAATCGTCACCATGAACTGCCCGTAAAGCTGTGGCGAGCCAGGCCTTACCAACTGCGTGTAAGCAACACCGGCAAGTGCTTCTGCATTCACCTGTGCCACGGCTCCAATGGCAGAAGCCGAAGTTGATGCACCACACAAGGCAAATGGGGCCAATATTAGCGGCTGGTTATGAGCAGCATAAACCCGCATGGCATCAAGCATGGTCTGGTCCCACACTAACGGCGAATTGCAATTGGCAATGGACACAACAACTGGGTTGTCGCGCACATAATCCTCGCCAAACACAAGGCCCGCCATCTTTATCACATCTTCGGCCCGGTCTTTCGAAGTGACAATGCCCATGAATGGTTTGTCAGAATGCGTGAGGGCCGATTGAATAATGTGCAAGTGCCGCTTGGGAACGGGAATGTCCATAGGCTCGCAAATGATTGAACTTGAGGAATGCAGTTGCGGCGCCATGTAGCTGAGTTTATGAAAATTCTGCAGGTCTTCAAGCGAGCCATAGCGCCTGTTGCCCTCAAGATCCCGCACATAGGGTGCGCCATACATGGGCGCAAACACTGTGTTTTTGCCGCCTACTTTTACAGTGCGTTCAGGGTTGCGCGCATTCAAGGTAAACTCAGCGGGAACCTTGCTGATAAGCTCCAGCAAAAGTCCCCGGTCAATTTTAACCAGCGTTCCTGTTACCTCGGCACCGGCGGCCTTCCATTGGGCAGGCGCCTGATCATCGCGAAATTCACACCCCACTTCTTCCAGAATCTTCATCGACTCGTCGTGGATGAGCTCGACCGCTTCTTCTGGCAAAAGCTCGTAAGTGGGAATGTTACGCACAAGTGTCGGAAATGAAAGCAGCGGTGCCCCACGAAGAGCCCGCCGCCCTTCGCGTCCGCCAGCACGGCGATTATGAACAGTCTCGACCATAGCATACCATATCATTGCATTTCAAACTGTGAAGAGACGGTTCGTGCTGCACTGCACACCAACATCCACACTCTAGGTTGACGCATTGCCACAAAGCGGCCACAATGTGGTTAAGGGGAAGTTAAGGCAATTGGGGATTGCCTTGGCGATTTTTTTTAACACCGTTCCGCCCTTGAACGATTAGGGAGTGCCAAATGGCAGACAAAATACAAATGAGCGAGGACGAAAAAGTCCTCCATGGAATGGGTTATGCGCAGGAATTATCCCGCCGCATGGGAACCTTCCAAAGCTTTGCAATTTCGTTCTCGATCATTTGCATCATTTCGGGCGGCTTCGGTTCTTTCCCGATTGCACTTGCAACGGGCGGACCATTCTCGCTCACAATCGGCTGGCTCATCGGCGGCGCTTTTGCGCTTGTTGTTGCTGCATCATTGGGACAAATCGCTTCGGCTTATCCAACAGCAGGATCACTCTATCATTGGTCGTCAATTTTAGGTGGTCGCTTTTGGGGTTGGGCAACGGCCTATGTAAACTTACTGGGGCTGCTATTTGTTATTCCAGCTGTGAATGTATTTCTTTACCTCGTGATCAAAGATCTGCTTTGTGCTTCGGTTTTGGGTTGGGATGTTTCGGGTTGGGGCATTTGGACTCAGGTGGGTTCGGTTGCTGTCATCACGGCTGCACAAGCGTTGCTCAATCATCTTGGAATTAAACTTACCACGATGCTCACCGACTTTGCCGGTTATTTGATTTTCGTGGTGACCATCATTTTGATCATCATGTTCTTCATGGCTGCCCCTGATATGAACATGGGCAAGGCATTTGAATTTGTGAATAACACGGGAGCAGCAGGTGGCGGTGTTTCGCCAGAATATGGTTCATGGATGGCGATCATTATTGGATTGCTCTATCCACTTTTCACAATTACTGGTTTTGATGCTTCAGCTCATACATCCGAAGAAACCGTGGATGCGCGAAACACAGTTCACAAAGGTATGATATACTCTGTGTTCTGGTCCATTGTTTTCGGCTTTATAATGATTTTGGCGATGGTCATGGCTATTCCAGATCTAAAAGCTGCCGCTGCATCAGGTTGGAGCTCTTTCAACAATCTGTTCATCTCAGCCATTCTACCCAGCTTCATTGGTAAGCTGATGTTGATTGGTGTGATCATTTCAAACTTCCTTTGTGCTCTTGCAGCGGTCACTTCGACATCCCGCATGATTTATGCTTTTGCGCGCGATGGTGGTTTGCCCTTCTCTAAGGCACTGGCTTCCGTCAGCCCGACTTACCGAACACCTGTTAAGGCAATTTGGTTCTCTGCTTTTATGGCCGTATTGCTGACTGCAATCACAACACCACTCAATGCTTTCGCGGCTCTTTCAACGGGCTGTGCAATGTATCTTTATATTTCTTACGCAATGCCGATCATCGCTGGCTTCTTTGCCGAAGGCAAATCCTGGACAACATATGGCAATTTCCGTCTTGGCGGCATTTCCAAATTGTTTGGTATCATCGTTATGATTCTGACCGTGCTGGTGACCATCGGTGGCCATGCGTTTGTTGTTTCGGTTCCTGCCACTGAAACATCAAGCTTTGTGCCTGGCCTGTGGTATTACTCTGCAGGTTTCTGCATTCTCTTAGCAGTTCTTTGGTTCGCCAGCGAAAACAAGCGTTTCAAAGGCCCGCCGATGGGTGCTGAAATTGCTAAGCGTCAGGCTGCGATTGCGGCTCAAGAAAAAGCGCTGGCTGCCGCGTCATAATTGACTTAAAATATCTAAAGGGCGGCCTTTGGGTCGCCCTTTTTTTTGTGGCATAAGAGGATAATGAACAAAAGATTCGATATCGCGGTGATTGGTGGTGGTGCGGTGGGGCTGGCCATTCTGCGCCGTTTGGCGATGAGCGGGCTTTCGTGTGTGCTTTTGGAAAAAGGTGCTGATATTTTATCTGGTGCATCGAAAGGCAATAGTGCCCTGTTGCACACTGGCTTTGATGCGCCTGCGAAATCCCTTGAGCTTCAATGCATGAAGGCAGGCTATGCCGAATATCTCGCTATCAGGCAGGCGCTCAACCTGCCACTTTTGGAAACAGGCGCTGTGGTCACCGCCTGGTCGCCAGAAGATTTTGCGGCACTGGAGGCGATTGTCACCAAAGCCCATGCCAATGGTATTACTGATGTGAAGCGCCTCACGCCAACCGAACTGCGCATGAGAGAGCACCAGCTTTCGAAGCAGGCCCTTGGCGGAGTGTTGGTGCCCGGTGAACATGTGATTGATGCATGGTCCGCACCTCTGGCTTATGCTCATCAGGCGATTGCTCATGGCGCGGTCATCCTGCGCAACACTCACGTGCTGCAAGCAAAATTTGTAAATGAAGAATGGCACCTCGCAGGGATCAGTGCCCGCATTGTCATCAATGCAGCAGGGCTTTATGGCGATCATGTCGAAGCGCTCGCAAGACCTTCTCCATTTACCATCCATCCGCGCAAGGGCCAGTTTGTGGTGTTTGACAAACCGGCCGCAAAGCTGGTGCGCTCCATCATTTTGCCCGTGCCGAATGAACGCACCAAGGGCGTTGTTCTGTTCCGCACAATTTATGGCAACCTCGCCATCGGTCCCACGGCGGAAGATACTGACGAACGCGAAACTCCGTCCACAGATTCAGCAACGCTGCAAACATTGAGATCACGTGCCTTGGAAATGCTGCCCGCATTAAAAAACATCAACGTCACGGCTGTCTATGCGGGGCTCCGGCCGGCCACCGAACGCAAGGACTATATTATCGAAGCATTGCCTGATCAGAACTGGATCACGGTGTCTGGCATCCGCTCTACGGGTCTCACAGGTTCCTTGGGTATTGCTCAATACGTGGCAAAACTTTACGCGAAGAATTTTGGCAAGCTTCCCAAAAAACCTCCAACTCCTATCTTAACGCCTGTGCCCAACCTCGCAGAACATGCCATCAGACCTTATATGAAAGGCGGCGAGATTGTCTGCCATTGCGAATGGGTGACCCGCGGCGAAATCGAAACAGCGTGTTCAGGCCCTTTGCCTGCCGGAAATTTGGGCGGCGTCAAACGCCGAACCCGCGCCCTGATGGGCCGTTGCCAGGGCTATTATTGCGGCGCAGAAGTCACGTCAATTTTTGCCAAGGCCGGGCATGGAAAACCATGATGTGATTATCATTGGCGCTGGTCCTGCCGGATTGGCAGCCGCCATCTGCTTGCAAGAAAATGGCGTGAAAGACGTGGTTGTATTGGAACGCGAATGGCAAGCAGGCGGGGCTCCCCGCCATTGCGGTCATTATGGATTTGGTTGGGAAAGCCACCGTCGCATGACAACAGGTCCAAAATTTGCTGCTCGAATGACCAATGCTGCATCCGGCATCGATATTCGAACCGCCACAACAGTTCTTGAATTTACCATGCGTAACGCCTTGCGGGTACATTCTTCCAAAGGCATTTATGATATGAGCGCCAAGCGCATCATTCTTGCTACTGGCACACGTGAGCAAACCGGTGCAGCGCGCTTCATAGGAGGACGCAGATTATCCCAGGTCATGAATAGCGGAACACTGCAGCAACATGTTTATCTAAAAAATCAAAAGCCCTTTTTAAGGCCTGCGATCATCGGCAACGAATGGGTCACCTTCTCAGCCCTCATGACATGCAAACATGCAGGCATAAAACCTATAGGTATTTTTGCGGAAGAATTAAAACTGGACGTACCCTGGTTTTTTCCAATGGGGGCAGGCCTTCGCTATGGCGTGCCAACGCACACCAATGCAAAACTCGTCAGCATAAATGGCCAGAGCCATGTTGAATCAATTGAAATTGAACGCAAGGGCAAGCGCACAGTGGTAGAATGCGATGGTGTCATTCTCACGGGAAAGTTCCAGGCGGAAGTGTCACTGCTTGCTGCTAGGCGTGCCATGCCGCCATTTTCTGCCGTCATGCCTGCACAAGCGGCAATGCCGATCTTTGAAAACGCATCTCAAGTTCAGGCGGAAGCCCGCATGCGCGAGACTGACGATATCCGAATCTTGGGAAATGCGCGTGGCACAGTTTACACCGCGGGCCGCTGCGTGGTGGAAGCACGTAATGCTGCTGAGGCCCTGGTGAAAGAACTGCGATGAAGGTTCTCGCCATAGATCAGGGCACTACTGCAACGAAAGCCTACACGCTGGACGATAAGGGCAGTTTCAAAAAGATATCCAGCCTGGAACACCAACACATCTATCCCCAGCAGGGATGGGTGGAACATGATGCTGAAGAACTCCTTAGTCATGTGAAAGCCAGCATTGCAAAAGCAGGTCCTGTTGATGCAATCGGCATTGCCAATCAGGGTGAAACAGTGGTGGCGTGGAATGCGCAAACCGGAAGCCCACTCTGCAACGCAATCGTATGGCAAGATGACCGCACAAAGGCCGTAACAGAAAAACTGAAAGGCGATGGCGCCGAAACTCTTACAAAAGCGCGCGCGGGCTTGCCTTTGGATCCTTATTTCTCCGCCAGCAAAATGCGCTGGATTCTGGATCATGTGGAAGGGGCATCAGAACTGGCAAAGCTTGGCCGGTTGCGACTTGGCACCTGTGATGCGTTTTTTCTGGACAGGCTGTCAGGTGAGTTTGCAACAGATGTCACCACCGCGTCCAGAACATCGCTGATGTCGCTTGAGACGTTGCAATGGGACAACGAGCTGTGTGATTTGTTCGGAGTCCCACGGGATTGCCTGCCGGAGATCAGAAGCACAACCGGACCCTTTGGCATGATTGATAAAACGCCAGTCACCGCCAGCATGGTAGACCAACAGGCCGCCCTGTTTGGCCATGGGTGCATGCGGCCAGGCGATGGCAAAATCACCTTTGGCACAGGTGCATTTGCATTGACCATCACGGGCCACACCCCTCCACCCCTGAATGATCACGGCCTGCTGCCAACGCTCGCGTGGCAAATAAAGGGTCAGGCCCCGCTGTTTGCCGTTGATGGCGGCATTTACAATGCAGCATCGGCCATCAATTGGGCCAAAGGTTTGGGGCTGTTCAAAACCCATGCCGAGATTAACTCTTTCAATGCAGAAAGCGCACTCTCCCGCAGCTTGGTTTTTGTGCCAGCACTTTCTGGCATGGCCTGCCCGCACTGGGACAGGTCAGCTTCGGGCCTCTGGCTGGGTCTGGGGCTTGACACCACCAAACGCGATATGATGCAGGCAGTGCTGGAGGGTGTGGCCATGCGCGCCGCTGAAGTTCTGGCAGCGATGGGCCGCCTGGGGGCGAAGGGCGATTTCATTTCGATTGATGGTGGCCTTTCTGCAAATCCATATTTCGGCCAGTTTCTAGCCAATGCGCTAAACCGCACTGTTACAGTTGCCGGTTCCAGCAATTTAACCGCATTGGGTGTGGCCCGCATGGCCATGGTGGGGGCAGGTCAAACGCACCTGCCCCCACTGCCGCCGCCCCAGAGAAATTATCACCCCTCTGGCCCCATTTCAGCTGCCCTGCATGCGCGTTATGGCATTGCCATTCTGCGGTCTAAAGGCTGGAAGAATTTTTAGAGTCCCCCATCCGCGCCTTTACGCTAAGCCGCAATCCTTTGTTGAACCGCCATCTCGCCTGACGCTGCAACCAAACCCTCTGCTCCGTCCAAAGCCTGCTCGGTCAGCTCTAAACCGAGAAAGCGCGCGCTCTCTACCGGGCCCGGCAAGTGTAAATCTCGCACCAAACCTTGGTTGAAACCAAAGCGCTGATAGTAGGGCGCATCACCCACCAGCAAAATCGAATCGTGTTCCCCGCGTGCTGCGGCTATGGCGCGGGTGATCAATGCAGAGCCAATGCCTTGGCCTTGTGCAGCCGCATCCACAGCCAAAGGCCCAAGCAAAAGCGATGGCCCGGCCGAACCTGCGATGATTTTCCACAGGCGGATTGTGCCAAGCACGGTGTCCTGGTCATCTACTGCGACAAAGGCAAACGCGGGCATGCGGCCTTTGCGCAACTTCGCGGAGGTTTTGCGAAAACGTGACGGTCCAAAGCCGCGATCAAGCAAAGCCTCGCGGGCACCAATGTCAGATGAAATTTCAGCACGAATTGTGACCATTGAAAGTCTCCAAAACGAAGGAGTTGAACAGGAAAAGGGGCTTTAGATCACGTAAGACTTCAACGGCGGAAAGCCGTTAAATGCCACAGAAGCGTAAGTCGTGGTGTAGGCACCACACGACTCGATCAGCACTTCATCTCCAACCGACAGTGACAATGGCAAATCATAAGGCGTCTTTTCATAGAGCACATCAGCCGAGTCACACGTTGGCCCGGCAATCACGCAAGGTGCTTTCGCTGTGTCATCTTTGGCAGTCACGATCGGATACCGAATAGCTTCATCCATGGTTTCGGCAAGCCCGCCAAATTTGCCAATGTCCAAGTAAACCCAGCGCAGATTATCATTGGCATGCTTCTTTGACACCAAAACAACTTCAGCCTTGATAACCCCTGCATTGCCCACCATGCCGCGGCCAGGTTCGATGATGGTTTCAGGAATTGCATTGCCAAAATGTTTGGCCAGACCATCGTGAATTGCATTGGCATAAGCGTTGGTGCCGGGAACCGCTTTCAGGTATTTGGTCGGAAAACCCCCACCAAGATTGACCATCTGCAGCATAATTCCGACAGCAGCACATTCGTCAAATATGGTTTTCGCCTGCTGAAGTGCAGTGTCCCACGCACCAAGGCGTGTTTGTTGCGAGCCGACATGAAAGCTAATGCCGTTGGCGTTAAGACCAAGCTTATGCGCATGCATAAGCACGTCGGTTGCCATCGAAGGCTCGCAACCAAACTTGCGGCTCAAAGGCCATTCAGCACCCGCACCATCGGTGAGAATGCGGCAGAATACTTTGGCACCGGGGGCAGCCCGCGCCACTTTCTCAACCTCTTCAACTGAGTCAACGGCAAACAGTGAAACGCCATAGTTATGAGCCTTGGCAATATCGCGCTCTTTCTTGATGGTGTTGCCAAATGAAATGCGGTCCGCTGTTGCGCCAGCGGCCAAGGCCATTTCTATTTCAACAACTGAGGCGGTATCAAAGTTTGACCCCATTGCCGAAAGCAATGACAGAATTTCAGGAGCGGGATTTGCCTTGACCGCATAAAAAATGCGGGTGCCAGGCATGGCCCGGTCAAACGCGGCATAGTTGTCGCGGATCACATCCAGATCAACCACAAGGCAAGGGCCTTCTGGTTTTTCGGTTCGCAGGAAGTCGAGTATGCGTGCAGTGGCGGCCATGGGTTAATCTCCCTGATCAAAAGTTCAAGTGACAAGACAGCCATTGCGCCCTTACGTGATGGAAACGTAACAACGCCTTAACAATCTTTTGTGCGCCTTGATTTGAATGGGGTAACCCAATCGCATGTGGGGCAATGAAAGTGGTGCCTCTCAGAATCACTGGCCGATGGAGAGCCAGCAGAGACCAAAAAACCTTACACCGTCGTTGCTTTGGGGAGACCTTGCGGCACGTGCGACTTTGGGTATCGCGCTTATGATGGAATTGCCTGTCACATTCAAGAATTATTTTACGTGATGACAAAGTTTTTAGTTAAGACAGTGTGAACACGGCTAGGATGACCCCGCACCAAACCTCACCCACCCAGCCCAAATCCGTGTCAGCGTGGTCACGCAACACATCGCTGCATAGATATAGGCGATCACCGCAAAGTGTTGCGGCCAAACACACATCAACACAAAACAAATAATTGTCTCGGTTCCCTCGGTCAGTCCGCCCAAATAATAAAATGACTTCGATGGATATTGGCTGCTCTTTTCACCGCGCTTTTCAGCAATGATGGCATAGGCGAGAAAGCTTGTGCCAGTTCCCACAAACGCAGCAAGCAAAACGGCCGCTGCAATGGGATCAACTGTAACAAAGGCCAGCGGCACCGCGGCATAAAATAAAAAGTCTAAACTGATATCTAGAAACGCTCCTCGATCTGTCGCCTGTGTAAGCCGCGCCACCGCGCCATCAAGGCCATCCAAAACCCTTCCAACAAGAAGCGGCATAATGGCAAGGACCGTCCAGCCGAGCGCAATCAAAATGGCAGAGACCATGCCAAAGCCAAAACTAGCCAATGTCACTTGCTCGGCTGTAAAGCCCGCAGCCTGAATGCGCCTTGCCATTGCATCCACCAAGGGCTTGTTGATTTTAAGCACCACGCGATCAAACATGAATCACCCGACCACCCAGCGGCACATCTTCATCATCATGGGTCACAAGCAATGTTGGAATATTGCGCGCACGCAGATGCTGATAGGTCATATCTCTCATGCTGGCCCGCAAGGTCCTATCAAGTTTTGCAAAGGGTTCATCCAGCAGCATGGCATCCGGCATTGCCAAAAGTGAGCGCATGAGTGCAACACGCGAGCGCTGCCCCCCTGATAAGGTATGCGGAGCGCGCTCCTCAAACCCTTCAAGACCAATGCGGTGTAAGCCATCCCTCATCAATTCCAACCGCGCAGCACTTTGGCTTCGCGCTATTCCAAACAGTAAATTTTCACCCACACTCAGATGCGGGAACAAAAGATCGTCCTGAAACAAACGCCCGATACGCCGTCGCTCTGGTCGCACATGCGTCATCTCCCTGTTGTTCAAAAAAATTGTTCCAGATCCCTGCAACGGAAAGGGCAAGTCACCTGCAATTGCTGAAAGCACGGTTGTTTTGCCACTGCCGCTGGCCCCCATAACTGTTACAATCTCACCGGGCTCTACCGTCAAGGACAGCGCCTTAATGATGTCTTTTCCCGCAAGTTTGACCGAAATATCTGTGATCACCAAACTCATGTTCTGCTCCAGCGCGCCTTGCCAAGCCTGGCTGTCAACACAAACAGGAAAAGTGGCGGCAACATAAGAAGAAGTGCAAATGCGGCGGTAAGTGGTCGATTGGCTCCTGACGTCAACGTCACGGCTTCCATAGGCAAAGTTGAAAAACGCCCCCCGGCAATCAATTGCGCAGGAATATATTGGCCAAAACTCACAGCAAAGCCAACGCCACAAGCTCCTAGTAGAGGTGCCTTTAAAAGTGGAAATTTAACGCGCAACAAAAATCGCAAGACTCCAGATAATAATCCGGTGGCGGATGATTTCCACCTTGGATCAAAACTTCGGTAGGGGCCAACCAGAACGATGAACATGTAAGCCGTCACCGGAACAAGATGAGCGATAAATAATCCTGGGAGAGTTCCCGTCAGGCCAACCTCTAAAAATGCGCGGTATGATCCCAACGAAATCAAGAGCGCCGGAAGCCCGAGTGCCATGATACTCAAAACCAGAATGAAACGGTCACGTGGTTGGGGTTGTGTTTCCATCCAGCTCACACTCAAAAACAGAGCAGTCACCGCGGTTGTTGTTGCCAGGAACAAACTTGTAAAAAGAGGTTTGGCATCTTGCGCAACCCGTGCCCACGCCCCAAAGCTTGCTGTGTCGGGGAGCAAATGGGGAAACGGCCACAACATTGCGACAGAGAGAAAGACCAGCGTGAATGTGGTGACAAGATAGAATAACAGGAGGCCAAAAAAAACAAGGCGTGAAAAATGAGCCCAAGCGCCCATCCGCGCTTTGGCCCCCTGGGCCGTGTGAGCCGCCCTTTGAACCAAGGTGAATTTCTGCGCTGGACCGGCAGCCAACCACGTGCGCCGGGACAAAATAAGTCTTGCCAACCCCCAAACCGCGAGCACAGTCGCGGCCACCGCACCTGTTAAAAGCCAAGCTGCTGCGGCCCCGCGCATGTTGTTGTTCACTTGCGCATCATTGATATCACCCCAGGCAATCAATGAAAGCGGAGGCGGCTGTGTGGGGCCGATGACGATTGCAACATCAACCACAGTTGCCGCATAAACAAAAACAATCATCAAGGGCCACAAAAGCTTTGGCAGCACTTGCGGCAAAAAAATCCGCAGCCAAATCGACCCTATGTCGTGGCCCAGACTAAGTGCTGCAGCACGCTGACCCGCAAAACTGTTCCGCAAATCCTCGCCATTTAAAATAGTAGCAAGACACCACACCAGAAATGGGGTTTCCTTGATCACCAGAATGCTGATCAAGGCCAATCCCCACGGGTCATGCGTTGTTACCCAGCCAGGCGGAGTTTGCCAACCGGTGAAGAGTGAAAGCAGGCGGGCTAAGAAGCCACTTGGCATGATCAGAAACGAAATTCCAATGGTCAAGGCCACATGTGGAACTGCGATCATGGCGCCGGTCAATGATGAGAGGCTTCGGCTGGTATAACAGCCCGTCACGATGACGACTGCTAAAATGAGAGAGACCACCGTGCTGGCCAACCCCGTATAAAGCGAAAGGGCGAGTGCCGCTGAAATTTGGGGATGGTGAAACACTGCGGCCCAGCCTTGACTGTCAAAGGCCGCGGTGAGCGAAAATATAAGACTTGCAATCACCGGCACCACAAACAAGATGAGCAGGGGTGCTGCCAGCGCGTTTTTCAGATTAGCCTTTGCCAAAGTTTTCCAGCCAAGTGGCCTCAATGAACGGAACAAAGCTACCATCGGGTTCCAGCAGCGCAGGTGCCGGGAAAATAACACTGCCTGGCGCTGGCAAAGTGGCAAACGCTTTTGCATCATCACTAGAGAGTTTTGTCAGATCCAGCACAGTCGGGTCACCCCAAATTTTCAAATCTGCCTTGCGGGCTTGCGCTTCGGCTGACAGTAGAAAATTCGCCACAACCTGAGCGCCTGCATTGGCTTTCGCATTGACCGGAATGGCTACAAAATGCGAATTGCCGATTGTACCGCCAGCATGCTGCCAGGCAATTGTCGTTTGCGGTAAAGTGCCTGCCGCCACCAGATTTGCAGGTTCATTCGGGTTGAACGTAATCCCGATCAGCAATTCACCATCGGCCACCATCTGGGTGATTTCTGATTGCGATTTTGGATATTGCTGGCCCTCGCGCCACAGCGAAGGCTTGAGGGCGTTTAAGGAGCCAATCCAGTTTTTCGCCAAGGCGTCAAACCCATCTTTTGTAACAGGCTTGGCAAACACGCTTGCGTCGTCAGTTGCTTCAATCAAAGCCTGTTTTAAAAATGTGGTCCCATGAAAATCAGGAGGGGCAGGGTAAGTAACGCGACCGGGATTGGCTTTGGCAAAAGCCGCAAGCTCAGTCATGCTTCTTGGCGGCGTTGGAACTTTTGCGCCATCACCAAAAAATGTGAGTTGCGCCATGCCCCACGGGCTTTCGAAACCTTCAACCTTTTCTGTAAAGTCTTGCCGCGTGGTTGGTTTTCCATCCACATCAACCAAGGCAAAATTGGGCAGGGTTTCTGCAAATGGTCCAAACAGCAGGTTTTCGGTTTTCATGACCCGAAAATTTTCACCATTGATCCACACAAGGTCAACCGAACCAATTTTCTGGCCAGCCTTCACTTCATCGCGCACACGTTTTACAACTTCCACAGTATCAGTGATTTTCACATGCGTTAAAGTCACTCCGTAACGCGCCTTGACCTGCTCGCCCGCCCAGGCGATGTAGGAATTGATGGTATCGGCACCGGCCCAGGCATTAAAATAAACCTCTTGGCCCTTAGCGGCTTCGGTTATAGCGCTCCAGTCCGCGGCCTGCGCAAACCGTGGAACACAAGACAATGAAGCCAATACGGCCGAATAACCAAGCAGCGACCTGCGGGATATTTTCAATTTAACAATTCTCCTCATTTTTCATCAGCATAACGGCAACGTTACGGCTCGCAAATGACAGAACAGCCACTGTGATCAGATTTTCGTGATCGTTAGCATGGCGTGCTGCAAAAGGATGATGGTTTTGGCATCGATGATGTCGCCTGTTGCAATCATGCCGTAAGCTTTTCTTAGGGGCATTTCTAAAACTTCAATATCTTCCTGCTCATCGGCCAGGCCACCCC
This sequence comes from Hyphomicrobiales bacterium, assembly GCA_038230015.1. GTDB lineage: Bacteria > Pseudomonadota > Alphaproteobacteria > Rhizobiales > Aestuariivirgaceae > Aestuariivirga. The sequence goes on along the minus strand of JBBRNW010000001.1, from coordinate 60,415 downwards.
CAATCCCCACACGGTCTGCCTGTTGATACTCACCCAAAAACAGGCTCAGTTTTTCGGAAAATGCGCCCGGACTGGCAAAGCAATCGCAAACATGCTGCACATTGCGAACCATGACGCCAAGCTCTTCCAGCGCTTCGCGTTCGGCGCAGCCCATCGGATCATCAGCATCCAGAAGCCCTGCGCACGCCTCAATCAACCAGCCTTCGTGACCCGTGAAGGCTGCTCCCGCTCTCCATTGGCGCACCAGCAACACCATGCCGCAAACAGGGTCAATTGGCAAAATGCATGCGCCAGGCCCGTGGTCCGCCACTTCCCGGTCAAGGATGATCTCCTGTTGGTCACGCTGGGTTGCGCTCACCTTTAGCCTCACCAACTGCGACCACCCCTTGGCCATAATTTCTGTCGCGATAATCTTGTAAGTGCTTTTTTCCATGGCCCTGCCTAGCGGTAGCAGGGCGTTGATACAATCTTAACCTTGCAGAGTCAGTCATGGATAGGACAAGGGATGAGGCTGGGGATTATTGTGGCAAGACAGGCGAAATCGAAGCAACGCATGGCAAGCGCGCTTGTGGTTTTTACAAGTGTGATTGTGGCTGCAGGGGTAGCTTGGTCGATTATTGGACAAAAAAACCGGGCCCAAAGCAATGTTGCCGAGAAAACCGATGTTATCGCAGCCCAGCTTGGGTCATCAGGGTTGCCAATCCCGCGCTTTGTAACGTTGAAGGCAGAAAAAGTGAATGTTCGCAAAGGTCCATCCAGCGATCATCCCGTGGCCTGGGTGTTTCAGAGCAAGGGCCTTCCTGTTGAAATTATTTCAGAATTTGAAACTTGGCGGCGCGTGCGCGACAGCGATGGTGCCGAGGGTTGGATTCTGCAAAACATGCTCAGTGGCAAGCGCAATGTGCTGATTGCACCGTGGCGCAAAGATCAATTGACGGCTCTTTATACCGACCGATCAAAGCAAAGCGGTTTGACGGCCAATCTTTCCAGTGGGGCCATGGGCGAAATCAAATCCTGCGATGGCGCGTGGTGTGATGTCTCAATTGGGGGCTATTCCGGTTATGTTGAGCAATCCATGCTGTGGGGGGCTTACCCAGGAGAACTGGTGAATTGACAGTAATGCAGCTTTCATTAGCAATCTTGCTGGCCTAGCCGCCACCAAAGTTGCAAAAATTGAAGAAATCAAAAAAGCAAATGAAAAGTGTTGGCTGTAAAAAAGTGTAGAAAGTGTCGATACAAATGTCTTGGTGTTTTTGCCTCTCTTGATATGAAAGCCATTGCTCCGCTCAAGGCCAAACCACACACCTGCTCTGAGCAAGCCTCATCCACACCTCATTTCAGTGCTTTGAAGCAGGTGTGGCAACGTGGTAACAAGCGCACCGGTTCACATTTTCCAAGGCACTGCAAAGAATGACAGATCGGAAATCCAGCTTCCTCTACGATGAACTTTTGGCCTGCGGTCGGGGCGAACTCTTTGGCCCCGGCAATGCGCAATTGCCATTACCACCTATGCTGATGTTTGACCGTATCACCCACGTCGAAGAAAAAGGTGGTGCCGTTGGTCTTGGCAAGATTGTTGCGGAGTTTGATATAAAGCCTGACCTTTGGTTTTTCCCGTGCCACTTTCAGGGTGACCCCGTAATGCCAGGGTGCTTGGGCCTTGATGCGCTATGGCAGCTCACCGGCTTTTTTCTGGGTTGGTTGGGCGAGCCAGGCCGCGGCCGGGCCCTTGGTGTGGGCGAGGTGAAATTTTCAGGCATGGTCACACCCGCCATCAAGAAAGTGACCTACGAAGTTGAAGTCACACGGCTGATATTGCGCAAGCTTAAACTTGCAGTAGCCAACGGCGTGATGAAGGCCGATGGCGAAACCATTTACAACGTGACCGATATGAAAGTCGGTCTGTTCCAAGCATAGGAGTAGCTCATGCGTCGTGTCGTCGTTACCGGAATGGGCATTGTGTCCAGCATCGGAAATGGAACCCAAGAAGTGACAGCCAGCTTGCGCGAGGCAAAATCCGGCATTGTGCGGGCTGAAAAATATGCTGAACTTGGTTTCCGCTGTCAGGTGCACGGAGCTCCAAATTTTAATGCCGAGCAGGTGGACAGGAGGGCCCGCCGCTTTATGGCGGATGGCGGCATCTGGAACTATGCGTCCATGGAGCAAGCCATCGCTGATTCCGGCTTGGAAGAAAAGGACATCAAAAATGACCGCACGGGCATTATCATGGGCTCTGGCGGCCCATCAACGCGCACCATCGTGGCTGCAGCCGATACGGCCCGCGAAAAAGGCCCAAAACGTGTTGGCCCGTTTGCGGTGCCGCCTTCCATGTCGTCGGCACACTCTGCTGTGCTTGCAACACCTTTCGGCATTCGCGGCGTCAACTATACAATCTCATCAGCCTGCGCCACCTCGGCCCATTGCATCGGCAATGCCACAGAAATGATCCAATGGGGCAAGCAGGATGTGATGTTTGCAGGCGGCGGCGAAGAATTGGATTGGACACTCTCTGTGTTGTTTGATGCCATGGGCGCCATGTCGTCTAAGTTTAATGACACGCCTGCCACGGCATCGAGAGCTTATGATAAAAACCGCGATGGCTTTGTAATCGCAGGGGGTGCTGGCGTTCTGGTGCTTGAAGAACTTGAACATGCCAAGGCGCGTGGTGCTAAAATTTATGGCGAGATTGTTGGCTACGGTGCAACCTCTGACGGGTACGACATGGTGGCCCCTTCAGGCGAAGGCGCTGTGCGCTGCATGCGCTTGGCCATGTCCACCGTGCAAGGTGCTATCGACTACATCAATCCTCACGGCACCTCGACACCGGTGGGTGATAAAAAAGAAATCGAGGCCATCCGCGAAGTGTTTGGCAACAGCATTCCCAATATTTCTTCGACAAAATCTCTCACTGGGCATTCATTGGGTGCCACGGGCGTGCAGGAAGCCATCTACTGCCTGCTCATGATGAAAAACGGATTTATGGCTGAAAGCGCAAACATAGAAGAACTTGATCTAGACTTTGCCGATATTCCCATCCTGCGCAAACGCTTAGACAATGCCAAAATCGACACGGTCATGTCCAACAGCTTCGGCTTTGGCGGCACCAACGCAACTCTCATCATGCAACGCTATAACGGATAATCAAAAAATGAATGGATTGATGCAGGGTAAACGCGGCCTCGTGATGGGTGTGGCCAATGATCATTCGATTGCGTGGGGCATAGCAACGGAACTTGCCAAGCACGGCGCGGAATTGGCTTTCACCTATCAAGGCGAGGCTTTCGGCAAGCGCGTGGCACCCTTGGCAGAATCAGTCGGCTCAAAAATGCTGATCCCTTGCGATGTAGAAGACGTTGCTTCGGTGGATAATGTCTTTGCAAGCTTGAAGGAAAAATGGGGCACGATTGATTTTGTCGTCCATGCCATCGCCTTTTCGGACAAGAATGAGCTCAAAGGCAAATATGCCGATACAAGCCGCGAGAACTTTATCAAGACGATGGTGATCAGCGCCTTTTCCTTTGTTGAAATCACCAAGCGCGCCGCGGCTTTAATGCCTGAAGGTGGTTCCATCATCACGCTCACTTACGGTGGGTCCACCCGTGTGATGCCCAACTATAATGTGATGGGCGTGGCCAAAGCTGCGTTGGAATCTTCGGTGCGTTACCTGGCCAGTGACTACGGTCCACAAGGTGTTAGGGTCAATGCCATTAGTGCAGGCCCCATGCGCACATTGGCAGGAGCAGGAATTGGCGATGCCAGAGCCATGTTCAACTACCAAAACAGCCACGCCCCCTTGCGGCGCACGATTACTTTGGAAGAAGTGGGCGGTGCTGGATTGTATCTGCTGTCTCCCTTGTCAGGTGGTGTGACGGGAGAAATACACTACGTGGACTCAGGGTATAATATTATCTCTATGCCAAGACCTGAGGATTTGAAGGGGTGAATGTTATTTACCGATAACTTCCGATCTTTTTTTCCATTTGAAATTCTGAATAATCCTTCGCAGAAATCGTGCCTGCTACAATCATGAACGTGGGGGATTTTTGTATTTGTGCAAACAGGCGGATATTGCAAGTAATCAAGTAACCAAGCCCGAAAGGTTCAATTCGCCCAGCTAAAGTGTGTAAGTCTGAATTCACAGCCTCCACCTCTTTGCTACATCCTACCAAAAATGAAAGTTGCCGCTCATCCCCTTCCTCGATCATGGCCACCAACCAAGATTTAAATCGGTCATAACCAAATTGGGCAATAGCGTAACAATGAGCAATTTTTGCTAACATTTTCGAGAGCGAAATTGTGTCGAATTCTAATTCTTGTATAAATCTGTCTCCACAAAAGGTTAACCAAAGGCTGGGATCATTGGGTTGAATATGCAATACCTCAAATTGTGTCCCCACCCAGTCACTGGAACTTTTAGATTTACCTCTGAGCATACCAGGAAGCGGAAAATGGATAATTGGAAAGTGTCCAAAAAAACCTTGGATTGGTAAATCTATTTTATTCTCTTCGCCGTTCTTAATTATTGTTAGTGGCAATGCTTTAGGTTGAGGCCTTCTGGATTGTATACCATTCATAGCGCGGATGTGCTTGTACAGGTTTCTACAACAACGCATTTCAAATTTAGATGTTATATCTTGATGTTTTTTACAACTTGCTTTCCTAAGTTTCAAATGGCCGCCAAGAGCATAAGGAAAAATATGCTCATCGCGTAAGTCGTGTTTTGAGCCACAATAAATACAACATTGAATTGGTTCTATTGGCTTATCGATTTTAATTTCAAAGTCTTTCTTAACAAAATTGCGGATCACAAAATAAACTTACTCAAATCCACATTCTTCGCGAGAGCGCCCACATTTTTCACCACAAAGGCTTCATCAATCTGCACTGTTTCACCGGAACGATCAGTGGCTGTGAAGCTCACCTCATCCAGAATGCGTTCCATCACAGTCTGCAAGCGCCGTGCCCCAATATTTTCAATGCTGCCATTGATCTCGGCTGCAATCCGCGCAATCGCCGCCACGCCATCGTCTGAAAATTCCAGCGCCACACCTTCAGTCTGAAGCAACGCTTTATACTGCTTGATCAAGCTCGTCTCAGGCTCGGTTAGAATCCGGCGGAACTCCTCTTGGCCCAGCGCTTTGAGCTCAACGCGGATGGGCAGGCGACCTTGTAACTCTGGCAACAAGTCTGATGGCTTGGCCACATGAAAGGCACCTGATGCGATGAACAAAATATGATCGGTCTTCACAGGGCCATGCTTGGTGGAAACGGTTGTGCCTTCAATCAGCGGCAAGAGATCGCGTTGCACGCCTTCGCGGCTCACATCTGCACCCCCACGGTCAGAGCGTGAGGCAATTTTGTCGATCTCGTCCAGAAACACGATGCCGTTGTTTTCAACGCTCTCGATTGCCTCTTGCAAAATCTTATCTTGATCAAGAAGCTTTTCGCTTTCCTCTGCCATCAAAATCTCATGCGCCTGCGCCACTGTCACTTTGCGCGCCTTGGTGCGGTTGCCAAAGGCCTTGCCCATCATGTCGGTTATATTGATGATCGAGGCTGAACCGCCGGGCATGCCCGGAATATCAAAACTCGGCGGGCCGCCCGTGTCAGATACCTGAATTTCAATTTCTTTATCGTTGAGATCGCCGTTTCGTAATTTCTTGCGAAATGAATCACGCGTAAGTTCAGATGCATTTTCGCCCACCAGCACAGAAACGACGCGGTCTTCAGCTGCCGCATGGGCCGCGGCTTCAACGTCTTTGCGCCGTGCGGTTTTCACCATGCCTATTCCGGCTTCGAGCAGATCACGGACAATTTGATCCACATCGCGGCCCACATAGCCCACCTCAGTAAATTTCGTGGCTTCCACTTTTAAAAATGGCGCATTGGCCAGCTTGGCAAGGCGTCTTGCAATTTCAGTTTTGCCCACACCTGTGGGCCCGATCATCAAAATATTTTTCGGCACCACATCTTCGCGCATTTGGCCAGAAAGCTGCTGCCTGCGCCAGCGATTGCGCAAAGCAATGGCAACTGCGCGCTTGGCTTCATGTTGGCCGATAATATAGCGATCAAGTTCAGAAACAATTTCGCGCGGTGTAAAGTTTGTCATAAATCAACTTTTCTTAAATGGAGTGAAATGAGGAGGTGGCACGGCGTTGTAAATGCTGGCTGGCAACAGGCCTAAAATAAATCCGCGCAAAGTTTGCCACGCCACTGAAAGCACCAGAACAATGGAGCCAACGGCCAACACAACAAGGCCAAAATTTTGGACCCCCCATGAGCCACCGCTCAACAGTGTAGAAAGCGCATAGCCCAAGTAAATCAAAGATGAGACCAGCAGGGCTCGACGATCAACCACCAAAGCAACAACGCTCAACGCCGCAAACAAAATAAAGATCATCAGCGCATCAGTGTTTGTCATTTGGTTGACATGCACGATGTTCCACACCAACGGATGCACAATGAGTGGTGCTGCCAGAAGATGTAGCCAGAACGCCACATCCGATCTTTTTGTGCGGCGGGTGCGATCAGACATATCAAAAGACATAGCCAGGCTAAACAACGCAACACCCATGGGCGCAAAGAGCGGCAAAGCGTAGTCCTGAATAGCACCGGGCAAAACTGTTTCCGCGATGCTTGTAACCATACCCACTAAAGCAGCACATCCCGCAGCCACACTGATGGGAACATGAAAGCGCATCCAGTGCAAACCAACCAATCCCGCAGATACCAAGCCTGCAATGGCAATTTTCCAGATGTCGTGGCTTGATCCCCAATTGCCTTGAATAAGCGAGAAAGTGGCAAAGGCCGCCGAAGTGGCAAACACGGCAAGAAGCACAATGCTAGGCAAAGCCATGCGTCTTTTGCGTGTAAAAATTTCAGCTAACCCCCAAGCGATAAAAGGCACAAACAAAGCGCCACCCAAATAGAATATTGCACCGAAAAAAAGTCCAAGCCCAATCGTTACGAATATATCATTGAAGCCTGTGATCAGTCGTACTTGCTCCTCATCGGGATTATTCGAAATCAAACTTTCATGGTTCTGCACAAAGGCGATAAGTTGATCGGCCGTAGGGCGATTTAGAATTCCCGCTTGCACAGCCGCATCAAGATCTGAATTGCGGATCGCTAAGCTTTCATCTGAGCCGTTCATGCGCCTAGGCTTTCAACCGTCAAATTGCCATTGGTATAAACGCAAATATCAGCAGCAATGCCCATGGCTTTGCGTGCGATGGCCTCAGCGTCCAGATCAGAATCCATCAAGGCCCGAGCGGCGGCCAGCGCATAGTTGCCACCACTGCCAATCGCCACCACGCCATGTTCAGGTTCCAACACATCGCCTGTGCCCGTCAGCACCAGCGAAATGCTTTTATCGGCCACAATCATCATCGCTTCCAAGCGGCGCAAATACCTGTCCGTGCGCCAATCCTTGGCCATCTCCACACAGGCGCGCGTCAATTGGTTGGGAAACTGCTCCAGCTTTCCTTCCAGCCGTTCAAACAAGGTCATGGCATCCGCCGTTGCCCCCGCAAACCCGGCAATAACGCCTGTTGAACCCAAGGGCCGCACTTTGCGCGCATTGCCCTTCATCACAGTCTGGCCCATGCTCACTTGGCCATCACCGGCTATCACAATTCTGCCGTTCTTGCGCACGCCAAGAATTGTTGTGCCATGCCAATTTGTTGGATCGCTCATGTGAAAATTCCTTTTGGGGCCAGTATGTAAGCCCTGTAAACCCAAAGTTAAAGCCTAACTTTCCAATTTATGATGCATCTGCTAAGAGCCCCGCGAAAGGTTAATGTCTATGCGCACAGCCACTATCAGCAGAATAACCACCGAGACCAAACTCTCTACCACCGTTAACTTGGACGGCAGCGGAACTTATGCCATCAGAACCGGTGTGGGCTTCTTTGATCATATGATGGAACAATTGGCGCGGCATTCCTTGATTGATATTACACTTGAAGCCAAGGGTGACCATCACATTGATGATCACCACACGGTGGAAGACTGCGGCATTGCTTTGGGCCAAGCGGTCTCACAAGCCTTGGGCGACCGTAAAGGCATCCGCCGTTATGCGTCTTGTGATTTGCCGATGGATGAGGCTTTAACCCGCATGGCCATTGATGTATCAGGCCGGCCTTTTCTGATTTTCAAGTGCAAATATCCAACGCAGAAGATTGGCCTGTTTGACACTGAACTGGTGCGTGAATGGTTTCAAGCCTTCGCCATGAACGCTGGCATTACGCTGCATCTGGAAAATGTGTATGGCGAGAATTCGCATCATATTGCTGAGTCCAGCTTCAAGGCTCTGGCTCGGTGTTTGCGTGATGCTGTTGAAATTGATCCACGCCAGCAAGACCGTGTTCCCTCCACCAAGGGCACGCTCTCGGTATGACCACCGTGATCATTGATTATGGTTCTGGCAATTTGCATTCCGTTGCCAAGGCCTTTGAACGCGCAGCATTAAACACGAAAGTCAAAACAAAAATCTTGGTGACCAACAAGCCCGACGAAATCGAGAAAGCCGAGCGTATTGTATTGCCTGGGGTGGGTGCCTTCAAAGACTGTATGAACGGCCTGCTTGCCGTTGAAGGGTTGCGCGATGTGTTGCAAAGCGAAGTGATCACCAAAGGAAAACCCATTTTGGGCATTTGCGTGGGCATGCAGATCATGGCCACCCGTGGCTTGGAACACGAGACCACCAAAGGCTTGGGCTGGATTGCTGGCGATGTGAAACCGATCACGCCTTCTGATGCGAATTTGAAAATCCCGCATATGGGCTGGAACACCATCACTCCCCACGGCCAGCACGCGTTGCTGGATGGCATTTTGACAGGCGATGAAGGACTGCATGCCTATTTTGTTCACACCTATCATTTTGGAACAACTTTGCCTGAAGACATCATTGCAACTGCAGACTATGGCGGCGAGCTGACTGCGATGGTCGGCTACGACAATATTGCAGGCACTCAATTTCATCCGGAAAAAAGTCAAGAACTGGGTCTGGCACTGATTGCAAATTTTCTGAAGTGGCGACCATGATCTTGTTTCCTGCCATTGACTTGAAGGATGGCCAGTGTGTGCGCCTTAAACTTGGTAACATGGAACAGGCAACCGTTTACAACGAAAGTCCTGCCGAACAGGCAAAAATGTTTGAAGCGCAAGGCTTCAAATGGTTGCACGTGGTTGATCTGAACGGCGCCTTTGAAGGCCACTCGGTGAACGGCGCTGCAGTTGAGACCATTTTGAAATCCACTAAAAATCCAATCCAGCTTGGGGGGGGAATTCGAACCCTGAACCATATTGAAACCTGGCTGGCCAAAGGGCTGGCCCGCGTTATCCTGGGAACTGTGGCGCTGCACAATCCTGATCTTGTCAAGCAAGCTTGTAAGCTTTTTCCCGGCAGAGTGGCAGTCGGTATAGACGCAAGAGGCGGCAAAGTAGCTGTTGAAGGGTGGGCCGAAGCCTCAACCGTTGGAGTGATCGAGCTTGCACAGAAATTCGAAGGCGCAGGCGTGTCGGCCATCATTTACACTGATATAGACCGCGACGGCATTCTTGCCGGAATAAACTGGCCCAGCACTTTGGCACTGGCCCACGCAGTTTCAATTCCCGTGATTGCGTCAGGCGGTCTTGCCTCACTCAAAGATATCGAACGCATGCTGCAGCCTGATGCGAGAAAGCTTGAAGGCGCTATTACAGGCCGCGCACTCTATGATGGCCGCATTGATGCGCGCTTGGCCCTTAAATTGGTGGCGGAGGCAGCATGACCAAAGTTCTTCTGATCACAGGTGGCGGGCGAGGCATTGGTGCTGCCACTGCAAGACTGGCAGCAAAGGCCGGATATAAGGTTGCGGTAAATTATCAATCGGATGTCAAAGCCGCTAACGCGCTCATTGCAGAACTTCGCAATTTAAGGGCAGAGGCTGTAGCCGTGCAAGGTGACGTGTCCAAGTTTGAAGACATTCAGCGCATGTTTGATGAAACAGAAAATGCATTCGGGCCGATCACGGCGCTGGTCAATAACGCAGGTATCACGGGCTTGAGCTCGCGTCTGGATGAGGCCGATCCTCAAACCATAGTGGACACAATTGCCATCAATGTGAATGGAACCCTCTTTGCATCGCGCGAAGCCGTCAAGCGCATGTCGCCCCGCCACGGCGGCAAGGGCGGCGTGATTGTCAATGTCTCATCTGGTGCAGCAACCATAGGCAGCCCGGGCGAATACACCTGGTATGCCGCAAGCAAAGGCGCCATCGATTCATTTACGCTTGGTTTGGGGCGTGAACTGGCTGAAGAAAATATTCGTGTTGTTGCCGTGGCCCCTGGTCTCACAGAAACAGAACTTCACGCCCGCTCAACGGGGGAGCCTGGTCGTGTCAAGCGGATGACCCCTGCTATTCCGATGAAACGTGCAGGCACCGCAGAAGAGGTGGCCAACACCATCATGTTCGCCTTGAGCGATGCTGCCAGTTACATCACGGCAACAACAATTCGCGTTTCAGGAGGAAGATGATGTTGAAGATGCGCCTCATTCCCTGCCTTGATGTAAAAGACGGTCGCGTTGTCAAAGGTATAAATTTTGTCAATCTCAAGGATGCGGGCGACCCCGTTGAATGCGCCAAGGCTTACGACGCTGCCGGAGCCGACGAGCTTTGCTTTCTCGATATTTCAGCAACGCATGAAAACCGCTCTACCATGCTTGATGTGGTCAAGCGCACGGCAGAGGCTTGTTTCATGCCGCTCACAGTGGGCGGTGGCGTGAAGACACTGGATGATATTCGCAATCTGCTTTTATCGGGTGCTGATAAAGTGGCGATCAATTCGGCTGCCGTGGCAAATCCACATTTCATTCAGGCTGCTTCAGAAAAATTTGGATCCCAGTGCATTGTTGTGGCCATAGACGCAAGGCAAACCATGGCAGGGCGTTTCGAGATTTTTACCCATGGCGGCAGACAGGAAACGGGTATTGACGCCGTAGACTTCGCGCGCCGCGTGACAAGCCTGGGTGCTGGCGAAATTCTGCTCACCTCAATGGACCGAGATGGAACCGGGCTAGGCTTCAACATTCCTCTTACGCGTGCCATTGCCGACGCCGTAAATATTCCGGTGATTGCCTCAGGTGGTGTGGGTACTCTTGATCACTTGGTGGAAGGCGTTCGCGATGGCCATGCGACTGCTGTTCTAGCGGCCTCTATTTTCCATTTTGGTACATTCAAGATTTCTGCGGCCAAGGCCCACATGGCCAAGGCAGGCATACCCATGAGGATTACACCGTGACAGGGCTTGAAAAACTTGATGCAACCATTGTTGCGCGTAAAATATCAACACCTGAAAGTTCCTACACGGCAAACCTGTTGTCGCAAGGGCCGGAAAAATGCGCCAAGAAATTTGGGGAAGAAGCTTTTGAATTTGCACTGGCAGCAGTGCTCAACAACAAAACCAACACTGCAAATGAAGCGGCAGATGTGCTTTACCATTTCCTCGTTGTCCTGCACGCAGCAGATGTGCCCTTGGCCAGTGTTATGGCTGTTCTTGAGCAACGTGAAAGCACATCAGGATTGGTGGAAAAAGCAAATCGCAATGGTTGATATCGAAGAGGATCTTGCCAGGGAAGTCTCTCCCTTCAGGCGGTTCGGCAGAGACGAATGGGCGGCTTTGCGTGAAGACACGCCAATGACTTTGACCGCAGCTGATCTGGATGAGCTGCGCAGTTTGAACGACCGCATTGATCTCAGTGAAGTTGAGACAATTTACCTGCCCATGTCGCGGTTGCTCAACCTTTATGTGCAGGCAAGCCAGCGCCTTTTTAACGCGTCAAATATGTTTTTGCATCGTCATGAATTGAAAGTGCCCTATGTGATCGGCGTGGCAGGATCAGTGGCAGGCGGCAAGAGCACAACGGCAAGAATTTTGCGTCGCTTGCTGTCGAGGTGGCCTTCAACACCAAAGGTTGATCTTGTAACCACCGATGGCTTCCTGTTGCCCAATGCCATTTTAGAACGCGATGGCCTGATGGCCCGCAAGGGTTTTCCTGAAAGCTATGATCTGCCAAATATTTTGCGTTTCATGTCGCAGATCAAATCAGGAGAACGCGATGTTGAGGCGCCACTTTACTCTCATCTGACATACGATGTTCTGCACGGCAAAAGCCAGGTGATTGACCAACCTGACATTCTTATCATCGAAGGAATAAATGTATTGCAAACCGGAAGACCGCCACGTGATGGCCGCGGTATTCCCAACGTATCTGACTTTTTTGATTTTTCGATTTTCATCGATGCCGATGTTGAGGATTTAAGAAGCTGGTACACCGAGCGCTTCTTCACCTTGCGCAACAGCGCCTTTAAAGACCCTAAATCCTATTTTCACCGTTATGCATCACTAAGTGACACGCAAACGCTGGAAACTGCAACAAGGGTCTGGAACACGATCAATCTTGTAAATTTACGCGAAAATATTTTGCCCACGCGGCCGCGCGCCGATCTGGTTTTGAGAAAAGGTGCCGACCACAAAGTGCGCAGTGTGTTTTTACGCAAGCTTTAATTTTTCTGGGTGTTCTCCGCCATACGCCCAATCCAGCAGTTCAACCGTGTGCAGAATGGGAATATCTGTTCCAGATGCAAGGTGTGTGATGCAGCCGATATTGCCCGTTGCGATGACCTCCGGGCTTAAAGATTCAATATTTTTGATCTTTCGATTGCGCAATTCAGTTGCGATGTCGGGTTGCATGATATTATAAGTGCCAGCCGACCCGCAACAAAGATGTCCTTCGGGAATTTCGACAACCTCGAACCCCGCATGTCGCAAAAGTGCGAGCGGCTGTAATTTAACGTTTTGTCCGTGCTGCATGGAGCAGGCAGAATGATAAGCCAGCCGCAAATTCATTGCTGACTTTGGAAGTTCCAAAAGGGCAAGGAATTCGGTTACATCTTTGGCCTTGGCGCTGATTGCGGCGGCTTTGGCGGCATAGGCTTCGTCAAGCCGCAGCATATGGCCGTAGTCTTTTATCGTGGTGCCGCACCCTGAGGTCGTTATGATAACAGCATCCAGATTTTCATCTGTCCACTGATCAATCATGCGCCGCGCCCGCGCTAATGCATCGGTCTCTTTGCCCATATGATGCGTAAGTGAACCGCAGCAAGCCTCTTTCACGACCACCACATCATGCCCGAGCCTTGTGAGCAATCGAATGGTCGCGGCATTGATGCCGGGATCAATCACGCTTTGCACGCACCCCATCAACAATCCAACACGGCCAATTCTTGTCCCTTGCGCGGTGTATGTTCCAGGCGCACCCAGTCGCATTGGTGCTTGCAATGGCTTTGGAATAATTTTTAAAAGGGCCGACATGCGTTTGAGACCAAACGCTGCTGCGAGAGATTGAAAGGGTATCATCAATTTTGCCGCAATCAGGGCCAGCCGAAACAACTTTGGTCGCGGCATTACAAAAGCCAACAGGTTTCGCAGAAAACGTTCTGTATACGGACGATTATAGGTATTTTCAATGTGCACCCGGGCATGATCGACAAGATGCATGTAATTCACGCCTGATGGACAGGTGGTCATGCACGAGAGACAAGACAGGCAACGATCAATGTGCTTCACAGTTTCAGCCGTAGCAGGTTCCCCTTTTTCCAGCATGTCTTTCATCAGGTAAATGCGCCCGCGCGGACTGTCGAGCTCGTCGCCATTTAAAACATATGTCGGGCAAGTGGCAGTGCAGAACCCGCAATGTACACATTTGCGCAAGATGGAGTTTGAATGCTCGATATGCGGGTCAGCCAATTGCTCAGGTGTAAACCGGGTCTGCATCAAACACCTTCATACATGCGGCCTGGATTGAACAGGCCTTTGGGATCAAACGAATGCTTCACACGCTTTGAAAGTGCTGCCAGGTGAGCGTCTTGAGGTTGGAACACGTTGCTCTGTGTACGGAGCAATTGGGGTGCGCGCAGCAATGTGGCATGGCCGCTTGGAAGTGCGTTGCGGATTTTTGACGAGTGATCCTTTTCACTGTCAAGCCAGATCAACCCACCTGCCCAATCAAAAAAATAGCGAAACTCAAATTGCATTTTGAGCTTTGCAATTATTGAAGGAGCCAGGCTTGGTGGCACAGAAATTTTCCAAACCAGTGTTTTGAGATTATCAATGAACGGCGCAACATCCCGAATGCTCCGCCACTGTGAGCTGGATTCCTCGGCGTTGAGCATTTCGATTTTTGCATCCAAAAGCTTTGCCAATTTATCGCGGCGGTAGACAATTGAAGGTGCAATTCCTTCAAGGCGCAAAAATGTGCCCTGCCCCGGCACATGCGCGGCACCGGAAACTTCTGCCGATGATTGCATGGCTGTGCTCATCATGTGAACGGCAGTAACATCATCAAGCCCCCGCAGCACTATGGTCTCTTCCGTTTCTGGCTTTGGCAGCACTTTCAAGATGACAGACGTAAACGCCGCCAATGTGCCGTAGGATCCTGCCATCAGCTTTGGCACATCATAGCCAGTCACGTTTTTAACAACGCGAGCACCTGCCTTGAAGATTTCACCGCGTCCGGATACAGCCTGAAGTCCCAAGACATGATCGCGCGCCGCCCCTGCCTTGATCCGGCGCGGGCCAGACAGGTTACACGCGAGCAGGCCCCCGACAGTACCGGAATGTTCTGAACCCAGCAGCTTTGAATAGTCAGGAGGATCAAAAGCCAGATATTGGTTCTTTTCATCGATTAGATTTTCCACCTCACTTAAGGGGGTGCCTGAGCCAACATCGAGGATCAACTCTTCAGGCTCATACGCATTTACAAAACGAAAATGTGAAAGATCCAGCAGGTTCAAATGTGAAATGGGTCTTCCAACAGCCCGCTTGGTTCCAGTGCCTATAATCTCAAAGGGAGAAATTGCAGCAACAACGCTTTCCGCCAATTCCTGAGGTGAGGTCGGTTTGAAAATCATTAGAAACGAGGCAACTCCGGGTGGGCCAATTTTCCGCCGCTCACATGCACACGGCCCATCTCTGCACAAGAATGCAGAGTTGGAAAGACCTTGCCGGGATTTAACAATCCCTGACCATCAAACGCACATTTAATTCTGAGTTGCTGGTCCAAATCAGTTTTCGTAAACATCTCAGGCATCAGATCGCGCTTTTCCACGCCCACGCCATGCTCCCCGGTCAGCACGCCACCTACTTTAACGCAAAGACGTAAAATATCAGCGCCAAATTTTTCTGCCCGGTCAAGCTCACCATCCCGATTTGCATCAAACAAAATCAACGGGTGCAAATTACCATCTCCTGCGTGAAACACATTTGCCACGCGAAGATCATAGATCTTCGCAAGCTTCGCCATGTCAGCTAATACATCAGGCAATTTTTTCCGCGGGATAGTCCCGTCCATGCACAGGTAATCTGGCGAAATGCGTCCAACTGCGGGAAATGCCGCCTTGCGCCCGGCCCAGAACAGCAGGCGTTCTTCTTCTGAAGTTGAAATGCGCAAGGTCTTCGAGCCGTTGGCTTTGGCAATGGCTGACACACGCTCAATCAAATGATCTACTTCAACGTGCGGACCATCCAGCTCGACGATGAGCAGAGCCTCAACATCGAGCGGATAGCCGGCATGCACAAATTCTTCCACCGCGTGAATGGCGGGGCGGTCCATCATCTCCATGCCACCTGGAATCATGCCTGCTGAAATAATATCAGCCACGCATTGCCCGGCCTCTTCGCTGGAGGGAAACCCGACCAACGCGGCCCGGGCCGTTTCTGGTTTCTGCAAAATGCGAACAGTCACTTCAGTGACCACGCCCAATAGGCCCTCAGAGCCTGTCATCACGCCCAGCAGATCGTAACCTTCACTGTCCAGATGCTTGCCACCCAGGCGAATGATTTCCCCGGTGATTAAAACTATTTCCAATCCCAAAACATTATTGGAGGTGAGGCCATATTTCAAACAATGCACACCGCCAGAGTTCTCCGCCACGTTGCCGCCAATGGTGCAGGCGATTTGCGACGAAGGGTCTGGTGCATAATAAAAGCCGTTGTGCTCGACAGCCTTGGTGATGCCCAGATTGGTCACCCCCGGCTGCACCACAGCGCAGCGGTTTTCAAAATCAAGATCAAGAATGCGATTGAACTTGGCCAGACCGAGAAGAATGCCATCTTCAAGTGGCAGTGCTCCTCCAGACAGCGATGTGCCAGCGCCTCGTGGCACAATCTTAATGCCGTTATCATAGGCATATTTGAGAATTTCAGAAACTTGCGCTGTGGTTTCAGGCAGCACCACCAGCATTGGCATTTGACTGTAAGCCGTGAGCCCATCGGATTCATAAACCCGCATTTGCGTTGGCGCTTCTATCACGCCTTCACCCCGAACGATTTGGCGCAGCGCTGCAGCAATTTCGCTGCGCCGCGCTAGAACACTGAAATCTGGTTTGGGCATGGTGAGCATGTTTTACCTCAGTGATGGTGGGCGCGCATCTAGCCACGCACCACGCGATGAATTGGAATTGACTGCCGCTTGAATGGCAGCCACCGACCTTAGCCCATCCACTGCCGTGGGAAAATGATCAGCCAATGGATCAATCTGGCGGCCTTGTCTTTTTGCTGCAATGGCTTCGGCCAAATCAACATAGATATTCGCAAACGCCAGCGGCATGCCTTCTGCATGGCCAATGGCAATGCGCGAAGCCCGGTCGGCCTCTGGTGACAATCCTGGCCCGCCGCGTTCCAGCGTAATGGTTGGGTGATTGAGGGGTGTATAAAACAACTGGTCAGGCCATTGTTGGGCCCAGCGCAACCCACCTTTTTCGCCAAAAACCCGAAGAGTGAGGCCATGCATGGAACCCACTGCAACTGAGCTGGTCCAAAGCCTTAAAGTGGCCCCGCCATCCATTTTGAAATTCACCATCGCGTCATCTTCCAGCATGCGGCCTTTCAGGCACGACACAAAATCAGCTGAAAGTTCTTTGGCATTTTGCCCAGACACAAAGCTCGCCATATGAAGGGCATGAATGCCGCAATCGGCAAACTGCGCGGAAATGCCCGCCTGGTTAGGATCATAGCGCCAGCGCACGCGCGGATTGTCAGCGTCAGCTTCATCAGCATGAAAGCCATGCGCAAATTCGGCTTTGATCAAGCGGATTTTGCCAAGGTCGCCCCGCGCCACCATGGCCCGCATATGCCGCACAAGCGCATAACCTGTGTAGCCATAATTCACCGCGCAAATGGCACCGCTGCGCTTTGCAGTGGCCACAATGTCCTCCGCCTGTTCGACTGTCACCGTCATTGGTTTTTCGCACAGGACATGAATGCCCGCCGCAAGAAACGCCTTGGTGATGTCGTAATGCGTGGAATTTGGCGTAGCGACGGTGACAAGATCAACGCGGTCGCTGCGGTCACGTTCGCCTGCTAGCATGTCTTGCCAATTGCCGTAAGCACGGTCCTTCGCCACCCCAAGGCGTTGCGCATATTCTCGGCCCTTGATAGAATCGGCATCAAGTGCACCCGCGGCCATGGTGTATAACCCGTCGATAGCAGCGCTAATCCTGTGCGCAGGACCAATTTGGCTTCCTTCGCCGCCGCCAATCATGCCCCAGTTTAATTTTGTCATATCGTTTTCACATCCACCCATCGTCTCAAACTATGCGATACAAAGGCTGCTTCCACAACCTGGTTCACCAACAGCCCATCTTCGAAAGTGGGCCATTTCGGTTTGCCTTCTGCAATTGCTTCCAAAAAATCTTTGGCTTCAATTGTAATCTGGTCTTGATAGCCAGTACCGTGCCCCGGCCCCAAACTGAAAGGCTTATAGTCGCGGTGTAAGGGTCCGGTGAGAATTTTAGTGAAGCCTTGGCGGTCAGCGTTAGCATCCCCTTTATAGAGCCACAACGCATTCTGGTCTTCGCCATCAAAGCGGATTGCACCTTGGGTGCCAAATATCTCATAGATGTAACCCATTTTGCGGCCCGTGGCCACGCGGCTGATGAACAGTGAACCCATGACACCTGAATCAAACTTGCATAAAATATTCGCTTGATCATCATTGGTCACCACCTTGGGGCCATCAGGCGAAGGTCTGGTTTTGTGGATGGTTTCAATTTCGGCGATCAAACAGTCAATAGGCCCCATTAAGGCAAAGGCGGCATTGATGATATGGGGTGCGAGGTCACCCATGGTGCCTGACGCGCGCGAGTCGCAGCGCCAGCTAAAAGGCCCTTCCGGGTCTGCCAAAAAGTCTTCGGTATGTTCACCGCGAAATGAGGTGATGCGGCCAATCTCGCCGGAGTGAACAATCTCCCGCGCCATTTGTGAGGCTGGTGTGCGGATATAATTAAAGCCCACCATGTGAACGCACCCGCTTTTCTGGGCAGCAACCAGCATCAGGCGGCTGTCATTGGTATCAACCCCCAGCGGCTTTTCGCAAAACACATGCTTGCCCCTGGCAAAAGCGGCAAGTGCAATCTCCCGGTGGGTCGTTTGTGGAGAGGCGATCACCACGGCTTCAACTTTGGGGTCATCCACCAGAGAGCGCCAATCGGCAGTCGAGCGGGCAAAGCCAAACTGATCGGCTTTTGCGGCAGCACCCTCTGCGGTTGTCGTGCAGATCACCTCAAGGCTTGGCCGAAGCCTGGTGTTAAACACGGCCCCGACAGCAGCCATGGCTACCGCATGGGCCTTTCCCATATAACCACCACCTACTACGCCAATTCCGATTTTTGTCATCGAGTCTATCCGATTGCACTTCGCGACAACCGTAACTAAGTTCTCAAGTCATGAACAGTGGAAAACATAAATTTCTTGTGGTGGGGCGGGCAGGTCTTGATCTTTACGCAGATCCGCCGGGCACCCGCATTGAGGACGCGCTGATGTTTTCCGCAAGCTTGGGAGGGTCAGCTGGCAACATTGCCGCAGGTATTTCCAGGTTGGGGAGCGAGGTTGATTTGGTCACCACGGTTTCAAATGATGCCGTGGGCCGTTACACTTTGAACGAATTAAAAAAATATGGCATCGGCACTCAGCATTTGAGTGCTGCGGGAGGAGAAGCGCGCAATTCCTTGGCCGTGGTCGAAACCAGAGTTGAGAATTGTCAATCGGTGATCTACCGCAATGGCGCAGCTGATTTTCAATTGTCAACAGAGTCCATCAGACACATTCCGTATACGGAGTATCATTGCTTGATTGTGACAGGCACAGCCTTGGCGGCAGAACCTTCGCGCTCTGCCACATTTTTGGCCATGGAGTTGGCATCAAAAGCCGGTTTGCAAATCATTCTTGATGTTGATTACCGGCCTTATTCCTGGGTTAGTCCCGAGGACGCGCGCGACACGTGCTTGCGCGCCGCCCATTGCAGCACCATCGTGATTGGCAATGAGGATGAATTTGCGGTGATGGGGGGCAACCAAGAACTAGCAAAGTCGTTCAAGGCCGAGATTGTGATTTACAAAATGGGCGAGAGAGGTTCTGTTACCTTTACCCAAGGCAGATCCTTTGAAACCGGAATTTTCAAAGTCAAAGCGTTAAAGCCTGCTGGCGCCGGGGATGCCTTCATGGCGGCTCTTGTCACAAGTTTGGCCCAAGGCCTCGACGTAACATCATCCGTATACAGAGGATCAGCAGCTGCAGCCATTGTTGTGACCCGTATTGGCTGTGCCCCAGCCATGCCCACGCAAGACGAGCTTTCAAAATTTATGGTGACCCATGCACTTTCCGCCTTTTGATAACCAGAATAGACCCATCATAGATATTGACGATGTTTCAGTGCCGCTGAACTATTTCAATATTATAAAATTGCAGCAAGGCCAGAGTTTTGAATACCAGGTTCCAGGGTATGAAACCGGCATCGTTCCGGCCACTGGAACTGTTGATGTTGAAATTGAAGGCGAGCATTTTAACAATATCGGCAGTCGCGGTGTTGACGTGTGGGACGGTGAGCCCGAAGGCGTTTATGCCCCCACCGCCGCGAAAGTGAAATTGGTGTGCACATCTCAAACGGCAGAAGTTTTTGTGGCGGGAGCAAAATTTGCGCGAACTCTTTTGCCATTCGCCGTTCGGGCGGCCGATATTGATAAAATCCAGTATGGCTCGGACGAAACCAAGACCCACCGCAAGATTAAACATATTTTGGGGACCAAATATAAAGACCGGGTCGGACGGTTGCTGGTGTCTGAACTCTTCACGGTGGGGGCGGGGGGCTGGTCGGGTTTTCCGCCTCACAAGCACGACACTGATCGTTTGCCGTTGGAAACCAGGCACGATGAAACTTATAATTTTCGCTTCAAGCCCGATCATGGCTTTGGCCTGCAACTGGTGCAACGTGACGATGGTTTGGTGGGGGAAGCCTATCATCTGGTTAATGGCTCAACCATCACGCTGGCTGAAGGCTATCACCCTTGTGTGGCAGCACCCGGTTATGAGATGTATTATTTTACCATTCTGGGCGGGCTGTCGCAGCGTCCGCTGGTGCAATATTTTCAGCCAACCCATGCCTATCAGGTGGAAACCATTCCCGGCATCAAGGACATGATTGCAAAATTCAAATGACAGTAGCCACCCTCAAAGACGTGTTGCTGCAGGGTCGTGCAATTGCGGGTTTGGTGGTGTTAGGCTGGGAAGAGGCAACAGCCTTCGTCGAAGCCGCAGATGAAATTGGCATTCCTGTCATTCTGCAGGCAGGGCCAGGCGCGCGCCGCCACATGCCGACAGCAATTTGGGGCAAGATGTTCAGGCATTTGGCCGAGCAGGCGCGCGTTCCCATCGTCTGCCATGTGGACCATGCCTACACGTTTGCAGAGTGTGCTGAAGGTATCGACAGCGGTTTTACATCGGTGATGGTTGACGGCTCGAAATTGCCGATTGCAGAAAATATAGCACTCACGCAAAAAGTTGTGACCTTGGCAAAACAGGCTTTCGTTTCAGTGGAAGGTGAAGTGGGGCAGGTGGGGTATGTGGAAGGTGCCGCTTCCGCGCTGACTTCGCCAGAAGAGGCGGCAATGTTTGACCGGGAAAGCGGTGCGGATGCTGTTGCCATCTCGGTTGGCAATGTGCACTTGAACACGGAGCAAACCAACAGCATCAATTGGCCCGTACTCAAAGCCATTGAGGCCGTTACGCGTTTGCCCTTGGTGCTGCATGGCGGCAGCGGCATTGCCCTGTCTGATCGGAAAAAGCTGGCCCATGAAAGCCGGGTGGCGAAATTCAATTTCGGCACCGAATTGCGCATGGTGTTTGGCCAAGCTTTACGTAAATCACTTAATGATCAGCCCCGCATCTTTGATCGCATCGCTCTTCTCAGCCCCACCATTGCGGCACTCAAGGTGGAAACAATTCAAATCATTAAGAATATATATTGACACGAAAGCATTATAATCCTATATCCGCCAAATCATAAGTACTGACATATTATTGGTGGACGCGGGTGCCTGCCACATAGGTTGCTGTAATGCTCCTATCATCCCCCAATAGAGCGAGCGCAAACAGCACATCTTCGATTGAATTTGAAAGCGCAGCCCGAGCTTCCAACACGGGCGTGGCTTTGGGATTGAGCACAATGATGTCGGCGAATTTGCCAATCGCCAGGCTTCCTGTCTCGTTGGCAATACGAAGGGCGCGTGCATTGCCCAACGTGGCCATAAAAAAGAGTTCCGCTGCTTTTAGCTTGTGCCCTGTGAGCATTTGAACCTTGTAAGCCTCTCCCATGGTTTGCAGCATGGAATAGCTGGTGCCGCCGCCAATATCGGTAGCCAGGGCAAGGTGTTGCCGGCCTGCAAATGGCATCAGGCCTGAACCCAGAAACAAATTGGAGGTGGGGCAATGCACGACGGTGCTTTGCGCTTCATTCAAAGCTGAAAGCTCGCGCGGCGACAAATGAATGCCGTGGGCAAAAATACTGTGCGCGGTAAGCAGGCCAAAGCGCTCATAAACCGCAGTGTAATCTTGGTCATTGGGAAACAACTGCTTGATCCAGGCCACTTCGGCTGCACTTTCGGAAATATGAGTCTGCATCAAAGCACCCTTACACCGGCGCAACACCTCGCCCGCCATGTGAAGCTGCGCCTCCGTTGAGGTGATGGCAAAGCGGGGCGACACGGCATGGCGCAAGCGGCCCTTCCCGTGAAATGTGTCATGCAGCGCAACGGTATCAAGCGCACCTTGTTCCACCGTGTCATGAACGCCTGGAATGGCGTTGCGGTCCATCAAGGTTTTGCCCGTGACCAGGGCCATATTGCGAGAAGCCGCTGCGGTGAACAGCGCTTCTGCGCAAACTTTATGCGAAGAACAAAATGCCATCGCAGCTGTGGTGCCGTGGGCGTAAAGCGTGGTGAGAAAAACCTCGGCCCTCAAGGCTGCGTATTCGGCATCGGCATAAAGCGCTTCCTCCGGAAACGTGTAGCGCGAAAGCCAGTCCAGTAGGTCGGTGGCCGCGGCTGCCAACATGCGGTTTTGCGGAAAATGAAGATGGGCATCGACAAAGCCTGCCATCAGCAGATTGTCGCCATGGTCTTCGCGGCTGGTAAATTGAAAGGCCCGCGGCAACAGCGAAAGCGGGCCGCGAAACAGGATTCGGCCATCATCGCCAATTGCAATACAGCCGCGCGTGTCGTGGGTCAGGTCTTGTGCTGTTGCACCAAAGGACAAAATTTGGCCGATAAGAAGTTTGGTCATTTTAAAAACCCTTCGTTGCCGCAAAAGCTGAAGTCCCCTGCAATATCACGAGATTCCCGCTGTCGCGGGAATATTTTAGTGCCCAATGCGCATCTCCAAGCGAAAGCCAATGATCTTGCACACCTGTTGCAGCGCCACCTGAAATTCTGAGTCACGCGCATTATGGATGCGATCGTCAAAGCTAGCAAGAATCTGCTGCTTGCTGGCTCCTTTTACGGCAAAAATAAAGGGAAAGCCATTTTGCTCCGTGTACTGATTATTCAGCTTGGTAAATGTGGCGAACTCATCAGTGCTCAGGGTATCAAGGCCTGCATCTTTTTGTTCGGCCTTTGAATCCGCGGTAAGTCTGGCGCGCGTGGCCAAATCAGGGTGAGCGCGCAAAAGTGACAGTTGTTGAGCGTGAGGGGCATTCATCACGATGTCAGCGAAAGTTTTGCTCAGCGCATTGACGCTTGAGAAAGCATTATTAGTTTGCGCCACGCCATCTCCCTCTCTTGCGAGAGAGGAGCCCGAAGGATTGACGGAATCTTTGGCGGCAATGACCCCCTCCGCCACCCAAGGTGAATGTTCTGCAATATCTCCAAACGCGGCAATAAATGTAGCGGCATCCATCGCATTTACGGAAGCCAAGGTGATCATTGCGCCTTGATCCAGGCCCCAAGCTTGATGCGCTCTTCCGGCAGCATGCCTGTTTTATTGCCCATGGGCATGGCCTTGTTGCGCACAGCCTGGGCTTCAATCTGCGTGGCATAGCGCTTCATGTCGTCAAGGCTCGCGAACATGATGCCTTTGGGGGCTTGCTTTACTGAAGCATCGCTGGGAATGGCCGCATGGCAGGAACTGCAACGGTTTTGCACAATGGAAAATGCTTCGGCATCAGTAACCTTCAGGCCTGCTGGAATGGTGGACACTGCAGGTTCTGTCATCACCAAGGCGCCCACAAGGCATGTGGCTATGACGGGAACCGCCCAGGCAATCTTCCCCATCTCATCGCCCACTTCGGTGCGCAGCAGAAAATACCGGGTGGCAGCCCCCCCAAGAACCACCAGCCCGACCAGGGCCCAAGCTTGCGGGTGGCCTGTGATCATGGCGTAATGATTGCTGGTCATCATGAAAAGCACAGGCAGTGTAAGATAGGTGTTATGCAGCGAGCGCTGCTTTCCCATGGCCCCATATTTGGGATCAGGTTTCTCGCCTTGCAAAAGGGCAGCTGTTATTTTGCGCTGGTTGGGAATGATGATGGCAAACACGTTGGCCGCCATCATGGTGCCAATGAAGGCCCCCACATGAATGAATGCGCCGCGCCCTGAAAACACATGGGAAAAGCCATAAGCTGCCACGAGAATAAGCCCATAAACCGCAAGCGCTAGTCGGCCCGTGTTTTGCCCCACCCACGATTTGCACAGCGTATCATAAACCACCCAGCCCCCCAGCAGGGACGCCACAGACAGTCCAATGGCCTGCCACGGTGTGAGCGCAAGTATTGCAGGGTCAATCAGATATTGATCTGCCTCCACATAATACTGGATGATCAGCAGTAGAAATCCGCTGATCCACGCAAGGTAAGCTTCCCATTTGAACCAGGTGAGGTGAGGTGGCAATTCCGGGGGCGCTGTAAGAAATTTTTTCACATGGTAAAAGCCACCACCATGCACCTCCCACGCCTCGCCATTGCGCAAGGTGAGATCCAGGGCGACAAAATAAAACGACGTGCCAATCCACGCAATACCCGCGACCAAGTGGCCCCAGCGCACCAGGATGTTCAACCATTCAAGAATATAAGGGTCCATGGCTTTGAGATTTACAGCAGCATTGTTGGTTGGCAAGGGCGTTGCGGCAAAGAGACCTCGGTGCGAACACTCTCATAGAGTTCCAAAAGCTGCACCACCACCCCCGCGGCAAGTGCCGCCGGATGTTTGGACTTTAAGCTGGAAACCCCAATCGGGCAGGCGAGTCTTTCGGGGTCAACACCGCCACTGCGCAGCCGCTTTACAAAACGTGCGCGTTTGGTTGCACTGCCGATTAAACCGACAAATTCAAAACCCGGGTTACGCAGGGCAAAATCCACCACTTCGAAATCAAGCTGGTGGCTGTGGCTCATGACCAGCACAAAGCCATCCGGCTCCATGTCTTGGGGCTGACCTGTTAGGCAGGTAACATGTGGCGGAACGTGAGAGGGAAACGCCTGGGGCCTTGCATCCCACCAGCTGATTTGAAACGGCAAGGGGGCCAACGCCAAAACGAGGGCACGGCCCACATGGCCGGCCCCCCACAGGTGAAGGTGACACATGTCTTCAATATAGGTTTCAGCGCGGGCCTTGACGAGGGCTAGTGAGTCTTTATCAAAACTTTCAATCCGCAACGTCATCCGCCCGCCGCAGCATTGGCCCAGATCAGGGCCCAGAATTTTAGTGATGGTGGTGGTGGTTGCAGGCTTACCGAGCAGGCGTTGGGCTTGCGCCATGGCGTGCCATTCCAACGTGCCGCCGCCAATTGAGCCATGAAAGCCAAGTGGTGTCACCACCATAAAGGCCCCCCCCTCGCGTGGCGTGGAGCCTTGGGTCGAAGTGACGGTGACCAAGGCTGCAGTGGCATGCGAGTTGAGGGAGGCGAGTATTTTAGTATAAGGGTTCATGGTGTCAGCCCGCGCACCGCTTTCAAAATTGCCTCTGGCGTTGCCGGTGTATCAAGCTTTGGAACCACGCCGGGCTTCACGCTGGCCACCGCATCCAGCACGGCGCACCATACCGAAATGGGCAGCATCAGCGGTGGCTCCCCTACGGCTTTTGAACGGTAAATGGTGTCAGCCCTGTTGCCCTCGCTCTTGAACAGCGCCACCCGAAAATCTTCCGGCACGTCAGAGGCGCAAGGGATTTTGTAGGTCGACGGCGCGTGCGTTTGCAATTTCCCATCTGCGCCATAAACCAGTTCTTCGGTGGTAAGCCAGCCCATTCCCTGCACAAAGCCGCCTTCAATCTGGCCTATATCAATGGCAGGGTTCAGCGAATGGCCCACATCATGCAGAATATCTACGCGGGTCACTTTCAGTTCGCCAGTCATAGTATCAATCATCACTTCTGAACACGACGCCCCGTATGAAAAATAGAAAAACGGCATGCCGCTTCCCGACGTCCGGTCCCAGTGAATTTCTGGCGTTGAATAATGCCCCGCACAAGAGAGCGAGATGCGATTTTCTTTTGCCAGTTTGGCGAGATCATTAAATCTGATGGATTTGCGGCCCGCACTCACTTTGTCGTTTCCAAAGACAATTGCCGAAGGTTTCACATTCCACTGCTTGGCGATGAATTCCGCCATGCGGGTTCTGATTGCGATACTGGCATTGCGCGCCGCCATGCCATTGAGATCAGATCCAGAGGAGGCAGCGGTTGCCGATGTGTTGGGCACTTTGCCGGTGTTGGTGGCGGTGATCATCACGCGCTCCAACGCAATGCCAAATGTTTCAGCAACCACCTGGGCCACTTTCACATAAAGCCCTTGGCCCATTTCGGTGCCACCATGATTGAGGTGCACTGACCCATCAGTGTAAACATGCACCAAGGCGCCGGCCTGATTAAGATGTGTAGCCGTGAATGAAATGCCGAATTTAACGGGCGTAAGCGCTAGCCCTTTTTTATACACGCGGCTTTTCGCGTTAAAGGCTGCAATTTCCTTGCGGCGCTTGCGGTAGCTTGAGGTTTTTTCCAGCTGGCTAATAAGTTGATCCAAAATATTGTCGCGCAGCTTTTGGCCGTAAGGCGTTACATCGCGGCGTGGGCCATAGAAATTGCGCTTGCGCACATCCAGCGCATCCATTCCGGTTTTGATGGCAATGCCCTGCATCATGGCTTCGGCAAAAACCATGCCTTGCGGGCCGCCAAAGCCTCTGAAGGCCGTGTTCGAAACCGTGTTGGTTTTCAGGCGGCGCGTGGCAATGGAGAAAGCCGGATAATAATAGGCATTATCCGCATGGAACATGGCGCGGTCACAAATCGCGCCGCTCAGATCAGCCGAATAGCCGAGCCGTGCGGCAAACTTCACATCGACAGTTTTAAGCCGTGCTGTCTCATCAAAACTCGCAGAATAGCCCACTTCAAAATCATGGCGCTTGCCGGTCATTATGAAATCATCGTCGCGGTCCAGGCGGCACTTGGCCGGGCGGTTTAATTTGCTGGCAGCGAGTGCCGCCAAGGCCGCCCATTGCGTAGCCTGGCTTTCCTTGCCGCCAAAACCACCCCCCATGCGCCGGCATTCGCAGGTGATCTTGGCATCGGGCAGCCCCAGCATGGCAGCGATTGAATGTTGAATTTCCTGCGGGTGTTGCGTGGAAGAATAAACCAACATGGCGCCTTGTTCCTGCGGCAGGGCAAACGCAATCTGCCCTTCCAGATAAAAATGCTCTTGGCCCCCAATTTTAAAACTGCCAGAGATTTCATGGGCAGCAATTTTCTGAAGATCGCCACGTTTGAAAGCATAAGGCGGCAGCAGGTCAATCTGTGCGTGTTCAACACCCACGATGGGTGTGGACTTGGCGATTTCAATTTTAGCCAGCAGTCTGGCGTGCATTGCGGCAGCCCTTGTTTCGGCCACCACTGCAAAAATCACCTGGCCGTGAAAATGAATTTCACCTTTGGCCAAAATGGGGTCGTCTCCCGCAATCGGGCTGCAATCATTTAAGCCTGGAATATCTTGCGCAGTAAACACTGCCAGCACGCCGGGAAAGTTACGCACAGCAGATAAATCAAGGGCTGTAATTTGACCAACGGTTGCGTCTTTCGCAAAGCCGGGCACCACATGCACCGTGCCTTCCGGTTCGCGCAGATCATCAATGTAAAGGGCGGTGCCAGTCACATGCAAGGCTGCACTGTCATGGGCTATTGGTTTTCCCACGGTTCTCATCACTGTACTCATGGGGTAATGCCCAGCACGGCTTTTTGCAGCAGCGCATTGGCCACTGTGTTGCGATACTGCGCACTGGCCCGCATATCACTAAGCGGCGTGTAATCTTCCAACACCACATGCTGGGCTTCGGCCAGCGTTTTGCCAATCAGCTGCCCTTCGGTTTTCATGGCGCGCTTTGGGGTGGCCGCCATGCCGCCAAAGGCAATGCGCGCCTGGGTGATGACATCATGGTCAAGATCAAACAAAAACGCGCCCATGATGGCGGAGATATCATCATCTCTGCGTTTTGAAATCTTGGTGCAATGAAAAACCTGATGCGGCCTTGGCTTGGGCACATCAATGCACCAGACCAATTCGCCCGGTTTTCGGTTCTGTTTGCCGTAACCCACGAAAAAATGTTCAAGCGGCATGTGGCGCATTTCGCTGCCATGGCGCAAATGCAATGTGGCCCCCAAAGCAATCAGTGCGGGCGCCAGATCGCCAATCGGAGAGCCATTGGCAATGTTGCCGCCCACTGTGCCAGAGGCCCGCACATGGCGCGAACCAAAGCGGCGGACAACCTCGCCCAGATCAGTATGGAGGGAATTCAGCGCATCAAAAGCGTCCGCATGCGTGGCCCCGGCACCAATTGAAATCCTGTCGCCCTGGTCTTCAATCTCGGCAAAACCCTTGGCGCGGCCTGTATAAATGATTTGCTTTTGCGGGCGCATATGCTTGTTAATCCACAGCCCCACATCTGTGGCCCCCGAAACAATTGTAGCTTCGGGACAGGCTGCGCACAGGTCTGCAAGTTTTTCAGCACATGCGGGAGCTGCAAAAAATTCTTCAGCATTCCCCGCAACCATATCGCCTGAAATGGTGCTGAGAATGTGAGAGGTTTCAGCCTCACGCCTGCTCCAGGCATCATCAACCGTGTTGCACGCTTCAAGCCCAGCCTCGATGATCGGGCGGTAACCCGTGCAGCGACATAGATTTCCTGAAATCTGCTCCACCACATCAGCGCGGGTGACTGTACGTTTTTCATGCGCCAGTGAAAACAGCGACATCACAAACCCTGGCGTGCAGAAGCCACATTGCGAAGCATGCGCATCGACCATGGCTTGCTGGACAGGATGCAAAGCGCCGCCCACTGCCAGATCATCCACCGTGATCAATTCGCAGCCATGAATTTGCCCGAGCAGCAAGATGCAGGCATTGACCATTTGGTATTTCACACCGCCTGCAACTGGCTTTCCCAGCACCACGGTGCAAGCCCCGCAATCGCCTTCATTGCAGCCCTCTTTGGTGCCCCTCGATTTTTCTGTGAGGCGCAGATAATTGAGCAATGTTTCATCGGGTGCAAATTTTTCAATGCGCACAATCTTGCCATGGCGGAAAAACTGAAGTGCCATCAACTGCCCCGGTATGTGGAATAGCCAAAGGGCGATAAAAGCAGCGGCACATGAAAATGCTGTGAGGCATCGAATATGCCAAAGCGAATGGGAATCATGTCAAGAAACAAAGGTTCTGAAAGATTAAGCCCCAACGTGCGCAGATAATCGCCGGCATGAAAACGAAGCTCATAGTGACCAGGCGTAAAAGCCTCCCCCTCGAGCAGCGGTTGATCGGCACGACCATCTGAATTTGTGGCAAGTGTCTTGAGCAGCACATCGCGCCACACTTCAATCTGCAATCCAGCAGCAGGTTTGCCCCGTGCCGTGTCCAGTACATGTGTCGTAAGCCTGCCCAATCTGATGTCCCTCTCTCTCCTGATCCTGGCACAGTCTACTCACCGTGCCCGCATGTCGCAAGCTACGCAATGCCACGTTCCAGACTTGAAATTATATGTTCGGCCAACATGTACCCTGCTTTTGAAATGCGGTCATATTTCATCAATGCCAATTCGGCATCGGCCAATTCCGGCAATTTCAGCTCCTTGCGAACCGAGTGAATGCCGCTTGGCAACACAATCTGCGTCAGGATGGTGACACCGAGGCCTGCCTTTACAGCCGCAAGTGTTCCTGCAAGACTGGGACTGGTATAGGCAATGCGCCAAGGCAATTTTGGCTCGCTATCGCTTAATCAGTCTTGTCATCACTTTTCCGTTCAACGGGGCTCTGGGCATTCCGCTTTATGATGCTGTCGCATCCAAAATTTTGTCCTGACCAGAGTTGTGTCTATCAGGCCTAGTCAGGCCGCCATGGCGCTCAATAAAGTGCTGCACATCTTGCAACCCTTTCAGCCGCAAAAGATCAGTGAACACATAAGGCCTGCCACCGCGGGCCTTTTGCGTATCACGTTCCATCACGCTTAAATCTGCCATCACATGCGGGGCCAAATCGGTTTTGTTGATGACCAGCAAATCAGACCGCGTGATGGCTGGACCACCCTTGCGCGGAATTTTTTCGCCCTGGCATACAGAAATAACATAGATCGAAAGATCAGCCAGATCAGGCGAGAACGTGGCGGCCAGATTATCGCCTCCTGACTCGATGAAAATAATATCCAAATCAGGGTGGCGCTTTGACATTTCAGCGATGGCCGCAAGATTGATGGACGCATCTTCGCGAATGGCTGTATGCGGGCACCCCCCGGTTTCCACACCCATGATGCGGTCTTCGGGAAGGGCCTGGAGGCGGTTTAAAATCAGGGCATCTTCCTTGGTGTAAATGTCATTTGTGATGACCGCAACCGAATAGGCATCGCGCATGGCTTTGCACAGCTTTTCAGTGAGTGTGGTTTTGCCTGAACCAACAGGGCCACCAATTCCAATGCGTAAAGGACCGTGTGTCATGTGCGAAAAATCCTTGAATGCTGGGTTTCGTGTTTCATGGCGGCCACATCAGACAACACTGTGATGGAGCCAAGATCAGCCGCGCTGGCAAGAGTGGCGCGTGCGGCGGTGGCAGCAATGACAGGCATAAGATTTCGCATGATTTCAAGCCCCGCAGTTTGCCCTAGGGGCACGAGGCGCACGGCAACGGAAATCAGCACATTGGAAAAGCCTTGAAGGAATGCAAGCAGCGCAAAAGCAGGTTCCACACCCATGGCTTTGCAAGCGTTGGCTGCAGCACTGGGGTAAGCAACAGCCACCTTGTGCAGCGGCGGGAGTGGCGCGGCGCGGTCAAAGGAGGGGCTGTTACGGGCGAAAACATCAGCAGCAATTTCAAAGGCCGCCCCCAACTGCGTCGTTTCCAAATAACGCTCCTGCGAGGAGCACAAGGCCAGCGCCAGCTCATTCACATCCTGGGTGTAACTCAAAGAAAACAGCACGGCATCATTCCAGCCAGAGCCCCGTGTGATCACATCGCTGATCCACTTCTCAACCTCTTGCGGCGTTGAAACCTCACCAGTTTCGATGGCCCATTCGAAGCCATGGCTAAAGGCATAGGCACCAATCGGAAAAGCAGGCGACATCCAGTTCAGCAGCAGTAAAAGCTGTTGGGCCTCAATGCCCATGATAGGCCCCATGTTCAGGGGCAAAAGGTTCACGCACGTCTCTTAACGTTGCACCCTGGTGTTCGAGCATCACGGCAATGACCCGGTCGCGCCGCAATAGTAAACGCTCGTTTTCAATTTGAGCATCCAAATGCCTGTTGCCAATATGCCACGCGAGCACCGTGAGATGCGCTGCACCGCGCCCGCGCACCTCCATCAAGTCTTCATCGGCTGCAATCACTTCAACTGAGCGACCGTCGTCCAGAACCAGAAGGTCACGGTCCTGCAACATCACGGTGAGTGGAAAGTCCACCAGCACGTCGTCGCCATGCTGCAATGTGATGAGCTTGCGTCTGATATGCCGTTCTTGCGCATCAAGGACAACACTGTCGAAAGGCAATGCGCCAGTCGGTGGTCCGGCACGGTGCGAAATTACGCGCCTCAAAACAAAAAATACCGCTGCGCCATTGGCAGCTCTGTTGCAGGTGCACAGGTGAGCAGTTCACCATCGGCGCGCACTTCGTAAGTTTCCGGGTTAACGTCCAATTTTGGGGTGGCACTATTGTGGATCATAGACGCTTTGGAAATGCCGCCTCGTGTGTTTTTCACCGCCACCATTTTTTTGGCGGTGCCCAGCCGCTGGTGCAGACCACCGGAAGCTGCGGCTTGCGATACAAACACAATTGAAGAGGATGTGCGCAGTTTGCCGAAGCTGGCAAACATGGGCCGGTAATGCACAGGCTGCGGTGTGGGAATGGACGCATTGGGGTCTCCCATCGGCGCTGCTGCAATCGATCCCGCCAGCAACACCATCTCCGGCTTGACCCCAAAAAATGCCGGTGACCACAGCACCAGATCAGCGCGTTTACCCACCGCTATTGACCCCACCTCATGCGAAATCCCGTGTGCGATGGCAGGGTTGATGGTGTATTTTGCAATGTAACGCTTGGCGCGAAAATTGTCATTGCCACGATCGCCCAGCAATTCACCGCGTTGCATTTTCATTTTGTGGGCGGTTTGCCAGCAGCGAATGATCACTTCGCCCACACGACCCATGGCTTGTGAATCTGAAGAGATCATCGAGAATGCACCCAGATCATGCAAAATATCTTCGGCTGCAATGGTCTCCTTGCGGATGCGGCTTTCAGCAAAGGCTATATCTTCGGGAATGCGCGGCGAGAGATGGTGACACACCATCAGCATGTCCAGATGTTCTGCTACCGTGTTGACGGTAAAGGGCCGTGTTGGATTGGTGGAAGATGGCAACACATTGGGTAAGCTTGCCACCTTTATGATGTCAGGGGCATGGCCGCCGCCTGCCCCTTCCGTGTGGAACGTGTGAATGGTGCGCCCCTTTATGGCGGCAATGGTAGCTTCCACAAACCCCGACTCGTTTAACGTATCAGTGTGGATGGCCACCTGCACATCATGCGCATCAGCCACGGTCAGGCAATTATCAATGGCAGTAGGCGTTGTGCCCCAATCCTCATGCAGCTTTAACCCGCAAACTCCGGAATTGATCATCTCCACCAAGCCTTGCGGCTGTGAGGAATTGCCCTTGCCCATGAAGCCCAGATTCATCGGGAAGGCATCTGCGGCTTCTATCATCCTCTCTGTGTGCCAAGGCCCCGTGCAGGTGGTGGCGAGGGTGCCATGGGCTGGCCCACTTCCGCCGCCAAGCATGGTGGTGATGCCTGAGTAAAGCGCTTCTTCAATCTGCTGGGGTGCGATGAAATGAATGTGACTGTCAATTCCGCCCGCCGTGAGGATTTTGCCTTCGCACGCGATAATCTCTGTGCCAGGTCCAATAATGATGGTGGCGCCATTTTGAGTGTCTGGATTGCCCGCCTTGCCAATCGCCGCTATCCGCCCATCCCGCAAACCCACATCAGCTTTGAAAATGCCGGAGTGATCAACAATCAGCGCATTGGTGATCACAGTGTCCATAGCGCCATCAGCGCGAGACACTTGTGATTGCCCCATCCCGTCCCGGATGACCTTGCCGCCACCAAATTTTACCTCTTCACCATAAACCGTGAAATCCTTTTCCACTTCAATGATCAGATCAGTATCGGCAAGGCGAACCTTGTCGCCCACAGTGGGGCCGAACATTTGAGCATAAGTGGCGCGGGAAATTTTTGTCATTATAACTTTCCCATTACCTTACCTTGAAAGCCATAAATTTCGCGCTTTCCGCCAAAAGGAACGAGCGTCACTTCGCGGCGCTGGCCTGGCTCAAAACGAACAGCGGTTCCCGCGGCGATATCCAAGCGCTGCCCCCTGGCGGCGTGGCGGTCAAAGCGTAAGGCTTCATTGGTTTCAAAGAAATGATAATGCGAGCCCACTTGAACGGGTCTGTCTCCGGTGTTGGCAACTTCAATTGTCACGCGCGGTGACCCTGCATTGAGTTCAATTTCGCCACTGGTTGTAAAAATTTCTCCGGGGATCATGGGCAAAGCTCCTAGCGTATCGGTTGGTGAACGGTGACCAGTTTTGTGCCATCTGGGAAGGTTGCTTCCACCTGCACATCGGGGATCATCTCCGCAATGCCGTCCATCACCTGGGTGCGGGCCACCACATGCGCTGCATCTTGCATCAAGTCTGCAACGCTCTTGCCATCACGTGCCCCCTCCACCACAAACTCGGTGATCAGCGCAATGGCTTCCGGATGGTTGAGCTTTACACCGCGCTCCAAACGCTTGCGCGCAACAGTGGCTGCCATGGCAATCAGCAGTTTGTCTTTTTCACGTGGTGTCAATTGCATAGAATTTCCTCAAAACGCCCAAGTTTTAGGCACTGAATTCAACCCCGTAACAGTGTTCAGCACAGGGATCAGCGATTTCCGGAGTTCAAATCCGTCTTTGGCCACGAGCCTAGCAACAAGCTTGCCATTCCAGGCAGATGCCGCACAATTTGTCCCTAACACCGCGCGAACATCCGCAAGTAAATTTTCGCTATCAGGGCCAATATAAATCATGGTGGCCATTGCCGTTGCGCCATCAAGCGTGGCTATCGTGCGTGGGGGAGCACCATCCAGAAAAATATCGTCAGCATAGGTCAATGTGCCGTCCACCCGGATGCGCCACGAATCCTTGAATGAAATGTGCAAAACCTGTTCGCCAGCTTCAGGCCTGCCAAAAATCACCGGCTCCACTGCGATGAAGGTGGATGTGGCCGAAAGTTCAACTTCAAGCTTGCGGGTGAGGGCTGCGCCATTAAACAGGAGTGTTTCCTGCGGCAACCACAACAACTTTGTATCACCCTTGGCTGTCAGCTGCGTGTGAACCTGTGCGGCGGGCCCCAACGTGCAATACACCCGCTCTGCGGCTTGCGATGTCACACTCAGCGTGGCGTTGGCACC
This sequence comes from Hyphomicrobiales bacterium, assembly GCA_038230015.1. Classification (GTDB taxonomy): domain Bacteria; phylum Pseudomonadota; class Alphaproteobacteria; order Rhizobiales; family Aestuariivirgaceae; genus Aestuariivirga. Next base: position 26,082 of record JBBRNW010000001.1, on the reverse strand, counting down.
GGCTTCAATCTTGAAGGCAAAATCATCGCCGCCAGCCAGCCCGCCGCCCGTGTTAATCAAAATCGCTTCATGTCCGCCAAATGGAAATCTGACCTTGGCTGATCCTTCCTCGCGCATGTGGTGGAGGCCCGCTGCACCTACCCCAAGTTCGACGCGGCCAAAGCTGCGCTGCTGGTGAAAGGCAGCGGCCAGGCTTGCGCTCATGCGGCTGGCTTTAACAAAACTTTAATGCCCCCCGCAGTGGCCGAAACCTTGAGAGCCTCCTCCCACTCTTCCAGCGCATATGTATGAGACACAATCCCTGTGGATGTAACCTTGCCACGCATCAAGAGATCAATAGCGATGGGATAACAGTAAGGCGACAGATGTGATCCTCGTAAATCCAATTCCTTGCGGTCACCGATGATCGACCAATCCGCTGTCGTCTCCTGGCCAAACACTGAAAATTCAACAAAGCGCCCCAACTTCCTGATCATCTGCAAGCCTTGGGTGACACCAATGGGATAGCCAGTGGCTTCAATATAAACATGGCAGCCATACCCCTCCGTCAAGGCCTTTACCACTGCGACAGCATCCTGGGTTTTTGGATTGATCACGATGTCAGCACCGAAAGTCCGGGCCTGCGCCAAGCGTTCATCCGCCATATCGATGACCACCAGTTTTTTAGGCGTTTTAAGTGCGGCCACTTGCGTCATCATCAGGCCCAAAGGTCCTTGACCCGCGATAACCACAACATCATCAAGACGAATATCGGCGCGGTCTACCGTGTGAATGGCGCAAGCCAGGGGTTCAATAATGGCCGCATCTCCAAACGCCATCTCATGCGGAATTTTATGCACCAGGGCGTTGGCAGGAAAGCGCATAAACTCCGCCATGCCGCCATCAGCCACACCGCGCTGAAAGCCGAAGATATCATGCTTCTCACACATCCAGTAATTGCCGGTTTTGCAATAAAAGCATTTTTGACAGGGCACAATTTGTTCGGCAATCACCCTGTCGCCCAGCTTCACATCAAAATGCTCAGCCGCACCTGGCCCCATCTCATGAACCGTGCCAAAAAACTCGTGCCCCGCGACCACAGGTGCTTTTACCCACGGGTCGTTCCAGAACATGCCAGAGCCTGACCAGCATTTTCGGTCCGACGCGCAAATTCCACAGGCGGCAATTTTAACAATGAGCTCGTTGGGCCCTGCCACGGGCTTTGCAATCTGCTCAACCCGGTAATCTTTAGGGCCGTGGCATATTATGGCTGTCATTTCAGTGGTCATGATCTGCCCTCTTGTTTTTGAGTAAATGCATACTTGTTTTTTTAAAGCAAACAGTCAAGCCGAGACCTTGCGAGCTGCGGGGATTGTCATAACGCAATCATTCGCTTTAACATGGTTGCTATGAGCCAAGCGCCTGAATTTGATGTTATTGTGTGTGGCAGTTTACATCTTGATATTATTGTGCACGCTGAAGTCCTGCCGCGCATTGATGAAACGGCGGTGGGCCGTGCATGGCAGCATGTCTGCGGTGGCAAGGGTGGCAACCAGGCTGTGCAGGCGGCAAAATTCGGTGCCAAAACAGCGATGATTGGCAGGATTGGCAATGAGCAGTTTGGCCAGACGCTTCTTGAAAATTTGCAAGCTTCGCGTGTTGATACAACTGCGGTTGAAACGGACTTGGTGCACGGCTCCGGCATGAGCGTGGCCATTTTGCAAAGTGATGGTAACTATGGGGCGGTGATAGTGTCCGGCAGCAATCTCCACATTGACGTCGCAAGCATTCAAAACCACTGGCATGCGCTAGGTGGAGCACGGGTTTTGATTTTGCAGAACGAAGTTCCTGAGCCGGTAAATGTGGCCATGGCAAAATGCGCACGCCAGCAGGGTGCCACTGTGATGTTGAATGCCGCCCCCGCCAGGCCCCTGTCAAAAGAATTGGAAACACTTGTCGATGTTCTCGTCGTCAACCGCGTTGAGGCTGAAATGATGTCAGGACTTGGTGTCAATGACCGGGCTTCTGCAGTGGCATGCCTACAGGCTTTGGGCAGCGATGAAAGATCCATCATTGTAACCCTGGGGGGTGAAGGCGTCGTCTTAGGGGAAAAGGCCCGGCTGGTTCACGAGATTGAAGCGGTTCCGGTAAAGGTCTCCTCAACGCATGGGGCAGGCGATTGTTTTGTGGGCGTGATGGCGGCCTGTTTGGCACAGGGCCAAAATTTACATGACGCCAGCAACATTGCCAATAAAGCTGCGGCTGCTCACGTTCAGCGCCAAGTATAGCACACTCAAGCAGGGCCAAAGCTTTGCGTTGAATTTTTTGACCACACGATAAAGAAGTGCTTATGTGGGCGTAATGCTCACAAACGGGCGGAAGAATTTAGGGAGTTGACTATGAAAAACAAAACACGCTTTGCGGCGGCTTTGCTGATGGGAACCATGCTTGCGGCTGGGTTTGCCAATGCGAAATCGCTGGTTTACTGCTCTGAAGGTTCACCAGAAAATTTTACCCCCGCCATGAACACCACGGGCACCAGCCTGGATGCAGCACGCCCTGTTTACAACAAACTTGTCCAATTCACCCCCGGCACAACCACCGTTGAACCTGGCCTTGCCGAAAAATATGATGTTTCTGCCGATGGCAAAGTCATCACGTTTCACTTGCGCAAAGGGGTCAAATTTCATTCCGGCGTGAACGGCTTTACACCAACAAGAGACCTCACGGCCGAAGATGTGATCTGGTCATTTGAACGCCAGTCAAAGCCTGATCACCCCTATGCCAAGGTTTCGGGCGGGGCTTATGATTATTTCAACGATATGGGCATGCCTGATTTGTTGGCCTCGATTGCTAAGGGTGCTGATGATCTTACAGTTGTTATGACTCTCAAAGAACCAAACGCACCCATCATGGCCAATCTTGCCATGGATTTTGCCACCATTCAGTCAGCCGAATATGCCGACTTTCTGATGAAAAAGGGTACACCTGAACAATTTGATCAAATTCCGGTTGGCACCGGCTCATTCCAGTTTGTGGATTATCAGAAAGATGCCGTCATCCGCTTCAAGGCCTTTGATGGCTGGGCCGGAAAGCCGAAGATTGACGATCTGATTTACGCAATCACTCCAGACGCAACGGCGCGTTATGCCAAGCTCAAGGCGAATGAATGCCAGGTCATGATTTCGCCCAATCCGGCAGACATTGCAGATATAAAGGCCAACAAGGATGTTCAACTTCTGCAACAGGCTGGCCTGAATGTGGGCTATCTGTCACTGAACGCAATGAAGCCGCCCTTTGACAAGATTGAAGTGCGCCAGGCGATCAATATGGCCATCGACAAGGCGGCCATTTTAAAAGAAGTCTATCAGGGGGATGGCCAGGCCGCCAAAAACCCGTTGCCACCCACAATCTGGTCTTATGACGACACAACGGTGGATTACACTTATGATCCGGTTAAAGCCAAGGAGATGCTGACGGCAGCAGGGGTTACCACGCTTGAGACTGATCTCTGGTGGATGCCAGTGCAACGCCCTTACAATCCAAACGCCAAGCGCATGGCAGAAATGATGCAGGCGGATTTGGCCAAGGTGGGCATTAATGCCAAACTGGTCTCTTACGAGTGGGGTGAATATCGCAAGCGCTTGCAAGCAGGTGAGCACCAGATGGGTCTTTTGGGTTGGACTGGCGACAATGGCGATCCAGACAATTTCTTGTTCCTTCTGTCCTGCAAGGCCGATGGAACGCCAGCTGGCCAGAACATTGCCAAATGGTGCAACAAGGATTTTGATGCAAAGCTTCTGGAGGCCCGCAAGATTACGGATCAAACAGCGCGTTCCAAGATTTATGCCGAGATGCAAGCCATCTTCAAAAAAGAGGCACCCTGGATGACGATTGCCCACTCCACCGTGTCTGAACCTGTTCGCAAGGAAGTGTCTGGCTACAAGGTGAGCCCGCTTGGCGCCCATGAGTTTCAGAATGTGGACGTTGCAGAATAAAGCAAAAAGCCCTCACTTTTTCATAAAAGTGGGGGCACTTCTCGATGATTAAATATCTTCTTAAACGTGCAGCCCTAACACTGCCGACGTTTGTCGCTCTCATGTTTGTAACCTTTACCATGATCCGCCTTGTGCCAGGCGATCCCATTGAAGTGCGCCGCGGTGAGCGCGGCATTTCGCCAGAGCGATTGGCCGAATTGCGCCACACCATGGGGCTGGACCAACCCATCTGGAAGCAATTTCTAGATTATGTCTGGGCGCTGATGCACGGTGATTTTGGAACATCCATCGTTTCCAAAACCCCGATCACAACTGAATTTTTCACGCTCTTTCCCGCAACAGTCGAGCTTGGGCTTTGTGCGATGCTTTTCGCTGTGCTTGTGGGCATACCTGCGGGTGTTATCGCTGCGGCAAAACGCGGAAGTTTTTATGACCAAACCACGATGGGCATTGCCCTTGTGGGCTATTCGATGCCGATTTTCTGGTGGGGTCTCATTCTTATCCTTTTCATGTCAAACACCTTGCACCTGACACCTGTGTCGGGCCGCGTTGATCTCATTAAATTTTACTACCAGCCCGTTACGGGATTTTTGCTGATTGATTCCCTGCTGTCGGGGCAAAAGGGTGCATTTCTGGATGTCGTGCGCCATCTCATTTTACCAACAATTGTTCTGGGAACAGTGCCGCTTGGTGTCGTTGCGCGCATGACGCGCTCATCAATGCTCGAAGTTCTAGAAGAAGACTACGTGCGCACGGCGCGCGCCAAAGGCCTTTCTGCATTCCGCGTGATTGGTTTTCATGCTTTGCGCAATGCGCTTATTCCCGTGGTCACCGTGATTGCATTGCAAATCGGGTCGCTTCTTGCCGGCACCGTGCTGACGGAAACAATTTTCTCCTGGCCCGGTGTTGGCCATTGGTTGGTGCAGTCGATTGGGCGACGTGACTATCCAGCCTTGCAGGGCGGCATCATGTTGATTGCCAGCATGGTGATTGTGGTCAATTTCCTTGTCGATATGCTCTATGGCCTTATTAATCCGAGGATCCGCCATGGCCGTTGAAACGCTCATTGTGGCACCGCCCACGCCGATCATTGCATTCTGGCGCAGTTTTCGGGAAAACAGAGGCGCGGTAGTCGGCCTCGCCGTTGTTTGCTTTGTGGTGTTCATTGCCATTTTTGCAAATGTTTTAGCGCCCTATGATCCGCTTGAGCAATTTCGCGACTTCACCAAACTGCCGCCCATCTGGGTGAAAGGGGGGAATTGGGCGTTTCCCTTGGGCACAGATCCGCTTGGTCGCGACATGCTTTCCCGCATTATCCATGGCTCGCGCATATCACTGTTCATTGGGCTATCGGTCATGCTTGTCACGGCGTTCATTGGAATTTTTCTGGGCTTGATCGCGGCATTCAAAGGCGGGATTGTTGATGTTGTTATTACGCGGGTCATGGATTTGATTTTGGCCATCCCAAGCCTGGTCTTGGCCATTCTGATTATAGCTGTCATCGGCCCCAATCTCACCAATACGATCGTTGCGATCACCATTGTCTATCTGCCACGCTTTGTTCGCCTAGTTCGTGCCAGTGCCTTGAGTGAACTGAGCAAAGATTATGTCACGGCTGCCCGCGTAGCGGGTGTTGGCACTTGGCGTCTGATGTTTTCAACAGTCTTGCCCAACTGTATGGCACCCCTCATAGTACAAGCCGCACTTGGTATTTCTGATGCTATTCTGGAAGCTGCTGGCCTTGGATTTTTAGGACTTGGTGCGCAACCTCCGGCCCCGGAATGGGGCTCTATGCTCGCTGATGCTCGTGATCTCATAACCTCAAATCCGTGGGTGATGGCGCTGCCCGGCATTGCTATTCTCATCACGGTGCTGGCCATCAACCTGATGGGTGATGGTCTTCGTGATGCGCTTGATCCGCGCTTGCGGCGGAGTTGAGGCATGCCCCTCCTTGAAATCCAAAATCTGACAGTCGAGTTCAAAACCTCCAGCGGAGCCTTCCGCGCCGTGGACAGCGTGTCCATGAGTGTTGACAAGGGTGAAGTGTTGGCTGTGGTGGGGGAGTCTGGCTCTGGCAAATCCGTGGCCATGTTGGCGGTCATGGGGCTTTTGCCGTGGACTGCCACCGTGACTGCTGACGCGATTAACTTTGATGGGCGGGACTTGTTAAATATTTCAGCTAAAGATCGGCGAAAAATCACAGGCAAAGACATCGCGATGATTTTTCAAGAGCCGATGACCAGCTTGAACCCGTGTTTTACAGTGGGCTTTCAATTGACAGAGGCCATGCAAACACATCTTGATCTGAGTAAATCGCAACGTCACAACCGCGCCATTGAACTTCTGGAAGAGGTAGGTATTCCCGCACCGGAAACCCGCCTGTCATCATTTCCACACCAGCTTTCCGGCGGCATGAGCCAGCGTGTGATGATTGCCATGGCCCTGTCATGCAATCCAAAACTGTTAATCGCAGATGAACCCACCACGGCACTGGACGTGACCATTCAAGCCCAGATCTTGGATCTTCTGGTCAGGTTGCAAAAAGACAAAGGCATGGGGCTGGTGTTGATTACGCACTCGATGGGCGTTGTTGCTGAAACCGCAGAGCGCGTGAGCGTGCAATATGCCGGACAAAAGGTTGAGGAACAACCGGTTGAAGCCTTATTCGGAATGCCGCGCCATCCTTATACGGCTGCATTGCTGGCGGCACTTCCCGAGCGCGCGACAGGGCGCAGGCTGCCCTCCATCCAAGGTGTGGTCCCCGGCCAATTTGACCGCCCGGTGGGCTGCCTGTTTTCACCCCGGTGCGCACTTGCAACTGACCTGTGCCGAACCACGCGCCCCCCCATGAAGTTAGGTGCCCTTTGCCATTATCCTTTGGGGGGCGTGTCATGACAAGAATTGTCACTGCCGAAAATCTTACCCGCTATTATGCTGTGCCCCGTGGCTTTTGGAGCGAGCCTGCAAAGCTTAAAGCTGTTGACGGCGTAAGTTTCACGTTGGACCGGGGCAAGACATTGGCAGTGGTTGGAGAATCGGGTTGTGGCAAGTCAACCCTGGCTCGCCTTGTGACCATGATTGAAACGCCCACCTCTGGCACGTTGAATATTGCAGGCCAGGATATTGTTGGTGCCAGCGCGCAGACCTTGCGCAATCTGCGCCCGAAAGTTCAGATCGTTTTTCAAAATCCGTATGGCTCACTCAATCCGCGCCAGAAAATTGGCGCCATTCTGGAAGAGCCGCTTTTGGTCAACACCCCTCATACCCCGGCAGAACGCGCCGAAAAAGTACGCGCCATGATGGTCAGTGTGGGCCTTCGTCCCGAACATTATGATCGTTATCCTCACATGTTTTCTGGTGGCCAGCGTCAGCGCATTGCAATTGCAAGGGCGCTGATGCTGGACCCTGAGGTGCTGGTGCTGGATGAGCCGGTGTCTGCACTGGATATTTCAATTCAGGCCCAGGTTTTGAATTTGCTCGCTGATTTGCAGGAAATACATAATCTGGCATATCTTTTCATCAGCCATGATTTATCGGTTGTAAAGCACATCGCCGATGATGTGATGGTAATGTATCTGGGCCGGGTGGTGGAGCAGGGGCCGTGCCAACACATTTTTGCAAACCCCCAACACCCCTATACCAAAGCCCTTCTGTCTGCCACACCCGCACCAGACCCCTTGCGAAAACGCGCACGCATCATCCTGAAAGGTGAACTGCCATCACCGCTGAACGCACCTTCGGGCTGCACCTTCCATCCGCGCTGTCCCATCGCCTTCGAGCCGTGTCCTGTCACAAATCCGCAGTTGAAATTGCGCGGGCTGACCAAAGCCGCCTGTCATGCACTTGATGACGATGGCTCGAGAATAAACCAGTCAGCAGCTAGCCAATCATTTGCTAGTGAGAGGCTTGTTTTTTCAAGGTAGCCAGAATGTCCTTGCTGACCAACAAATGGGAGCAGCTACAGGAGCTACCGGCCTTTCACGCACTGAACCTTGCACGAGCAGCCTCAAGTGTTAAGGAGAAAGCAATATCGCTCTAATACTCGCCAAAACCAATGACACGCCCGAAAAGTTTTTCCCGTTATTATTGTCTTTGCATTGCGCTTTGGCTCATGCGGGGGAATGACCCGGAATTGTGAGTGGCCAAGTTAACTTGCACACCAATCCATCTGGGCGGAAATCCAGCTTCACTGTCGCATCTGCAAGACTTTTTTCAATCAGCGTTGTTCCAAAACTGCGCGCCTGAATGGCGATAATTTTTGGGCCGCCACTCTCCGTCCAGGTCAGTGCAATATTGGGTGTGCCATCCTCTGTGCTGGTCAGTTCCCAGCTCACTGTAATGCGACCGCTTGGAATAGAAAGTGCTCCATAGTTAAGCGCATTGGTCGCCAACTCGTTAAAGATCAGGCTGAGCGGGGCTGTATGTTCTGGGGCAAGAATTATGGTACCACCTGTCAACTGAATCCGCTGCCCATTGACGTAAGGCGACAATTGATGGCGCAGAAGTGCGCCCAATTCAGCACCGCGCCAATCATTGGCGGTTAACACATCATGCGCTGCTGACATGCTGTGCAAGCGTCCGGAAAAAGCGGCCGCAAATTTGACAGGATCAGGCGACGATTTCAAAGTTGAGCGCAAGATGGCCTGCAGAACGGCAAAGGAATTTTTCACCCGGTGTGCAAGTTCACGGTTCATCATTCGCTGTCGCGCATCCCACTCCTTGCGTTCGCCAATGTCATGCAGCGCAACCGAAATTGCAACAACTGTTCCATCCTTTGCCTTCACCGGAGACATGGCCATGGAGACATCAAGTGAACGCCCGTCTTTTGCTTTCCGCACCGTATCCACAGGCCTGACAGATTGGCCTGCACCTATGCGCGCCAGGAATTCTTGCTGTTCGGCATGTTTCTGAGAATGAGCAAGAATTGAGATATTCTGCCCTATCGCTTCATGCTCTTCATATCCAAAAAGACTTACAGCCGCTGGATTCCACGCTTCAATGATGCCGTCCAGATTTGCACCATACAACGCATCATGAGACGCAGCTGCAACTGCCGCCATGCGCGCAACTTGCCCATCGGCCCGTTTGCGCTCTCTGATATCCCTGTTGGTTTCCAAAACCATGGCGTCTGAGTCAAATTGAATCACCTGGTGGCGGCTTTCCACAATCACAACATTGCCATGCTTGTCAAAATTTTCAATTTCGCCAGACCAGTTTAAGGAATCCTGCAGATGGTCCATCAATTGCCCAAACGGAATTGGATACTTGGTTTTAAGCAGTGTTTGCGGCTGCTTGCCAAGGACCTCGCTTCGGCTGAAGCCATAAAGCATTTCGGCTCCCCGGTTCCATTCCACAATGCCGCGTTCTGGTTGCCAAACGAAAATGGGCTCAAACGAAAGCTCAATCAGGTTGGACATGCGCTGCTGCGACATTTCCATGTTTTTGCGCGCAGTAATGTCCAGCGTTGTTCCGGCGTAGCGGATAATATTTCTGTTACCGTCGCGCAAAGCCCGACCAGAATCCATCATCCAGCGGTACGTCCCATCCTTGTGACGGATGCGATATTCAATCGTGTAATGGTCGTCAGCATCAAGCTGTTCTGAAAAGTTGGTGCGTGCACTCGTTTTTGCATCATCAGGATGCTTCAGGTTTTGCCAAGATGCAGGATCGGACCCGATTTCATCTTGCTCCCAGCCCAGAATGCGGGTGAGACTCGGGCTGCGCCAAATTTGGTTTTTCACGACATCCCAATCATAAACCAGGGCGCGCGCACCTTCTTCGGCAGTCATTAATCGCTCATCCAGCAACTTGAGTTGTGCAGCCGCGTCCACATGGTGCGTTACATTCTGGGTCACCCCCACAGCCCGTTCAACATCACCTTTGGAATCACGTACCAACCTACCTGCTGTACGCCAGAATACCGGCTTTCCCCTATATGCAATACCTCTGAAATCAATTTCGAAGCGATCTGATTTTTTTTGAAGAAATCCTTCAAACTCAGTCTCCAGCCGGTCCTTATCACCAGGATGCACAAAAAAATTGGCGTCTGTTTGGCTTTCCTTCACTTGCTCAGGTGAACAGCCAATAATTGTGGCAGCATTGTCTGCCCAACCTATTTTTCCTGTCTTAATATCCAAATCCCAAGCAAACATGGCTGCGGCCTCCGTTGCGACTTGCAGTCGCTCTACCCCAGCTTCAACATGAAACTCTGCCTGCTTTAAGCGATCAATGTCGGTTGCGGTTCCAAACCACATTGACACTTTTTCGTGTGATGACTTAACAACCGTCGCGCGCGACACATGCCAGCGGTATGAACCATCCGCCATCTGCAAGCGATGTTCCATGTCATATTCTTCACCTGATGCCATCGCTTCTGCCCAAACCTTCATAGTTTTGTTCAGATCGTCAGGATGGACGAGCGGTTGCCATTTTGGGTTTACCTCGTCGTGTTTGGGGTTATTGAAATACAGAAAACGGCGTTTGTTGTAATAGGTAATCTCCCCACTACCATCTGCAATCCACACGAGTTGCGGCAGAGCATCTGCCAAAACCCGGAACTGTTGATCTTTATGTTCCTGTACCAAAAGGCGGCGCTTTTCGTCAGTAACGTCATCCAGAACGCCTACGATGCGGGTGGGCCCAGCAGACTGACGCTCCAATACCTTGCCGCGGGCCGAAATCCATCTTTCCTCGCCATCTGCACGCAAAGTCCGGTATTCAAAAAAATAATCATTCAAGCCATTGCGCAAATCTTTATGAAGTAAAGCAAGCCGCTTGCGATCCTCGGGATGCATAATGCGATCATTGAGTTCGACATGCATATCTGTTTCTGCACTGCGACTTAATCCGTGCATGGCCAAGGCTTCATCTGACCAGTGCCGCTTATTGTTGACAAGGTCCATTTCCCACATGCCAAGACCTGTAGCCAACAAGGCCAGCCGCAAACGCTCGTCTTTTTCTAGAATTTCTTTAGCAGTCTCAACCGTCACTCTTCAAACTACCGCATACGCGGAGTCCCATTTTAATCACACTACGCAACTTACCTTAATGCCTACAAGTCAATTGCAGCAGAAATGTTCCCCTAAACTTGCTGCGTTGAAACTACGTGCCAAAGTCGGGAACTTAAACATTAATCATCTCTTACCAGCACATGCAGGTTACGTGTCAATTGGACATGATGGTATAGGAGACACGCTGATTTTTCCAATTTCTCAGTGTGGCTAACGAAATGGCACGCGAGTCCTTAACCCATCCGTAACCTGCAACATCCTTCGCAGCACTTTTGCAATTTCGAACAAAAGGAACAAAATTCAATTTGCGACGTTGCAAGGGGGTCAATACACAACGAATCAGGAAATTTATCATGGCCAAAACCGCAAATCGAAGCCGCAGAGGAACCTCATCAACTGCAAGTTTTAATGGCACGCTAAAATCAATGCCGTTTTATACCGATATTATGAATATTGCAGGCAGCATGCTGCGCAGCAGACAAGAAATGGGATCGGAAAAAATTGCATCGGTTGCGCAGACGACCCGCAATTTTGCAGGTGAGTTTAACGACATTCCGAACATTCAGACTTATGTTGAAGCCGCCGCCGATCAAATGGAAAATCTGTCAGAATATGTGGCAGATACAAGCTTGGAAGATATGATCACCGATGCAACGACAGTGGCCAGGCACAACCCCGTTGCAACCTTGGCATTTACCGCAGTGGTAGGATTTGCAATCACCCGGATGTTTGCCGGTCATAGAAGTGAAGGCGATGCCAGCACGTCCGGCAGCAATCGTGGCCGGTCCAAAGCAACGGCGTCTCGCTCACGCTCGACATCAGGCCTAAAAGCCAAAGCAAATGGACGCGATACGGCTCATGCGTCGGCAAATGCAGCGTGAGCTAATGGCATGACTGGCAGTTGCCATGTCAGTTTCTGACACCTGCCACGCCTTCGCGGCAATCCCGCCCCGCAGGCAAACCAAAGGAGAAAATCATGGTTAATACATCAACTCAAACCTCTTCAGACACCGCAAAATCCGCCGTGCCTAAAAAGTCTACGTCCTCGAAACGTAAAGTATCTGCCCGCAAGAATGGAAGCTCTGCAAAATCGCGCGGTAAAAATAGCCAAGGGATGACTGCAAAACTTTATCGTCAAGGGCGTGATGTCATGGAAAGTGCCTATGATGCAGCAAGCGGCATTGGATCTTCATTGCCAAAAATTTCAGGCAATCTTGATCTGCGCAAGCGTGGTCAATCCATCTATTCGGCGGTGGAAAACAAGCCCTTGATTTTTGGAGCAGTGGGCCTTGGCGTAGGGATTGTTTTGGCGGCCTTGATGCCATCCTTGAGCAACCATAACACTCAAAGTTCAAATCGCTCAAACCGTTCAAAACGCTAAACTGAGCTGCAAATACGCGCTGCACTTCAACTGTGAAGTTAAGGGCGGCGCGTGGCGCTTGGTTTAGGAGCGGGCGTTCTGCTCTTTGTATCAAGGTCTTTCAGAAGTTGATCAAACCGGTCTGGAACGGGTTCGCTTGAAATCTGATCATAATACTCACGCAGTTTTTGACCCAACAAATCGTGCATCGCAATTTTTGGGGTATTTGACCCTAAAGCAGGGGGTATATCCCCCAGCTTATCTGCAGCCTCGTTCAAAGGGGCAATTTTTACTGGTTTTTCGTCCGTCATGTGTGCCTTCAGCTTTGAAATCAACGCCGTGTGTGAGCCAAAATACAGTCTTCTCCTTTAACAGAGCAAGATTAAAATGTTCAAAACAGCGTGAAAGCCGGAAATTGTTAAGTTGAATTTTTTGATCACCTCAAACGAGCTGCAGGAACAAAGGCGCCACAATTTGCGTTCTAAAGAACAATGAGAACGCAAACCTTGAAGGAGAACAACATGACAATGATAAATGATGACATGGACAACAATGGTCGCGTAACGACGAGGCAAAATGTGATGAATGATGGAAGCATGCCTTCCAATCAAACATTAGGATATTCTGGCCCGCGTTCGCTTCAGCGCAATGCCAATGATTTTGAAGGTCAAGATGTTGCGGCTTTTGCGGTGATCGCCATCATGATGCTTGGACCTTTGGTGGCAAGTGCTGCAGGTTGGGGCGGTTGAGTGGTGCTTCTAAATGAAAGACCACTGCTACGCCCTTTTGAAAGCTGGCGCAGCAGTTAAAAAAACTCCTGTCAAAAAGTTAAAGCACTTCTATTTATGGACCTGGATTCCAAAATGAAACTTTTGCGCGCTTAATTCTGCAAAAGTTTTTCGTTGGCACACGCGCAGACAGTGGGGCCCTGATCTTTCATAGCTTGGTTGAAGTGTAAGCTCACTGTTGAAACTGGCAAAAAATTAGCGGCATTCGCTATACTACAAAATATAAGAGGCTGATATTGACAGGCCCCGTCGATGAATATTTTGATTTCAGTTTTGCCAGTGCCGGCATCTTCCACGGCAACTTGAGAGTTGCTACTTAAAGTTTTCAGGTGATTTTTTCTAAGAAAAAACCAGTCTCCGAAGAGACTGGTTTTCCAACGCTGGGTAACGGCGGGGGAGGAGACGTCGTTAATGCGTTTGAACGGCGTGAGACCACTTATCTTGCAGTTTAAAAATGCAAAATTATTAGTCTCAAAGACTTCAACGCAATTTCCATATTATTGTTCCGGACGATCCACAGGGATTTAGACCGGCCAGAATTGTAAGAGTAACGGATGCAAGTTTTTAAAAAATTGGTGCACCAGCGCGGAGAAAGTTCGAACCGCTTGGTGCAATGTCTTGAGGGTTTACAAGTTATAGGAAAGTTGTTCAAATGTTCGAAGAATGGGTCATTAGATTTTTGCGCCACTCCGCAATATATTTAAACAAAGGCAATAATTTAATTTCTTCGTCAGGCAGCAATTCTGCTAATATATTCGAACAAGTATAATCAGCCCAAGGTGTTATTTTCTCAATTGTCCTAACTGTGTTCTTCGCTAGCCCTTTAAGAACATCGCTATGTCTATTGATGGTTATTTTCTTTAGGCCTTCATTATCGGCATCTTCAAAGACAGTTATATTAAGCCCCCATTCCTCATAATGTTTCCAGTAGTTTGCCCCCGCCCATAAGGCTTCCATAACGGTCAGGTCATTTTGAAAAGTAGGGGGGAGCTTGAGAGCGTCTTTTTGCTCGAGACCTGTTTGTGGGAATGTTGATGCTATGTATTTCTGTATCGCAATAAAACCAAAGCCAATAAAATATTCTCCACTATCACACAACCCATCAGTATCAGGGTCTTGAGAGTTTTTTATAGCGATGTTAATTCGCTCAAGCTCTGTATCAAGCAAGCTTAGATGCTTACTCAAAAGAGCAAATTCTCCATCGGCGTAATCATCTCCAACGATAAAAACAACCATATCAGTTAGAACCGCTCATCTATTTGAATTTCATCATTTTTATCCGAATCCGTGCAAATTGGGTATCGGAAACTTAGAACCAGCGCCAACTCAGGCGCCCACGCGGATTCGAACCATATCGGCCATAGCCACTTCCGAGGTGGTGCCCGAGACCGGAATCGAACCAGTGACACGCGGATTTTCAATCCGCTGCTCTACCAACTGAGCTACTCGGGCTAACCTTGGTGAGGGCTGTATAAGAGATCATATTGCTGCTTGCAACCACTGAAAAGATAAATTGAAACCTGATACCATGTCCGGCATTCCAAACCGCTAAAACTCAGGTTTTCGAGATATCGACATCCTTGGTTTCTTGGAGACCAAGAACGCAATAACCACTGTCAAGGCACATTTTTCAGCTCGCATCACTATCTTCATCTTCACCAGTTTCGACGGCAGGTATCGCATAGCGCCCCCCAAACCAGCGGTTGAGATCAACATCTTTGCAGCGGTTGGAACAGAAGGGATGAAATTTGTGCTGTGATGGCTTTTTGCAAATGGGGCAAGGCTTGCGCGGGTGAAAGACAATCGGCTCCGCCATCATTTTAAATTCCGTCAGAAACGTGGGTCATCCAGGCTTGGTGAACGGGAAATCCAGCACCTTGCAGCAAGTGCACCGTTTCATAAAGCGGCAGACCAATGACGCCAGAATGAGAACCTGCCAAATACCGAACAAAGGCTTCGGCTCGGCCTTGAATGGCATAGCCACCGGCCTTGCCGCGCCATTCTTCGCTCTTCAAATAACTTTCAACATCATCGCGTGAGAAGCGCTTGAAGCGCACTTTTGTTTCACTGCAGCGCGACGATTTTTTGCCGTCAGGTGTGATCAGACATACCGCGGAATAAACCCAATGCGAGCGGCCCGACAAAAGATTAAGGCAGTCCGATGCCTGCTGATAGGTTTCAGCCTTCGGCAGAATGCGCCGCCCCAACCCAACCACAGTATCAGCCGCCAAAATGAAAACCTTGTCGCCCATAAGCTTCACTTGAGGGGCATCCTTGGCCTTGTCAGCTTTTCCTTCTGCCAACCGAAGGGCCAAGCGCCGCGGCGTTTCCCGGCGCAAGGGGGTCTCGTCAATGTCGGCAGGATTGAGAAGATCGGGTGCGAGACCAATACGGTCCAGCAGAGAAAGCCGCCGGGGCGACGCACTGGCCAGAACAAGCTTGGGCTTGCTTTCAATCACGCCTATTTAAACCGATAATTGATGCGGCCCTTGGTCAAATCATAGGGCGTCATCTCCACCATCACGCGGTCTCCCGCCAGAACACGAATACGGTTCTTGCGCATTTTGCCAGAGGTGTGGGCGATTATTTCATGTTTGTTGTGATCAAGCATCACCCGAAACGTTGCATTGGGCAGAAGTTCGGCGACAGTGCCCTCAAACTCCAGCAATTCTTCTTTAGCCATCAGATTCCTTTGTACGACATATACTTGAGGCACTCCATGGACCGGAACGGCCCTAAAATCAAGCTACCACTCCTTCATTTTTGGGCGTCATTGTAAAGCCGTTGAATTATGGCATAAGGGGCTTTGAACCAGTTTGGAGAGTCCCATGCGCGCGATTGTTGCCTTGTTCACAGCCATCATTTTACACATCGCATATGCTCAGGCCCAAACCGCCGATGACGTGAAGACCGACATTCTGGCGGCTTTGTCCACCCCCATGCCCATCACTGTGATTGGTCCTTTGCTCACGCGTGATGTAAAAGTGGTGAAGGACGGCGATGGCTTTCGCGCCACCTTGGTAGAAGCAACCCTGATGGGTCTCATTCCTATGGGTACACTGTCATTCAAGCTAACCCCTGCCGGCGAAAAGCTTTACCGCGTGACTGACTTCCAGCTGCCCGCCAAACTGGATGTGTTCAATGCTGTTTCAGTGACGTTCGGACCCACTACATTTGATGGCCTGTGGTCAACTTCAACCCGCTCATACCAGAATTTGAGTTTAAGACTTACCAAAGTTGGTGTTGTTCCGAAGGGCGCTAAGGATGCCAAGCTGAGTATCGGTTCTGTCACGCTTACCGTTGCCAAGCAAGGTGAGGCAGGAGCAACCGAAAGCCAGTTTGCTTTGCAAGCCACTGATGTCGATTCCAAGGGCCTGCCGCCCAACAATGTGAAAATTGCGTCGATTTCAGCTGAATTGAAAGCCAAGGGTGAAGAACCTGTCGATCTTTATGCTGTACTGTCGCGCTTTGCCGTGTTGACGACCATTCAGCAAGACAGCTCGGCCGCCTTACAATTTGCCGAAAGTTTGCGCGCCAAAAAATATGATTCAGTGCTGCTCAACCTTGCCATGGCAGGTGTGGAAGCAGATGATGTGACATCCAGTTCAGGCTCACGCGTCAGAATTGCCAATGTCACAGGTGGTGCAAATCTCACAGCAGTCACACCTGATGAGTGGGGCACACTTTTACTCACGTTAAAGGGGGAAAACATTTCCCAAACAGGCTTGATCGATCTCAAGGAAATGAAAATCGACAAGGGTGAGATTTCACTCGAAGGTGCAGCTATTCCGATTGCCGCCACACTCAATGCCGTTTCCAAGCTGCAAAGCCTGTCGCGCGGCGAACCCACAGCATTGCGCGCTTCTGAATTGATCGACGGATTTTTGAACTTGGGCGCCCTCAAAGTGCAATCCAGCGCCACTGGCATTTCCTATATTCCGCTCGATGAAAAGGCGCCCACCGTGCAAGTTGGGAATTACACATTCGAAACAGGCTCCAAAGGGTTGCGCGACAACAAGGGCAAATTGTTCTTTTCAACCAGCGCCGAAGGATTAAATGTTCAGCTGCAAAAGTTTGCCTCCGACTTAGAAGAGAAAACCTTGAAGTTGCTCAATCCGCAATCCTTCGCTTTTAACCTTGCCGTTTCAGATTTGAACGAACCTCTGATGCGCAAACTGATGGCCGATGTAACGCTGAATGGCTCAGAGGACTACCTGGGATTGGCAGCACCCACTGTGGTGTATCTTATGGCCTTGAAGCCCACTTTGGAAACCAAAGGTGCTAACTTCAAATCAAATGACGTGGAAGCAGCACTCACCAGCAATGTTAGGTTCTATCCGGCGTGGGTGTTGGATGCACTGCCCTATGAGGGCACCAGCAAGATTACGTTCAAGGGCTTGGACAAACTCGCAAATCTGCTTGATAACTATATTGCCCAACCCGTGCCTCCTGTCGTTGAAGCTCCAGTCGTTGAAGGGCAAACAGATATTCCAATCACACCAAGCAACGACAAGTCAGGCTACATTGTGGGTCAATCGCTGATCAGCACGTTCAAGGCTTTGGCCGTGACAGAAGGCGACACCCAGACGTGGAACATCACCTACCCCAAAGCGGGCCAAGCCCTGATGCTGATCAATGAAGTGGAAATACGCTTTCCCAATTTCACGAGTTATTTGACGCCGCTGATGATGGCTGGGGTGTGGCGCTAACTGAAAATTGATATCAGCGGAAATTAACATATCCCGCTGCGTTATGTCCCATCACCGCCATGACTGCTTTTGCAGCAAGACCGAAGGGGAAGCGAGGTTTCACCCAAACCTTCCCTTTACTTTTTTCACCAAATCATCCCGCACAGCCCGGTAACTTTCCAAAATCTGCTCGCGCGACCCCACCACTACTGAGGGATCAGGAACGCCCCAGCTTTCAACGGATATCGCCATTGTTCTCGACATATCCTTGGCCCGTGCCTGAGCTTCAGGTGACAGCGTAATCAGCAGGTCAAACGCTGAATCTTCCAGATCTTCAAAACTGTGCGGCCGGTGTTTTTTAAGGTCGATGCCAATTTCATCCATGATGAGACCCACGAAAGGGTCGGGGTCTCCCGCCGCTATGCCTGCAGAGGCCACATAAACCTTGTGCCCCCAATAATGGTGCATGATGGCAGCCGCCATGGGCGAGCGAATGGCGTTCATGGTGCAGGCGAACAACACGGCACTGGGGAGTTTTTCGCCCAAAATCAAACGCTCCTCCACAACAGCGCAAAGATGAGCGTGAACAAGCGGCGCGCCGTGTCAAAATCCATTTCGGCTTTTCCCGCCAGGCGCTCTTGCAGCAACGTGCTGCCATCATTGTGCAAAGCCCGCCTCGCCATATCAATGGCTTCGATCTGTTGCGGGTTGGAGCCTTTCACAGCCAGATTATAGGAATCGCAGATTTGAAAATAGTCTTTCACCACGCGGCGAAAGGGCGAGAGTGAAAGCCCGATCACGAACTGCTTGGCCTCGCCGCCGCATTGAAAATTGAACATCAGGCGGCCATCCATGCTCGAAAGCCGAAGCGCATAAGGTCCGTCCAACCCATTGCTCAATGTGAAGGTGTTAAACTCCAGCAATTCCTGCACCGCAAGCAATCTATCCTGCTCAGCTTCGGGCGATGCACTGCGGCTAATGCTGTCATCAATATCAACACTTGCCAGCCTGTTTTTGCGCAAAAGAATTTTAGCTTGCATGATCCGGCTGAAAATCAGTGGACCAGGTTGGGCCCATATCGGCCATGACAGCGTCCAGACATTCCACGTCCAGCCTGATGGAGTGTCCTGCTGAAAATGACAGTGTGACATGGCCTGATGGCGCATCTGTTGGCTTAAAAACGATCGCCAGCAATGACAACACCGTGTCTGTTCCGATGTTTGCAAAGCCCAAGCGTTGCACGCCCAACACGCTTTCAAAATGCAAGCCTGTGCGGCGGCGGGTTTTGCTTGCAGCATCATCCCACGCATAACGATTGGCAACCAACACAAATTGCCGACGTGTGCGGTTGTAAGTCATATCAACAAGTTTCAACACTGCGTCCTGCATCTGCGCAGAGATCACAGCAAGATCATCAGTGTCCTGTGCCGTCAAGCGCAACATCACTCATCAGGCTCCGGCGATGCGGGTCACGTCGGCACCTACGCCTGAAAGCTTGTCTTCCAAAGCTTCAAAGCCGCGGTCCAGATGATAAACTCTGTGCAGCATGGTTTCACCTTGGGCAACCAGGCCTGCAATGATCAGCGACACTGAAGCGCGAAGATCAGTGGCCATCACATCAGCCCCCGTCAACTTTTCCACACCGCGCACCTCTGCCATATCGCCATGCATGTGAATGTCTGCACCAAGCCTGGCCAGTTCTTGAACATGCATGAAGCGGTTTTCAAATATTGTTTCGCGAATGTGGCTGTTGCCCTTAGCGCTGCACATGAGCGCCATGAATTGCGCTTGCATGTCTGTGGGAAATCCAGGGTAAGGATCAGTGGTGACATCCACTGGCAAAATGCCGGACCCGTTGCGCTTTACCCTAATACCGTCATTCGTAGTGGTCACATCAATGCCAGCGCGCTGCATGGTAAGGATCACATTGTTTAGCGTATCTGCGCGCGCACCCCGAAGAAGCACATCGCCACCCGCCATCCCTGCACACATGGCATAGGTGCCCGTCTCAATGCGGTCCGGCAGCACAGTGTGTTCAGCACCATGCAGGCTGGTAACACCTGTGATATTTAACGTGCGCGTTCCAATGCCTTCAATCTTGGCGCCCATCTTCACCAAGCATTGCGCCACATCGGTGATCTCAGGTTCAGTGGCACAGTTTTCAACCACAGTATCGCCATGCGCCAGCACAGCCGCCATCAGCGCTGCATGAGTGGCACCCACGCTGACTTTTGGAAATGAAATATGACCGCCCTTGAGACCGTTTTTGGCTTTCGCAATCACATAGCCTTGCTCGATCACACACTCAGCACCCAGCTTTTCCATGGCCATGATGTGAAGGTCCACCGGGCGCGTGCCAATCGCACAGCCGCCGGGCAGAGACACCTTGGCTTCACCCATGCGGCCAATCAGCGGGCCAAGCACCCAGAAGGATGCGCGCATTTTTGAGACAAGATCATAGGGCGCAGTGGTGTCCACAATCGTCTTGCCGGAAATGATCAGGGTCTCTCCGGCAGCGCCAAGCTGGCCCGGGCGCTTTCCCGCAGTGGTAATGTCAACCCCGTGATTTTGTAAAATCCGCTGCAAGCGCTGCGCATCCACCAGGCGTGGCACATTGTGAAGTGTGACCGTTTCGGCAGTAAGCAGCGGGATGATCATCAGCGGAAGGGCCGCATTCTTTGCCCCCGAAATATCAATCACGCCGTTCAGCTTGTTGCCACCGCGAATGCGGATTCGGTCCATGTGGTAAGTCCCCTTTAAAAATCAGTCGTTTCTGGCCGTAACAAGCACAGATGGCGGCATTGGGGCAACCCTCATTTCGGGGCCACATTTTCAGAGTTTGGCGCAAGCGCTGCTTTGGCCTGTTCCTTTCGGCGCTTGATATTGGCCTTCAGCGCCTCAGCCTCACGCTTCTTGCGCTCTACAGTGCGACCGGGTTGAGTTTTTTCAGGCATGTCTCAGTGTCCTACAGCAAGGGTTGCGATTTACCAGAAGCTGTGGCAATGAGCCAGCACTGGTCGTGCTGTTGTAGCTCAGTGGTAGAGCACATCATTGGTAATGATGAGGTCGGCAGTTCAATCCTGCCCAACAGCACCAGTTTTCCCCAATGCCAAAGGCCCGGCTGTAAAGCAATACGCAGAGGGGACAGCAATTTTAAATCCGGCGGTGATGGGGATGAGCCATTGAAGGCGCTCGTAACATACGGTGACAGGGCATATATTTTACGATGCCCCCCATTTGTCAGTCGCACGCGCATCACTCTGCTTTGCGTCCACCCAGTGCTCTCCGTCCGCTCGACGCTCCAGTTTCCAGAACGGGGCCTTGGTTTTCAGCCAGTCCATCAAAAACTCACAAGCCTGGAAAGCGGCCTCGCGGTGGGCTGAGCAAGTGATGACCAGAACAATGTCTTCGCCAGCTTTAAGCCGACCATAACGGTGGATGATAAGGACATCATCCAATGGCCATCGGTGGCGGGCCTTGGCTTCAATGTCGCGCAAGGCGCTCTCCGTCATGCCAGGATAATGTTCCAGCGTCATTTCGGAAACATGTGCCCCCTCTGACATATCACGAACCGAGCCCACAAAGAGGGCTGTGCCGCCAATTACTGTGCGCGTGCCCTTAAGGGCTGCATATTCATGGCCCACATCAAAAGCCTCTGCTTGAATCCTAATCATCTTGCCTTCAATTTCCGATCAGTTTACCCAACAGTTTTTTGATCGCCTTCGGATTTTCCAACACGCTGCCCAGATCAGCATAAATCTTGGGCTTCTGCCATGGGCCTTTGATACTCAGCTTGACGGGTAGGCCCGCATCAGCACTAAGGTCCAGCGATTGGCGCAGCAGGTCAATCTCCCCGGCAGGAACAACGTTCACCCCGGCACTCGCAACGCGGCTCTCGCCCAGAATGGCTACACCATCGGTGATTGTAGCTGTGGTGCTGGCCGTGACGGATGTGGTGGCCGTGCCCAGCCAGCCGTCTGCACCATCGGCACTGGCCAGACCGATCAGCTTGCTCAGGTCCACGCCCGTGACGGCACCATTTTCCAGTTTCGCGTCAAGGCTGCCCGCAAGGTTGGAGATAAAGGCAGCTTGCGTGTCTCCCGATGCAGAAAGCTTTGCAACAAAGGTTAAGGGACCCGTCATCCATGTGATGCCAAACAACGAGGCAAGAACAGTTTTGGCCTCAACATTTTTGAAATCCAGATCAAGCCTCAGCTTGGGCGGCAATTGGGCTGCATCAAACTCAACATCAATTTCGCCAGCACCTTGCGCTAGGGCCCCACTTTTCAGAGAGGCTTGCAGAACCCGGTTTCTAAGACTGGCAGTCAAAGTGGCAGGGCCTGTCTTCAAAGTATTGTAGATGACGGCGTTGGTTGAAAGTGAAACTTGAGCATCCACCGCATCAAGATCAAAAAGTTCAATGGGTTTTTCGCCCCAGCTGGAAAGTGCCGTGGTACTTTCGCCTTTCACATTTTGATAAAGATTGAGATCAACCTTGTCAAAACCCAGATTGGCTTTTAAGAGAGGTCTTGGGGCTGACGTTTCAAAGTCCACATCGCCTTTCCCAGTCATGGACGCAAGCTTGATGCGTGTGTCCTTCATTTGAAAACCAGTCTCACTTACATCAACACCGCCAGACAGCGAAAACATCTTGGCCTGATCAAGACCTTTCAAGGGCATGCCAATCCAGCGCAAAAATCTTGGCAAATCGGTTGTGCCCACATCTGCCTGGCCTGCCAAATTAAGTTTGCTGCCCGTGGCCAAACGCCCGGTAAATGCAAATGTGCTGGCAACCCCGTCCATATTGAAATCAAACGGAGACCCCTCCGCAAGGCCACGCCGCAAGGACGCAAGGTTCAGCTGAAAATTTACAAACTGGTCCCTCACCACGCCAGACCCGGCAGAAGCAACGGAGCCATCACCACCAAATTTTGTATCTCCAGAAATTTGCTTCACTTCAAATCCAGATTTGCTGCGCTCATCATGATAGCGAAAGTGACCATCATAAAGTGTCACGCTGAAGGACTTTGCTTCTGCTGCCTGGGCATCGGTTTTTGCAGTGGAAGCGTCCTCGTCGGCCCAAACGTTTGATCGCCCGTCGGCACTCAACACCACATTGATATCGGCGCCATCGAGAATAATGCGGTCACCAGAGCTTTGCCCTGTCAGCACCTGCCAAATACCAGCTGGCAAAATAAGAGTATTTGCCTTGACCACAGGCTCCGCCAAAGCGCCAGAACCGCCCAGGCTCACATCATGAAGGCCAATACCAAACTCAGGCGAAAGGACATAGCCGGCACCACCTGCAACGTTGAGCGTGCGCCCGGTGCGTTTTTCGATTGCGGCGTGAATGCGCCCTGCGTTCAAAATCGGGATATAGGCAAGCCAGGCCCCTGCCACAATCAACAGCACCACTATAACCAAACCAAAACGACTAAATATGCGTGTCATGACCGAGGTTTATAACCTGACTTACGGCAGTTTCGTGGCGCGTCATTCAGCCAGAACGCGGGTGGTTGGAAAAATGATTTCAATCAAGGTGCCGCGGCCAGTTTCACTGCTGATGTCAAAGCGTGCACGGTTGGCTTCCACCAAAGCCTTGGTCAGAGACAAGCCAAGACCCGTACCTTGCGTTTCTCGACCGAGGGTTTCAATGCGCTTGAAGGGCTCCAGCGCATCCTTGATTTGCGCCTCGCTCATCCCAATTCCGGTATCCTTGATGCTGAGTGCCAACTCACCTTTTTGGGTCAACTGCGCAGAAACGATCACCTGACCCCCGGGATCGGTATATTTGATGGCATTGGACATGAGGTTCAGCATCACTTGCCGCAGCGCGCGCAGGTCTGCCACCACGCGCGGCAGTTTTTCCGCAAACGAGCGTCGCACCAAAACCCGCCCGCGTGTGGCTGTATCCTGCAACAACCGCATGGCATGTTCTGTCGCGTCCGCCACGCTGACTGCCGTAAAGTTCAATTCCATTTTCCCGGCTTCGATTTTTGAGAGGTCGAGCAGATCATTGATCAGCGATAACAAATATCCGCCACTGGCATGAATATCGTTGACATAGCCCCGGTATTTTTCATTCTTGATATCGCCAAACTGGCCAAGACGCATCACCTCTGAAAATCCAATGATGGCATTGAGTGGCGTTCTGAGTTCATGGCTGATGCGGGCCAGAAATTCAGATTTTTGCCGGCTTGCCTCTTCAGCCGAATCCTTGGCTTCGCGCAACTCCCGTTCTGTGCGCTTCCAGCTGGTAATATCCCGTAACACGGCAGCATAAGCGGCCCGCGGATTTGAGGATTGCAGGCGGCCAAGCGTAAGGAACAGCGGAACAGTGCCGCCCTGCTTGACAATGGCTGTCATCTCGCGGCCATCGTTAAAAACTGCCGCAAGCCCCGGACTTTCAAGACCCGTCAAATAATCTTTGAACAGCTTGTGGCTTTCAGGGGCCAGCAAGTCCAGCAGCGGTGTTTCCAGCACCTCGGCAATGCGGTAACCAAATATGGCTTCAGCGCCCGCACTGAAACTCAAGATTTTTCCGTCGCGGTCAAGCGTTAAAATTCCATCGGAGGCAATATCAAGAATACTTTTCAAATCCTCATCAACACGAGCGTGCTGCACGTTGGGAACAGACGGCGGCTCAATACTCGGGACGGGCTCTGCTTTGATTGATCCAAAAATATATTGTCGTGCCGGTCCGGAAAGCCAGGGAATGGTGCTGACCTCCACTTTCACTGTTACGGGTTGACGATTTGAAAAATTGAGGGGCGCTTCACTTTGAGTAACACTCAGGCTTTCAAGACTGTCCCAAAAAACCGTGTCGGCCAAAAGCGGTGCTGCTTCATTGAAGCCAAACAGCTCGACCGCTTTTGGGCTGACATAGGCAGGGCTGCCATTTTTACGAATGGCAAGTGCAGTACCCGTTTGCTCCAACGCCCGGGTAATGGTGAGCGGAATGACATCAGCAACGGTTTTTTGCTGCGGTGCCAAGGGGGGCACTTTAGCCTCTGGTGTTTTCTGCGCCTGTGAATCTTTTTGAATGGTGTCTTTCAAAGTGCGGGCAAGAGCTTCAAAGGCTATACCATCGCTGTTCGAAGGGAGCTGAACAGGGGTAGGGACCAAAACCATTTCACGTTCCAGTTTCCGCCGCTCTGTCACATCCTCCAGCAGCAAGAACGCAAACGGCAGGGCGTCAGAATTCAACCTTTGCAATGTGAGCCTTGCTTCGCGAAGGCCCATGGCACTGGTTATTGTTTCAACGCTGCTCGTAAGGTTCGTGGCTTGCAAGCGCTGCAAGCAGGTTTCAGCACGATCAGCTGTCGTCAGAAGTGTCATTAAATCTGGAGCTGCAAACATGCTTTGAGCCGCAGCATTTCTGCTCAAGATTTCACCTGTGTCTGAAATGAAGGCAGCTGCAAATGGCATTTGACTGAAGGCCGCCAGCGCCGCCTCGGCTGTTGGCTCCGCCTTTGGCAACTCAGCGCCAATCTGCACCACCAGAAGGCCTGGCCTGCCGTCCGCCAGGCTGTGAATGTTACACTGGCAAGACAGGGGTGCCACCAATCCCGCCGACGGAAAATGCAGCAGAACCTGGCGCACTTCGCTGCGTTCCAAAGTCTGCGTAAGTTCTGCTACGGCTTTAACACCCTCTTCACGGGCATCGAAAGGCCGGTCAATAAGATCAAATACAGATTGGCAATCAAACAGGGCAATGCCTGCAGCATTGGCCCACACAATGCGCCCACGCCCGCCGTCCCACAGCCAGGCTCCGCCTTTGGCGGTGCGAAGGTCTTCAAGCGTTGGCAGCGGCGATTGGGCCAAAATCTAAATCTTTCCTGTAAGTCCATACTAAACTAATCAATTTTTAAGCATGCCGTCCACCATTCGTTAAGCTTTCGTTAGGCAAAGTAAATAAAACTTCGTGGTTTTTGATTGCCTGTTGAAATTTTGGCGTGGTGGGGCTAGGACGAGGCCTTGTGCCGCCATAGCTCAGTTGGTTAGAGCGCTAGATTGTGGATCTAGAGGTCCCCCGTTCGAGCCGGGGTGGTGGTACCATCCCGCCTTGAGGGGACAGTTGACGTCAAGAATTTGACTGCTTTCCCTCAAATACCGCTCCAGGTTTGAAAAGTTAGCTTCGCAAAAGCTTGGTCGTGCATGAATTTGCGCGCACCGCATTTTCATTCCGGGGTTTTAACTGTCCAGGATCAATCATAACCGCGCATCGGCCTTTCGCTTTCTGCACTTGCTGACGGGTCT